>JAVHLR010000003.1 GCA_031082005.1 Patescibacteria group bacterium
TCCACCATCAGGTTGCCTTGGTATTGGGTGGGGGTGTAGGTGGAGCCGGAGTTAAAATAATTACTCGATACGCCGCCCCATATGATCATCTTCAGACCCGTCCAAACCGCACTCATGCGCGACCTTTCGTCAGGTGCGTTCGTCGTGGTCATCGCGGTCCACGAGTTATTGACCGGGTCATACAGCGATCCTGTACCGTAATCCGTACCGGCACCATTATTCCCGCCCCACACGATCATCTTGGATCCGGTCCAGACGGACGAGTGCATCATACGTGCAACCGGAGCACCCGTATCCGTAACTGCAGCCCACGAATTCGTCACCGGATCGTATATTCCACCGGTTGAAATCGGGTTTATCGCATCAGAACCGCCCCACACGATCATCTTGGATCCTGTCCACACAGCAGAATGATAAGTGCGACCGGCCGGTGCGTTCGTCAGCGTGGTAGATTGCCACGTATTGAGCGCTGGATCATATAATCCGCCAGTGCTTGTGACAGTAGGATTACCGCCGCCCCAGACCAAAATTTTTGATCCAGTCCATATTCCAGTCGCACCAGCTCTGGCTTGAGGTGCATTAGTCGTACTTATCGTCGTCCACGTATCGGTGACCGGGTCGTACAACGCCCCGTCATTAAACGGCGAACCGGCATCGCCACCGCCCCAAATAAGCATCTTCGATCCTGTCCAAACCGCTGAATGGCGACCTCTTCCGCTCAAAGCACCAGTCGTAGTGACGGACTTCCACGAATCTGTCTGCGGATCATAAATCGCACCAGTATTCACATATACATTCAAAATATTTTGTCCGCCCCACACGATCATCTTGGATCCGGTCCAGACAGCAGAATGATACCAACGTGCACTTGGTGCGTTCGTTGTCGACATGGTCTTCCATGTATCCGACCTCGGATCATAGACAGCACCAGTACCCAACACTAAGTCAGCCCTTCCGCCCCACACGATCATCTTATCTCCGGTCCAGACTGTGGCCTGTTCATATCTGATGCTTGGCGCGTTTGTATATGACGTTCCGGTCGAAGACCAAGCCTCGACATCGGCCATTGATCTACGGCGTATCAAAGTATTGCCCTCGACCTGCAGCCGCTCTCCGATGTTGGTCGATGTGGTGCCTATCACCATGGAACCAGACACGACCGCATCCGTCCCAAAAGTCGAAGTACCATACACACCCAAAGTACCGTTAGTGAATATCCCTCGCTTACCGACGGTCAGCGCGTTTCCGATGCTGAAATCACCAGCCACCGTACCATTACCGTTCACCTGCAGTGAACCTGCCTCAAGGCTAGCAGCAATCAAACCGTTAGTTTCCACACCCTTCACGTCAACAATCGACAAGTTATTGCTCGTTTGTGCCGTAACAAAAGCATATCTCCCCGAAACTTCCACTTTAATCGGACCGCTCCCGACAGTCGCCGTACCCATACTGACAGGGTTCGTCGAGCTGGAAACGTCATATATGGTCAAAGTGTTGGAACCGAAATTAGTGACATACAGATATCGCCCATTCAACGCCAAACCAGCAGCGCCGGAATGCGTAGTCGTAGCCAACACCCTCAAGCTCGTCGGATCGGAGACATCAAGGATTGAAATATTATTGCTTGAAAAATTACTGACGTATGCATATCTACCCTGGATTGCGATATCGAAAGCAAAACTACCCAGACCTTGAGACGCGACAAGGATAGGTGCGTATGGGTTCGATATATCATAGACCTTCAAGGCATTTACAGAGCCTGCAACCGGAACATAAAGATAATCACCAACTACTTCTGCTGAATACGCAGCATTTCCTGGGTCGATTTCAGAAACTACGATTGGATTGTACGGATCGTTCACATCCACCACGTATATCCTCTGTTCATCCTCATCTACGGCATATAGATACCTTCCATTTATCGTTAGCCGCTTTGCGCCGGAACCCATTGTCGTCGTGCTTAAAACAACCGGGTTACCCGCGTTTGATACGTCAATCACGTTGATCGCATTAACTCCGCCGACATATAACATGTCCCCCGCGGCGGCAATACCCTTAGCAGATGCTAAATTCAACACCTTAATCAAAGTCGGGTTAGACTTGTCCAAAATGTCGAAAATCCTGACCTGGTTATTATCGGCTGAATTCACATACATCCTCTGTCCGACGATGCTCACAGCCCACGGGTTCAAACCCGTCGAAGTCGTGAACACGGTAGAGAATGTGCTGCCGCTCCTTAATACATTCTTGATGTTGCCTTTTACATCCAAAGCTTCCAGCGGCGTAGTCACTCCGATACCGATATTGCCCGTCGATGCCACGGTCAGGCGTTCTGTCGCATTCGTCCTGAAACGCCAATTTGAGGCCGCGTCATTCAATGAAAGCGTAAAGTCACCGGCATTGGTCTTGTACATGTAACCGTCGCCATAAACCATGGATCCTGTGCCGACAGTCACGCCCGTCGCCGAGAACATACCTTCAATGGAACCGACCATGCCTTGGACAAGTACATCGTTTCCGCTCATGGAGAAATTTGAATTCAATCCACCGCCATATGTAGAAGTACCGACGAATAGATGGGTGTTGGCCAAGGCGCCGTTACCGACAATCAGTGACGAAACCGTATTTCCCTGGTCAAAAACTAATCCCGCAGTTGCCGTGGTGCTGCCGCCCAACAGCAAATCACGAGTCGAAGTATTGAAGTAAACGGTATTGTAAGTCGCGTTATCGACCCAGGCATTGACCACCGTGTATTCCAGTGTCGGACAATTGGTGCCGTTGCTCAAACATACGCTCGATCCTCCTACCGTAAGGTTGTTGGAGAACACACCATTCGTCGAGGAGACGGCGTAGGCAAAGGTGGAGGTCGTGTTCGTCGAAGCCACGGCCAAGCTGCCTAATGAATATATGCCACCCGCACCGACACTCAAACCGCCACCCACGACCAATTGGTTGACGATATTCGCGCTATCCAACACCTGCAAGCTACCCATTTCAGCGCTATGCGCGATCAAGCCATTCACCTCTGCTCCCATGATGTCCAATATGTATATTCGATCATTCAGATAACTCGAGACGTATGCATAACGACCCGCGACCTCTAAATCCGTCGCATACGCTCCATTCGTACCAAGATATTGACTCACCAAAAGTATTGGATTTGTCGAACTAGAGACGTCAACGACATACAAATTATTGGTATTTCCTCCATCAGTCGTGTACAGATAGCGGCCAGACACCTCCATATCCGGAAAATCAAACGAAGACGGTATCAAGACGCTGCCCAGGATTACTGGAGCGCTATTATTCGATATATCCACCACCCTGACCATAGAGTCTCCATCACATCCGACATAAGCATACGAACCCTGTACAGCGACCGCCGATACGAATTTGCTAGTCCCAAAATACGTACTCGACGCCAATACGAGCGATGCGGGATTTGATATGTCGTAAATATGCATCTTGTTCGAACTCCAACCCGCGAAATACGCATACTTACCCTGTATGGCAAAAGATTCAGACTGCGAAGCTAACGTAGTGATAGACAGGACTCTTGGACTTGTCGGGGTGCTGATATCGACGACAATGAAATAGCTGCCGCCTTGCAGATACGCATACGGACCAACCACCGAAATCCTATCAGGGCTATATGAAGCTCCCAAACTCAACGTAGCGGCTACATAGGACTGTGCCGGGCTGGAAATATCGACAACCGACATCGTATGTGAAGTATAGTTCGCGGTAAAAGCGTAATTACCGGAGATCGCTACGCTATACAATCCTTGAGCTACATCAACCTCCTGCAACAACCTCGGGCTTGAAGGTGCGGAAACATCATATATACCCAAACTATGATCCGTGCTGTTCGCGGTGAACATCAGCTTGCCCGAAACCACCACTCCTCGAGGAGCCCTATTGTCGCCCAAATAAGTGCTGGTCACGATGTCCAAACTCGCACCGTTTTGAACGGTTTGCGTCAAAGTATTGCTTATAGTCAGATCAGCGGCATAAGTCGTGCCTGAAGAATAGACGTTCCTCCATGAATAACTCGAGGTGCCTAAATCGTAGGTGTTGTTGGCAGCAGGCTTGACGTCCGCGAATGTCGACGTCCCACCGACCGCTAGACTGCCCTGCGAGAATATACCGCCCGCACCTACGCTCAACGCGCCATAAACATCAAACTGCTGCCCGACTGTCATGTCAGTCAACACCTGCAGCGTACCCGCCTCCACGCTTGCCGCCATCAAGCCGTTCACTTCCATGCCCTTGATGTCCAAAATAGTGAGCGATTTCGCCGTTTGGGAAACGATATACGCATATCTCCCGCTCACATCGATACCGATCGGACCATTCGTTATTGTTGGCGACGAAATCAGCACCGGGCTGGTCGGATCGATCAAGTCAAAAATGGATATCGTGGAACCGAGATAATTAGTCACATACAGATATCGTCCGCTTATCTTTGAGTTGCCGGGGCCTGTCAGACCCGTAGTCGTCGCGACGACTGTCGGGTTACCCGGATAAGCCACATCGACGATGGAAATATCATCAGAATTCAGGTTGCTCACATATGCATATCTCCCTGACATGGAGAAACCATATGCCCCATCTCCGACCGCAGCCGTTCCTGCTAACGTAATATTATTTCGGCTTACTACATTGTAGATTCTGAATTCGTTGGCGCTTGCCGCAGACACATAGACATACTTGCCTTTGACCGAAATGGTTTTCGGACCGCTCCCTGTGCAAGTCGTGGTAGCGATCACTACAGGCGAAGCGGGATTACTGACATCGATCTTACCGAATATCCCATCAGCATCACTATCTGAAGTGAAGTACACGTATTGTCCCGCCACATCCAACGTTCCGATATTTCCTGCATTTGCAGCCAACACGCTTCCGAGGATACTCGGGCTCGATGGGATAGAGAGATCGACCACATAAACCTTTCTGTCGGCACTATTCGATCCCACATACGCACGATCTCCGCTCACCGCAAGAGACTTGGCAATAGCCGGGAGCGTCAATGTCCCAACAACAGATGGAGTTGCAGCATCACTCACATCCAAGACAACGAAAGTACTCGATGATTCCGACAACATGTATGCATATCTGCCTTTCACGATCACGTCCGTCAAATCATATGCCGTAGTCGTCACTGCCACGCTGCTGAACGTCTGGCCGCTCTGCAGTACATTCTGGATATTCCCTCTGACATCCAACGCGGGGTTGGTCGTGTCGCCGTTGATGACCAGGTTCCCGCCGACAGTCAAGCGTTTGCTGAACATGCCCTGCGTCGCCGAAACAGCGTACAGGAAAGTCGAAGTCGTATCTTGCGATCCGACAGACAGGCTCCCCGCAGAGAAGATTCCGCCCAAGCCTACGTTCAATCCTCCACCGACTGATAATTGGTTTTGGATGACGCCGTTCGTCAACACCTGCAACTCACCCAACTCTGCCGAACCTGCCGTCAAAGAGCTGGTCTCGATGCCTCCGACATCCATGATAATCAACTTATTCGCCGTTTCTGCAGTCGTATAGAGATAACGACCGCTTAGCGCCAAACCCTCACCCGCTACGCTGGAAACCGCCTTGGAATTTATCAACGTCGGCGATGCCGGAACCGAAACATCATATATATAGACATTGCCGTTGGAGTTACTTCTTAGATAGAGGTATCTACCTGACACCGATAAAGAGTACGAGAATTGGGATCCAGCAGTAGCAGCGACTTCTGAAGGGCTGGCAGGATTAGATATATCGATGATGGAAAAGCCGTTTGAATTACCTGATACATAAGCATAACGACCCTGCACCGCAATATCTCTCGGATCGTTATAAGCCAGAGCAAACGAACTCTCGATCGACGGGGCAAATGAGTTGCTGATATCGACAACATGAAAATTATCATTGTTCGTGGCGACATATGCATAGCCCCCTTGTACTTCAACGGCATTGACGACCGCACCGAAATTCACCGAAGTGACGCTATATGGTGCGGACGGTGCTTCGATATTCACGATATCCAACAGACTTCCCCACCCGAGATACATGAACTTGCCCGAAACATACAGGCTGTTGGGCGGCGAACCGCCAAGATAATACGTACCGACAACTGAAGGCGTTGCTGGGCTTGAGATGTTCACGATCGAAACGGAGTTATCTCCCTGATTTGCCACATACGCGTACTCGTTGCGTATGAATACTGCGTTCGGTTCATCTCCTACGGCCACCGAACCCATACTTGTCGGTGAAGCGACATTGGTGACATCGAATACCTCGAGCTTATCCGTCGCTCCCGCTTCTGTGACGTATGCATAACGGCCTGAAACAGCGACCTGCTTTGGCGTCGCCAACGTCTGGGTGCTGGTCGTGATCACGAAGTCCTGTCCTGTCCTCAAGATATTCCTAATCGTTCCGCTCACATCCAAAGCTTCCAGCGGTGTACTGACGCCTATACCGACAAAGCCGGAAGAAGCGACCGTGAACGTTTCACGTCCGGCTATCCGGAATCTCCAATTTGACGCAGCATTGCTCAACGACAAATTGAAATCACCCGCAGTCGTCTTATATAAGTCGCCATCTCCATAAACCGTCGTTCCAGTACCCACCTTCACTCCGGTCGCGGAGAACAGACCATCAATGGAACCCAGCATACCCTGCACCAAAACATCATTTCCATCCAAGACGAAATCAGAATTAAGCCCACCACCGTACGTTGTCGTTCCTACCAGCAGGTTGGCGTTACCTGTCTGGTTACCGATGATGACGCTCGAGATAGTCGTGCCTTTATCGAAGATGAAGGCTGCAGTATCCGTCGTCGATCCACCAAGCAAAATATCCTTCGTCGTAGTCGTCGGATAGATCGTGTTATTGGTTGCGTTATCCGTCCAGATATACGCGCCTGCCGGGATATTGCTGGTGCAGCCCGTTCCGTTAGAGAGACAAACTCCGACGCCCCCCACGGTCAATCTGCTTGAGACCTCCATGTTGGTGGTAGACACCGCATAAACGAAAGTCGAAGTCGTATTGGTGGAAGATATCGCCAAGCTGCCCTGGGACAAGATCCCGCCGGCCCCAACCATCAATCCTCCGCCCACGGTCAGTTGGTTGAAGATGGATGCGTTAGTAAGTACCGATAAGCTTCCAAGCTCTGCGGAGTGGGCGAGGAGGGCGGAGGTTTCCGTGCCTTTCAAATCGACGATGGACAAATATTTCGCTTGAGAACTCGCAACATATGCATAGCGACCGGAAATAAAGACTCCTGACGGATAAATGCTCGCTGACCCCATGTACACCGAAGAGATCAAGATTGGATTCGTCGAAGAAGCGACGTCGATGATCGAAATCGTACTGTTGTTCCCCAAATCAGCCGTTATGGCATATCTACCGGAGACGAATATGTCGTTTGGCGTAGCTCCTGCCGCTAAGTTAACCGTGCCTACTACGCTCGGATTTGCAGGCGAAGAAACATCCAACACCGAAACTGTATTGTTCCCGTTGTTTCCCACATACACATAACGACCTTGCGCATACACCGTTGTGGGATAAGTGTTCAGTCCGATATACGTACTGGTCACCAAAACCGGTGCAGTCGGGATATTCAAATCAATGATCGAGACCGTATCATCAGCCCAGTTTGCCGTGTAGGCATACCTGCCCTGGATATGTATGCCGTAAGGCTCCGCTGTCCCAAGATCCAGGGTGTTGATCAAAAGCGGATTAGTTGGATTGCTTACATCCAACACGCCGACCGAATTGGAAAAGGTGTTGTTAGTGAAATAAATCAGATTCCCATTCCCATATAAACTGTATGGATCGGAATTTGCGCCCGTGTACGTAGTAGTTACGACAAAGGGCGAGGCAGGATTCGAAACATCGATAATGGAGACGCTTTTTGCAGACGATCCGTTTGCGGTATAGGCGTATTTGCCTGCGACATAAATATCGCTCGGATCAATGCTGCTGCTGCCGAGGTATGAGGTTGTTACATTATATGGACTTGAAGGATTCGAAACATCAACTATGGAAATTGAACCGTCTACATCATTAGCGGTGTAGGCATACCTTCCAGCAACAAATACCGCCTGCTGTCTAACATTCAAGAAAGTGCTGGTGACCACGCTAAAGCCCTGCGAAGAATTATAAACATTCCTGATCGTCCCACTCACATCCAATGCCTCCAGCGGTGTCGATACCCCGATACCCACGTTCCCGGTAGAAGCCACAGTGAAGGATTCCTGTCCTCCAGACCGGAACCTCCAGTTGGATGCGGTGTTGTTGAGTGCTAGGTTGAAGTCACCTGATGTGGTCTTGTATAGGTTACCGTCTCCATACACGGTAGTACCTGTTCCGACTGATACGCCAGTAGCGGAGAACAGACCTTCGATTGAACCAAGTTGTCCTTGTATGAGTACGTCATTACCGTTAAGGGTGAAGTTGGAGTTGAGTCCTCCTCCATATGTAGTAGTACCAACCAGTAGGTTGGCGTTACCCGTCTGGTTACCGATGATGACAGTGGAAGTATTGGTGTTCTGGTCGAAGATGAAGGCTGCGGTATTGGTGGTTGATCCTCCTAGGAGTACATCCCTGGTGGAAGTGGTGGGATATATGGTGTTGTTGGTCGGGGAATCGGTCCAGATGTAGGCGGAGTTGGGGACATTGGAGGATGAGGATTGGCAATTAGTCCCATCAGCTAGACATACGCTCTTCCCTCCTACCGTCAGTCTGTTGGATATCTCTGCATAGCTGGAAGAGACGGCGAAGACGAAGGTTGAGGTAGTGTTGGTTGATGATATGGCAAGACTTCCTTGTGACAGTATTCCTCCA
This sequence comes from Patescibacteria group bacterium, assembly GCA_031082005.1. Taxonomy (GTDB): domain Bacteria; phylum Patescibacteriota; class Patescibacteriia; order 2-12-FULL-60-25; family 2-12-FULL-60-25; genus CAIKNB01. The sequence continues at coordinate 8,833 of JAVHLR010000003.1, forward strand.
GGACCCACGGTAAGTCCTCCTCCTACTGTTAGTTGGTTGTAGATGGTTCCGTTAGTGAGGACTTGGAGGGAACCGAGCTCTGCGGAGTGGGCGAGGAGGGCGGAGGTTTCCGTGCCTTTGAGGTCGATGACACTTATGGTATCGATATCTGCATTTGCCGTGTAAGCATAACGACCTGATACATAGAGCGATTGGGTGTAAGCACCCGACGGAAGATTCCCTGTTGCAACGATCGTAGGAGACGTCGGAATAGAAACATCGACTACCGAAATCGTGTCTATGTCCCCATTCGTCACATACGCATACCGTCCATTGACGAACAATGACGATGCCCCGGTTCCTGTACCCAAAGTAGACGTACCGACCCCGATAGGCAAGGCTGGGTTCGAGACATCAATGACACTAAGGGTTGAATCACCTTGGTTGATCGTATAGGCGTAACGACCAGAAACGAATACCCTGTATGGATTCGAAGTCGCAGCAAAAGTCTTCGTACCAATAATCGTCGGATTATTCGGATCCGCGATATTCACGACGCTCAAGCTGTCGCTTCCCGTGTTTACGACGTAAGCATAAGTACCCTGCAAATATATTGAATCTGGGCGGATACCGACCGTCGTAGATGCAATGACTATCGGGCTTAAAGGATTTGAGATGTCCAAGACATTGATTGAATTGTAAGAATAGTTGGTTATGTATGCATGACTACCCGAAATAGCGATGCCTGAAGTCCCCGCAGAACCGATAGTCGTCAATGTCGTTGTCGCAACAATAATTGGTGATGTCGGGTTAGAGATATCGATGACGTTAACTGTTCCGTTTGTCTTATTCGCCGTATACGCATAGTTTCCAGAAATCGCAATGGCGCGTGGACCCGCTGTAGCTGTAAGTGTACTCGTTCCAACGACGACTGGCAGTTCCGGATTGCTAATATCGACGATATTAATGTCATTTCCTGGTAATGGGTTTGCAGTATAAGCATAACGACCCGAGACAGTGATGAATTCAGGGCTCTGACCAGGCGTCAGGACGCCTGTTCCGACAATATCCAATCCCTGCCCCGCACTCTGATAGACATTCCTAATCGTCCCACTCACATCCAACGCCTCCAACGGCGTCGATACCCCGATACCCACGTTACCCGTGGAAGCCACGGTGAAGGATTCCTGTCCTCCAGACCGGAACCTCCAGTTGGAAGCGGTGTTGTTCAGGGCTAAAGTAAAATCACCTGAAGTAGTCTTGTACAGGTTACCGTCTCCATACACGGTAGTGCCTGTCCCGACTGATACGCCAGTAGCGGAGAACAGACCTTCGATGGAACCAAGTTGTCCTTGTATGAGTACGTCATTGCCGTTAAGGGTGAAGTTGGAGTTGAGTCCTCCTCCATAGGTAGTAGTGCCAACCAGTAGGTTGGCGTTACCTGTCTGGTTACCGATGATGACAGTGGAAGTATTGGTGTTCTGGTCGAAGATGAAGGCTGCGGTATTGGTGGTTGATCCTCCTAGGAGTACATCCCTGGTGGAAGTGGTGGGATATATGGTGTTGTTGGTCGGGGAATCGGTCCAGATGTAGGCACCGATAGGTGAACCTGATCCTGCACTGCAATTAGTCCCGTCTTGGAGACATACGCTCTTCCCTCCTACCGTCAGTCTGTTGGATATCTCTGCATAGCTGGAAGAGACGGCGAAGACGAAGGTTGAGGTAG
>JAVHLR010000004.1 GCA_031082005.1 Patescibacteria group bacterium
TCCACCATCAGGTTGCCTTGGTATTGGGTGGGGGTGTAGGTGGAGCCGGAGTTAAGCGTCGCACCCGTACTAGCAGTACCGCCCCACACGATCATCTTCGTCCCGGTCCAGACAGTAGAATTGAAATATCTGCCGATTGGCGCATTCGTGGTCGTCATGGTCGTCCATGAATCGTTGACCGGATCATACAATGCGCCCGTGTTATCGGCATTGGCGGCATAACCTCCCCAAACCATCATCCTGCCGTTACCCCATGCGATATTGAAGAAACGACGTCCGCTACCGGCTCCGGTCTGGGTCGTACTGGCCCACGTGTTATTGACTGGATCAAACATGCCGCCAGTAGTGGTGTTGCTTCCTGCGGAATACCCGCCCCACACGATCATCTTCGTGCCGGTCCAGACTGCAGCATGATGATATCTTTGGGAAGGAGAATTGGTCGAGGTTACGGTGGTCCAGGTATTGTTCGCCGGATCGTACATACCGGCAGTAGAATTCGACAAGCCGCTGAAGACAATCATCTTTGACGAGGTTCCCGCAGGTGTAGCCCAAACCGCAGTCGAATACATCTGTGCGGTTGGCGCGTTAGCGGTAGACATGGGAAGCCAAGTATCGGTCATCGGGTCATACACTCCCCCACCCGCAGCTGTTCCGCCCCACACGATCATCTTGGATCCGGTCCAGACGGACACATGTGCATATCGAGCGGATGGCGCGCCAGTTGAAGTCACCGACTTCCAGGTATCGGTAGAAGGATCATAAATGCCGCCAGTCGAAGTTGCTGCGCCGTTAGACCCGCCCCACACGATCATCTTGGATCCCGTCCAAATTCCACCCGCCCAAAACGAATCGCTCCTGGCCTGCGGCGCATTCGTCGTGGTGACCGACGTCCAAGAATCAGTCATCGGATCATAGATACCGCCCGTATCGTAATAAGTTCCGGCATTATTATCACCTCCCCACACAATCATCTTGGATCCCGTCCACACGGTCAGCGCCTTCTGGCGGGCCGAAGGCACATTCGTATATGCAGTCCCTGTAGCCGTCCAAGCTTCGCCTATCGCCGTCGGTCTCCTACGCACCAATAGGTTTCCTTCCACCTGCAACCTTTCGCCGATACTCGTACCCGTTGCACCCACAAGCATGCTCCCCGCCGTCTGTATGTCGTTCATGAACGAACCGGTCGCGTACGCCGTCAGCGGACCATTAGAGTGGATACCTGACCCGACTGACAAACCTCCACCGATATCGAAGTCACCTACATTCACGCCGTCAGTCAACACCTGCAACGACCCGACCTCTGCGCTGGCCGCAAGGATTCCGTTCGTCTCCGCGCCGCCTATATCGACCACGGCCAGGTTACCTCCGGTACGCAATACGTATGCATACCTGCCCGACACCACTACATCGACAGAACTCGTCGAAATGTTTATTGACGTGAGCGCTTGCGGATTAGCCGGATTAGATATGTCGGCAATCTTCAGATAATTATCATCGCCAGTAAAAAACGCATACTTTCCGCTGACATCGATATCATAGGTTCCCGTTGCGACCGTCCCCTTTAACTGCGGATCGCTCGGATTGGAAATGTCATATATCCCCAATTCTACCTGAACATCATTGATATAGGCGTAATGCCCGCTGACCTTAATATGATACGGTTGCCCTTGGTTCGTAAAACTATCGGATTCAAGCTTGATGGATCTTGGATTCGATACGTCAAATATATACAACTTACCGCTTTCATCCGTAAGATAGACATAATCCCCTTGAGCATCAAGATACGTTGGCCCGCCTGTTCCCGGAGCGTCATACGAACCAGCCAAAAACGGCTTTGTCGGATCAGAATAATCGACCACGAATAGCTTATTTCCATCAGTCAGATATGCGTACCTCGACCCAATCGCCATGTCGTTGGAGTAAGAGCCAAGATTCATGCTGCCGACTTTTACCGGCTTGCCCGAATCTGAAACATCGAATATCACCAAATAACCCTGTGCGCCGACGGCGCTGTATCCATAGACCAAAGCATATCTCCCCGCGCGCCTCACATGACTGAATACTTGATTCGCTTCGGTATATGAACCGACAATCGTCGGTTGCGTCGGGTCAGACAGATCGACGACTGACAATCTGGATGATGTATCCGTCGTCGAATAGTTCACCATATACCCAAACCTTCCGGACACTGCTATATCTTGCGGATTAAAGACTAAGTACCTGTTGCTCATCGTAGTCAGCGTCTGTCCGCTCCTCACCGTATTCTTGATGCTACCGTTCACATCTAACGCCTCGAGCGGTGTAGCGACGCCGATGCCGATGTTACCCGAAGATGCGACCGTCAAGCGTTCCGTCTCGTTCGTCCTGATGCGCAGATTTGAAGCGGCATTATTCATGGACAGGTTGAAGTCACCAGCCGTGGTCTTGTACAGGTTACCGTCTCCATACACGGTAGTGCCTGTTCCGACTGATACGCCAGTAGCAGAGAACAACCCTTCGATCGACCCCAACTTACCCTGCACAAGCATCTCGTTTCCGCTCATGGTGAACCCGGAATTCAATCCCCCGTCATACGTCGAAGTGCCGACGTATAGGTTAGTCAATGACGTACCGTTGCCCACTTTCAACGAAAAAATTGCTCCTAAGTCCAAAGGCGCCAAAAAATCAAACATAAAGCCTGCTGTCACCGAAGAATTGCTGCCCAACAATACGTCGCGCGTCGAAGTCGTCAGATAAACCGTGCCGTTCGTCTTATTATCGACCCAGATACCCGGCAAATCAGACGCACCAGCCGGACAATTCGTGCCATTCTGCAAGCACACGCTTACGCCGCGCAGCGTGACATCCGAAGAGAACTCACCATAACTCGATGACACCGCGTACTGGAAAACAGAAGCTGTGTTCGTAGAAGCGACAGACAAAGCTCCATCAAGCCTGATGCCGCCATTACCGACTGCCAGTGAACCGCCGATAGCCAGATTCTGCGAAACCGCCATGCTGCCGCGGACAGATAAGCTCCCCAGCTCTGCACTATGCGCTATTAATCCATTCACTTCTGCGCCCTTGATATCCCATATCTCCAAACCATCAGCTATGTAGGGAGCGACGAAAACGTATCGCCCTTTGACGGCGAGACCATACGGATCGTTAGCAGTCGTAAAATATCCATAATAAACAGGGCTACGGGGGTTGCTGACATCGAAAACCACAACCCGCTCGTTTCCCGGGCTGCTCACATACATAAAATCGCCAGAACCAACGATTCCATACGCGGAACTTATACCTGTACTCACGCTGGTCACGACATAGGGGTTGGTAGAACTGGATACATCGACGACATGGACGTTGTTGTTCGTGTTAGCGATATACGCGTAGTTGCCGTTCACGTATACCTTACGCAAATCGCCACTTATATTCGCCGTCACGCCCACTAGACGTACATTATTTTCATCCGATACATCATAGATGTGCAACCTGTTATATGATGTATCGCTTACGGTCACATAAAGATACTTACCTTGGACAGCAATACCGTAAGCACCTGCATACCCTCCATAAGCTGCCAGGTCATGGTCATATTTCTTCATCGGGTTTGCAGGATCAGAGATATTAAATACCTCGACATTGCCTGCATTCCATCCACGACCCGTCACATACATATGGTCGTCATCCAGCGCGATACCCCTTACATAGCTGCTCGTCGAACAAGCCGTCGCTACCTGCACCGGATTCTTCGGATTGGAGATATCGAATATCATCAGATTGCTCGGACTGCAGTTATCCTCATATGAACCGATAAACAGGTAATTACCCCTCACCTCTATCGCCGCCCATCCCAAATACGGGTTGGGCAAAGCATATTCCAAAATCTCCTTGGCATTCGAAGGATCGCTGATATCTACGACACTGAAGCTATCAGGCGTCGCATGGTGTATGACATAGGCAAAATCACCGTTTATCGCGAAGGAATTCGGCTGGTTACCGGTCGGCACAGTCGCTATTTTTGTAAACCCAGTAGTTCCAGTCTGCGGCATGACCGATAAATCCCCATTCGTCTCTACACCGGCCGCGGTATAAGTCGTGACAACATATACATCGTTCCAGGCATAACCAGCAGAACCAAGATCGAACAAATCATTCGATTTAGGGTGCAAATTCGCAAATATCGACACACCACCAGCGACAAGCTCGCCGGACGTCATTATTCCCGAACCGACTATCAAGCTTTCGCCTATCTCAAAATCTCCATTGACGCTGCCCGAACCGGATAGGCGCAAATTACCGAACTCCGCAGAATGTGCGTTGATTCCGTTCGTTTCTGTTCCTTTCGTATCTATGACGTATAAAAAGTTGCTGGTTGAACCTACATAAGCATATCTGCCCTTAACCACCACTGAACGAGCATTAGTCAAAGTCGTATAGCCGATCACCGAAGCGTTCACCGGGTCAGTGATGTCAACCTGGACATATCGAGTATTGGCAGCGACGTGCAGAATATTTCCATCAACAGCCATCCTATACACGGTCGATCCGCCAGGTACGACAGTCTTGACCAATACCGGACTCGACGGATTCGATATATCATAAATCCTTATGTTGGAACCATAAGAAGTGTAGGCATAATTGTCTTGCACGACTACGTCAACGCCCCCTCCAGTAGTCGTCGACATGACGTACGGATGATATCTATCCGCTACATTGATGATCTGAAAAGCGTTTCCATCTATGCTGTTTACATACACATAGTCACCCCTGGCTAATACGGTTTGCGGATTAGATCCGACTACTTGGGTCGAAATGAGCTTAATGTCACTTAAATCAGAAATATCAAAAATATAGACAGAATTCGGTGCACCTCCCTTAGCTACATACGCATAACCTCCATCTACCGATACCGAATAAGTACCGCCGGAAAACGTGTAGCTATCCAACTGCGCAGGTGACGCTGGGTTAGCGAAGTCCAAGACGTGCAAGACCGTATTGTTGTATCGCAAAGCAAAAACTACATCGCCAAGCATATCGACATCCTGACCCCAGTTAGGGGTAGAGTATCTTCCCAATATCTCCAAATTCGTCGGATCCGAAATATCTAACACTCTAGTATATTGGGAGCTGATCGTTGCCAATCGGTTTCCACTATAATCAAGATTGTATATTGATTCGCTGGTAGTCGTAGTGTAAATGACATTGAACGTCTGTCCGGCGTCCGGCATGTTATCGATATTGCCATGCATCGTGATAGCGTCTTCGTTGTTATTGCCGTTTACAGCCATTTCCAAATCAGCCGTCAGGCCACCGCTGAAAACGCCGTTAGTCGAAGAAACCGCAAAATCGAAAGTCGATGTCGTCGTGGTCGCCGCTACGGCCAAACTGCCTGAAGTCAGGATACCCCCTGATCCCACGCTCAAGCCTCCGCCCAAGGTCAAACGGTTGGCAACGGCAGCGCTTCCCAAGACCTGCAGATTTTCCGTGCTAAAACCAGAAGCGATCAACCCATTCGTCTCCAATCCACCTATATCATAAATCATGAAACGTACCGTTCCTGTATATGAGGTCGAAAGATACAGATAACGCCCGCTGACGGCTAAACTATTCTGATCCGGACCGGATGGAACCGTCCAGTTGAACATCAAAGACGCTCGTGGCGGATCTGAAACGTCTAGGACAGACCCAACTCCATAATTATCCGTGGTAAAAAGATACCGGCCCTCAACCGCCAGATTGTGGTGATAGGTGCCCAAACCGGTTACTGTTTTTACCAGAACCGGAGCCAATGGATTCTGCACATCCATGATCCTTATGTCAGAATTTGCCGCAAGATACACATACCTGCCCCGAGCTACAAGACCATTGCTCAAACTAAACGATCCTCCAGTACTGACCGTTGAGAGTCTGACCGGATTAGTCGGATCAGAGATATCGAATACGGCAAGCGTTCCATTCGAGGTATTTATGACATAAGCAAAATCGCCGGATATATCCAAAGCAGCAGGATTCTGCGCCGTCGCATACGTAGCCACCGAAGCAACTAATTCAGGTTTAGTCGGATCCCCTACGTCAATCACCTTTAGCGCATCCGCTGCATTATCAACGACAAAAGCATACTTACCCTTCACCTTGACCGCTATCGCATCATCGCCCGTAGAACCAGCGATGCTTGGGGCACTCGGGTTCAATGTGTCAACCACGAAAAAGTTAGCCGTTGCAGCGACATAAACATACCTACCAGTTGGGGCAATTTCATAAACAGCGCCAGACAGATTCAAGCTACTCATTATCTTCGCAGAAGATGGTTCTGATACATCGACAATGGTTAGATAGCTGTCACTCCTTATTGAGGTATAAGCATATCTTCCGAATACAGCGACCGGACCAGCAGTAATCGTCGTTGATGCATACACGGTTTCTAATGTGTTACCGCTACGCAATAAGGTTTGGATACTACCCTTCACATCCAACGCCTCCATTGGAGTACTTACCCCTATCCCGATGTTCCCGGTGGATGCCACGGTAAAAGACTCGCCGGCGCCCGTCCTGAATCTCCAATTCGAATTCGCATCGTTCAAAGCCAACGAGAAATCACCTGAAGTGGTCTTGTACAGGTTGCCGTCTCCATACACGGTAGTCCCCGTACCGACCCTTACGCCCGTCGCCGAATACAGCCCCTCCAGCGAACCCAGCATCCCCTGCACGATCACATCGTTTCCGCTCATGGTAAAAGCTGAATTCAAGCCTCCGCCATAAGTAGTCGTGCCGACCAAGAGATTGGCAATACCCGTTTGGCTACCGATGATTACGGTCGAAGTCGTATCGCCTTTATCGAAGATGAATCCTGCCGTGGCAGTCGTCGAGCCGCCCAAAAGGAGATCGCGCGTCGAAGTCGAGAGGTAAGCAGTATCATTAGCGTTATTTTCCGACCACGCATTCGCTCCAGCAGGCGGAGTCGTTCCAGAAGGACAATTCGCGCCATTACCTAAGCAAACCCCTACGCCACCAACCGTCAGCCTGTTGGATATCTCTGCATAGCTGGAAGAGACGGCGAAGACGAAGGTTGAGGTAGTGTTGGTTGATGATATGGCAAGACTTCCTTGTGACAGTATTCCTCCAGGACCCACGGTAAGTCCTCCTCCTACTGTTAGTTGGTTGTAGATGGTTCCGTTAGTGAGGACTTGGAGGGAACCGAGCTCTGCGGAGTGGGTGAGGAGGGCGGAGGTTTCTACCCCCTCTATTTCTACCACCGAAACATAGCTACTGCCGTGTTCCGTCGTAAAAGCATATTTTCCGCTGACTGCGACATCGTAGACAACCGAGTTGCTTGCGCGAACCGATGAAAAAGCAGACAAAATCGGATTCGTGGAACTCGCGATATCAAACACCACCATTTTCTCGATACTAGACGCAGAATTGTAATTCGCGACATACAAATATCGACCGCTGATACTCATGCCCCAAGGCCCGTGCATCCCTGTAGTGACCGTTTTAAGGCGCGTCATGGAAGCAGGATTCGACACGTCTATGACATACAACTCGTTCCAACCACCAGAACCCACATAGGCGTACCTTCCCTGGACTGCAACACCATACAATCCATTATGTGGCAACGTGATGCTTCCTACCGCAACTGGATTTTTTGGATCCGCGACATCAACAACCCTAAGCGTTCCAGCCGAATATAGCGGCAAATATGCATAACGACCCTGGACTTGTATGGAATACGCGCTATCCGCGCCAAGATTGACCGAGCTGACCTCTACCGGATTTGCCGGATTAGAGATGTCCATGATGATCAATGTCTTGCTTGCGACCGCAGTACCTAAATACGCATACCTGCCGGACACGAATATGCTGCGTACGCTGTTCGTGAGGTTCACGCGTGAAACTCTGTATGGCGCCGATGGATTACTGACATCAATGATCGAAAATCCATACCCAACCCCGTTGTCGTGCGTGATATACGCATATTTACCTTGCACGGAAATACCTGCTGGATAATTATCGACAACCAAACTGCCGACCAAGACAGGCGCTTGTTTATTCGTTATATCCAAGATGGACAAATTGGAATTTGTACCCCCGTTTTTGACCGTAACGTATGCATAATTACCGTTGATTGCGATGTAATAAGGTTGGGTCGCATTAAGATAAGTACTGGTCACAGTCGACAACTGCTTATATTCAGGCAGTAAATTCCTAATCGTCCCACTCACATCCAATGCCTCCAACGGTGTCGATACGCCGATGCCGACAAAACCAGAAGAAGCGACCGTAAACGACTCCTGACCTCCAGAACGAAAGCGATAGCTAGAGCCAGAATCATTAAGAGCTAAAGTAAAGTCACCTGAAGTTGTCTTATAGAGGTTACCATCTCCATACACGGTAGTGCCTGTTCCGACTCTGACACCTGTTGCCGAATACAGACCCTCCATCGAGCCCAACATGCCCTGCACGATGACGTCGTTTCCGTTCATCACAAATGATGAATTCAAACCTCCTCCATACGTAGTAGTGCCAACGAGTAGGTTGGCGTTACCTGTCTGGTTACCGATGATGACGGTTGAGGTATTGGTGTTCTGGTCGAAGATGAAGGCTGCGGTATTGGTGGTTGATCCTCCTAGGAGTACATCCCTGGTGGAGGTAGTGGGATAGATGGTGTTGTTGGTCGGGGAATCGGTCCAGATGTAGGCGGAGTTGGGGACTTCGGAGGATGAGGATTGGCAATTAGTCCCGTCTTGGAGACATACGCTCTTCCCTCCTACCGTCAGTCTGTTGGATATCTCTGCATAGCTGGAAGAGACAGCAAAGACGAAGGTTGAGGTGGTGTTGGTGGACGATATGGCTAGGGAACCTTGTGAGAGGATCCCACCCGAACCGATGACCAAACCGCCACCCACTGTAAGCTGATTATTGACCGTAGCGTTCGTGAGTACGGAGAGGTTGCCTAGCTCGGCGGAGTGGGCGAGGAGGGCGGAGGTTTCGAGACCATCAAACTCCAATACGTTCATCGTGGTACCAGCAGAATTGACCACAAAAATATTTCTTCCGCTCACCGCTATACCACGCACATCATCGCCCAACAATTTATACGCGATCTGCTGTGGTGATGCTGGATTGCTTATGTCGTATATCCCCAGGTAATCAGGAGAACCAAAAGTAGTCGCGACCAGATATCGGCCAAAAACCGCCAAACGCGCTGGACTGGTGAATGACCTAGTCGCTACGACCGTCGGACTAGTCGGATTGGAGACATCAACCACGTCAATAAGACTCGAACCCCAGACAGACACATAAACATATCTGCCCTGAACGACAATCTGATTGACATTCGAGCCTAAACTAGCGGTCGCGCCAACTATCCGTGGTGTTTTTGGATCACTCACGTCCACCACCTGTAACGTAGCTGCGCCGTTATTGCCTACATAGGCATATTTGCCCTGGACTTCGACGAAAAATGTTCCCGCACCAGTACTGACGCTACCTGTAAGTAGTGGCTTCGTCGGGTCGCTGACATCAAAAATCTGCAAAGTATTGCCTGAAAAATTCACCACATAGGCATACCGACCGCTTACATATACCCCACGCGGACTAGCACCAGTGGCCACCGTCGACATAGTAATCGGATTCGCAGGGTTCGAAACATCAATAATCTGCAAAGTATTGCCTGCGCTATTCGCGACATAAGCATAACGACCATTCACTACTACATGGTGTGGCTGTGAGCCAGTCAAAATAGTAGAAATCAAAACCGGAGAAGACGGAGTCGACACATCGAACGTCACCATGTTACCCGTAGTTAAATTCACCACATAAGCATATTTACCTTGCACGGCAATCGAATACGGGGAAGCACCGACTGTCGTAGTTGCGATGTTAGTGAGACTCAAGTTGCCTCGTATCAACGTCTGCATCGTCCCACTCACATCCAAAGCCTCCAAGGGAGTAGTCACTCCGATACCCACGTTCCCGGTGGAAGCCACGGTGAACGATTCCCGTCCTCCAGAACGGAACCTCCAGTTGGAAGCGGTGTTGTTCAAGGCTAGGGTAAAGTCACCTGAAGTGGTCTTGTATAGGTTACCGTCTCCATACACGGTAGTGCCGGTTCCGACTGATACCCCAGTGGCAGAGAACAGACCTTCGATGGAACCAAGTTGTCCTTGTACGAGTACGTCATTGCCGTTAAGGGTGAAGTTGGAGTTGAGTCCTCCTCCATAGGTAGTAGTACCAACGAGTAGGTTGGCGTTACCTGTCTGGTTACCGATGATGACGGTTGAGGTAT
>JAVHLR010000001.1:0-16769 GCA_031082005.1 Patescibacteria group bacterium
CCACGAGTATGTGGAGCCGCTTCTGTTTAGAGGGGAGAGCTAGTCTCGGCCGTGTTCGCGTTGCCAGCGCTTGATGTCTTCGAGGACATGTTGGGGCACGGGTTCACCGGCCTCGTGAAAGAGTACGGCTTCGCGTTCGAACGGATTCGCGAGCGTCACTCTGATTGTGTGGCGCGCTTGCCCTGCGCCAGCTTCGACTCTGCCGGGTCTTTGCGACAGGACGCGCCTACCGCTGTGTCGCACGAGCCAGCTCATGAGTCGAGTCGGCCTTCCGACGTCTTCCCTGATCTGTGACAGGTCGAAAACGATTGCCGAAGGCTCTGACGAATCGCTTTTTTCAGCCATCAACTCCTTCTTTCGTGGTTCAAACTAAACACAGAAACCGATTTCTGTAAAGGGTATTTGCCCAATCGTGACCGGTCTGTCGCAGGCGTGAACGGCTTTGACAGGCGCGGATTCAGATGATACCACTCGTTACGTAAGCCATCATCGCTTTCTCCGAGATATCGGAAATGCGAGATGGAAAGGACCTTCTAGCTTTTAAGATGGGAAGAGAATTGAGGCAGAGGTCGGGCATGGATGGATAGTCAGTAGGAGGAACAGGCGATGAAACATCATGCGTACGTATTGGCTTTGGCTGTAATCCTTGCGGGATGCGGAAGCAGCGATCCCGATCCGTCAGGAGGTGCATCCGGCGGAAGCGATGGAGGGACTGCGGGGACCGGAGGGACAGCCGGCGGTAGCGGCATGGGCGGTACTGCCGGCGATTCAGGGACGGGCTGCACTACGGATTGCGACGACGGGTTCGGCTGTACGGTCGATTCTTGCGTCTCCGGAAAATGCAGTCACGCCATCGGCCCGAATACGGGCGATACGGCATGCCCCGCTGGGCAGTATTGTACGCAGGAGCAGGGTTGCGTTTCAGCTCCGGCTTGCGCGGATGTTTCTGACTGCGAGAAAGCCTTTGAAGGCGATGCCTGCAAGTCGAACATCCGTTGCGATCCCGCGACCTCGGTCTGCCTTTTCGACATCCTGGATAAGGACCACGACAGCCACGCTCCGCAGATCTGCGGCGGCGCTGACTGTGACGATGGGAACAAGGATATCCACCCGGGCGCAGCAGAGACGTGCGACGGCAAGGACCAAGACTGTGACGGCGTCGCAGACAACGACCCGGCCGCATCATCTTGGTGCGAGTTGGAGGAGGGTTCTACACACCTCTGCAAGAACGGGGTATGTGCCTGCAAGCCAGAGAACAATTGCAGCATGGGCTGCATGGACATCCTGGTGAACCCCCACAACTGCGGCGTCTGCGGCCACGAGTGCCCCTATCTTGCGTCGTGCGAGAACGGCATCTGCGAGTGCCCTGCGAATACCGAGTTGTGCGGCGGCGCATGCATGTACACCGAGTCGGATGAGAGCAACTGCGGTGCGTGCGACAACGTCTGCCCCACGAATGCGACGTGCGAAGCAGGGGTCTGCGTCTGTCCGGACAACCTGACCGCTTGCGGCCAGTCATGTGTCGACACCATGACCGATCCGGAAAACTGCTCTGTCTGCGGCACCAAGTGTGATGAGGGTGACGCGTGTGAGCAGGGCGTGTGCGGTTGCCCCAAGTGTGGAGGTACGGAATGCGTCGATCTGCAGAACGATGACGCAAACTGTGGCACCTGTGGTCACTCGTGTTCCTACGGGAACTGTTGCAGTACCGGGTATTGCTACGGCTGTACCCAGGGCTAAAGGTCTGTTGCCTCCCTTCTTTTCTGCCTCTTCACTTCGGCGGAGCACGTGCTCCGCCTTTCGCGTTAAAAACGCTTATTTTTTTCATTAAAAATAATGGCTTAAATGAGCTATTTTTTAAAGTATTTCGCTAAATTTAGCAAAAAAATCGCAATCCACCCATTGACAAAATAGCCAAAATATGGTTTAATATCCGGTCATGATTCGCAAACCAAAAATTGCGGATCAGGACAAATCATTATGAATAGACTCAACTCTACCCCCAGTATGTCAGTCAACCAGCGTAAAGCCTTTGCGGTGATTTTGCTGGCTGCTGCATTAACGAACTCCCAGGTCACTGCCGTCCAAGCGGCTGATCCGGTAGTATTGGCGGAGCAGCCTGAAATCACTCAAACCGTGCCTGCTGGCATTACGATTTCTGGAGTCACTGACGGATCAGAACCCCAAACTGTTTCAGAGGTGCAACCCTCGGTTCAGGATGTTTTGCTTGATGTTTGTAAATCGAACGGTTACGGCCAGGAATGTGCCAAGACGCTCTTGGGTATGCTTTGGAATGAATCCTCGAACAGGTCAACTGTTATAGGAGACAATGGCAAGGCTCGTGGCTACTTCCAGATCCATTATAGGCTCCACAAGATCTCGATTGCCTGTGCTGAAGACCTTGTGTGTTCCGCCAACTGGACGCTCGATTACATGGAAGATCACGGCTACCCGAGATACGTGAACTATGCCGTGCAGTGCCACAATAGCTGTAACGTGAATAACGGCTATGCTGCCAAGGCATTCCGTAACGGTAACCGCTTTTGGGAAAAGCCGCTCGCCATCAAGCAAGCCGCCCCTATTGAGTTGGCGATGAAATAACCCGAACGAATAAACAAAAACCCCTCGCATAAGCAAGGGGTTTTTGATTCGGCTGATCGCTTAGGCGCGTTTGACGTGTGTCGCGCGAGGACCCTTGTCTGAGGGTTCCTCGTCGAATTCGACGGCAGTGCCCTTCTGCAGCTCTTCGAACGAGATTCCCTCGAGCGATGAGGTGTGGAAGAAGATGTTGTTGTCGCGGTTATCTTCCTTGCCTTCCGGAGTAATGAAACCGAAGCCCTTTTCCTCGTTCTTACTTGAAATAGTTCCCTTCATAAGTTTTTACCAATGAATAATTGTTAATATGTAAGGTTTCCTGCTTTAAGTCAGCGAAGATGAACCCGTCATTGGTCTTGGTATATACACTACACTATTGGCTGAATTTTGGAATAGCTGGGCAGAAAGTCGATAATCAGGAACGAAAACCCACGTTTGTGTCAGTTTAGGTCTTTTCAAATTTTCAAATAATCAACTGGCGCGATAGAGACGCTCATTCCATGTCTAGTCTGAAGCAGCCCTATTTTTCCTGCTCTTCCAGTTTCGTTGCGGCTTCTGGTGTCGAAACGGTTTTGCCCATCAGAAGAAGCTTGACGATACCCCAGCCGATTAGCGCGTAAACGAACATGGCCAGGATTGTGGTCCATTCGAATATGCTACCCTCTACACGGCTTGAGCCAAATACTGTCATGAATGGATACGCTAACGGTCGGGTCACCGTATAAATAAAGCTCGTAAAACCAGCCCCTGCGTTTGCAGCTAGAAGTTTTAGCACGAAACGAAACGCAAGCAGCGCTTCGATGAATCCAACGACATACCAAACGATTTGGGTGCCGCGGTACAAGGGTTTTGTGCTAGGGGAGTTGTATGAGTCCATATTTATTCGTTTAAGATAAATTATTTACAGAACTTTTTCGCCTCTGATCAAGCGGACGAGCACGACGATAACGGCGATAACGAGCAGGAAATGGATAAAGCCACCCAACGTGTAGGATGTCACGATACCGAGTAACCACAGGATTATGAGTATGACTGCGATGGTCCAAAGCATAGAGTTTAGTTAATTTTTTTAAGTGTTAGGATGATTTTTTTGACGAGTGGGTCGAGATGCTCGATTTTTGGATAGATCCTTTTTCCGTTACGTTGTTTTTTTAGGAGCCCCGCGTTGACGAGCGTGCTCACGTGCTGTGACGTGAGCGGCACTGAGATGCTTAGGATCTTCGCGATATTCCCGATGGAGATCCTTTCGGGTTCCAAGAGGAGCAAAAAAATTCTATATCTGTTGATTTCGCTCAAGACTTTGAACATCGCCGACATGTCCCCATCCGTTTCGGTAAATATTTTTCGATACTTGAGGATTTCCTTTTCAGAGAGATGTGTCACAGACATGGTTGAATTTAATAGTTAAATACTTGTTTATTTGTTTCAATAGTAAAACGATATCTCCCCTCACCATACCTGTCAAGCTTTATATGAAAAATCCCTCTGGGCTACTAACGGATTTTTTTATCACCTTGTCTAGATTCTGCAGATTGAGCTCATTTACCTTGTCTGTTTCGAAGGGATGGAAAAGGGTGATATGAGGCAGATATCTCAATGACCAGCTCAAACCGAATCTTTCAGCGATACGTCGCTTCAAGGATTCCACCCAAAACGTCACCTCATCCCTTAAGGCACATCCGATGAAACATCTGCTCGTTTCCATGGTGCATCATCTTAACAAAAATCCCTCGATTGCTCGAGAGACCTTTGTGGGGTGGCCAACGGGGGTCGAACCCGATTCAAGACTGCTACGCGGAAGACGCGAGCCGACTCAACCGAACGAAATGCCTTAGTTGAGCCACGGTTCGCGCTGGAACCAGTCCGCCGGATCGAGCCGGGCGCCGTTCATTACGCACAACCTGGTCACCAACGCGGTCACCACGACTTCGAGATGAGAGCACCCCTCTGCGAGGGCGGCATCTCGAAACCGTAGCTGCCTGTGAGCGTCACTTTTCAGGGACGCTCTTGGTGCTAATGTGCAGCACTATGCATCCGATGCCAACATCTCACCGCATGGGTCGCTCATCGTCAAGTCGCGCGCCGCCCGCGCGAGGTCTTCGTTCCAGATCTTGGCGACGCCGACCGCGCGCGTCGGAAAGAAGGTTTGGCTTACGGTGCAGTCGCGCTTCTCTTCCATGTCCCATCCCGGCGATCACACCCTGCCCCAGGCCGGTTTATCCCAGAATTCGATCTCTGATCCCAGCTTGCGCTATCGGGAGCGGTGCATGAGACAGACGAGCCCACGGACCCGGCGGCGGGCATCGAGGAGCTGATCCGCGACAGCTTGTTCGTCCTGACGGGCGTGTACTCGAAGGATGCCGACGGTGGGCTGTGGTTCTTCGGGCAGCGGCCTGCGGGTGGGTGGCACGTGCACGGCTGGTGCGACAAGACGCTGGTGGTGCTCGAGGGCGGCCTGCCACGCAGGGTGGTGGTGCACAAGCGCCGCTGGCTCCTTCCCGGGACCACCACGACGTGTCACAGCCGGCCTCCGGATGACCTGCACCTTGTGCGGTTCTGCACGCTGATGGTCGTAGTTCGGATCTGGGCCTGGGTCAGCTCCGCGGTGGGCTTGCACAATAGGCGGGAGCTGCTCGAAGAGATCGACGACACGTGGGGGTCCGACCGCACGGTGCAGCGCTGGACGGCGCGAGCGATGGGCTCGGCGCTCGAAGTGCAGCAGGCGATCCGTGCAGCGATTCTCGAGCTGAGAAGAAGAGAGCCTCGGCCAGAGGAGGATTGGTTTCGAGGAGGTTTGTCACCTCCAAGCGTGGTGACTCGTCGGCGTTGGAATTCGCCGACGGGGCATCAGACTCTGTGGAGAGCAATTGCCATGCTCTTCGTAGCCGCGAAGGAGCTTGGCACCCACGTAGCGCCCCTGCTGGCCGAGGCTCGAAGGAGGTGGCACGCACGACAGGACAGCTTTCCGATCTGAGCTCCCATGCATGGCCTCCTGGGAGCGGAAGCTAGCAGACTGTCCGCCGCCTTGCCAGCAATCGGCTCGACCCGATCCCACAGAGCGTGTCGTCGTCCCGAGGGGCGATCGGGCTCAGGCTCCCGGTCACCGGGGAAATCCACGCCCGGGCAAGGAGGCTACATGAGCGACGAGCACGAGGACGATGGGCAGACGGCCGTTGCGCTGGCGCGCTACGAGATCATTGGACGATACCTGGCACTGGACCCGCCCCGGGGGCAGCGACGCAAGGTTCTGGAGCAACTGTCCGCGAAGACCTGGCGCGGCCCGGACGGTCAGCCCATGCATGCCGCCGCAGATACTCTTCGCGTGTGGGTACGCCGGTACCGCACCGGTGGGCTGGATGCGCTCAAAGACAAGTCGCGCCCGAGGCGCGGAGTGGGCGTGCTCAATGCGGAGCAATGCGAGCTGGTCTCCCAGCTCAAGCAAGACGTGCCCGAGAGGTCCCTGGAGCGCATCATCACGATCGCCGAGGACATGAAGTTGGTCGAGCCAGGCGTGCTTCGGCGCAGCACCGTGCACCGGGTGCTGCAATCGCGCGGACTGAGCGCTCGCAAGGCGCGCGTTCCCGACGCCCAAGACCTCGATCGTTTCGAGGCCGCGTTTCCCAACGACCTGTGGCAGAGCGATCTGCTGACGGGCGTGTGGCTACCGGACCCCGAGCGCGCGGGCAAGACCCGGCGCGCCGACCTGTTTGCGTTTCTCGATGACCACAGCCGTCTTCTGCTGCACGGGCAGTTCAGCTTTCGCGACAACCTGCCCGCCCTGGAGCTGGTCTTCCGTCGCGCCATTCAGAAGTACGGATTGGCTCGTAGGGTCTATTACGACAACGGCCAAGTCTATCGCTCCATTCACATGCGCAAGATTGTCGCGGCGCTCGGCATCCACCGCATCGTGTTCACGCGCAAACGGCGGCCGATGGGGCACGGCAAGATCGAAGCCCTCAACCGCCTCATCAACTCCGCGTTCCTCGCCGAGGTCAAGAAGTCTCAGATCCGCACCATCGACCAGCTCAACGAGGCATTCCGCGCGTGGACGGATCTGCACTACAACCGCAATGTACACGGGGAGACCGGCGAGGCTCCCATCGATCGGTGGCGCAGCAACATCGCCCACGTTCGCTACGCCGAAGAAGAGCTCATCCGCAAAGCCTTCCTCTGGAAGGAGAGCCGCACGCCCGACAAGTCCGGCGTCTTCTCGCTGCTCGGTATCCACTACCAGGTCGGCCCCAAGCTCGCTCGAAAGCGCGTTCAGGTGTTCTTCGATCCGGAGGCGATGCATCAGGTCGAGGTCTGGCTGCATGGCGAGTTCCGCGAGCGCGTGGGTCCACTGCAGGTCTCGCCGTGGCGCAGGCCCAAGCCCCGCGAGCAGCCCACTGCGAGCCCAGCCGCGCAACCCACCACTCCACGCGTGGACTATCTCGGCCACCTGGTGCGCAAACACCGCGACACGGTCGGCACCCTCGAGTCTGCGTCTCCGGCTGCAGACGCCGTCGCGCGCAGACGAGGTGCCGACCAGTCCATCGTCGATCTGCTTTCCGAAAGACTCGACGCGGCTGTCGTCGACGAGCCCGCCATCCGTCAATACCTCGAGCGCTTCGGCCCCTTCGAGCCCGAGCGCGCCACCATGACCCTGCAATCGCTGCTGAACGCAGGCGAGCGCAAGGATCAGCACATCGCCGTGTATCTCGACGCCATTCGCCGCGAACAGAGAGGCAACGACCCATGACCACCGAGCCCACCAAGAAACAGATCCGCCGTCTGCGCAGTCACTTCGCCATCGACAAGATGCCCTTCTGCAAGTCCATGTGGGCCGCGCAGATGTTCGATTCCCTCGCGCAACGCGAGCTGCTCCAGGCGCTGCAGATGTGGACCGAAGTCAAAGGCATCTGCCTGGTGACAGGCCCCAGTGGCGTTGGCAAGAGCATCACCGTCCGCAGGTTCGTTCAGGAACTCGACCAGTCGCGCTTTCGCGTGATCGACTTCTCCTACCTTCCTTCCACCGTCGCCGGCTTCCTTCGCTCGCTGAGCCGAAAGCTCGGGCTGCCCATGCGGCTGCACTCGACCGACCTGTTCGACGCCGCCCAGGCCCACCTCGCCGCCCACGAGAAGGAGCACGGGGCCCACCCGCTCATCGTGCTGGATGATGCCGAGGGCCTGCGCGTTCCCGTCATCGACGCCGTCCGCAGACTCACCACCTACGACCTCGACTCCGAGGACCGCTTCAGCGTGCTCATTAGCGGTACCGACGACCTGCTGGCTACCCTCGCAGACCCCACGCTCCTCCCGCTTCGTTCGCGCTTCTCCTACACGTGTGCGCTGCGGCCCTTCAACGTCGAGGACACCAGCAACTACATCTCGTTCCATCTGTCGCGTGCGGGAGTCGATCCGAAGCTTTTCACCGACACCGCGGTCAAGAAGCTATTTCAGACCTCCATGGGTCGGCCCCGTAACATCAATCAGCTCGCCGTCCAGGCCCTCATTCAGGCCGCCGTCCAGGGTCGCGACAGCATCGAAGGCGAATTCATGGCGCACCTGATCGCCAATCACCCGCTCTACCAGAACCGCGGAGGAGACCGATGAGCCCCATGCATTCCACCGCAACGCTTCGGACCCCCGACGTTGCCAGCCTCGAACAGGCACCCGAACGCGCGGTCCTGCACGTGCTCGCCACCGCATCGCGCTGTGCGCGCATCTCGGTCATGATCGAGTTCCGCGACCACTTCGATGCCTCGATGGACGATCGTCCGCCAATGGATCCACCCCCGCACGCCCTGGATCTCGCAGCCCGACAGTTGGTCTCGCACATCGACGAACTGCTCGCCTCGCTCGACCTGTACGAGGTTGCCCTGCGTGACCATCTACGTCCCGACCTCGACGACCTGCTGTTCTGATCCCCTGTGGCGACCTCTCACCAGCCCCGCACTCAACCGCCATGGCTTGCCCCAGTTGGGATCTCACCCCGGCGCCAATCCCAGGCTCACGATCGGGAAAGATCGCTGGGATGGATCGGGGCGAGAAACGTGGGAGCGGACATCTTCCACAAGCCAACTACCTGCCTAACCGGCCTTGCAGTCGTCCTTCGCTGGCGTCGGGAATAGGAACTGCTGGGCTTCCTCGAGCTTGTCACAAGCGAGGCGTGCGGTTTCTCGGCTGAGGATGAAGTTGTACTTGCCCTGTGTTGCATCCATGAATTCGCGGAGGCTGGGGCGTACGCCTCCTGCCCCCTGTCGGCAGTAGTCTCCGAGGAATTCACCAAGTCCGAAATGTTCCGTCGAGGACTCCAGGTCCTCTAGCTCGTCGATGCTCATCACCACAAGGGGCGCGATCAGGAATCTACCGTGGAGAACATGGGAACCGGCGGTGGGTTCGCTACAAAGACCCAGCGCGTTCGAGAACTCAACATCGAGGAATTCGAGGTGCCCCGGTGTTTGCAGCAGCGAATCGAACACCACGAGGACGGGGAAGATCGTGACAACCTGTTCCACGTCCTTCTCAGTCTGCAACGAGCTGTTTTCGATGACTTGACGAATCGCTCGGGCAAGCTGCCCCACGCCTTTGGGCCTTCGCGCGCCCCTGTCTCCGTCGGTGACTTCCGAGTACTTCCTGCGAAGCTCGCACAGGTATGGATTCGCGTTGCCGCTCTGGAGCGAGTCATCGCGAACGAACACGCCCTTTGCCTCCACGAGGAGAAGGTCGGCCCCGAACCGCAAGGCCGCATCGCCCATTTCGACATCACCGTCCGAGGTTTTTCGCTTTGGATTCAACCACAACGCATTCCCCCTTGACCCGATCTTGGCAAGCAAGTCTTTGGCATAGCCTTCGAAACTGGAGCCGAATGCAGCGAAGATGCCGTTCACGCGCGCCCTCTCCTTGCCATGCGCTTTCGCAAGGTGGAACAAAGGGCCAACTACCGCCTTCTCACTGAAGAACCTGG
This sequence comes from Patescibacteria group bacterium, assembly GCA_031082005.1. Lineage (GTDB taxonomy): Bacteria > Patescibacteriota > Patescibacteriia > 2-12-FULL-60-25 > 2-12-FULL-60-25 > CAIKNB01. The sequence continues at coordinate 9,545 of JAVHLR010000001.1, forward strand.
GATCGATGATGATGGCGCGACCATCAGGAGTCCGAAGAACCGGCTTCTCCCGAAGCGGCTTATCGTCAAATCGCTTTAGTGGGTCAGGAATTCTGCCACCTGGCATCAGCGCGGCACGAAGCTCGTCCGGTGTCCGAGATTCCAGTTCAACGAACCGGGCGACCGCATCGAGAGCGCCTGGATTCGTAGCGGGCATGAGGCTTGACGGGTTGAAGATCCCAGGCTGCTTATCAACATTCTCCAGCGTAACATTGCAGAAGTCGACCATCAGGCCGCATAGGGAGAGTGGATAGCGATCGAGTCCGAGCCCCGTCGTCTGCTTGAAGTCGTCGTGGAAGCCGGGATCGTGCAGACGGATGTGTTTGTCGTATATCGAGCTGCCCCGCGCCAGCGCGCGTTGGAGGTCCAACCCATGGAGGTTATCTGCAACTGCCCTCCGGATCGTTGGACTCGCGGTTCGCCTATCTGCTCCACGGTCATCGCTTGCGGGCAGGCCATTAGCGTAGACTCGGTCGCTCCAAACGCCACTGGCCATCAGCGCCGCTTGGGCGAATCGGCGCCGGACTTCCGGATTCTCGAAAGTAGTTCCGTCGTCATCATTGTCTTCGGCAAGGAGACAGGACCAGCGGAAGAGTTCGAGAAGCTGTGCCCTGGAGAAGACCATCACCTTATCTGCCCCGCCGCGCTCCTGCGCGAAGCGCTCAACCCGCTGGATTTCGTCGTAGCCGAAGAACTTCGCCAGACCCCATCTTTGGACGTCAATCCGGGTGGCGGCATTCGGATTGGATAGAAGCAGATTTATCCGGGCGCACCAGAAGAGCACGTCGGTGCGGCTGAGGCTGCGCACCAGGGAACAGAACGAATCGAACCCCTGAGTCAGCTCGGGGAAAACTGCGGGGGCAGGGACGTAGACGATGGGAATAGTCATCGAGATGTTCAGGCGGGTCAACTACCAGCACTATACATGTCATCTACGCCCGACGATCCTCGGACAGTGAGGGTCGCCCAATCCTCTCGATTCCAGCACAACTCGATGAGCTGCGCAAGGTGGCGGCGCTGCGCCGGATCGGGGGACTCGAAGTTCGTGCTGACGATGCTCTTCGGGGCCGGGGCCAATACACCTACGACCTTTCAGCCGCGGTCCGCCGCGGGAATCGGGCGGTTCTTAAGGGGAGCCAGGTGCCAGGGCCTGCTCGGGTACATGTAGAGCCGCGAACGCGAGACCGGCCGCGGGTCGGACGCGGCCGGCGCGGACCCCGAAAGGTTCGAGGCAGTGAAGCGGATCTGGAAGGCGGTCCCGTCGGCACCACGAACGTCTCCGACGTTTGGCGCAAGGCCTGGTACGAGTGAGGCTCACCACGGGGAGGCCGGGGGTTCAAGGGCGAGCCTCCGACGGTGACGTGCGCCGCAACGCCGCCCATCTTGCATACATTGTAGACTAATGCACACACGTGCGACACTCGGCCGCGCAAGACACCGTGCGCACTTGGCTCACGGTTCTCACAGTTCCAAGCCCTGACACTACATATCGTTCCATGCGTGCAGCTTCACACTTAAGTTTCTTGACGATGTTGGGCACAGGTAGTATGGATCGGTCCCAAGGAGCCTCGCATGACCATCCCTGACGAAGCCGCTTCCGCCGCCGACAGCACCAACGAACCGAGAGAGCCCAACGGCAGACGGAATCCCGATCCTGGCCCCGCGTACCGTGAAGCGTTCACAGATGACGTGAAGCGTGCCATCGTCCGCGCAACGCAGGAGGCGTACGAGATCGTGCGCGAGCGTCACGACGAGGAGCTCGGGTTCAACGCGAACACTTTCGGCTACAACGTCTACCATGTCGGGAAGTACCAGCTCGAGAAGTACTGCAAGCGCACCGGCGGCAAGCTCGAGCGAGTCGACGAACTCAAGACACTGTTTCGCGTGCAAGGCGGCGGATACACCGTCGGTTTCTACAAGGTGGGAAGCACCGCAGGGAATATCTGGGAGTCGTTCCCTACGTCCGAAAACGGGGCGATGAGCGTCAATGACCAGGGGCAGCCGATCCTGCTCGGGCTTGAGGACGCTATGGTCGACTCCGTGGAAGACCTCCGATACGCCGTGGTCGCGCACATGGGCAACCCCCGTGACGGCTTGTGCGCGGTCTACATCTGCATTCCGATACAGACCGAGTTTGGCAAGATCAAGAGGTGGGGATTCGCCGAGGAGATCTACAAACTCGACAGGGAGGCGGTCGGCCCTATCCCGCCGCAGCCGTCGGCTCTCCCGCCCGAGACGCCAGCAGTACCGATCGTACCAGAAGAGCCCGAGACGGAAATCGTGGTGACAGCAAAGTAGCGCCGCTAGAGGTTCGGTTTGATGATTGGCAAGACCGACATCTACACCGCTGCGCGCCTTTTCGATCCGGAGAGGTTGACCCTCGCACGCGAATGGCGCGGGCTCACCAAGCACGAGCTCGCCGACAAGATCGGCAAAACTCCCAGCGCAGTGAGCCAGTTCGAGAGCGCGCGTGCGAGACCGGATGGGCAAACCATCGGTCGAATGATGCTAGCCCTGGGCGTTCCGGCATCGTTCTTCGCAAGGACGCCCGACGGTATTCGATTTCCTGTGGTGCCACTCGACATCTGTCACTTCCGGAGCCTCCGCTCAGCGAGCCAACGAGACAGACGCAAGCTGCTTGCGAAGGGATCTCTCCTCGGTGGCATGCTGACCTTTCTCGAAGGGAAGGTGAATCTGCCAGAAGAGCGTGTCACGATGTTGTCAGCGACACCCGAGGATTCTGAGGCGATCGAGGACCTCGCCATTGACGTACGCCGTCGCTGGGAGCTAGGGCTCGGGCCGATTGGGAACATGATCAACCTGCTCGAGCGCAAGGGGGTTGTGGTGATCCCGATCGATGAGAGCTGTCGCGAGGTGGACGCGTTCTCAATGTGGAACGATGGCCGCCCCTGCGTCTTTTTGGTTATGGAGAAGGACTCGCCGAGCCGGACCCGGATGGATGCGGCGCACGAACTCGGCCACTTGGTGATGCACGCGGATGTGATGGCTGGTTCCCCCGAGCTGGAGCACCAAGCTAATCGCTTCGGATCGGCGCTGCTAATGCCGCGCGACAGTTTCTACCACGAGGCGCCCAGGCGACTGGTGTGGGAGCACATCTGGGAGCTCAAGCGCAGGTGGAAGACTTCCGCAGCCGCAATCATCCGACGCACGTACGACCTGGGCTTGATCTCCGATGCTACGTACAAGCGGGCGTTTGTGCAGTTGAGCCGGTCAGGCAATCGTCCGCGAGAGCGCGATGAGCCTGCGCGGGAGCTGCCCGTGGCTATCGCGAAGGCCCTAGCTGTGGTGGAGCCGAAGTGGCCACTTCATCGGATTGCCGACGAGCTGGGGCTCAACGCGGTCGACCTTCGCAGGCTGATCGCGTTCACCGATCCGGAGGAGCTGCCCGAGGAACTGCGCGAGCCTGCCGTTGTCGACGAGGCCTACATGGATGGACCGCTGTTTTCCCGAATCACACCTGACAAGCAATAGGCGACCGCCGTGCCTGAGCCCCGATGAAAAGGCTCGAACGAAGTGTGTTCGGGCTCCCATGCTGGGGATCGAACCCAGCTGCGCCGAGATCCGTGTCCACTTAGATTCCGTGCGTTTCCGCACAACTCAGCACCGTTTTAGCATTCTACCAGTATCACAAGCGACCATTACGCAACGCTAATTCATCCTTCATGGGCCACCTGTGGGCAACGTGGGGGGCACTCACTCCGAGGCGCTGCCAGGTGGGGATTCGCCGAGGAGACCGCGGAAGACAGGCGCGGGTCCGTCCCCGAAATCCAGGCACAGGCGGAACGTCAACTCGCCGGCCGGATGCTGCCTAGCGTCGGGTGAGAGGATGTTCTCTTCCGGCCAAATCAATCGCATTTCACCTTCAATGTGGCGAGGGTCTGCCACGTCGTCAATTGCGACCCGTATCTTTGCCGCAATCGGAGCAGGTTCCGCAACCGCTGGCACCACGGGAGAAGCGCATATTCCCTCCGCGATTCGATCACGACGATTGAGCTTGCATGGCTCGCTCCAGCGGTTGAATCGTAACTCCAGTTCGCTATCGGTCAGCTTCGCATACGCACTTGTGACATCGTGGTCGAAAGGAACGCTCTCTGGGTCCGCCACTTCGCTCTCTTCGATACCAACCCTGCGGACAGCCCGCAGCCATCCGTGCCAATCGGCACGGTACCACCCGCCCGCCTCCCGGGTGCGAAACGCGCCAATATTGGCGAGTAGCCAGTGCGTAATCGCTCCGTCGATGTACGTCCCGGCGATCCAATCCCTGCTTAGCGAGCACGAATCAAAACGCTGGCCAAGCGGTCCGTCGCCGACGATCTCGCCTTTCCCCTGATTAAATTCCCCCCTGTATTCAGGCGCGCCATCGTCATCGATGTCGACGAGAATTCTGCGGTGGTCGCCTTCCTCTTGGGAGGTTACGCGAACTACATGGACGCGATCAAGCCTCTGCGAGCCGACCACGGGCAGCGGCTTGTAATTGATCCAAACCCAGTCGTCGTCGGAGGCGGGAAGGCGGCCGCCTTCCACAAGAACCGCTTGGACTCGATTCGCTCCATCCAGGAGTAACCCGAGGCGGGCAGGGCGCTCGGGAAAAAGGCGCATAGGCAACGGCGCACGCTGCCCGCCCCAATGACTGTAGTACTCGGTGTGAGGCCCCATCGCGGCGCGACTGGTTGACGACCGGCCCTGAAAATGCCGCCCGAAAAAGGAAGCAAGCAACAGCGAAACGAGAGTGCCTAGCGTCAGGAGCACCTTGCGACGGCTCAAGATGAGCGCCCGAGTCCTTGCGCAAAGACCTCGCCAGATGGAAACACGCGATTCTGGCGGGTCTGGGTTGGTATCAACGCAGCGCAGTTCATGCGCAGGCCATACCAACTTCAGTGCGGCGGCTACGCTCTTTACGCCGACGATCTCTAGCGCCCATTGGTTCGCCTGACACAGTTGACGCGCTGCGGCGACCTGCGATTGCGGCACCAGAACACGCCGTGTGAAGCCATGTTCACGCCAAGCACCGCGAAGCTTATGTTCAACGTCTTCTTCGGCAACTTCCGTCACATTCCCTTCTGGATCTACTGCACCAGTCGCAAGTATGTCGTAGGGAACGGGCATGTTGGTGGCCTTTGACATCAGAGCAAGAGCCAAACCTAATTCAAATGAGGAGTCCTTTGCAGAAACGGCGAGTTCGCGAATCTCGTCACCGGCCATTGTGAACGCGGTGAGAAGCCAGCGTTCGGGAGAGACCCCGAATCTGCTAGCGACATGGTTCACCACCTTCGTGATTCCGCCCGCCCAAGGCTCGAGGAAGCTTGCTGAGGCCAGCCCCTGGACGGTTCCATCCGTGATACCCAGTCGAACGACGGTCCCGACAACTCCCAGACCCTTCGCCACGAGCGGAATAGCTATCGCTCCGATTGGCGCGGTGGGGATTGCAGATGCGGCAGTTGCGCGCAGCGCATGAACGACCTCAATGAGATCGGGGTGCACCGCGTCGGATGCACCAAGCAGATCCCGAACCAGCTCTGGGCGAAGCGAACCCGGCAAGAGGTCAGTTCGCAGCCGCTCAACGGAGATCTGTTGGAGGTCGGAACGGCGGCTTCGTGCAGCCTCAAGCGCTGCTGCCACGCACGCTCCTTGAGTCAAACACCACAGAGTCAGAGACCGGGGAACGTCAACGCTCATTGGCGCTACGATGCGCGCAGTTGGGAGTAGCGTTGGATGGTCCTGGTCCCGGCCGCAAGTGCTATCAGCAGACGAGCGCCAGCGAGCTCGGCTTGGGTCCCGAGCTCGAGGAGCGCTGCGGCGGGGAAAATCTGGACGAAATGGCCCGAATACAACTGCCTTAGCGGCTTGAGCTTGGCCTTACCGCTCCTTCCGGGGCCACCATCTCCAACCTCGAACACGAGAAGAGCTGACGCCTTCGGAAAGTCCGCGTCTCCAGATACTCCAACGAGCACGCGCCCCTGCCAATACCCGACGCTGATGTGCACCGGCGCCTCAATGCCTGATGGTGGAGGGAGGCCAAGTGCCGAGGGCGCCCATGCGGAAAACGACGGCGTCTGTGGCGCTGAGGAGGTGCTCGCATGCGAAATCGTCGGAGGCGGTGGTATGTCCGTTAGCTCGAGATCGGACAGGTCAGGATCGGTGAAGTCGGCAACGAGCTGGCCTGAACTTGGGAAAGCCCCTCCGAGTGTCATAGTTGCTGCCCCTCTTGGTGTAGAGAATTCACGGTAAGGCGAGCCACCTGCGGACGAGGGAGTCGATCAAGGTCATGCCGTCGGATGTGAGTCGGCCGCAGACGTGGACTTGGTCATCTGGGTGCAAGTCGTATGATGAGATGAGGACAACTGGGGCGAAGCAATCGGCGTGAACGCCGTCAATCGTGGCGGGAACAATTGGCCATGGCGAGTGCGGAGACGGACACACGGACACACGATGCAAAGGAATACCGATGAACCTGCTATAATAGAACCGTTCATGGAAAGCGGTGCACGATACGACGAGTACGGTGGCGTTGGCATCGAGACGACAAATGGCCCCCCGTTGTAAACCCGAAAGAACTGTGTGCTTACGGGGAGCAAGCGGCAGCTGCCGAGCGATTGCCGAATCGTCAAACAGGATAGTGGAAACTAGACCGCGAAGGGCGTTGTTCACTTGAGGATCCACACTCCCCGAGCGAGCGGATGGTTCATGCAACCGCACTGGACCGATTTCATGCGCTTGAAGCCACGTGACATAGAAGGTGCCTTCGTCGTCGAGCCATCCGACCGGGATCTCAAATGCCGACGCGCGAAAAGTCCCATTCCGAGTAGTTCCACGCACGACCGTACCAAGCCCGGGAACCTGTGATTGATCATGCGGCGATAGCATTAGCGTCGGAGCGGCAGCATGCGCTGTTACGCTGAACGCGGCGACTCTTTGGGGATCCCTGTAGGAGTACGCGATCCATCTGAGGACTTGGTCATCCACGAGAGCCTCCGGTGCCACGCGACTGACGGAAACACGAAAAGGCCACGGCGCGCAGGCTGGGCCGTGGCTCTTCAGGGTAGTTGGTGGTGAGGCGCACTCGGCGGCAGTTAGTCCTCCTCGTCAGCGACACAGCCGGCGGCTTGCGCAGGATCGAACGGAAGGTCGATGACCACGCATTCGAGCGGACCTCCGCAATCGTCCT
>JAVHLR010000001.1:16869-1241385 GCA_031082005.1 Patescibacteria group bacterium
ACAGGGGCGGCTTGTGTTGGGACTTGCGAACGGGTCCGTGGGCTTGCGCGGGATCGAACGGAAGGTCGATGACCACGCATTCGAGCGGACCTCCGCAATCGTCCTCTGTGATCTCGATGAGCGCACCGCTGAGCCCGCTGGCAGGAGACAGGGGCGGCTTGTGTTGGGACTTGCGAACGGGTCCGTGGGCTTGCGCGGGATCATGGGTCATGGTCTTCCTCCATGCGGGTATCCCGCTGGAGGTGCGGGAGTTGAGCGCCTTCGGGGCGACCTCCCGCGAATGTACAAAATGCAATCGGTCGAAGCCAGAGCCTCATTGCCCTCGCCTCGACCGGTTCCCCTCCTCGAACCGCCGATAGAGCTTGGCCGAGGCGACAACGGTCTGGAAGTCGTCCGCGGATAGCTGGATCAGCCGTTCGACGAGGTCGAACACGGCATTGCTGGGAAGAGACGTTTCAGCATCTGTCCCCACTACACCATTGAATGAACGTCTCTTTGTACCACCTTTCCTTACATCTGTCAAGAAGACGAGGGTTTTCGCTGGGTTGAGCGGCGGGGAGGGGGTTCGGGAGCCGCTCATGCGAACCACCTGGCGGAGCTAGGCGGCGTCGACAGGATCTGCCCGGAGTTGGCGCGCCAAACGCGCCACGAGATCGTGGTGACGCTTCTTGAGAGCATCTCGACTATCGCCGAGGTCTCGAGCGATGTCCTCGTACGGCTCGTCTTCCAAGCGACGAAGGATGAGTTCCTTGTCACGGGGCTTGAGCGCGTGAACGGCTGCCACGAGGCGACGGAGGTTTTCGGCTCGATCGGCTGCTTCGTCAGGCATCCAGCCGGGGTCCGCGACGCCCTCGAGGATATCGGCCTCGGTGGTCGGTTCAAGGGTGACACGGAGTTGCTCTGCACGAGCGGTGGCGAGACGCCATGTCGTGCGTTGCGCAACGCGGAACACGAACCCGGAGACATTGCTTGTCCAGACCTTGCCTTCCTGCACGGCCCGGAAAAACTGCTCCCACGCTGTTGCGAGGATCTCGGCATAGAGATCAGCGTCCTCCAGCAAGGCTCGACGCACGGCTGTCATGCCGGGAGTCCTGCCCCGCAATCCCGACGAGCCGTGACCCCCGCCGCTTGCGCCGCTGGGTAGCCCCATCGTCCAGATGACTTGAGTAACCATGAGTCCGATGCGGGCTTGGTTGGCGTTCCAAAACGACTGCGCTCCCTCTAGCGACAGGAACTGCGGGACGTTCGAGTTCGACACTTGCTCTCACCTCCGTGGATTCTTCGAAGGAAATGCGATCTCGGCGTCGGTAGCCGTTCCACGTAGGTTCTCTGTCGTGCCCTATGTCCCTTCCCTGATCGTTGCCTCCTTGTGGAGGGCTCTTCGCCCTCACGAACTGATCATGCACCCGAGCAAGGCGCCGTTACAATCCAGATCGAGATTTTTTTTTGCGAGACCAGCCCGTGTCATGCCGCATCGCGTTGCTGCTGTGTGGAGGGTGCGCTGCGTCACGCCCGCTGGAGGGCTCGATGCTCGATGGCTTCCGTGTGCCGCGCGGTAACCGTCGGTGGCAGCCATGCATGGTCTCGGCAGGCACAGGTGCCCCGGACCCAGCGGGGGGTCGCAGGAGAGGTCGGAGGATCGGCGCATGCCAGAGCCGTACTACACGCCACCGTTGGAGGCTGCAATGTACTGCCCCGGCCAGCGGTCAGCGACCACCACGGTCACGCCGCAGACCGGCCAATCGACTGGCGGCCTCGTAGTAGACGAATCCGCGGCGTTCGCGACCGCGACTGGCGTCGTCGGGTTCCTCCTCGGGATCCTTGCCGCGTGGCTTTGGCGTTGGATGCACGAGTGGAGGTTCACCGGGTTCGTACCTCTCACCAAGGTTCCTAGGGAGCCAGTTGCCGCGTTTCTGCCGCGTAGGGTCGCGACTGCAGACCTTCTCGAGGATGACGACGAGAGAGACGACGCTTTCACACCTCTCCGCGAAGATGGGGAGACGCCCAAGCGGCGCTCTCCCCCTTGCTGGTTCTGCGGGCTGCCGAAAGACATAGGAAATCACGACCAGTGCTCGTGACGCCGCACCGCGATGGTGCATGGGTACGGGAAAGGGCGCAGAGACCACCGCCGTGGACGACGAGCGGTGGGGCATTCTACGCGCCAACCGATCGCCAGCGCTATGGCGACAAGTGGAGGACGGTATGCAATCGATGAACGGAAGCGACATGTGGAGCCGCGAGAAACTCGCAGGATATGACCCGGAAAAGCTCAGGAACGCGATCTTGGCACTCGATGGCGCAGGCGCAGCATGTAACAACATCGCATTCAACCTGTGTCTCTCGGGAGTGCGTGAGCTCCGCGTTGTGGATTTCGACACCGTCGAGGTCTCCAACTTGACGAGGTCATACTTCTTCAAGAAAGAGCGTCTCGCGGAAGGCAAGAAGCGCTACAAGGCGCGTGAGGTCGCCATCGGCGCTTTGACCTTGTCGTACGCCGAAGACCCAATCGTTCGCTACGCGGTCGCCCGCGTCGAGGCTCTTGGACTCGGGGCACTTCTAGGCGCAAAGGTCGTTGTCTCCGCAGTTGATTCCTTCGGCTCACGAGCGTGGCTCGCGAAGGCGACGCGCCTTCTGCGCATTCCCATGATCGAGGTGGGATTCACTGCATCGCAGGCGCACCTGTCGGTCTACCCCAACAAAGCCGAGGACGAGCCTTGCTGGCGCTGCGCGCATCCGAACGCAGAACCCGAAGGGATCTCCTGTACGGCATACGCGAGGGCGGTAGTCGAGCAAGGGATGAGTCCGGCAACCCAGACCGTCGCGGCCACAGTGGGCGCGCTCGCGGCAGAAGCGTGCATCCAAGCGCTGCATGGCGAGTTCCCCTTGGGAGGCAAGCTCCTCGTCCTCGACATCAGGACGGGCAAGTCCACCACGATCAACCTCACGGCGGATCCCGAATGCGCGAATGGGCATCGGTCGCTTGCACGCATCGACGATCTCGATGTTTCGGCCGATGAGCCCCTGCGCAGGGTCTTCGAGGTCACGGGGGCGGAGATGTCATCCCCCATCGCGCATCTGCCGTTCCCGTTCGTCATTGAGGCTCCGTGCGTGAATTGCGGTGCAAGGATACCGATCATGCAGCCCGCGTACGCAGTCCGGGAAGCGCCATGCTGCAAGCAATGCCCCGGCTCGCCGCCCAAAGCGCCGGCGCCGCTCAACTCCGTGTCGCTCGTCGCAGCGGACAGCCGCCTTGCGACGACGAGGCTGAAGAAGCTCGGACTGGGACCGAGTGCGATCTTCGACGTGGAGGACGGTGTGAGCGGCGAAATTCGCACCTTCCGCCTCGCGGGGACCACGGACGACATCTACACGACCCTGCGGAGGAAGGAACGCCGCGTCAGCGATGCCGCTCCCGATGCCTCGTCACCTGCTGATGCCTCAGCGGCCGAGGCAGATGCCGCACTGGACGCGGTGATTGAAGCGGATGAGCACGACCTCCCGTGCTTCTGATTCCCGTAACAAGCCCGTAATTCGCGACATGGATGTGAGTGAGACCGACAGAGAGCCGGTCACAAACAGGAGACTGGATATGGCAACCAACGGAAACAACATCGAAGTCGAATTTGCACATCCCCACAAGAGCAACTTGTTCAAGGCCGGAATCGGCAAGGGCACCACCGGAGCCCAGGCCATCGAGAACCTCGTATCGCAGGGATTCCTCGAGAAGCCCGCGAGGAAGGACCAGTACCTCCTTACGGTTCAGTCGACGAACACCAACATTCCGCCCTCGCACGCGATCGCAGACTACGCCAAAGACGGCGACGTGATCGCCATCGTCTCTCCGGGCATCGGCGCATAGGGACTCCGCCATGCAGCCTGCCACCCGCAACTTGCTCCGTAGCCGGCTCGCCCTAGATTACCAGGTAGCGAGTCGGCTGCGGGCTCCGGCCCTCAAGTCCGTCAGAGCTTTCGCTTCCGCGGAGCAGGTTCCGCGTAGGCGCGAAGTAACACCCGAGGAGGGCGAACGCGGGTTCGCGACCGTCTACCTCGTCGAATACGGCTTCCGCATGCTCAAGGGCCCCGGCGAATACGTGGATGGGGCCGTCGTGAGATTCGACCTCTTGGCCCATGGGGGATACCCGCGGACCGAGCCCAGGGTGCAGGTCGTGTCGCAGCCCTTGCCCTGGAGCCCGCACGTCGCACAGCCCGCTGGCGTGTTCTGCATCGGAGAGATCTGGAAGGAGAGACAGGGGCATATGCTCCTGGGCGGTCTCATCATCCATACGATGCGCGTTCTGAATTGCGACGAGAAGGACCGCGGCGGGGGCTACGTTGGATACAGCCCTGCAGCGATCGGCTACTGGCGCGAGGTACTGAAGCGCCAACCCGTGAACCCGGACCTCGAATACCCGCTCCTGCCGCCTGACGTGGCTTACGGCATCGAGGACCCGAACTCGGCTTTCGTGCCCATCGGAGGCGGCTTCGAGGCGCGCGGCACCGCCGGGCCGGGCAATGAGAGCGGTTTCGTGTGCCTCACACCGGAGGCAGCTGACAACGGCTTCACGCCCATCGGAGGGTGAAGATGAACAACTCGATCCAGAGGGTACGCGACAACCAGGACTACTCGTTCGTCGCGCTCGGCGTCCGAGAACCGAAGGTACACGAGATCGACCGACGTGAGGCGCGGTCACAGGTCAGGGTGTTCCGCTCCCGAGACGGCTTCGAGGCTGCCTTCCGGGAAACCGTGGTGGAGCGGTGCCGCGAGTTTGCGCGCAACGCCGCGCCGAACGAGTGGTACGGCGTCCTTCTGGGCAGGCAATGCAAGGACGACGGGGGCAGGCATGTGGTCGTCGAAGGGATCGTTCCTGACCCGGATTGCCTGGCCGGCCCCGGATACTTCGAAACCACACCCGAGTCCGAACTGCGCACACGGATGACGTCCGACGCGCTCTTCCCGGACTGTGTGCTCTTGGGCTGGGTGCACTCCCATCCACACGGGAACGCCCGGTTCTCGAGCGTGGATCGGCAGAACCAGACGCAGTGGACGGCACCTGACAGCCTCGGTGCCGTGATCGAGCCCTACGGAGACGGGGACGTGAGCGTGTACCGCGGGCCGCAAGCGGAACCACTCGAGGAGGTCGAAGACACGGTCGTGGATCTTGCGGCGCCTGCAGCCGATGCGACTCCATCGCCCGCGTTTCCTCCGATCCGGGCACGGACGGTTCACGAGACTGCCTCCGGCGATCCTGCGAGCATGGGGCTCGCCGCCCAGATGGGTGCAGCCTTGCTCGGAATCGTGTGCATCGTGGCGGTGCTCTCCGGCGTTTTGGCCCTCCGCCGAACAGCCACACTATCGTCGCGTGTGCTCGAGCTCGAGGCCGAAGTCGGGAGACAGTCGGAGCCGTTCGTGTCAACGATCCACGTGGTCGGGCCGTCGGAACACCTGGATCCGGTCGGTCGCGTGTGCGTCGACAACCCGCCAGCGGTCCCCGAGACACTGGTCTGCGAGTCGACGATAAAGTAGGGGGAAGGCTGAGCTGAGAGCTGAAGAAAGCCTTCACCAGCTGGCAAGAAACTCGGCTTCGGCGGCAGGGTCAAGCGTGCGGGGCGACTGATCGAAGCGGCCGTTCGGCCACTCTGCCCGCCACACGGGCAGCAGCTTGTCGAGCCGGAGGCCGGGATCCTTCGCATGCGCATCCTCGAAGAGGTACACGCACTGCGCGTCCGGCCGACCCTGCGGATCGTCGTTCGGCTGCTTCCAGTCCGTCTGGAGCTTTGCGTGAGCGACGATGCGTCCCTTGAAGTGGAAGACGACAAGCGTTCCTGCCGACGTGTCGCGTGCGATGTAGTTGTCGCGACCGTAGACGTAGAACTTGCCAGGCGGGTTCCTGCGCGGCAGCTCTTCGAGGAAGAACTCCGCGACGCCGAATCCGTCGAGGACCTTCTCGTTCAGGGGCATGGATTTCGCCATTGCGAGAGACGATAGCCGAGGTGCGGTAGCCGGATCAATCCGAAGGTTCGGTTTCTCGACAGAGCTCCTGACACCGTCGGATACCCCAGGGCTGGACCGCTCGACGGCGAGCGGCGTGTAACGCGAAGGCGTCAGTCGACATGGAGACATCGTGCGAAGTCGGGTCGCTACTCCAAACCGGTGAAGCTCGGTCGAAGCGTGGCCTCAACAGTTGCGGACAGAAGGAGGAACAAATGGAACTCATCACATTGGCAATCGGAGCAGCGATTCTTGTCGGCCTTGGGGCGTTCTTCGTGAAGCACCTCGGCTGGCCCCGGGACATCGCCGGCATGGTCAAGTGGGGACTCGTACTCGTGCTCTCGGCGGTCCTTTTCGTAGGGATCCCAGATCTCATCCGGCAGTTCCCGACGGGCGCAATTCCAGCGGTCAACGTCGGCGCGGTAGTCTTCGCGCTCGCCTTCCTTGCCCTCGCGGCCATCGGCTACTGGGGCTGGGCGAACGAGGTGGGGAAGCGCGAGAAGCGGCGGCTATTCGAAGACCGCGCGCGGTCGCTGCCCCGCCGACGCCTGCCGCCGCCAGCACCGCGAACAGCACCGATTCACGCACACGATGAGCAAGGGTTCCATCTGCAAGACGACCAGGCGTTCACCCCGCTCGGCGGCGAGAACGGCAACGGTGTGGAGTAGGAGGTAAGCCGTGGGGAATTGGGCAGGATTCTTCCGCGGCGCGTTCCGCGGCGATGACGGCAAGGCAGCCTTCGTCCGCGAGCGAGAGACGGTCCGAACCGCGACTGTGCGGTCGCCCCTGGACGACCGGTTCCGCGCCGACATGCGGAAGCTCACAGTCCAGGATGAAGGCGTGCTGGTGGGAAGGGCCCACGCCGACCCGGGCGTCGAAGTTCGAATCCCCTGGCGCGACGTGGTCGGAAGCGGCCACGCGTTGGTGCTCGGTGCCAGCGGCGCGGGCAAGACCAGGGCTGTCGGCGGCATCGTGCGCACAATCCTCTCGCGTACTGCGGCGGATTCAGCGCCATGCAACCTCGTGATTCTTGACCACAAGTCCGAATTCGTTGACTTGGCTCGCCGCCTCCTCGCAGAGGTGCTCGACGATGTTCCGAGAACGCAGGCGCGCGCCCTGCTCGATCGGCTTGTCATCGTGAACCCATTCTCCGCGACCGCTCTCGTTCCGATGCAGATTCTCAAGGCGGAACCCGGTGTCCCACCGGAGGTTCAGGCGTTCGAGGTCGCGTCCGTCGTGAACCGGCTAGGCGGAGCGGAACTGGGGGTGCGGCAAGACACGTACCTCTTCCATCTCCTGCTCCTTGCGATCACGAAGGGGATGTCGCTTCCCGAGGTTGCGAGGCTCTTGTCCGACGGGGAGGAGCTCAAGGCCGCCGCCGCAGATTGCCCTTCCGCCGAAGCCCGTGAGTTCTTTTCCGGCAAGGCAATGAAGGACCGATTGAATGCTGGCTCGCTCGAGGGCGTGCGTGCACGCCTCCACCGGCTGCTCCGGCTCCCTTCGACCCGCGCCATGCTTGGAGGCAAGACGTCAGTCTCGTTCCGCGAGCTGTTGCGCGATAGGATAGTGTTCATCGACCTCGGATCCCCGCCCTTGGGCTGCGAGGACATCGGACGGTTTTGGTCGGGGCTCGTCACGCTGAAGCTCACGCGAGCGATCTTCGAGCGGAGGCCCGAGGATTCCAAACACCCAGTCGCCCTGCTTGTCGACGAGTGGCAGGAGGGACTTGCCTCGGGCGGCGACATCGCGGACCACTACGAGCGGGTGCTCTCTATGGCACGCTCAAGGGGCGTGTCGTTCTGGTTGGTGAGCCAGTCGCTCGCGGGTGCAGCCAAGGTCTCCGCTTCGCTCCCCAAGATCGTGGCGACCAACACCAACGTCCAGCTCCTATTCCGATGTTCGCCCGAGGATGCGCGGGGACTTTCACATGTCTTGCCCGTAACCGGCCGGCGACTGCGCGAGCAACCATCCCCGTGGGAGCGCGCGCAAGGATCGCCATTTCTGACCAGGCCGGAGGAACTACAGCTTCTCGTGAACGAAGCAAGCTCGCTCCCTGACCGCGTGTTCTACCTCTGGAACAGGAAGCGACCGTATCCGGCCGAACTCGTGCGCGCTTCTGACGTGAACGTAGGAGCATCTCTCCCCCGCAACTCCGCGGTCCGTCGAAGGCTCCAAGACGGCACGCTCGCCGTGCCGATTGGCCTGCTGGAAGCGCAAGTCCGCGGAGACTTCGACTTCCGGCGATTGCCCGCGAATGCGATGGAGACCACGGGTGCAGAGCCCGGCTGGGAAGGCCAGGGGAACGCCGGCTTCCCTACCCGGAAGCCGAAGCCTCTCAAGTAGTCAGGCAAGATGCGTAACGAAGGGTCGATTCGTCGCATGGTCATCTTGGGAGGTAATGGAGCGGAGACAATGACGGCAGTCGCTGCGCTTGCGCCTGTGGCGGTAGGTTCGCCGAGGATTCGGGCCCGACCCTTATTCTTCAATCGAACACGAAAACCATATGGGCAGAACGCTTTGTTACGAAGTAATCCACGACAAGCCGCTTCCGTACGAAACTCGAAGGGAGATCCGCCTGGCCGAACTCATGCTGAACCATCACTTCAAGTGGACATGCGAGGAACTCTCGCTCGAGTATTTCGAGCAACCAGAGACTCCTGCGACGAGCGACAAGTACTTTTCCGACACCCGAAACCCGAGCCCCCGGATCGCGACTGGCTTCACCAAGGTGCGCGACGACGAATGGAACGCGGCACTCATCGTGGGCTTCATGCGCTGGGTCTCCACCCGGTTGCCCGAAGCCAGCGTGTCGCTCTATGACGAAGGCGATTACCTCTTGCCGGGCTACGTCTTGATCAGGAACGGCCGGTTCGAGGTGGACGAGACACGGGTCGCGCGCCAGCGGGAGTACCTGAAGTCGCAGAAACTCGGCGAGTACCTTGCACGCTACGACAGGTGGGTAGAGCGTGCTCGCAATGGCGAATTCTTCAACGAGTACGCTGCATGGGAGTACGCGAGTCGCGAGGAAATCGAGGCGCTCGGTCTCACCCGGGAGGAGATGCTGAAAGCACCTCTGGATGAGGTCGTGAACCGTCTCGTGCTCCCCTGGAACACGGAGTGGCTCAAGGCTGCCTAACGAAATCGCTCACCAATACCTCCCTGACGGAACCCGGCCGGGCAAGCGGGCCCGGATGCCTCGCGCGCGACCGTGCGCCCAGGTCCTCCAGCCTCGCGAAGGCCGGCGGATGGGCAAACGCAACACCTGCGAGGGCTGCAGGTCCACTTCGCCCGGCCGGGGACTCTGCTTTCCTTCGCACGCGATCAATCCGGAGGCGCTATGTCCAAGGACGGTCACCGATTCTCACCCGAGAGGCTTTTCTTTCTCGCCCTCCTTTTGCCCTTCTATGCCCTCTATGGGCTCTTCCTGCTCGCAAGAGCCATTGTTCGCGCCTGGCGGAAGGCGAAGGGGCTCCGGTTTGCTCTGGCGTCCGAGATCCGCTGCCCAAACGGCCACGCAAACCCGACGGTCGGCCGCTTCGAGTGCGGAGCCTGCAGAGCTGTGTACCACGGCTGGGTCGGGCGCTGCTCGGTGTGTGGCGCCGGGGCCGCGTGGATCGCGTGCGATGTTTGCGGGGTAGCAATCCCACTCCCGTGGGAGCGATGACGGCTCCGATCGAAGAACGAGGCGCGATGAAGTGCCCGGATGCGGCCCGGTGCAAACCGCGGGAGCGGGTGTGCTCTGTCGTCGGACGACCGCGAGACTTGGACGTCCTCGAGTCGCTCGCGTGGGCCGGCATCCTCACGACCTCCCAGGTTGCGCGCTTACATTTCCCCTCGCGCCGCACGGCGGAGCGCCGGCTGCGGGCACTGCTCGATCATGGGCTCGTCCGGAGCTGCCTGCAGAACGAACACCTCCATCGCGACAGCGTGCACCTCTTGACTCCGCGCGGGGCGGAGCATCTCGCCGAGGAGCGTAAACTCAATCAGAAGACCGTGCGACCCGGGCGTGTCCCCCGTCCGCAGAAGCTCCGGCACGCGCTTGCAGTCCGCGATGTGTTCGTAGAGTTCGTGCTCGCTGGAAGGATGGGCGCGTTCGAGCTTCAGGACTTCGCGTTCGACGACGACCTCGCGCGCCTCCCCGCGTTCAAGGAACGCCACATCGTTCCGGATGGGCTTTCGCTCGTCCGCGCGGGAGGACGAGCGCTTGCAATCACAATCGAAGTCGATCTCGGGAGCGAAACGACGACCACGCTTCGCAAGAAGTTCGAGAACCATCGCGCGATCAAGACGGTTCCGGTTGCCGGCGTGGACACCGGAGTGCGGCTACTGGTCGTCGTGGAACGGCCGGCTCGAATGAAAACCGTGCGACGACTGCTCGAAGAGGAACAGGTTGGAGCTTGGACAGCGCTCAGCGCCGAGTTGGAACAACACCTCGGCATGCTGCTTGGACTCCAGCCCGACCTTGGCGACCCTCACGCTTTCTTGCCTCTGATCTGATGGTGTCTTGTGTTCTCTGACCCCCCCCAGCGCGGTTGTCGTCTCCGCGGCAAGTTCGCTCATTGCGTCCCCAATGGAACCAAGTCTCTCCGGGGTGCATGGACTTGACTGGACTGAACCGATGATTAGGTCCATTCGTGCGTCCGTTTCAGGCGTGCAGTTCCAGGAGTCCCAGTCATGCAGTGCCCGCCCGCCTTATGTGTTCCCACCACCGCTTCCTCACGTCTCGCTGCCGTGCGCAGGCTCGTCCAGCCCGGTGCCTTCGCGAGCATGGCGGCGGCGCTCGCGGGCCAGAACCGCACCGTCGGCCTCGCGGATCCGGTCGTCGCCTGGATGGCTACCGCGTTCGCCTCCCGGAAGCTCCGGTATGTGAGGGACCCCGTGCTCTGCAACGGGCTCAGGAATGCGGATTTGTGGCGCGCTCCGCAGGCGACTTTCGCGAACGGCGGGGGCGACTGCGAAGACCTTTCGATTGTTGCCGTCTCCGCCCTCATGGCGTTCGGTGTGGAGGATGCCTGGCTCGTCGTCGGGAAGCTGGGCGGCGAGGGGCATGCCTGGGTCGATGGGAGCGATATCCTGAATGGGTTCCTCGTCGAGGCGACGAAGTCCTCGCTTATCCGACGCGAGCCTCCTTCAAGCTACGTCCCCTCACACCGGTTTCACCCGACGATGGGTGCGCAGATTTTCACCAGCGTAGGGTGGCAGCCTCTCGCCGTGTGATGGTGGAAGAACCCACAGCCCGACCGAACGGAGAGACCCCTTGGACAACGTGCTCTTGGGCCGCATCATCGCGACGCTCGTGGAAATCTTGAAAGCGCGCACCGAAGGCCGGGTGGTGTGTCTCCTCGGCTTGGCGAAGGTCGAACCTGGCGCATACGGAGACGAATGGTACGGCGACACGGTGCCGTGGGTGTTCGACATGCTGCTGCCCGCCGCAGCGTACGCGCAGCTTCCGGACGAAGAGGTCAAGCGGGCGGAGACGGTGATCAGGACGACGCTCGCAGAGGTGACGCGGACCCTCGATGTCGAGTTCCCGGTCGTGCGGATCGCGCCGCAACTCGTCGAGGACCCCGGGGATGCTTGGCGTGAGGAGATTGGTCGGTGGTTGCCGGCGCTCCTGTCGACGGAGCGGGCCATAAGCAGCCGAGCCGAAGGTGCTGACGGTGAAGACGAACAGTGCCCATTCTGACGAGGGCACGAAAGGTGATGACGATGGGCGAAGAGGAGAAGGTACCAAAACCGAGCACGGCACCCGAAGGCGTCGATCCTCTCCTTTGGGCGTTCGCAGGGCTTGCGGAGTCAGGGTTCGGCATGCCCGTGACGCTGCAGATCGGAGGTGCGTTGCTCACGGGGCGGATCATCTCGAGCAAGCAGTACCTCGAAGGCCTCGCGGACGGCTTCGCCAAGGCCAACGTTCTGAACGAGGCGGGTGAGACGCAGAGCGAGGAGGTCTCGCGCGCGATGACGGAAAGCCTCGTGAAGGGCATGAGCGATCTCGCATCAAAGGTCGGCCGCATGCCGTACCTGCACCTCACGGACGCCACGATACGGTCGCCCGACGGCAACACCGTCCGCTTGCAGGCTGCGGTGTGGCGCGGGCGGCTCGACGCGGTCGCCGGGTTCGTGTTGGGCATTCCCTCAGATGACTGACCGCGCCCCTCCACCCCGTTCGTGCCAGGTGTTCGCACAACCCATACTTGCCGTGCGTACACGTGCCCGCGCGGCTGGGCCTTCAGTTGCAGGCGCTTCGCGTCTCGGCGCGCGCGGCGTTTCGCCCCGTTGGTCGTGCTGCGGGTTCGGTTCGTTGCGCCGGCCCTCGCGCGCGCATTGGTTACGCCACTGCGACCACTATCGCTCCCCGCCCGCGCCGGCGCCCGGCCCTCCACGGGTTGCTCCAGCCCGCTCCTCTGCACCACGGCCGGGTACGGCGACCGAAGCGACCGTCTCCCAGGATCCGTCCACCTTCCGCCTGACATGGCGAACTGAAGCGCCCTTCGGACCTGCTACAAGGAACTCGGGCTCGTGCGTGTTCTCGTAGCGATCGACCGCGGCATCAAGCCGTCGCTCGAGCTCTTCGAAGACCGGCCCCGCTTGCGATAGGGGCACGCCCTGCCCGAACAGCGCCGCGTTCTGCCTGCTCGCGTCTGCCATCAGGGTCACGTCATCCGCGAGGATACCGGCTATGAGAGCGGCTACGTCGTCCACCTGGGGCGTCTCCGTGAAGCCGTAGGCCTCGACGATCGCATCCGGCAAGGCCGAGAGAAGGAACGAGCGAGGCGATAGCGCGTAGCACAACCCGAACACGGCGGTCACGTCGCGCGCCTTTTCGAGGCCGCACTCAAGGATCGGGCGAACCTCGTCGAACGCAAGCTTGACTCGACCCTTTTTGTCGCGTGCGAGCGCATCGTCGAGGCCGTGAGCAGACAGGTAGAGCACTTGGAGGGAAGGCAGCTTCGCCAGCTCGCGCGCCAGCTCGGCACCGAACTCCACTGGATTCTCTGACGTGCAGGTGTGCGACGCGATGTGGGGTAGCTCGCCGCGCGCGCGACCCGCTTCCCCGCGTGCATGCTCGGCCTTCAATATCTCGATGGCCTTCGCGATCTCGTCACGTTCATCTCTGGGCCGCCACTGGAAGAACAATACAGCGGGCTCATCGGGCATCGTGCGACCGAGGATAGCACTGAGGCACCGTGAGGCAGCGCGGAAGAACCGCTGGACGACGTGACAAGGGCGGCAGACCACGCAGCGAAGGTAGCCGGGCGCCTCCTGTCGAGGCAACGAGCAATCGGTAGCGCGGCCGATGGACTCGTCGATCCAGCGTGCAGTATCGACGAGTCAAGCCGTAACGCCGCTCCAGCTCGATGCATGATCGATGCATGATCGACTCTCGCAGCTTATCGAGCGCTTCAAGCCTCTCGTCATCACGCACCTCATCGACCTCGTGCGCCTCATCCCAGGTCGTCCGCGCGAAGCCGTCCAGCTCAGGTCCAAGCATTGGCATCGACTGGCACGCGGCCGCCGAGGGCATCGACCGGGCCGTCGTCGCCTCGTATCGCCCACCGCGCACGCGTGCGGAGAAGATGGCCGAGGACGTGGCCGACGCTGGCGCCGTCGTGCTCGGTCTCGTCGGACTGTTTTTGGTTCTCTGCGCGAGCAACGACGACGTGTCACCGAATCCATCCGTTCCAGCCGACGACGACTTCGAACCGCTGGACTCGTCGGACTCACGCAGCTGCGTCACGCGCTGGTAGGGCTCGGTGTCCTTCATGCAATTCGCGCTGGGGGAGGGGCGCGCGGCCATGTTGCCGTCCCCAGCCAAGGAGGAACGGGATGGCGAGGCCGTCGTCACGGGGGTTCGGGACGGCTGTCGCGGGCAGTGCGCGGTTCCGGGCCGACCCCGGTAACTCACGCATATGCAAGAAGACAAGATCATCGCCCACGACGACCTCTGGCAGAATGCCCGGGAGTCGAACACCTGGTTCGCGATCGTGTCCTCGGCGCTTTCGTCTCTTGGCGGAACGGCGACGCTTCGAGCGCTCTACAGCGCGATCGAGCGGCACCCCAAGACCGCGACCCGGAAGCACTGGAAGGCCAAGGTGCGGCAGGTGTTGCAGGCCCACGGCGCATTCGTGCGGGTCGGCGATGGCGCTTGGAGTCTAGCTTCGGAGCACACGGCGGAGGAGATCGAGAAGCTTCGCTCTCTGCGCCGCGAACGCTACCCGCGAAGATCCGCTCCAGCAAGCTGACGGAGGAGCCACATCCATCCCTTCCAAGGAGACCACGGCGCGCCGGGGTCGGTTCATCGGACGCGCATCTGCTTGCGACACCACTGAGCTGTGTCGGCGCGGCCGTGGCCTCCGGTTTCTTCGAGCGTCGATGCACGACTAGGGCGCGGTCTGCTGCATGTCCCGATGCGGACATGAACGGTCTCGGAGAGACCGACGCCCCTCGTGTGTCGACCCGTAACATTCGCGCTCTCGCAAGCATGATCAAAACAAGGAGGACGAAGCCATGCATTCCTGAGCAAACAAATGAAAGCAGACTGGTAATGGCCGAGCGGTGCGCGACCCCTCAATTCGCTGGGGTCACGCACCGCTCGGCGGTCCTCCGAATCAGGGTCGAACGCGGAGATAGGTGGTCGGAACGGAGAGCGGATTCCCTCGGCTTGAGGTGCCTCGGCGCTTCGCAGCTGCGCACCGGGCTTCCTTACTTTTTCACCAAGAATCCATATGCCAAACTATCACCTACACTACGCGATCTCGAAGCGGACGCCTCCCAGTCCCAAGGCCTGGAAGGCAATCGCTGACGTTCAGACGGAGATGAACCGCCGCTTCACGTGGTCGCACGAACGCCTGGCGCTCGCCCTCGAGCGACAGCCGGCGCGGCCGGGGCTCGCCTTTCCTTTCGTCCAGCTCACACCTCAAAAGCCCGAGCTGCCCTCGGATATCTTCATGCGCATCGATGGCGGTCCGGCCATGCGCTTCACCGACTCTGCGGCTTCAGGCTCGACCAGGGTGCGCGACTCCTTGTGGAACGCACATCTTGCAACGGCCTTCCTGCGCCGCGTTTCGGCAGCGCATCCCGAACTCCTCTTCGAGCTCAGGGACGAGGGCGGCTTCGTGCTGCCAGGCTCGGTCTGGATCAGGGACGGGAAGGTCGGGACCAACCGCGAATGGCTGAACCGCGAACGGGAACGGGCGCTCGAGCTTTCGGGCGATCCCCAAGCGGCGGCCCCCTTCGTCTGGGCCGAATGCGAAGCACTCCGTGGCCGGTTCTTCCAGGACACGGTGGCGTCCGACTACGCGGAGGTTCCGGAGATGCAGGATCTGGGTCTGGACTATGACGAGCTTGGCGGGATGAGCCTCGAGGAAGCCGCCCTTCGGGCGGTGGAACGCCTCGTGCCCATCCGAACGGAAGTGCTCGCCTGATCCTATCGGTCTCCGCGCCGACCGAAGGACGCGGGGGCCGGACGGTTCGTAAGCCCGGTGCGCGCGAAGCGCGAGGCAACCTCGACCCCCGAGGGCGCCGCAGCGGTTCGATCACGGTCTTGCGGTGCCGTCCGGTCCCTCGCTTCCGTTTCTCCTCCGCAATGCGACGAGCGGCAACGCACGAGTAACGAAGCCGGACGCATGTCCGGATACGGATACATGAGGTGACCGCGATGAAGTGCTTGGTGATGGTAACAATCGACGGAACGGACGATGCAACGAAGATCGATGCGCTGCTCGAGAGCGCGGCTGCGGTTTGCGCGGGGGGCAGGGCCGAGATGACGGCGCTCGGCTCCTTCACGCGGCAGGGTCGCAAGTCGGACGAGACGGTGCGTACGGCGCTCGTGGAACTCGGTGCGGTCGACGGCGCGGCCAAGCGGCTCGAGTCCGTGCTGCGGGCGATGCTTGCCGCATCGGGGCTGGTGGAGTGCGAGGCGAGGGCGTGGAACGGCGGGGACAAGGCGCCCAATCCCACATGATCGTGCACGGGCCGACCGATTTGCCCAGGTCTGTCGTCACGGCCGCATGTGATGCTGCTATGCGGGCAGGGCGTCGGCTGAGCAAGGCAAGACGCGGGCTCCGAGTCGGTTTCTTGCCCCAGATTCTGGTCGCGTGAGAAGCTAGCCCGATTCGGAGACCAGTTGATGCCCACATACGCTTTCTGGAACAACAAGGGCGGCGTCGGGAAGAGCTACCTGACGTTTCAGGTGGCGTGCGAGTACGCACTTCAACACCCGGATCAGAACATACTGGTCATCGACGCGTGTCCGCAGGCCAACGCCTCGAGCATGCTATTGGGCGGAATCGACGCGGGAGACCAGGCGCTGGATCGCTTCTCCACGCAAAGTCCCTTACGAACGATAAGCGGATACGTCGAGGACCGGATTCGCAGTCCATACGTCAACCCTCGGACGGGCTCGTCCTACGCGTATCAGGTCAACCAGCTCAACCGGCTGGTGCCGTCGAACCTGTATCTGGTCGTCGGCGACGAGCAGCTGGAGATTCAGGCAAGTCGTGTGGTCGGAGCTACGGTGCCAGGTCCGCAGGACGCCTGGCGAATTGTCCATCAGTGGTTCAGCGACCTAATCGCGGACGTTATGAGTTCTTGGAACAATCACCCCGCGACAGTCTTTCTCGACTGCAACCCAAGCTTCACGATCTACACTGAGCTTGCCATGTCAGCAGCAGATCGATTGATCGTTCCGTTCACCGCGGATGGTTCGTCAAAGAGAGCTGTGCGCACGCTGCTTTCTCTGCTATACGGAGTCCAGCGAAATCCGGGCGCGCAGCAGTCAACGTTCTATTTGAATTCGAACGTGTTCAGAATGACCGTTCCCAACATCTACTCCTATGTGGGCAACAGGCTGACTCAAAACCTCGGTCCAGCCAGCGCATTCAGGACGGTAGTCAATGAGATTGGAGACGAGATACACAGAATCTGGCAAGCGAATCCGAGTCGCTTTGCCATCCATCCAGTCGGGGCGCAGCCGCCGAGGTCAGCCACGGAATTCCGGCGCATGTTCCAAGCGCAAATCAAGGACGCGAACACCGCTTCAGTGGTCTCCAGTGCTCTCGGCATTCCTCTTCGCAAACTGACAGCGGGGCCGAAGCAGCTAGCCGGACGCACCGTGCCCATAAACCAGACGCAGCTGGACCGCCTCCAACCGAATATCAGGGACTTCGTCCAAACGATCGAATAGCCAGCTGAAAACCAGGTGAGTACTGCGCTCTTCGCGATCGGCGGCGGACCATGCCCCAGTGCCTGCCATTCACCCCTCATTCCCTTACCGCCGTGACCGCTGGCGGGGACGGCATCCAGCACCCAGGTTCGGCGGTGCGCAGCCCTTCGGAAACTCAGTGGCCGCGCTGGTCCGGACCGCTGGCGTTGCCTCCGTCGAGCCCCACTGCCTTCTTCATGACTGCCGCGTTCTTATCGGCAAATGCTGGGTCGTCATCGGTCGTGATGACGATAGCGAATGGCTCTGGACAGTCACGGCCCTCGAAATCGCACGGCTGGTGGAAGTTGACGCCGGTTACGCGCAAAAGAAGTCGCGGGACTCCGGACGCTGGAAATGCTAGATCGATTCTGTCGCCCACCCGCGGCAGCGCATGGAACTTCGCATGGACTACATGGTTTCCGAATTCTACCTGTGCGGGAATGCTCATCATGGCTCCCTTCCGCGCTTGTGCGCTGTTCGATGTCCACGGCACGGGCGCTAGTGTGGGGGGATCCTGCTGGTCAGCGCTCGCTCGATTGCCGGTGTTCGATGCTCGTCCTGCTCACCCCTTGGCGTCAATTATCCGGACGACATCGTCCCTCGTAAGCTCCTGCTTGGCCCCCGACTTATTCCACTCCGCAAGCATTGCCCTGTACCGCTTCAAGGTGGGGCAGTGGCTGTTGAAATTATCACCACGGTCGACCTCAGGGAACCGAGGGTCGTGCGGGCCATCAATGGCGCAGAAGTACCGAGCGTAGCCCATCTGTTTGCATTCATTGTTGCCGTCGAATCCGCTGAACTTGACCTTCCACTCCTCGATCCCGCTCTTGTCCGCAAGTGCTTCATAGGCACGCTTTAATGCCCTGTGCATGTCGAGGATGTCGACGACCTCCCGGCACTCGGCGTCCGTCATCACATCCTCGTATATGTGCTCGGCAATCCAGCCATAGTGTAGTTCGTATCCAGACTCCAACGCCTCGCGCCACGTCGCGTAGGACCCCGCTTCATCGGGGTAGAGCTTCTCCAGAATGCGATACTGATTGGCCAGTAGAAGCCGTTCGGTGCGTGTAAACCTCATGCGATTCTCCAGGTCGACTCAAGCGTAGGGCGTTCAGATCTGCGCGAAGACCGTCAGGAAGTTATTGGCCTCCCCAGTCAGGAGTGCGTCCAAGCCTGGCGTGGGAGCAGCCATCGTGTGCAGCTTTCCCTTCCGAGCGTCCAGCAAGCCAAATGTCGCGGAAGTCGCTGACCCAGCGAGCGCCTGGTCCATCAAGTGCAGCACCAGCTGAACCTTGGGTTTCGTGAGCGGCTCATCCTTCCAGTAGACCTTGATTACATGACGGACACCCTGGATCTCCAACCCGAGCTCGGGGTTGACGGAGAGGGGCAGCGAGCCGATCTGATGGACCGTCGATGGAGGATCGAACCAGGGGTACTTCTTCCTCTTGCCGTAGAACTTCTGATAGCCCGCGAGGATCGCCAGGTATGGGCTTCGCTTCGGCGTGGCCTGGGAGGCAGCCCAGGACTGAAGGTCGCCGATTGACCCACCCGCAACGTGCGTCTCCACGACCTTGTCGCGCAGGTCCTTGTAGAAGTCCATGAACGGCTTGTAGTCGTCGCGGTACTTGAAGTCCTTCACGACCGTGAGCTTGGGGGTGCCTGCCTTGAGGACGAAGTCGACAAAGTAGGTAAGGGAGACATTCTTCATGACCAGGCCCCTTGGGTGGGGAGTCCGCAAAAAAAGTGGCGAGACGGCCACAACCTGCGCATCCGCGCAGGTGGAGTCAAGGGCGGAGAACGGAGTTGTTAGCATCCAGAGGTGAGAAGCGGGATTCCCCTCGGCGTCTGAGCGTCGGCAATGTTGTGCGCGACGAACCCTGCTGGTGCGCCGACCAACACGCCTCCGACGAGGTAGCGCACTGCTCTGTATCGACGACGTGGCGAAGGCGTATGGTGCGAGTCGAGCACTCGTGCAGTACCGAGCGAATATCACTCGGGCGGGGTCGCTGCAACGCGGCTCAAGGTGTAGCCGAGACGAAAGCCGCGAACTCGGGCGCGCCGTGTCTGCCAGATCACTGATCGCGCAGAATAGTACGAGTAACGACGCGCTCACAGCCCGCATGATCCTCGCGAGAAGCGCGTAGCCCGCCGTTTCGTGCACGCGCAAGCACTCCGAGGAGGGAGCGATGAGCCGCGATGCTGCCGCCGCGGTGGCGGTCGAGTGCGAGGAGATACTGCGGGACGCGGGGGTCAACGCCGCGGCGACCGTAATGGTGGAGCCCAGTCCAGCGACGCCCATCCTCACCGTCGACGAACTGGCCGCCCTGCTTCGCGTGGAGCGCAAGACCGTGTACGCCGCCATCACCCGAGGCGACATCCCCGGCGTGCGCCGTGTTGGTCGATCCATCCGGATTTCGCGCGATGCGGTGCTAGACTGGCTGCGCACAGCCCATGTGCGCGCCCCGCACCCACGGAGGATCCGATGAGTGTGAGGCGAGTGAAACGCCGCGACAGGAAGGGCGCGGCTGCGGAGTACTGGATGATCGACGTGTTCGTGGAGCACCCCGACGGCAGGCGCGAACGCATCCGCAAGGTTGCGCCCGTGCAGACCAAGCGCGACGCCGAGCGCTACGAGCGCGAGCTCAGGCGCGAGATGCTCTTGGGTGTGCGGTGCGCGGACAACGACAACAAGGAGGTGAAGCCCAAGGAAACGCCAGCCTTCGCGGCGTTCGTGAAAACCTTTGAATCAAGCTACGTGAAGAGCAACAACAAGCCCTCCGAGGCCGAAACCAAGAAGAGCATCTTCAAGAAACACCTTGTTCCAGCCTTCGGCAAGCTCAAGCTCGACCAGATCGGCGCCAAGGAAATCGAAGCCTACAAGGCGAAGAAACTCGACAAACTCTCGGCAAAAACCGTAAACAATCACTTGACGGTGCTGCGTCGCACGCTTGCCGTGGCCCAGGAGTGGGGCGACCTCGCAGTCATCCCGCCCGTAAAATGGCTGAAAGTGCCCGAGCCCGAATTCGACTTCCTGACGTTCGAGGAAGCCGAGCGGCTCGTCGAAGCAGCCGAACTCGAGTGGCGTCCGATGATTCTGGTGGGGCTCAAGTGCGGGCTTCGGCAGGGCGAAATCCTCGCGCTGCGCACGGACGACACGGACCTCGTGGCAGGACGCATCATGGTGCGGCGGTCAGTCACCCGCGGCATCGTGACGACACCGAAAAGCGGTAAGTCCAGGGAGATTCCCCTGGGCGATATCGTGCTTCGGTCCTTGAAGGGGCATCGGCACTTGAAGGGCGAGCTGGTGTTCTGCGACGAGCGCGGGGGCATGCTCTCGAAGGGCGAGTGCAAGCACCCACTCTGGCGGGCCTGTAAGCGTGCGGGTCTGCGGCGTATCGGCTGGCACGTGCTTCGTCACTCATTCGCAAGTCACCTCGCCATGCGTGGCGTACCCCTGAAGGCCATCCAAGAGCTGATGGGTCACGCGACGATCGAGATGACGATGCGCTACGCGCACCTCTCGCCGGACGTGCGCCGCGATGCGGTGCGCACGCTCGACGAGCCGGCCTCGACGTCCAATGGCAACCTGATGGCAACCAAGGCCGCGGAGGGGCAAAAGTAGCAAAATATCCGAGGAAACTGGGTGGAGGCGCCGGGAATCGAACCCATGAAAAAGTCCGCGGAAAAAGTCAAGCGGGACGTGCACATGGGCAGCAACATCGCGGATTCCAAAGAAAAGGTTCCTCCCGTCTTGTCCCACCCAGTTCCCTCCCGTCCCGTCGCTGGCTGCAGAGTCAGTGGCAACCGTGGCAACCAGGTGCGGTACCGGGTTACATGGCCCAGCGACGCCTGGTTCCACTCTGGCTGTAGGAGAGAACATGATAAACGCATTCACTAATCGATGCTCCGCCAACCCGCTGCATCAGCGGTTCGGGCTGAGGCCGGTCGCGCACTGCCCGGCTGGGGCAACGCGCTTCGTCCAGTCGAGGCCCGCGGCTCGTGCTAGCTTAGGAGGAGGGACATGACCGAACTCCAGATAGATCCCAGGCCGTACTCGCCCGATGTCGAGCGATCGCTCAAGGCAATGGACGAGCGAGCCGTGCGTGAGGCGGTGCTCCCCGAGTTGCTCAAGGCCCTGGACTTCTTCGACGTGCGCCAACGTCACGGCGCCCGCGAAGAGGGCAAGGACCTTCTCGCCTGGCGAAACAGCGTTCTCGGCACGCACGATTGGCATGGGTTCGTCGTCAAGGTCGGCGACCTGAACGCCCAAGTCACCTCCGCGCACGGTGTTCGTTCGGTGCTGCACCAGGTGGAGCAGGTGCTTGACCACGAGATCACGGATCCCCTCACATCCGGGCAGACCTTCGTCCGCGAGTGCTGGGTTGTCACGACGGGCACCATTCCCGGGCCCGCGCTAGATGAGGTTGCGGTAACACTCCGCCGGCACCACCTTCATCAAGCTGTACGGTGGATCGACGGCAAGAAACTCTCGTCACTGCTTTGCGAGCACCTTCCGGCACCACAATTGGACGCGATTCTCGCTCTGCCCGCGAAAACGGAGGAAGTACTGCCATGAAGATCCGAGTCTACCCCACCGGCCTGGGAACGAGAGACTGGCGGGTCGAGTTCGCGGACGGACGTCAGATCTGCGACATCCGCCTGGCCGTCAGCTCCATCATGAATGGATCGCGCTACTACATCATCGTGGACGGCACGGTGACGAAGGAGGGCACGTTCGACTTCGCCGTGTGGGACTGGGATGCCGCGCGGGAACTGCTCACTGCCCTCGTCAGAAGCATGTACCTGGATGCAGAGATCTCGGTGGAGATTCCGCAGACCTCCCGTGCGGTGAATGGGTGAAGAGGGGTAAACCGGCGAGCTCATCCTGGGTCATCCCAGATTCTGCCGCTGGTCAACAAGTGAGCAGATACTACCATGGCGCGCCGGAAACGCCCCGCGCGCTTCGGTTGCATCTTGCATCAAGCGTCGCTAGTCGCTGCTCCGCTTCGCCTCGAATGCGTCGCGAACCGCTGCGTACGTGTTGCTGGCTGGTTGGTCCTTTGCGTTGCGGAGCGATTCGACGTAGTCAGCCATGAGGCTGAAGAGCTTTGCGCATCCGGCTCTGTCCGCGACATCCCCTATCAGATTGCTGGAACTGTCATAGGGATCGGCGATCACCCCGCTCTGGATCGCCCGAGCAAGGTGACGAAACGCATACACAACTTCAAGGGAAACCGACTTCGTCCAACTCGTTGCTCGTCCGTAGTCGACTATCGCCGTCTCGATGGCAAACGAAGGCAGCTTGATGCCGTATGTGTCGCGGACGCGCTTCGCGATGCGGATGACGTTCCGAAAGTCCGCCTTTCCATCGGCGACGCGATTCAGTATCTCGATATCCCCACGCGGGGATGTCAACGTCCAACCATCGGCCGCGTTGCCCTTCGGGATGTTGTAGAAAACGGTGCCATTGTTCGCGTGCTCGAAGACCCCAGCTGGCACGAGGTCGATTGCAAGGTCTCTCGACGCAATCCGCGCAGTGATTGCCTGGCCATCGCGGATAGGTGCCTCGCCCCCGAACGAGTCCACAATCCTAGCAACGACAAGCCTAAGCCACTCGAGCATCTTCGCCGGGCTCACGCCTGAACCGTCGGGCTTGAAGAAGCGTTCGTCGTACTTGTGATTCGGGAATTCCGATCCTTGGCCCGAACCCAAGGTCCTTCCTCCCGAGTGGAAGTAACCAGTATTGGAGTCGATCACCACTAGGATATCGAACTCATCCACGTCCCGTACCTTTGTGCCCTTGAAGTAGCTGCCAAAACGGATGAAACGTTCAGTCGGGTAGAGCTGAGGCCCAGCCGATGTCGACACAATCTCGTTCTCGAGACGGGTCAGAAACCACTCCCGGCTCGCGGCACATGCACTGATGTCCTTCGCACCAAGCGCGATGTCCGTTTCGATATACTTGTGGATGGCTGCATCGACGTCTGCCATATGATCACTTGCTCGACTCGCCATGGCTCTGGCGGTAGTCATCATTCAGTTCTTGCATGTTGCTGGCGTGTAGCCAGCGAGGAAGTGGAGGCGACTGGACATGAGCAGAGTCGTACTCGATTAGGAGCGGTAGAACGTCCGCCAACTCAAGTCCCTCGAGCCCACGGATGCGAGTGGCACCGTCGTACGCTTGTCGAGCGGCCTGTTGGAGGCGCGCGAATCGCCAGAGAAGTAGGGCATAGTCACCGGAAACCAAAAACGCTGCCACGATAGCGATGCCGCGTGCAATTGGCGGGAGCACGCCGGGTGCGACGCTCACGGTGCTGGCGAGGTACACGGCTGCCACAAGGGCTCCGACGATAGCGATTCCACCCCACGCAAGAAATCTCACGAGCTTCTCAGCAAGATGTTCCGTGAAGTACGCGCTCTCAGCTAGATTGTCCGCTAGTCGGCTGGCGCCCTGGGGGAATTTCGACGTGTAGTACGGCGACACGTAGGGCGCTGGCGCAAGGGCGTCGCCAGCGACCCACCGGCGAACCTGCGCTTGCTCGGCGGCAGGAATCGTTCGACCAAGACTGTCCGAGAGTAGGATGAGGTGACGGATCTTGTCGGCGCGGCCCGTGGGGATGGCGGCAGCCTCCCTAAGCACAGCCGATACACCTGGCGCGAGAAATGCGACCATTGCGGCGCCCAAGCCAACGCCGGATCGCTCCGCGCAGGTTATCGCCACGAGCGCGGCGACGAGAGCGGTGGCGTTTGCGACCACACTCACGGTCCAGAGGCGCCCAGCATTCGCGTACAACGCATCCTTGAGGTCGTGAAAGTCTTTTTGCTTTTGCGACATGCTCGCACCATACTGTAACAATGTTCAGCTGTCCAGGGAGTCCGAGTCAAGGGAACCGGCCGTTGAACACGAGACCCCAAAGCCGCAAAGCCTCACCGATGTTGCCGAACGATTCGCAGCGGACTGCCTCCTGGGCGCGTCCCGCGGACGCGCCCACCGCGGCGACCAGTCGGTCAACCTTGGAGTTCGTGGCTGCTGCCGAGATGTTCCCGGAGATGCTGCACGGATCTTGGAGCGCGCGAGCAGACCTCTGCTGGACGAGAGATAGCGCGTCCGCCACGCACTGAGCAAGGGTTCGGCCTCCGTTGCACGTGCCATGTTTCGCGAGAAGGAGTTCGAGATGGAACGCATTGAGCGGCAGCTGTGGCACTCGACAAAACTTCCAGTACTTGAGAATGCGAACAACTGACTTCAGTTTTCCACCAGCTCTTTCGTTCCCTTCGGCGATATACTTGTTGTGGAGCTCCGGCGAGGTTGCGAGCCAGTGATCGACGTCGCTCGGGATGCGGTACAGAGGCCAGCCGCTTTCGAGCGCATCATCAAAGCGGGCTGGGACGACGTCGACCTCTCGTCCATCTGAGAACTTGATCACAACCGCTTGGCCGTCGCGTCCGATAAAACTCTGCGGGAACGTTCCCTGGAGCGCAGTGCGCAGGCGAGTGAGGATCGTGTTGGGGAGCACCAGGCGACCGCCCCAGTCCGTTTCTCGACGGCGAAGCACAACGAAGAGGTCGAGATCGCTGAAGAGACGAATTGCGGACCCGCGTGCGTAGCTTCCGACGCAAACGACTTTTGAGAGATTGAAGCTACTGCGGAGCGAGCTCTCTATCCGTGCGCGGTGAGTCTCGAACGCAGAGATGTCCGGTTCCGCGAGTGTGACGCCGGCCAATATGCCCGCGAAGGACTCGGCCACAGGCGATCTCGAGACGGCCACTTACCTACCCTTTGGCGGCAACCGCATGCCACGGTGGAAATCCGGGCAGGAGGCCATTTCAGTACTCCCGTTGCCGTGGTCGCACCTTTCACCCCACGACCTGCCCTGAGGAGGCATCGCATGTTGCGCGACACAAAACAACACACTCGCGTCACTCTCCGTCTTGCAGGACAGCATCAGTCGTTCCCCTGGCTAGATGGTCGCCTGCGCTTTATCTCTTCAGTGAGCACTGCGAAATCGTCCGACGTGAGTCGCAAGGCCCGCGCCGTTCGCAAGAACTCGGGAACGTTGGGGACTACGTGCACGTACTCGGCGATGTCCGGATCGGTGCTTTCCGCGAGTCTGAAGAGCAGGTCAGCATCGCCACCAAGAAGCATCGCCACCTTCTTGACGAGTTCAGGCTTCGGAGGTCGCTCCTTCCCGCGTTCAATCCTGCTTAGGTATGCTGGGGAGATCCCAAGGCGTTCTGCGGCAACACGTAGACCGAGACTCCGTGCTTCCCTCATCTCCCTGACCGTCTCCCCAAAGGACCTCGCCATACCGATGCGTCTCCTGTTGCGCAACACATAACACAACCTGCCCTCGTGTCAAACGGAAAACTAGCGAAGCGCATGCGATCGTTGCAAGTAGCCGTTGCTACATGGAAATGCTTGGCATATCGTGGCGTCTCCTGGAACCACCTGGCAACGACGAGGGAGACATGCCGTGACAAGTGACGAGATCCTCACACTAAAGGAGGTCGCCAAGCTCCTGAAGGTTGCCGAGAAGACCGTGTACACCATGGCCCAGAACAAGGAACTCCCGGCGTTCAAGGTCCGCGGGCAGTGGCGGTTCCGCCGCGAGGACATGGACCGGTGGATCGAGGAGCAGAAGGCTCAGGCCGCCGAGGAGGGCTCGGATGAGTAAGCGGAAGACGGCGACCAATCGCCGCAAGCGCGATGAAGAGGTGGAGCAGGTCGCTGAGGAAGGCGCCAATGGCGACCTCGGCGCGCTCGATGACGAGGCACAGGGCGACGACGCCGAGGTCGTGCGCGACGGCTTCGTGCTCGACTTCATCTCGGGCACCAAGGAGCTGAAGGAGACCCCAAAGGAGCTCGTGCGGCAGCGGATCGCCCGGGCGCTGTTCCACGAGTACGGAATCTCGGTCAACGACATGGAGGGCGACTCCCCAGTGTCGGTCGGCGGCCGGCGCCGCCGGGTGGACATCGCCATCTTCGCGGCTGGCAAGCCCCACGCCACTGAGTACCTACGCCGGGTCGTGGTCTGCCGCCCCGAGCCTAAGCAGAACAAGCGGGGCGTGGTCAAGATGCGCGACTATGACCAAGCCGCCAAGGACATCGAGGAGATCAAGCCGTTCTTCGAGGAGTGTGAGGAGTGCGAGTACGGGCTGTGGACCAACGGCCTCGAGTTCTTCTTCGTCCAGAAGAAGAAGTCGAAGTTCCAGGTCGATGCGGAACCGATTGGCGACTGGCCCATGGGCGACGAGTCAGTAGGCACGCGCGACGTCGTATCCCACGCGAAGTCGCGGCGCGCACAACCCGACATGCTGCGCACCGCCTTCCGACGCTGCCACAACTTCATCCACGGCAACGAGGGCATGCCCAAGGACGCTGCCTTCTGGCAGTTCCTGTACCTCATCTTCTGCAAGATGCACGACGAGGGAGCGCCACGTGGGCGCCGTCGCTTCTGGGCCGGGCCTCAGGAGCAGTTTACGGAGGCCGGGCGCAACGGAATTCAGCAACGCCTTCTGCCTCTCTTCGATGAGGTCAAGCAGGAGTACAAGTCGATCTTCCGGGAAAGTGATCAGATCAGCCTCTCACCGCGAGCACTCGCGTTCATGGTTTCGGAGCTCTCAAAGTATGAGTTCACTCGCATCGATGTCGACGCAAAGGGGGCTGCGTACCAGGAGATCGTCGGCACAAACCTGCGCGGCGATCGCGGCCAATACTTCACGCCTCGAGGCGCAATCAAGCTGGTAACGCAGATCCTTGCCCCCAAGGAGAGCGAGCGAGTCCTCGACCCCGCATGCGGCACGGGAGGATTTCTCGTCGCCACTCTTGCCCACATGATGAACCGATTTCGCCAGGAGGCGAAGATCAACGTCGGGGCTGAGACATCCGAGGAGTTCGAGTCCCTGCACGATCGACTGCGCGACTACGCTTCGAAGCAACTCTTCGGCTGCGACTTCGATCCATTCCTGATCCGCGCCAGCCAGATGAACATGGTCATGGCTGGCGACGGCAAGGGGCACCTCTATAACATCAACTCGCTCGAGTTCCCCGAGGGCTACCTGCCCGGGGTCAAGCCCGCGAAGAAAGACATTCCATTCGGCTCGGTGGACGTGGTGATGACCAACCCGCCCTTTGGATCAGGCATCCCCATCACCGACGAGAACATACTTCGCCATTTCCACCTGGCCGCCACATGGGAGCGAACCGAAGACGGCTCGTTCCGCGAGACCCCCAAGCGTCAGGGTAGCGTGGCGCCCGAAGTGCTGTTCATCGAGCGCTGTCTGGACTGGCTCAGGCCCGGGGGGCGCATGGGCATCGTCCTCCCGGACGGCATCCTCGGCAACCCGGCTGCCGAGTACATCCGCTGGTGGATCCTGAAGCACGCCTGGGTGCTGGCCAGCGTGGACCTCCCGGTCGAGACCTTCATCGTCGAGGCCAACGTCAACATTCTCACCAGCCTTTTGTTTCTCAAGAAGAAGCCGCCCGAGGTCCTCAAGCGGGAGGGTATGAGCGGAGCGGCGGACTACCCCGTGTTCATGGCAGTGGCCGAGAAGGTTGGCTTCGACCGCCGGGGCAACGTCTTGAACAAGCGATCGCCCGAGGGTGAGGAGCTGACCCGCGACACTGAAGAGATCGAGACCATCACGGTCGGAGGGCGCAAGGTGGCGCGGACCCTTCGCCGCAAGGAGAAAATCCTCGACAACGACCTGCCTGAGATCGCGGAGCGCTACCGCGCATTCAGGCGTCAGCACGCGGAGCCGGGGAAATGAGCGAAGAGCTTGAAGACCAGGTCGAGGACGGGACCGACGAGGAGTCTGGCGGCGCGGACTCGCTCATTGACATCCTGACCGGCGAACCGATCGCGTCGTCCGCCAAAAACCGCCTCGTGCAAAAGGTGCTGCGGCAGCTCATCGAGAGCTACGGCTTCGACCGGAAGGACCTCAAGGTGGGCTACCGGCTCACCTCGAAGGGCAAGCGGCAGCAGTCGGTCGATATCGCCATCCTGCGCCACGATACCGAGATCTGCGACGAAAACATCGAGCGCATCGTGGTCTGCGAAAACCAGAAGGCGCGTGAAAAGCTCCGCAGCGCCCACGAGGCCGCGGCCGACCTGCGCAATCTGCACAAGAAGCTCGAGCTCTTCTCGTCGTGCCACCTCGGGATGTGGACCAATGGCCAAGAGGAGTTCTTCGTCCGCGTTCAGGACACGACCTTCGAGACGAGGTTCCTGAACATCGGCGCATGGCCGGCGCCCGGCGAGCGCACCGACGATGTCCTGCGTGCGGGCGGCGCCACCCAGGTGGCCGCAGATCCCGAGGATCTCGAGGCTG
The DNA here is from genome assembly GCA_031082005.1 of Patescibacteria group bacterium. GTDB lineage: Bacteria > Patescibacteriota > Patescibacteriia > 2-12-FULL-60-25 > 2-12-FULL-60-25 > CAIKNB01. Next base: position 45,393 of record JAVHLR010000001.1, read on the forward strand.
CCCTCGGACGTTGTCACCAATACCTGACCAAGAACCTCATGCTAGGCGGCGATGCGTTCAAGCCCTTCGGCGCGCTGCTCATCTCCAAGCTCTACGACGAGACGCGGCCAGCGGGGCAGCGGCAATTCTGGATCCGCGGCGACGAGCCCTTCACCGCCGAGGGGCAAGCCGCCATCCGCAAGCGTGTGGCTTCGTGCTTCGAAGCCGTGCATGTCTGGCAGCCCGACGTGCTGAAGCACGGGTGGGACATCGATCACCTCGACGCTACGCAGACCAGCCGCCTGGTGATGGAGCTGGCCCGCTACTCCCTCGCCGACAGTCTTCCACGGAGCCGGACGATCGCCTACCGCTCGGCGGTGCGTTCGACCATGGACGGCAAGGATGGCCGCTATCCCACGCCGCTCAACGTCGCCGAGATGGCCGTGCGGATGCTCGACCCCGGGCCCGACGATCGCGTGTTCGACGGGTCGTGCGGCACTGGGACCTTCCTGGGCATGGTCGCCGCTCACGTCTTCGAGTCCTTCCTCTCCAGCGCGGGCGCCGCACCTCACACGGCGACGGCGCAGCAGCTCAAGGAGGCTCAAGGCAAGACGGCCATGTGGGCGCGCGAGCACGTGTTCGGCTGCGATATGGCTCCCTCCCTCGTCGTAGCGGCGCGGTTGAACGTGCTGCTCACCGCGGGCCATCCGGGCAACATCTTTCGCATCGACGCCCGGACCTTCCCGGACGGCGAACTCGAGGATCAGGAGCGCGCGACGCGGATGCTGCCCGAGGGGAGCATGGACATCGTGCTCACCAACCCCTGGTTCAGCACCAAGGATACCGTCGCCGACGAGGCGATCCTCCGGCGCTATGACCTCGGCGAGAACTGGAACCGGACTGACGAGGGCACCTTCGTCAGCACCGGGACCCCGAAGTCCGGCGGCGTGCCGCCCGAGGTCATCTTCCTCGAGCGCGCCTGGCGCTGGGCCAAGCCGGGCACCGGCCGCATAGCCATCCTGCTCCCCGACGGTCTGCTGGGCAATCCGGGCGACGAGTACGTGCGCGCATGGATCCTGCGCCACTGCGAGGTGCTCGCGAGCGTCGACCTTCCGGTGGATCCGTTCAAGGTAACGCTAAAGGACTACCGCCTAACGCCGGCGTTGCCCAGCCTCCTGGTGCTTCGCCGCCGGAGCGATGAGGAGCTCAAGCTCACCTTGCACCCCGACTACTGGGTCTTCATGGCCGTCGTGAACCGCGCCGGGGTTGGCGCACGCGGCAACAAGATCTTCGAGCGCGCGCCGGACGGCGAGGAGCTTGTGTTCAACGACGAGGTCGTCGAGCGCGTGCGGGTGGGTGGGAAGGTGGAGTCGCGGTTCGTGGCTCGCCGCCAGCGGCACATCGATGACGAGCTGCCGATCGTTGCGGAGCACTACCGGAAGTTCGTTGCGGAGGGGAGGAAGGGACGATGAAAGAGAAACTCGTCCCCAGCGCGTGGCTGGAGAAGGAAGGTCGGCGCCTTGACTGCGGACCATATGTGTCTGGAGCCATCGAGGCACGGGTTCTCCTCGGACAACTCCCAGTGAAGAAGACCCCGCTTCAGGCCCTTACAGCAGGCCACGACGGCGGCATCTACAACGGACCACAATTCGTGCGCAGGTACGTTGATGGCGAGCAGCATGGTGTTCGGTTTCTCACGAGTAGTTCGATGCTCCTTGCCGATCTCAGACTCGCCGATCTGCTAAAAAGAAGCGACGCACATTCCTCGCGACTCGCCCATCTGCGTCTGTCGCCATCAATGATCCTAATTTCCTGTTCGGGAACTATCGGTCGCATGTCGTTTGCGCGTGCCGACATGGACGGCATGTGGTCGTCGCAGGACATCCTCAAGATCGTCGCGGCACCGAAGCGGGTGAAACCGGGGTTCCTGTACGCGTATCTGTCCAGCCGTTTCGGCGTGCCGCTCGTAACGGGTGGCACGTACGGTGCGATCATTCAGCACCTGGAGCCACAACACATTGCAGACCTCCCAGTCCCCGAAGCCCCCGCTGATATCCAAGACAAGGCTCACGCGCTTGTCGTGAGGGCGGCCGACGCGAGGACGACTGCAATCGGCCTAATCATTGCCGCCGAGAAGCGCGTAGCTGAAGCATGGGGCCTTGGGCCTCAATCGGCCGATCCAGCGCGCAAGGCAGGAGGTCCAGACATACTTCTCACTCAGGCGTCAGCGCTCGCGGGTCGGTTCGACGCTCACTTCCATTCCAGCCCTGCCCGTGCGGCAGATGAAGCGCTGGGACGTCTCGCGCACAGCATTGAGGTGAAGCGACTAGGAGATGTCGTTGAGTCCGTCTTCGAGACGCCTCGCTTTGGACGGATTCCTGTTGAGGACCCCAAATACGGCGTACCGTTCATGTCGATTTCGGACCTTGCCCGAATCGATCCGATTCCATCTGGTCTCATCAGCAAACGGCAAGCGGTAGCGATGAAAGCCATCGTTGAGGACGGGTGGCTCATTCTTCCTCGCGTCGGTCAGCTACAGGGATTGTTTGGGCATGTGGTTGCGGTTCCCCCGCATCTCAGAGGACTCGGGGTGAGCGACAACAACATCCGGGTGGTTCCGCGGTCAAAGCCCGACAGCGGATACCTATTCGCTGCGCTGTCGACGAAGATTAGCTACTGGCAGATCGTGCGACGGGCTTGCGGAACTTCGATCCCGTATCTTGATGCCGCCAGAGTTTCCGATGTCCCCGTGCCATGGGTGGGCAGTGACGAACGAGCCAAGATCGGCGCCTTGGTGAATGAAGCGATGGCTCTTCGTTCGCGTGCGCGCCATGACGAGCGCGAAGCTGTCGTCCTGGTAGAGCGCTGGATCGAAGGGATGGGAGGTGCCTGATGGCCAAGGTCATCGCCATCGGTCAGCCTGCCAACGACTCGGAGCGCGAGGCCATCGCCTACCTGCGCGACAACCTCTCTAACGCCTTCACGGTCATCCACAACTTCGAGCTGAAGCAGGGCCACGAGCTGTACGAGATCGACGTCGCCCTGCTGTGCCCGCAGTGCGTGTTCGTCATCGACGTGAAGGGAACGCGTGGGCTCGTCGACGTCTACGGCAGCAAGTGGTACCCGGAGGGCCGCGCACCCTACCACTCGCCGCTCGCCATCCTGCGCAACCACGCCAAGGCGCTCAAGACTCTGATCCGCGATCAGTACCCGGCGAACACGGCGATGGGCGGCGTATGGATCGACGCGGCGGTGTTGATGACCGCACCCGATGCACTCGTGCAGGACCCCGGAGGTCAGGACGGTCCCTCGGTCGCGTATCTCAAGAAGTGCACCGCCTTCTTCCAGGACAAGGGGCGAGTGCGCCCTGGCTGCTCGACGGAGATCCGTGCCCGGCTCGGGCAGATCGAGAAGGCCATCGTCGGCCGCGCCAAACCCAAGAGTGCCCCTCCCTGCTACGGCAACTGGCAGGTCGACGAGAAGCTCGGCGGCACCGACCGCTACACCGAGTACCGCGCCAAGCACACGCTCCTCGGGGCCAAGCGCGGTGGCACCGCGCGGCTGCGCGTGTACCAGGTGGATCCGTACCTGCCCGAGGAGCAGCGCAAACGGGAACACCGCCGCATCGGAAACGCCTTCCGAGCCGTGGCCTCGATGCCCGGGCACCCGAACATTCTGACGGTCCGCGACCTCATTCCCACCGAGGCCGAGGACCGACTCGTGCTCGTGACCGGCGATGTGGCGGGCCACGCCCTGCGCCAGCACATCAAGAAGAGCGCTCTGGCGCTCACGTTCGACCAGAAGATCGCCGTGATCCGGGACGTGCTGGCGGCCCTCGACCACGCTCACCGCAGCGACCCGCAGGTCGTCCACCGCAACCTGAACCCAGACGCTGTGCTCATCAGCACCGCTGGCCGCGCCTTGATCTGTGGCTTCGACTACGCCCGCGCTGGCAAGGACCGGACGAGCACCATCGCCCAGGACATCGTCGACGAGCTCGACCCGATGTACCAGGCACCCGAGTGCTACAAGGATCCGTCGAAGGCGAGCGTGGCCTCCGACCTCTATTCGGCGGGCCTCGTGTTCTACGAGCTGCTGGTGGGCGAGCAGCCGTGGTCCTCCATCGACGACATGATGGAGAAGGATGGCGTGTTCCCGGTGAAGCCGTCCGAGCAGAAGCCGGAGCTGCCCGCGGATCTGGACGGCTGGCTCCAGGCGCTCTGTTCGTTCGACGTGGAGGACCGCCCTTCATCCTCTGCGGTGGCGCTTGCCAGGTTCAACGATATCGTCGGCCCCGACCCAAGGGAAGCCGGCAAGCAAAAGCCGCGCGAGAGCCTGCCGCCCGCCGCCGCGCGGCCCGACGTCGACTACCGGGCCCTCAAACGCGGCGACGAGGTCGCCAACCGCTTCCGGGTCGAGGACAAGCTGGGCGACGGCGGCTTCGCGTCTGTGTACCGGGTCTTCGACTCCTTCGCGGACACGACCCGCGTCCTCAAGATCATCGTCAAGGACCGGCGTTCGACCTTCCAGCGCCTCAAGCAGGAGTATTGCGTCCTCGAGAAGCTCAAGCCCCACCCGAATGTGGTTCGCGTGGTCTGGGCGGACAAGCTTCCCGACGAAACCCCCTTCCTCGTCTTCGAGTACATCGCCGGCACCGGCATCGACGACCTGCTCACGAGCGGCTCCGTTTCCCTCGAGGACGTCAGGCGCATCGGCCTCGACACCCTGACAGGGCTCGAGTACCTCCACGCGAGCGGCGTCTTTCACCGCGACATCAAGCCGTCGAACCTGCTCTGGACCGACCAGGGTGTGCGCATCATCGACTTCAACGTCGCGGTGCACCAGGACGACGAGGAGGCCCGGGCCGGCGGCACGCGACGGTACATCCCCCCGGACCTCGAGCTGTCCGATTCGCTGACGTTCGAGGAGAAGGTCGACTGGGACCTCTACTCGCTTGGCATCACGCTCTACGAGTGTGCCACCGGCTGGAAGTACCCGTGGGCCGAGGCGATGCCGCCAATGAAGGTCCTTCCCAAAGACCCGCGGGACTACATCTCCGATCTGAGCCCGGAGATCGTGCAGGTCATCCTCCGCGCGATCGCTCCGAGCCGGGCTGACCGTTTCGCCTCGGCGACCGAGTTCCGGGAGGCACTGTCGATGGTGGCCAAGGTTCGGGTCACGCCTTCGGCACCCGTGGTCACGATCACGCCGAAGCCGGAGGCTGGAGCGTTGGCGCTCTTCCAGCCCCACAAGCCCAACTTCAACCCCTTCGTCACGCACCTGCTCACCATGTACAGCCAGAGCCCGACGACCAACGCGGGCACGCGCGGGCTGGATGATGTTGGGCGCGAGACGTACATCCGCACCTTGCTCGACGACAAGCTGCGGCCAGCCGTGCTCGCCGGCGAGTTCCGCCTGGTCGCTGTCACGGGCAACGCGGGCGACGGAAAGACCGCGTTCATCAACCGGATCGAGGACGCCACCGAGGTGAAGCCCAGCCTCGTCCGGAAGACCAACGGCTCGGAGTTCACCCTGCGAGGCCGGCGCTTCATCACCAACTACGACGGCAGCCAGGACGAGGACACCAAGGCCAACGACGTGGTGCTCCAGGACTTCCTGGGGCCGTACGCGGGCGCGGACTCAAGCGCCTGGCCCACTGACGAGACGCGGATCATCGCGATCAACGAGGGGCGCCTCGTCGATTTCCTGACGGAGCACGAGGACCAGTACCCCCATCTGCGGGCTCTGGTCATGGCTGGGCTCGCCGGCGCCCCGGCCTCCGACGGGGTCGTCGCGGTGAACCTCAACCTGCGCGCTATCGTAGCCGACCCACCGGGTTCGCCCGGGCCCGACACGATCTTCGACCGGCTCCTGCTTCGCCTCGTGAACGACAAGTTCTGGGAGCCCTGCGCGAGCTGCGACATCCGCGACCGATGCTACGTGTTCCACAACGCCCGGACCTTCATGGACCCGGTGGCTGGACCCAAGGTCACCGAGCGGCTGCGTCGGCTCTACGCGATCACGCACCTGCGGGGGCGGCTGCACATCACCATGCGGGATCTGCGCTCGGCCCTGGCTTTCACCCTCGCGGGTACGCGGGACTGCGACGACATCCACGCTCTGTACGCCAGCACGAGCGCGGAAGCCCGCCACCAGATCCTGCAGGGGTTCTACTTCAACGCCTGGCGCGGCGGCACCAGCACGGCGGATCGGCTCCTGTCGTTGCTCGGCGAGATCGACATGGGAGAGGCGTCGAACCCGGACATCGACCGTGCTCTCGACTACCTGCCACCCGACGCCGGCGAGTTGGCGCGGTTCACTTTGGCGTCCCGCGCCGACTTCGACAATCAGCTCCTCGACCGCATGTACCGGGAGCTGCCCAGGGACGCCTCGGCTGGCTCTGCCGGTCGGCGCATGGCGGATCACCGCGAGTACGTGGCCATGTTGCGGCGGCGCCAGTTCTTCGAGCGCCGCGACGAGAACTGGAAGGAGATGCTGCCCTACCGTACGGCGAGCACCTTCTGGCGTCTGGTCACAGGCGAGACGCAGCCCGGCATCCATCTCGACGAGGTCCTGACGGCGATCAACCACGGCGAGGGCTTGAGCAACCCGAAGCGGCTCGGCAACTGCCTCGCCCTGCGGGTCCGCGTGGTCGAGCGTGGCACGGTGCGTAGCTACCGGCTGTTCCCAGGTGAGTGCTTCAGCCTCGATCTTCCTCCCGGCGCCAGCAACGAGTTCGTCGAGCACATCCCGCAGACGCTGCGGCTCGTCTACACAGCGCCCTCCGGTCAACAGGCCGAGCTCCTCGTGGACCTCGACATCTACGAAATGCTGGCCCGTCTGAACGACGGCTATCGGCCGAGCCTCGAGGAGCTGCAGGGCTACTACTTGACGCTGACGGTCTTCAAGAACGTCCTGTCTTCTGCCCCCTACCAGGAGGTCCTGCTCAGCCGGACAGGCCACGACTTCTATCGCATCCGGCGTGAGTCGGAGGGCACGCTCCACCTGGAAGCGCTGCCGGGAGGGGCGAGCTGATGGCGATCAAGGGAAAAGACCGCGAGTTTCGACTCCGGCAGCTTTCGTACATCGACTTCAAGCCGGTGAACATGGACCGCGTGCTGACGATGCTGTTTCCCCGCCTGCGCTTCGGGGGCTACGGCACTCGGCGGCCGCCGCGCAAGAACGAGCTCACCGTCTCCGATTTCACCCGCGAGTACGTGAAGGATCCGAAGCAGTTTGCCGGATTCGCCGAGCATCAGAACCTCGTCGAACGGTGGATCGAGACCGACCTGATGGACATGGTCAATCGGGGACGGCCGAACCAGGCGCTCGCCGCGCCGAGGCCCCTGCATGGCAACACCTACAAGTTCCGGAACGCGCGACACGCGCGTGACTACGGCGCCGCCGAGCAGCTCTACTGGATGCTCTACTACGCCCGCGGCGGAAGAGGACAGGTAGCCCGCGAGGCGCTCACGCGGTTCTTCTTTCCCGGCGTCGACCTGCACACCGACAAGTACGACCCGTCCGCTTCGGTGGATGTCGAGACCCAGGCGCTGCTCCACTTCGACCAGCAGGTATCGGTGGACATGCGCGACTCCCAGGAGCCGGAGCGCTTTCCTCCGCCCTGCGTCGGGCAAGTGGATCTCCTCGCGGACGACACACTCAGGCTTCTCGCCTACGAGCCGTACATCCCCCGGACGGTCCTGGTCGAGTATCTGAAGACGCTGTTCGCCTTCCACCTTGGGCTCTACCACCTCCGGCTCATCAAGCTCCTGCCCGCCCTCGTGCGGCGACGGAGCACGGACCCGACCTGCGATTTCAAGAGCTGCCCCGTGGCGCCCGATCAGATGGAAGCGCACGGCGGGTGCCCGTATCGTGTCTATCTCCTGGCCGACCTTGGCAACGACCTCGACAGCCACATGGCCGCCCTGGCACGGCACAGCGCGGATGTGCACTACCGCCGCATTCCGACATACGTCCAGTCGCACTACCTGTTGCGCAAGCTCGATGAGCTCGCGGACTACCTGAGCCATCGCGTGGGCAAGCTGTCGGCGCCGGCCAACGGCTTCTTTGGGATCGGGGATCTGCTTGCCCTGCTCGAACCGCCACATGCCGCCGAGCGAGATGGCTACTTCAAGGCCAGGCTGGCGGGGCTGCTGGAGGACACTGGGGGCAACACCCGAGAGGAGATCGATCCCGAGATCAAGCGCGTCACCGAGATGGGCCTCGGCGATCTCGACATGTACGTCGAGATCTTGATGGCCCTCCGGGGTTCCTACCATCGGCGCTACATCACCGAGTTCCTCGACTCGGTGTTCAAGCGCGGCGACGCCGGCGTCATGCACCAGTCCAAGGCGAGCCCGCGAAGGTTCGCAGTGGGCAGCCAGCTGCTCGAGGTCCTCCTCCAGATCGCAGTCCTGCGTTCGTCCGGCTCCGGCTTCTACACGCGTGCCCTGCGTATCGACGAGCTGCTCGTCTTCCTGCGCGAGCGCTACGGCATCTACATCGATCGACTGCCGCCCGGAGATGGCTTCGGCGCCGCGAGCATCAAGGACCTGGCGGCGCTCCGGCAGAACGTCCAGAGCTTCCGCGGCCGCCTGCGGGAGATCGGCTTCTTCCGAGATCTGTCAGATGCGTACATCACGCAGACGGTCATGCCTCGCTACACGATCGAGAAGACCAACGGAGGTGCGCCATGAGCAACGGGTTTCGGGCACTGCCCTCCGTCGACCTGACTCGCGCGGTCGAACAATTGCTTCTTCCGCGGCTCGCCGCAGCCTTGCGCGAGCGCGGTGCCGGACACTGCATGCGGGTGCCGGACTTGGATCGCGAGCTGATGCTGTCGCTGGCCAAGGGGCTCCGGGCCGAGGTTCCGGAAGCCCAAGTCTTCGTTCTGGCCAACGGTTCGCCTGCGCCTGACGGCGACCTGCTGATCTCGTCGACCAAGCTGGTCGAACTTCGCAATCCGCTCCCGAACGGATCGCTGCGCCCGCCGCTGTGCGTGTTCTTGCCCGCCAACCTGAGAACGAGCGCCGAGGATTCGTTCGGCGTCGCCACGTTCCAGGAGTTCCCGGTAGGTGACTCCTACGAGTCCCTGCGGGGTCAGTTGCTCGAGCGGGTGCCAGCCTCTTTGCTGGGCTACGTCCGAGATGCCCTCCATCTCCTTCGAGAGCAGCGCTGGCGCTGGGCCAGCGACGTGGCCCAGGTGCGCTACCTGCTCTGTGCCCACGCGAACGGCAACGACGGCGAGGCATTTGGCGGCTCGCTGTACGAGCTGGGCCTTGTCCCGGACTTCAAGCTCTTCGACGATCCGACGACGGCATACGGGCGGGTCCGCAAGAATCTCGAGTGCGTCAGACGGCTAACCGATGGCGACGCCTCAGTGCGTGCGCGCGTGCTCGGGCTCGATCTGGTGAACAAGGGGCTGCGCCGCAGGCTGGCCGAGTACCTCGTGGACGCAGGCGTCGAAGACCCGGTGGCGTGGACCCGAGACATCGTCCTCCACCGCCGCAAGTGGGATCTGTCTTTCGACAAGTGGGAGTTCGCCTCCGAGATCTCGCCCGACAAGATCTCGTTTTTGAAGGTCGAGACGGATCTGCCGGTCATCGCTGACGACGAGACGGACGAGCGCCTTCTGGACCTCGTCGGCCAACAGGTGCTCGCGCCGCAGGAGCGGCGCAAGTTCAACGTCGTGGTCGAGGTCTCGCCGCATCCTGGGCAGGTTCAGGGGCTCGATCACTTCACCGTGCAGATCATCTCCAAAGACACCGGCCCAGTGGGGGTGGTCCGGAAGGTGCCTGTTTGGAAGACGAACCGCACGACCTGCAACGTGTCCTTCTCGAAGCTCAACAAGGTCGAGTTCGAGGAGGGCTGGTACAACGTGCGCGTACTGCCCTGGACGGCTGGCGGCGATCCGATCCCCATCGACGAGCCGGCCGGCTCGCTCGCCAAGCGCTCGAACGAAAGCGAGCCCTTCTACGTGCTGCCCGAGATCGAACTCGAGGAGGAGCCACCTCAGCGCGCGGTACCAAAGGCCGAGAGCGTGGAGCACGCACGCATCGACCGGCAATTCACGGCGATTCTGCAGGGACGCGAGCCACAAGACGTTGCGCTGGATAGCGTGGGTTGGGCCCAGAAGAACACCCAGCGCCGCTCCACCTCTCACGAGACCATCGAGGCGAAGTTCGGCAAGGAGGGGGCCTTCCAGATTGCCGTCGCGAGGTGGCTCAAGATCGTCGAGGAACGGATCCTCACGAGCCCCGAACGCCCGGTGAGCTGGCGGATGCAGCTCCACATGGGTCAACCGCAGACGCCGACCGGCGACATTAGCGAATGGCCGGCGTCGGCAGCCGTGCGGAGCTTTCTCGATGCGCGTACGGGGTACTTCGCCGCGGTCACCCAGAACAAGGGCCTCGTCACCCAGGGGCTCGACTTCCTGGCAGCGGAAGAGAGTGTCCTCGCCTACGCGTCCGCCTACATCGACCTGCTGAAGGACCTCTCGGCCAAAGTGGAGCGCGAGTCAGGCAGCGATCAGCTCAAGGCCATCGTTGCTCTCCGTGCCGCCCTGGCGGTGGACACCATTCGTCTGGTCATCGAGGACTACCGCGGTCACGTTCGCGAAGCTGCGGTGATCGCGCCCACGCATCCCTTGCGGGTCCTGTGGCAACTCGGATGGGCGCAGCTCGGCGCGGCCTGGGTCAAGGCAACCACGAAGGGGCCGGAGGAGCACGTGACCCCGGCGCGCGACGCTCTTCTGCGTGGCATCTCCTCCGTGAACTTCCCGCCGATGCTTCCAATCAGCGATGGTCGCGTGTTCGTCGCGGTCGACAACATTCATCCCTTCTGGTCGCTCTACGCGCCCGCGACCGAGGAAGATCCCCGCGGGCTCCTCGGCGATGTCTGTGCGGCGCTCGGGCTTCCTGAGCCGTCCATCGGCGGGCTTGCGGTCACCGGTGAAGTTATCGCGTCCAGGATCGAGCGCTACCTCGTCCAGCACCCGTATGTCCGGACTCTTGCGATCAACGCGTTTAACCCAGGGCGCGCGACAGTGCTCGCCGACGCCCTCGTGGCCCTGCAGAAGCAGGAGCCGTTCAAGGACCTTCGCTACGACCTACGCCTGTTCGTGCCCGACCCCGATGCCCTAGGGGTCGGTGAGTCAATCGCGGCGCTACTGGCAGGGGAAGGAACGCTGGCCGGCGAGGCATTCTCAGTTCCGACGGGCAGCCACGTCTTCCCGAAGCTCAACGTCGCGGTCCGCGGCACTGCCGATTTTCGCGAAACCCCCTCTCGCTATCGGTCCCACCTGAGCTTCCTCTTCGACGTCTTCCCGGCCGAGGAGGTCGGCGCCGGAAAACCCTTCCGGCTCGAGCGTACGATACCTCTGCACGGGCTCGTCCAGGACTTCACGGTGCGATACCGGGACGACGAGACGGGTACAGGATGGCAGCGCCAGCCCCGCCACGGGGCCGCGACGATGATCGCGGGTGCCGAAGAGACGAGCATGCTCCTCGGGCAGCTCCCCGCACTGCTCTCCGCGGCCGCTGCGACCGTTGCTCGATCGACTCCCGATTTCGAGTCGCGACCGATCATCCGCCTTGAGCTCGATCCGGACGAGCGCGCATTGATCAGTGAGATCCACGACGCCAGCGACTGGGTCTTCACCATCGACCGCAACATGGGGATCGAATTCTTCGACCACGGCGGGCGCCACGATCGTCCGGACTACCTCATCGACTACACGCCCTCCGGAGTTCCCGAGCACGGCCACCGCCTCGTGATCAGCTCGAGGTCGCTCGCCGAGCTCGAGGCCATCCTGCGACCGGTGCTGCAGCAGTACGGGCTGGACGCCGAGGGTCGCCAGGCTGTCCTCATCCTGGAGCAGCTCCGCTCTCTGTCGGGCCGCTTGGCACTGAAGCTGGTCTCCTCTCCCACGGCACGCGCGGAAGCGCTGGGCATGGCTTTGGCTCGCCTCTACCTGGAGTACCAGGGCGCGCTTCGCGATCAGATCGTGGTGCCGCTCGACGCTCACCTCGAGCTGTTTCACACCGCCAAGAAGCATGCGGAGGCAATCGGCGACGAGGTGACTCTGCGCCGGACCGACCTGGCCCTGTTCGACCTCGACGTGGCCCGTCGAACCATCACCTGCAATCTGGTGGAGGTGAAATGCTACGCCCAGAAGCTCGGGCTCAGTGGCTACGGCCAGGTGAAGGAGAACATCACCGAGCAGATCAACCAGAGCGAGCGCATCCTCCAGAAGCACTTTGACCCGCATCGGACCACGCCTGATCGTCCCGACCGCCTGCTGAAGACGCGTGAGCTGGCCACGCTCCTCGAGTTCTACCTCGACCGGGGTCTGCGCTACCGCATCATGGACCCCGCGGCCGGCGAGGAGGCCAGGACCTTCCTCGACGTCCTCGAGGCCGGGTACACCCTGCGCTTCACGCGAAGCGGGCTGGTGTTCGACTTCGACAAGCCCGGAACCGAGCCGCCCGAACACGAGGTCGGTATCGAGTTCCACCGCATCGGCAAGGATCTCATCCACGCCCTGGTGGAGCGCCCGGCTCCGGCGCCGTCTTCGGATGAGGACGGCGATGGAGGGGCCGGCGAGGAACCCGCTGCTTCCGTGGCGCCGAGCAGTGCCCCGATTCCGATGCTCAACTCGGCTGCGTTCCTGGTCGAAGAGCGGCAGCGGGTTATCTCGGTTGACCTCAGTTGGAACGGGGAGCATCGCCCTGGTGCAGACAAGCCAGCCGCGCATGAACCGGACGACACGCCTGCCTCTGCTCCCGGCGATACGCCGGTCAACGACGGAGACACTTCCGCCGGCATTTCAAGTCCAGCGGTTGCTGCACCCGTAGCCGAGGAACAGGAGGTCCCGGCACATAAGCCTGCATCGACGGAGGCCCCCAAGAAGCCTAAGCCCCCACGCGAAGGTGAAACCAGGGAGGCCACTATCACGTCACGAGAGCCTGAAGCGCCAGCCTCGTGTCTGCCATGCGACGTGGTTATCGGTGTCAACGCACCGTCCCCGCAGCTCGGCGTGCTTGGCGAGGTGGTGGGCCGCAAGATCGCGCTGGACCTCAACCAGACGCACACCATCAGCCTGTTCGGCGTGCAAGGGGGCGGCAAGAGTTACACCCTGGGCAGCGTCGTCGAGATGGCCTGCATGCCGATCCCCGGGGTGAACGTGCTGCCCCACCCGCTGGCCGGCGTCATCTTCCACTACAGCGCGACGCTCGACTACAAGCCCGAGTTCACTTCGATGATCTCGCCGAACACGGGTGCCTCCGAGGTCGCCACGTTGCGGGAACGCTACGGCGCTGAACCTCGTGCTTTGGAGGACGTGGTCATCCTCGCGCCGGCTGCCAAGGTCTCGGAGCGCAGCGCCGAGTACCCGGGCATCCAGGTGTTGCCCATCGCCTTCGCCGCCTCGGAGCTGAAAGCGGCGCACTGGAAGTTCCTCATGGGGGCGGTCGGCAGCCAGAGCATGTACATCCGGCAGCTCGGCCTGATCATGAAGAAGCTCCGCGGCGAGCTCACGCTCGACGGGCTTCGCCAGGAGGTCGAGCACTCAGGTCTGTCGGACTACTTGAAGGAGCTCGCGCTCCTGCGGCTGCGTTTCGCCGCTGAGTACATTGATGACAACCACCGCCTGACGAACGTACTGCGGCCCGGCCGCCTGGTAATCGTAGACCTCAGAGACGAGCTGGTGGAGAAGGACGAAGCGCTCGGTCTCTTCGTCGTGCTCCTGCAGATGTTCTCCGAGACCACCTTCGAGGGGCGCTCCTTCAACAAGCTCGTCGTCTTCGACGAGGCCCACAAGTACATCGACAACCCCGACCTCGTCGCCGGGCTCGTCGAGGTCGTCCGCGAGATGCGCCACAAGGGCACGAGCATCATGGTCGCCTCGCAGGATCCCCCCTCGGTGCCGACGTCGCTGATCGAGCTGTCGACGCAGATCATCATGCACAAGTTCAACTCCCCCGCGTGGCTGAAGCACGTACAGAAGGCGAACGCCGCCCTCGACGAGCTCACGCCGGCAAAGCTCGCCGCGCTCGGCCCAGGCGAGGCGTACGTCTGGAGCAGCAAATCAACCGACGACGCCTTCACCAGGGGCGCGGTCAAGGTGCGGTGCCGGCCCAGAGTCACGCTGCATGGCGGCGGAACTAAGACTGCCGTCGAGGAAAAATGACACCGGTACGGAGAGGGCCGCTACCGAGGGGAAGGTAGACTATGTCAACCAAACAAGAACTGGCCGTGCACTACGCCGCACAGTTGTCGCATGCGCTTCGCCTCGATGAGGCTAGAGGCTCGAAGACAGCACGAAGGGCACCGTCCCTCGAGGAGGCCATCCGCGATGTCGTGCGACAGGTCGATGGTATGTACTACGAACGCACCGGACGGAAGCTGTCAGCCGGAGAGAAGTACGAGCTCTACGGCCTAATCGCCGCGGAGCTCGGTGTGTCTGCTAGCCAGTGGGGCATTATCAAGGAGAGCTCAATAGCCCAGGCTCTGTCCTTCGAGCAGCTACTGGTGTTGCTCATGCAGAAGGTGACGTATGTGTGACCAACGCCACAAGTGCGAGGCACGCACGGGCGCGTCGAGCGTTCAGCCTCAGATTCACTTCGTCCTCGTTGTCGCCGTCCAAGTTGAGCTCAGCGCTGTCCTCGATGCGATGTCGCCTCTTGACAGGGAGCAGGCACTCCTGAAGGTGTTTGAGGGAGATTCGGTCTACTACGCTGGAAAGGTCGGGCTGTACAACTGCGTTGCTGTTATGTGCCATATGGGTGCGACCGGCCGAGACAGCTCGATTCTCGCGACGAGTACAGCTCTCAAGACATGGAAGCCCACTGCCGGCGTAATCATGCCCGGTATTGCCTTTGGCCGCTTCGGGCCTCCAACCGACGGGGACAGGTCCCCCAAACAGGTGATCGGTGACGTCATCGTGGCGACACAGGTGGTTCCGTATGAACCGCAGCGCATGGGGATATCCGAGAACGTTCCACGTGGCGCTCACCCCGAGTCGTCATTGCTGTTCTGCAATCGCTTGAGGAATCTCGGATGGCAGTGGGCTCCAAGCGGCAGCGCCTCGACACGTGGCCTCCTCGAAGGGCCCCTTCTCTCGGGCGAGAAGCTCGTCGACGATCCCGCGTTCAAGGCCAAGCTGTTCGAAGAGTTCCCCAAGGCAATCGGTGGCGAGATGGAGGGCGCGGGCGTCTACGCTGCTGCTGCTCGCGAATCAGTGAACTGGATCGTTGTGAAGTCGATCTGCGATTGGGGTGACGGAAACAAGTCGAAAGAACATCAGCCTCTGGCAGCCAAGAACTCGGTATCGGTAGTCGCCGCTCTATTCTCGGAGCCTGGAATGCCTACCGGCGAAGGGGATAGGATCGATCAGGTACAGGCAGCCGTGATGCGATCCAAAATCGAGTTGATTCGGCGCGCTGACGAAGTCCGCCAATCCAAGTCGGGCGCACTCATGAAGTTACTGGCATCCGTTCCTCGCGACAACGATGGTAACCTCCAGGTTCCGATCTCGATGAAGCCCATCATCGAGATCTTGTCCGAAGAGCACCGCGTGGCACTGGAGCAGTGGCTCAACGCATATGAGGATGCGTGCGGAGAATTCCTGGCAGGCGGCATCGCGCGGAAGTACTTTGACGTCGGCCTCGGCCAGGAGATTCGAGAGTTGGTGGAACTGGATGGGCCACAGCAGGAACGACTCAGACCGCGTGAAAGCAGTCCGTACAAGGCCATACACGCGACGTACGAAGCGCTTCTCGGCAGCTACGTTGGCGAGCACGAGAAGGGGTAAGGGAATGATGCTCGACATTCCGTCTCCAAGGAATGGGGGGCTGATGGCATGAGCCCATCGGAGCAGGGGCATGTGGCGGTACCCACGACCTGAATACTGGCAGCAATTCGAGCAGATCCTTGCTGACTGGGCGCAGGAGCAACTTGGTGACCCAAGTGCCGATCGCTATGGCCGGAGCGGTCAACGGCAGGACGGGATCGATATCCTAGCGCGCAATCGGCGAACCAGCGGTGGGGGTGGGCGCGTCGAGCTTTGGGCCATCCAAGCGAAGAAGTACGACGAAACCCCCCTTACGCCCGCGGCCGCGCAAGCCGAACTCGATCGTGCCATGACTCACTCGCCACGTCCGGATGTGTTCGTCTTGGCCACCTCGACACCGCGGGACACGAAACTCCAGGCATGGGCCGCCGAACCGAAGCACCCAATTCGAGTGGAGGTGTGGTTCTGGGACGGACTCGTCGAGCGCCTCCTCAAAGAGACCTGGTTCCGACGGAAGTACATTGCCGAGCAGTGGTTTCGCAGGATTCCTCACGAGATACCCGCCGCGGTAGCTGACTTCACTGGCCGCGAATTGGAGCTAGCTGATCTCGCCCATCGCTTCGAGTCTGGTGGGTCGGTGGTGGTGCTTTCGGGCATGGGTGGAGTTGGAAAGACGGAACTGGCTCTGGCGGTCGCGCAGCGCGCAGCGGGTGAGTGCGTCGACGGTGAGCTTAGAGTAGACCTGTGCGGCACGGACCCGGCACATGGCTTATCCACGCACGAGATCATGAGCCAACTTGTGCGCAGTCTCGACCCGTTGGCGCCGTCTGCCGGTTCCTACGAGGAGATCGTAGCGGCATATCGGTCAACGTTGTGGGGCAGACGGGTTACGATTCTCCTGGACAATGTCTATGATGCTGCTCAGGTAGAGCCGCTCCTGCCCCTGCCGGACGCTCGAATAGTCATTACTAGCCGCCAGCGGTTCATTCTTCCCGGAGCCCACTCGCACGAAGTCCTGGGGCTATCTCAAGCGGCCAGCGCGAAGCTGTTGTCACGGGTGTGTCGACGGGCGACGAGAATCGCGGTCGAGATGGCTCAGTTGTGCGGCGGCTTGCCGTTGGCCCTCAGACTGGCTGCCACGGCTCTTGCGGAACGGGTGGATTTGACGTCCGCTGAGTACTTGGAGTGGCTCCGCGACGAACGGACACGTCGAGAGTTCGTTGAAGCCACGGCATGCCTTAGCTATCGGTTGCTCACCGGCCAAGCGCAAACTGTTTGGCGGACGCTCGCGACGTTCCGCAACCCGTTCGACTCGTGTGCGGCCGCGGCTGTTGCCGGTCAGGAACGCAGCACCATGGCTACCCATCTTGGTATTCTACTGAGACACAGCCTTCTCGACTGGGATGCAACGATCAGACGGTACCGCATTCACGAGTTGCTGCGAATATTCGGCGATTCCCTTCGATCAGAAGAGGATCGCGCAAGCGCCGAGAGACGTTTCGTCTTGCACTACCAGTCGTTGCTGACGTCGATGAAGGAGCAGTTTCGCTTGGGCGGCACTTCATCCGAGGAAGCCCTCCGTCGGTTCGACGCCGACGCCGCCCATTTTTTCGCCGCAGGTGCCTGGCTTCGCCCTGGTTCAAATGAGGACTTGGCAACAGCGGCAATGTGGTCCGTGTTCCTTGACGCGGGCGTTGACATCTTCCCGCTTCGGGTGGAGCCCCAGCTCCTTCGAATATGGCTGAGTGAGGCGGTGGATGGTGCGCACCGACGGCGAGAGGTGGGGATTGCTCGCGTTCATGCGGGCAATTTGGCTTTGGTGCTCCGCGATCTTGGCGAAGCCGCGGACGCCGAGGCTACTCAGCGGAAGTGTTTGGAGGAGTCGCGCATGTCGGGGGACCTCGACGGGATCACACGTGCGCTCGGCAATCTTGCCGTTCTTGCGTTGGATCGAGGCGAAGCTGATCGTGCGATCGAGTTGGCGTCAGAGTCGGCCGAAATGGAGCGACGGCTCGACAACCAGAAGGGGTTGGCGGCCGACTACAATACACTAGCGAACGCGTACCGACAGAAGGGCGAGCGTGACAGGGCTCTGGCGTTGTTCGCGGCTTCGCTCAAGATGAAGGCTGAAATCGGCGATATCCGCGGACGTGCAGTGACGACTGTTGGGATCGCGCAGCTATTCATGGACTCGAATGACTTCGAAAGAGCCCTATCACTTCTTAGCCAGGCGGTCTTCGTGTTCCGTCGGCTGGGCGACCATCGAACCGAGGATGCTGCCCGCAACGTCCTTTGTTCAGCTTGGCTTGGATACGGTGTTGGTCGGATGTTGACAATGGAGGAGTTTACCGAGTCGGCTGAACCGGAGAACTGTGACAACGTACAAGAAGTCGTTCGCCGAATCATTCCGAGCCTTAGGGCCAAAGCCGACCTTGTCGTCGGGGAGAACGCGGTAGTAGCCGCCGCGATGCTCGGCGACATTGGCGGGATGTGCGAGGCGGTGGGTGACACCGCTCAGGCAATACAATGCTACAATAGGAGCATTGCCCGCGCGCGCCTGTGCGGCGAACAACGCATACTGGCAAACGGCCATTACAACAAGGCGATCGCGTTGGCAGGGGTTGGGAGGCTCGCCCAAGGAGTCGCTGAACTGCACGTTGCACGCCGGCTCTACGCGAAGCTCGGGTTAGAGGACGTCTCAGATGTGGACACAATGCTTGACTACATAGCGAAAACTGCTCCCGCGGCGCGATCCCGGGAAGCCCCATCACCAGGCCGACGTCGGTCCGCGCGGCCGCGGGCTAACGATGCTTGTGCGTGTGGCAGCGGCAAGAAATATAAACGCTGCTGCATGCTCCGGGATCGTCAACGATGAGTCCTTGCGCAAGCGTTCTGTTTCGCTAAGCTGGCCGAGTGCTCGTAGCGTGCCACAACCGCGCCACTTCCCGATGCGGCAAGCCCCGGCACCCGCTCCGCCCCTCGGTGGGGTGTAGTAGCCGGTTCGAGCGAACTGGAATGAGCGGACTCGCGAATCCCGCCAGAGACCAGAGAAACCACGCCGTAGGCCGTAGCTTGCAGACACAAGCGCGCGATCCGTGCTCGATTCTCTTACCAACGCTCCCCGCAGACCTTGCCGGCTGGACCCCGTCTTGGGACGCGCCTGGGCATCTTCGCGCTGGCTCGTCATGCCGCTTTCTGCTCGTCGCCGAAGCGGTGTTGGGCGACAGAGCTGCGGAGACGCGAAAGCCTCCGCGACGACGATGTGCTACGGCTCAGGCAACTTGACGGCGTGCTGCGCGCACGGTGTCGTTGGACTGTGAAGGTGTGACGCGTCGGCTTCGACGCCCCTCACGGCCAATCGGAGCAAACCCGCGCGGTCAGAAGGGCGTCGCTGCGCTGAGCAGGCACCCTACCTGTATGCACAGCCACATCCCAGCTTTCATCCAACACCTCTCAGGTCGCCGTGCTGCCCGCACGGTTCTTTCGTATGGGGCAACCGCCTCGGCGTTCGCAGAGTTCTTCGACGCGCGGAAGCCCGTGGATGTCCCGATGCCTGCGGATGTCGAGGCCTTCCTTGCCCGACCAACGAACACGGGCGGTCGTCGTGCGCCAGCAACACGGAACCAGGAACTCGCGGCGCTCCGAGCGTTCACGAAGTTCGTTGCGTCCGCCCAGGGCTGGAAGGTCGACCCGACCGAGGGAGTTCCGTTCGTCCGCGAGCCTGCTCATGACCCTGCCGTGCTCACGGCCTTCGAATTGCGCCGGTTCTTCCTCGCGGCTGCGTGGATCGAGGATCCGCTTCGGCGGTCGCTGTCCCTTGCTCTCCTCGCGGTCCTGTCGCAGGTCGGGCTGCGCGTACATGAGGCGGTCGCGCTCGAGCTCGACAGGGTTGACCTTGTGACGGGGACCCTGGTCGCTGTGCGCGGAAAAGGAGGGACAATCTGCGACCTTCCGTTGAACGCGCCATCGCTCGCCCTGCTCACGGCCTGGATCGCCGACCGGCAACACCTGGCGTCCGCTGACGAGCCGGCGCTCTTCGTGTCATCGCACGGGACCCGCTTGTCAGTGCGGTCGGTACAGCGATTGATGGAGACGCTGCGCAGGGCCACAGGAACGCCGAAGCACGTGACGCCCCACACCCTGCGGCACACAGCTGCGACCCTCGCACTCACCATGGGCGCAGATTTGTCTACAGTCGCAGACCTTCTCCGACATTCCGACCTGAATACCACGCGTCGTTACCTGCACCTTGTTGATGAGCGACGCCGAGAAGCTGTCCGCAGGCTTGGATGCTGCGTCCCGAAGGAGATTCTGCCCGATGACGAGAAGCCCGCCGCACTACGGGAAGGGCCGGCCTCCGAGGGGTGCGGGGTCGAGCCTGCCCTCGACAACCACCAAGGGCGCAGCGAGACGAGCGAGAATTCTGTTCGCACAGAACAAATGACAACACACGACCCCCTTGACGTCCAACACCGCTTGTGGGACAGTCCGTCCCCGAAGATGGCGCCCAAGGCGCCTGACCTGACCCGGAGCAAGGAACGCGGTCCTCTTTCGAAGAGGCACCGTGCGTCTGCACTCCATTCGAACGAGGGGACTCCGAACGATGCAGTGCGAATCCAAGCGATCTTCGCCTTCGGGCTCGCGCTCGGCCTCTTGGTCTGGCCGATGCACGCAACGCTCGCGACTCGGCAGGCCTTCGTCCCTTCGCCCGGATGAGCCGCGGACTCAGCTCCGGGGATGCGAGGACATCCAAGGGCGATCAATCAACGTGCTTCGGGCGCGTGCAGCATTCCTGCGCGCGTCCATTCGTAATGGGAGAACGACGATGAAGGCAAGGTGGGTATTCGGATCGATCGCTGTGGCACTATTCCTCGTCGGCTGCGTGAAGGCACCCGCGGTGCCGCCCGCAAACGTGGCACCAGAGGACGTGAAGCTGCATGTCCTGCAGAACGAACGGGCGGCCAAACAGTACGACGGAAAGCGCGTGCGCACAGTCGCCAAGTTCATGGGCATGTCGGGAATGCGCGAGGCTCCTCCCGGCTACGACGAGAACTGGCAAGGCATGAGCGTCATGGTTTGCGACATGAGCCAGTCCACCATGGGCGGCAACATCCAGTTCGTCGCCCAGGAGCCGACCGCGACCAAGATGCTCGAGCTCAAGAACGGCACAGCGATCGAAGTCGTGGGCATCGTGCGCGAGGGCGGCATCGTCAACAGCCTCGAAGTCGAGAGCTACAAGGCCGTGGAGAAGTGCGAGTGATGTCCGTTTGAGGGAGGGGCGCGATGACAACGACACGACAAACCCAAATCCAAGGCACTCAAGGGATCTTGTTCGTCTGGCTCGTGATCCTCCTTTTCGGTTGTACGACGAGCGACGGGAACAACAGTCAGAGCGTCCCGGGCAATGGCGGCGTTGGCGGGAACTCCGGTGTTGGCGGGTCGGTCGTGGGTGGTGGACAAGGAGGAGGCGGCATCGGAGGCAGTGATTCCGGAGGCAGCGCCGGAACTGTAGCTGGATCGGGCGGCGAAGAAAGTGACGGCAGCGCAGGTGTGGACTCAGGCACCGGAGCGGGGGGAACGGGTGTGGGGGGCACCGGCGGCTCGACCTTCGATGGCGGGGACTCTGGCACGATCTGCTACGACCCGCTCATCGAATGCAGTGGAACATGTGTCAACCCAAAGACAAGCCTCGAGCACTGCGGTCAGTGCGGAATCTCCTGCGGCCCGAACCAGCACTGTTTCTTCGGCATCTGCAAATGCAACGATGACAACGCGATGCTGTGCGGCAACGACTGCACGCCCAGGGACGACCGAAGCTGCACTGATTGTGGGATCGCGTGCCCCGAGCGGTCGCACTGCAATGCTGTGGCCAACCCTCCCCACTGCGACCCGTGTGCTTCCGGTTTCGAACTGGATACGACAACCGGGGCCTGTCGCAAGCCAACGCGTGACTGGTGTGGCGCCGATTTTCTCAACTGTGCTCCGGACCAGTACTGCAAACCAGCGAGCATGAACGGCCCCTATGGGGGGTACTGCCAGTCAAGCTGTGGGGAGACAGACTGCGACGGTGTGTGCACGAGTCTCGGGTACGACAGCGCCAACTGCGGTGCGTGCGGTAACGAATGCCCGTCGGATGCGGTGTGTGAGTCCGGGCAATGCCGGCCGTACTGCAAACAACTTGGCTTCTGTGACGGGGTTTGTTCCGATCTGGCCAACGACTGGGCAAACTGCGGTGCCTGCGGCAAGGTGTGTCCGGCCTGGTCGGGATGCACGCAGGGACAGTGCGACTGCCCCGGGTCGGTTTGCAACGGGCAGTGCGTCGATACCAGCACGGACTCGAACAACTGCGGCGGGTGCGACGCGGCCTGCATCGGTGACTCGGAATGCCAATTCGGGACCTGTGCCTGCCAAAACGGTGGAATCGTATGCAGTGGAAAATGCACGGCCGGGCCGAACGACCCAGGCAACTGCGGCAGTTGCGGCCATAACTGCCCGTCGGGCACTCCGTGCTACATGGGTACTTGCGGTTGCCCGGCGTACGCTCCCATCCTCTGCAACGGCGAGTGCCTGTCTGCCTACAACACGAGCAACCACTGCGGGTCGTGCGGACACGCCTGCCCCGCCACCCAGTACTGCAGCAACGGCCTCTGCAAGGACGGAAACGAGCCCACGCCCGTCTGCGAAGCGCACTACGAGCTCGCCACGTGTTTCGAGTGGCTCGAGACTCTCGGATACACCATGTACGTGTGCACGGGCAGCCCACCACCTGCCGGTTTGAGCTGTCTTCTCTACTACTCCGACTACACAAGCACCTGGGCGTACTGCTGCAAGTAGCAGACCCGGTCCGATGGCTCGGGATGACTGGAGCAAGAGGATGAAACGCGCATTTCTTGTTGGTGTGTTGGCATTCGCCGCGACCCATTCTGGTTGCGGCAGCAGCGATTCGGATCCCCCTGGAGGAAGTACGGGCGGAAGCGACGGCGGGACCGCGGGCACAGGTGGAGCGTCTGGATCAGGCGGAACGGGCGCGGGCGGTGTCGGCGGCTCTGGAGGTACCACGAGCCAGCCCGAGATCCTCGCAGACGACCTGGACAAAGTGCAGTGCGTGGGGACGGATGGATCGAACATCTACTGGGGAGACTGGTACGGGGTGACAACCGACGGAGGAATCAAGACCTGTCCGGCCGGAGGTTGCGGCGCCGCGGGACCGTCCGTCGTCATTTCTGGGCTTGAGCAAGGGCACGGCTGCCAACAGGTTATCGTGAGCGGCAAGAACCTGTATTGGTTCGATGGGGCTCTGCAGCGATGCTCGTCGTCGTTGCCTGCTTGTGACAGCCCAATTGGTCTTGGTGGCTATGTCGGACACAGCGGCAGTTGTGCAATCGACGCCGCGCATGCGTACTGCACGGGCAATGATCAGTACTCTGGCAATCTCATTCGTGTTCCACTCTCCAGCACCGGACAAGGCAACTACGATTATTTCAGCAGCAGCGAGTGGGTCGGGGCTGTCGCGACGAACGGCCAGCAAGTGTTCTGGACTGGCGAAGGAAGCATCAATAGCTGTTCAACGAATGGCTGCGATAGGGTGGTTCTCGCCTCCGGGTTGGACGACCCGACCGCCGTTGCTGCCACAGCAGAGAATGTCTACTGGATGTCTCGCGATGGTCTGTTCTCGTGCCCCACTTCGGGCTGCGGCATGGCGCCAAGCAAGCTCGCGGGTGGCCCATCAACGGTGAATCCACCATCCATGGGGGAACGGATCTGGGCGGAGATGCAGGCTTCCGGAGGAACACTGTACTGGCTGTGGCGATACGCCGACTCTGATTCAGGTATCTATCGTTGCAGCGAAACCGATTGCGCCACGACCTTGACTGCGCTTGCAAAGGAAGAGACGACTCGATCGATGGCACTCGACGCTGGATTCGTCTATTGGGTGCGGTACACCATCAACGACTCAATTATGGGCACTCCGGGTCCGGGCACAATCCTGCGCATCGCAAGGTGAAATAAGAAGGCGGAGCAAGTGCTCCGCCTTCGAGTAGGTGTGGGAGGTCGCGTCCTCCAGCCGTCAACGCCGCTCGACGTCGTTTTCCGCCTGGACGTCCGCCCGGATCTGCAAGGTGCCAGACACGGGCAAGGCATCAAGCCGACAGGTGAGGGATCCGTCGCGGTTCACGTAGGCGATCCCGATCCTCGTCCAGTAGCTCTTCTCGCCGCGCTCGGTGATGGCGTAGACGGTGCGGGTCTCGGTAGGTCGTCGATCGTTCATGGCGTCTCCCGTCAGCTCTTCGCGGTTGCGAGGTAGAGGCCCGAGGCCCGTTCGAGTGCAACGCGCTCTTCTGGAGTGAGGCGCTGCGCCGCGAGAGTCGCGGCTTGCGAGATGCCGAAAGCGGTCTCCTCGGGTTCCTCGCGATATGCAGAGAGGAGATCCGGCAGGATCCGCATCGGGAGCCTCGCCGAGAGAAGCAGCGAGCGGAGTTCGGTCTCGATGTTCGAGATGATGCGCGTGCGGCCTTGCCGCAGGATCTCCGCGCCCTGCCTGAGCTTGCTCGGTAGGTCCCCGAGGCGCTCGATGAGGATGTCCTTGAGCTTGCCCATGTCGAGGCCGCGGTGGCGTCGCTTCAGGAGCAGCGCATCAGGCATGGGCGCGGTCATACCGTTTCGGCAGAGGAGCCGCGTCAGATGGAGCGAGATGAAGAGACTCGCATAACCCACGCCCGAGTTCCGGACGAGGAGCCCGCCCCACACGTCTCCGACGTCTCCGGGACCGCCCATCTTGTATGGCTCGCCCACGGCGACGACGTAGCTTGCCGTCCGGTCGGTCACATCGCACCGGATGAGGCGCTGCGCGTGGTCCGAAGGAGCGAGAGCCTGGGCAAGCAGTCCCGCGACCTCGGCGTCGGCGATCGCGCTGTAGCCCGTGGAGACGATGGCCCGGACAAGTCCGGGTTCGGCGTTGTCGATCGTGCGACGGGTGCGGACCTTGACCGCGCCCGTGCCTCGCGCGAATCGGCGGTTGAGCTCGTCGGCCTGCTCGCGCGGTCCCGCGTTCTCGAACCACTTGTCCCAGCGCAGGCCCAGGAGGCTCGCGCACTGCCGGCGGCTCCAGTCCGTGAAGGTGAAGTCGCCGAGGCCGGGAACGGCCAGGGTGCCGTCGGGCGAGAGACGCAGGTCGCGTACCGCGAGAGTCACGTCGGGGTTGTCCGCCGACTCCTCTGCCGTGAAGCGTTCCGCGAGTTCGGGCAGGGTGCGGACGCGGGTTTCGGCCCGCTCTGCCGTGGTCCGTGGGCGTGAAAGCTCACGGATGGGGAAGGGCGACGGGGGTCGCAGGGATGTGAGGGTGCGATCGATGACGGTCGAGACATGTTCCATGGGGTCCTCCAGCCGGCCGTCGGAAAGAAGTTCCCGGAGATGGCCGTCCGAGTCCGCGAGCGGGTCGTGGCTTCGGACGGACATGGGAGAACGAGGTGAGGTGGCCCCGGGGAACGCAGGACGTGCCCCGGAGCTTTGCGTGTGAGAAGTTGGATGACGGAGCGAGGTCAACCGGCCGGAAGCGGCTCCGGCTCGCGGTCTCTCGCGTGGAGCGGGATGATGCGGCGTTCGCTTGCTGGGGCGAGATCGCCAGAGAGGCAGGTCCTCGCGTATTCGCATTCGAAGCAGAGGTGCGAAGGACTGGGCGGAAAACGGCCTGCGGCGATCGCGTACTCGGTTTCGGCGGCAGCAGTCGTCCACCACTCGTCTTGTTGCTCGCCGCGCTCGATCTGGAACGTCTCAAGCCGCGGTTCACGCTTGAGCTTCACGAGAACGTGGATCTCGATCTTCGACGGTCCGCCCTCGAGCGCGTTGCGCGCGTAGGAGTACGCACCGACCTGCAGGTGTCGCTTGAGGTCGTGCTCATTCCATCCGCGTGAAGATGTCTTGAGCTCCACGACACGACCATCTTCGAGCACGAGGTCGAAGTAGCCCTTCATGGGTCGGGGCAGCAGTTCCCCTGTCGAAGGATCTACGATGTCGACCTGGAAAGGCACTTCCACGGATTTGACCGAGAGATCGCCCATCTCGGCGAGGTAGACGCGGAGCAGCTTGCGTGCTTCGGCCTCAAGCGATTCTGGCGTCGAGGTCTTCCAGCGCACAGGGACGCCCGCGGCGCCCGCCTGAAGGTCTGCCGCGAGGACACTCTCCGCGGCGACGACCTCCGGCGTCCTGCCGGAGAGTCGCTCCTCGAACCACCACCCTATTGCGCTGTGCATGGCAGACCCCAGGATGAGCTGGATCGAGCGGAACTCCGGTTCGACCCCAAGCACGTAGCGGCAAGCATACTTCCGGGCGCACATCGTGAAGCACGTGATTTGGGAAGCCGAAGTGGTCGGTGGCAATCGGATGTTACGCGGCATGACTCGCGTCTCCGTGGTTCGACTTGCCGTTGCCCTTCCTTTCGGCGAGTGCACGCTTCAAGGCATCAATTGCGCGTGAGGCGTCAGCCCTTGTGGCGTATTCGAATCGCTCTACCTTGAGGGCGACAAGCGCGCGGGCGGCTGCAGTCTCCCGACTCTCGCCCAAGTCGTACACGAGCCGGAAGACAAGCTTCTTTTGCTCGTCGGTCATCGCACGTCTGTCTGACGGATCCGCCTCAGTCGGGCGGTCGTCGCGACCTCGGAAGCTCTCAGGTCGAGCGTCGCGTGGCGGCGCGTTTGGCGGTGAGGCGGATATCGGCTTCTCGCTTTGTTTTGCAGCTGGCGCCGGCGCATTCTGTTCTGCCTGAAGGGCAATATCCTCGCCCAGCTCCTCCAAAGCGACTTCGCCCACATTCACGGCGATGCGTAGCGCGCGAGCAATGGCTCGGGTCTCTGCCATGCGGATGATATGAGGAGCAATCCTCCTGTTCACGTTGCTCGGATTCGCGTCTCCCACGCCTGCGAATACACCTTTGCGCGTACGGATTGAGGCGGCGACGATGGCGGTACGGCCGTTCGACTCGTCCGGGAGCTGCACGAGCTTGGTGCGCACGGCCTTGAGGCCATCCTCATGCGCGAGTGCGAGCAGTCCCTTGTAGGTAATGGCCTCGACTTCGCCGACGACCCGGCCGTGCTCATCCTTGATGGAAATGCGGACGATGAAGCCTTCTTTGCGCAGCATGGCGTCACCCTCCGTTCCCGGATGGAGAAGGCTCGTGGAGAGTCATCGACGAGATCTCCTCCGCTGTCGGCAGGAGGTTAGCTTCGAGGAGCGAGAAGATACGGCCTCCGCCGATGACCACATGGTCCACGAGGGGGAGGGCGAGCACCTGACCCGCAGCAGCGAGGCGGTTGGTGAGCACGACGTCCGCTTCCGAGGGCGTCGGATCCCCTGACGGATGGTTGTGCACGAGCACGAAGGCTCGAACACGGAGGCGGACGAGCGGAGCGAAGACATCGCGTGGCTCGAGCGCAGCAAGCGACCCGCCACCCTGGGCGACGAGGACGAGAGCGCGAACCCGATTGCGGCCGTCGAGGCCGATCGCGAGCACCATCTCGACTTCGAGTGCAGCGAAACCCGGCGGCAGGTGGTCGAGAATGTCGCGAGGCGAGGTGATGGGCGTCGCTGGCTGTGTAACACGCCCATCATAGAGCGTGCGCGCTGCCACGACTGTCTCGGCGGCACGGAGCGGCACGTCGCAGGTGGCAGCGAGTTCCTCTGCTGACCAGGCTCGGATACCCGGCTCTCCTGCATGATCGAGGATGCGGGTTCCGGCTTCGGCGCCGACGAGCTTCGCGAGAGCTTGGACGAGATCGATGCTCTCGCCCCTCGGTTGGATGATGCATCCTGTACTCCCTTCGGGCGTGTCTCTGTTTTCAAGGTACTGCATGGCACTCTGCTCCTTCCGGTCGGCATGGACCGGCAGCGCGCTCCCGAGATGAGCGAGCTGCCGGTCCGGCTGACCGCGGCGAGCCACGACAGACGCTGCGGCTTGGAGAGATTGAAGCCCGAGGTACTCGGACTTCCACCGCTACGGCGCAGAGCCTTCGATGAGTCTCGCGCGTCCTGCTCCGGTTCGGACCACCATGTCGCCGAGGGACAGGCGCAGGAGATGTTGCGCTGCGTATTCATGACCGAACTCGCGGGCCACGATCTCGGCGTCGTCGGCGCCGAGCCGGAAGGCGGCGAGCGTGCCCACGGTGCCGAGGAACGCATGGCGCGTGTGCTCGTCCATGGCTGCAAGAGACTGCGTCGCGACGAGAAGCGAGATGCCGTACTTCCTCGCTTCAGCCGTGAGTTCGAGGAACGGAGCAGTCGCGAAGCTCGCGGCCTCATCGACCACAAGCAGGAACGGGCGACGTTGATCTGTCGGTGTGCTGGCGCGTGCGAAGGCAGCCTTCGCGAACTCACCCAGGACGAGGGCTCCGAGAAAAAGCGCGCCGTCCCAGCCGATCTCGCCCTTGGGCACCGAGGCGAGAACGATCTTTCCCCGGTCCATGATGTGGCTTGCGTCGAGCCGTCTCCGCGTCTTCGTCACGATCGTGCGAACCGCATCGACCGACAGCAGGTTGCCGAGCTTGTTCAGGATGGGCGCGGTGATCTCCGACCAGAGCCGCTTGTCGTACGAGGGAAACTCGCGGGTCCAGAAGAACGTGGGGGCTGGCTCCTGGGCGTGTTTCATCACCCACCTGCGATGCGCGTCGTCGACGAGCATGAGGCGCACGTCTTCGAGAGTGGCGCCACGAACGTGGGCAAGCGCGAGAATTGCATGCCTCAGAAGATGCTCAGATCTTGGTCCCCACGAGTCAGGCCAGAGCCGCCGGAAGACAGAGAGCACGTTCGAGGTGACGAGCCCTGGCGCGCCTTCCGACATGGCCCGAAGCGGATTCAATCCGGGGCAGCTTTCGGGTTCTGAAGCGAAGAAAGGAGCGACGTCGTTCCTGCGCATGCGAGGAAGAGCGTCCTGGATCTCCGCGGCCAGGTCGCCGTGCGGATCCACGAGAAGCAGTCCTCCTCCTCGCTCCGCTTCAGCCAGGCAGACCTCGCGAAGCAGGCTCGACTTGCCCATGCCCGTCTTGCCGCAGACAAGGACATGATGGGCGCGGGCAGCAAGCAGTGTTTGCGCACGTGTGGTGTTCAGTTTCAGCATGTAGGTTCAGACGCCATCGCGAGCTTTTGCCGAGGAGTGCCGCCCTCCCGCAGGCCGTGGTCCCCGTCCGGTGCCACGGGGGCGGCATCTCCAGTACCGCGGGCGAGAGAAGAGCCCGGCGCGGACCAAAGCGTCAGAGCCTGTGTTCGGGCCGTGACGGCGGGAGGGCGGCGCGAGATGGCGGGAGCCCCAGGCATTGACCGAGTGGCTAATTCGCGCTCTGGAGGGTTGCCTCCAAGAGGACTGCGACTTGCCTGGGGGTCGCGGCATCCCGCGTCCTTGTCGAAGAGGGGCACGCGCGCATCCGGCGCGTTGCCGAGCGGACGGGCGACGGGCAGGAGGAGCTTCGACGGCTCTCGTACATCGATTGCTTCGCGTTCGAGGAAGAGCAGGAACCCGGAGCGCTTGCCATAGTTCGCCGCGAGCGCGGCGTCGTGCAGCGCACGGCTTCGACGATCTTGAGGCGCGATGGTCACGACCCGCATGGCCTTCACCCCGAAGTCGCGGATGGGTCCTCCCTGGTCTTTCCAGGCGAGGTAGCCCGCGTACTTCTCGGCAAGGCGCTTCACGGAAGTCGTTCCGCGATCGATCTCGATCAAGTGGCCGACAGGCCCTTCGCTCGTGTCTCTGACGACGTAGGCATCGGCTTGCAGCGCGATGCGCTTGGGCCCGACCCCGGGTATTGTTGTCGCGACCGAAGTCCCGATCCGCTTGTCGTCGAACTCGACGCCGCGGAGTCGGATGTGCCCGGCTCTCGCGAGGGCCAGGATCGCAAGCCCGGTGTCGCCGACTTCAGCGTCGTGTGCGGTCCTACGGGTCGAAGGCACGCGCTTGGGCGCCGGGATGGACTGGCCGGTTGCCATGGCGAGTGACCGCGCTCCTGCGCGGCCAAGCGAGATGCACGCGAGTTCCTGCGCGGCCAGGTCATCGAAAGCGCGCCGCTTCATGAGGAGCCCCGCATCGCACCAGGTGTCGAGCAGCTCCTCCGTGAGTCCGGACGATGCGAACGCGCTGAGGAGCGAGTCCGCAGTCGCGAGTCGGACGATGGCGAGCGAGGTCAAGACCTCACGCGCGAGGCACTCGTGTTCGGCCGGGACCGCGAGGGGACGGGCGGCGGCGAGGAGCGTAGGGACGTGTTGGGATATGGGCATACAGGGTGTGGGTGATAGCGATGGATGCGACGCGGGCGAGGACGCCCGTCGGCGCGTAAAGGTCGAACTCGGGGTAAAGAGCTCGGGCGACCGGCGCGGGTATCGTGGTGCGCTGTCGGCGAAGCAGGGGCAGGGACACGGGTGAGGCGGAGTCATGGAGCGATCGACGGAGTGCTCGCGAGGCAGTGACGATCGCTGTGGGCTTTTCGCGGAGCACGAGCTTCCGCAGCTCATGGGGCAGAGACGCTCGGCTCGTGTGGAGCATCCCGGTGCCCCGGATCTCCCAGGGGTCTGCGACGGCCCAAGACAGGCTGTGCCTTCGCAGGGAGAGGGCGAGCACGCGAGGTTCGCGGCGCGGAGGATGGCGGTATGGCATATGGGTCAGGTTGGGGGGGATCGATTGGCTGCTGCTTCGTGCTCGCGCAAGTGCGGAAGGCAGAGCGCCGTGAAGTAGGCGGCGCGGGAGCGGCGGACATCCCGGGCGGGTAGGTCGAGGGCGCGCGTTAGGCAGTCGCGGATGATGGGACTCGGAACGATACCGGCGAGGCGGCGGTAGAAGGCGAGACTCTTCGCGTCATCGAGCCGATCGGCGAGGAACGAAGCGAGCTCTCGGGCTTCCTCTTCCCTCCCTTCCCCCCTGCACCCCCTTTCTCTCCCTTCTTCTTCACGAACGAACGAAACGTTCTCGTTATTCTCTTGCCGGGAATCACCTCCCCCTAGAGTCCCCCTCCTCTTGTTCACAACTTGTGGATGGGGACCCTGGAAGAGCAGACCCAGGAGAGCGGGCTCGAGGTCGTCGAGCTCGAGAATGGCTGCAAGCTCAGCGGCCTCGAACTCGCGGTGGTGAGTGCCAAGTTCGAGCGTGATGCGTAAGGCGAAGTCGTTCATGGGCGTCGGGATTCATCGCGTTTCGCGACTGCAAGGGCAGCGGCAGCGCCCAGCACCGCAGGTCCCCAGTAGCGATCTGACTCGGAACGTGCATGTTCTCGCGAGACGTGCGCGGCGACGAATGGGGACCGGCGGGCAAGCTCGAGCCGGACCGCGACAGCGGTCGTCGCCGAGAGCCTGAGCGCCGTCGCGATTTCCGCGCGGCAGGTCTCGACAGGGACGAGATTGCAGCGTGCAGCGGCCCGGTGCACCGCCTCTGTGAGTTCGGCAGTGCGGGGCGAAGAATCGGGAATGGCCTCGTCGAGCAAGGCAACCGCTACGGGGCAGAATCGTTCGAGGGAGCCCGCGGCCCAGTCGATGATTCGGGCAAGGCTCGCGCCGCTTCCGCGGGCGATTCTCCGCGTCTTCAGCGCCACGATCTCGCCCTTCAAAATGACGGCGCAACCGAGGTAGCGTGAAGTGGCGGCGAAGCCGAGAATGGGGCGCGAATCGTTGCGATTCGAAGGACGCCCGGACGTGTTTGACGTGGGTGGATTGGATGTCGTAAGGTGGCACCTCCTTTCGGTGAAGTTGTTCGGCAACGAGCGCACCTCCCACCGAAAGGATCGCCCGGTAACGGGCGCCCGAGGCGGATCGTGTGAAGCGGTCCGCCTCTTCGGTTTCATGCACTGGTCGCGAGGGAAAGATACAACCTCGCGCAATTCAAAACAGGGGGACAATTAGCCCCCTATGTGGATATCTCCACTTGTTCACATACGGGGCCAATTGTCCCCCTGCGAGCGCCCCGGTCCTCGGATATCGTTTCCCGTGTATGAAAAACACCCACGCTACGCCTTCAGGATCCGGGGCTTCCCCGATCCGGGTAACAAATGCTACGTTCCATAACGTGCTCTGCGCGGCAGCCTCGACGGGAGATGAATCCCGAGCTGCCGCGTCCGCTCTCGCCCTTTACAACGTATGACCGAACCAACAACAACGCAGTTGAGGGAGAACGAGAACCACGCAACCTTCGCGCTTCCTTCCGACCTCATCACGGCAGCCGAGGTGGCCACCAGGCTCGGCGTCGCGAAGAGTGCAGTGTACGAGTGGATCGCGCGACGGGACATCGCCTACCACCGCGTGGGCCGTCTCATCCGCATCCGCGAAACTGACGTCGCCGCGTTTTTGAATCGTAACCGCGTGGAGTACAATCCGCGCCGCCGCCATGTCCGCTATCCGGAGGCGTGATCGCGCCGATGAATGGTGGGTCGACTTCCGGTTCCAGGGCCAGCGCATCCGCAAGCGTTCCCCCGTACAGACCAGACGCGGCGCCGAGCAGTACGAACGATGCCTGCGGAACGACTTCGTCGCCGACGTCGAGGCCGGGCGCGATCCCTTCGCTGGGCCGCCGCCGACCCTCGCGGAATTCGCGGAGCTGTGGATGCGCGAGTACTCAACACCGCGGAACCGAGAAACGACCGTGGTCGCCAAGAGGTACTTGCTCGACCAGCACATCCTGCGGCATGTAGGACAGCGGCGCATCGACGTGATCGACTCGCAAACCGTCGATGATCTTGTTGCTGCGCTTCGACGGTCAGGCCTCGCTCCCAAGAGCATCAACAATGCCCTATCTGTCCTGCACACCTGTCTGCGCTCTGCGGCCCGCTGGCATGTGATTCGTCACGTACCCGAGTTCCAGTGGGCGCGCGTGCCTGAGCCCCGATTCCGGTATCTGAGCAAGGACGAGGAGCGAGCGCTGATCGGCGCCTGCCGGCCAGGCTTCTGGCGGGCCCTCATTGTCCTGCTGCTGCAGACCGGCTTGCGTTTCAGCGAGGCCGCGGCGCTTGAATGGAGCGACATCGATCATGGGCGAGCGACGCCAACCATCAGGGTGTGCAAAGGCGGATCGCGGGGCAAGCCCGGTCCGACGAAGACGGGCTCGCATCGTGAGGTTCCGCTCAGCCCGGCGGTCTCCTCCGAACTCGCCACGCTGGCGCGAACAGGTGACCTCATCTTCCCGACTCCAAAGGGCCGCATGATGGACCCGGCGGTGACGGGTAACTACCTTCACAGAATCTGCGCCCGCGCGGGAATCGCCCCGTGCGGTTGGCACGTGCTTCGTCACACCTTCGCAACCAGGATGGCTAGCGCCAACATCCCACTGCCAGTGCTGCAAAAGCTCCTCGGGCATACCACGCTGAAGATGACCATGCGCTACGTCCACGTCGACAAGGCCAGTATGTCAGCTGCCGTGGAGACTATCGAACAAGTTTTCGAGTCGCCGCGCAACGCCCGACGAGAGTCGGCTTGATGGCGGACCGGTTGGTCACCAGGCGGTCACCAGAAGTCGAAACTCGAGGCCGTCGCTCGTGCCAAAGCCGCGCTCCACCTGCGTTTCGCCGCTAGATAGACGCAAAAGACCGACGGTCACGTCGGTCTTTTTCATGGGGTGGCCAACGGGGGTCGAACCCGTGATAGCAGAGCCACAATCTGCTGTGATACCGCTTCACCATGGCCACCATGGTATCGTTTAATCTGCTGTAGGCTGCGTATTTATATCGTAAAAAAACCGTTTTGGCAAGGCCTGACGCTTGATTGACCGTGGCGCTTTTTTCCTATATATTCGCACAGACTCATGTCCCTGTAGCACAATGGATAGTGCACCAGCCTTCTAAGCTGGCCATGATGGTTCGATTCCATCCGGGGACACCAGCGCTTAACTCCGCCTAAAGCGGAGTTTTGTGCAGCTTATTTCGCCACCTCTTTAATCCATTGCGCCAATACCTTGCCCATATCGCGTCCCGAGGCCTTAACCGCTTTCGGTACAAGGGAGTTTAGCGTCTGACCTGGGATAGTATTGATTTCCAAGAACCAGATACGTTCATCCTGATCAACGATGAAATCCGAACGCGTCAGATGACGCGCACCTATCAATCGATGAACCGTCACGGCTGCCGCTTTCAGCCTCTCACCCAACTCTGCATCTATCGGCGCCGGACAAATCTCTTCCACCAGCTCGGCATCATATTTTGCCGCAAAATCGAAAAACTCCGTCTTTGGTTCGATGGCGATGACAGGTAACGCAATCGCTTGGTTGCCTTCATCGATTACCGCGACAGTATACTCTTTTCCTTGCACATATCTCTCGACCAAAACCTCGTCGCCGAATTTTAGCGCTTCAGCGATGGCGGCACTGAATTCTTGTTCGGTTTTTGCGATACTGATGCCGACCGAGCTTCCTCCCTCCATCGGCTTGATGACGCACGGCTCGTCAAACTCAGCTTCCGCGGCTCCGACACGACCAAGTACGTGGTAGTCCGGAGTCAGTATCCCGGTTTTGCTCACGACGTCTTTCGTGAAGGCTTTGTTTAACGCAATAGCATGTGCCGTGACATCAGAAAAAATGAACGGTAGGCCAAGTGTTTTCAGGAAACCTTGGATCACCCCGTCTTCACCCCCTTTGCCATGGAAGACAGGGATGACTGCGTTGAACTTCTTGAACCCCATTAGGAATTTATCGAAGTCGCTAGGAAAATCAAAAACGTCCAACTCGAAGCATGGCGCGAGCGCTGACCTTACTCCTTCAGCCGAGAGCAGCGCTATCTCCCTTTCCGAACTCGTTCCACCCGTCAGGATCGCGATCGTCTGTTGTTGTGACATATCGATTTCATCCTAACATGTGCTCTCGCAAAAATAAAAAACACTCTACGTCGAATTATGGTTGTGGATAATTATTCATCAAGTAATAGATTTCATCTAAGTTTAGCCACATAAAAACATACTTGCCAACTAGGAGTTTACAGCCTATTGTTTATGTATGGACAGTGCCATCTTTACGCACCAAGCGTGCCTAAGTCGAGCTTCGACTGATCGTACGAGATATGAAATCACACCTATTACGCTTATCCGCGATAGCAACCATCTCAATGGGTGCGATTTTGACTTCATTTCTTGATTCTACAATTGCTGCCGGGGTCAACCTGATACCCAACCCCCAATTCGAGGAGGCGGAGGCGACCGATCCTTCTCGACCGGCTCATTGGCAGGCCGGCTCATGGGGAAGCGTACAGGCGACTTTTGCGTATCCTGTTCCTGGAGTCGGCAATTCAAGCGCGGTTAGTGTGAATGTCTCTTCTACCCTGGGCGATGGCGATGCGAAATGGTTCTTCGAAGATGTACCTGTTGTAGCAGGACAGACATATTCCTATGGCACACACTACCGCGCTGACGTGGGAACTGAAATTGACGTACGTTTTCTCCTCTCTGACGGTAGCTATTCTTACTATTATCTGACCTCTGCACCGGTTGCTGCTGACTGGAGCTTCGTATCCTCTTCGTTTGCAGTACCAGCGGGTGCGATCAGCGCCACGATATTTCATGTGCTAAGCGCCGTCGGGACGCTGACTGTGGATGAAACAAGTCTTGAACAGCTGGAAGCTGCGCCTCCTCCGCCACCCCCGCCTCCACCCCCGCCTCCGACCAGTACAACCAGCCTCATCCCGAACTATGACTTGGAAACCATAGATCAGGATCAGCCCGGCTTACCAGCGAGTTGGTCTCAAGGAGTTTGGGGAAATCTAAGCGCTACTTTTCAATACCCCATTGCAGGATCGGGTGGCGACAAGGCGACACGCGTTGATATCGCGTCTTATACCTCCGGTGATACCAAATGGGTCCATCCCGCGATAGCAATCACCGGCGGACGAACATATAATTTTTCTGACGACTACCGATCGAACGAAGCGAGTAACCTGACGCTGCAATATAAGTTGAACGACGGAACGTTCTCGTACGCTTGGCTTGCGGATCTGCCCTCTTCTGATGCTTCATGGGTCAAGACCGGCGTCTATTCTTTCACCGCACCTGCAAACGCCTCGGAAGTCACGGTTTTCCATTTGATAAATAACGTCGGTTATTTGGAGACTGACGATTATGTCTTGGCTGAAGAACCTACTGTGCCGCCGCCACCTCCACCTCCGAACCCAAACAACTTGATCGTGAACGGTAACCTTAATACGCCAGACGCTGTCGATCCGTCCTTGCCGCAAGGCTGGACTAACGATCAATGGGGTAACTTGTCCACTACGTTCATATATCCCGTTGCAGACGCGACAGACGGCACTGGCGCAGCCCGTGTACAGATAAATTCGTTCTCCAGCGGTGATGCGAAGTGGGTCTCCGCACCCGTCATGATTACGCCTAATACGACATATTCTTTTTCAGACGTATATCGATCCAATGTCACGACAGAGATAGACGTGCAGTACAAACTGACCGATGGGACATACTCCTATTCTTGGTTGAACGCGCCACCTCCTGCTAACGGCTGGACTTCCGTAACATATGCTTTCACAACACCTCCGAATGCTGTTGAGGTCACGATTTTCCACATAATTTCGTCCGTGGGTTGGCTTGAAACGGATGATTATTCACTGACCGCACAAGCCGCTCATAATTTCAGCGAAGCTATGGTGACGTTCGTGTTTGATGACGGCTGGCAAAACATATACGACAACGCTGCGCCGATTTTGAACGCTGCAGGTATTAAGTCTACACAAGCCATCATATCCGGTTCTGTGGGTGATAATAGCTACATGACTTTGGCGGAAATACAGGATCTCGAGTCCCAAGGTCACGAGATCGCGTCGCACACCCGAACGCACGCCCACTTGCCGCAGCTTAATGCTGCCGGCCTGCAGAGCGAGCTCGTCGGATCTCGCGATGATCTGCTTGCCATGGGCTTCTCGCCGGTAAACACGTTCGTTTATCCTTACGGCGAATACGATAATGCGGTCAAGCAAGCTGTTGCCCAGGCTGGTTATCTTGGGGCGCGTAGCGTCGATGAAGGATATAATTACGCCAACAGCGATCCTTATGCGCTCATGGATCAGCATGTCGAGGTAGGGACTACTGCTGACCAAGTCAAGTCCTATGTTGACCGTGCGATCGTCGACAAATCCTGGCTTATCTTGGAGCTGCATAACGTCGACCATGGAGGCGATCAATACAGCACGACGCCCGAGATCCTCCAGGCGATAGTGGATTATGTAGTCGCCAGAGGGATAAAAACCGTAACCTTAAACCAAGGTCTGTTGCTGATGAACCGTTGATCGGTCTTCGATCATCCGCTCGATCAGCTCCAGCAGATCTTTGGGGTGAAATTTCAGGAAATTTCCGTAACGTACGACTTCAAGCGGGATCCTGATCGTTTGCTGCATGGACTCCAGGAGTTTTTTTGATATTTCCTGCGGGCAGAAGATGAAGATCTCTTGATGCTCCGTGTTGAGGTGCTCGCGCAGCGATATGTCTATGAGTTTGATTAGTCTGTCTTGTTTTTCGGTGCGGTTAGTTTTTATCAAGGTTTTAGAATGTCCCTTGAAATCATGATCAAGTTCGACTTGTGGATTCTTGTCGGCATACATCTCGACCGCGGCCGATGAGATGGTTTCTTTCAGCTCGCAAGTGCGTCCGTCGATCTGGAATATCTTGCCCGCCGTCTTACCGCAGACTAGCAACAGACAATTCGTATTCTGCAGTTGCGGAAACATGTTTGAGATAAGCATATTCGTGATAAGGGGGGTTAATCATTAATGGCTTCGTCCAAGCTGGCGAAGCGATATCCTGATTGCCTTAGTCGGGGAATCAATTTTTCCAGTATCTCGAGCGTTCGCGAGCGGTCGCCTCCTCCGTCATGGAAGACGATTATGTGTTTGTCCGCTGCAAGCTCGCGCACGATACGCTCAACCGTCTTATCCGCATCTGGCATGCTCCAATCAAGGGAATCTATGCCAGCGCCGACGAAGATGTAGCCTTGCCTGGCGATCATCTCCATAGCATGAAGAGTGATGAAATCTGTCGGTGCGATGCCGATATCGTAGGTGAGCCTGAAATATCGAGGCGTAGTTTTAAGATGGGTTCGGATAATTTCCGTCGTGCTCGCGACCTGTTGCGTCAGCTCCTCGTCAGCCAGCCCATCGAGACGGGGATGGCTATACGAATGGTTGCCGATGGTAAAAAGCGGATTGACCAGTTGCGCGGCGGCCGCTGGCCATCTTTCGACCTGTTCCCCGACGACGAAAAACGCGGCCGGGATTTTTTCCCTTTCCAGCAAGTCGACTATCCTCGGCGTCCATTGCGGATCAGGCCCATCATCGAATGTCAGTACAACCGTATTCTCCGCAATAGCCTCACCCGCGCGTTCTATTATGTAGCCATGAGGGATACTGCCGGGTGCGCTTGGCGGGCTGGATATCTTTATTATCTCGCCGCGATTTTCATGATGGACGTATGGAGGCGGAGATAATGTTTTCGGCACCCTGATGTTTGGATCGGCCAGCAGCTCCCAGACCAAAGGGTGCTCGGCCCCCAGGCGGTAGACTCCGACATCTGTCACACCTGACCGTTCAATCAGTATGAGTTGGTCCTGCGCCTGATTGGGGCCGAGCAGCCAAAAGGTCTGTCGGTCCGACTTCGCTTTCAGATTCTGCGTTTGCGGATCCAAGGCGAAGCTTGATGATTGTTTTTGTGACTCGAAAGCAGCTGCAGTGAATGTGAGTTCACGGGGGACGTCATCACCCTGTTCAAGCGTGCCGAACTGACCTATCGTCAGCATGAGTTTATCCCGCGGTATCTTACCGGTTATACGGGTTAAAGTATTTTTGAACCAAGCGAACGGCGCCGGTGCTTCGGAAAGACTCGTTTGTCCCGCCTCCCTGTACATATTGACGATGACGCCGTCGCTGGCTTTTGCGAGTTCGACGAGTTTGTCATCGTCTGGACCCGTCGAGACGTAAAAATTCAGGCCGTTTGATTTGAACAGCTCCGTCGTTTCCCGGACGAAAACGACATAGGTATCCTTCATGTCTGGCGTGACGGCAAAACTTACTGCGATACCCTGTACCTCATCTGTTTTCGCCGCTTCGAGCAGCTTTTCCTCGAGACATCGCCTGGATCCCTTGTCAGCCAGTACTGCATGGGTTTGATCGAGATAGACGCCATTCGCATCATTGTTCTGATAAAGCGCGACGACATTCAGGCCGGCCGTTCGTGCCGCCTCTTTTATCTTCGGAAAAGCCCTGGCGTCTACCCCGCAACTTCCCTGGGTCAAGAAATACCAATCCGGAATGATCGTATCCAACTTGCCTGCATGCAATCCTATCGCCATCTCGCTGTTAACGTCACTCTGTGCCACGAAGGCATATTTACCCATGCGCCAGGTAGAACCCCGTGCCGTGTCGGTGACGCCGGTGAAAGGGTTGCCCGCGCTTTCGAAAGTCAGGGCAGACAACGCGAAGAGCATCACGAGCAACGAGACGCTTAAGACAGCGATGCGTATCCGTCGTATGTTCATATTTTAGGTAGGTTCAAGTACCGTGCCCATGCGCTCAAGCTTGTTCCAACCGTAACGCTTTCCTCTCAAGATCGCGATGATGGATCGTATAATCGTTATGTATAGGAACTGCCGATAGTAGAACCTTTGGATGAAAGCCATGAGCAGCAGCTTCTTAGGTTTCTTGTCTATGACGAAAGCGAAGAGCGAACTTGCCAGCTCCATGGCGGTGAAGAATAGATAGCTCCAGAAGATGACCCCGAACGCACCCTGCACAAGGGTTATCATGAATACGATATCGCCGATCGGAGCAAGCAACGGAAAGATAATCTGGAAGACGAAGATATTGGGCAACGATATCCATCCGACGCGTCCCTTGAAGAACAGCTTGTAGTGCTTACCTAAGCACTGGAAAGTCCCGAAGCTCCAACGGAATCTTTGCTTAGCGAGGTCTGAGAGGACTTGTGGTGCTTCCGTAAAGGAACGTGCGTTGTGTGCGTATACGATCTTCCCCCCAGCGGCGAGCATCCTGATGGTTAAATCCGCGTCCTCGGTCAACGTGTCACCCTCGTATCCGCCTATCTCGATCACGCGTTTCCTGTTCCACGCTCCCGTCGCACCCGGGACGACGTTAATGGCGTTGACCTCATCAAGTGCATTGCGGTCGAAGTTCTGTGCGGTGATATATTCCAAGGCCTGGAACGCAGTCAACGCATTCCGTACGTTGCCGACTTCTACATTTCCGCACACGGCGTCGACACTTTTGTCGAAGAATGGTTTTATCAGCTCATCGACGGCTTGCGGCTGCAATATCGTGTCTGCATCGATCGTCACGGCTATCTGATATCGCGCTATGCGCATGCCCAGGTTCAGGGCTTCGGCTTTGCCGCTGTTTTGTTTGTTGATCAGTCTGATCCTAGGATCCATATCGACGAACCTCTGGACGACTGCGGCTGTATTGTCCGTGCTCCCATCGTTGATGACTAA
The DNA here is from genome assembly GCA_031082005.1 of Patescibacteria group bacterium. Taxonomy (GTDB): domain Bacteria; phylum Patescibacteriota; class Patescibacteriia; order 2-12-FULL-60-25; family 2-12-FULL-60-25; genus CAIKNB01. Next base: position 85,604 of record JAVHLR010000001.1, read on the forward strand.
GGCTTCGAATCTTTTGTGGTGGCTTTTGAGCAAGGCGTTAAGCGTTTTTCCGATGGTCTGCTCTTCGTTGTAGGCCGGGATAAGGATGCTGACATATCGGATCGACGGATTCCCTCCAGGTCGTTTGCGCTTAGCCGATCTAATGGCGAAGACATACATCAGTATGATGCGGAACAGCGAAAAGCCTGTCGTGACCGCGAACAGCAGAAGGATGGTCGGCCAAATCATGCTGCCCAGAGCCATTACTGCGTGCAGCATGCGGGCAAAGGTTGCCTCGTTACGTTCCAATGACGGCATGACGTCGTTTTTGGCCAGCCCGAGCACCTGGTCGATGCCTGTGAAGCCGAATCCTTTCTCCTTTGCTGCTGGGATTATCTGCTTCATCGCGGCAAGAGTCTGCTCTCGGTCATCGCCACTGCCCTGGAAAGCCAGGATGTGCGCGCCGTCTCCGACGTTGTCCAGTTCGCGCATCACATCATCCGCGATCCCGTCGGCTTCGGCGCCGCTGACCCAATCTTTCGCATCGATATTCGCACGCACTATGAAGAAGCCCAACTGCGAAATATCAGTGATGTGTTCTGCGTCGGCCGTATTGGCAGGTAGGGAGAAGCTGTGGTATTGCCTTAGATAGAGCCTGGCTTTCGCGAGAAGTTCGCGTTGGATCACTCGCTGCGTCTCGTTCACGTTGTCGATCAATTCTTGGCGTGATATTACATCTGGATTCACGAATTCACCGCCGCGATTGCCGACTATGTAGCCTCTATCGGCTATCACCTTCAGCAGCTCTGGATGTTTCTGGGCTTCGGGTGCGGTGACGAAGAAGACGGCGGGGACATTCGCTTCGTCCAACAGGTCGAGGATACGTGGAGTCCACACAGGATCAGGCCCGCCGTCGATGATTACCGATAGCTGTTTGGCCGTCGTGGGCTTACCCACGGCTTCCAGTTCATATCCGCTCGGTAGCCTTTGGTATTTGGCGCCTATGATGAAGCCGCTATCATTCAGCGAGATCGCGACATTCCCATCGAGCGGTGTTCTAGAAAGCTTATATATCTCCGGCTGTCCCGTGATTGCGATGGTGGTAAGTGCAGGAGGGGACTGGACCGCGTCGCTGCCTGCGCTTGCATCCCCAGCGAATTCCCAAAACGATTCATCTTCCGATCCCAGCCGCCACAGCGCGAGTCCTGCCGCACCCGTCCCGCTGATGAAGCGCCACTCGTTCCAGAGTGTCACTCCATCCAACAGCCATACGGCATGTAATCGGTTCTCCAGGTCGCGATAACCGAACAACATGTTCTTGGATATCTTCTCCAATTCCGGCGATGCGCCCGCTTGTCTTGCAATCGAGAGGGCTTGGCCGTAAGTCAGGCTCCGCGCGGTGCTGCTGGCGTCACTCACATTCCAGTCATAGGCGTATGATCCGATGCCGACGACTAGTTTTTCCGGAGGTACTTCTTTATAGAAATATTGGAAGGCTTGCTCGAACCAATCTTGGCTCGCGATAGGACCGCTCTTGCTCGTCGCGTAGTGCTCACCGTTCAGTCCCACGACGACCAAGTCAGAGTATGTGCTCAATACCTCCAGGTCATACGAACGGTTGCCCGCCGGAACCACGACTTGGAGCCATCGGTTTTCCTTATGCAGACCTTGCGACAGCTTAGCGACGAAATTCGAGAATCCGGCGCTTGCATCGTCTGTCAGCCCATCCATATCCACGATCAGACCCTGCGTATCATTCGATTTGAGCGTCTGGATGACTTCCTGGATTAGGCAGTCTGTAAGCGTCGGTGTACCGAGTATTTTGTCGAATTCTTCGGCGTAGACCTTATTTCCGTCGCTATTCGTAAGACGCGGTACGATGGCGATATCCGAACCCTTGAGCGTTTGAGTCACCTCGGCGTTGATGGAAACGCTCGGCGCACACGTCGCTTCTTTGATCGTGAACCAATCCGGATATGCGATGTCGATCTTTTGCGCGTTACTCCTCAATGACCGGACGCTATTGGCATCGCTTTGCAGGATGTATGCGCTGATTAGTTTATCTTTTTTTGGTTTTGGGACCAGCGTCTTTCCGTTCATGTCTTGTCCGGCGACGGATTGACTCAAGGTATTTTGTTGCTGCTTCCAGCCACGGGTCATGTCGGCTGGTGTCGCTTGGACTGCCGGTAGTTGGTCTATCGGCACGGCGACGACACGGGCTTCAGCCCGAGGATTAAAGATCGGTAACGTGGGAATGATTATTATCCCGGAAATGGCGATGGCGCTAATGACGACAAGCCCGAATATTATTGAGACGAACATGCTGATCGTATAACGCCAGCGCTTTCGGGTAGGATCTTCGAAGACCATATCTCGAAAGGGTTAAGCACTTCGCTTGTGCGGAGCGCGGATATTAGACTTTGTTCGTTTCAAACGATCTTACCTGACGCCGAAGGCGATCGGACATCTTAAGATCGGTATTGTTCTGTTTTTTTTTTCGCTTCTCTGGTGGCTTCCTAGCGCTTCAGTCCCGTGTATCGAGTGGTCTCCCTCCCTATATTCCTAGCACGATGCTAGGTATTTATCAATAAAAAATGTGGATAAGTATCTGTGTAAAAAACAGGCTGTTTTTTTTCCGATTACCGAATGGTTGTATCTATCCAGTCTTCCTTGACCCTGATCGGTAAGGTCAGCGTCGTATTTCCTTCATTCAAAAGTTGTCGATATACATTTACGCGATATGCTGATGCCGCCCAAGCCTCACGCGTTTCAGGGTCGCTGGCATCCAGCAGCGTCTTTTGTCTCTCATCAAGCATAGCGCCAAGCCAAACATTCTCCGCGATACCTTGGCTTGGATTGCCTTTGACCTTGGCGCTAGTCCGATCGACTAGCGCATCCAAACCATCCGGATCATCCCCGCCGCCATGCTGGATGATCGTGTCATACATGAACGCTCTAGTTAAAGCCGATTTGATCCCCAAACCATCAGCCTTGCTCATTGCAGGCAGATAGTAGAGCTCCTGCGTTATTTCATCTTGGGTGCTTCTGAACAACGGATCAAGCGCTGCTTTTTGCCACGCTTCAGGATAACCGTCCAGCTCATCGATGTTACCAGATTCTTGATCGGACAGGCGCTCCAGTACAGCTAGAAATGATTTCAGTGGATTGTTCATCAGCTTATCCGTATAGCGTTTGACGACTAGATAAGCGTCTCCGGTCGCCGTCGTGAACCCGGCTTTTCCGCTGGTATAGCCACGGCCATCTCCCAAAGCTTCGACCATGGAGTATGAGGGATAGGTTTCTCCACTCTCGAACAAGTTCGTCAGGCCATCCATGGCTTTTTTCTGCGACGCGCTCATCCATTTGTCGGGTAGATAGTTGTCGCGCGCATCCAGATCCTTTTGTATGGTGTCGACATGGTTCATAGCGGCGTTACGATCGTATGATCCGGCTGCCTCGATAGTCGCATCTATCAGGTAGTTCGCAAAGAAGACGTCGGGTACATCGAGCACTTTCTTGTTCCAGTCCCTGCCGTATAAAGATTCTGCCGTGTCTTCATCCTCCACCCAATGCAAATGTCCGCCTGCGCTTATGGCGTAGACTTTTGGATCGGTTTGGATTTTCACCAACGCTACGCCCGGTCGAATCGTGACATTACCGGCGAGAGGCAATGCAGACAGCTCACGGTCCGTGATTTTCGTTATGGTCGGGATCTTCCCTTCGGGATGCCATGAATTGAAAGTCGGCTGATTAGGGAAGACGTATCGCTTTCCATCCTTTCCGACGTAATAAACTGTTGATGCCGTACCTTTGACGAGCATGCCGCTTGTGACTAAAGCTTGCGCGCAACCTGCACTCAAAAAACCCAGAGCGATGACGCCTGCCGCAAAGTAGATGATTATCCGCGGCCGCATATACTTTTAAGCTATGCCCACGGGTCTACCATGTCAATACCTAGCTTATCGCTATGTATTTCGGATGGCGTTTATTGGAAATCGATTTCAGGTATTCATCCGCATGATGTCGTTCGCATCCTCATTTGTTTTGAAGATCGACGGCGTCAGCTCTTCATTAATAGATATTCTTCCTCTCGACTCGATCTCTTCATCAAGTCGAAGGGAAGTGGCCAGTCCGACGGAGTGGCCTAGAAGTTTCGTTCGCAGACGAACAGGTAGTGATGCTCTGGCACGACCGGCAAGTCGACGCCTAAGTCATCTTCATGGATTACTCGCAGACCATGCCGCGCGAAGGTCACACGCCAGGCTTCTGCCGTCCTGAACTGACCGGGCACGGGAATGTTCGCGCCGGGATGCATACCGCGGTTGTAGATCCAGTCTACGACCGCCTGTGCTTCAAACGGCATATCACCATCGACCACCGACTCGATCACGACAAGACGCCGTGCGACCCTGTGGAGGCTCTCGAGTTCAAGATCCGGTTCGTTACAGTGATGCAAGACTGTGATGACGAGTGCAGTATCGAACTCGTCCAGGCGAGTCGCCCAACCCTTGTCGAACGGCAGGCTTTTCGCCTCGATACGATAGTCATCCACGTCGAACGTCGTCATCGATATCCCTTCCGACGTCATCGTCTCTGCGACTTTCCCGTCGCCGCATCCGAAGTCCAATACTTTTGGACCACGGACATGTCTTGCGATCTGCGACTTGATGAGTGCAGCACGTCCGGATAGCTTGTCCGATATGACTCGTGCGTACGGGTTGAGGATGTTCCACACCTTCTCTGCAGCGCGCGCTTCATCCTGTTCTGTCGCGAACACACGCACTATCTGTGCATGGAGTTCGAGCCTTTTACTCTCTTGCTGAAGCTCGTCCAGCATGCGCTGGACCGGTCGCTGGTATATGAGGGGATCGGTCGTTGTCATACGCTTGTAAAGTGCGCGTGTTTTTTCCATGTCATTTACCTCCAAATTGTTGTCATTTAAATGATAACAAAATAAGATACTATAAAAATTAAGTCTTGTCAAGGATAATCATCTAAATTTAGCCATATTTTATCAAAAATTGACTCATGTCATCATTTATATGACAATACAATTTAGAAAAATCATCTTGAAATAGGCAAAAAATTTCAACTTGTCATTAACTCGTGATTGTCATATGTTCAGTGCCATATCGACCCTAGAAGAATCCGGTTTCAGCCATAATGAATCGTTGGTCTATATCGCCCTTCTCGAAAGCGGCACGACCAACGCCGGGTCGCTAATCAAAAAGACCGGTCTGCATCGTCAGATTGTTTATCAGGCTTTAGGCTCGCTTGAGAGTAAGGGCTACGTCATTCCTTCAACCAAAAAAGGAAAAAAGCATTTTCAAGCAGCGTCACCTGAAGGCATAATCCGTGCCCAAGAAGAGCGGACTGAACGGGTGAGGTCGGTTCTGCCCGAACTGCTGGCGCTCAAGGCGCGTTCGCTTGATGCAGTCGAAGTAAGGACGCTTTATGGCCACGAGGGTTTTGTCTCCAACCTGAAAGACGTGATCGAGTCCGCTGCCCGTACCGACAGAACCATGCGTATCATCGGAGGTGCTCCTGATAAATATTTCTACTCGATGATAGGTGGATGGTATGACGATTACGTCGCACTTCTGCAGAAGAACCACGTAGTGAAAAAACTGATATCACCGGAAAGCTATTCGAGCGAATTCAAGAAGAATTTCGCTTTAGAGAAAGGGAATGAGTTGAGGACAATGGCTTTCGGACTATCTTCGCCGACATACACCCGCATCACCCCCGAGTTGATGACCATGGAGATATACATTGAGGGTCGTGATATGACGATAATCCAAATCAGGAACAAGGCCATTGCACAAGGATATCTGGAGCACTTCAACCTTCTTTGGGGGCAAGCGAAAGAATATATCCCCGTAAAGTGATCTGAAAAAGTCGCTTTAAAATGAATTCCGCCTCGGAGTAAGACCGAGGCGGTTTTATGTCGGGCGCAGTGCGAAAGAGTATCAGCGCGTATTCACCGTTTTGGGGCACAGTTCGCGCGCAGCACCGATCGCTGTTCGGTTGCCCTTGTCGGGTGCGTCGGGCGAGTAGGGGATATTGATGTCTCCGGGAGGCGAGTCGATCAGCGTGATTTGGGGAGGATCATCCCAAGGACGCGGAAGTTGTTGCCCGGGCAGCGCCACCTCCCCGGGCGGGTCCTGTGGTTGTGCGACAGTCGGCGGCTCGTTGAGTGTTGTCCTCATGGCCGTGCCACCATTTTCAGTTTGGGTGCATGCGTTCGCGAGCGTGAACGCTGCCAGGCCGATGATCAAGATCGTGTTCTGCATTCTGTTTGCCTTATCCTTTTTTTGTTTGCTTTCGTGTGCGCCAGCTTTTCGAGGTGCGTGAGGCGCAATGTAGCCGATAGCGTTGAATCTGTCATAGTTTTTTACGTATTTTGGAACGTCTTGATATCTTTGTGTAATAAAAGCCTTTCCTTCAAACTCAAATACGGTAGAAATAATATGTAATGCTTCATTACGGAATATCCAGAAAACACTCCGGACGCCCCGCAATCGCTTCCCCATCCCTTGAATTAGTGGGCATAGTCTGATATCACGGAGGCTGCCCTTTCGTAGAAAAAAGGAAAGTTACAATGGACGAACTACTCCGCTCTTCGATGGGTTGGGAGCTTAAGCTCCCGATCCTGCTCGCGCCGGGTGTCGTCATCGGCATCTTCATGCTGTTCTTTTTCAACAAACGCCGGCTTGCCCGTTTGAGCCAGGTTCCGTTGTGCGGACCCAACTGGTTGACGCTATGGAGCCTGTTGTTCTACTGGATCGGAATGGCTGTTTTTTTGACGGTCAGTCCGTACTTCGGCCTTCAGCTCGTAGTCGTGAGCTGTCTGATGGACGTTTTCGACGGCAAGATGAGCGTCGCTATGGCCGAACTCGGCATTATTCGCACCGCTATCGATCGCTGGATCGGCAAATGGCTGGATCCGCTGGTCGATAAGTTGCGTGTCGTGCCGACGCTCGTCATATTCTGCGTGCTCGGCGGCATCAGTCATTGGGTCGTTCTCTTCGTGGCCCTACCTGAACTCATCGGCACATTCTGCCGCGAGCCCTTCACCACCATCCCGGCACTCCGTGGTTATCCAAGCGTGATCACCTTCAAGGCGCGGCTCCGGGCTGAGGCACTCAAGAGCCTGGAGAACGAATCCAAGGCGACTGTCATCGGAAAGATGAAGACCTTGTTCCAGGACCTTGGGCTCATCGCCTTCGTCCCGTTCTACCTCCACTGGAACGTTCAGCCGATCGCTGACTATGTTTTTCTCGCCACCGTTCCTTTGGGCGTATTGAGTATCGTTTCGCGTAAGCTTAACGTGGCATGGCTGAAGCGCCTGCTCTCACGCGCCGACCCCTACTTCAAGCATCAAGACATCCTCTGATGCGCCCCCGCCCGACGGTTCTCCCGCCGGGCGTTGCCGTTTAACCGATGTTCTCACTTGTTATGCACACCGTATTCGATTGACACCATGCTCAATCCGTGAGAGCTGTGGTATAAAGACACCCATGCTTGAGCTGCTCAAAAAACATTTCGGCTACGCTGAATTCCGTCCGTTGCAGCGTGAGATAATCGAACACTGTATCGCCGGAAAGGACGCTCTGGTCCTCATGCCAACTGGCGGGGGAAAGTCGCTATGTTATCAATTGCCGGCTTTGAGGTTCAGCGGTCTCACCATCGTCGTGTCGCCTCTCATCGCTCTCATGAAAGACCAGGTAGATGCTTTGCGTGCCAACGGCATTCCGGCCGCCTACGCGAACAGTAGCTTATCCAAATCCGAGATCGTACAAGTCGAGAAAGAGGCAGCAAGCGGTAAACTGAAGCTGCTCTATCTCTCGCCCGAACGCTTGGCCATGTCATCCGTCATCGATTTTCTGCGGACGCTCAATATCAGCCTATTCGCTATCGACGAAGCGCATTGCATCTCCGAATGGGGTCATGATTTCCGTCCTGATTATCGCAACTTGAGTGCACTGCGCCGGCTCTTCCCGTCGACGCCGATCATCGCACTCACGGCAACGGCCAATGCCCGCGTCCGCGATGACATCGTGAGTCAGCTTAAGCTTGATGGCGGTCGGATTTTCCAATCCAGCTTCAATCGCGCCAACCTGACTTACCGAGTCATTCCCAAGAAGCGCGCTTTCGAACATCTTCTCGGAGAAATTCGTGAACGAACTGGCCAATCCGCCATCGTCTATTGCTTTTCGCGCAAAGGAGCAGAAAAAGTCGCCGCCGATTTACGGGCTAATGGCATCAACGCGGCCGCATATCACGCAGGTCTGACTTCCGACGAACGTTCACGTATCCAAGAACGCTTCATCCGCGACCAGGTTCCGATCATTACCGCTACGATCGCCTTCGGCATGGGCATCGATAAACCCGATGTGCGCCTGGTCGTCCATATGGATCTGCCCAAATCCGTCGAAGGCTATTACCAGGAGACGGGCCGCGCCGGACGCGACGGGTTGCCGAGCGATTGTCTTTTGTTCTATTCCACCGGAGATCGTTTCAAGCACGAATATTTCATCCGCGAGATGTCCGACGAGCGTGAGAAGCAGCATGCACGTCGACAGCTCCAGGATGTCATGACCTATTCCGAACTCAAGACATGTCGACGCAGATATCTGCTCGCATATTTCGGTGAAGGGAGTCGCGAGGATAATTGCGGAGGCTGCGATATCTGTCTGCCGCCACGCGAAAAACGAACTCTTAAGGCCGAAGCTGAATCTGATTTCGATAGCGAACTCTTCGAGCTGCTGCGCGCCGAACGCCGCACCCTGGCTGAACAGCGCGGAGTCCCGCCATATGTCATCTTCGGCGATCGGACACTACAAGAGATGTCGCGTAATTATCCGCAGAGCCTTGAGTGCATGTCCAGGATTTTTGGCGTAGGCAAAGAGAAACTATCTCAATACGGCGGACGCTTCCTGCGGATCATCAGCACCTATGCCGAGTCAAAAGGACTCAAGGAACGCGAAAGCACCACGACCGTCCGCGTACGTCGTCCTAAGCGGGCGATTTCGGAAACCGTCTTCACCACGACGCAGCTATTCCAAGCCGGAAAAACGATCGAACAAATCGCGCTCCTGCGGAAATTAAGCTCCGGCACCGTCCTGCAGCATCTCGAAGAAGCGCAACAGCGCGGCATGGAATTGGACGTCTCATCCATCCGCTTTCCATCTGAAGAAAGATATCGCCGCATCGCAGCTGCCTTCGAAAAAGCCGGTACTTTCACGCTCACCCCGGTGCGCAACATCCTTGGCGAGTCTTTCGGCTATGATGAATTGCGTTTGGCCCGCATCATGATCAAAGCGACATCAACCGGCTGAATCTCGTTCTAGCCCTGGTCGGACAAATGATTTATCATGTCCTTGTGTTATGAATTTCAATAAGAATCCGTTTGATGGTTTTTTATCAGTATCCGAACAACGCGAAAATGCGCAGCGTTTGATCCCCGAATCAGAATACCGTATCGACTTTGCGCGTTCTTCCGGTCCAGGCGGGCAAAAGGTGAACAAGACTTCGAGCAAAGCCGTCTTGCATTGGGATGTCGGAGCTTCATCCGTCTTGACTGAAGAGGAGAAAGCGATCGTCCGCGAACGTCTGGCCAATCGCATCAACAAAGAAGGGGAGTTGGTGCTCGACTCTGATAGGCTCCGTTCGCAATTCCGCAACCGTACCGATGTCGTAGACCTTCTCAATCGTCTCGTCAATGAAGTCCTGACTCCTCAAGCCGAACGCATCCCGACGCGACCGACACGCGCATCAAAAGAAAGACGCCTGGACGAAAAATATAGGCAAGCGCAAAAAAAGAGATCTCGCAGAAATGAAGAATAGCCCAGTGGGCTATTTCTTCTTGGTTCGAGTCCGGTTTTTCGCTTTTGAACTCTTCGCAATGATCCTTTCGTACACCTTCAGGTATCCCGTCGTCATTTTCTGTTGGCTGAAGAATGTTTCGGCGCGCTGTCGTGTTGCGTTGCGGCTTATCTTGTCGATGGCTTTTATGGCTTTGACCATCCCGGCCACGCTGTCCACGATGTAGCCCGTCTCTTTGTCTTGCACGACCTCCGGGACAGAACCCTTGTTCCACGCGATGACCGGCGTACCGCAAGACATGGCCTCGATCATCACCAGCCCGAAGGTTTCGTCGAACTGCGTCGGGAAAAGCAGACCCTTGGCGTTCTTGAGCCAGTCTATCTTATGCTCAAAGTCGGCTTCACCGATGTAGCGGATCGTTTTTCCGTTGATTTCTGGTTCGATGGATTTATGCCAGTAGCCTTCTGTCGGATAACTGCGTCCGGCGATCACGAGATTCACGCCAGCTGCCTTGGCGGCTTCGATCGCGAAATGTACGCCTTTGTCTTCAGTGACTCTGCCGAGGTACAGGAAATAGTCCTGCGGAAATTTATTGAACCCAAAGAGTTCCGTATCGACTCCGTGATAGATATTCGCCGTCCAGTTGAGTTCCGGCATGTGCAGCCGTTGCGCATGGCTGAACGAAACATAATTCAGATTGCGATAGCGGAGCAGGAAGGGCTTAATCTCTTCTCTGATCGGGCTATGGATCGAGATTACGGTCGGCGTTTCCGTGAGCCGTGCATAGAACGAGCTCAAAAGCGAAAAATGGCTATGGATGATGTCGAAACTGTTGGCTTTTTCATAGCATTCGCTGATGAGCGAGTGGATATGATAGCGCTGTATGTCGGCGGGCAGCTGTCGTACGTCGTTCGCCGAGTCAGTGACGCTGTGCAGTTTTCCCAGGGTCTGCGAATCGCCCGCCGCATAAAGATGCGTTTCATGTCCCTGTTTGACGAAAGCGTCGGTCAGGGCGTTTACGTGCGAATAGATTGCCTGGTTGGAACGAGACCCTACTGGGTACAGGCTGGAGACGAGTTGTGCGATTCTCATATTGTTTGTACTTGCTTGAACACCTTGAGATAAGCGGCGAAGACTTTCGTCGGCGAGTGTCTTTTGATTAAGTATGTACGGAATACTTTCAGGTTGTTCCGTCGGAGCAGCCTTTTCATCCGCTCCACCACTTTTTTCGGATCATCGAAATCGATTATCCAGTCGCGCATTCCGCAACTCCTATATTCCGACACCCAACCTACATGTGGTGAGATCAAAGTGCCCTTTCCTGCCAGCGCCGCTTCCATCACGACCGTCGGAGAGACGTCGAAGCGCGACGGTAGGATGAGCATGTCCATCTCGGCATAGAATCCCGCGAGGTCATCGCGACCCATCGGATGATGCACCTGGATGTGTTTGCGGTACTGCGCTTTCAGCCTCCGTTTGAATTTCGTATCAGGGATGATCATCACGCTATGGAATTCCCAAGGCAAGTCGTCGGTATGCGCAGCCTTCGCGATCTTCAGGTACGCCCCGTAATCCTTGATCAGATCCCAGCGTGCGACGTTACCGATGCGTATCGCATCGTCAGCTTTCTTCTTTTTTTTCTGTCTGAATTTCTCCAGCATCTCTTGACCGTATGGCAGCGGGATTATCTCGGCTTGCCCCTGCGGCACTTCGGCTACCTTGGTGCAGAAGATTCCTTTGCTGTATTCATTCAGGAATATCTGTCTGGTCGCGAAACGCACGATATCGCGTTCCATCTCCAGATAGAACTTCCTGGCCACCGGAGGATTCACGCGCTTATGGATCTCCATCTCGACTTGCATAATCCCGGCGTGTTGGATCACGACCGGTATCCCTTCTTCATGCGCCGCGATGAGGATCGTCCAGGCGGGTGCGGAGAAGCCGTTCAGGAAAACTACGTCAGGTTTCATCTCGCGGAAAAATGCCTGCAGTCGCATGATCTCTGCTTTGAATATCTTGCGTGGTTCAAGCGCTTTTTTTGATCGTGTCACCTGGCTGAAACGCTTGGTCGGAAAGAAAAAATCAAAAAAACCATACCTGCCCGAGACAGGATGTTTCTTTATGTATGTCCTTCTCCCCTTGGTGTTACGATGGATGATACCAATCCATGTGTGGCCTTGCTCCGTGACGTATCGCGAAAAATGTTTGGCGAAGATCGCCGTGCCGCCATGTGCGGATTTTTTTTGGCCTGGGAGATTGTGGATGTACTCGTTGCTGACGATTCTCACATGAGCCACCATACATAAATCAGGCGCTTCTGTCCAGGCTTGGGCGCCGCTTTCGTGCGTGGCTTTAAGGCTCGGGACGAGTGACTGCATCTATCGATAGCCCATCCGCACATTTTTGTTATACTCGGTGTGGTATGCAGAGTGTCGATCAGGATACCCGAAGGTTCGATCCAGGCGCTGACTTCGGTTTGCGCGCCTGGATACGTTTTTTCTTTTCTGCGCTTTACGCGATTTTGGACGGTCGGATATTCCGCGCTTTGCGCCCTAAGCCAATCGAGCGGGCGGAGACCCACTGTCGTCGCGGGGCTCCGCTTTTGCGTCGCGGACAGAGCCTGAAAGTCATGACTTGGAATGTACAGTTCATGGCCGGCAAGGGATATGTTTTCTTTTTCGACACGCCCGACGGAAGCGGTAAGGATGAGAGACCGGGTCGGGATGACGTTTTCTTGACTCTCGAGGGTGTCGCGCGGATCATCCGTCAGTCAGATCCTGATGTCGTCATGCTGCAGGAGCTGGATGATGGCGCGGCGCGGACTGCCGGCATAGATGAGCTCGGCCTATTGTTGGAGCAGCTGCCTCGTGATTATCGCTGCCATGCGAGCGCATTCTACTGGCGTGCCGGCTTTGTCCCGCACCCCCGCGTACGCGGTTCCGTCGGACTTAAGCTATCCGTGATATCGAAATTCAGGATCTTGGACGCTCGCCGTCACCAGCTCGCCGTCATGCCGGCGCATCCCATCATGCAGCACTTCAGCCTTAAACGTTGTCTCTTGGAAGTCCGACTCGCGATGTCGGACGGTAGCGCGTTTCATGTCCTGACGACCCACCTTTCTGCTTTTGCCCAAGGATCCGCCACTCTGCAGCAGCAGGTCGCACAGATACGCGGTATCCTGGACGACCTGACGGAACGTAGAACGCCTTGGATCTTAGGCGGTGATTTTAATCTTTTGCCTGACCACAAAGCTTTCGTCAGGCTCCCTTCGGTCCAATCCATCTACTACAACCCCAAATCCGAGATCGATTTGCTTTCAGTAGTCTATCGAAGCACGCCCTCGCCGGAAGAAACCGGAGGATCTGATTTCAAGCTCTGGTACACCCACTTCCCGAACGACAGCAAAGTAAAAAGACCGGACCGTACCATCGACTATCTGTTCTTTTCCCCGGATATCGACCTCGGCCACCATTCTGTCATCACCGGCGAGGCTTTGCATTTGTCGGATCATCTGCCGGTAACAGCCCAAATCAGGTTGCCCTGACCATGATTAAACGAGTGGCTGGGATTGACAGGGCGTGCGCTTTTTGCTAGCCTGTCCCATCGGTTGTTGCACGTTTTCCGGTCTTTCCCAAGGGAGAGTAAGCGATGCTCGAAGAGATCCAGGCCACTTTCCGTCTGTCGAACGTTGAAGGCAATGTCTCTGGCAAAATCGATTCCGACCCCAAAGGGCGGAACAAGATCGTGTTCGTCACCAGGGACAAGTACTTGATGCCGCCGTATTTGCGTCATCACAGGGTCGAACAGGGTGAGCGGTGGATTTGCCACGTCATCCGCGACACCAAACCGCATGACCCTGCCCACGGCGCACTCATCGTCGCGCTTTCATGGCCCATCTTCCTCAAGTTCAATGCAGCCTACGGCCGCACGATCCTCGTCCCGCAATTCGCTACGGAGATGCTCAAGGCGCAACCCGAAGTCCTTGCCTGCCTGGAGTATGCGATCGCGGATGTCGTGCTTCCCGAAGACGGTTCAGATCTCGGCGTGGAAGTCGATATGGGCGAGCCCATCGCCAAGAACCGACTCATCCGAGTCGGCAACGTCGGCTACGACGAAACCTGCGACTTCGCCTTCCGCTCTGGCCGGCACAAGCCGTCGCGTGTCACGATGGTCGAACCGACCGAAGACGTCAGCACAGTCGTCATCTGGGCAAACCGCAACGTCAAAGGCGACCCAAAGTCGTACGTCTTGCGTACGGCGTATATCGGTACGCTCTCGCCGCGCGAACCATGGGCATGTCGCAATGAGGAAGAGCTCTGCGAAAAGAGCTTCCCTTTCTGGACAGGACACGCCCTCGCCTACGACCCGGCGACCATGTCGCCGATCTTCCGCACATCATGGCGAGAGGTCATCGAGTCGCGAGCCGAAGTGCTGCGCGAACTGGTCGCCGCGCCTCAAGTCAACAGTACCTTCAGCCACATGCGCCGCTCCGGCTGACCTCCTACCCATCCACAACCCCGATCGTCCGATCGGGGTTGAACTGTATTCATACGATTGATATTGACCAGGGAGTCATTTTCTGCTAGCTTATTCAATCCCCTCAGGGAGCACATTCATTTTCGAACACAACCCGTGGAGGTTTTCATGCCTGATGAGGACGTCATCGAAGTTGGCTTCTATGAACAAGAAGGGCAGCTGCAGGGGTTCATCACTCATGACCCACAAAAGCGCGACAAGCTGGCGCTAATCCAGAAGAAGCTGATTCGCGGTAACGGCGCTTGGTTGATGAGGGCTCCCTTGCCTGGCGAGAAGTGGTCATGTTTGGTACGAAAAGACACCAGACCGGATAAGCCTCGATCAGGTGTGGTCTTCGTCATACCGCAACGACCGATATCTATGCTTGCGTTTACCGCATGCGGCGGAACGTTGGTTGTCGCTAATGACCCGTTGGACAGTCTTCTAGTTCGGCCGATGTTGCTCGGGTTGCTGGATGAGGTCGTGGAGAAGGTCGAGTTACCGTCGGATGGGAGCGCGCTGGCGGTTCAGGTGGATATGGGTCGGCCCGTCGGCTTTTCTGCCGTAGTCCGCGCCCCGCAGATCGCCTATGACGAATGCTGTCTATTCGCGTTGCGCGCCGGTCACGATAAACCCTCGCGCATCATGGTTGAACGACCCACGGAAATCAGCTCGCTCATATACCTGTTGGCTAACCCATGCCTTCAACCCTCTCCGCGTCCTAGTTATCACTTGGCCGAAATGCTCGTCGGAAAAATAATCCAGCCGGAGCCGTGGAGGGTGAAGTCGGAAGCCAGGCTGGAAACATCCTTCGGGTACTGGTCAAGGCGCGCCTTCTGGTATGACATCGCCAGTATGGGTGATCCATTCGAGTCCACCTGGCAGGAAGTGGTCGAAAATCGCTGGAGAAAAGATGCTCACCTTACCGCGTCAGCTGAAACGCCAGAAGACGAAGAGTCCCTCTCGGATGTTATAGCGTAACCCACCTCACAACCCCGATCGTCCGATCGGGGTTGAACTGTATTTGTGCATAACGCACAGAACATACGTTGACAAAGCGAATAAATAAGGTTTAAGTAAATGTGGGTCTTTACATGAGGTGTCAGATGAAAATCGCGGTATTAGGTGGGGGAACCGGCACGTACTACGTATTGAGTGGGCTCAAGCGCCTTGAGGACGTCGAGCTCTGCGCCATCGTGTCCATCGCCGACAGCGGCGGGTCGTCCGGGATAATCAGGATCGAACAAGGCGCGCTTCCGCCCGGCGATATCCTGCGCGCTATGCTCGCACTCTCCGACGGTGGAGAGTTTCTCCGGAGTCTGCTGACATATCGCTTTGAAGGTGGGAGTTTGAATTCCCATACTATCGGCAACCTGCTCATCACAGGAAGCGAAAAGCTGAAAGGCGGCTCTTTGGATGGCATCCGCGCACTGCATGACGTGTTCAGGATCCGTGGACGCGTCATCCCGGTCGCGGCAGTCGCGGCGAACCTTCTGGCCGAACATAAAGACGGGCGGGTGACTCAAGGCGAGTGCAATATCGATGTACCCGTAAGTCAGCACGGACCCATCCAACGCTGCTATCTCGATCCGCCAGTCAGGGCCAACACCGAGGCGTTGGACGCGATCAAGTCAGCGGATATCGTCGTCTTGTGTCCGGGAGATCTCTATACTAGTCTGATCCCGGTCCTGCTCGTGGACGGCATTGTCGACGCGCTGTACGACACGACTGCGCGCATCGTGTACGTCGTTAATCTCATCACCAAAAAGGGTGAGACCGACGGCTACACGGCGCGCGAGTTCTGCCGTCAGGTCGCCAAGTACATCGCGCCGGCCGAGCTGGGTACGGTCATCGTCAACACGACTCGTCCATCGGACGACCTTCTGCAGAAGTATGACCAGGCCGGAGTGTGTTTGGTCGAGGATGACCTGAACGGCGATACGTTCGAGGTCGTTCGTGAAGCGCTCTTGAGCGAGTCGATGGATCGTTCACCGGACAACAATAACCCCCTGCATAAGCTGATCCGTCACAATCCGGTTAGGCTCGCTCGAGCCATCGTGGGCTCCTCCAAACCGGCGGATACGATGAGGAACGCATGAAGAGCGCGCATACTAGGATCTTCTTCGACTTCGACCTGACGCTCTACGATACCGAGGCCTTCATGGCTGACATCCGTCATGCCTTGCGGCGGCTCGGCAGTTCTGACGAGCAGGTCAATCGGGGATTCACCGAACTGAATGCTTCGGGATATTCCTTCGAGGCGCACCTGCGTCTTCTGGGATACCCTGAAGTCGTGGTAAGGCAGACGTCTGATCGGTTGCACGGGCTGCTCTCGCGGGGCGAGAAGTACCTGCTGCCGGGAGTACGTCGCGGTCTCTCGCGTTTGCGTCGCCGGGGTAACGAGTGCTCGCTCCTGACCTACGGTTTCCCGGTCTTCCAGGAAGCGAAGTGGCAGGGTGTCAGCGTCTTGCACAAGCACTTCGCACGCACGCACTATGTCTGGCGAGACTCGACCAAAGGCGACGTGTTGTCGAAATACTACGACATCCCGCTCATGTTCTGCGACGACTCTCCGGAGCACCTGCTGGATGCGCGTCGCAAGATCCGAGGGTCAATCTGCCTCATCCGCTTCATGTGGCCGCAGTTCAACCTGCAGCCTCATCCGGAAGACGGCAAGACCTGGCAGGTCGTCACGTCCATGGACGAGCTGGCCAAGGCTCTCTGAACCCCTCCTCCATCAAGACCGTCCACGGCGTCACTGCCCGGACGGTCTTATTGTAATAGCAGGAACTAAGGTATAATTTGCTTCATATGCTGCAGCAAAACCCTTATCTTAGGCCTCCGGAAGTCATGTCTCCGGAAAAACTTGCTGCACTAGAGCGCGAATGCGCTATCCATGTTCTGAACAGGCTTAAGAAACTGGAGATTCTATCTGAACGGCAGGGTGCGATGATGGTAGATGTTGCTAGACTAAAGGATGTTTCCCTTAAGCAATTGCTTGGTTATACCAAAGATGAAGCTGCACATGAAAAATTCCATTACCTGCGTCACTATGGGCGCGTGCGCATTTTGCATCTGGCACTGGAGGGAATGATGGCGATCCCAAAGGATGAACTGAATGATAAAGCAGTCAAGCCGCGTCCCATCTTTTATGCGCCAAAAAATAAAGATCAAGCTTTGGATCCGAAATGGATCAGGCGCCAAGACTTCATCGTGGCAGCCTGGGATTTCGCTCATTCCTCACCGGACGGGCGTTTTCCAAGCGCGCAAGACGATGCGGGGTATTACGAGGCGTCCATCGCGGCTACCCTCTATCATCCAAAATATGGCGCTGCTTATCGGGATAAGACAGATCATTTATTGGTTAGGGACCCTGCCGTCAAAGGGCGTTTCATCCCTTTGACCGGTGAATGGTTTGCTGATCAAGGTGTTGATTTTAATGTTGAATACTCGGTGCTGGATTCATCTTCCAGGCAGAGGGACTCTATCGCCAAGTCACCCAGGCATTTCATTCATGCGTATGCTCCTTCTATATTGGAGCGTGGTCTGGTCAAGTTAGAGGATTTTCGTCAAATCTCTCAAGGTCAAAGCTTAGAGAATCGTCAAGATAAACGAATCATCAGCTCGACCGGGAGTGTGATGATCCGCGGTGTGATGTATTACCTTGGCAAGAAATTCGGTCGTGAACACGCCCAGGTGTCTGAAGTGGCTCCGGGCATCGGCGGAATTACGACGCTGGATGAGGCTGGAACAGCTAAGCTGACCCATGTATTTGATATGTATGAAGCTGGCGACGAACGCTTGTCGTCAGTCACTTCAGGACAAGTAAAACCCGGTCAACCGGCCAAGCGTTATGGTTACGCCGGATCGGAATTGACCCGTGTCCGGCCGTATTATGCTTCAGAATTCGTGCGCCCAAAACCTAGCGAAGGCATTGCGGAACGCGCTTCACGTCTGAAGCAAAAAGAAAATCTTGAGCTCCTCAAGGATTTCTTCAGGCCTCTCGAGATGAATGCTGGACTTAACCTGTCTGTTCTTCGTCTTGATGAACAGCTTCGTCTGGCTGAAGTGATTTCGAATATGACGCCATCGAACAGGCGAGATTTTTTTGAATTCGCCAGGAAACAAGGGGCGGATGGCGTAAGGGCTTTTTTGAGCGTAGGAACCAATCCTGCACTGGCACGCGAACTGCTTGTCTTAGGTGACAAACTAGGTCCTGTACTAGCGCAAGACATCTTCAAGAAGTATGGAAGTGTCTTGGACGCCGCCCACGAGAATGCCCAGGAGCTTGCACGGGATTTTTCTGCAAGCGGATCGTCTTTATCTTCCGGACAGATGGCGACGCTTGAGCAGGGTTTAGAGAAACGCGCCCAGTCCATGTTGGTCGATTTCTGCCGCGAGATCACGGCTGCGCGTCCGGGCAGATCTCGCCTCAAGACTAAGGAGGTTTTAGGCATGTTTGAACGCACACGTGAAGACATGATTGTGTTCTCTGCCGTCTTCCGTGCTGTAGCCAAGGGCCGTGATATCAAATTCGAGGAAGTACGAGGCATGGAGTTGGGCAAGAGCCATCCTCAAGAACTGACAAAGCCGGAGAAAGAAGCAATGCTCGACCTTTCGCGTCGCAACTGGAGCGAAATCCCCAATATGCTGGAATTCATCCAACATGGTCTGACGCGTGCTTTGGAGACGTCATCCAACCTGACTGAATTCTATCAGCTCAAGAAAGACGGTAAGTTACTCGCCTTCATGCGTATCGACGACCATGGTGAGTACTATTACATGGGTTCTTTGAACGTGGCGCCTGACACACGAGGTTCAGGTATCGGTGAGGCCTTGTTGAAAGAGGCTTTCGAGCGCGTTGCAGCTTCGGGCCGGCCGATTGAGGCAAATGTTTTTCCGACCACACGTGTGACCGAAGCGTACGTCGAGAAATTCGGTTTTGCTGTGACCGGGGTCGTAGATATCCCGGTGGGTGAGGGTAAGAAACCAGAAAAAGGCTTCTCGATCCGTGTCGACTCCAAGTTGAATGAAAAATTGAAGACTCGTGGTCCAGAATTCACCGCCACCCGCATCTTGAACGACATAAAAGCCGGTCGTCTTGAGGGCCCTGGCTATCGCATCATGAGTTTTGATCTCAAGAATCAGGCCGAAAAGATGCTGGACGCCGTTAATTCCGCGACGAGTCAGGGGAGTGCGGTAAGTCGGTTTTTGATTGATCCTCTGAAGCCATCGGTGAGGCATCTGGTTTTTGAGGCGCCTGACCGCCGGTCGGACTTGAACTAGAGTCAAGCTGTTTAGCGTTTGTTGTTGTCACGTTTTCCGGCAATAGATCATGCATCAGTCTGACGCAAGTACGGAAGGTCTCGGCAATCATTTTGTTTTCTACGATCATCCCGATCATGTCATCCGTCTTATATGAGATGAAGGCGACGCAATCGCCGAACACTAGGACCTCACCTTTAAATCCATACTTCACCGTGTCCACGACCTTAGCACTGCGTAACTCCTGCGCCGCCGTCGCAACCAACCCCATTGCCCGTTCAGAAGAATTCATTACACCTGTTATGGCCAACCCGAGCTTAGTACGTTCTGGCGCGTAGGTATTACGCAGCCACTTCAACATCTTCTCATCAGGCTGGCTCGGACTCATTATTGAGTATATAGGTTGCTTTGCTTCCAATACTGAAAGATAGATCTTCTTCAGCCCCTCGATGCCTTCATATACACGGATAGTCGGTTTTTTGTTGAATTTATTGAAGTCGGATTTTAGCCCTGGCAAGACCGAATCCAACTGACCGGACAAAAGCTGGACAGCCGTCAACCTATTTTCTGCAAGTTTACGCAAATTTTCAGGGTTTGTCGGAATGTAGGTCAAGACTTTTCCTTGGTCATTGGCCGTAACAAGTCCCTTGCTTTGCAGCGAATTAAGGGCGTTATATACGTTTCCTCTAGTTAAACCTGTCGGAATAACCAAGCTTTTTACTGCTCTTGGCCCGATTTCTAGGAGGACTTCATAGACCATGGCCTCGGTTTCGGTTAAACCAAGTTCTTTTAGGATGGGGTAATGGAGTGTGTGTGGCATGCAAAAAGCATAGCATGACTTTGTATGTTTGGCAATAATCTTACAATAATTTTAGCTAAATTTAGCTAAAAAGTAGTAAAGTTGACTGTTAGCCCTTGACAAAATCTTTGAACTGTGTTATAGTATCACCATCAAGATCGAGATGGGTGAGCCGGACGGACCTGAAGCACCTTAAATCACAACTGAACCCAGGACGAAGGAGAGAGCGGACTGGGGGTCGAACAAACTGAACCAATTAAGCGGTCAGGTACGTAAGCTCTCTCTTGAGGTCTTTCGTACCTGGCCGCTTTTAAGCGGTTCAACCAGCTCACGGATTAATCCGGAGCACGCACCTTAAACTCTACTTCGCGATGTTACGGATTTTGGGGAAAGAAAAAGGAGAGAGATTTCCTGCCCCAAGATGCCTAGCCGCATCTCTGCCAATACGGTCACGGCGGGACTTACCGCAGATCACTCACCGTTCGAGGGGAGTGATACGGGAACAAGCCGCGGCCCTCGAAGTCCCTCAGAGAGACTTCGTAGTAACGAGTGCGCGGGAGTTTGATCGAAAGATCGAACATCCTGCAGTCGCTACTACTGATGCAACTCGATCAGTCGCAACGACGAACCTTGACAATTTAATACTGCTTAAGCGGACGAAGCTCACGTCATATATATCGGAGCATATCTCGTCCTCTTAAGCAGGGTGCTGTGTAAGTCTGATACTTAGTCCGCATGGTGCGGAATCGGTATCAGGAGCACGGCGCTTCTGAAACAAGAGGCCGGTGGCTAGATAAACCACCGGATCGATCGATGTTGAATTCACTCTTGGTTGCGGTTGTTGCATTCCAGATGATCGGTACCTACGTGTACCTGTTCGTCTAGGGCATCGCGTGCTAGCTGGAGGCACTAAAAAAAATTCCAGCCACTGCTGAAGGCGAGCGGGACCTCGCCAAGATGTGGTGTAAATACATCTTACCAATGCAGCGGAATCACAGACGCCGCTGCAGCGCATAAAGCGCCAATGTGTCTGTACCCTCTTCGGCCAATGGGGTGGCCAAAAGATGGGGAAATATCCCAAACCCTAGCACTCGATGACCCACCAAAGCCCTGCACAAGCAGCGGTGGGTTCTTCGATCGGAGAGCTGACTTTCTCGTCATTCCAGCGCAGGCTGGAATCCAGAAAATGCTGGATCCCGGATCAAGTCCGGGATGACAGATGAGTCGGAAATCCAATCGAGGAGTCATCCTCAAATCCGATCTCGGAACGTACTGGAATGCATTTCCACGACTGAAACCTTGGCTCTGCCTCGGCCTCGGTCATGGGCTTAATCTACAGGGCAAACACAACCGCATTAGTCACTAATGTTAGCCGTCTGATGACGGCATCGCGGTCCTCGCCCTGATCTCCTAGCATTCCATTACATTCCGGGATCGAATGATCTCTTTCGGGAAAAACCTGATGCGACGTCCCATACGTGGGCGAATCAAACCAGATTTCAACCGAACGGCTCTGCGTGAGAGTCGATGTCCCGATGAGAATCGGGAAAGAAACGCAACGTCGCCTGACGCATCAGGCTGCAGTGGACAAGAATCGGGGCGAGAGTGATTGGTTCTCTCGCAAGTCCACCCCAAGCTCTTGAAGGGAGCTAACCATGTCCAAGGTTACTATCAACTCGTTCGTGCGCCGGCAGACCGTCGAGTCCAAGTTTTCTCACTTCGAAGAAAGTTGGGAGGAGTTGGTCGCTTTGGTCGAAGCACACATGGACGAAGCCAAACCGGGGTATCGCGATGGCATTCTGCTCGTGCCAGTACCGGCCGCGGGGTTCAAGAGTGGCGTCGTCCTCGTCAACGAGACGACCGAGCTCAAGGTCTCGTTCGGCGCCCGGCGTCGCGGTGAGGAGCCGTACGTGGATGTTGTCGCACTGGGCGGACAAAAGCTCGATGCGGGGTATGTCGAGATCGTTCTTTACGCCCACTATGTCTTGGCTGAAGAAAACGAAGCTGAGACGGATGCGGACTACGAGATCATCTCGATCAACGCTAGGGCGACTGCTGAGCCCGAACCACAACACCCCGTGTCCATGGCTCGGAACTTCCTGCAGATGGCTGGTGGCACCAAGGCAGAATACACCGCCGAGCAGTTCGCAGAGTCAATCATTTACTGGTCGACGCGTGCGATGAAAGGCTAGGTGCAACGCCAAGCCATCCCTCTCCCGACTTGAGGTAGTCGGGAAAAAGAGGAACAAGCCTCCGGAGATGTCATGACTCCGAGAAAACAATTCATGGCAAAACAATGCACTCGGAATCGTCCACCTATGCCCTGCACAAGCAGAAGTGGACATCCGATCCGAATTCTGGAAAACCCACGATTACAATCTCGGGTCTCCTTCCAGACTTCAGATCGGAGAAAAACCGAAGCATGCCAAACCGGTTTGAGTCTACCGACTCCGCATAAAGTGTGGAGTCGGGGGACCCAAACCAAGAGCTTGTTCTTGGAGAGGGACGAACGTCCAAAAACGTCTTGCCCCTCCCCAGGGCAAGCCCAATCCAAACCCCAACAATCGGGGTGCGGAGGTTTGTGCCATGAGTTTCTACGAAAAGATTAAGTCCGCTCTTGCATCAGAATTCATCTACTCTGATGACATCGCTCGTGCTGTGGCATTGGCGGTGGAAAGCGGCAAGAACCTCTTGTTGTGGGGGCCTGCTGGCCACGGCAAGAGTGAGATGATTCAGCGGGCCTTGTCGGTAGTCGCGGCCGATGAGGATATTTTCGTCCAGTCCTTCGGGGAGGGCATGGATGAGGCGACACTCTGGGGCGGTCTCGACTTCGCCGCCCTGGAAAATGAAAAAGTGCTTCGGTATTTCCCGGAGCAGTCGTTCTTGGCGAAGTCATACGCAGTATTCGAGGAGCTCTTCGACGCCCCGTCGTCGGTTCTCCTCGGCCTCAAAGATACTCTGACCGCGCGTGTCTTGAGGAAAGGCTCTCAGCGGTTCGCGATGAAGACCCGGGTCATCATCGCTTTGACCAACAAAGACCCGGCAGAGGTGAGCGAATTGGGTCCTGCCGCTCACGCTCTGATTGAAAGGTTCCCGATTCAGATGAGGGTTGCCTGGACGTCGTACACGTCTCAGGATTATATCTCTTTGTTCGGGAAAGTAGCGCCCCGCCTGCCGGGTGCTGACTTGAATGGGACCTCCCGGATTCTGGCGGAAATGATCGCTAAGGCCGGGGAGCAGGGACAACCGATTTCCCCCAGGTCGGCTGTACATGCGTTGGGGGTAGTAAAAGCTGCTGCGTCGCTTCGTGGCTCCGCTGTCGTCGAGAAGGTGGACTTGCTCGACCTGAAATTCGTCGACGGAATGGAGAATCTAGCGGAGTCGCTTCAGAAGGAAATTGAGGCGGCGGCTGAAAGGGCGGCGGCAGAGGGCCGAGTGGTGGAGGCAGAGCGTAAGCTCGGCACGCTGCTCGCGGGCATGGAGGAGGCTAAGAAGGCACAGTCGCCTATCAAGCTTCTCCAGTCCGCGAAGGCCCTCGCGGCTTTCGGTGACGAGGCAGCCAGCCTCAAGGTCACCGACGGTCTGACCGATCGCCGCAAGAGGGTGCGTGACTCTGCCAGTGAAAAAGCGGCTGAGGCCCAAAAGCTCGCCCTCGAAAACACGCGAGTCTAACCAACTCGCCGAGGTCAGTCTAAGACCTCGAAAATCAAAAACAGAAAATTCACGTTTGCCAAAGTCCGATAAAATTGGTCGCCATTTCAGGTGAAGGCATGAACCTGAATAGTCTGATCCCAGACGAGAAACGGGTATAAGCACTCGATTGGTGAGACAAGCTTTGCACAAAGCATCTCACCCTTCGATCAATCCTATTCTGGATTCCGTATCAAGCACGGAATGACAGGATGGTGGTGATCGGAGCGAGTTGCTCCAAACCGTACCGCCGGTTGCGGAAGTTCTGACTCCCGTAAGGGGGAAGGAGGCGAACGTGAGCCAATTCACGTTTCGCACGTCGCCTCCCGCTACTTACATCTCCCCATCGCGGGATGAGATGAAGGAAGCGGCTAAGGCGGTCGGCCTCAAGGGGTTTGCCCCTGATCTTGTGGCCGACATGACGAATCTGGCGGCGGGAGGGCGCGTCCGCCCACCGTCAGAGTATAGGAGTGAAGTGGCGCGTCGAGTCGAGGAGAAGTTGCCGGCTCCTGATTCGAATGAAAACTGGTCAATTACCGTCCGCAAGGATGGGAAGAAGACTAGTGCATGGACAAAAAATCGGCAAGAAGCCATCGCTTCTCGGATTGAGGACGCGTTGAGGTATCACCAGAACGTCTGTGATTTTCTGCAGACTCTGGACCTCAGCAAGTTTCCCGGGAATTCCCCCCTTGAGCAGGCCATGTCCTGCCTCAAACTGCTCTCCAAAAAGCAGGGCGGGGAAAGTAGTGGTGGCGCAGAGGGTGGGGGCGAGCCGCTCCCCATCTTCAGTGAAAACGAGCGGCCGGAGGGCGTTGCCGAAGCCCTCCACGAGACCATGGATGCTGTTGACTCGCTTTCCGACGAGGAACTCGACATGGTGGACCCAGAAGGGGAAAACCATGAGGTCGAGTCAGAGGAGAGCGACGGACAGCGTCAGGGTCACCAAGGGCTTAACCGCCTGAAGGTTGCCGAAGATCTCGTTGACGGCAGCGATAAACGGGTGATGTTGGATATCTCCAGAAAGCTTGATCAGTTCACGAAGCTTCAATGCCGAAGGCAAGTGAAGCTCGAGACCGATCCGGCCGGAGAGGAGATCCGTACACGTCCGATCGCGCATCTCGGTGAGCTATCGCGTGTGGCCAAGACAGCCTGGGCCACCCGACAGCAAAATCCAAGCTACTTTCTCTATCAGGCTGTGACGCATCAGTTGCCTGTGCGGGAGCGCGTCACCCGCCTCGAAAAGAAACAGGCAATCTTCATTCTCGTGGACGGCTCCGGGTCCATGAGCGGTAAGAAACATTGGAAGGCAACTGGGGTGGTGATGAATCGCCTCAAGGCCGTCCTTTCCGGAGACGCAGAGGTGTATCTCTCTGTGTTCGACACCAAGATGAATCGGGTCGAGCACGCTGGTACATCCGCCGAGGCACGCGACCTCGTGAAAAAATTCGCGCATGGCAATTTCTCGGGTGGTGGCACCGACATCGCAGCCGCCGTTCGGGAAGCCCACAAGTTCATCGAGGAGCAAATCGCTAAGGGTGCGGCTTTGTACCGCCCCGAAGTGGTCGTGCTCACCGATGATGACACTTCCGTCGCGAGCCTCAAAAAGGCAGAGATCCCGGGCACACGAGTGCACGGGTTCGCAATGGAGTGTCAGAACAAGTCGCTGGTTGACTTTGCTCGGTCAACGGGTGGCGTGGGCATTGACAAGTTCTAAAGAGCGCGAGGTCAGTCTAAGACCTCGTAAATAAAAAATAGAAAATTCACGTTTGCCAAAGTCCGATAAAATTGGTCGCCATTTCAGGTGAAGGCATGAACCTGAATAGTCTGATCCCAGACGAGAAACGGGTATAAGCACTCGATTGGTGAGACAAGCTTTGCACAAAGCATCTCACCCTTCGATCCCGACTCGCGTTAGAAGGAAACGCGCACCGGGATCGAAGCATGGTGCTTCGACTGTCTGTAGCAGTTCTACGGATCCTTGTGAAAGGAGAACGACGTGCGGACAGCACGCGGCCCGCCTAGTGCGGAACCTGCCACGGGGTAGTTGCGCAACCTGGCAACAGAATATGCGCTAGGCGGTTGGCCTTAACCGTCTTCAGCCCTTGTGACCATGTGGGTCGGGGAAAGAGGTACAGGTCCCGACATCGTCCAGACTGCTAATGGCGATGTAATCGGGGGCTCCACCAAACGGAGCAACCTGTGTAGGACGGGGGCGACTTGTTCCCACCTGCATGGAGTACCCGAGAAATCGGGAAAAGCCGGATAAACAATCCGGCACAAGTCTCGGGTGTGTAGGCGCGGGCCAAGCACATCTTAAAGTCTGGGTTCTCACCGCGGCTCTTGCGAGAGTGTTAAGCGGCGGAACCAAAGGAAAAGGCTAGATGCCAAATAATATTGGTAGCCTTAGACCCGCGACCTGGGCATTAGGAGGTGATGGAAGACGCCGTTCCAGCGTCAACGCCCGGGATCCGGTTATCCTGACCCGAGTTGTCGGTAGGGATGAAAAGCCAGGCTGCCAGCCGGAGGCGGCCTACAATGGGACATTGTCTCTCGGGTTTGGCGGGCGAATGTGAACTACACTTCGCTCGCCATCCCTCATGCCAAGGAAATTGAGGGTGCTCCTCATGAGCGTTCTCCCGCGTCGAGCGGATCTCGGCACATTCAACCAAGGATATTGAGACATGGTAGCGAAGGCTACAAAAATCCTGTGGTTGTCCCGTCACCACCCCGATGAGGGGAAAGAACGGGAACTCCGGCGGGTGTTCGGAGGAGAGGTCGACGTCCACGTGGATGATCGACCCCTCTCTCCGGACGGTGCGCAGGACGTTTTGGGCCGGATGCGATCCGGCGGGTTCGCAGAGGTTGTTCTGGTCGCCCCGACCAGCATCCTCTCAGAACTCTGCCAGCGGGGGATTAAACCCCTCTGGCCCAAGATGTTGCAAGACCGGCAGACGTTTGAAGGGTTCGACCGGGTCCTCGGGATCCGTAAGAACCTGGAAGATGTCCAGCCGGTTGTGGAGGCCAAGGGCCGCAAGGTCATGTGGCTTTCGCGATTCGCGCCTGCTGGAAGGCAGATGGTTGAACTTCGTCGATTGTTCGGTGATGACGTGGTGGTAACACACCGCGATATCCCGAACGTCGAGCGAGCGGTTGAGTTCTTCCGCAACGGTGGTTTCGAAGCCATCGTCGCGGTCGTGCCTGAGGCGGTTTTCGAACGTCTCTCGACACAAGAACTCCCGCTCCTGCGGAGCGAGGCCATCAAGGAGAACGACCCGTCGCGGATCGAGTTCCGTGGCGGTGGAGGACAGGGTTTCCGATTCGATCGGTACGTCTGGTACCGGATCGAGAAGGTCACCGAACGCCTCTAGTCGTCTCTCCCACCCCACCCTGGGTGCCAAAATGGGTAGCCAGTTCGAGCAAGGCTGGAATCTCGAATATGCTGGTCCCGGCGATAATGGGCATATGATCTTTCGCTGTTGGGCATAGGCACAGCAGCAAGGAAAGCACTCGGCTTGGTGAGATGAATGCAGTGCACAACGCAAACATCTCACCCTCCGATCCTGGCTCGTCCCGACGTAACATGGGGACGCATCGGGATCGGAGCATGCAATTGAGACGCATACTTCGACTGTGCCGGCAGAACCGGTAAAAACAAAAGCGGACTCTGTCCGCACAGGAGAAACGGTCATGTCGACATTGGCTCATTGCGCAGAGGAACAGATGTTTCAGGACTGGGAACCGCAGAGGATTGAGATCTCTGAGGAAATCGCCTCCAGACTGACGCCGTGGCAGCTCAACAAGCTGCGTGAAATGCTGGACGGAAAGATCGGAGAAGTCGATTGGGATCTGAACGAAAGCTCCACACCGATTGTCGTCACGAGATCATTTGCCTGTGTGGTCGGCTGGACAGATAAGGTAGAAATGCCGTGGGGTGAAAACAAAAAGGTCTTTTACGCTCAGGTTCAGCGGAAGGGGCGTCCCATCTGGGGGCGTTTCGTTCGGAGAAGTCTGGGTAGGGAAACGACCTCGATCACTGCGGTACTTCGCCCAGTCGGGGAAAGCCCCTGTCCTGTGGGATGGTTGGTTGTGGCTGCCTATGTTGGTGAGGCCGCGCCTCCATTCCCTGGTGATCCATTCGAGACATCGGATAGTGAGAAATACTGGATGAATCATGCCCTCCTAGACGGTGCCCTTCCGTACCGCAAGGGGACCGAGACCACCAGACGCCCCTGGTGATCTCGTAAAAAACAGGGCCGTCGCAACTGCAGTGCGACGTAAAACGCGCAAGCGGCCATATCGGCAAAACTGCATAACAAGCACTCGACTGGTGAGATTGCACATCTCACCCTTCGACCCCACTTCACTTGCCTTTGGCAAGCTACGCGGGGTCGGAGCATGGTGCTTCGAATCGAAAGGAGTCTAAAAGTGAGAGGACCTATCGATACGCGCCTGCCGTGAGGGGCGCAGCATAAATTCCTCGTAGTCCCGAGCGATCGGGACGCATTACGCGCAAGCGTAGTGCAGGCTAGGGGTGAAACCGTCATCACCCTACCCGAAGCCACTTACAGTAATGCGGTAGCCTGTAAACTGGTGTGTACTCACACCCTCGGTTGCAGCCCGAGCCGTCCTTGATAAGAAGTATCAGAAGACCAAAAGCGCGGTCTCTGCCCTGCTTAAATTTCAGGTGTCCGGAACCGACCGAAAGGGATCGGCAGGAGTGATCCTCCTGAATCTGCACATTGTTCGGATGTGATCTGTCGGAACAGGGGTACTGGTGCCCCCTTGCGAGCTTCGCCTCACCCTGGACCCACCCATCTTTCGAGAAAGGGTAAAGTCTAGAAAAATTTGGGCGAAAACCGACGGAGCTGCAGATAAGCGGCCAAATCACATGTCAGGACCGACACCGGCGCGGTGCAATCCCGCAACGCTCCACCAACCGGAGCAACCTGTTGGTAACGGGAGTTTTCAGACCCCATATCAGCAGAATTTGTCCCTCTGGACACAAGCCATGAAACAACATGGCATCTGATATTACTCGTGAGCCCACCGTACATTACTCGGTGTCGGTGGGCTCTACTCAATTCGTCACGGTGCACAGTTATGGAGAGCATGATTTTGGTCATCTACGTAGGTTCGTAATGTGATTTCGTTTTGACGGGGGTAGACACTCTCTCGTCTTCGACCCGAAAATTCGGGAAAGCATTACGGATCAATGCGGAGGACCACATGAATAGTTTCATCGTTCTTCGCGCCATGGTCCAGCGGACCAACGGCGCCATCGAAGTCGAGTACCGTGTTGCTGTGGAAGGCTCCATGGCCTACTTCAGCAACACTGGTGACGAAGTCAAAGTCTTGGCAGTCCACGCCCTGGTCATCCAGGCGCCGGACGCCGCGACTGCCCGCATCCTCGCGGGCAAAAAGCTCCTTCCAGTGACCATCTACTAGCACTTGGCGGTGCATGTCAGCACATGACACGCACCGCCCAATCCCTCCTTACGTATCCAGCCAACCGATGTATAAGGAGGTTTTGTTTTAGTGAATTATTGCCCCACGTTGCCATAACCCGCGCCCTGTGATTCTATATCCTCAACAATCCCTTAAATGCTAACTACTAAATGCTTAATCCCTGACCTATGTACCTACCTCTGTTTTTCATCATTGTCTTCGTCCTGCTCATCTCCGTCCGTCAAATCAACCAGTACGAGCGCGGCGTGAGATTCACGATCGGCAAATATACCGGCATGATGCAGCCAGGCTGGCGCTTGGTCATCCCGATCTTCCAGACCATGCGCAAAGTCGACATTCGCACCAAGGCGGTGGAGGTTCCTTATCAGGACGCCATCACCCGCGACAACGTGTCATGTAAGATCAACGCCGTCATCTACTACCGTGTGGCCGACGCCGCCAAGTCCGTCATCGAAGTCGAGAATATCTGGAACGCCGTCTCGCAGTTGGCACAGACCACTATGCGCAACGTCGTCGGTGAATTGAGTCTCGATGAATTGTTGTCCGAACGCGACCAGGCTTCGGGTCGTATCAAGGAACTCGTCTCTACCCATACCCAAAGCTGGGGCATCGAAGTCTTGGGCGTCGAGCTCAAGGATATCGCTTTGCCTGAAGAGATGAAGCGCACCATCGCCAAACAGGCTGAAGCCGAACGCGAGAAGCGCGCTGTCATCATCAGCTCTGAAGGTGAAGTCGCAGCTGCAGAGAACCTGCGCAAAGCCGCCGAAATTCTCGCCAGTTCAAACGGCGCACTCCATCTGCGTACGCTGAACACGATCAACGACGTATCGAGCGATGCGTCCAACACCATCGTCTTCGCTATGCCGCTCGAAGTGCTGCGTGCCTTCGAAAGATTCAGTCAGCCGAAAAACTAGTCGCAAGAAACGCAAAATCGCTCCGATCATTCCGGAGCGATTTTGGTTATCCGTCAGGACCCAGCTTGTGCATTTCCACCTGCTCACCCGACGTGTAAAATCCAACTCGTTATGTTCTTGCTGAATCTCAAGGAGTTCTTCTTGGTCATATCGGTATTATATTTCTACGGGCTGGCTTTCGGTATGCATTTTGACCAGCCGTTGTTCGGCATGGATCGACCCGCGATATTCCTGTCGGTTTGCGCCATGTACCTCTTGGCAATCGCCATGGAGATGGGCGTGACCTGGTGGAAGTCGCGGAATTTCATCATCTGGGCGACGCTCTGGCTTTTGTCATATGCCATCATAGGTCTGTACGTCGCACCGACCATCTTCGGACCGAGTATCCTGCTTTATGTATTGCTTGAGCCCCTTGTCATCGTGTTCATCGGTGGCTTCGTCTTCGGCTATTCGAGATTGTTAGCCTCGCTTTTTTTCAAGACCCGAGAACTCCAACTACCGGAACTCGAAAAGATGAGCGCCCGTCTGCCTGGTTGGACGTTGGAGAATAAAAAACTGAACAAGACATACGTCTTTTCCGACTTCGACGAAGCGCTCAACTTTTTCAATCGTGCGGTCAAGGTCGTTTCTCGCGCCAGGTTCTATCCGGAGATAACTATAAAAAAAGAACGTGTCACGTTCTGCTTCACGCCAAGTCGTGCCGGTACATACTCAAAATCCATGCTCAATCTGGCGCGCCTGTTCGATTCATTCAGCTGATCCGCCTTCCGGAAGCGCGAAATCCCGGAAAGCGGCGCAAGCTCGAGTTGCGGGCTTGCGCGCTCATGAGTGACCTGGGCGGTCATTGTCTCTCCGTTCGTCAGGCTGCCTTTTCCATGACGGCAGTCATCGTGTACCGTTTGTACGTTCGGCTTTGGTAGAAGCCGCGCATCGCTACGGTCTCCGTGGTCGTCGTGACGTTCTGGATCCTCCATCCTGCGCCGAGCTCCCCGACCTTTTTCTTCAGGTCGTCCAGCGGTGGACTGTCCGTGCCCTCTGCTACGATGATTCTCTGGTTGCTGTTGATTTCGGTCTGCATGACAAGCCTCCTTTCCATCTTTGCAGGTTGACGTTTATGATGCCATCGGCAAGCCGACAGCGGCCCAGATCTTGGAAAAAGAACGTTGGTCTCTCTGTTGGCGACCTCCTTTCGATAATAGGATACATCCCTTAAATGCTAAATGCTAACTTTTTCTGTTTTTCGGCTATACTGTAATCGCTTAACTCATATTTCGTTAAAACCCATGGAGAGCCAAATTGCCGCACGTTCATTGGAGCAAGACCATGAACTATTCCTCCGGCTAAAGCAGGATCCCGCGGTCGTCGGGGAGGTCTACGACCTGTACGCCGATCGTCTGTACGGCTTCATCCTCAAACGTTGCGGTCACAAGGAGACGGCCGAGGATTTATTGTCGCACATATTCACCAAGTTCCTCGAGTCTTTGCCTGATTTGGAGTGGAAGAACGCCCCTCTCTCTGCCTGGCTATTCAAGGCTGCATCCAACGCTTTGATCGACCATTACCGACGCGCCTCCACAAGACTCAACGAAGGGTTGGATGAGGACTGGGATTTGCCGGGTAAGGACGACCCGGTTTGGAATACCGAAATAAAGATCGAAGGCGAAAATATCCGCGTAGCCATGAAGGAACTGTCAGCCCGCGATCAGCGAGTGCTTGATCTGAAATTTTTCGCCGGTTTCGAGACGGATGAAGTCGCTTTCGAACTAGGTGTCACCTCTAATCACGCGGCTGTGCTCATCTATCGCGCCCTCGGACGGTTGCGCCAAAAGATTCAAACCAAATAGCCATCAATATGAAACACGAAGAAGAAGCCAAGAGAATCGACGAGCTCCTCAAATCAGGAGCCGGATGTAATGATCCGGCGCTTGTTCCGTTGCAGCAGATGGCAGAGGCCCTGAAGCGCGAGGCCTCCGGCAGCGTACCTGGTTTGGATAGACAGGTAGCTTCAAAACAACGCGCAACATTGATTTCTATGGCACAAGCAAATAAAGCCCAGTCCGCTGGGAGCGCTCCCATCCAAACCGACATGGCTGGGGCATCGGTCAGACCGTCATTTTCCGAACGCTTGCGTTCGTCCTTTTCCGGTCTGCACGCCAAGCCCTTCATGGCTTGGTCCGGTGGTTTTATCGCCGTCGCAGCTGTTTTGGTGGCTGCAGTTTTCCTTTACCGCGGACAATTGTTCGGCGATAAAGTCTTGCCCGATCTGTCCGGTCTGAACGGAGCGGCAATTTCCCGCCTGCTTATCCCCGAAGCCCACGCCGCCGACGCTTTTAGCGTAATCGCGGAAACAAAAGGAAAGGATGGCGTAGATACGACCACAGCTTTCATGGTTTCGTCCACCATCCAGGTCACGGCCGACGAACTTAAACAGCATCTGCAGATCGTCCCCGCTGATCCGACCGACATCGACGCCTTGAAGCCTTCTGCGGTCAGTGTGGCTGCTTTAGGTAACGGCCAATTCAAGGTCCAGCCGCAAGAAGCGCTTTCACCGGGTAAAGTCTACAAAGTCGTAATCCAAGCCGCAGTCGAAAAAGCCGACGGCAGCCGCGATGAGCGCGATTTTTCCTGGGCTGTCCAGACACGCAACGTCTTCCGCGTGGTCTCTTCGATCCCCGCAGACAGCTCCGCCGGGGTACCGATAAATACGGGCATCGAATTTGAGATGAGTCAGGTTGACTGGGAGGATCCGGCGTCCTTCTTCAGCATCCAGCCTGCAGTCAGCGGACGGTTCGAGGCACATGGGCGCTCCCTGGTCTTCGTCCCGGAAAAACCGCTCGCTTACAGCCAACTTTATACCGTTACTTTGAAAAAGGGTCTGAAGCTGCAGGGGAGTGAGAACGCCTTGCCCGAAGATCTGGTGATCAAATTCGAGACGCAAAGCCTTGAACAATCAAAGGATCAAGGCAATCAATATAAACCCATCGTTTATCCTTCCCAAGATTACAACCAATTTGTCGTTAATAAGGACGCTTCGCTTCCTGTGAACTGGTACGGTCAGCCCGCGCCGCAAGTCGAGGTCGTAGGCTACTCCCTGACGCAAGACGAGGCTGTCGCATATCTGATGGAGCACGATAAAACCCCTGATTTCGCCGTACTGACCCGCGAACGGAACGAAAACTATGATAAATATACCAAGAAGCAGGCTTTCACTTTGACGGCCGCGCCGGAGAGTGCCAGCTACTATGGCTATAAGTTGCGCCTGCCGAACAATCTGCCGGTCGGTAACTATCTCGTCCGACTCAAGACGCAAGGCGTCGAAAAATTCGCCTGGACTTTCATCGATGTGACCCGTTCTCTGACTTATACAATCGCGGACGACAAGGCATTGGTCGTATGGGCTATGAACGTAGAGACGGAACGACCTTTGGGCGACCTTCCTGTCTCATATGACCAAACCAGCATGCGCACGGATCGTGACGGCGTGGCGCGGTTGCCGGTGCCAGAAATATTGACGGCCACCGATACGACAAAAGGAACGGGCGTGGCATTGAAGATCGGTTCCGGTGATCTGTCTTCAGTTATCTGGTTGCGGAATGAAGGCAGGTATTGGGGGTACTATTGGCGCAACAGCTCCAACGACCAGACGATTTCGCACATCTATCACGATCGTCCGCTCTACAAGACGACCGATAAGCTATTCGCCTACGGTATGGTCCGCGATCGTGCGTCAGACAAGCCCGCTACCGATGCCACGCTGGAGCTCGCCAAGGCCGGATATTATTGGGACTATTTCACGCACCAAGAAAAAATCTATCGCCGCGCAGAAATCAAGACGGATGACCAGGGCTTCTTCCGTGCCGAGATGGATTGGAGCAAACTGGCTCCTGGGTATTATCAACTGCGCATCGTGCGTAACGGAGAGACTGTCACGAGCCACAATTTCGAGATTCGTGACTACGTGAAGCCCGCTTACAGCATCGACGTCAGTTTCGACAAGCAGCAGGTTTTTGCCGGCGAGGGGCTAGTCGGTGAAGCGCGTGTCGAATTCTTCGACGGCACACCGGTCGCCGAGATGGAATTGTCTTTGAACATAAGCGGTTCGCAGAACGGCGCGCAACAGATCAAGACCGACGCGAACGGTATTGCACGCTTCACGGTGAAGACCGAGAACTGGACCTGCGATCCGAACCAGCAATGGTTCAATTGTCCCTCATCCCGCTCGCTGAATGTCGATATCTCGCCGACTGATGGCGAGGAAGGCGAAATCTCCGGTTCGGCGTACGCGACAGTCTGGCACGCGCGAGTCTCTCTCGACAGCTACGCCAGGGTCACGGGAGATCAAGCAAAGATCCAATTCACTGCCCGTAAAGTCGATTTGCGCCAAGGTCAGGCTATCGATTCGGCGACCGTATTGGTGGATCCGCTACGTGACGCGAACATCAACGGCCGTATCATCGAAGAGACTTGGGTCCAGATCCAGACCGGCACCCGTTATGACTATGGGACCAAACAGACTTATCCGACTTATAAATATGAAACGAACCGTCGCGATGTCGCGACCGTCAATGTGACGACCGACGCTGCAGGCAAGGCAAGCATGGACTTCGCCATCCCGAGCAGCACAGCCAGTTATCGCATAATCGCTTCTGTCAAAGACGAGAACGGCGTCCAGGACTATACCGTTGCCTATTTCTCCTCTAACCATTACCGCAACTATGATTACGGCACTTATCCTGGGACTCCTGACGTGGAGGATAAGAACTATTATTTCCAGCCGCCAAAGGAACAGAACGAGCGACCCGGTTACGACGTAGGCGAAAAAGTATCCGTCTCGTTCTATCAGGGCGAAAACAAACTGAAACCGACGGAAAATCCAGTTTTCCTGTATGTGAAGAGTCACCTCGGCATGAAGGACGTGGCGGTCACTAACCAACCGACGTATGAATTCGACTTTAGCCAGGACCTGATCCCGAATGTCGCGGTGCGCGGTATCTTGTTCCGCGACGGCGGTTTCTATGTCCGCGATTATTCCGCTGGTATCGATCAAGACTTGCGCCAGATGACGATCAACATCTCGGCCGACAAAGATAGTTACGCCCCGGGCAGCCAGGCGAAACTGCACGTCTCCCTCAAGACCAAGGCAGGTCTGCCCGCCTCGAACGCTCGGCTGGTCATGGGTGTGGTGGACGAATCAGTCTACGCGGCCGCTAACGGCCAGACCGGCGGCATCGATCCGCTTTCCTCGCTCTACTCATGGGTCAGCGACGGTATCTTGGTCGAGAGCGCTTCGCACATGGCGAATGCCGATGAAGCTCTGATGAAAGGCGGAGCCGAAATGGGCGGCGGCGGGGGAGAGCAGGTACGCCGCAACTTCAAAGATACGGCCGCTTTCCAGACGGTCACTGCAGACGCCAACGGTCAGGCCGATATCACCATCGACTTGCCGGATAACATAACGAGTTGGCGCGCTACGGTGGTCGGCATCACCCCGAACCTCTACGCCGGCCAGTCGATCTACAACATCAAGGTCACTAAGCAGATTTTCGTCGACGCAGTAGCCCCAACGCCGCTGCTCGCGAAAGATCAGCCTGTGCTCAAGCTGCGCGCCTATGGTCTGGCGCTCAAGTCCGGCGAGGAAGTCACTTTCCAAGTGGATGCTCCGCGCTTGGGACTGCAGAACGAGACGGTGAAAGGAAAAGCCTTTGAGCCGGTTTATGTCGCCATCAATAAACTCGTCCCCGGCGAACACAGCCTGATACTCAAGATCAAGACGGCCTCCGGCAATGATGCGATGGAAAAGAAGATCGTTGTCTTGGACACCCGCTTCTTCAAACAGGAGAAAGCGGAGGTAGAGCTTGGTCCTGGCGTCGGCCTGCCGAGCGTCGGCAATACACGCGAGATCGAACTCACCTTCTTGCCCAAGTCCCGCGCCCAATACCTGAATCAGGTTTGGAGCTTGAGCTACAGCTGGAGGCAGCGCCTTGATTCATTGGTCGCCGAACGGTTGGCAAGGACTCTGTTGAAGGACCAATTCAACCAGGAGAAAGTCACGATCCCCGCGGAGTCTCTCCAGAAATTCCAGAAACCGAGCGGCGGCTTATCTCTCCTGTCATATAGCTCTGAAGACCCTGAACTTACGGCAAAGGTCGCGGCAATCGCCCCGGATATGTTCGATCGTGTATCGATGCAGGCATATTTCGCTTCGATCCTCCAGCAGAAAGACGTAAGCCGTGAAGAGCAGCTGCGTGCACTGTCCGGTTTGGCTGCGTTGGGCGCGCCTGTCCTTCAGCAACTTCAGGACATGTCTGCCATCAATGATCTGACTTGGCGCGAGCAACTCGCTGTCATGCGCGGTCTGAACTCGATGGGCGACCAGGACGGCGCCCGCAAGATGCTGGATGCCCTGCTCGCCAAGAGCGAAATTAACGATGGGCTGCGTTTTGTCCGCATCAGCGATGCCAAGCGCGACAACCTCGAAGCGACTTCCGAAGCTGCGGTCGTCGCCGCTGACCTGCTCCACCCGAGCGCCCCTGAATTATCCGCTTGGCTTATGCAGAACTGGGCTGAAGATGCCTATACGTCACTCGACAAGATCGCTTACCTGAATAAAGTTGTGCCCATGTCGTATAGCCGTGACGTTATGATCGGCTACACCCTCGGCACAGAAGAAAAAACAGTCACTTTAAAAGGTGGCTGGTGGGGCGAGCGTCTCCAGCTGACGGCTGATGAAGCTGCCAGGTTCCGCATCACCAAAGCTGACGGCCCGGCTGTCGCGGTCTTCATGCGTGAGATGCCAGGCCTGCCGCAACAGAACCCTGATATCTCCGTCGAGCGCAGTTATGAGAACGCGGACAGACAGAGCGTCCAGGAACTGCACGAGAACCAACCGGTCTACGTCAAACTGACGGTCAAGTGGCAGGCTAATGCGCAAAGCGGTTGTTATACCTTGCGCGATCATCTGCCTGCCGCCCTGTCGCCCGCCGTCAATATCTTCAATGTCTATAATTGGCATGAAGATATCTGGTATCCCTCTGATATGGGTGACGGTGCAGTATCCTTCGTCGTCTGCAACCCGCAGAGCAAGGACTCATCCAAGAACCAAACGGAGATCCGCTACAAAGCTCGTGTCGTATCGCGTGGGACTTATCTGGCTGAACCAGCCGTCTTGCAGAGCAACGACGCTCCGTCGATCTCGGCACTAAGCGGTTCCCAGACCATTATCATAAAATGAGATTTCGAAAAGCTATTCTCGCACTTTCCCTGACGGCGGCCACTGCGGCCGCCGTTTTGGGAATGACTTTTGCGGGCGTACCTCGTCAGGAACCGCAGACTGTCGAAGACGTTTATGGTGTTGAGAAAAATGGAGTCGGACAGGATATATCGTCTGCCGCTCGTCATTCCAGCGTAGACTGGAATTCAGGAAAACCCGAAGAGACGATTCCAACCTCGAATTTCATCGACCGAAAGACGCTCTCCGCTGCTTGGTCCAGGATGGAGGTGGTGGATGTTCCACGTGGTGCGATCGCCGGAGTCGTTAACCATCACGTCTTAGCCGCCGAGCTGATAGCTGGATTCTTTCACGCGTTAAAGCAGTCGGCACCGCAAACTACGCGCATCATCGTCATCTCGCCTGATCACTTCTTCTCCGGTCGAGGCCCGATCTCCGTCCATGATCGGAGTTATGCCACACCGAACGGCATTTTGGATTCGGACCAAGCGTTCATTGATCGACTGGTCTCGTCCACTCCTGCGCTCGTGGAGAATGGTGCGATGTTCGGGCAAGAACACGGAGTCGGTGCGCTCGCGCCGTTCATAAAACACGAGTTTCCCGATGCGAGGATCGTCAGCATCGCCATGCAAGGGACCATGGATCGTGACATGTCGCGTGCCTTCGGAAAAAGTCTGGCCGGCATGCTTGATGAGCAGACGCTCACTATCATCTCGTCCGATATGAGCCACTACCTTCCGGAGAAGACCGCGCTGGAGAATGACCGGACGACGATCGATAAGTTGGAATCGCTGGACGCGGCATTCTTCTCGACCGTGAAAGATGACTACGTGGATAACGGCGTAGGCTTGCTCGCGCTAACGAGCCTGATGGAGGAGCTGCAGCTCGAACCTAAATTCCATCTTGTGGGCCACGGTATCTCGTCCGATTACGTCAGCGACGATCGGAGCACGACGAGTTACATCAACGGCATCTGGACCAGATAATGCAACACGACCCGAGCGGGTCGTGTATTTATGGAGGAAGGTGTGACTTCATCCCTGAAGATGGAAGAAGAGCACGGCGCTCTTTTCGCTCCACGGCTCCAGCATCACGGAGAAGCCATTCATGGCTGCCATGGCTTCTACGATCCTGATTGCGATTTCCGCGGGCAGCTTCTGCTTGAAGCCCAGGTGCAGCGTGTTGTCGCTTTCGCTACAGGAACATTTCCCGATCAGTACCTGTAGCGGTTGGCGCGGCCCGTCATCCGTTGGGCGCAAGAACGCCAGACGGCACTTCTCGAGCTCGGCGCAGATGATGTCGCCTGGCAACAACAGCGTGGGCACTCCTTTGTACTTCAGCCAATAGCGCGTCATTGTCCTCTCTCCTTCGTGGACTACGTCACAGGATGCGACGAGCGATGGTCGATTAAAACACAAAACCGCCGGGGCGTCAATCCCCAGCGGCTGTTTTTGACCACGATTTACGCCTCGAGCAATCTTTTCACCAACTCTATCGGCGCCTCTTTCATCAGATCCTTGTGAAGTTTGCGGCGGATAAGAGTATCTACATCACTTGGTAACTGATCGACCAGTGCGTGTTCGACCTCGGCCGGCATGACGAGACTCAACTGTTCAATTTTGTGTTTGCGTACCGTATCTATGACAGACCGGGCCAACTTCTTGATGAATGTGTCGAAGCGCGGGGTATCATCTTCCTCAATAGGACCGCCGACACGTGACCCATCGGACGAGACGAATGACCCTTCGTTATCCTGTTTGCGCTCGTGCGGTACGCTGACGGCGTCCAACTCCTCCAAGGAATCTCCACCGGCCAAGTAAATGCGCGCTGTGGTGCTGTCGCTGGCTACGATGAGGTTCGATAAGGGAAATTTTTGGAGTTCTTTTGGTAGCTGCATATTAGCTTAATCTTAGTTTCATTAGATAATCTTTGAATGGTTGTTCGAACCTGCTGTCCGCAGCCAGACACTTGCATATCGCGTCCATCAGCGGTGCTTTCAGTTTGAGTCTGCGCGTCATCGTCTTCCCGATTTCCGCCGCAGCGATGCCTTCTACCGTAGTGAGCCCGAGCTTTTTGGGGTCCTTGGTTCTTGCACCCACCAGTTTTTCGCCATACGTGCGGTTTCTGCCGTGCGTGGAGAAACTGGTCACTATCAGATCTCCCAGTCCCGCGAGTGACATCGCGGTCTCACTTTTGGCCCCGATGGCTTTGAGGATCGCCCCCATCTCCATGATCGCCTGTGTCATGATGAGCGCCTTGGTGTTCATGGGATACTTCAGACCCTCACACAGACCCAGTCCGATGGCATAGATGTTCTTGAGTGCCATGGCATAAGCGACTCCGGGTAGGTCGCTGGTGGTCGCCGCTTTGAGCGTGTCGCCCTGGAAGGCTTGCGCCATCTTTTTTGCGGCGGTCGGATTCTCGCTCGCGATTTCGATGGCCGATGGCTTGGAGTGTGCAAGCTCCGTTGCTATGGCTGGCCCTCCAATTAGGCAATAATTTTTCTGCATCTGCAGCGGAAGCCAACTCATCATGCGTAATCCGAGCGGCAGGCTGCTTTGGCTGTCGAAGCCTTTGGTGATACAGCCGATCAAGGTGTTTTTTCCTATGTACGGCAATGCCAGCGTCGTCACGGATTGCAGAGCGAAACTCGGTACAGCGAAGATGACCATGTTCGCTCCGCGCAGAGCTTCTTTGATGTCGCCTGTCGCAGTGATATCTTTCGGCAGCTTCGTGTCCGCGAGATATTTCGTGTTCCGATGTCGATTGTTGATCTCGTCAGTGACGTCGTCTTCGATCGAATATAAGCTGATGTTCCGGCCGCTTTCCGCCAAGACCAGCGCTAACGCGGTACCCATGTTACCGCAGCCTAAAATAGCTGTTTTTTGTTTCATGGAATGCAGTTTAGCACGCCGCAATAAGCCATGAAAACCTATGGCCTATGCAATATCCTCACCTCGTCCTGTTCGAAAACCCTGCTCCAACCGATGTCTGACAGACGCGCTTCCAACCCCACTGACGTTTTCCGCGTCAGCATGATGTCCGAGACCGCATTCTCTGACAAGAAGCCGAGAACCTTTTCCGTATCTTCGCTGGTCAGCAGATTCTTCCATCGCTCCATCTTTCTTGAGTAATCAGGAGACTCATGATCGTGACCTACGAAAACCGTACGCACTGCATACGCCGGTGTCCAAAGGTTCAGCCAAGCCTCATCGGTCATGACTATCGTCTTATCCGGCTGCGTTTCCGCATGGAGATACTCCCACGCGGAAAAAACACCATCCGGTCGGTAGAACCAAATCCGTGTATCCGATGTTTGTGCTATCCAGGCGAGCTGGCTCGTGATGAAGTGGAGAGGAGTCAATGCGAGCGCGATCCAGAAGACGACACTCATCTGTGTTCGGATGAGTCGAGGGTTGATGGAGCGGATTTTTTCCGTCAAAAATGACCAGAACGGCAAGCCCAAGAGGACGAACGCGATAGCTAGGCCTTGCGTTGCCTTACGTTTCCAGGGGAACGGCAGGACGACGAAAATCAATACTGAAAGGATCCAGGCAACCACCCACTTTTCTTCTTGGGTGATCGTGATTCGTTTTTTCCAGCGCCACAAAAGTGCCGCAGACGGCAGGGCTAAAGTCATTACCCAAGAAAGCAGAGGTGCAAGCGGTTGTTGGTTCGTCACTAGATGCTGCTGCATGAACGTCTGATCCCAGATTTCAGGTAGATAGATGCTAGCCGTGACGACGCCCGGTAGGAGCAACAGCGCTACGAATTTTCGTGCCCGTTCCTTCCAGGCCGTCAGTTCCCAAAGGCAGGCGAGCGAGATGAAGATGACGATAAGCGGAGTGAAGTATGGGTGATAGCTTAGGAGTATTGCCGTCGGTAGGCTGAAGATGATGAGCTTCTTCGTTTTTGCATCGTCCTGAACTCCCCGCCACGAGAGATTGAGCGCAATTAGGATTAGCAGCGTAGACAAAATATTGTGCGGTCCTCCGAAGAGAACGGGAAAGATAGAAAACTCCGAGCCCAAATCCGGCGCCACAACGGTTTTCCATCCCCAGTGCTTGAACAGGCTGATGTAGATCGTGTACATCCAACCGGTCGTGCCGCCAAGAATCGCTATCGTTGTGGCTAGCTTGGCTTTTGTCGCCGAGTGCGTCGTATATAGGCAGACTTCGTATAGCGCTAGGACTAGCGGTAAGGTCAAGAGCAGGCTTGCTCCTATATAAACGCTTAACGGCGAGAAGCCAAGACGTGCAACCAGACCAAGCGCAGTCCAGAAAGGATTGAAACGCAGCGAATGCGGTTCTATTGCATACAAGTTGTCTTGCAGTTGTGCGCCGTCCGCGATTTGGTGGATGTAGGATAGGTAGACCGCAGCATCGCCGGGAAAATATATAGTGTCTCCCAGCCAGCGGGTATCAGGCGGTGCAGAGGCGTAAATGGAAAAAAACAACGCCGCCTCTACGCAGAGCAGCGTCACTGCCAGACATAGAGCGAAGCGCCGCTGCTTGAACCACGCATGCATGTTTATTGCGCTAATAGCGGCACGACAATCTTGAAATCTTGGAGGCTACCATCCGGACCTTTGCGTTTGCCTTTTGCTAACAGGGCGGGTATCAGATACGTCTCGGTCAGCGTGGAGCTATTGTCCTCCAGTCGGTACAAGACTAGCTCGAAGTCGTCCAGCGTTATCTCGCCGGAAGCCCCGGATAACCCGCCTGCCTTGAGCATCTCAATGGCCTTGGCATTATCGATCGAAGGATAATCCGATCTGTCAGGATCGCTGTACAGCGTGATTTTTCCGGAGACCACCTTGTTTTCAGGGCTGTCTACCACAATCTCTGCGCCGTAGAGATAGCTTCCGTCATTTTTCACCACATCCCGCTCGTCCATTAGCGTCCTGAAACGTACGACTTGCCGAGCCGGGAATTCCGGTGGGACGCAGATGCTGTTTGCCGCAGACGCGAGCTGTGGCGGCTGTCCCACCACAAGCGAGACTGAAGCGCCGATGGCGCGTATGCTGTTCACGGTTTCGCGTGTCATGCAGCGGTTCAGAAGCTGCGCCGAGGTGTACCACCACATGCCCCAATCCGGCAATATTATGCCTTTGCGGTAATATGAGCTCTTGATGCCTTTCGCTAAGATGAAACTGGTCGCTGTATTCACCAGCTCGTCATATACGCGCAAATCAGACACGGTCAGAAGCTTGCTGTTGGTGTCGTTCCAGAACTCCAACGTGTTGTCGCCCCCGTGGTAACTCCACTTGTACCCGTCCTTGTCGATCCAAGCCAGGTTCGCTTCCGAGACGACCGAGAAATCTCCGAGAGTCGCTGCCGGTACGGCTAAAGCGCGTGTTATCTGCCGCATCTCTATGTCGTTAGGTAATCCCTTTTGGAGCCTAAGCACAGTGATCACTTTCGGTAGTTTGGGTAATTCCTTTTCCAGTGTGATCGAAGCGGAGCTCTTCGGATATTCGATTTTCGGTAACTCACCGAAGCCCTGGCTCAATGAGATCTCCGTGTTTTCTGATACAGGATTGGAAAAAGGCTCGGCAATCTTCGGCGCAGTGACCTCTTGGCTACAACCGGCTCCGCTTAGCGCAAGAACCGTAAAAAAGACTGTGATTTTTCTTATGATCATAGCCAAAGTATAGCCAAAAGTAGTCATTTTAGATAGTTTTGATTGACTAGCCTTCAAATCATCTGCATACTGGATTAATCGACATGCGCAAGCTCGTCATCGTTATTGCCTTGCTGCTCGGTTTTCTGCCGCTGCCGTTTTGTGTTTCCATGGCCAGTGCCATGGAGCCTCACGATATGTCGGTCGGAGTGATGGTCCACGCGACTACGCACGAAGTCATGCCGTGTTGTCTTGATACGCATGAGCACGAGGATGGCTACGATATCTTGAACGAGTTGCCCTTTCGATTATCTTCATTGGATGTTTTTGGATCAAAATATTACGCGTCATGCGACACGTCGTCGCAGAGTCAGCTCCGTGGAGTCTTGCCGCTCACAGACAGAGGAAAATTTGAAGAACAGGGCGGCATCAAGCGGGAATAGCCGGAATCGGTGTTTTTCGGTTCTCTGGTTATTCCATTTAAACCTTGATATTTTTATCTTATACCAAGAGTTATCACTTATCAGATCACCGGCATGACCTGTAAATCCTGTGAGAAGCTTGTTTCCGACGTGCTGCTCGACGTGCCTGGCGTGATGGAAGTCGAAGCCTCGGTCAAGCAGGGCCGAGCTGCGGTTCGCATGCGGGATGAGGCCCGGGATCCGGATTTGGATCTGCTGAATCGTCAGTTGGAAGCGCACGGCTACAGACTGTATCCGGAAGGCTGTCGCATGCCCTCATCTGCTGAATCGCTTTTTCGCCGTTTGCGTCGCGCCATCATCGTCTTGCTTATCGTCGGCTTCATCGGAGCCTGTCTTTGGTCGCCGTTGCACGCCCTTTTCCCCTCTGTCAGCGCCGGTGCTTCTTTCGGTGCGCTTTTCGTCCTCGGTATCGTCGCTTCGCTTTCTTCCTGTTTGGCGACTACCGGCGGCTTCATGCTCGCTTACAGCGCAGAAAAGGCTTCGCGCCGCAAAACCATCTTGATGCACATCGGCCGTCTGGTCGCTTTTATGGTCGGTGGTGCGCTCTTAGGGGCATTGGGCGGAACCATACCTGCAATTTCGTCGGGATGGTACGGGGCGTTGGCGTTGATCATGGGTATCGGCT
This sequence comes from Patescibacteria group bacterium, assembly GCA_031082005.1. Lineage (GTDB taxonomy): Bacteria > Patescibacteriota > Patescibacteriia > 2-12-FULL-60-25 > 2-12-FULL-60-25 > CAIKNB01. The sequence goes on from JAVHLR010000001.1 coordinate 130,017, forward strand.
TCTTGGTCGTCGCATTGAATCTTCTCGATCTCTCTCCGTCATTGGCGAAACTCGGCGTTTCCCTGCCTTCTTCGCTTCACGTCTTCGCCGACAAAGTCAAAAAGCGCCCCGGTGGGGTGACGCCGTTCCTCGTCGGAGCCGTGACTTTCGTCTTGCCTTGCGGTTTTACGCAGACGGCACAGGCTCTTGCCTTGGCGTCAGGTTCAGCTTTTAGCGGATTCTTGCTTTTGACGGCTTTCGCTTTAGGCACCTTACCGGTATTGCTGGGAGTGACCGCTTTTGCGACAAAAGTCAGTCTTAAGCACGGCATGTTACGGCTCTTGATAGGCGCCGTCATGTTCTTCTTCGCGCTTGGACAGATCCAGTCGGCTTTGAGTCTTTATGGTGTATCCATCGGTAGTCCGCTTGGTGCGACGTCTCCGATTGCAGCAGCGCCGCCAGCCGCGGGGCAGACCGAACAAGTCGTGAAGATGAAGGTGACTTCTAACGGCTTTAATCCTTCAAACCTGACCGTCAAGAAAGGGGTACCTGTCCGCTGGGAAGTGGATGGGACAAAAGCAGGAGGTTGTACCAGCTCGATCATTTCGCGCGAGCTTGATATCTCGAAGACGCTCGATCGCGGCATCAATACATTCCGTTTCACTCCGGAGCGCACCGGCCGCATCACTTTCTCCTGCGGCATGGGTATGGTGCGTGGTTCATTCAACGTAATCGACTGATATGAAAAAAATCATCATTCCCATAAAAGGCATGCATTGCGCGTCGTGCGCCATCACAACCGAAAAGGCGCTGCAGAATAAAAGCGGCGTAGTCAAAGCCAACGTCAATTTCGCGACCGAAAGAGCCACAGTCGAGTACGACGAAGCGAAAATCGACCAAGGCTCATTAGCTCAAGCTATCCGCGATAACGGGTACGAGCCTGTATTGCACGAAACCGGTTCACACTCCGCACCGGGTCAATCGATGGAGCATGCCGGACACGAGATGTCTGGCGCAAAGTCCGACTCATCTTCCGGATCGCATCTTTCACACGGCGGTTATGTCGATCGGAAGGGCCTGATCATCGCCTCCATTCTGGTGATTCCGTTGGTTTTGAGTATGTTCATCATGCCGGATGTCGGCGTGATTCTCGGCCGCCCAGCTTGGTTAGTTTTGGATCTCTTGGCTGCCTGGTTTCTGGTCGGTTGGTTCGGCCGCCATTTCCATCACGGCACTTGGAACGAGCTCAAACATCGTCGTGCCAACATGGATACTCTGGTCACCGTCGGTACCGGATCGGCTCTGCTCTGGAGTACCTATGCTCTCTACGCAGGACGCGAGAACGAAGTCTATTTCGAAGTCGCCGGCATCATCATCATTTTCCTGTTGCTCGGGAAGTACCTCGAAGCACGCCAGCGCATGAAGGCCGGAGCCGCCATCCAAGCGTTGCTCGGTCTGCACGCCAAATTTGCGCATCGTCTGAAGGCGGACGGGACGACCGAAGATGTCGACCCCAACTCCCTAGTCGTCGGTGATATCTGTTTGGTCAAGCCGGGCGAACGCATTCCGATTGACGGAGAAGTGATCGAGGGTGCGACCAGCATAGACGAGTCGATGCTGACCGGTGAACCTATCCCGGTGGAAAAAAACGCCGGCGACAAAGTCTATGGCGCGACAGTCAACGGCACTGGCGCTTTCAATCTGCGTGTGACGGTTCTGCCGGGGCAGACTGCTTTGGACGCCATCGTAGCGACCGTCGAACATGCGCTATCCACGAAATCACCGGTAGAAAAGATCGTGGACAAGATATCCTCCGTCTTCGTCCCAATCGTCATCCTGATCGCTTTGATTTCATTCATCGCCTGGTTGCTTCTTGGAGCTTCTTTTGGCGACGCGATCCGTCACGCGGTCGCTGTGCTGATAGTCGCCTGTCCTTGCGCCATGGGGTTGGCGACGCCCGCAGCCATCATGGTCGGCACTGGGGCTGGGGCGAAGAAGGGGATACTCGTGAAGGACGGATCGGCCCTGGAAGCTGCTCGTGGCATAAACATGGTCGTCTTCGATAAGACGGGAACATTGACCGAGGGTAAACCGACGGTCACTGACGTCATATCAGCTGGTGGAAACGACGACACGCTGTTACGCATCGCTGCCTCACTTGAAGCGGCATCCGAGCATCCGCTTGCCACAGCAGTACTAGCTGCGGCACAAGCGCGGAGTCTCGCGAAACTGCCTGTCAGTGATTTTTCTGCTGTACCCGGGCAAGGGATACGGGGCGTCATCGAGGATAAGACTGCCTTGCTCGGCAAACCGGAGTGGATTTTTCCCGTCATCGGTGCGAATGACAATCCGCTCATAAATGAATTACGCGCCGCGGCGAAAACCGTCATGGCTGTTGCCTTCGACGGAAAGTTCGTCGGACTCATCGCGGCACAGGACAAGCCTAAGGCTGACGCAGTAGAGGCGATACGGACCCTGAAGGCGATGGGTATAGAGACTGCTCTGCTTACCGGCGACAGCCAAGCGACTGCCGAAGCCGTCGCCGAAAGCTTGGGTATCACGACGGTACTGGCCGAGGTGTCGCCAACAGGCAAGGCAGATGTGATCAAGTCGTTGCAGGCGCAAAAAAAGGAGGTCGCTTTCGTCGGCGACGGTCTGAACGATGCTCCGGCATTGGCGCAGTCCGATCTAGGTATCGCCATCGGAACCGGCACTGATGTCGCTATCGCCACGGGCCAGCTGGTCATCATGGGTGGTTCACCGACCAAAGCCGCGGAGGCTATCCGTCTTTCGCGCCTGACTTTCCGCGCCATCAAACAAAATCTATTTTGGGCTTTCATCTACAACGTAATCGGCATACCGTTGGCCGCACTCGGGCTGTTGAACCCGATTTTCGCCGGATTGGCCATGGCGTTCTCGAGCGTCAGCGTATTGTCGAACTCGTTGCGCATCGCTAGGAGGATGAAATAGGCAAAAAAAATTCCGACTGAAAAATGATTGTTGTTTTGAGGCGAACATCCCATATCTCGGGATGTTTGCTTATACAAAAAGAAGCGCCAAGACCTGGCGCTTACTCGAGGCTCTCCGCGATGCGGTTTCCGGCACGAAGAGGGCGCTCTACGCTATGACTTCGCTAATCCCTGGCTCAGGCGATTAGTCGCTATCCACCTAGTGCTGCCTTCGTCCTTCGGTCTCCGATAGCCGCGTCGATATACTCACGATACCGCTTCATGATGCTGAATGCCTGTTCGGCCATGAGACCGTGTTTCTTTTTGGGGATTCCTGTTATCTCCAATTTACCGGAAAGATTTTGGATGCGGAGATCGGGGATATCGACGGTCTGTATGCCGGTGATGGTCGCGAATTTGAATTCGCGGCTCAAGAGCATCGCATGATGGAATTCGCTGCCGTCCGTGAAGCCAATTTTTGCGCAGGTCCTATACACATTTCGTTCGAAAAGAGGGATCCCGAACAAAGGATCAAGATCGTATTTCAACGGCCGGCAAGCCATGCATCTGTCGAGAATGATCGATTCCACTGCGTTCAAGCTCGGGGAGTGTGCGTGTCCGTCGCAGAATAGATTCATACTCGAGTTCAGACAGATCCCTAAGAAAGTGCGTGCCGCAGAGCTGACGGTAGCGGCAAATCCTATTGCGCTGGAAGGCCTTTTAGGCTCGCTTTTTTCGGTCTTTTTATCGTATTTCTTAAGCCAGGCCATATTTTGCTTTTCCAGTTCCTCATCGGCGGATGCTTCATTGAATTTCTCGAACATGCAATGCACCAAGACGGATGCAAGCTGCTCCTCACCGGATGCGTATAGTTCCCTCACCGTTTCAGAGAAAATCCAGAGGATCTGTCTGGAATTTTCGCGTGAAAAGCTTCGGGTTTGTGGTTGTTGTTTTTCGAAATCCCAGATGCATGAGGCGGTATTGAACATGGTCATCTCGCTTTTTGAAGGTGCTGGTGTACGAAGCCAGATTAATGTCATTGAGGCTTATTTGTCAATCATCCTGTCGGATGATTTCAGCGTAATCTCTTGACGTTCTTCCTTTTTTTTATTAGTCTCCCGGGCACGGAGGTGTCTCGTGCCGAACGACAAGAAATCCGAAATCACTGTTCCTTGCAGCAGGCTCGTGGTCGCTCTGGACTATGTGGAGTTCCTGAATCTCGCCTGGAAGAACGATCGGCGTAAGGGTTGGGAATTCATCCAGCCCGAGCAGCGCTTCAACCCGCACGGCTTCGCCGCCAATCGGGCTCGCGGCATCATGGAGCGTTTCCAGCTCTGCTGGGTTCCGCTCTACGAGAGCGGATTCAATGTGCCGATGGTGCACAAGATCCTGCTGGCCGCGCGTGCGCAGGGCGCAGAGTTCCTCGTCCCGATCAGCGGAATGGTCGAGGACCTGGCGAGCTCGACCCACATACATTCGCTTTCCGCCTCGGTCTTCAAGCGCGATACGTTCGGTGATCCGAACGCATACGATTTCGAGAAATCACTGCGTCGCTTCTTCGGTGCCTTCGCCTGCGGCGAAATCATCGACCGGGACCTCTAGCCACGCCTCGGCTCTACGCCCACGCCCTCGCTGTCTTACGCGAGGGCGTCATCGTATCCGCTCAAAGGACAAATGTTGATTCCTGGCTCAAACAAGCCGGCCAAGCAAAGGTCGGCTTTGTCGTCTTTGGGAGTGATGATAGCCTTGACATAGCGGCTATTTTGGGCTAAATTCTGACATCGACCTTTGAAAGGAGACTGCATGGATGTGATGGTCTCGATTGTTCTCGGCACGAGCTTAGTCGCGAACGTCGTGCTGGTGTACCTGATGGTTGCGAGGAAATCGCACGGCGTGAAGATGTCTGAACGTAACAGGAGGCTGGGGGACACCGATATCTCCAGCGCGCTGCCGCCCAGGTCCCGCTTGAGCCTCAAGGAGCGGATGGCCGACCTGGGCTTGGAGTTTCATCACGAACCTACGATCGTACATATCTCTGAGGACATCCGTCACAACTTCACCCAGACCACATCAAGGGAAGCGTTGTGTCGACGCTGCCAAAACTATGTTGATCTTGTCCGGTCGAGCAACCCGGCCATCAATCCCAGCGGTTTGGGATTCTTCTGCATCTGTTGCGGTGAAGGGCGTCTGTTCCAAAATATCGAACTGATCCGTAAGGCGAACCGTCTGCCGTCCTTGCCCGACAGCAATCTGTTCGCCATCCTCGATGTCTTGGAATGCTTTGCCCTCAAGAATGGCCTTATCCATGAGCCGACGAGCGAAAAGCCGCAGCTGGTGACGTTCGATGTGGCTCTTCAGGAAACTGCCGGTTACCGAGGCCCGCCACTCAAAGCGAGGGTGGATGTCGAAGCCCAGACGGTAGTTCTCGTGGACGAGACCGTGCAGCCCAAGTCTCTCCGCCTCGTCAAATAATCTCTTCTATTAGTTCTCCTAGCCGACCCCGCAAAGGTCGGCTTTGACATATCCAGCCGACCGGATTATATTCACTGTACCTAACTAGGAATTATGCCATTTAACGTTTCTTCATTCGAACATAACGCACTCATCTTGTTGACGGAAATCGCCTCTGCAAAAGGTTTAGTTAGCCTCGACACTGTGGCAAAACGAATGTCTCTTTCGCAGGGATATCTGGAGGAAGTCGCGCACGCCCTCAAGACCGCAAAACTTATCCGCGGGCGCCAAGGCCGAGGTGGCGGGTATTTATTGGCGCGACCCGCCTCAAAGATTTCGCTGTCTGACGTCATGTCAGCGGTCAATGGACCGCTCGAACTCGTTTCGTGCCAAAGCGCTAAGACTTGCCCAGTCAGTGGCCGCTGCCAGTCTAAACAAGCTTGGGCTGATTTGCGTCGGACCATCGATGCATCACTTGAAAAGATCACGTTGGAAAGCATCGTCAAAGGTAATTGATGACATACATGCGCAGAATCTATCTCGATCACGCGGCGACTACGCCGGTACACCCTGCAGTATTGAAAAAGATGCTTCCATTTTTTACGCAGGTTTACGGCAATCCTTCGTCTTTCCATACTCCGGGGCTAGAGGCGAAGAAGGCGGTCGACGCGGCACGCAAGTCGATTGCCGAGAAGCTGAATGCTCATTCTGACGAGATGGTCTTCTGTTCCGGAGGTACGGCGTCCGACAATTTGGCCGTCCATGGCATCTTCGGTGTCGAGAAAGCCCATCGTGGTCACGTCATCACATCTGCTGTTGAGCATCCTGCGGTACTTGAGCCTCTTCAACATCTGGTCAAAAGAGGAAAAATCGAATTGACCGTACTGCCGGTCGACAAGAGCGGGAAGATCCTGATCAAGGATCTCGTCGCCGCGTTGCGTCCTGATACGGTCTTGGTTTCGATAATGTACGCGAACAACGAAATAGGGACGATCCAACCTATCGCCGAGATCGGTCGTGCGCTGCTTAGATGGCGTAAAGAAAAATCGACACCTTACCCATACTTCCATACCGATGCGTGCCAGGCAGCAGGCACTCTTGATCTGGACGTCGAGAAGCTCCATGTCGATTTGCTTACTTTGAATGGTTCCAAGATCTACGGTCCCAAAGGAGTCGGCCTGCTGTTTGTCCGCCGTGGGACGAAACTCGACCCCCAGATCCGGGGAGGTGGCCAAGAACGGGGATTGCGCTCGGGCACCGAAAACGTCCCCGGCATCATCGGTCTCGCCGCCGCTTTGGAGTTGGCGCAAGCGAATAAAGAAAAGGAGAACGCTCGTCTGTCGAAGCTGCGCGACAAGCTGATTGCCGGCTTGCTGGCGATGCCCAAGACGCGCTTGAACGGTCACCCGACCGATCGCCTGCCGAACAACGTGAATGTCTCTTTCATGGACATCGAAGGTGAGGCAGCTGTGCTTTATCTGGATGCGCAAGGGATCTACTGCTCGACTGGTTCAGCCTGTGCCTCAAGCTCACTCGATCCCTCCCATGTCATCTTGGCCACCGGCGTCTCTTATGAAGCTGCCCACGGTTCGCTCCGCTTCACCCTCGGTCATTCGACCAAATCGTCTGATATCGATTACGTACTCAAAACCATCCCTGACATCATCGCAAAACTACGTCTTATGAGCCCAGTTAACCTGGATATGAAACACTTTTAATATGACTTCATCCCAGAATTCTCCCGACATCGTTTCCCGTTCCGGCGCACAAAGCTGGTTCTATTCTGATGTGGTCAAGGATCATTTTTTCAATCCGCGTAACTTCATGCAGGATGAATCATCTTATGCCGATGCGGCCATGGGTCTGGTCGGCAGTCCAGCCTGCGGCGATGCCATGAAGGTTTGGATCAAAGCCGATCCGCAGACAGAAAGGATCACTGACTGCAAATGGAAGACTTTCGGATGCGGCTCTGCCATCGCCTCGACTTCGATGATGTCTGTCATGGTGACGGAAAACGGCGGCATGACTTTGGATGAAGCGCGTCAGCTCAAGCCGCAGCACATCATGGAGCGTCTCGGCGGCTTACCGGCGCGGAAGATCCATTGTTCTGTGTTGGGCGACAAGGCGCTGCGCTCCGCCATCAATGATTGGTATCGCCGTGTCGGGCGTCTTGATAAGGTGGAGGAAGGATATGGTCGGATTATCGATCAGGAAACAAAAGTCACTGATAAGGATATCGAACACGCTGTCTTGGACGGTGCCGACACGCTCGAGAAAGTCCAAGCCAAATTGAAGGTCGGTATCGGCAATCCTGCGTGCATTCCAGAAGTCGAGCAGCTCATGAGATTCTATAGGGCAAAATATTTTGGCGTATGAAAATCGCAAGGATCGAGATCGACCGTGATGCATGCATCGGTGCAGCGCCATGCGTAACCGTCGCGCCAGGCGTCTTTCAGTTGGATGGCGAGAACAAGGCATATGTCGTCGATCCTGAAGCCGAGAGCGACGACGACATTCTGCTTGCCGCCCAAGCCTGTCCGGTCCAAGCCATAAGACTTTTCGACGAAGACGGCAACCAGATCTATCCGGATTAGCGTTAGTCTCGTTATGTCATCCCGGCCTTAGAGCCGGGATCTGGATTTCTTCTTCATTATTTCGTCATTCCAGCGTAGGCTGGAATCCATAAATTCAAATAAAAGATAACGCTCCGGCCAGATTGGTCGGAGCGTTTGTTAGGAGGGAGTGGGGAATTAGCGGTTTTTATCCGCTTCTTCCTTGAGACGTTGGATCTCTCCCACGTCCCAGACGCTTGTGGTTATGCCCGCCTGGATCATGTCGGTTCCAGATGGGGGAGGGCAATCGACCGGCGGTTGGCCGGACGATGTCGGTCGTTCGCTCTCGCCGTCCCATGTGTCTAGTACTGCCGACCATCGATCGCCGCCTTCGTTCTGCGACGCGATCGGCATCACGATTGGGGGTGGCTGACGGGCATCGACAAGCTTCCTGTCCTCAACCGGCCTGACGCGCGGGAAGGCTGAAGGGACCTCGACTTGAGCGTGTGTCCCACCGATATCAGGAGGGATCTCGATGTCCCGCGTAGTCTCGAAGAGCGTCGCATCGTCCTCAAAGTTCCAGCCGGGGGTCGGCATGACGGCTCCGCGTTGGGAGGAAGCAGGTTCATCTGCCCAGGTGTCTTCCTTTGGCCCGTGAGCGACCCGCAGCTTCAACTCGCACGCTGTCGTGACTTGGACTGGCGCGTCTTGCGGGATTTCCGAGCCGATCATGCGGTACGAAGAAGTGTTGCCTGCACTCGGTGCAGTCGGAGGCTCGTCCTCGAAGCTCACCGTCTCCATCCGAGGCCGCGATGCGGCCGGCTGGCGCGTCAGCTCTGTCACAGGCGTGAGCTCGTCGTCCGTCAGCTCGATCGCATCATCCAGCACGGCTGTTGCCGGCGGCCTCGTCCGTGTCTTCATCCCGTGATCTTGCTCGGTCGTCAGGATGAACATCAGTTCTTCTGGCTCGATAGATTCCTGCCCTAAGAAGTTGAGCACGTCGTTGACGATGCGCAGTACCTGGGTGGACTCTTCGCGCTGACGCTGCTCTAGCTCTCTCAAGTACTCCGTGGCTTCTTGCGCCGGCTTGATGGCTGCCGCCTCACGCTCGCGCGACTTCCGCAGGTCAACCTCCAGGCTGCTGATACGCGCCTTGAGCTTGCGGTTCGCCTCTTCGATCTGCCGCGCTTTGGCCAGATCTAGCTGTGCGGACATTTCGGCATCCGCCGCTTCGTCCTGCCTCGCCTGAAGACTCAGCATCTGGTCGGTGTAGGCGCGTCGCAACGTGAGGATGTGACGTGCTGCCATCTGTCCGTAGGCCCGAAGAAAATCACGGGTCTCGAACACATCGCCGAAACTCGCCAGTGGGACTTCCGCGATGATGACGTCCGTCTCCGCGACGAATTCATATCCTTGGTCTTCAGTTACCGAGAAGAAGCGGTCGAGCCAGAGCGGTTCGCCTGGCTGGATGTAATCGACCGTAGCGCGCACCCGACCGCCCAGGCCGGACTGCATCTCTTTCACTACGGCAACCGTGCCGATGCGCACGTGGTAGGCCATATCCCGATCATCGCACGAAATGCGCTGACCTTTATGGAACGGCCTGTCGAAGCTGCTTGGTTTGTACTCGCCGCTTTTGGCGGCGCGGTGTTCGGTCAGGCTCGCGACCTGACCGCTGTCGTGCTTAGGTCTCTCGCTCAATGGTGTGTCCTTGTTGAAGGTTCGAGGTTATTTTGTTGGCCTTGCCGCCAACTGTGTACCCTAAGCAAAAAAAGACCTTTTGTCAAGATTAAAGGAGTATTTGTGGCTTTATTTAAACTTTATTCTCCAGAATGACCACGCGCCGTGAGACGTGTTGTCCGGGTCGTTGATAGACTAAGGCTTTGTGGGAGGTTTCTTGCCCCCCGCATCCGTCGAGCATGACATAACCCAGTCCAGAAAGTTCATGCGTCAGATCGACTCGCGCCCTTCCGTTTGAAGAAGAGAGTTGCGGCCAGACGCAGACCAAGCGCGCGTGGGGTTTTAGGAGCGGTTTGAGTGATTTCAGGCTATCGATCCAAAGCTGTCTTATTTCATCTGCTCCATTTTCGAGGTCTGCCTGTCTTTCATGCCCCTTCAGCGGCTTACCCAGATAGCCTTCGGTGATTATGCAGTCTATTGATTTCGGTTTCAGGTGACTCGCAATGCGCCTCACGTCACTGGTGAAAAGTTTAAATCTTTCTTCGTCGTCCGGCCGTAGGATTTTTTCTTCGATCAGCCACTCTTGGTTCTGCAGAGTGTCGCCCATCATCGCATCCGAAATGTCGCTTCCAATGATAAGAGAAGCCTTCGTTGCTAAGGCAGTTTCCATCAAGATAGTCCCGCTACCGCAAAACGGATCCAGGATAGTGGCCCCATCCTCCACTTGAGCCAGATTCACCATGATGCGCGCGAGCTTGGGCGGCAACATGCCGTTCACGTCATTGCGCGCCGGACGTCCGAAGTCGCGCAAGCTCCAGGCGTCCGGATCCTGCACATCAGTCGTGACGCCGACATGTACTTTCGTCCCCTCGACAAAAATGCAGATATCCATGCCATCAGACGTCAGTCCCATCTTGAAGATCGCGGCTGGAGAGATCTCGCCATTATCCTTACCCGTCACCCAGCGCGTCTTTAGCCCTTCGGCTCGAGCGATTTTTTTGAAGACCAGGGCTTGATTCGTCAGCCGTCGCTTCAGGTTCGGATTTCCGCCATATACGGTCCAACCGAAATTCAACTCCCGGTCATGCAGTCGCGACTTGAGCTTTTTGAACAGCTCGCCGGCGTCAAGCCTGTCCAGCGTAGTTTCTTCCACGATATCGCCGAGTTTCGTCACGCCTCCAAGCTTGTTCATCATGACATCGCCCTCCCAATTTTTGGTTTCAGCAACGGCGGCACGATCCAATCGGATGATGTCGGTATTTTCCGGCAACACACAGGAAATTTCGGCTAGGCTTAGCTCTGGATGCGTTCCGAGTACGAGAAAATGTTTCATGGACATATCCTACAACTATTGACGACCTTCGTCACTTGACCTGCACCTCATTGTATGATTATCTATGACATCCGCCTTTTTGCTTGATTGACTTGCTTTTGTCCGAAATGGACGCGGAGGGCGGAGCCGCGTTCTTTGACAAGTGGAAAAAGAAACCGAACAACAGGGTGCTGCGACGCGCCTTAAGTCTTGGGAGAAAACGCCATGCTGAAACGATTTTTGCAGGTTCTGGCACCGTTGATCGTTTTGCTCTGCGTGGCCTTCCCGGCCTACGCACAGTCAGCGATCGAAGGGCAGGACTGGTGGCGCGTGAAGCCACCGTCCGGCAAAGATGAAAGCGATGCGGTCTATGTTAAGATCGCACCTGACATCAACCTCCAGACGCCTGCCTTCATCAAGGCGGTGAATGAGAGGTTCCGATTCAACCCGCCGCTCGACATGCTGGCGCTGCGCGAAGAGAATCGCGACATCACCATCGCGCTCTGCCACAAGCTGGGCGACGGTTACCACATGGGCGTCATCCGCTCGATGGAAGAGCGCCGCGCTGATCGCGCTTGGCTCAACTGTCGTCCGGAAGACGGCAAAGAGCGCTACGTGTATGTGCTGCCGGGGCAGGTCATTCGCCTGCGCGGCCAGCACATCATCGCGCCAGACAAGAAGCTTGCTTTGGCCGACCAAATAGCTGCCTGCAAAGACCTCGATTGCCTGGTCCGCGTCTCGCGCGAACTCGGCAGCGCGGTCACTGACGCAGGGCACGGAACGCCAGTCGGATCCTCTGTGGATCCCTTCATCGCCGAACTCACTGCCTGCAACGGCGGCCTCGACTGCGTCATCGCAGCTGCACGGAACCGTGGCATCAAGGTAGATGAACCGGTGAAGGACAAGCCGAGCACGGCAACCACGCTCGCGCCTGCGCCTCATGACGACACAGGACTCATCATCGCGCTCATCATCTTCATCGCGCTGACCATCGGGCTCTCCATTGCATTGATCATCTCCAGCTCGATTTCCTCGGCGCGCGCCAAGCTGAACGAGCAGTACTCCGAAGATATCGAGAAGCTGCAGGCCACGTTGGCCGGCAACGAAGAAGCGCTTCAGGAGGCGCAGAAGAAGTCCGCGGCAGCGCAAGGTGAGGTCGTCTCTGCCAAGAAGGTGCAGAGCGAAGTGAGCACGAGTCTGAAGGGTCTGACCCAGGTCATGCAGGCAGTTACGCAAGCCATGGTGGACTGCGCCAAGCGCTGGAACCTCACCGTCCCGGCTTCCTACAAGCAGATCGAGCTTTTCGGTCTGATCGCCGACCACGTGGACGAGGTCTATGCTCAAATCGCACTGGCTAATCGTTCCAAGCTCGAAGTAGAGAGGAGAGTCCAGGGTCTGCTGACCGAGGTCGATCAGAAGGCGGCCGAGGTCGGAGTTCTCGAACAGGCATTGCGCGACATGGCTGCGGTGACCGAAGCGGATCGTCTTCACTGCGCCGAACTGTATGCCCTGATCAACCAGAGCAACGCCGACCTCATCCTGATCGACAATGAGGCGACTGATCTGCGCGGGCCATTCGGGGAGTTGACTACCCGCCATGTCGAAGCACTGAAGACTAACCCGGATCTCGCGCCGGATCTGCAGCTCCAAATCGACATGTGCGAGGCCAGGTTTGGGGAGCTGTCGCAGGCACGCGCAAAGGTCATCGACCGGAAAGCCGCGGCACAGACCGAATTCGACGCCCTCTTCGAGAAGCTCGCCGGATTCAAGTTCACCGAAGCGACCCTCTACGAAGAGGCGCAACGCGATCGGAACGATGCGGCAAGCGAACTCGGCAAGGCCAAACTCCTGCAATACTACGCCCAGGCTCGGCAGGACAGGCTCTCTGTCATCGAAGCCGATATGGGCGAGCGCGAAACCGCAATCGAGGCACGCGAAGCCGCAGTGGCGCTCCGTGAGTCGGAACAAGCGCGACGCCAGCTGGAGTTGGACGAACTGTCAGCCGACACGTTCGAACTGAACCTCAAGTGGCGTGGCCTGATGGAGGGCTTGCTCTCCCTGCTGGGCTACGACGCCAATAAGATGAAGCTCGAAGACATCCGAGCTATCGATGGCTCGGTCGGAGCTGTCGAAGAAGCGCGTCGTCTGCTCGAAGCAGCGAACGGCCGCCTCATCATCGCCGATGGGCAAGTCGCGGCCTTGAACTCCGAATTGGCCAAGCAGCGCGAAGCTTCGCGTCTCATGATCGCGGAGAATGTAGCGTTGCTGGCCGGCCCGCAGAGCGCAGCTGACCAGCTCGCCCGCTACGCGGTCGCGTTGGAGGATGAGATGCGACAGCGCAAGGTTCTCCGACGCAAGCTCGGCAAGGCCGTGCAGCTGCAGAAGCGCCTCGAGCGCCAGCTCGCCGCCGTGTCGGCTGAACGCCAGGTACAGGCCGAGACGATAGCTCGCCTCGAGCGTGAGCTTGCGGAGCCGCCGGTGCCTGAATTTCCCAAACCGACGCCGGTGCCCAAGTTCCCCGAGCCGCTCGAGAGCACGAGCGGCGTAAGGCGGACCGACACGATGCCATACACCGCGGCCTTTGATGGTCGGGCGGCACAGGAAGCCTTCTTCAACGCCGCCGAGATGATTCTGAAGGAAGGCGGGGGACTGTTCCTCAACACCGCCCGCAGGGTCTGGATTCTGTTCCAGCTTACGCAACAAAGGGTGCGGTTCGACTTTGCCGGAATCTTCCCGGCGAGCGACCCAGGTCCCACCAATCGCGCAGCTCTGGACCTGTCCAGGACCAGGGAGAAAATGAACCGAGCGATCTTCTGCCAGGAAGACCTCCGGTGGTTCATCGACTTGTTCGAACCGCCGGTGCCGGATACGTACCGCTCTACCCCCAAGGAGGCCTGCGCCTCCGACATTCCACGGTGACACAACCAAGGCTCTAAAAGCCTCTTTTTCCACGGTGACAACTCATCCCGCCTCGTGCGGGACACTCCAATCTGAAAAACGCCTCCGGCAACCAGCTGCAGGCGTTTTCAAATACTCATCTTCTTGAGCCAAAAATACTAGCTACCGCCACCTTACTCACCCCCGAGTATTGACTAAAAAGGGGTTTTAGCTTAATCTCAACCCACTAATTATTAAGCATGGGTGGCCATGTTCCGTCCCGTTTTCTCAAGGAAACGGTCAGCGGAGCGCTCCGGAAAGACCGGGGACATCCTATGTACATATGGACGAAAGAATTCGCGAATACGAACTTCTTTACATCATCTCCGCGACCTTCACGGACGAAGAGATGGGTAGCGTCGAAGGACGCGTCAAGGAGCTGCTCGAAAAGAGCGGCGCCGCGATAGCCTCCACCGACAGGTTGGGCAAATTCCGTTTTGCCTATCCGATCCAGCACCAGCGTTACGGACACTACGTCATGGTGCGCTTTAATTCAGACACTCAAGCCATGGCTCGCATCAACGATGCGCTGCGCCTCTCATCCGATGTCTTGCGCCACATCATCATCCGCGCCGAAGAGGTCGGTAGCGGCAAGTTCGACCTCGTACAGTTCGCCGAGGTGAACGTGGATGCTAAGCTCGATGCGCGCGAAGAGCGCCAGCGTCGCGGCCGTGAGGATTCAGGCGACAAGACCAAGACGGCAGCCGACATCAAATCAGGCGTCGCCGCCCTGGAATCCGGCAAGGAAGAGGAAGTGAAGGAAGCCGCGGAAGGCGCCGAAACCGAAGGGTTGAGCGCAGAGGAGCTGGAGAAGAAGATTAACACAGCCCTGAAGGACGAAGTATAATAACAATCAAAAGGTATGAATCTTAACCGCGCCACTATCATCGGTAACCTGACGCGAGATCCTGAATCCCGCGTCACGAACACGGGCCAGAACGTGTGCAACTTCAGTGTCGCCACGTCGTCCCAATGGACGGATGCCCAGGGACAACGCCAGGAGCGCAGTGAATTCCATCCCATCGTCGCTTGGGGCAAGCTGGCTGACATCTGTAGCCAGTACTTGGCCAAGGGCCGCAAGGTCTACGTCGAAGGACGTCTCCAGACCCGCGAGTGGGAAGCGCAGGACGGCAGCAAGCGCCAGCGCACCGAGATAGTCGCCGAGAACGTCATCCTGCTCGATCGTCCGCCGCAGGGCGGAGCGCCACGTGACGCAGCTGCGCCGTCGGGCACGGTCGATCAGGGCATCGGCGATCAGGAAATCAAGGTTGAGGACATACCGTTTTAAACCGACATATGCCGACCAACACAAAGACCAAGAAGAGACAGTGTGCCTTCTGTCAGTCAGGCGCCAAAGAGATCAACTACAAAGATACCAACATGCTGCGCCGCTATCTGTCGTCATTCGGCAAGATAGTCCCGCGCAAACGCTCCGGCGTCTGCATGTGGCACCAGCGCAAGCTCTCGACAGCCATCAAGCGCGCCAGGTTCATGGCCCTCCTGCCATACCTCGTGCAATAGATTCAGAAGAACACGAAATCGTCCGCTCCGGCGGGCGATTTTGTATATTCCCGGCAGATGTGTAGAATGGAGCGATATGGACATGGAACAGAATATTCTGCGCGTACGTCCTTCTTGGGACGAGTATTTCCTCAACATCTGTGGCGTAGTGGCGACACGTTCGCACGACCACGATACGCAAGTCGGCTGCTGCATCGTCAATCCCAAGCGACGCATCGTATCGACCGGCTATAACGGACTGCCGGCCGGAGTCGATGATGCTTTTTGGGCGACGCGGCGCGAGCAGACCGTCAGGATCCCGGGTGTATTTTCCGACGAACTTTTTTACGATGTCGACAAATACGAGACCGTAACTCACGCCGAAGCTAACGCCATCGTCTCCGCTTCGGAGGGTTTGCACGGTTGTCACCTATATAGCACGCTTTTTCCGTGCAACGAATGCGCAAAGCTCATAATCACGGCAGGCATCCGCCGCGTCATCTACCGCGACATGCGCGAATGGAAAGGCCACGCCATCGCCAAGAAACTTTTTGAGCAAGCAGGTATCGAGATCGTATCGATCGGAAATCAGACGGTTTGATTTCCGTTGGCTTTGTATGGACGTCGAAAAAATCAAACTCCGTTCAAGCGTAATCAAGTGCGTTCGTCAGTGGTTCGACGAGCGTGGTTTTTTGGAGATGCATACACCGCGGCTCGTCGGCTTGCCCGGCCAGGAACCGTATCTCGAGCCCTTCTGGACTCGGGTTGATTGCCCAAATACCAGCTACCAAATACCAGCTACTAGCTACCCCGCCGCCCTCATCACCTCGCCCGAATATATGATGAAGCGGCTTTTGGCCGAAGGTTTGGACAGGATTTACGATCTCGGACCATGTTTCCGCAATGATGAACCCTGGGACGGAACGCATGATCCTGAATTTTTATTACTCGAATGGTATCGCCGCGATTCTGGCCTCGAGGATCTCATGCGCGACACAGAGGAGATGATTCGTTTCGTCGCGTCAAACATACAAGCTACCAGCTACAAGCTACCAGCTACTCCATTCCGTCGCCTCACCGTCGAAGAAGCTTGGCGCCGATATGCCGGCATCGAACTCGCACCGCTGCTCGATGATCGCGAAGCCATGGCACACGTCTGTCGCGAACACGATCAAACCGTTTCAGAAAGCGATACGTGGGATGATCTCTACTTCAAGATATTCCTTTCCGAAATTGAACCCCGCCTTGGCTGGTCAGACAGTACGAGGCACGAGGTACGTGGTACGCCCATCCCCACCTTCCTTTATCGCTACCCCGCCTCCATGGCCGCGCTCGCCCGTCGTTCAGCCGACGATCCACGTTGGGCCGATCGAGTCGAGCTGTATATCGGCGATCTGGAACTCGCCAACGGTTTCGCGGAGTTGTCTGATCCGATCGAGCAACGTAAACGTTTCGAGGAAGAGCAGGAGCTGCGTCGCGCACAGGGCAAAAAAGTCTGGCCCATCGACGAAAAATTCATCGCCGCCCTACCCAAGATGGGTAACGCCGCCGGCATCGCCTTTGGTATCGACCGTCTGGTGATGCTACTGACGGGTTCGGAGTCCATCAACGACATACTCCCAGCCTCTGCACGCGAGCGCTTTTCGGAGTAGGGACAAGTATTGTGAGTATGCTTGTGTCGCTCGTGGTTTTCGGGTAGGTTGGTCCTGTACATTTTTCCGGGAGGTGATTCTCATGCTGGACGAGAGAGAGCGTGCCGCATTATTGATGGAATTCTTCAACTGTCTGATTGACGCAGTGCCGCACGACAACATGCATATCCCTCACGAGCCGCTACTTCTGCCCTTCAACGGCAGCGAGTTCGCAGACGTTGTCAGGCGGCTTGCCGCGCAGCGGAACAAGGTCGCTATGCAGTTCATGACCCACCAAGGTCCTGAACGCGAGTACATCCAAGGTCTTCTTCATCTGCGGGACCTCGGTTACGTCAAAAGCAGACGTTTCGAGCCGTTCGAGCCGGAATACACCTGGCGCACGGCCAGTAACTACGAGAAGGATCCGCTTCTTCCCGAGATCCAGGCTTTGGCTGAAGCGTACCTCATGGCCATCCGCCCGCCACCCACCGCTGCATAAGCCCTTTCATTCAAGCGACGCGCCCTCGATGGGGTGCGTCGTTTTCCATGTGGGTGTTGACTAAAAACCGTTTTTCGCGCAAACTCTGGCCACTATGTCATCCCCATCCGACATCAAAAAAAGTTCCGTCATCCGCGATAATGGCGAACTCTGGGTCGTCACCGAATTCCAGCACGTGAATCCAGGCAAGGGCGCTGCCTTCGTACGTTGCCGCGTCAAGAATCCGAAAACAGGCAAGACGCTGGAAAGGACCTACAAAGTCTCTGAATCAGTCGAGCTTGTGGAAATGGAATTCCGCAACATGCAGTACCTCTATCATGATGCGACGGGTTACGCTTTCATGGATTCAGCTTCTTACGAGCAAGTGTCCATGGCGGATGAAGATGTCGGCGAACAGGGTAAGTATCTGCGTGAGGGGATGGAGGTCACGCTCACGACTTACGAAGGCCAACCGATTGCCCTCCAACTGCCGCGCAAGATGAATTTCAAGATCGCCGAGACCGACCCGGCCGTCAAAGGCGATACCGCCAGCGGCAACGTCACCAAGGAAGCCAAGACGGAAAACGGTTTTATCGTGAACGTACCGATTTTCATCAACCAAGGCGACGTCGTCGTAGTGAACACCGACACCGGAGAATACGTCGAACGCGCAAAGTAGACACTTTCGTCATTCCAGCGCAGGCTGGAATCCAGAAAAAACGCCCCGGACTATCCGGGGCGTTTCGTTGTTTTTTGTCATTGCGAGCACACAAAGCGATCGTGCGCGGCAATCTGTGCGTGGTCCCTACCGACTACCGTTTTAATCCGGCCTCACGACGATCGTGTTCGACGTCGCATAGCCCATACCGACGGGTGAGAAGGCTGTGATGTATCCGGGCTCATTTATCTGTACGGTCAACGAACATGACTGCAGGGGACAGAGTGCCAGCGCTGAAGCATCCATCGTCTTGCCGTCTACGACTACGGTCGCCCCCGTGCTGGATGTCGCTGCATATATGTTCATCGAGATTTGATTCATAGCCGGTAAGTCGGTGATGACTATCATGGGTTTTGACCCATCTGGCAATTTCGTTTCAACGACAAAACCCGTCGGTCTGATGTTTTCCGCTGGGTCAGGCAGGAATGATTCAGTCAGGCGGCTGTATTGGTTAGTCGCAGTTATATCAAAGCCTCTCTTATAATCCGCGAAGAACGCTTCCGGCATGTCCACCACGGATTTATTCCAGCTGTCTCCGTAGAATTGTTGCGCCAAAGCTTCGCTGGTAATCCAATGCAGAACGCCGTATCTGGATATGGCATAGACCTTTGGGTCAGTCTGGATTTTTATCAGGCTTCCAGGCTTCATCGTCACGCTCCCGCCAAAAGGCAGAAGCGCAAGTTGCACATCGTCAGCGTTTTGGATGGATGAGAAATCCTTGTACCATGATTTATACACGGATTCGGTCGGAAACACGTAGCGTTTCGCTCCATCAGAGAAATAGACTCCAGAACCCGAGCTTTTCAATAATTGCCCTGATGCCGTCGCGCCGGTTGTCGAAAGCGTCAACATGGCCGAAGCCGCCAAAAAAGTGATTATTTTCTTCATAGTGCCGTTATCATACACGCTTCTCCCGATGAGAGGCAAAAAAGCTCCGGTCGACCGGAGCTTTCGTTTTTACTGCCCTAATCGGCTCGTGCCTTCTTTTTTCTTCATCCCGGAATAGGGGAGTTCGACGAAGAACGTCGTGCCTTTATTTTCCTGGCTCTCGAACCAGACCTTCCCCCCCGCCATCTCCACGACTGACTTCAGGAGGTACAGCCCGAAACCAGTACCGTCGATTTTGCTTTTTACGTTCTCGGCCCGGAACATCTTCTTGAAGATTTTTTCTTGATCTTTCTTCGGTATTCCGCAACCCGTATCTTTCACGCTGATGAGTATGGATTTGGTCTTGGGTTGGTTCTTGATTTCGATCTTCACCTGGCCCTCTTCGGGCGTGTATTTGACGGCATTCGTCAGCAAGTTTTCGATGACGATTTTGGCCAGCCCCGGATCAGCCGGGATCATCGGTATGTCTTTGTCGAATTTTTCTAGCACCTGGAGTTTCTTGATGTTGATCTGCGGTTTGAGTTCTTTGAGCGCTTCAGCTGCGACTTCGCGGTAATCGACCGGCTTCGGATCCACGATGAACGTCCCGAGTTCGATGCGCGATACGTTGAGCAGCGAACTGACTGTCTCGATCATCTTTTCGCTGATCTCTTTCACTTCTTCGACCATCTCGGTCTGTGCCTTGCTCATCTTGCCGCTTTTGTCTTCCAGAAGCAGTTCGGCGTTCCATTTGATGGCAGTCGGCGGAGTCCGCAATTGGTGCGAAGCGAGCGAGATGAATTCTGACTTTGCCTTGTCCAGCTCTTTCTCCGTTGAGATATCCCTGAACAGCATGATGATTCCCTTGGTCTGATCTTTGATGGTGATCGGTGTCGCCGTGATCGCTACGGGGAAGCGCGTGCCATCCTTCCTTACGTAATAGTAGGTGTCTTTGCTCGCCGCATCCATCTTGACCTTCTTGCCCGTCAGGAGCGCCATGTTCGCAGGTAGGGATTTCACGTCCACCTCCTCACCGCGTTCATCCTCGATACGTGGCGTTTCGGCTGTCATGATCTGGCCGCGCAGATCGTCGATTTTCCACCCCAGCATCTTCTGCGCCGCCGGATTCACCATCATGATCTTTAGCTTCGTATCAGCTGCGATCAGGCCATCACCTATGCTTTCAAGTAGAGCTACATTGTTGGCCAGAGCTAACTGGAGCTCTTTCGTCCTTTGCCTGACGGATTTTTCCAATTCATCTTTGGTCCGTTGGATCTTCGTGTTGATTTCGACCGCCTCGTTGCCCCACTTGTTCGCCATGAACAGGAGAGTCACCATGACGACCGCCCAGATGATGAAGATCGGCAACACGACAGTCACTCCGCCAATCGCGTCCTGCAACAAAAAGAAAGTCGCGACCAACCCTAGGCACCACATCGAGACGATGATGCCGGTATTCGTCACCAGCACGAATTTGCCTAAAGAAGCTTGGCGGATGCGGCGCAAGAAATCGAAGGATTTGTACAGGATGTAGATACTGCCTAATGCGAGCGTCGGCCAGCCGAGCATCAATATCCAAAGTCTGATTGTTGTCCAAGGCATAATCGCGACAAGTATATAGCAAAAACAGCATCACAAGAATGCACAAACGAAAATTTCACAGCTTCATTCTTGTCCTAGCCGTTCCAAGATCTCCGTTTATTGATCTCTTCTTTTTCCCGAAGGGCTTTTTCCAGGTCGATCCCAAGCTTGTTGCAGATGTCCAAAAGATAGAAAAAAACATCCGCTGCTTCATAGTCGGGGCGGTATTTTTCCGAGTTCGGATCAGTGTGCATGCCCTGGGTTTTGCGCACGGCTTTTGCCAGTTCGCCGACTTCTTCCATCATCAATACGAACTTTTCCGTCACCGCTTCATGGTCGAATCCGCGCGAGGCAGTCATTTGTCGAACGTATGTCTGAAGATCCATCAATGAAGGATCCTTTTTTAGGTCAAGTTCGCCGTTCTCCATAATGTTTGATTCCATCCACGTGGTGCCGCGGGAGGGACTCGAACCCTCAAGCCCTTGCGGGCACTGGCTTCTAAGGCCAGCGCGTATACCAATTCCGCCACCGCGGCATCACTTGGACGCATCTTTCGTATGCCGGCCGTAGCATAACCGGAAAGGCTTAATCTTGACAAATCTCACATTTTATGCCAAATTACGTCATTGCCCTTTGGAGGTTTCACATGGAGTCAGTAGCCATGCATCACGAAGAACGTACGCAGCCGGTAGACGAAGCTCGTGACGTCCTGCAGAAGGCCAGGCGTATCCTGGTACTGACTGGTGCAGGAATCTCGGCCGAGAGCGGCGTGCCCACCTTCCGCGGTGAAGGCGGATATTGGCGCAACAAATCGTTCGCCGAACTGGCGAATCCGGAAGCGTTCGCATCCGACCCCCGCTTGGTGTGGGAGTGGTATCTTATGCGCCGCCGCACTGTGGCTGTATGCGAACCCAACGCGGCACATTGCGTGCTCGCCAAGTGGGCCGAACTGGCCAACTGGACCCGTGACGTCCATCTTGCGACGCAGAACGTCGATGGTCTTCACGAACGAGCCGGACATCGCGACGTAAATCGTCTTCATGGTTCGCTCTGGATCAACCGCTGCACCAAGTGCGGCGCTGAAAGGGAAGATCGCTCGACGGAGTATCCAGAGCTGCCGTCGTCTCCCTGTTGTGGCGCACTAGAGCGTCCGGCGATCGTGTGGTTCGGCGAGAAACTGCCGAGCAAGGCTATGTCAATCGCTTTTTTGACTACCGTCGCTGCAGACGCCGTGCTGGTCATCGGCACGAGCGGGCTCGTTCACCCCGCTGCTGACCTGATCGGGCTAGCTGCGAGGCGCGGAGCGAAAGTGATTGACGTCAATCCCGAAGATGACGCCGTCAGATCGGATATCTTGATCCGTCTGCCCGCATCCCAGGCCCTACCTCTGATCCTCGTCTGAAAACGAAAGCCCCGTTCCACTCGGAACGGGGCTGACTGTTTATTCTGACGTATTGAGCATCTTTTCCCATTCGGCCCTATTCGGATGATTGGGGTAGAGTGCGATCAAGCCTCTATATCCGCGTAAGCCAGCAGCCTTATTTGCCTCCATGATTTTCCTTACTTGTCTCTCGGCTAGACCGACTTCGAGCTCATCCAGTTCAGCAAGGTCTTTTTCTTCTTGAACAGGTGTAGTGCCCATGGCTACTTCATGGAACTTCGCGTCACCCATGGACTCGCCCTTCTCATCCACCGTGTACCCCTCCTGACCGACTTGCTTTTTTGGTTGTTCATTCTTGAAATTTGGCTTCTCCATATTGTTTATGTGGATCGTTTAGCTTTGTTTTCGATTTTTGAGAACTGTTCATCTCCGTGCACCTTGCCATACCAACTGGTCCCGAACATGGCGATCTTCCCAGGGTGGAATTTGATGAAGTCTTTCTCGGTCGCCGTGCCGTTAGCTAACATCTCTTGCCGTTGCTCTTCTTTATACCACAGCCCCTCTCTGTCTCTGTAGAGCTTGAATTTTGAATCCCGACCGATTTTTGCGATTGCCTGCGGTGTTGCTGCCTCGGGGTTCTTCATCAACTCATCAAATTCCGCGATGATATTGATCAATTCTGGGTCATTAAGGTCGATATCATTGGACATACAGACGCCTTCAAATGCAAGCTTGCAGCTGTCCAAGAATTCTCTGATGCTTTCGACGAATATCTCTTGCTTTCTCTCCGCCGAGAGATTTTGGTATTCAGCCGCAGCATTTTTCTTGATTTGCCCGGTTTGAACGTGGTTAAGCCGTTCTCCACCTTGTTGGTTTGCGTCCCTTACGGAGTCGCTTTCGAACTTTAGTTTAGTCATCTCGTCTTCGTCCCAATCGAATCCATAGCTCGCCCAAGCGTAGCCTCCGACATCTATGTTGGCGTGTAGTTTTATCGTGTCTATGTCCGAATCTCGATATCCCGCGAGACACGACTCCAGGACCTTGGCTGCGATCCCGTTTGATTTCATGTTATCGGGTAATTTAAAGACCGCATGTTTAACCGACTTGGCCTTTTCTTCGTCTCCACTTTCATCGACGGCTTCGGTAAGTCGAAAATCTCTATTTATGAAGCCTTGTCCCTCGTTATATGACAGCTGAAAATTAAGCGAAGTTTCGATCGAGCCGTTATTCGGATCAAAGTTAAAATCAATCAACTGGATAGGACTGCCGTCTTGTTCAAGCCTAAGCTCATCAGAATAGCGTGATAGTTCCATGCCGCTCAAGATTTTTTGAAGATTTTCGACATTACCAAAAATCTCCTTTACCGCGATCAGGCCACGTAAATTCTTTACTTCCATCATCTTTATTTCCGTCCCACTGATTTTTTCATCTAACGATGTTCGGAACCGTTTCAGTTCGGCGATGTAACTTGGGTCAGAAAAGAGTCTTTCAGCGTATTTATGTCCCACTCCATGGTATAGGTCATTGGCCAGCTTATCGAGAGCCGCTTTCTTTACTTCTTCGTGCACCCCCATGTTTGAACTCATCTCTTCCAGTGTCTCCAGGGGGCAGTTTTCTGACCAGAAAAGCTCATCTATTTTTTTCTCGATCGAATCGATCTGCTCACTCAAATTCTCGGCTGTATTTTCCGCTTCCTGTATCTCCTCGGACGTTTCTTCGATGTCCCAACCAGAATCCAGCACCTCGGGCGTGTCTGCCGGTTGTCTTTCGAACACCCCGGACACCTCGCCCTCCAGAGCGTCCCAGGCATCATCCAGCTCATCCTCGAGGGCTTTCAGTTGCGTCAGCGTATTTTGATCGCCGCTTTCTTGCAGTGATCTTCGTGCCGCTTCAATCTCTGACTTCGTTTCCGTGACCATGGCATCGCCTTCATGGCGTAGCTCTCGGGCGATCGATTCTGGTGAGGTCTCGCGTGCCCTTATGCGTTCAAGCATCGGGTTCGCTCTGGATTCAGGGGAGAAATTCTGTAGCTGCATAGTAAAGGTATGTTAAATGAAAGGGTGCTTTTGGTCGGTCAGGGATTTTATGCGCGAGACTATCGCTTGGTGTTTTGTATGGAATTCCATCCAAGCCTTTTCCAATGCGCTGAAGGCTTCGTCATGGATATCGCCAGAGGTATGCTCCGTTCTATCGTCTTTATCGCGTCTCGATTTAGTCATAGCTAAAATCCGCTGATTTTTTTGTTCAGTTCGTCTACGATTTTGGCGTTCTTTGCCGTTTCAGCGTCCGATATTAATTTTCGGGTCCTCGACTTGATATCGATGACCTTGTTTTTGAACCGATTCCAGGATTGTTTTAGACGAGCCGATTTTGGGTCAATTTCTTCTGCCATGCCGACAGTATACCCAATGGCGAAAAAAATGTCGTAAGGCAAGGACAACACCTTGACCCCCGACCTATTTTCTGCCTATTCTGGTCATAGCTCTTTTCGAGGTTGACCATGTCTGAAGTAATCGTGCTGCGTGACCGAATTTTTGGACGATCCCTGCGTGCTTTACGCGACGTTGAAGTGCGCATGGTTTCCGGACCGGAACTCCAGATCGGGCTAAAAGCCTATGGGGATTTTTCTTCCCGATCATGCGATGGCCGCTTCGTTGCGCTTCGGGTGCATACCATCTTCGACATCCGCGAAATCCGCGGACAACTCGTGTCGCTCTGCGACGCACGGCCGTGGTACAAGTTCAGCTTCCGGCCGGACAACCCCAGCGAGCTCCTGTTCGTTTTGGACTGGGAGCAGAACCACATGACGAACGTCGAGCGCGTCGTATTCGAACAGGGGGGTGCGACCTGCTTCATCCGCAACCCCTTCTTCAAGGACGTATCCCTGCTTGCTGAATGAAAAAGCCCCGGTGCAGCACTCTGCTCCGGGGCCTTCGCTTTTCGTTCTTACTTCACCTGCATCAACACCATCGCGATATCGTCACTGATTTTATAGGTCATCCGTTGCGTCGCCATGACACGAAGAGAGTTCAGCCTTTCGATAGGGTCCGTACCCAGCTCCAGATCCTTCCCGAGTTCTTCCAGATCTGTCGTTTGTTTTTCTTCATCTTCGTATTTGTCTATCACCCCATCAGTACAGAACAGAAGCTCGTCACCCTTCTCGATTTTAATCACGCGTACGCTTGGTGTCGGAGTTTTTCCCATTCCGAGGGACGAAGTGAGAGTGGCTTTCAGTCCGTAGTAATCGAAATCAAGCGTTTTTTTGCCTTGTTTTTCGAATTTAACGAAATCGTCTTTGGTATATCCGATGGCGAGGACGTTGTCCAAGGTTAGGGGAATCTTAATCGGCAAGTCTGCACGGATTTTTCCGCTTATCGGATCGCTATTCGTCCGCAGATATTCGTCCAAATCCAGATTGTCGATCTTTGCGCCAATCTCCTTGAGGGCTTCTTGGACGGAGTCTTCGGGCGTTACCCGTTCGACCCGTCCATCTGAACGTCGGATGAACGCTCCGCTGTCGCCCACGTTTGCGATCACCGCATACTTCTCACCACCTGCGGTCTCATGGATCAGACCGACGCATGCCGTCGTTTCTCCCCTCGTGGCCTGTACCGCGCGGTTTATATTCTGCATTGCCTGCAGTAAAGCAAAGGACTTGCGTGCCAATCCCGCGTCTTTTGCCACCAGTTCTGCTGCTTTCTTATGCAAGACTGCTTTCTGGTTGATGTAATCCGATCGACCGTCGAATTTTTCGGCAGACATCTCTGTCAGCTTCTCGATCAGCTCTTCAGGCGCCATGGTCGCCGCTTCGACTTCGCTCAACGAGAATTGCTCTGGGAGCTGTCTCTCTACCGCCTTGCTCGCCAAGTCGCCGTAAGGCTTTCCTCCCAGGCCATCCATGACCCCGAACAGCCCGGTCATCGCGTGGGTCAACACATTATCTTGGTTCTGTTCGTTCTTTTTTGCCCTGCTTGGTTTTTTTTGCAGCGTGATAAAAACCCGTGCGTTTTTGTAATCCGGGATCTCTTCGGCTGGCACTGTATTTTCCGGCTGAAGCTCACCCGGTTCGCGCAATGGTCGGTTCGGTGTTCGTGGGGCTCCTGTGTTCAGCGATCCCGGTCTGTGGAAGTTGAAGATCATAATTCTCTACTTATGGTACGTCCTCTTGTGGCTTATCATCAAACCGCGGTACAGCTGTTCCAACAGGACGATGCGCGCCAAACCATGCGGTAAAGTCATTTTTCCCAGTGAAAGTACCGTATCCGCCTTTTCTTTCAGCTCCGGACCCAGTCCCCATGATCCGCCGATAACGAACACCAGGGATTTGCCCATATCTAGCCTTTTCGCCAGGAACTCCGCCAGTCCAGGTGAGTCTAGCTGTTTGCCCCCTTCGTCCAACACAACCAGCTCCGAACCCGACGCCAGACCCTTCAAAATATTCGCGGCTTCTGCTTTTAATGTCTTGCCTACGTCAGGGCTAGCCGACTTTTGTTGTCCTTCTGGCAGCTCGATTATGGCGATTTTAAGGAATTGTTTAATCCTATCCACATACATATCCACAGCCTCTTTCATCCACGATTCCGGGAGCTTTCCGATGACCCTTATTTCTACTTGATTCATAGCTTATTTAGCCCCAATTTAGCACACTTGACAGATAAAATTGAATCCTTTAATATAAGCGCACTTTGAACCACCTCCCTTTACGGATTCGCTGGTCGGGAGCAATGGAGAACTAAGTTGCAGAAGCATGATAACTCAAACAGGTTAAACGGCTAAGCACTTACTCCATTCGGAAGTATGCTTGGCCGCGGCCAAGCGATTTTTTTACGGGGTAGGCAATGACGAGAGGATCCAGTCCTTTCATCAATGCCTGTCGCGCAAGCGGCCGGCCGGTCCTCGACAATTGAATCTGCACGATGAATCCACGTAGTACTAAGTACTTCGGTACTAAGTACTGACCGATGGGATGTCATACGTGCAAGGCAATGAAAATTAACGCGCGTAATACAATAGCGTAAGCAATTATCGTATACACCCGACTATCTGGGCGATCCGAGCAGGATCGTGGTTCCGGATGGTCGAAGCACATAAGGGCATACGGTGGATGGCTAGGCAGAAGAGAGCCGATGAAGGACGTAGCAGCCTGCGAAAAGTCTCGGGGAGGTGGCAAGCAACCTGTGATCCGGGAATATCCGAATGGGGCAACCCCGTCGCGCAAACCGCGATGACCCACGACTGAATACATAGGTCGTGTGGAGGGAACCTGGGGAAGTGAAACATCTCAGTACCCAGTGGAAAAGAAAAAACAAAACCCTGACCTCATTTCTCGGGTGATACTTTGTTGTCACATCGAGAATTGAAGTCAGATCATTCCGTGAGTAGTGGCGAGCGAAAGCGGATCAGTCTAAATCATTTGTGTGAACCCTCGTACCGAGTTGGACGCAAGTTTGACCGCGGACCTGGGTGAAGGGCTTGGGCCGTCGCATAGATGACGTTGTGGACAAGGCGTTCGATCCCCCAAGGGATCGGGATGTGACATGAGAACTGTAGCTGAACCTGCTGGAAAGCGGGGCCAAAGACGGTGATAGCCCGGTAAGCGAAATGGTATCTCAGCGCATATGTCTTGATCCAGAGTACTGCGGGGCTCGTGAAACCCTGTAGGAAGCAGCCACGACGATGTGGCAAGACTAAATACTCCTTCTGACCGATAGTGAACAAGTACAGTGATGGAAAGCTGAAAAGCAGCCCGGGAGGGCGATGAAATAGTATCTGAAACCGTATGCTTACAGAGAGGTGGAGCGGGCAGCAATGTCCGTCACACCGTTCCTATTGAAGAATGAGCCGACGAGTGAGTCCTGCGTTGCTTGGTTAAGTCGCTGCGGCGACGAAGCCATAGTGAAAGCGAGCCTTAATAGGGCATTGGTAGCGCAGACTTGACCCGAAACCGGGCGATCTATCCATGGCCAGGATGAAGGTTACCGAAAGGTAACTGGAGGTCCGAACCCACGAGCCGTGCAACACTCGGGGATGAGTTGTGGATAGCGGAGAAATTCCAATCGAGCTCGGTGATAGCTGGTTCTCCCTGAAATAGTTTTTGGACTAGCGTTGGTACATAGCGTTGCGGGGGTAGAGCTACTGAATGGGAAATGGGGCGCAAGCTTACATTTCCCAACCAAACTCCGAATACCGTAACGTGTTCCCAGCAGTCAGACCGTGGGGGCTAAGCTCCATGTGTCAAAAGGGAAACAGCCCTTGATCGCAGACTAAGGTCCCTAAATACAAGCTAAGTGTAAAAGGCGGTTGGTAAACTTGGACAACCAGGAGGTTGGCTTAGAAGCAGCCATCCTTTAAAGAAAGCGTAATAGCTCACTGGTCAAGCCTACCTGCGCCGAAAACTTACCGGGGCTAAGCTTGTTACCGAAGTCGCGGATTATGATCCCCACACCTTTCTAACCAAAGGTGTGAACAGTTGTGACGTCGAGACATAGAGAACCGTCTCGGCTAAACGTCTATACGCCGCCTTTCGTGAGAGAGGCGTGGGGATGTAGTGGTAAGGGAGCATTCGCATCTGCGCCGAAGCGGAAGGCGTGAGCCACCGTGGAGCGATGCGAAGTGAGAATGTCGGCATAAGTAGCAAAAAGACGGGTGAAAATCCCGTCCACCGTAAACCCAAGGTTTCCAGGGCAACGCGAATCGTCCCTGGGTTAGTCGGTCCTAAGGCCAGGCCGAAAGGCGTAACCGATGGACAGCAGGTTAATATTCCTGCACTACCTGTAGGTTTCAATGGAGTGACGCGTTCTTGCATTTTCCGAGGATCCTGGAATGATCCTTCGGGCACGAAGGGGTGTTGGATAGGCAAATCCGTCCAGCATAAGCCTCGTTGTGACCGTCAGTCTGCCGCAAGGCGGGCAAGGGAAAAGAATGGAGCGCCAAGAAAACCTTCTAGAGCCAACCTGCAGGTATCCGTACCGTAAACCGACACAGGTGGGTGGGCATAAGTGTGCTAAGGTGTACGAGAGAACCCGTGTGTAGGAACTCGGCAATACAACGGCCGTAACTTCGGGATAAGGCCTGGCTATCGCAAGATAGCCTTCAACAAAAGACGCAAACCGACTGTTTACCAAAAACACAGCTCCCTGCTAAACCGCAAGGTGATGTATAGGGAGTGATGCCTGGCCAGTGTCAGAACGTTAAGCGGAGAGGTCATGGGGTTTACCCCGGCAGCCTTGAAGCCAAGCGCTGATGAACGCCGGCGATAACTATAATCGTCCTAAGGTAGCGAAATTCCTTGTCGGGTGAGTTCCGACCCGCACGAATGGCATAACGAGTTTGCGACTGTCTCCACATGGGACTCGGCGAAATTGCAAGTGGGGTGAAGATGCCCTGTACGCGCAGTCAGACGAAAAGACCCCGTGAAGCTTTACTACAACTTGATATTGGGTTGCGGCTTTGCATGTTCAGCATAGGTGGGAGCCTTCGGGCATCAGTGAGATACCACTCTTGCACTGCCGCGATTCTTGATCCCCCTCCATGAATCTGGAGAGGGAGACAGTATCTGGTGGGTAGTTTAACTGGGGCGGTTGCCTCCTAAAAGGTAACGGAGGCGTTCACAAAGGTCGGCTAGGTGCGGATGGAAATCGCATCGATCCTGCAATGGGACAAGCCGGCTTAACTGCAAGACCAACAAGTCGAGCAGACGCGAAAGCGGGACATAGTGATCCGACCGTACGATATCGGACGGCGGAAGCTCAACGGATAAAAGCTACTCCGGGGATAACAGGCTGATCGCGCCCAAGCGTCCACAGCGACGGCGCGGTTTGGCACCTCGATGTCGGCTCACCGCATCCTGGGGCTGTAGAAGGTCCCAAGGGTTTGGCTGTTCGCCAATTAAAGCGGTACGCGAGCTGGGTTCAGAACGTCGTGAGACAGTTCGGTCTCCTGTCTACTGTGCGCGTGGAACATTGAGAAGGCGATTCTCTAGTACGAGAGGACCGAGAATCACGAACCTCTAGTGCGCCTGCTGTCCTACCAAGGGCACCGCAGGGTAGCTACGTTCGGCACGGATAAACGCTGAAAGCATCTAAGCGTGAAGCCGTCTTCAAGATTAATGTTCGTCATAGGATCCTCCGAGACTAGGAGGTTGATAGGCCGTAGGTGTAAGACCTGTGAGGGTTTAAGCCGAGCGGTACTAATAGTCCGATGCTTCGACCATCCAGAATGCGACTTATTTCAAGTCGCTGGATGTAGAAGGTGTAACGAAAAATTGCTTTATTCATTTGCCTTGCACGTACGACCTCCGATAGGAAGTCGATTCACAATAAAGTTAGACCTCCGATTCTGTCGAGCAAGAACAGCTTGCGCATCAGAACCGGTGGTTTAAGCGGTGGGGTCACACCTGTTCCCTTTCCGAACACAGAAGTTAAGCCCACCAGCAGCGATGGTACTTGGACCCAACCCGGTCCTGGGAGAGTAGCCCGCTGCCGGACTAATGAAAGAACCTGCGCAAGCAGGTTTTTTCATATTTTTGATAGCTTTCTAGTTATATTTGGGTAGCGTATACTAGCAAAAAGTATTACTCACTATGCCACGAAGAAGGTATCGCAGACGAGATAGTTTTGAGCAGTTTATCGCAGAGCCTTTAGCAGCGATAGTAATGCTTTATTTCGTTTATTTATTCCTTCTTTCCAAATCGGATCCGTCTAAATTCTGGCATTTTGCCTTGATTGGCATTGGTATTGTCTTATCTGTCGTGGCGTTGTTGGCGACGTTCCTTTTGTTTAGAAGGAGCCAGTGGAAAAGATTACTTTCTCGCATTGAGACGACAGAAGCTAGAAATGAGATTACTAATTTCATAAATCGTTTCGGTAAGGACAAGAAAAAGAATTCCTGGACATATTACGATTGTAATTTCGATTACAACCGCATCAAAGATTTCCGAAGGAACCTTAATGAAAAAGGTCTTAAGATTTCAGAAAAAGAGTTTTATTCAGTCTTGCGATACTATATCGGACGGATCGAATACAACATTACTGCGGAAAGCGTCTCGGCTGGCACAAGAAATCTCGATTCACTCGGTGGATTCGAGTTTGAAGATTTGTTAAGAAAGCTTTATGAGGCCATGGGTTATACGGTTCAGATGACCGGCAAGACCGGAGACCAAGGTGGGGATCTAATCGCGAACTTACGCGGTAGAAGATTAGTTATTCAGGCTAAGAGATACAAGGGTTCAGTTGGTAATGCTGCAGTGCAGCAGGTCGTAGCATCAAAAAAATATTACGACTGCTCCGACGCCGTTGTCGTTACGACGGGCGAGTTCACACGAGCGGCAAGGGAACTTGCTAAGGCGAATCAAGTGCAGTTAACGGGAAAGAAAGAGCTACAGCAGCTATTAAGTCGATTTTTGAAGGAGAGCTGGTCATAGGGGTATGCTCTCCTCCGAAAACCGCAAAGCTCTCTGGCGCCAGAAATGGTGGATTTTGGCTTTTTGCGTCTTCATCTTTATTCTCGTCGACCATTCTGCTATCCACGATTATTCGGCATGCGCGGAATCTCCATGCTCGTCGCAGACTACGCTGGATATTGCTGGTATGTTTTTTTTGGCTCCGACTGGACTCTATTCCGCATACGTCATGATGCCGTCAAACTATCAAGATAGATATGCTGACAGCATCTCCTTCCAAGGCGGATTATTATATTTTGCCCAAACCCACGCTGTGGTGGAAGATGACTTGGACCCATCAATCAAACAGTTCGTCACTCCAGAAGACGAACGTTTCTTCCTCGCTTCGACATTCATCATCCATAAGATACGTGTGCTTTTCTCATTCCCGTTCTGGATTTTTATCTATTGGTTGCTTTTTATCCGTCTGCGTCAGGCGATCAAACACAAAGCGATCTACTATCCGGTGATCGCCCTGCTCTCCGTGGCGTTCGTCTTTTTTGGTCTGCTTCTCAAGCTTGATATCGGCGGAGGGACCGACGTCACTTGGAATTACGTATTAGACATTCCGGAAAAAGTACCGGATAACTGGCCGGGATAAGTGTATATTAAATGATACATCGATGAAATTTAAAGCAATCAAAAACTCAAGAAGAAACAAAAAAAGTGAAAAAATAATCGACCCGGTCGTCATCCAGATGACTAATAAATTTATCAAGAAGTATCGTTCACTCCTTAATAATCTGAAGTCAGAAAAAGCTTAGAATGAATATTATGCTCGGCCATCTCATCTACAACTACCAACACCTCGACGACGTCCGCATACAGCAGGAGATCTCCAAGAATCTCTATGCTAGAGCCTTCGACAAAGTTCATTTAGTCCATGCCTACAACGGAAAGGCTGAATTTGGCTACAAACCCCATATCGAGGATAAGCTCATCAAAATCAAGAACCGTGGCCACTTCAAAGGCGCGGCTGATCTTATCAACGCAGGGCTGAAATACTTCACGACCAAGAAGATCCCTGGACTCAAATATGTTCTGGTCACCGCGGCCGACACCTGGCTTCTTGATGCTGACTTCCTAAAGAGCCTCATCGAGCAGATGCAGAGAGAGGGGAAGGTCTTGGCTGCAAGCTCTTGGGGTCGCTCAAAATATCCCGAAAAACCGACCGGCTTTTCGACTGACTTCTTCATCATCGACATCGAATGGAACCGCACATCAAAACTATTTCCAGTCGACTACGATGGATTCGCCGAAAAGTTTCTCGACGTCTTCGCTCTCCAATACATCATGCCGACCCTCGAAGGTGCAGTGCAGTTCTCCTTCCAGAAATATTTCTTGACGCATTACGTCGATAATCAGACATGGATCCAACGCGAGAAAATGTTCCGTCGTATAAGCGAACGCGAACCGGTCCATTCTCCGACAGGAGGGCGCATCTCTGACTGGCCCGAGATCGGACTTTATACTTCGCCCGAGCCGACGAGTAAACAGAAAGTACTCAAGAAACTTGGCTACGATTTCGGCGTACATAGTCACAAATTAATCACTATCAAAGATCTGGGTTACTACAATAAAGTCTGACGCAAAAGAAAACCGCACCCGACGAGCAGTCGAATGCGGAAATGAGGGCGTGACACGCGAACCGGGTCACCAGTCATCGCCGTAGATCCTCTTCAGGATGGCGTATACCTCGCCCCACCATTGGTGAAGTCCGCGGTCGTAGAGGTACTCGCCATCATCTGGCGACAATATGACATGGCAGCCCGGGGAGTTGTGCCGGTCAGAGCTGATGCGGATGAATTCCGGCATCATGAGCTCGATGACCTCGTTCGGCACGCCTGGGTCGCTCCAGATGCCGACCATGAGCGTGCCCAGACATCGACGCTGCGCCGCATCGGCCATGACCTTGAGCAAGCCGCTGGCGTCTTTCGCGTCGATGAAGGGTTGAATCTCTTCTCGTGCGATGGCAGCCGAATCGGTCATGCTGTCGTTCAGATCGTAGTCCTCATCCTCGGCTGCAATCGCGTCGAACTTAGCCATCATCTCCTCGAATTCAACGTTTTCCATTTTTGAGCTCCTTGAGTATCTCGTTGACCTTGTCCAAAGCTTCGCGCAATTTGCGAAGCTCATCAGCTTGGGGACTTTTGTCCAGAGCCGTGATTTCTTTCTCGGTGTAATGCCGAGGGATCGCGGCAATCGAATGCTCGTTCATCCTATTTCCTTTTTGAATGTACATTTATGTTTCCGTCCGAATAGACGACTTTCGTCATCGTCTCGGATGGGAAGCCGCTTCAGACGAAGCAGCTTGTTAGTGTTTGGCGAGTGCCTGACACACCCGCCGATACTCGCGCACCGTGACGCCATTCAGGTCATCCACCAGCGCGAGTCGGTTAAGATCGTCCAGGACCGACTCGTCGTATCGGGCGACTCGATAACCAGTCCTGTTATTGAGTCCCTCGGCCAACTGGAGACGAAGCCGTGATTTACGCTCCGCCAGTTTTTGGCGAAGACTCGCTTTTCGTGATGCGACCGCCTTGATCAGAGCTGTCTTCGCAAGATAAATCACGAAGATCAGAACGCCGATCGGTAGCCCTACTGGCCACAATAGCGTGCCTATCACTACAAGCGGAAAGTAGTCCCAGTCGCATGGATGAGCCCACCGATCTAAACACGCCATGAGCGCGTACGCGACGGACAGGTACACCACGATAGTACTTACCGTCACAAGGGCAGGAACCATTTTTCTCCTCTTAACCGGATTTCCCTCCGGCTGGGTTTGTTTGGAAGGTTCGATACTTTCTGAAACCAGCATAACCTAAATTGACAAAAGTGTTATTTGGTACTATGATTTTAGCAAAAGATTACCTATTTTTTAGCTTAAAATGAATAAAAAAATGTCGAAACAAAATCCACAACAATTGCTAGAAACAGCGTTAGAAGACATTGGTTTATCCGAAAAAGAGCAAAAAGTTTATTTGGAATTGCTTAAAATTGGAACCGGAAAAGCTGGTATTTTAGCCAAAAAAACCGAATTGAACCGGACATCGGTCTACGATATTCTCGAATCATTAAGCCGCAAGGGGATCATCTCTAGTTATCGCAAAGGCTCTCAAACCTTCTTCAGTGCCACGGATCCACGCCGGCTTCTCTCATATCTTGAGCAGGAGAAAGCAGATAGAGTAGCTCGTATTGAGGCGAACAAACTCCGGCTCGAAGCACTACTGCCGCAGTTCATCTCTTTGCAGGACATCTCGTCTAACCGACCCAAGGTCCAATTCTTCGAGGGCGAAAAGGGAATGTCGGAAGCGTACGAAGACACTTTGGAATCGCGCGGCCCAATCTTTGCCTACGCCAACGTCGCAACTATGCACGAAGGTTTGCCCAACTTTTTTCCGCAATATTACAAACGGCGTGCGGCCAAGAAAATTTTCATCCGCGCAATTTGCCCGCAAAATGAAATGACTCTTGAACGCCACAAATATGACCAGGAGGAAATGCGAGAAATTCGGTTTCTCCCGAATGCTGAAATTACTTTCTCGCCCGAGGTAAATATCTACAATAATAAGATGCTAATTGCTTCTTGGAACGAGAAGATGGCTATCATTATAGAATCCAAAGAACTTTCAGATCTGCAGAAGTTGACCTTCGAGCTTGTCTGGCAATCGCTGCCTCGCACAAATCCATAATTTTCCAAATCATAAAACCGCACCCGACCGAGGAGCCGTGTGCGGCTTTGGTCAGAGTGCGGTTGAGGTCTATTCGACCTTGGTGATGAGGCTTGGGATGAAGTCGATACCCAACTCCCTTTTGGCGTTCAAGAGTACGCTGACCCAAAGGTCGTATGGGATGATCCTGGTCAGGAAGGTGAGTCGGTTGCGCGTACACGGACGGCGCTTGCTGGCCCACGCAAGCCAGTCCTTGCTCTCAAGCGCATCCGCATCGACCAACCTCACGTTATTTGGCCCTTCGGTCAGGAACGAGAACTCCGGATAGAGATCGGCATAACTTCTGAAATAACGCGCATAGAAGACCGGTGCGATCGGCACCTCTCCGTACCCCGTCGTCACTGTATGAGCGAAGGCGAGGTTACCGGAGGCGAGTTCGTGCAGTGCCTCGCACATCCCATCGAATTTGTCGGCGAACTGCATGAGGCGACATTCTAAGCTTTTCCTCTCGTATACGTCGAGCAGAAGCGCGCGATAGCTGTACCCGCCGAGCGTCTTGGGGAAACGTTCCGCTAACTCATCTATCGCAGCAAGCTCGTCTCGTTTCAGCTCGGCGAGTTGTTGGGGCGTCATGTTGGCCTTGTCTCCGGCCTGTGGGTCGCCAGTGATGATCTCATGGTCGTCATGCACCAGCGCCAGTGCTTCGGCGAAGGTCGCATCCAATTCGATCGATTGATCCTTGGCGCTTCGCAGCAGGAATCGCGTGATCGTATACACGCGTAAAGCGTGTACAGCATCATTCGACCGATAGAACATCGGATTGAAGATGTGGAATCGTGTGACCCTCTGGAGCGCTTCTTCACGCCCCGGAAACCGTGCTAGTTCGTCGAGTAAAGAGCTTCGCATGGCGTCATCTTGGGTCAATCCAGCCAAAAGGTCAATATAATCGAAAACCGCACCCGACCGAGAGGCCGTGTGCGGCTTGCTATGAGTGGAGAAGTCGAAGTCAGGACTTGGGGCGTCTGCAAGCAGTGCAGATTACAGCCCTAGGCCCCTTAGATCCGTCTCCAGTGAACTTGGTACCGCAATGGATGCAGTAGCGCTCAGTCTGCAGAAGAATTTCCTGACAGTCGAAGCAACGATGCCTCTTCAGCACCCTGGGATGCTTCTGCGCTCCGCATATGGAGCAGAAGTGCGGCTCTGCTTGAAGATGCTTGAGAGGCACGTGTCTTGCAGAGGCGGCAGCGAACTGCTGCAGGAGCTCACCGACGGCCAACAGAAGCCAGAAGGTACCGTGCTCATTTCGGAAGACTTGGGTCGAGTCCAACCTGGATTCGGCAAAGGCGATGAACTTGAGCATTTTACTTTTATGCTCTGACCATCTCTTGCCATCAGGTAGGGGCACAGCACAGAACGGATGTGCGTGGGTTGTTGGTGGGGCGTAGACAAGGATGAGGTTGCTTCCGCGTAACATAATGAGCCTCTGGGTCTCGACCTCCATCGTATGGACGTTCAGATGGTCTCCGCCGTTGTGGCCTAGGAAAACGTATCTCCCAACACCACATTGACTGACGATGCAACCAGGACGCACACCGTTCTCGCGGATCATTCGTATTTCTCTAAGCCTGTGGTGGCTTGTGCCGGAAACCCCAGCTTCAGCGACTTCACAAGGCAGGTCTGGATTCCTTTCGCACTTCCTTGCCGCGATTGCATCTTCGAGCAGTGTGGAGAGACCTTGCTTGGTCACTCCATCCAGCACGTCCAGACCGAGGATTGCTGCATAGTTTAACTGCGCTTGTGTTGGTTTCATTTTCACCTTTTCGCATGAGAATGAACAATCTGTTGTGGAGAAAGCTAAGCAGAATTATTAAGTAATGTCAATTGATTCTACCCACGAAGCAATCGAAAACCGCACCCGACCGAGGAGCCGTGTGCGGCTTGGTTGGAGTGCGGTTGGGGCGGTTTCAGGCGGACTGGGCGAGGTACGGCTTGAGGCTGCGGCGCAGTGCGGATTCCGTGTAGACCTCTTGCGGCCGTCCGGGTAGCTCGACGACGAACACTTCTTCATCGCCGGCATCCTCGAAAGTCGCGCCTTCATCGCGTGCGATCTCGATGACATCGTCGACCATCTCTACTGTCATGTCGCATGCATCATCGAAGCGGATGCAGGACACGGCTCCGTAGCTGAAGTATTGGGCATTTGAATTTACGAGCTTGTATCCCATCTTTCATCCTCCCTGGTTCGTTTCAGCGCGGATATCCGTAGTTGTACTGCGGTGTCGTCGTTGGTGGTCTGCAGATCCAGGTGCTCGTCGCGTTGTCGTACACCGGCTGGACTTCTATGCCATTGCAGATGCATCTGACGGAGCTCGAGAACATTGTCTGCACGGCTTGCACCGAGCAACTGTATGCGTACACCGACTGACCTTGGCCGCCAGCAAAACTCGTATTGCCGCTTTGCGCGTATGCCGAGCCACCCGGTCCAGAGACAGCAGTTGCATCACCGCCGCGCACAGACATCTGCTGACGACAGCCCGCCGCGACCAACGCGATACACACGATGAGAACCTTATTCATGGTCTAATTCCCCGCTGTTTTTAGTGAACGAGCTGCCGCCATTCAAGCAGTTTTGGTCAAAAAAGTCAATAGTCGTTGGTCAACATACAGGTATCATTTCCAAGAATATTTAAACAAGAAAACGATCGTGTTCTAAAAATTTTACTCGATTTGCGTTTAGCGCTATGACATGATAGCTATATGATATATGGGATCGAACGATAAGCAGGAAATCTTGGAGGCCATAAGTCTTCTAGCTCAACACATCCAGACGGTCGCGGATGATGTTCATATACTGAAAGGCGATGTTCAGACTATGAAAGGTGACATCCTTACTATGAAAGGTGATATCCGGACCATGAAGTCTTCTATGGTTACTAAGAGCTACCTTGATGACAAGTTGGCTGATTTGCGCGGAGATTTAGTTGCGTTGGCACGAAAATCAAACACCAAGTTCGCTGTTTTAGTTGAAGAGCTTGTCCTCAAAGGAACGATTAAACGTGAAGTTGCTGACAAGATCCTAGCCCTTGAGCCGTTTCCCGCGTAGTCGTGATTTTTGACGAGAAACAAAAAAAGAAGGGCGGCTAGTCGAGAGACTACCGCCCACGAGTATTTTGTCTGCGACTATGCGTCGCTTCAGTTCGTATTGCCACCCTTCGGCGGCTTCACGAGTTGGATACGTGGCTGGATGCTTGTTTCGTCGACCACGCCGTCCTTCATGATGAGGGTGTTCCCGCACTTCTTGCAGGTGGTACGGATGGTCTTCCCGCGCACCTTACCTGCTTTGATTGCGTATTCTGTTGCGCAAATTGGGCATTGGAAGCGGATAAACTCCGCGTTTTGCTCTGCGAGCTCGTCAGACAAGCCCAACGAATCGTGTATCACCTGATCTAGAACCGCTTCCGTCTCCTGCCAGCTCTCCATGAGCTCGGCCGTTCCGGCCCGCAACATGTAGTAGAGCCGATAGACATCCTCGAGCTTGGGGCCATGGATACGCATCTTGCGCCAGCCCTGTTTGTCGCGGTTGTGGTCCACGACGGCTTCGGCTGTCTGGAAGATGTAGCGTCCCAGCATCTTGGTCGGGCTGTCCGGCGGCAGATGTGCGTGCCAGCTGAAGGCGTCCACGAGGGCTCGGAGTCCAAAGGGGACCAGAGAAGACATCGGCCCAGTGTCGTTGCGCACCTCGTAGTACGGCCTTCCGTCAGGATCCAGATAGACTTTGCAACCGTTCAGGTTTCCGACTCCTCGGACCCGTGCTACCTGATCCTTGACCAATTGGGTGTACGCCTCTTCGTTCAACAGAATGTGCAATGCCATGTGGCATCATCCTTCCTGCTGCCGCATGCGTCGGGATCCCCTTGGGGAAAAGTCCGTACGTTTACGGTCAGCGGTCGCGCTCCGGATGATTCCGGAGGATGGATATAGTGAATCAAGCTTTGAGTGTTCAGTCAAACAGGCTGAATATAGAGGTACTTTGTGTTATAATCCAACCATGCCGCAGCGGAGGAAGAAGCGGATTAGCCGCCTGAAGCAACTCGAACTTGAAAAATCTCCTGTCGAGACTGACTTGAGATATTGGCTGCACCATATTTTTCACTGGCATCTTTTGCTGCTCGTGACTTGCGCCATATTGTTCATGGGTTATTCGACGCAATTTGATTATCACTATTAGTGTTCAATACCTATCCACAGCTTATCAATATGTGTGTCGAGCTGAAAAAGCTCGATTTTGTATCTAAAAATAGATGTATTTCAGTTAATCCTTGTTTGACTATAAAATAGTATTACAACATCGATCGTCGCTCTTTACCCACCCACTTCAAAACCATTTACGATCGGTGAAAAGAAAACAAAAACAAAAAAACAGACCGTTCACTCCCTGCCCTAGTAAACCTGTTCGTTACTAGGGCAGGGGGATGAGCGAGTGTGTTTTGCCCGAAGGCCTGATGTGGCTATTAGCGGGCTATTTTTCGTGTGTCACCGATCCAATAGAGCGAGCGTGCTGTATAATGCACTTTGATGCTATGTCGAGAAAAAGAATATTAGATGATGTTGCTATGGAATCGGATGACCAGGTACTAGGAGGCGTTTCATCTGGCAACGGAGAACTCAAAAAAGGGCGACCATACAGTAACCTGTTCAGTCTTGGGCTGATTACTGTCATGCTTGTCTGCGCGATGGCTTTGGGGTTTAAGCAGATGATATCGCCTCGCATTCAGACGCCGACCGAAAACAATCCGATTTCTGCTCCTGTTGATGTTTCGCAGCCAGAGACACAGGATTTAGTTGCGCTTGTTGCTCGGCATGTATCGGTAGATGCAGCAACGATACCGACCATAAATAAACTTGATGATATCGATTCTTTGCGCGAAAAGGATCCAGCTTTTTACCAGTCTGCCCAAAAAGGAGACCTACTGTTCATCTGGGCCGATAAAATTGTCCTTTATTCCGTATCAAAAGATCTAGTCCTCTCTGTTTTGCCGATTTCAGCTCCTTCCGGCGATGTGACGAACGTATCCTCTGACGGGCAAGCGGTCGAAAAAACGACAATTGAGGTCAGGAATGGCGCCGGAAAAGCGGGCATCGCAAAAACCGTGGCAGAAAAACTGGCGAATCTCGGATTTTCCGCACTTTCGCCCGCCAATGCAGCAAGGAACGACTACCCCTTAACCCTGGTCATTAAACTGACTGAACAGAACGTTACGCAGGCGCAATCATTGCTGCTCAATCAACTTGACGTATCAGATGTCACCTCGACTTTTCCCACCGGAGAAAAGGAAAGTTCGGCTGATTTTGTGGTAATTTTAGGCCAAGACGCGATAAACGAATGAACAGCCCGTGTTCAACGCGGATTTTCTAATTTTTCATCAGCCACGGAGGTTGACTTTTTGTCTAAATCTTGACAATATCTGCTCACGTTCTTTTGAGGTGCACCATGTCAAACAACAGGGCGGAAGAGCTGTTTTGGGATGTGTATGCGAGGCTGTATGACGACCTCGCAGGGCTTCTGCCTTACCGGCAGGAGATGGACGAAATCGTGAACGCGCTCGAGCGTATCCTTGCATCGGACGATGATCCGGGTGCCGAAGCCGGAGTAAGATCGGAGCTGACGCTGCTTGACGCTGCCTGTGGCACCGGCTACATGCTCGACAAGCTCTCTCAAGTCACGACGGGCGTCCGATTTGTCGGGGTTGACCGCTCGAAGGCCATGCTCAAACGTGCTTCGCGCCGCGTACAGACTTGCCGGCCGGCCAAGCTGCTCTTGGATGCAGACCTCGACGGTAAACTGCCTTTCCAGGACGGGAGCTTCGACGTCGTGAGTAGCGTGAATACGCTCTATGCACTGCAGGACCCGGACGTCTTCTTGACGGAGATCCGACGTGTGCTGAAGCCTGGAGGCACGGTCCTCATCGTTAACCCGTGGAAGCCTAAGCTTTTACCCATCTGGCGTGAGCACTTTGCGACGCTCGCTGAACGGCGCGACGAGCGGGAGTATCTGCGGACTGCGCTGCTCATGCCGTCCTTCCTCGCTATCACGGCGATCAACACCGTCATCGCGCGCCGCGCCAAGGGGAAGGTTTATCACTTCCTCGAACCGGGCGAGCTCGCCCATCTCGTCCAAGCCAACGGATTCGTCATTGAGACGTTGCGCTACGAGATCTACGCCGGCACTTGCTGTATGATTATCGCCCGCGGTTGACTCACCAAGCCTCGCTTCACGCGAGGCTTCGACGTTTTACGCTAGTGTGGAATCGGAATGCGTGATATTATTTTCGCCGCTCGTTCGCTCTTTCCACCCGAATGAAACGGAGCCGCAAATGTCGACCAGTAGTTCTTGCCGCAAAACCGACGCAGCTTCGTTCTGCGTCGCCGGCAAATCAGCATCAGACTCCGGCGACTACCCCGTGGTCGCAGTGGAGCTGGTTCCCGGTTCGTTCCGGATGTCGATTCCGGATCGCAGCAACCCCGTCTACACGATTGACGTCGCGGTGACGGATGATGACATCAGGAAGACCTTCGAGATGAGGTACGGGGAGTTCTGCGTCAATATGAACTCCCTGCCTCCCGAGGACTATCCTGACCATATCGAGACGGACGAATTCGATCGCGATGCCGTCCACTTCATCGCCCGCTATCGTGGGAATCCCGTGGGATGTTTCAGGGTCATTTTCCCCGGCACCAAACCCTATCTCATGGAACGGGGTCCTGACGGTTTCAAGATCGAGAGCTGGTTTCCTCGAAACACTTCGTGCGAATTGTCGCGCATGGTCGGAAAACGGATCATCGATCCCGAGATCGGGGAGATCTGGCAATCGGAGCTGCTTTACGCAGCCGTCTGCTACTGGTGCGTTGAGCACGGCTTCACCCACTGGGCCTTCGCCATCCGCGAGCGCTTCTTCGACAGGCTAAGGCAGCTCGAATGGCCGTTTTTCCCCCTCTCGCCTCCGCGGATGTATCACGGGATCGTCGCTTACCCCGTGATCGTCAACCTCCACGACTTTCTGCGGATACTGCTTCTCCGCAAGTAGTCCCTCCTATCCGACCCCTCCGGCTCTCGCGGAGGGGTTACTCGTATCTGCGTGTGATATAATGAAGACGTAGAAAATTATGCTTTGGTTGAATGTTCTTCTTTTTTTTACTTTCATAGTAAACGCCCTGTTGGGATTACTGATCTTTTTAAAGGCGCCAAAAAAGACTACTCATCGGTCGTTCGCGTTATTTTCGTTCATCGGCGTGGCTGGATGGAATTTTTCTATATTCGCTACGATCATGGAGGTCGGCTCTCCCTTGTTCTGGGGCAGGATAGCCTGGACATTCGCTGCATTCATCGCCGCCGGTCTTTTGTGGTTCATTCATGTTTTCCCCGAACCGACGAAGCATTGGAAAGCCTGGCGTAATTTTTCTTTGATTTCCGGTTCGTTTTTCGCTTTTCTTGGCGGTTCTCCTTGGATGGTGAAGAGCGTCACGGTAGTCGACGGATACATCACGGGTGTGATCGTGCCGCTGCCTTATCTCGCGTGGGACGTCTTCTTCCTGTCTTCTCTGTTGTTCGCGATGATCTATTCATGGTATAGGACTGTAAAGGCGCACGGCCTCCTGAAAAACCAACTTAGAAGCGTGACTTTGGGGATTACCTTTTTTCTGGTCCCTTTCTTGACTACGAATATCGTCCTACCGCTCTTCGCCAACGATTTTCGCTGGAATAATCTGGGCCCCGTCTTCACCCTCTTCCTCATCGGCTTCACTGCACATGCCATAATCAGCTATCGCTTCCTCGAGATCCGCTGGGTCATCAAGAAATCTTTTGATTTCATTTTCCTCTGGCTCTTGTCTTTCGTCATCATCTTCAGCTTTGATTATTTCCTCCGTCATTCGACCAATTTCCTGGTGCCGAGCCTGGTCTCTTCTTTCATCACGGCGATGCTCTTTGTCCCGGTCGCGCAATATATCTCCAAACTGACGGCAAAAGCCACGTCACGCGGCAGTTACGTCTATGAAGACGCGATCTCGGACATCTCGGACACGGTCAATAACTCCCTCGGCCTGGAGAAGTTGATGGACAACCTGACCGACAAGCTACAGGAATATTTCGGTTTCGCACGCGTCGGTCTGCTGACCTTCAGCTCGCAGAACGCCGCAA
This sequence comes from Patescibacteria group bacterium, assembly GCA_031082005.1. Taxonomy (GTDB): domain Bacteria; phylum Patescibacteriota; class Patescibacteriia; order 2-12-FULL-60-25; family 2-12-FULL-60-25; genus CAIKNB01. Next base: position 173,339 of record JAVHLR010000001.1, read on the forward strand.
CGCCATTGAAGGCGATCAACCGCGGTTTCGGCCGTGAAATCTACAAAGCCCTGACCCAGGGGATCTATTTCTGCGAGACCAAGAATCGTCAGATCCTTGAAGCCAGCGAACTGAAGTGGCGCTTGGCCAATGACATCAGGGGTGATGATCCGGAATGCGACAGGCAGATCATCAAATTCATGCAGGACAATAAGGTTGAAGTCATGATGCCGTTTTTTGCTGACGGCGAAATGGTGGCTCTAGGGTTTTTCGGCGAGAAGAAAGATAAGTCGATCCTGTCCAAGCGTGACATCATGCTGCTCGATGTGATCCGCGACACGGCCGCACCGGCCACTATGGGCGGCGTCAGGTACGAAGAGATCCGTCGCCTGTATAAGCAGTTGAGCAGCGTCGATAAGGTAAAGAGTGATTTCATCGAGGTCGTATCGCATCAGTTCCGCACGCCGCTGACCGCCATCCTGTGGAACTCCGAAATTGCTCTTGAGGGCAAGCGCATACCGGCCGATACGCGGGATAATCTGCATGAAATCCGCCAGCGCTCCTTATACCTTAGCTCGACCTTGAACAATATCCTCGATCTGCTCGCTATGGAGAACAATCAGCTTTCCATGGAGAAGAAGCTCGTTGATCTGCGTAAGCTGGCAGAAAGCGTAGTACGCGACTTGGATGCGACGAACAAGAAGAGGGGAGTGAAGATAGTCGCGAAACTGGAACCGGCTTTGGTGAACGGCGACGCGGATAAGCTTACCCGTGTCTTGCGCACCCTGCTCGAGAACGCCTGCCAATACAGTAGAGACGACGGAAAGGTGACTATCGACATCAGGACAGACAAAACTTCGGATAAAGTCGAGATTATCGTCACGGATAGCGGTTCCGGCATCAAGGAACAGGACCTGCCGCACGTCTTCGACCGCTTCTTCCGTTCGCAGGAGGCCATCAAGACGACAGCAGACGGAACCGGAGTCAGTCTTTACTTGGCGAAGCATTTCATCGAGAAACATAAGGGCACCATCAGCCTGAAGAGCCGCATCGGTAAAGGCAGTGAGTTTACCGTGACCTTGCCGTTGGCGGAGATCTAGCCGCACAGGGTCATATTTTTATTTACACTGCCGCTTTTACCGGGTATAATCGTTGCATATGGCGAAAAAATCAGCTGCGTTGATACTTGTTGTTGAGGATGACAAATTCTTGCTTAAAGCGTTGTCTGCCAAGCTCAAATCTTCCGGCTTCGAAGTCGGCACAGCGGTGGACGGAGACGAGGGATTGAAGTTCCTGGCGCACAACAAACCGGACCTCATATTGCTCGACTTGATCATGCCCAAAAAAAACGGTTTTGAGTTTCTGGAGGAGGCGCGAGCCAGTAAGACGCTGCTCAAATGTCCGGTTGTGATACTCACCAACCTAGGTCAGGAAAGCGACATCAAGAAGGGTCTGGATCTTGGCGCGCAGGACTACTTGGTCAAGACGAAATTTTCATTGCAGCAGGTGGTCGAGATGGTCAACAAATATCTTGAGAAAAAATGAACGGCGCCCTTAACGCAGACAGATTGAAGAAGCTGTTGTTGGACGGCAAGTTTTTGAGTTCCAAGCAATTGACCGAAGCTGCCCTTAAGTCCGAGAACGAAAAGATCCCCCTGGATGAGGCGATCGTGGATCTGGGCTATCTTTCCGACACCGAGCTGGGCAAGCTCGTCGCTTCTGAACTCGGTCTCCTTTTTTTTGACGTGACGGAAAAGATCGAATCTGACGCTTTGGGCCTACTGCCGGAAAGGGTGGCCAGAGGACAGCAGACCGTTGTCTATCGGATCAATGATGAGGGCTTGTGGTTGGCATCGAATCAGGTGGGCAACTATGAATTCTTTAAGTTGGTGGAAAAGCGCTACAAACAGCCTATCCACTTGGCTTATGCCACGCGTTTCGGCATAAAGCAGGCGCTTGATGGTTATCAGAAGGATCCTATCATCCAGATTCGTGAGCTGCTGAAGCGCATGGAGCGCAACCAGTTGGACGAAGATGTCACGCAGCTGGTGCAGCTGTTGCTGACTTCGGCTTTCGACAATCACGCTTCCGATATCCATATCGAGCCGGAAGATGACAATGTCGTCGTCCGCTTTCGGATCGATGGCAACATGCGCGAGATGGTCCGCTACCCTGTCGAGCTCCACGAGAAGGTCGTATTTCGTATTAAGATTTTGGCTCGTCTGCGCACTGACGAACACGCGCAAGCTCAAGACGGACGCTTCGAGATAAAGCTGCATGGCGTCGATCTGAATTTGCGCGTTTCTGTGTTGCCGATCACGCACGGCGAGAATGTGGTGATGCGTCTTCTGACGGAGCGCTTCCAGCGTCTGCGCCTTGAGGATCTCGGGTTGCAGCCGGATGACATGGACAAGATCATCCATGCGGCCGAAATGCCGTACGGTATGATCGTCGCTGCGGGACCGACCGGTTCCGGCAAGACTACGACGCTTTACGCCATCATTAATATCTTGAACAAACCGGACGTGAATCTGATGACGATCGAGGATCCGGTCGAATACAACATCAAGGGGATCCGCCAGATACAGGTCAACCCACGCACCAACCTGACCTTTGAAGCCGGCCTGAAGTCTATCGTGCGCCAGGACCCAGACATCATCATGGTCGGCGAAATACGCGACCCCAAGACGGCGGACATCGCAGTCAACGCCGCCCTGACCGGACATCTTCTCCTGACCTCGTTGCATGCCAACGATGCCGCAGCCAGTTTGCCGCGTATCTTCGAGATGGATGTGGAGCCCTTCCTTATCGCTTCATCCGTCAACGTGGTATTGGCGCAGCGCCTCGTCAGACGCGTCTGTACGCACTGTATCGAGAGCTATGCCTTGTCGGACGAAGAAAAAGAGGCGATCGAGCGCGACGAGGGCATGGTCAAACTCGTCAAAGACGAGAGCGGCCAGAAGAATCTGTCGAAGGTCCGCGTTTATCGTGGCGCCGGATGTACTTATTGCTCGCACAGCGGTTTCTCCGGTCGCATCGGCATCTATGAGATACTTGAGGTGACCGAGTCGCTGCGCCCCCTCATCGTGGAAAAAGCTTCATCCGATGTATTCCGCCAAGCCGCCATAAAAGAGGGCATGCGCACCATGCTGCACGATGGGATGCAGAAGGTCTTCCAGGGGATGACGACTTTAGGCGAGGTGATCCGCGCGACCAAACTATAAATTTATGCAAGTCATCGTACCTTTCGCCAAAAGAATTTTCGCCGGAGAGATGGTCGATTTTTTCAAGAACCTCTCCCTCATGGTGAAGAGCGGTATCCCCATAGACGAGGCTCTCCAGATCCTACTGCTCCAGACGCGCAGCTCGACTTTCAAGAGTTTCCTCAAGGCTGTCTCGAAGCAGGTGAAACAGGGCAGTAGTCTGTCTAAGGCATTCTTGCCTTATCGCAGATACTTGTCCGACCTCGTCATCAATATCGTAAAGGCGGGCGAGATCAACGGCACGTTGGAGGGGAACATGCACTATATCGCGGATATCCTGACGCGCCGCCGTGAACTTAAGCAGCGCTTGAGCAACGCCCTGCTCTATCCCGAGATCGTACTCGTCATGGCCTTCATGGTCGGCGGCGGCATTTCGGTCATGATCCTGCCAAAGCTGATCCCTCTTTTCCGGGCCCTGAACGTCGATCTGCCCTTGGCTAGCCGCATCCTGCTCGGCGTTTCCGTGTTCCTCCAGCAGTACGGTCTGCAGCTGTTGCCTGTCGCGATTTTCGTCGTCATCCTGCTCACCGTCCTGTCGAAGATCTATTTTTTCCGCTGGTTGATAGATACGGTCTCTTTGCGCTTGCCGTTTTTCGGCCGTCTGGTGAAGAACTATCAACTCGCTCTGTTCTGCCAATTGTTCGGCACTCTTTTCAAGAGCGGTTTGCCCATCAAGGATGCCATGGTGGCCACATCAGAGGCCATGACCAACGTCCGCTACCGGAATATCCTGACCAAGGCCACGAGCCGCGTCACATCCGGCACCCCTCTCTCGGCCACGCTCAAGAGATACACGTTCTATTTCCCGCAGAACATGATCTCGATCATCGCCGTCGGCGAAACCAGCGGACGTCTGGAGGAATCGTTCGGATATCTCGCGACCTATTACGAGAATGAAGTCGATGTGCAGACCAAACGGTTGCCGACGCTTATCGAGCCGTTGTTGCTGCTCGTCATCGGACTGATCGTAGCCTTCGTCGCCGCAGCCATCATCTCACCGATTTATGAAATCACGAGCGGCATCAAGGCCGGCCGTTGAACGCGGCTTCACCTTGCTGGAGCTGCTGCTCACGATCGCTATCGGAGTGGCCATTTTTTCGCTGACCGTCCCTACCATGATCCGTTTCTACCGCAGCCAGATAGTCGATGATACCGCGAAGAACATGGTCGATTCATTGCGTCGCGCGCATCAATACTCGATTGCTCAAGTGGATGGCCAATCCTACGGGGTCAAACTGCTTCCTTTGTCTAATTCATACGTTCTGTTCCAAGGCAGCTCCTATGCCCTGCGTAACACCGTCGAGGACGAGATCGAATCATATCCTTCCATCGTGACGATAGACGCTACTTCGACGGAAGTCGTTTTTTCCCGTCTGCACGGCACATCGACGGTTTCCGGTACCTGGACTCTGTCTGGCGGCTTGACGCGCAGCATCATCATCAGTCCGCAAGGCACGATAGATCTGCAATGACCGTTTGCTTATTATGACGAAACATTCCGGACAAAGCTTACTCGAAGTCCTCCTGGCGATCGCGATTTTTGTCTTGGGTTTCGTCACCCTTTCGTCGATTTTCATCGATTCCGGGGTCACGAACCGCGTCAGCATCGAAAGATCCAGGGCGAACCGTTTTGCCCTGGAGGGGCTTGAGGCTGCACGTGCTATCCGCGACCGTTCATTCAGCGAACTCACCTTGGGCACCAAAGGCTTGGACGCATCCAGTGGCCAGTGGGTCTTTTCCGGCACGAGCGATACCCAAAACGGGTTTACGCGTTCCATCGAGATAGGTTCACTCGGTACGAACTATCGCTTCGTCACCTCGACCGTCAGCTGGATCGCCTCGAACGGACAGCAGTCTGCTTCTACATTCGTAAGCATACTTTCAAACTGGCAGGCGCAAACGGGAGGTGGCAGTTGGCAGAATCCTGTCGTCGCCGCGACCACGACCCTGCCTGGCAATATCACGGCGTTGTCTGTCGAGGTCTATGACAACCGCTTATACGTGACCACTCCGGTGAATGCGCAGGGCCCTGAATTCTTGATTTACGACATCTCGAACGAGATAAGCCCTGTTTATCTTGGAGGACTGGAATTAGGCAAAACGATTTTCACCACCTTCGTATCCGGAACGCGCGCCTATTTGGCTGCCGATGATAATCCGGATGAGGTAAAAATCGTCGACGTCGCGTCATCGACGAACCCGTACGAGATAGGGTCGATCAAACTTAACGGTAATTCCAACGTAAACGGCATCGAATACTACGACGCGAACACGATCCATCTGGTCAGAGAGCGCCAAGGTAACCAGCCGACGTATTTCATATACAACGTAGCGAATCCCTTGTCTCCGACCTTGTTGGGCAGCGTCAATTTAGGTGGAGGAGGAAAAGATTTATCCCTCGTCAGACCCACGACGCCACCCTTCACCATTTTTGCGACTGATGCTAATTCGCAGGAATTCGCGACCGTCAACACCTCGAATCCAGCCAACATGGGAGTCGGCGGCGCAATTAATCTAGGAGGGACAGAAGATGCACTATCCTGCGCTGTATCAGGTACGACAATCGGATTTTTGGGTTCGGCTGTCCGCTCTACGACCCAGGAGTTCTTCACCATCAACATCACCAACCTGACCACCCCCGCGACGTTGGGCAGCTTCGAGATAAACGCCAACGTCAATCGCATGGCCAGACATTCGGCGACGCCTAGTCTTGTTTATCTGGCGTCATCCTCGTCGACCAAGGAATTCATTATTTTGAATGTTGCCAACGTCTTCAGTCCAACGGTTTATGGCGGAGCCAACCTTTCTGCCGCCGCGACTGATGTCGCCGTCGCCACCACCACTGCATACATCACGACCCAGGATCCGACGGCTGCGTTGATGATCGTCCAAGGGGGACCCTGATATGCCTAAGAAACAAGAAGCGTTCACTTTACTGGAGTTCATGCTTTATGCGGGCATAGTCGCAGTTTTGCTGTTCGCGACCACCGAAGTCATCTTGAGCCTATTGGATGGAAAGGCGAAGATAGACGCGATCCAGGAGATAAACCAGAACGAACGCCTGGTCATGCGCATGATGTCGCAAGCCATCAGAAGCGCGAACAGTGTGACCACGCCAGCGCAAGGCGCAACCAGCAGTATTTTGGTGTTGCAGACTGATTCGACTACCACCAGCCCTACGATATTTTCCGTCGTCGACCAAACGCTGCAAGTCAAGGAGGGCAACGCAGCCACCACCACGCTGACTTCGAGCGGCGTCAGGATATCTTCCCTCGAGTTCCGTAATCTGGCGTCCACAGGCACCCCGGCGAATATCCGCATCAACTTGTCAGTAAGCAGCGAAAATCCGACGAATGATTCTGATTACGATGCCAGCGACAGCATCGAGGGTGCAGCATCAGTCAGAAGAAAGCTATGACCATCACGAAAGCGAAAGGTTTTATTGCCCTAGTCTCTGTCGCCGTACTCATGGCGGTCGGTTTGACCATAACTACGGGTCTGCTGATCCGGGCGGCCGGCGAATCACGTTTGGCCGTCAATGACGACTATCAGATCCGTTCACAAGCCGCAACGACAGCCTGTGCCGAATGGGCGCTCATGAGCCTGAAATCTTCCTTGACTTACGCGGGCAACGAGACGCTCAAGGTGGGCGACGATATGTGCAGTATTTTAGCCGTCGGCGGCGTCGGAAACCTGAACCGCACCCTCGATGCGACAAGCACGGTTTCGGGTGCCCACAGCCGGTTGCGTCTGGAGATTTATTCTGTTAATCCTTATCTGACTGTCTCGTCTTGGAAGGACGTGGTATCTTTTTGAATGTCTATGTGGCCATTTATTTCTCGTCCCAAAGCTTTTGCTATAGATTTTTCGGATGCTGCCTTACGCGTGCTTGAGGTCCGGGGTACATCACGTCCTCTGAAGATAAACACGTCGCTCAAGATCGGCATACCGGAAGGTCTGATCGAGGATGGGTTGATCAACGACCAGAAGGCCCTGGCTGATATCCTGGTGGAGAAACTGCATACAGCCCAACCGCGTCCGCCAAGTACCAAGAAAGTAGCGGCAGAACTGCCTGAATCGCAGATTTTTTTGCACCATTTTCAGCTTCCGAAGGAATTGAGCGGCGAGGACTTGGAGACCGCGCTTATCCAACAGGTCAACCAGACGATGCCTATCGAGCTGGAGAACATGGCCTGGGATTTTCAGCTGCTCCGGTCTTCGGATGAGGGGCACAACGTCCTGTTCGCCGCCGCACCCGCCGAAATCGTCGAAGCTTACGAACATACTTTAGCCTTGGCCGGTCTGGAGCTTGTCTCATTAGAACCAGAATCCCTGGCGCTCATCCGTTCCGTGATTGACGCGAAAACATCTTCACCCGAAGAGATGGTCCTGCTCATCGACATGGGAGGCAGAAGTACCTCGATGATCTTCGTGGTCAACGGGGAGATCCATCTCTCCGTCAGCCGTTCTGAAGGCGGCAACCTATTGACCGAGCGGATCGCCCAAAAACTCGATTTGACCAAAGCAAAGGCAGAAGACCTCAAGCTTTCCCAAGGCCTGAAAGACAATAGGTTGCACCCCATCGTCGCAGAAGTATTCCAGCCGATAAAAGATGAGATAGCGCAGGCCTCGTCATACCTGCAGGCCTCGATGGGTAAAAAACCGTCAAAAGTGTTGTTGGCTGGAGGAACTGCACAGCTGGAAGGGATTGATGCCCTGTTGCAGGAGATCCTGGGATTGCCGGTTGGCTTAGCCGAACCTCCGCTGACGATCGGCGGCCAGAAGTCGTTGGAATGGTGCGCCGTATCAGGGGTCGCATTGCGTGCCTCCACGAACTTGCGGGGGATAAACTTCATTGAAGCCGCATAGCCGCGTGTGCTATAATGGCGTCATCATTATCTTTGAAACAAATATGAATCGAACAAACATCGTCCGCAAGGCCAAAGGCTTTACTCTTATTGAGGTGCTGTTAGTCATCGCGATCATAGCCATTTTGGCTTCCATCGTGATCATCGCCATTAACCCGGCTCGTCAGATCGCCCAGGCCAACAATGCCCAGCGTCGCAGCAACGTAAATACGATCCTGAATGCGGTCCATCAATACGCCATCGACCATCGCGGAGCGCTCCCGACAACCGTCAGCACAACTGCGAGTTTCGTCTGCCAGACCGGTGCAGCTGTAACTACTACTTGTACCGATTTGAGCGTTTTGACCAACGACCAACTTTACATCGCCAGCTTGCCCATAGATCCTTCCACCACATCTACCGTTGATACGGGCTATAGGATCTCCAAGAGTACGAGCACGAATGCGCGCATCACGGTCACAGCGCCATACGCGGAACTCGAAGAGACGATTTCGGTCCTGCGCTAAAAAATTTGCACATAAAACATAAAAATCCCCAAACGGGGATTTTTATGTTTGGACTTTGCTTTCACGGATTTATGAGGTTAAGATAGCGCCATGCGCATCATCGCTGATCTCCATCTTCATTCTAAGTGGTCCAGAGCGTGCTCCCAGGATCTGGCTTTGCCGAACATCGCCAAAGCTTGCGAACGGAAAGGGATCGATTTGGTCGGTACGGCTGACGCTTTGCACCCAAAATGGTCCTCCGATATCAAAGAGCTGCTCGTCGAATCCGGAACAGGAGTTTTTTCATTGAAAGACGGCTCTTCTCCGACGCGTTTCCTGCTGACGGTCGAGGTTTCCAGTATCTATAAACGCGGCGGAAAAGTGCGTCGCGTCCATCATGTCCTGCTCTTCCCAGGATTGGAGGCTTTGGATGCGTTCTCCCGTAAACTTTCGGATAGGGGAGTGAATTTGAAGAGCGACGGTCGTCCCATCATGGGGTTGGATTCCGAGGAACTGTTGAAGTTGTTGTTGGACGCGGATGAAAATTGCTTGTTGATTCCGGCACACGCTTGGACGCCTTGGTTTTCCATCTTCGGATCTAAGTCAGGCTTCGACAGCATTGAAGAATGTTTCGGTGATATGTCGAAATACATCTACGCCATCGAAACTGGGTTGTCATCCGACCCCTTGATGAACTGGAGGCTCTCCGCCTTGGATCATGTTTTCCTCGTTTCGAATTCCGACGCGCATTCCTGCGCCAACCTGGGTCGTGAAGCGAATGTGTTCGATATGGAGCGAGTCGATTATCCGGAACTATGGCGGATCATAGTCGAACACGATACCGCTCGTTTCATCGAGACGTTGGAATTTTTTCCTGAAGAAGGCAAATATCATGCCGACGGCCATCGCGATTGTAGCTTCTGGTGTTTACCCGAAGAGACGAAGAAGAATCACGGCATTTGTCCCAAGTGCGGTAAACCTCTGACTATCGGTGTGTTGAACCGTGTAGCTGAATTGGCTGACCGCCCGCCTGATCCGGTGAGGCCCTCTGGATCAGCGCCTTTCCGTTCGATCGTCCCACTCGCCGAGGTAGTCGCTGGTTCTTTGGGTGTCTCGAAAGCATCGAAGAAAGTCGTCTTGGCCCTGGAGAATCTCTTGTCGTCCGGTCGCACAGAATTCGGCATTTTACTTGATTATCCCGAGGAAAGCCTCGTATCTTTTGCCTCGCCTGAACTGGTTTCCGCCATCATGAGTATGCGCCAGGGAAAAGTCGAGATACGCCCTGGCTATGATGGGGAATTCGGTCTGGTCAACGTCATGAGCGGCAAGCAGAGAGTCCAAGCGAACTTGCTCTGATACGAATATTCAGGTCGAAACAAAAACACCCCCAGAATTCTCAGGGGATGTTTTTCCTCCTTTCGAAGAAAACTATTTCTTCTTTTTGGTGGCTTTCTTTTTGGTCTTCTTTGCGGCCTTCTTCTTAGGAGCGGCCTTCTTGGCTTTCTTCTTCGCTGGCATGGTTATCGACCTCCTTTCTATGTTAGGTTTTCGTCTCGGATTTTTCCTGGACGATGTCGCTTATTACGCTACGGCGCGCAAACTACGAACATGACATAAGTATAACATATTTTTTCAGTGTCAAGTAGATTTTATTTCTTTGTCAAGAGCTGATGCATGATGCGGAAATAAAATATCTCCATTGACGTATGGAATCAATCCTTGAATTTCATGGTGGAGAGTATCTCCAGCGCAGGAATTTTCTGCTTCGGGATTTCTTTCATCCAGACAAGGAATTTTTTTTCTCCCAAGAATGAGATGGAATAGACGTGCAGCGTATTCCTCGTATCATTTTTTGCGACGCCGGATGTGCCGGTGACCAGGTGGCCCTTGAGGTTATATGAAACGGTATTGGAGGCCTGTAAAGTAGCCAACAGCTCCGTTTCCAGCCTGAAATCATATGGGTAAACCGCGATGCTTCTGCGATCAGTCGCGCTTATTTCGGCGGGGTTCGGCGTCCCCTGGGACAAGATCAAAGCGGTGCCGTCGTTGGAGTCTAAGGAAAAGCCGGTTGGATAACGGATGCTGATCCCCAAGTCGGTGTTGAGGGCTTCTTGCCAGCCTTTCGTCATCGCCGAAGACGGTTCATCCAACACGACGGAGGATGCAAGTTGGAGCCGTTCGTCTTCCATGAGCTTTATGAGCTCTTGCGCTTTAGTGACCTCTTCATTCGCCGCACGAAGTTTGAGGCTCGCTTCATCCATCGATTTTTTCGTTTCTTCCTGTGTCTGTTCGAATTGTTTCTTCGCTTCAAGCGCGCTTGCCTCTAAACGCCGTCTGTCGTCGTTGGATTTTTTCAGGAAGATGCCGAGGCTGATACCGGCGGCTAATGCGCCGATGAGGATTGAAAGTATGACTGATGAATATCGTCTCATTGAATCAGTTTAACCTAAACGCTGTCTGCAAGGAAGTAGAATAGAAAAAAGACTTTTCTGTTTTTGCGTTTCCATCTGTACACGGCGAATCGTGGATGTCTTCATCAAAAAATTCCGTATGTATCGACTCAACTTATTCGTCTCCGCGACATATCATCTTGCACATACAGCCTTTACATCCCTCCAGCAGCTCGTTCGAAGAGAACGTGGGAAGAAGAAATATTTTGGCTAATTTTAGGCATTTTTCTTGGACTGACTTTTCTATATTATCTGACCCCAGTCTGTATTCGGCCGACGACACATGTCAGCCGTTCTCTTGACAATAAGCTAAATCAGTAGTATGTTGGAGCTGTCATCCCGGGAAGTCCCCCGGGCGCCAACAGGAGAGCAGTAATGCTCGAGCAACCCGTGGGAATGGGTTGGATGAGGAAACGCTGGAAGAACCAGTCGTATGCCAAAGAATAAGGGCGATCGCTTGCGGGAAACGTCTCGCGGGGACGTCAAACTCATCAGGCCTACGCTTGGTAAGCGGCCAAAAAGTTTATGCCTCGGTAAGCCGAGGTATTGGCGCCCAGGACGACACGGTAGTGACTTCGATCCTTGACGGGCGCCTGTCATAGGCCGCCTTCAGCAGACTTCATTCATCCTTGACCACCATGCAGCAACATGGAGGTAGGAGAATGCATTCCTGAATAAAAAATGAGGCGCCACCCCATGGGTGACGCCGACAACACGGCTCCGTGTGACCCCAGGCTGCAGCTTACGCCTGGGGTCCTCTTTTTTCTATCAGATTCTTTCCTGTCATGCCGAGCTTCATGAGCTCGCGCAACGTTTGGGCTAATTCTTTGCTTTCGATCAGGATGCTGATCAGCTTGCCTTTGAAGGTATACATGGCGATCTTGTCGCCATAAACAGCGATATCTCCGGAAAAATCGAACCCTTGCGGCAATAGATGAGCTTCGGTATAAGGGCGCATGCTGAACTCCGGTTTGGCGATATAGATGCCTTTGGTCTTGACCTTCTTGCGGTTCAGTTCGTCCCGCAGATCCTTCAGGCCGACCCAATCAGGGAAAATGTTTTTGACCGCCTCGATATTCGCGATCTCGTAGATGACTTCACAGTCGCTGGAAGCGATGTCGCCAGCGATGGCTTTGACGCCCTCTTCTCCTTCGAACAATTTCACGACCGGCTTCTCTCCGCGCTGCAACAGACGCAAATCCTGTATGCCGGTTTCGACTTCCTTGAGCGTGCTCTCCATCTCCTTCATGCGTGATTGGACGAATGAGATGAGGCGTTCCGGTGACTCCGCCGTGTAGTTTGTTTTTTTGCCTTTCTGTACCTGGCTCATCAGACCTCGCTCCGCCAACGATTCGATGACGGCATATGTCGTCACGCGCGAAACTTTGGCTTTGCGTGCGATATCCTGGACCGAGGCCGGACCCATCTCAAGCGAGATGAGATAAATTTTAGCTTCACTGTCCGTGAAACCAAGGGATTTGAGGAGGATGTTCCATTGTGTCATACGTCAAGACTATAGCTTAAATCTATGTTTTTTTCAATATTAACGACAATTCCTCCCTCACGACCTCCCGATCGTCCCACGGGCTTGCCACGCCGCCGATGACGATGGATTGTTCCGCTCCCTTGCCTGTTATCAGTACGACGTCGTTCGGCTGAGCGAGTTCCAACGCTTTGCGGATGCCCGTACGGCGATCCAGGATGACGAACAGGTCCAGCTCCCTGATTTTCCCTGCTGCTTCGGCAGCTACCGCAATGTCTTCGGCGATCGGCAACGGTTCATCTTCGTACGGATCGACGTTGCTGCAGATCACATGGTCGGCCATCTTTCCCGCCAACTCACCCATGATCGGACGTTTTGCCTTATCGCGTCCTCCACCTTCTGCGCCCAACAACACGATTATCTTTCCGCCGGTGTTCCGGGTGATGGCCTGCGCGGTCTTGAGGACTGCAGTCATGCTTTCTTTTTCGTGCGCGTAGTCCACGAACAGTGTGTACGGCTGTCCCAGCGATATCTTCTCCATCCTTCCGGGGATAAGTGTCAAAGCATCGAAACCTTTTTGGATCGCTTCTCGCGTCGCTCCGAATTCCTTGGCCGCGATGATCGCGGGCAAGGCGTTCATCACGTTGAACTCTCCGATGACGCGTAAAGTGTAGTCCTCGCCTTTGATGTCGAATGACACGCCATCCGGTGTGGTCGAGATGTCTTGTGCCTTGAAATCACTCGTTTCGCCTAGGCCGTAGGTGATTCGTTTATCCGCAGGAAAAGACAGGAAATACTCCTTATGCGGGCTGTCGCTGTTGATTATCGTAGTTTTTTTCAGCTCCTTGCCGGTGATGGTTTTGCGCGCGCTCTTCATCAACTCCACGAACATCTTGCCCTTTGCGGCTTTGTAGTTCTCGAAACTTCCGCCATGTGACGGCAGATGCTCCGGCGTCAGGTTGGTGAATATGGCGAAGTCATAGGCGATACCCTTGTGCCGCCACTTCACGATGCCTTCCGAAGTCGTCTCGAACACACAGTGCGTACAGCCTGCCTTCACCATGTCCGAAAATATCTTCTGCATCACCAACGGTCCAGGCATGGTCATGTGGTATTTGTTCATCTCTTCTTTCTCTCCAATGCGCACGTTCGCCGTACCGACCAGACCCGTCTTGAATCCCGCTCCGGTCAGCGCCGCCCAGACGAAATTCGCGGTCGTAGTCTTGCCCTTGGTACCCGTGACGCCGATCATAGCCATCTTCTTGGACGGAAAACCGTACAACGCAGCGGCAGCATAGGCGAGGAAAAAGTGGTATGCGGAAAGCAGCCAACCAGGCGAAAACTTTTTCAGGATTTTTTTGGGGTTCATAATTATTTTTTATGTCTTGGACGATGAGGCTTTCGTGGTACCTCCGCCGATGTCAACGAACGTATGGGATTGTTCCGGAACATGATCTGGTAGATGATCCAAATGACTAAGATGGGGAGCGCCCCGACCGCGATCGTCCAGCTGCTTCCGATTAATCCATAGAGCACGCCTGCTAGCATGGGACCGATAGCCCAACCCAGGTCTTCCGCAAGATTGATGACGCCCGAAACCGCCCCATCTTGGGCATGTTCCCTATCTAAAGCATGCATCCACGACCATAACGAGATACCAGCCATTTCATCGCCCGTAGTGGCCAGGAAACCAAAGAGCAAAAAGAGCCACCCATAATTAAAGCCCAGCAGCATGCCGCTCACGGAGAAGATGAGGAGCCCGAAGAAGATCAGGGTTCTTTTTTCCACCTTATCGGCCAGGTTGCCCAACGCATAGCCCAACACGACTACCGCAAAATCGAAAACACCCAGCCCCAGCCCCAGCATCCCGGTATTCGCTTGATGGGCGATCACGAGCGGCACGACGAACCAGATGATTCCGTAAAAGATGGAGGAACTAAGGTTGAGCATGAGCAGGAGTGAGCTGGCCGGATTCAATTTCTTGATCGCTCGTAATACGTCACGCAGGTAATGCCTGCGGATATAGTAGTGGTGCGTCTCCAGTTTTTTCTCTGCATGCACCGAGACCGTATCTTTCGGACTGAAGAACAAGGCGACCAGCGCTGCCGCCAGCACGATCAGGATGGTGGAGCCGATAGCCTGTGGAGCGAATAACAGCACAAAGGGTAGGATTGCGCTGGAGAAAACTACGCCGAGCGAACCCGCCATGTCGCGCAACGACATGAACCTACCGGCGTTCGATTTCTCTGCCTGCGACAAGGCATAAGCATTCACGCCCGGGCCGAAGAAGAGCCAGCCTGCAGTGGCCATGACAAGGCTCATGATGTAGGTGACTGTCGTCAGCCCGAAAACGATGCACACGGCGGCCAAGATGAAGAAGAAAGTGGTGAGCTTGAGCAACTTCAGATAACCGAATCGATCCAACAAATACCCCGCAGGAACGTCCAATAGCAGTTGTATCAACGACCCTCCACCCATCAGCAGACCGACGATCCAGAGGGGGAGGAGCCGCTCTCCCAGCGGGGAAATGAGTGAATAGTGCAGTGCACCCCCGAATTTAAAGAAAACCAGGAAAATCCAGAAGGGGAGGAAGCGCAGGAGGATGCCCTTTGTACGATGGTTCGTGATGGTGCTCATGGCAGTAAACGTCTGGTTGAATAGTAAATTAAGACGCCTTTCCGGGCAATGGCTTGGCGTTTTTCTGCATTCAACCCTCCTGTCATCCCGGCCTCCGAGTCGGGATCTACCCTCCACCTCTGTCATTGCGAGCGTGCAGACTGACCACACGCGGCAATCTACCCCTCAAAAGCTGCTTTCAACAGCGGCACGATCTGTTTCCGCATGATTACGTCAGGCCGTTCAGCTACGTTGCCCGCGAATCTGACGCTCAAGACTTTTTCCAATAGCATTTTCGTTCCTTCTTCGTGTGTAACAAAATAATTCCTCGCATTTTCGAGTTCGATCAAATTCAAGAAGATGAAATCCAGATTTATGTCAGTTTTAATTTTTTCGAGCGATTGTAGGATTTCTTCGTATCTCTCATTAATTAGTTTTTTCGCTCCGATGATTTCTAATTGGGCGATGCCGACTTTTTTCGCACCCATTTCGAACCAGGCGAAATCCCCCTCGAGCCTCTCGATTAGTTTGCTGCCCGACAAATCAGATTTTGCGGCAAATAGTTCTTTCCAGAACCCGTCCGGTAGTCTGGCGGTTCCATTCAGCCTTGCGAACGCAGTTTTGTCCCTTTCCGTGGTCACGTTACCCTTGAAATTCAATGTATTCGATATGATCGCGGCACAGACGAGCTCTGCCGATTCTCGGGAAATCTCGATTTCATTATTCATGAACTTTTCCGCGACCAAAGTCGCTGCCGCACCCACAAACTCTATCTGGACTTTGGCGTTAGGGAACTTTTCAGCCTGATGTATTTTGCGATGGTCGATTATCTCGATGACTTTTTCCGGTGCGATCCTGCCTTCCAAGCCGATCAAGTCGCTTGAGTCCACCAATATGACTACATCGAAGTCATCCGCGTTCTCTATCGCCATCGGCCGCTTAATATTGAAGCGGTCACAAACGTACTTAGCCTCGTCATGTATATCACCTATAACCCCTGCAACGACGCTACGTTCGGGCTTATCCAGGAATTCAGCATAAGCAACCGCTCCAGCAACGCCGTCGAGGTCTGGATTCACATAGCAAGTGACGAGTACGGGTTTCATATATGGATTTGTAGCAAGAATTCAGGGCAAAAACAATAATTGGCCAGTAAGTTAAATACAATTCCATAAGATAAAAAAAGCTAATTTAAGACCTTTCTGCTTTCAGTGATTGACAGTAAAGGCATTTTATTATAGGTAGAGCAATTATGTTTATGGTTACACGAACATTTATTGACGATAATGGATATCCGAGGTTTATCTATAGTAGGCGACTGGTACACCGTTGGATGGTAGAAAAAGTAATAGGGAGAGGACTCAATCATTTTGAGTTTGTGCATCATTGCGATGGCAACAAACGAAATTACAGCATTAAGAATCTGTACGTTTGTTCATACGAAGAACACGATCGCATTCACCGATATTATTTAGCGACAACAGGAGATTGGTACGGAAAAAACTAATATATTCGGATTTCTAAAAAAAAGAAAAGACAGCTTCAGAAAAAGCTGTCTTTTCATGGTGGACCGTGCCGGATTCGAACCGGCGACCTCCGCGTTGCAAACGCGGCGCTCTACCAACTAAGCTAACGGCCCATTAAATTGCTGCGCCAATATATCTGAAAGCCACAACCAAGTCAATGCAATCCGCCCCGTAACGCTAAATATGATTTTACATCGGCCTGTCATCCCCGGTTGCATCCTCGAATCGTTCGATGGCCTCACGTTGCGCTTTCTTGATGTCTTCTTCATTTGGCCTTAACTCTTCGAGCCGTGATTCATAGCGGATTAGCGTATTGCCTGGCATCATCGGATCTCGCGTGGCCGGCAGATTGGGAGGTCGGCCGTGTGTCGCCAGGATTCCTAGACGCTTCAGATATGAGCGCGTTTCTTTGATGGCAATCCTTCTGTTTTGATGCAAATTCGCGTACATCCCGAAGAGATACTTGAATTCAGCATGGCCATCCTTGTCTTCTGCGCCCGTGTTTATCCTATCTTCAATCTCTTTATCCGTGAGATTGCTGGCAGAGAGCTCCTCGAGCAAGGGTAAGAATCCTTTAAGTCTGGAGAAAGACTCTTTCAGGCCCGTCCAAGTATCCTTGTCCAAGGTCCAATTATTGTGTTTCGTCACCGCCTCCCAGACCATGGAACGGTAGGGATCCATCGGTTCTTCGTTTTCGCCGTATTCGTTCTTGACGCTGCTTTTCCTGTTCAGGCCAGCCGATAATCCGTTGTCTATGGCCGCCATACGTCCGTCTCGACTGGAGGTATCGACTAGGGTGTTGCCTAGGTGCCCATCTGTCGCGGGTACGAGGTAGTGCTGGCAGGCGATGCGCATAGCCCATTTGGCGAGTTTATTGCGTGGTCCTTCCTGAAGCAGGCCCTCGAACTCCTGAATAGTCATCTGACGTATCGTCTGTTCCTCGAATTTACTTACGTCTTCCTCGCCCATGACCACCAACAGGTTCGTCAAATTCGGCCTCGACCATCCGCGGTAGGCATCTTTTCCTGTCGTATCGGTCGTGCTCTCTAGCAACGAGCGGATATTCGATATTTCTGTGTCGTATGCGGACAGGTCGCGCGCCATTAGCGTGAACAACTCATCCCTTTTTTTCTTGATTTCGCCTTTAGTCACCCCGGCGTTTTCTGGTGAGACAAATCTCTGCGCTGAAAGGATGTCGACGTTACGGCTGACGATTTTGCCTGTATCGCTATGCCTGACGTCATCCGGTAGCAAGACAGTCTCGGGCACCACATCCAGTCCAGAGATGAGGCTGATGCGATGTGCGAACACCTCGCGGAACGCCAGATCGCCAGCCTGGATACCATGTCTTAAAGAGGTTTCCTGGTCGCTTAAAGGTACGTTCTCGCGCGGAACACCGTAGAACTCGGCAGCATTATCCCTAAGGCCAGATGCCGTATTGAGCATGGCTTCGACGCCTCGTGTAGTCTCTTCTGAATATGGTCTTCCTTCCTCATCGAAGGCGGATTCTAATGTCTCCATCTTGCCCATCGCCGCATTCCAGTGACGAAACAGTCTCGTCGCTACGCCGTTCTTGATGGTGAAACCTGATTCACCGCGCTGGGCTTTGCCGATGACGCGGATTTCTTCATTCCCCATTTTTATCGTGCGTAATGTCGTTTCGTTCACCCCGCCGCCCCAAGATCGGACCTCTGTCTGCTCACCGTATTGGAGTGTTTCGAGCGTCTCGATGGTTTCGATGAGCCGTTTGAAATCTCGATTGCCTGACCTCACGATTTGCCTGAAGAGCTCCTTGTCCAGTGCAATCGCTTTTTCGACCTGGGCTGTCGTACTTACCTCCGAAAGTTCTTCCGGACTGAACAGGATCGCATCAGCTCTGGGCTTCGGTCGTGGCACGAACGTATCCTGTCCTTCAGGCGTGCGTTTCGGCTTCTGCGGCGGACCCACGATGAACCCTTGGGGGATATCGACGTTGAGCATATTATTTTTTCTCTCCTGTCTGCAGGCTGAAATTATTGTAGCCGTTTGAGTTCCTGACCAGCGAGAGCAAGAAACGCTCGCCGTCTTGCGGCTTAAGGAATTCATGGTGCAGCTCATCCGGCGTTCCCATACTGCGCAAAGTATTTTGGAGCTGCATGGGCAACCCAGAGATATCTGCCGAGCCATCTTCGAGCAACCTCACCGGTATCGTCTGACCCGTCGGTTTTCCAGCGCTGTCCAGCGGATGATAGTAAATCGTCAACATAAAATTTGTGTATTCTCGTTCCTAAGCAGAGTAAAGAAAAATGGCTTATTTGGCAAACGAAAAAAGAGGCTTTACGCCTCTTTTTTCTTGCTTGAGCTATTTCGCTGGATTCAACGGCTCTTCCCCCGATAAGACCGCCATGATGTTCTTGGCCGCGACCATGCCCATTTCTTCGCGTGCCTCAATCGTGGCGCTGGCGATGTGCGGCGTAAGGATCACGTTGGGGAAACTCTTCAGTTCCAGGTTGTCCGACAGATCGCAATCGATCGCCGGTTCGCATTCGAAGACGTCGATCCCGGCGCCGGCTATGCGCTTGGCTTTGAGTGCGCGCAGCAGAGCTTTTTCATCCACCACGGGTCCGCGCGCCGTGTTTACCAGGAAGGCAGTTTTCTTCATGGAAGAGAACTGCGCCGTCGAAATCAGATGTCTGGTCGAGGGGAGTAGCGGCACGTGCAGCGAGATGAAATCAGCTTCCTTCAGCAGCTTGTCCTGGCTCATGAAAGTCGCTTTGAAAGCGCGTTCCAGATCCACGTTCTGCCGCATGTCGGAATAGATCAAGCGCATGCCGAAGCCGTTGACCGCCCGGCGCGCCACGGCTGCTCCGATTCGTCCTGCTCCGATTATACCCAGCGTCTTGCCGTACAGATCCGTGCCGATTAGATTGTTGGGGGACCAGCCTTTATATTTTTTGGCTTTGGAATAAACGTCGGCCTCCGTGATCCTGCGGGCCAAAGATAGCATCAGAGCGAAGGTGTGTTCGGCGACCGCTTCATTCACTTTTTCCGACGGGGTATTGGTGACCACGATGCCGCGCTTCTTGGCTGCGTCCAGGTCGATGTTGTCGAAACCAACCGCATAGTTCGCCACGATCTTCAGTTGCGGTCCTGCTGCCGCCAAGACCTCGTCATCTATCCTGTCCGTGAGCAGCGGCAATAGCGCGTCGCAACCTTTCGCTTTCTGCAGCAATAGTTTGCGCGGAATCACCTCATCCTTATCATAAACTTCCACTCTATACCCGTTTGCTTTTAGGGCTTTGATGCCCGAATCGGCGAACGGACGCGTGACGTAAACGTATGGTTTTGGCATATGGTTTTTATGTGTCTTCCTGAGCTTGGCGAAGGATCTTTTGATGGATTCTTCACCATGCTGTTGTTTCTTTCAGGACGAAATGAATTTTTTAGAATTAAATTTGACTGATAACCTTTTTCCTCTTCCCGATCCTTTGATCGCTTTTGCTGCTGCCCATTTCAGTGGAGGCAGAAGCAGATTCACGGCAGTGAGGATTATGATGAGCTTAGTCACCACGTTCTGCTCCGCAAAGAACCTGTCCCCGATATACAGCGCCACCGTATTGTTCATATAGACCATGCAGAGCGCAATAGTGATGCGTTCCGAGGCGGTTCGCCAGGGCGTGATGGCATATGAGAACCAAGCGATGCCACCCATGAAGGCGACCATCACGAGCACCGTGCCTAAATCATGTGGGTTGAAGGCTCGTGCTGAACCAGCCAT
This sequence comes from Patescibacteria group bacterium, assembly GCA_031082005.1. Taxonomy (GTDB): domain Bacteria; phylum Patescibacteriota; class Patescibacteriia; order 2-12-FULL-60-25; family 2-12-FULL-60-25; genus CAIKNB01. The sequence goes on from JAVHLR010000001.1 coordinate 193,766, forward strand.
GCTGTCTGCGGTCACGCCGGCGACAAGGATGCCGAACAGGATAAGCGAAATCTCGCGCCACCAGGCGTCATTCCGGTTGATGAACTTGGGGAATTTATGTTTGACCGCCATGGCCGCGAAAAAGGGGACCACCATGGTGACGATCAGCGAAAGCAGCATGCTCCCGACCGGGAATTTCACGCTTTGTCCGACAACGACATACAGCAGGAGAGGCATGGTCAGCGGCGCGATGAGCGACGTCGTGACCGCGATGAGCATGGCCAAAGCCTGCCTGCCGCCGAACAGATCCGCGACCAACGCGATGGTCAGGCCGGTAGGCGCCGCGCCTACGATGAGGAAAGCCAGAGCCCAGTCAGGCGCAAAGACCCAGGTCGGCAGCCACATGGCGAGCGGCATGAAGATCAGCATGACGAAGTTCGCCACAGACAGCATCTTCCAGTCTTTGAGGTAAGAAGTCAGCTCGCCCGGATTTATCCTGAAGCTCGAAACGAGGAAAATCAGCGTCAAAAGATATGTCGTGTAGGCATTCAAGAACTTGAGTTGCTCCGGAAAGATGACGCCTGCGATTAACGCCAAAAGGACAATCATTATTTGGTTGTCGGAAATCAAGTGGAATATCTTGGGTAACAATTTCATCTCAACGGAGTTGCTTGACCTTCACCTGCGCTCGTTTCTGCATGGTCGGATATTTTTCCAATATGCCGGCTGTCGCTCCCATGTGCGTCACGACACCGTGGGAATTCAGCGCTGCGATCTTCAATGCGGCATCCAGGTCGCCTTCGCGCATCAAGCCCGAGGTGAAAGCGGATCCGAACGCGTCTCCGGCGCCCGTGGTGTTGAGGATCTTGCCGGGTAATGCCGTGGCATGCCACACCGCTCCGCGCGCCGTCATGTAGGCGCCATGCGCTCCGTCCGTGATGACGAGTGCCGTGCGCGGCAGTGCCCCGATCTTCTTCAGAAGTTCATCGACTTGGCGTGCCGGCAGATTGGCGAGCAGACCAGCCTCTTCCTTGTTCAGGATCAAGACATCGGCCTGCATCAGATACGGCAGCAGTTTTTTCATCCCCATATCGAGTTCTGCTCCACCCGGGTTCCAGGCGATTTTGATCAAGTTTTTCTTCGCATACGCAAAGACATCTTTGAGCAACTCCATGTTGCCGCCAAGGCTACTGACGTATAGCCAATGGGTTTTTATCTGTTGCCACGGGATCTCTTTTTTTGCGATGTTGCGTGATGCGCCGCGCGAAGTCAGGATGGCGCGGTGGCCGGAACCTGCCAGGATGATGATGGAATAACCCGTCCGTAACTTAGTGTCATATTGCACCAGGGTCTTGTCGATACCCTCGCGTTTGAACAGCTCTTCCACCTCGGTGCCCCCGACATCGTCTCCGATGCGCGCGATGCAGCCCGTCTTGAACCCGAAACGCGCGAAAGTCGTCGCTGCGTTGGCTGCGCCGCCGCCCGTCTCGAAAGCGATTTCATCCAATTCGATCTTGGCGCCCATGGGCAAGCAGGCATCGAATCCATCCGGCGCAGACGCCGATTTTATCTTGTCGAAATGCTTGCTTTTCACGAATACGTCGCGCGTCGCGGCGCCGATGGTCACGACGTCATATTCGAAGCGTGCGCTTTTACCTTTTGTGGCTTTATTCATGCGGATATTCTACCATTTATGTCGCTATGAAAAAAATCTACGCCTTATTGGTCGTTTTGTCGCTTTTCGTCCTGCCGGCGGCAGCCTCGGCTGCAGAGGTGATCAATGACTTCGCTGTCCAGGTAACATCTGACCAAAGTCGCCGCCTGATTTTCGAGGAGACCATCGCGTATGACTTCGGGGATGCAGTACGGCATGGCATCTATCGCTATATCCCGGAGGTTTTTGATCGGGATCGCTCTAAATACAACTATCGTCTGGAAGTCTTAGGCGTGCTGCGTGACGGACAGGAAGAACCGTATTCGGTTTCGCGTTCTTCCGGGCAGGTGAACATAAAGATCGGCGATGCCGACAAGACCATCACCGGCCGGCATACCTATGCTATCCGCTACACCACTGATCGCGCCTTGAATTTTTTCGACGATCACGACGAACTGTACTGGAATGTGACGGGCAACGGCTGGTCCGTCCCGATCGAACGTGCTTCGATATCCTTCGTCTATCCTGCGGGAGTATCCGTCGATTCGGTCAAAACGGATTGTTTCACCGGCGTCTACGGCTCGACCGAAAAAGCTTGCCGGCTTGAGGAACGAGCGAATGGTTCCGTCTTTAGCGCGACGCGTCTGCTTGATGAGTATGAAGGTATGACGGTCGTCTATGGTTTTCCTGTCAGCACCTTCCCCAAGCCGACGATGGCCGAGAAGATCTGGATGCTGATCCGTGACAACGCTGCCGTCTTTTTCCCTTTGGCCGCCCTGCTCGTGATGGCCTGGCTCTGGTACACCAAGGGCCGCGATCCCAAACTCAATACCATCATCCCGGAATACGAAGCTCCCCAGAATCTGACGCCAGCCCTCATCGGCTCCGCCATGACCAACGGCACGGTGCCTGACCGCGCTATGACCGCCACCATCATAGATCTGGCGCGACGTGGCTTTCTGAAGATAGAGTTCGGAGAGAAAAAGGGTCTGTTCAAGGACGCGCAGACATTCACTTTCGTGAAGCAGAAAACCAGCGATGAAAGCTTGGCGGATTACGAAAAAACGGTGTTGGATGGTCTCTTCAAAGACGGTGAGCGCCAGTCTGTCGATGATCTCAAGGACGGCAAGTTCTATACCTCGGTCACGAAATTCAAGACGCAGGTCGCTGCCGCGATAAACAAGATGGGTCTGTTCGACGCCAACCCGGTGAGCGTCCGCTTAGTCCATATCGTCGTGGCGTTTATCGTGGCCGGAGGGTTGTTCGTCTTCTTCAGCGATACCGCCTTGGGTACGTTTTGCGCTTTTTTAACCGGCCTTATCATTGCAGTCTTCGGGTGGTTCATGCCGCGTCGGACTGCGCAGGGCATCCAGCTTTTGACTGACATCAATGGTTTCAAGTGGTTCCTCTCTGTCACCGAAAAAGACCGTATGGATTTCCATAACGCGCCGGAGCGCACCCCGGAACAGTTCCAGGCATTACTGCCCTTCGCCATCGTATTCGGCGTCGAGAACAAATGGGCGGCGCAATTCGCCTCGATGAACATCCCGCCGCCGGATTGGGCCACGGGCAACACCTCATCGCTGAATGCTGTGATGTTGGCTTCCAGCCTGAATTCGATGCACTCTACGGCTTCGGCTGCGGCCTTCTCGCCTCCGTCGTCAGCCGGTAGCGGTGGCTCCGGTTTTTCCGGCGGAGGTTCAGGTGGAGGCGGTGGCGGTGGCGGGGGAGGCAGTTGGTGAGCCGATTGTCATTCCAGCGCAGGCCGGAATCCAGAAAAAAGTAAGGGCGAACAGATGTGCCCCATTAAAAAAGATTCAGCCCCGTCGGAGAGTGTCCGGCGGGGCTTTTTTTAGGAAGGTGTTGTCAGGCAGCATTGCTTCGCCTGTGAACGAGCTTGCGCACGATGCGTCGCGCTTCGGGCCAATCGATCTGCCGGCCTTCGCGCCTCGCGATCTCTTTCACATCTCGTGCCAGCTTGAACTGGATGAGGCTCGCCAGATGCCGCGCGCCCTGCGGAGTTGGATGGTTCGCCAGGTATACCTCTACGGCTTCTTCGGGGTTGCGTTCCAACCACCGCTCGAAGCGCAGCGTCTGTTCGAGTGTGAGCTCCAGACGCTGTTCCGTCCGTTGCTCCGTCCTGTGCTCCAACTGGAGCGCCAGGATCGGTACTTGCTCGTGGATGAGCTGAAGCTGGAAGTTCATCCGCAGCTCAAGGCTGGGCTTGGTGTTGCCGCTCACGTCGGGGCTGTCGTCTTCCGCGGACGGATCCGAGATGTAGGCGCCGACGCTGTCCGCCAAATCGAAGGTCGCGATAGCTTTGCCTAGCAGCTCTTGGTCGAGTTCGCTCCAATCGATCATCCACAGCGAACGCATCCCATGTTCGGCATCAGGCTTCATCGGCCCTTTGCCCATGTGCGCCAGTTTGCGTCTGCCGCACCACATGCCGTCCTTGCGGAACTGGACGTCCTTGGGGAATTCATCCCGGTATTCTTCGAGCCGCTCGAAATCGAATGGCGTGAGCTCGAGGAAAAGGACCTTCTGGTCCAGCCCGATGGCTTTGACGTCCAGCGCTCCCGGCAGACTGTCATATACAAGGAACTTGCGCGCACCTTCGCCGGTCAGGATTTCCCTGGCCGCGAAATAACTGCCGCGGACTGCGCAATACAGCACAGTATCCGGTTCCGCTCTGAAAGCGGTGATGGCCAGCATGATCTGCTGTCCCAGTAGCCCCAAGCCACTCGGTCCATCCATCGTCATTTCCATGGCCTTGCTCTCCAAAAAGAACACATTTAGCCGACGACCAGACTAAAGCACAAGACAATATCCAATATCGCTACTTCCGTCAAGGACCGGAATAAAGGGAAACCCCGGCGCGGTGTGTCCGGTCGGGGTTCATTGTTGAGGTGGGTTCACTTCTTCTTCGTCGTCGGCAGTGGCGGCGGCCGCTTGCGCAGTCGTGCCGCCAGCTTCGCCAGACTCTCGTTCTTGGCGGGCTTCGGCTCGCTGCTCTTGGCGCGTTTCCCGTCTTTGTCGTCGGGGGGATCCAGCTCTTCCAGGAACAGCCTGATGAGTCTGGCGGGCGGATCCCTGGTCCAGCGCGTGTGTTTTTTGTAGAGCGGGTTCAGCACCGGCATGGCGCGGATGATGACACGGCACGTAGTCTCTTCATCGCCCGGCCACTCACCCTTGAGCATGAGTCTGCGCAGCGCTTCCGCATCTTCTTCCGTCAGCCCGTCGACAAGCTCCTCTAGGTTGCGTCCTACTATGCCCGAAAGTTCAGCGAGGGTACTCAATACCGTGAACGAGACGGAACTCCCCCTCCCGTCGGGCGGAACGCTCGCACCCGGAGCACGCGGTGCAGAATCGAATACGCTATCAGGGATGTGGGGCGCCGGACGCTTGCCGATGACATTCGGTGAGCTGTTTTCGGATTCAATCCCGGGCTCCGGCTCGCCTTCGTCAAAATCACCAAGCTCTGACAAGTCGATTTCCGTAGCGGATATCTCCGATGCATCGGTCAATGCTCCGAGACGAGATTTCGGTTGGTCATCCGTCGCACTCCGGAGTTGGGGAGTCGGTTGAGGAGCCAAAGCGACTTCGACCATGGAACTGACTTCCGCATCGACTCCGGCAAGGCCGTGTGATGAGTTCCGTGCGTCCGCACCTGTCGATTCTGCCATGTCCAGCGGAGGCGTACTCCACTCATCGAGGTGTGGGCCATCCGATCCTACTGCGCCGGGCCGAAAAGTCTCGAGTTGGGTCCCGTCCGCCGACGCTTCCCAGTGGATGTCATCGTCTACTTCTGGTTGGGTTGTGGCGCCCGTGCCTACGGACCCCGTTTCGCTTGTTGGCGGTCCGGGTCCTTCGACGGCGAGCGCCATCAGCCTTTTGGGTCTTGCCCTTCGCAGGGATCAGGGGTGGGGACTGCTGCCGGCTCCGCCTCGACGAGCTCGTCGAGCGGTTCGAGTTGCTCGAATCCCATCGCCTTTTCCGCAGCTTCGAAGATACCGATCAGATCGTTGAGATCGATGTCGCGCGTGATGATGTCGCTCGTCGCGACCGACATCACATAGCGTGCGTAGGGGAACGGCCCATTCGGGTTCTCCGTCTCTTTCTCGAGCAGCAGCTGGTCCACAGCCTCGAGCACTTCCGGCTTGATGCGTTTCTGCCAGACCGTGCGCGAGATGGCTGAGAGCACCTTGTGATGCGTGAGGACGGGTTGGAGATCCTTGGTCTCCGACCGATCCGGCGCGGCACGCTGCTTGAGTAACAGGTCGATGAGCCGTGCCACGAGTTCGCGGTGCACTTCGGTGCCCTCTTTCCAGGGCAGTGCCTGACGGAACTGCGCGTAGAAGAGCGGCGCATCTCCGTAGAGTACGAGCTCATGCGGCTTGAAGGCGTTCTCGAAGTCCTCGTCTGACTTGTCTTCCTCCAGAGCGAGGTCGATGTTGGCTGCTGCCAGATCGGACGTCATCTTGAGCGCTGCCTTGGTCAAGGCGCCGGTGAGTTCGATGGTGACGCGCTGGCGGATCCACTTGTCCGCGACGTCGCGCATGCGCTGTGTGGCGTTATAGGCCTTACGCCGTTGAGTCGGCGTCCACCAGGGGAGCTTGAGCTCGCGCAGCATGGTCAGCAATTCGACCATGAACTGCAATTCTGGATGCTGCGCCAGGAAGTCTTCGGCCTCTTTGGCCAAGGCTTCTGCCGGGGCATCAGGATTCTGATGTATGAGCTTTGTCGTCGGCATGTATGAACCTCCGGTTCCCGTCTGAAAACGATTGAAGGAGCGATACGACACCTTTCCAAAAAAAGGCCTGGTTGTCAAGCTTAAACCCTATTTTGAAGCAAATTAAGACCCGAGACACAGAGGGTCTCGGGTCACTAGTTGGGGTCAGTTGAGGAGCGCGTCCTCCTCTTGAAGGGGCTTAGAGGCTTCGCTTTCCGGCGGAGCCGTACCGAGCAGGAGGACCAGGGCTTCCGCCAGATGTTTCAGCGCTTTTCTGCGGAACGCCTTGTCGATCAATTCCGGATCGGTCTGCTTAAGCCGCGCCTGTAGTTCGTCGGCGATGCGCTCTCCGTCTTCTTCTCCGTAGAGCCGGAGCTTGTCGCACCCCTGTTCGACCAGCAGTTTGAAGCGTGGAAAGTCGTCATGCGCGCCCTTCTTGCCTAGGGTCGCGTTGATCGTCTCGACGATCTTTGCGGTTTCCCGCGCTGCATCAAAGATGAAAGTACGTAGAGTGTCCAATACCGCGGCGAGGAAGTCCGGGTGTGTCTTCCGCGGGTCATTTATCCAGCGGGCAATCACCGCCGCCGGTACTCCGATATTGGTCGCGGCCTGTTCGAGCACCTCGTCTTCGCTTCGGCTCTGATTGCGCAAAATCCCTAGGCCTATTTGGGCGATGCTGCCGAAGTCGTTCCGTGCAGCCTCCACATCCTCGTTGGTACGGAACTCTTCCACTAGCGATGTATAGGTTTGCGTCAGACCGTACAAGGTAGGCCGTCTTGAGCCATCGTCTTCCATGATGCATTACTCCCGGGTGAATGTGCTGAACGAGTATGTACAAAAAAGACCATCAGGTCAATGGTCTCATCGTCTCGCTTTGACCTCTCGGCTATTTTGCCTTCCCCCAACTGCCGAACAGCTCCATTTTCCTCATTGCTACTTCGCGCATCAAGAGATTCGCCGGTTCCAGGAGTTTGCGTGGGTCTATCACTTTCGGCATATCGGTCACGGCTTCTCGTATACCGGCCGTAAAAGCCAGGCGTAAATCCGTATCGATGTTTATCTTCGATACCCCGTGTTTGATGGCTAGTTTGATGTCGGCATCCAATACGCCGCGGGCCTCGCCAATCTTCGCTCCGTATTTTTCCGCCAATTCTTTCACATCTTCCATCACGCCGGACGCTCCATGCAGGACGATAGGGATTTTCACCAGCTTCGAGATTTTTTTCAGCCGATCGATGTCCAGATGCGTCTTGCCTTTGAATTTATACGCGCCATGCGCCGTACCGATCGCGACCGCTAACGCATCGCAACCCGTCTCTTTGGCGAACTGCGCGGCTTGCTCCGGATTAGTCAGATGTGCGTCCTTCTCTTCCACGCTCACGAAATCCTCGATGCCAGCGATGGCTCCAATTTCCGCCTCGACCGATGCACCTTTGGCACGTGCCCATTTGACCACTTGCTTAGTCTTCTTCACGTTCTCGGCGTAGGGCAGGGAGGAGCCGTCGAACATCGCTGAAGTGTACCCGGCATCGAGCGCGGCTTTGATGGTCTTGAGGTCTTTCCCGTGATCCACGTGCATAGCCACTGGGATTTTACCCTTAGCCGCTACCTTGATCATGGCCACGAGATAATCCAGACCGGCGTACTCGATGGCCCCTTCGGAAGTCTGCACGATGACCGGAGATTTCATCTTCTCGGCCGCCGATATTACGGCTTTGAGGAATTCCAGGTCGTTCACATTGAACGCCGGTACTGCATAACCTTTGGCACGAGCGGGAACGAGAAGTTTTTTGGTGGTGACTAACATAGGTATTTTTATTCGTCGTCCTGAACGTAGCGTAGCGAAGTCGAAGGATCTTTCGACAAGCTCAAGATGACACAAGGTATCATATCAGCCCGGCAAGGATTGACGAAATGTTTTAATGCCTATGCGTCTCCGCCTTGATTTTCGAAAACTTCTTCAAGACTTTTTTCATTCCCGCGCTTGCTAAGAGTCCTTTTTGCGGTCCTATCTCATGGATTACGCTCCAGGCGTTTGCCGAGCCCCAGCGGAGCGCTTCTTCCATGTCTAAGCCTTTGAGCATCGCTACCGTCACGCCACAGGCGAAGCTGTCCCCGGCGCCAGTAGTCTCGACTGGTTTGCCGTCGAAGGCAGGCATGTGCCAGTGCGTCTTTCCGTCGAACGCGTCCGCGCCGTTTTTCCCGTCAGTGATGATCGCTGTCTTTGCCCCGAGTTTGATGAACTTATCCAGCAGACTGCACATCGTGCGTTCTCCGTCTGCCAAAAGCTGTTCCGCTTCATCTTTGTTCAGGATCAACATGTGGCTTTTTGCGATGAGTTTTTTTATCGCAGTAAGGCCACTCTTGATATGTGTCGTTCCTGGCTGGAAAACCAACTTCATGGCCGGAAAACAACCCAGGAATTCAAAAATCTTTTTGTCGACAGATGCATGCTTCGCTCCCATGGCTGAATAGTAAAGGCATCTTGCTTCTTGGCATTCCGGTACGCTGTATGAACGGGGTTGGAAATACACTAACTGCGTTTTTTCGCCCTGATAGTTGATGATGGTGGCCTCGCTGGTGGGCAATTTCTTGTCCTCGACCAAAAACTTTAAGTCCACTTTTTCTTTGCGTAACGCTTCCCTTAAATGCCTGCCCGCGTAGTCATCGCCGACCCAGGAAATCAAGCCTGTACGCAATCCCAAGCGCGCTGCCCCCACTGCGGCGTTAGCTGAATTCCCGGCTGCCGGGACTTTAACGACCTGCCTCACCGGGATTTTGTCCGCATATTCCAAGCAGAGCAGGCAACGGTCTTTGTTGATCGAACAACTTAAGGTCGCATCATCTATCAGATAGAACACGTCGCGCAGCGATTCGCCGACGGCTAAGATATCTAGTCTGGGTTTCGTGGATGTCATATGGCCCATAGGATACCAACCTTGACACGAAGCAGGAAATCGATTAATTTATCCGATTCCTGAAATAGGAGGCACCTTGAACAGTCTTGAGTTCGCCAGAGGTATCGCACGTATCATGGACCGGAACGACAAATACGGTCTGCGCCGCTACGTCGAAGAACGCAGCGACGGGCTCACGAAGATCACGGATCCGTCGCGACCCTTCCGCGTCTTGGCCCACTTGGTTGTCGACCATGTGGCGCCGGAAGAGGTCGGCAAGTTACTGCCGCAAGAGAGGGTCACAGTGCGTGAAGCCGCACGTATCCTTATGGATTTGGCTGACCGCACGCGGATGTCTCACGGAGACAAGACGGTCGTGACTGATTCCGCGATGCACCAGCTGGTCCGGCGCAGCATCTTCATCTACTTCCTTCACCTCATGGCGCAGGACAACAACGACCGGATGGAAATGCTCACGGAAGTCGTGACGCCGGAACCCGGCGAAGACATCGAGGTCAGGTTCTCGCATCGTGACGTTTATGTCAGTCACGCTGCTCAAGTCCGTTGGTCGGTGCTCGTCTCCGATCCCGAACGTTTCCACGTCATCGCGCAGTTCCTGGCGGCCTTCCGTCCCGAGGATTATCGGGAGGGATACTACCGCCTGATGGCGACCGTGGTCGACATGTCTCCGTCGCCCGACGCCGAAACGCTGCGCAAGCTGCTGACCCAGGTGCGCAAACCCGGCGTCGTCAACTGACGAGCGCTGGAAGAATCTGGATCGCCTCTCACAAACGGCAGCCCCTCTAGGCTGCCGTTGACTTTAATAGGGATTTACGTTAAAGAAAGTAGTTCTTTCACCAAGGAGAGTGCGGACATGTCCGAAATCAAGCTCAAGACATTCATGAACGAGTGCCTCGTCGAACTCGCCAAGCGGTTCAATGTCGACATGACCATGGACCCGAACCACGAACTGAAGATCGACGTCCTCAATCCCACGCGCTACCCGCTCGCCAGCAACGCCCTTCTCCGGATGGCTCCGGACGCTGACCCGAAGCTCTTCGAGATTAATGGGGACATCTCGCCCACGCACTTCGTCACCATGATCGGTGCCTGCCTGGGCGTGAGCGGCGAAAATCCCAAAGACCTCGAATACTTCGCGCTATGCACGAGCTACCTCGCGACCGCGCGTAACCTGACTGCCATGTGTTTCGACATCTTCGACGGCATGGAGCCGGTGGAGGCTTTGCGCAAGATGGACGCTGTGGTCGAAGTCAAGGGTTTGGCTGAGGAACTGGGACAGGTCGGTGCCGAAGCGTTGGCGCTTTCCAAGCTGCAGGAGCGGCTCGTCTGGCTGGACCTCATGCTCGATCCGCCGTTTCTCGTCATCGCGGCCAGCGCCATTGAAGGTCTGCCGCCCAAGCAGGCCAAGTCTGTTCTTCAGACCGCCTGTACAGCTGTGAGCGTCTTGCCGGAGCGTCCTGATCCGGACAGCTTCCGCGTCATCCTGCGCAATACGCGCGAGCTCATCCTGACCTGCACCACGACGAAGTAGTCTGATTTTCCGCCTACCAAAAACGGCAGCCCCTCTCGGCTGCCGTTGACATTTCACCCGGTTTGAAGTATAAGGACATTGTATCTTTAACAAGGAGTGGCCAGAATGCCGACCAATCTAGCGCGGTTCGCGGTCGAGTGTATCCCCGAGATCGAATCACGTCTGGGCGCCAAACTGGTGCACGCCCAGGGCGTAGGGTTCAAGACGGAGCACCTGGATCCTGTCCGCTACTTCAGCCTCTGCCCGGCGCTGAAGAAGCTTCTTCCCGAAGGGGTCTCGTGTTCCGCGTTCGACATCCAGGACCCCAGCGAGATTTCGCCCGCCCACTTCGTCTCGCTGATCGAGGGTTGCTACGGCAAGATCGATAAGGAGCACGTCGCGAAATGCCCCGACTGCACCGAGTCAGTTCGTCGTTTGGCCTCTGCTATGTTCTCGATCCTGGACGGTGCCGATTCGGACGATGCCCTTGGCTCCCTCACGGAGGAAGGTGTCGCAGAGTCGATGACGATCATGCGCGTCTATATCGGCGGAACCGGTGACGCGCGCCAGACACGCTGGGCCAACCTCATGCTCGATCCAAGGTACGTTGCGACCGCTGCCAGGGCGCTCGATGGCCTCACCCCGGAACAGGGAAAGGAAACTCTCGCCACTGCTTTCCAGCTCGTGACTGATCTGCCCGAGCCCCCGGAGCTGTGGAGCTTCGAACTGCTGATGAACAGCTCGCGGCTGCTCGTCGTCGAGCGCCCCGACAAATAGCGGCGCTCTCCCTTCCGCCTCGCCACAATCAAAACGGCAGCCCCTCTCGGCTGCCGTTTATGCGTATCGTGCACTTTATTTTTTTCTGCCGATGGCTTTTTTCGCCGCTGCGACGATATCTTTGGCCTTCATGCCGTATTTCGTCAGCAATTCGTCCGGCTCGCCTGATTCTCCGAAATGGTCCGGCATCCCGACAGTCTCGAGCGGTGCCGGATTGAAACGACCCAGGCATTCTGCGACCGCTCCGGCCAAACCGCCCGTCGTCTGATGCTCTTCGACCGAAACGCAGCAGCCGGTTTTCGCAACGCTCTTGATGAGCGACGCTTCGTCGAAAGGTTTCAACGTATGACAGTTCAAGACCTCTGCTTCGACACCTTCTTTCTCGAGCTCGTGTGCGGCGAGCAGAGCTTCATGCAGGAGCGGTCCGCAAGCTGCGATCGTCACATCTTTGCCCTCGGTACAGGCGTACGCTTTGCCTATCTCGAAAGGCGTTTCCTTGGTCGTGATGACTGGCGTCTTTTCTCTGGCGAAACGGAAATAACACGGACCGACCATCTCTGCGACGGCGTGCGTGCATTTGCGCGTCTCTTCGTAGTCGCATGGCACGACCACTGTCAGGTTGGGGAGTACGCGCGTGATAGCTAAGTCTTCCAGCGCTTGATGCGTCGCCCCATCCGCTCCGACAGAAATCCCGGCGTGCGCACCGGCGACTTTGACATTGGCTTTCGTGTAGCAGACTGACACGCGCAACTGATCCCAGGAACGACCCGGCACGAACACGGCATAGGAAGAGACAAAAGGTACCTTGCCGGTGAGCGCCAGCCCTGCGGCCACGCCCATCATGTTCTGTTCTGCTACGCCGCATTCCACGAAACGCTCGGGGAATTTTTTCTGGAAGGGGAGGACTCGCGTGGATTCCGCGAGGTCACCTGTAAGAACGAAGATTTCAGGATTTTTTTCGCCCAGTTCGACCAGCGCATCACCGTAGCCGTTGCGTGTCGGAATTTTTTCGACGTTTTGATCGAAGATCCGGAAATTAAGGGTTGAATTTAACATATTGGATTGCACATCTTGCTTCGCGCCAGGCATTTCGTTATTTCGTGAGCGAGGTACGAAGCACGCTGTACGAGGTACGTTTTTTTATTCATGTTCGCTCGTTATTTGTCCGCCGAGCGTGCGCAGCTCCATCAATGCCACGCGCGCTTCATCTACATTGGGCGGCTTGCCGTGCCACTCGAATCTGTTCTCCATGAAGTCCACGCCTTTTCCTGGGATGGTATGGCAGATGATCACGGTCGGATTCTCGGCGATGGCGCGCGCCTTATCGGCAGCGGCGATGAGCTCTTGGATGTTATGTCCATCGACTTCGACGACGCTCCAATTGAAGGCCTTGAATTTATCGGCTAGCGGTTCGAGCGGCATGATGTCTTCCGTGAATCCATCGATTTGGATGTTGTTGCGGTCCACGAATGCCGTAAGCTCGCGCAAGTTCAGTTTGCCGGCGAGCGTTATGGCTTCCCATGTTTGCCCTTCATCCAGCTCTCCGTCAGACATCAGACACCAGGTGTGGTAGACGGGGCGTACCTCGTTCTCCGTACTCCGTACTTCGTTAAGTTTTGCGTTAGCTCTCGCTGCGATTGCCATGCCTACAGCCTGTGACAGGCCTTGCCCCAATGGCCCGCCTGACGTCTCGATCGGTACATCTGGTCTGAAATGGCTATTCGAATGTCCTTGCAGTCGCGTGCCGAGTTTCCGCAGCGTCTTGAGTTCTTCGCGGGGAAAATATCCGCGGTTGGCGAGGGTCGCATACAGCACTGGGCAGATATGGGCATTCGAGAGGATGACGCGGTCGCGTTCGGCCGCTCCACGTGTCTCCGGTGTGATCTTGGCGATCTCGAAATACAATGCCGTGAACACATCGGCCATGCCGAGAGGTCCGGCTGAATGGCCGCTTTTCGCCGCCAAGAGCATTTCGATGATGTCTTCGCGTATCCGATTGGCGATTTTTTCCAGTTCGATCAAACGTTTTTCCGTAAGCATGAATATATTGTACACCATTGACGTTGTTTGGATTCCATATGAAAAAAAGCGGCCAGACCTCGTCCGACCGCTTTTTCGCCTAAGCTCAAAATGCTGGGCTCGTTACTTACTCTATTACGTTGATCGTACCATTCATCACCGGATAGATGCCGCAGCCGTAGTCGAACGATCCGACTGTGCTGAACACTCTCTGGTAGCTTTCCTGGTATTTCAGGTCCTGCGACTGCCAACCGTTGCCCACGATGCGATGCAATGAGCTGTCGGTGTTGGTCCAGGTCACGAGCGTACCCTTCTTGACGGTCAATGATGGTGGGACGAACCCGTTCTCTTTGCTGCCGATGCTGACGGTGACTGCCGTCTGATCCATCTGCTTGTCTATCGCGATGTTCGTCGTCAATGTCATCACGTCGGCTGGCGTGAAGTCGGAACTCAAGACGAGCGCCGTGCCGACTTTGTAATCGGCATAGAAAGCATCCGGCAAGTCGTCGATCTGATTCTTCCAGGCGATGCCATACAGGGTTTCCGCCATCTGCTGCGAAGGCACGTGGCGCAATATGCCGCCCTGATCGATCACGTATGTCCGTGGGTCAGTGGTGACTTTCACCATCTTGACGCCTGGGCGATAGGTGACGTTGCGGCGTCCGAGCGGGACGGTCTGCAACATCGTATCGGGTATCTGCTTCACCGTGGAGAAATCCTTGTACCAGGTGAAGTAGGTCTTTTCGTTAGGGAAGACGTAACGACGTCCGTCCCAGCCGAAATAATAGACCGTTTGGCCCGATCCTTTGATCAGATCGCCAGGTGAGAAAACGGTCGTCACCGCAGCGTTCGCAGCCATCGGCACGACCGATGTGGCGAGCGTAGCGGCCATGGTCAGAGCGCCGAATAATTTGCTCATGCGCATAGTTTATGTTTTTTATTTAGTCCAAGGTTAATGTCCTTGGTTATTAGTTAGTCGTATTAAAGTGCCACGATTGTCAGGGCTGTGCAACCACGCTGACCGGTGAGGATGTGTTCTCTGCGGTTTTGGATAATGCATCAGTGGCTTTACCGCCGAAGGTTAGCGTACCGATCGTATTCCAGGGACCCGTCGACACCGTGCAAGGCGCCGCTCCTTCGCAATGTTTGAGGACTGCACCATCTTTCATGACATCGATCGACAGTATTCCGTCATCATCCGAAGCACTGACGGTCACATCCAGTTTTTCTCCGAGATAGATCGAATCCTTGGCTGGCGATACCGTGATGCTCGGTTCGTCATTTTCGCTGACAGTCACATATTTGGGGAAAGATGTGTATTTGGTCTCGTAGTTGCTGGTCACTCGGCCTTTAACCTCATGGACCGTCCCCAATGTTTGGTTGGTCAGATAGCCCGTCCATTGGCATAAGTGCGAACCGTTGGCGCAACTTCCGACTATCTGGCTATCCACGAAGATATCGACGCGTCCGACAGCGATTTCAGAGTTTACGTCGATCGTTACCCCGACCAACTGATTCGGTTTGACTTGCGTGCGTGCCAAACGCACCGTCACTTTATCCGTGCCGTTGGCTACCGTGGTTAGCGTCTCCGTATCCGTCAGTGTCGTCGCGTCCAGTTTCGTGACGATCGCTTTCGCTACATAGCTGCTGGCCGTATTGGACGGCGGGATCTGATAATCGCTCGAACATGCCGTCACGGCATTGCAGCTTTTGATGAGCGTGGTATCGATGAACAGCTCTATCTTACTTATGGCTCCGACGCTCGGTGCTGATGCGGATAAGGTGACGATCTCGCCGGCCATTGCGTTCGTTTTGGAGACGGAAAAGTCGAAGGCAGTCGGGGGAGTAGTGGGTTCGGTCGGAGTGGTGCTGGTCGGGGTATCCGTCGGTGTCGTCGGGGTGCTGGTGAGTTTCAGGTTGAAATTGATGGTTGACGCGCTTGCTGACTCTGTCGCCGGTGCGAAATCAGCAACGGCTACGATCGGTGCGCCGATCTTGTAGTCCACGAAGAAGCCGTCCGGTAGATCATCGATTTTCTTGTTCCAGTCTGCGCCGTACAGGGATTCGGCTAGATCTTCGGTCGTGATCCAGCGCAGTGTCCCGTTCGCGGCGACGGCATAGACCTTGGGAATGCTTTCCACCTTGATCATGCGCACGCCCGGCTTGTACGTGACGTTCTTGGCCAGGGAGATGGCTTGCAGCTCGTCCAACGACAAGGCTTTGACGCCGGTGAAGTCGTTGTACCAAGTCTGATAAGTCTTAAGATTAGGGAAAACGTAACGTTTTCCGTCCTCGCCGTAATAGTACACTGCGTCGCCCGGTCCTTTGATGAGGTCGCCGCTTTGCAGCGTCGTCGCGCCCGTTGGCATCGGCAATAGTGCACTCGTCATGCAAGCTATGAGCGCCAGGTTATGTAAAGTTTGCTTGAGTTTCATATGCCTCAAAGAATAACAATTTTACCGCTGCTTGGCGATACACCCGACCTAAAAGGCGCGATTCGTCGCGCCATGAGTATCCTTCGTCTCGAATGCGAATCGCTGGATGCAGATGCTGCTGCTTCAACCGTCTAGTCTCCTGTGCCAATACATGGCCTTGATTGAACGCTTTGGTCTTCCATTTTTTACGCCGAACGTCCAATTGTGCTGTCCCGGCGTTTTTTTCGAGGACAGGTTGCTTATGGCTTTTCCCTTGCCGACATAAAAACCGACATGTTCGTGTCCAAAAGAAAAATTCTTGTCTTTCTTGTCGTCCATCGCGTCCCAGACCAGGATGCATCCCGTTTTGGGTCGCGCGACTTTTTTCCATCCCGATTTCTCCAGGTCACGGACTAAACCAAAGACCGTCACATGCGACTCTTGGATCAGGTCGAAGTGCTTCAATGCGAAAGAGGGGAAGTAGGCACAGGAAAGGTTCCCGTTTTGCGTCAGGTCTCTGTTTTTTCCGTCCACTTTGCCGTACACATGACGGAACATCTCCGTTCCGACAGCTCCCTTGATCAGCGCGATGTATGTTTCGAATAACTGCAATGTGACTTTCGGCATATTCGGATATCGTCATCTTGAGCGGCGTCGAAAGATCTTCAAGATAATGTTCTTATCATGATTAGATATTTTTCAATCCTTCCAGCGCTGCCCGCGGGTCAGTTGAACTGAAGATGCTGCTGCCCGCATAAAAAATCGATACGCCGGCGGTTTTCAGTTCGGCGATATTATCTTTCGTCACGCCGCCGTCGAAACTGACCGCTAGATCCGGCCACCTTTTTTTCAGCTGTTGGACCTTATCGATCGTATGCGGAAGGATTTTTCGACCGTTGAAGCCAGGCTCTACCCCCAGTACGAGAACCTCATCCACCATTTCAGAGAAAGGCTCCAGCTCCTCGATTTTAGTCTTTGGATTCAAGGCGAGGCCGCAGCGCCAACCGTTATCCTGGCAGAACATCAGCAACTCGGCATGGTCTATCGGCGCTTCGATATGCCACACGGCTCCCATGATTTTCTTATTGTCCGTAGCTGCAAGCAAGTAGCTGCGCGGATCGCTTACCATCAGATGAAGGATGAAATTTGGCCCGTCCTTGAGCTCCCGCAATGCGTCTAGATCATGCCAGTCGCTGTTGGGCACCAACGTATCGTCCAACACATCAAGTTGGAGTATATCTGTGGCGTCTTTGATCTTTTCCCATCTGGCCTTGAACTCGGTTTCGTCCTGGACCAGGATGGTGGGTATTACGGTGTTCATAATTTTTCGTTTATTCCTCGTTGGTCATCGCCGCCAGCCAACCGTCAGACAGGTGCAGACGGGAATCCAGCGCCAGTGTGCGCGTTTCATCCAAGTTGTTTGACTCGCCTCACATGTCTCCCGGCAGTCGGGGCCTTGGTCTTCAAGAAGAGTTCGAGAAGTTTTTTGGCTTCTGCGGGTTTTTGTCTCCAGCCCGAGAAGGCTATCACGTTGGCGTCGTTATGCTCACGTGCCAGCTTCACGGTCTGTCCATCGAAAGCATCGAAAGCGCGAACTCCCTTGATACGATTGGCTGCCATGGTCACACCCACGCCGCTGCCGCAAGACAGTATGCCGCGGCTGCCCGGGTTGCGCGCCACCAGTTTCGCCAGTTTTTGTGCTACCAGCGGGTAATCGTCGCCCGCCTCGAAATCTGGCGTCAAATCCTCCAGAACCCAGTCAGCCTCATCCGTCAGGACCTTTTTTAGCGCTTCTTTCAGCCCATGTCCCGCATGGTCAGCTCCGATATAAAGGATTTTATGCATATGCGGGAAGTTTATCACATTATTCCAGGGGTTGACGTCAGGGCTAAAAACACCGCATGATAGACAGACCAAATATGACGAACGACAATGAAACTCGAGCAAAAAGTCCGGACGCGCCTGCCGTAGCCCCATCCCGACCTAATTTTCCTCAAATAGAGGAAGAGATTTCCGGTTTTTGGAAAAAAAACGATATTTTCCGCCGTTCCATCGATGAACGTCCTGAAAACAAAGGCTATGTTTTTTATGATGGTCCGCCTTTCGCCAACGGCACGCCGCATTATGGCCATCTTTTGCAGTCAGTCATCAAAGATGCGGTCCCGCGCTATTTCACCATGCAAGGCTATCGCATCCCGCGCGTTTGGGGTTGGGATTGTCATGGTCTTCCTGCCGAGAACCTGATCGAAAAACGCCTCAAGCTGAATTCCAAGAAAGAGATCGAAAGTTTCGGCATCGACAATTTCAACCAAGCTTGTGCTTCGTCCGTGATGGAGTTCACCGGCGAATGGGATCGTTATGTGCACCGCATCGGCCGCTGGGTCGAATTCGAAGGCGCCTATCGCACCATGGACGCTTCATATATCGAATCAGTCTGGTGGGCTTTTTCCGAGCTCTGCGCCAAAGATCTGGTCTACAAAGATTTACGCGTCTCTTTATATTGTCCGCACTGCTCCACGCCGCTCTCGAATTTCGAGATTGCGATGCAGAACTCGTATCTCGATGTGGCCGATCCCGCCATCACCATTAAGTTCAAGCTCAAAGAAGAGGCCGACACGTATCTCCTGGCTTGGACGACGACGCCTTGGACCCTACTCGCCAACGTCGCCTTGGCGGTCAATCCGACCGAGATGTACGTAAAGGTTCGTGTAGATGCCGATAATGCGTCCTATATAGTCGCCGAAAAACTGATGCAGTCCGTCTTCCGTCAATATTACCCGTTGGCCGAAGGCGAACCCCCGTTCGAGGTCGTATCAAAAATCCAGGGGAGTGATTTGGTCGGTTTAGCTTATGAGCCCCTGTATCCGCTTTCTCCGGAGAACCTGGAGATACTCACGGCGCGCGCCGGAAAGAATTTGCATCACGTGGTCGGCATGGATTACGTGACCATGACTGACGGTACCGGCATCGTGCATACTGCTCCGGCTTTCGGCGAAGAAGACTTCCAAGCCTCCAAGGTTCATGATCTGCCGGTCGTCGTGACCGTCGATGACGAAGGCAAACAAAAACCCGAAACCGGATTCGTCGCCGGCATCTATATCAAGGATTCCGATCCAAAGGTGATCGCGGACCTCGAAGCCCGTGGTTTGCTTTATCGCAGCGAGAAAGTCGAGCACAGCGTTCCGGCCTGTTGGCGTTGCAATACACTGTTGTTCTACAAAGCACAATCAGCTTGGTTCGTGAACGTGACGAAGCTTAAGCCCAAGATGCTCGAGACGGCCAAGAAGATCAATTGGCACCCCGAGACCTTCAAGACAGGACGCTTCGGCAATGGTCTGGAGACCGCACCGGACTGGTGCATTTCACGTACGCGTTTTTGGGGCGCACCCTTGCCTGTTTGGCGCTGCACCCAATGTTCCGAACAGAAGATCTTCGGTTCGGTTGCCGAACTCGAGAAAGCCTCCGGCACCAAGATCGGCGCAAAAGAGATGATGGAACTGCATCGTCCGAATATCGATAAGATCACCGTGCCCTGCGCGTGCGGCGGTACGATGCAGCGCATCCCGGACGTCTTCGATTGCTGGTTCGAGTCGGGTAGCATGCCTTTTGCTTCAGTACATTATCCCTTCGAGAAAAAAGATTGGTTCGAGCAGAACTTCCCGGCCGATTTCATCGCCGAAGCGCAGGACCAGACGCGCGGTTGGTTCTACACCCTGCATGTCCTGGCTACGGCCTTGTTCAACAAGCCCGCCTTCAAGAACGTAATCGTGACCGGCATGATCTTGGCGGAAGACGGCAAGAAGATGTCCAAGAGCCTCAAGAACTATCCCGATCCCTGGGACCTCATGATCAATTACGGTTCCGACAGCTTGCGTTATTATCTCCTGTCTTCCCCCGTGCTGCAGGCCGACTCCTTGAACTTCTCCGAGAAGGATGTGGCCGTCATCCAGCGTACTCTGTTCGGCACGTTGTGGAACGTCCGCGCCTTCTATCTTATGTATGCCGGCGCCGACCAGCCCGAAATGACGAAGCCGCGCAGCATGCATGTGCTCGACCGCTGGCTCTTCTCGCGCCTCATGTCCGTCACGCGCGACATCACGTCCAACATGGAGAACTACGACCTCGTCGCCGCGACGCGCCCCCTGCGCGCCTGGGTGGACGATCTATCGACCTGGTGGCTCCGTCGTTCGCGCGAACGCATGAAGGGGGCGGACGATTACGAGAAGCAGGATGCGTTGCGCACTTTGCGTGAAGTCTTGCTCGAGACGGCCAAGCTCTTGGCTCCCTTCACTCCGTTCATGGCGGACAGACTGTATCAGGACATGGCCGGACCTAAGATGTCCGTTCATCTCGACCGCTGGCCCAAGGTCGAAGACAAGGTTATCGACGAACAACTGATGACGGATATGGCCTGGGTCCGCGACGTCGTCACTTCCGGTCTCGAGTTACGTGCGCGTCATAAGATCCCCGTGCGCCAAGCGCTCGCCAGCCTGACGGTGTCGATGCGTGACGCCGCTCTGTCTGCGCGCCTGACTCTGCGCACCGAACTTCTCGCGCTCATCAAAGACGAACTGAACGTCGAGAACGTGATCTTGAACGGCGGTATCGATACAGGTGAACAGGCCTGGACCGCCGAACTCGATACGAACATCACGCCGGATCTTAAGAAGAAGGGGATGGCTCGTGAGATCGCACGTCAGATCATGAATCTACGTAAAGAATCAGGTCTTACCCCGCAGGACTCAATCCAGGTCAGCCTCGCGGTCAGCGATCAGGGTTTGCGCGACACGCTCGAAGAAATCGCGGACTCGGCTGTCGCCGGTGCTAACGTCCAATCCCATTCCGTCGGTGAGACGTTGGATGCGGAAATAGTTTCGCAGACAGAAGTGAAACTAGACGGCCAACCGATCCAGATAGGAATCAAGAAAGTCTAGATTAAGCCAAAAAAAGTAGATCGCCCCGGAATGATCCGGGGCGATTTATGATTGACAATCCAGACTTTTCATGTTTATCTATCCCATCGCAATCGTGCGATCGCTCCTTCGAAAGGATGAAGATATGGACGAGAAAGAACTCCAGGCCCTCGCGGCCGTTGAGCCGGAAGTCGCTAGGAAGTTTGTCGAGTTCGAACGGAAGTGCCGCGAGTTCGAGGCGGCACACCCAGGCACCGCAACACTGTGTCCGAAGAGTACCGCTGATCCGCTCTTTGAGCTGTGGCGTCATCGTTGCTACGACGATCTTGGTTCATGGTTCATGGAGCTGATGTACAGTCGAGTCTGGTTGAAGATGCCGGAGGTAGAGGCCTTCGTACTCGCCTGCACGGTGGACCAAGGCTCACGCCACAATCACCGTGACTCGAAATACTTTCTCAGGGAGACGCTGTGGCACGTGATGTGCAATAATTCCTGGTTCGCCGGTGCATCAGACGAGCTGATGACTAAGGTCTGGGATGCTTGGGTCGCTGCCTGTAAGTCATCAAGCATGCTGATCTCCAACAACCCATGGAATCTGGCCCATCGCGAGATATGGCGGCTGCATGAATGGCCGACCGCACGTCTCCTTGACCATGCCGTCGATGCCGTCGATTCCTTCATGCATGCTGCGGACCATGCCCAAGTACCGAAACCCAGGCTGCACGAGATGCGAAAGGCTGCAGACGGTGATTGGAGCGCGTGGCTCAAGGTGAAGAGCAACGGCAATCCGCCGCCTTTGATCCGTCAACGTCTGCAACCCCTCTTCCTGAAGCACGTCGAACGCTGGGCGCTGCAAGCTCGCGACGCCAGGGTGGCCGAACGCCGGCAGAAGAAAGCGGAAGCGCGACTGAAACGCGATGAAGAACAGCGTCAATTTCGGGAGCGCGAGTCTAAGGTTGCGGACGCATTGAACGCGCTACGTGAAGTCTTGCGGCAGAGCGTCGAGAAACTGGCGGCCGAGCATGATAAACAGGCGCTCCGCGACATGCTCAAGCGAAGGCAAGAGATGGTCGATTTCGCACCTGGTTGCAGTGACGCTCTGCGCGAAGAAGTCAGGAGCTTCCCGAACGCCCAGTTGATTGACAAGATTGACAAGGCTTTGGCCATCATCGAGCAGCGTGCACGCGAACAGGAGATGCGGCTGCAGCAGTATCGTGCGCATATTGGACAGCGCGTCCGGCAGATCGTCACGGTCTTCAATGGACTGTTCGACCTGGCAATCGACCCCGAGGCTGTGCTGAACGGTACGGTCACTGGCGAATATGCTTCGATCCACTCCGCTCCCAGAGGATCGGGCGTCGGGTTTAGGCTTCGGCAGTCACTTTGTCTGACGCAAGAACTTCACATGTTCGGAAAGACACGCACCTGGCTCGAACTTGAGGAAGGCGACATCGAGGACGAGATGCTGGATGCTTATCAGACCGCAAACCTCATCACCTGGCACGAGCTCTCGCATCTAGCCTCCGCATCCACGGTCAGAGCTTGTCTCGAGAAGATTGCTTTTCCTCCTGACCTGACCAAGGAGCAGCAGGCGCACGCCCGCGAAGTCGTGCTCGACGCGTTAGCTTTCCGTCTGGGGAGCACGTTCTACGTACATCAGTCTCCGGGTAAGCCGCTCATCACGAGCGAGAGAGCGCGTCTTCACGTCCTTCGCACTGCCTTGGTCTGTATGGCCCGCCGCGTCATCCGCCATTTGCCCGACGCAGAGTTGGATGCGAACCAGGAGGCTCTGTTGCTCCGGCTCCACGCCGAACTCAAGAGTCAGGATGCGGCCTTGGTGCAGACGAGGCAGGCTCTGCGTTACTTGGAAGCAGCGTTCGGACCTATCATCCAGCGAGGTGGGGTTATCCGCGACTACTATGCGGCTCTCTTCCGTCTGACGCTGAAGTCCGCGGACATCGCCAGCGTCACCTTCTGCGGCTCCCTCCAAGACAGGGAAGAAGATTCTGAGACCTTCACTCCCCAACACATCCTCCACTAAATAACCCGGCTCGCCACCTCTGGCGCAGCCGGGTTTCACGTTTACCTATTATTTCTTTCTTCCCTTTAGAACAGGGGATAGGGGCTTTTTCGTCAGCGAGGACCTGTTCGAGGTAGATGAAAACGAGCCCCGCAGCGACGAAAAAGCCCTTACCCCCTGTTCGTTCCTACCATTGACAAAAACCTTTAATTACGCTATGTTCCTACATTCCGGGAATGGGCCCGGACGATCTTTGAAAGGATAACTAAGATGGCTAGCCGTAACAGTCTGCCGTGCGTCATCGAGAGCCGATTGCCCGACAAAGGCGGCCGTAAGCGCGTCCTGCGCTACGAGCTTCTTTCTGTCCTGGGGCAGGGCGGGATGGCCACGGTTTACCTGGCCAACGACCTAACTCCTCCGGACTGGTACCGCGAAGCCAACGGCGACAAGCCGCGGCGCGTGGTGCTGAAGTACCCGCATGAGGAGGTTTTGCAGATTTCGGTCGACGCGCTCGACCGCTTCGTCAGGGAGGCCAACCTCCTCAAGTCCGTGAACCACCCGAACGTGGTGCGGATTTGGAACATGGGTGTGGATCAGGACACTCACCCCTTCATCGTGATGGAGCTGGTTGAGGACGCCCAGAGTCTCGACGCTCTGAAAGTGAAGTATTGGGAGAATTTCCTGAACGACCAGGGCAAGTCGGAGAACGGCAAGATCGAGCGATCGCTTGTTCCTGTCTCTATGCTTGTTCCGTTGTTGCGCCAGGTGCTCGACGCGCTTGAGGCGCTGCACGCCAAGAACATCGTGCATCGCGACATCAAGCCCGAGAACATCCTGGTGACGGATCAGGATGGCCGAGACGTGGTGAAGCTGACGGACCTGGGGATCTCCAAGAACCTTACTCCGCAGCCCGGGCCAAGTCTCACGAGCCAAGGCGTGATCGTCGGGACGCCGTATTACATGTCGCCTGAAGCCGCGATGGAATGCAAAATCCATCCGGTGACGCGCGAGACATGGTACGTCGGTCCGTACAGCGATTTTTGGTCTCTCGGTGCATCGGCTTTCGAGCTCGTCACGGGCTTCCTGCCTTTCGACGCGGACGCCAACGAGTTGCGCAAGCCGACCAACGGAGCGCGTTCGGAGATCATGGCCGAGCAGCTCATGGCGCGGCTCGTCCTGGCCAAGGTCGTCGACAGCCAGATCGGTCACCGCGACATCAAGGACTTCGTCCATGATCCGAATCCGCATATGGTCGAGTTCATAGACCTGTGCCTGATCAAGGATCCGTGGGATCGGCCTAAGGACGCGACAGCGTTGCGTAAGCTGCTCGACAAAGCCGAGGAGTGGGAACGTCGGCACAAACTGCCCTTCTCGTTGCCCGGCAAAAGCACCTCATGGCGCGAAGCCGATTCCCTGGCTCCGACACGCGAACTGGTTTCGAATCCGCCACCACAGACTCCGGCAGTATCTTCGGAAGTGACCGGACGCAGTAGGTTGTCCAGGATTAAAGTCGCTTGGGTACCTGTAGCTATCCTGGCGTTCGGGACCCTCGTGCTGCTGGCCTGGCTGTTCGATCTGCATGGGCGGTTCTATGACTCACGACCTGCGCTTCAGGATTCAGCAGCCGCATCGGGTTCGTTCCTGTCATCTACAGCTCCGCCAGTCGCTTCGACAGTTTCACCAGCCACCGCTACGGCTTCAGCCAAGCGCACGCCAGGATCTGGGCCGGAGCCAGGCTCTCGTGCCTATGGAATCTACCGGAGTGGCGTGTCCGCTTACGCGGCTGGGAATTGCTCCCAGGCCAAACGCTTCATGAACGGGGTCTTGGCGGTCCATCCGTCGTTCCCTCCGGCCATGAAGGTTCTGGGCGAGTGCGCGTTGCGCGGCAAGCGCTTCGACGAAGCTCGGCAGTATCTTGAGCTGTACCAGTCGTTCGACGGCGTCGAGCCATTGTCGGCTGAAGCGCAGAAGTTCCTGGCCCGGTAGTATCTCCTTCCTCATGAACCCCCGACGGTCTTGCTGTCGGGGGTTTCACGCTGACGGATAGAGCAAATATCCGAAAAGATCCGACAGGTTTCGTCTGCGTGGGACTTCGTGTAACCTAAGAATATTCGTAGAGGGGAGTGTGCTCTTTGGAAACTATGGGTTTGGCCTTGAGCCGTGAGCAAAACAGGCAGAAGGCTTTCTGCGCGATGGTATTCGACGCCTTGACCTGTCTTGAAGACATGTCATGGATGGAAGAACATCGTGGGTTAGCGAATGGCTTGTTCGTTAAGCACGGGGAAACTACCGTCCGTGCCTGTCTGCTCTTCCACGCTTCTTACGGCAGTTCCCCTCCGGTCGGGGAAACCGCTTACTGCTTCGACTTCCCCGGGCCTGACTCTTTCCTGGCCATGATGTACGCGCTGGGGAAGGCTCGACTCGAACCGGATCTTTTCTCTGCCATCTGCAGGGTCTGCAGGATAAGAGAGGATTTGTCGGTAGGGCCGTGACGCCTTCCCGCACTACTCGTCCTATCCACGGATCCTGTTCCGCAAACGCCCCGACGGTCCTCACCGCCGGGGCTCTTCTTTTTGATGCGGCTTATTTCCGGGTGCGATAGATTGCCTCTCGTCTCCTTTCAAGCTAAACTGAACCCGCTTATGATCGCAACTTTACGCGGGAAAGTCCTGGAAGTACATGCATTTTTTTTGGTTTTGGAGGTCAACGGAATCGGCTATCAGATCAAGTCATCTTCGCCGATATTGTCCAAGACGCAGGCCGGTGAAGATCGCCTCTTCTATATCCACGATCACGTCCGTGAGGACGTGCGCGACCTGTATGGTTTCGGTTCTTGGAGCGAGCAGGAATTTTTCGAGAAGTTGCTCGGTATCTCGGGTGTCGGTCCCAAAGTGGCCTTGACGCTCATGTCCGTCGGCCCGCTCGAACAAGTGAAGTCGGCCGTCATGCGTGGCGACTTGTCTCTCCTGACTTCGGTACCTGGAGTCGGCAAGAAGACGGCGCAAAAAATCATCCTTGAACTCAAAGGTCTGCTCGTCGAAGACGAATCCACCCTGCCCGGTGACTCGGAGGTCGCGGATGCGCTCGTCTCGCTCGGTTACACTTTGCAGCAAGCGCGTGAAGCTTTGAAATCCGTCCCGTCCGAAATTTTGTCCATCCCCGAAAGGATAAAGATCGCTTTGAAGTATTTAGGCAAATGAACCTCATCGAAATAAATGATCGCGAGCGATGGGATGCTTGGCAGCGTTCCCAGGTCTTGTCGCAATTCACGCAATCCTGGGCTTGGGGCGAACTGCGCGGAGAGGGTGGAGCGCCAGTCAGGCGTTTTGTCCTTCAGGACGAAACAGGGGAATGGCTCGCCGCGGCACAGATGAGTTACCGTGCCAAAAAATTCAACACAGGTTTTTGGCGTGCGGAACGCGGACCGGTTTTCGCTTCGACGCTTTCGGCAGAAAAGAAGATAGAAACATTTTGGGAATTTTGCCGTCAGTTGGATGCACAGAAGGGATTGCATGATCGTTCGTTGTTCTGGCGCTTCGAACCGAGCGTCGAACTCGAGGAGTCGCAGGGTATGATGACGACATCTTTTCGCCGCGCCTCCCACGGCGATCCCTCTTCGACACTGATCTTGGACGTATCGCGGACGCAGGATGAGATTTTGGCCGGCATGCACGAGAAGACGCGCTACAATATCCGGCTCGCCGGACGCAAAGGTGTGACGACGCGTATCGCCGACAAACCTTCCGACCTGGAAGCGTTTCTTGATCTTGCCATCGAGACGGCTGCACGCGACGGGTTCATGCAGTATGGTCGCGAACATCTGAAGCGCACTTACCAGGTGATGCATTCCAACGGCTTGGCGCAGATCCGCTTGGCCGAGCATCAGGGAAAGATACTCGTCGCCGATATGGAGATGCTCTTCGGCGATACTGTAACGTACCTCCACGGCGCATCCTCATCCGCTTCGCGCAATCTCATGGCACCGTATCTGGTGCATTGGGATGCGATCGTCGATGCGCAGCGCAGAGGTTTCAAATACTACGATTTTTGGGGCATCAACCCGCAATCGAAAGCTATGTATTATTACCGCGATGCCTGGGAAGGCATCACGCGATTCAAACTCGGCTTCGGCGGACGCCGCGTAAACTACATCGGTACTTGGGATCTGCCGCTGAATTATTTCTTGTATCGTTTGGTGTACATCAAAGAGATTTTGAGGGGATAACCTCCCACGCCATCTTTTGTTCTCAAAGAATCGTCATTGCGAGGAGCGTGAAAGAAACCGTAGGGCGACACGGCAATCTTACATTGTGGCAAGATTACTTCGCTGTGCTCGCAACGACGGATCAGCCGATTCGTTATCTTAAAAAAGTTTAACCCCGGTGTGGTCACACCGGGGTCTTGAGTCAGTTGGCGTATTCGCGCCGGAACGCCTCGAAGACGTTCATGGCGCGAGCCAACAAGTTTCCTTTCAGGCACAGCTCGTCGCACAACATCATGTTGCGGTAACCGATGTCGTAGAGCCAGGCTAGTTCGGAGAAGTCCACGCATTCCGGCACAGGGCCATTGATGCAGGAAAGGAGAAGACGGGAAGCGACGCAGGCTTGCGGATCTTTTTCGAGCACAAGCTTGGTCGCTTTGAGGACGTCGTGCGGTCGATCGACCTCCACGTACAGGTCGCCGCGTGCCGCGACAAGCGTTATGCCGTCGCTTTTCTCGAAATCCTTGGCGACATACTCGAGCCCGCGACGCGATTCGATCTTGAGCATGATCTGCGCGTCAGTGCCGATCAGTTCACGAAAAAGGTCGACATCGCGTTGCTCCTCGACGTACGAGAGGAACCAGCGTTTGATGCCCGCTTTCTTCACTCGTTCGATCTTGGCCAGCTCCTGTGCGGTGAAGATGGGTCCTAGTACTTCGAGTGCCGGATCGCGTACGTGCAGCGATTCTCCTTCACGTACTTTGTAGTGTGGACCTCCGACGAAGACTAGCCTTAGCCCATCCTCCTCCAGGTGATGCAGCTGCGCGCCGTCTGCCCCGGCCTTGAACAGCACATCGCTGGGCGTCGGAACCCTGATCGGATGGTTGAGCCGGATGTCCAAATGGTCCTCGTTCGGTAGCACTTCGGCGATCCGTAGTTGTCTGCCTTTGACGTCGAACCAAAGGGGAACGTCAGCTTGCGCCGACGCGATGGCTAGTTCCTGCTCCAACTCGGTCTGCGACATCATCGCGCTGTTCAGGCGGATGCCCGCGATGCGCTCGTCATCAGCGAACTCGAGGAAGTGGGGGAAGCTGGGCCAGAGAGTCACGAAGAGTTTGAGGTCTGCCATGGCTAGTCGTCCAAGAGCGACTTGGTCTTCTTGCCTCTGGCAGCCCCGAGCAACCTGGACTTGCCGCGAGCCGAGGTGTCGTCCTTGGGCGGAGGGCTCGAAGAAGCTGCAACGACGTGGATAGTCGAAAGAGCTTTCGAGACGATGGCCACCTGCTCCGACGTCTGCCGTCCCTTGATCTCGTCCCGGAAGTAGGGGACTCTGTCGGTCTCGAGAGCCAGAAGGCCGAACGTCACGTCCACGACGCGTTCCGGGACATCTAGGTCGGAGATGCGTTCTTCTCCGATGAGCTTCGCCCAGTCGCTGCGTATCCGTCTGTCGGTCGTGCTCATCCTGTCGCCGTGCCCTTCCTCGTAGGTCTTGCGGATCAGGTAGACGGAATACTTGGCGCACAGTTCGGCGAAGACGGCTCTGGTCGTGATGCTCTCCTGCAAATTCACGTGGCAGTAGCGCTTGGCCAGGTCGGGCTCGATCCTGTCATACGGAGATTCGTCACCGATGAAGATCATGACCGGCTTGCGGATCGCCTTGGGGAAGGCGACGTTACGTGCGAAGTACAGGGCGGCCAACTCATACGTCTCGTATGTCTGACCGCCGCCGCCACCTTCGATGACGAGCTCCTGGAGCCGCGTCTTGATGTCAGTCCCCTTGGTGAAAGGGCGTACTTGCAACGGATACGTCTCGTTGTTCCTTGCATCGCCAATAGCCGCGAAGCTGATCTCCATGTCCTTGCCCAAGTATTCCTGACCCTCGAGTTCGAGGTACGGGGCTTTGGAGAAGATGACTCCTGGCCATTTGCCCATCGACCCTGTCTGATCGCAGATGAAGATGAGCGGCCAAGAGCACTGTGTGGAGATGGTCTTCGGCACGAGATCCTGGCATGTCCTGCCGCTCCCTCGCGCTTCTTCGTAGCTCCTCCCTGCGTGCGCGACGTATTGCTGACGTGCTTGCGCGAAATCATGCCCTTGCCAACAACCCGGTTCGTAATCAGCGCCTTCTGCCATGTCGTGCTCCTTTCATTCTCCTGCGATCTTCTTCATGTCCGTATGGATACGTCCGAACGACTGCTGTCTGACTTTGCGGAATGACTCCGTCAGGTCTTCCTGTGACCAGTTCGGCCGTCCCAACAGATCCCTGACGACCAACCGTTTGATGAACTTGCAGAGCGGCCCGGGTGTATCGGACGGGACGCTCAAACGTGCGACAGAGTCGTACGTTCCGCTCAAGGCATAGACCAGAGTCTTGCCCAGGCTGAACAGGTCGGATTCCGGGAGCAGCGGTTTTTCCTCCATCTGCTCCGGAGGCGCGAACTGTTCGGTGTATCCCTTGGGTTTCGTGCTGGCTGTCGGTCTTATGCAGGTCAGTCCGAAGTCCACGAGCGAGATGCGGTGTTTCTTCGCATCCACGATGATGTTCTGCGGCTTGATGTCGCCGTGGATCACTCCCTCAAAGTGCAGGAACTGCAGCGTGTTGAGGACGCGATCCGCGATCCAGGCTACGTTTTCCGCGTCGAGCGCACCGACTTTCTGCACGAGTTGCTCGAGCGTCGGCCCTGGCACATAGCTCATGACGAGCACGAGGCTGCCGTCGTCCATCCGCAACAGATCTTTCATGTGCGGCAGGCAATAGTGCCCCAGGTTCCAGATCGCCTTGGCTTCTTCGAGCAGAATGGCCTCATGCGCGGGGCTGTGCAGGAATCCCTGCTTCAGGCACACCGGTTCTTT
Organism: Patescibacteria group bacterium; assembly: GCA_031082005.1. GTDB lineage: Bacteria > Patescibacteriota > Patescibacteriia > 2-12-FULL-60-25 > 2-12-FULL-60-25 > CAIKNB01. The sequence continues at coordinate 223,753 of JAVHLR010000001.1, forward strand.
CGCCACCCTATGTTCGGCCTTGTACGTCACGCCGAATCCGCCTTCCGCGATTTTGGATACGATGCGGTAGTTGCCGATCGTCTTGTCAGGCTTGTGGACCTGCTGATGCTCCCGTCTTTTCGTCGGGTCAGACAGGACGGCGTAGGCATACGAAACGAGTTCGAGTTTTTCCTCATCGCCTTCCACACCGTCCGGGTAGTACTTGGCGGTCAACGCATTGCACGCGGCCGCCAGGACCTCTGATCCGGCATGCGGATGGACCTGGAGTATTTGATAGAGATCCTCCAGGGTCAGGTTGTGTCGCTGCGATCCCTGTGTTCCGCCCATGTCGGCCTCTCCTTGTTGTCAACGAACAAGGTTTACTTACGTCATTGCTGCGTTTAAGTCAATGATTGAGTCCGACGGTCCCGACTTGACTGAATCGCCGATTTTTGTTAAGAAAACACGTTGTTCTTTCCATCTAAGGGAGGTAGATCCATGACCCAAAACGTTGATCCTCGGTCACGGCGCTTCAGCCGTTACCACTGTTCAAGCAATACGCCGCCGGCGCTGGAAGCCATCCTGCGCTCGCTAGGCAAACTTAGCCGATCCAGAGGCGGCATCGCCAACAGGCAAGCGGTACGCTCCCTCGCGCAGAGGGCGGATCCTCACTACCACGACAAAGGGAAGTCGGACGACCTGTGTCGCTTCCTCATCAACACCAGCGTCTTGCTGGAGACTACTGCAGGATCGCGGCTGTACTATGACGAAACGCGTGCGGCGCACGTTTTCGCATGTTGTCAGGAAGGTCGCGAGCCTGATCAGGCGGCGGATGCGGAAGAACGTCTGCGCGAAATCATGTGCGCAAACTCCGCGCCGGACGAGTCAGTGTCCGGACCCGCGACGGGCCGATCAGTGAGTGCGGCGCCGCCGACGCAATCTACCGTCGATGTTCAGCGATCGGAGACGGACGCGCCGCACGCTCTGCATGTCATCTTCCTCACGCCGATCGAGTACGATTTGTGGGTGTGTATCCAGAGCATGGCGACTGATGATTCCGGCAGATACACGGTGCAGATCCCGTCTGCCGTGGACAGGCTGTATCACGAATGGGCATCTTCGCAGCTGAAGTGCACTCCCGACGAGTACGCTGCGGGACTCGCTATCTACATCTCCAAGGGTCTGCTGAAACGGTTGGACGGATCTGAAGAATATGTCTTCATGCAAGATCCGACCACCATCCACGCAGTTGAGGTTCCGGAACGGCCGGTGAAGCAAGTCAGTCGGCAAGACTTGGACGCTGTCTCCGCTTTGGAGCACGAATTCCGGTTACGGCAGGACGTTGCTTTGGGCCAGAGCTTGGCTGACGCGCTCGACGGCATAGTCCCGCCAGACAAGATGCAGAGTGCCTACACTAAGTTCGTGGGTGGTCCGAACACCATCACGCACAAGTACAGCTACTGGGGCATCATCTGGCGCCAACCTACGGAGGGGTCGCATGAGACCTACGTCTGCCTGCCCGGCTTCGAGCGGTTCACGCTGGAGCTGAAGGAACCGATCCAGGATACGGCACAAGCCGATCCGTTGCAGTCATCCACCATGCCAAGCCCTGCTCCGGATCCCGATGATGATTTCGTGGGTCCGCCCTCCGAGCGACGCGTGATCATCACCCCACCGCCAGCCGGTTCTTTCCCTGCGCTCGAAGCTTCGTCGCCGGCCGACGCTTCTGCTGCGGAAGACGAACAAAAACGTCGCCGCATCGAGGCCATGGAAGACGACGAGCTGCAGCGCAAGCTCGAAGAGTGGCGCCGCATGCTCGAGACTCTCCCTCATTCCATTCTTCTTGCCGAGGACGAACTCCGTAACAGGGCACGGGCGCGCAAACGCAACCAGCTCGCCGCCCGACTCGAAACGTTGCGCGCCGAGCAGCAGCGTCTCGAGAACGAGGCGCGAGACAAAGCGGCTGAAGCAGAGCGTCTAGCTGCGGATCTGGCCGCGCTCGACAGATAGTCCCACCCGAACTAAAGACCCGGCTCACCTCACTTGGTGCAGCCGGGTTTCCCTTTATGCCGGTTCTTATTCCGCGGATTGTTTTTCCGCTTTTTTCATTTTTATGTCATGCGCGATCAACGTCCCGTCTTCTTTGATCGCAGGATAATTCATGATGACCGTCTTGTATCCGTCCTGTCTGAACATGATGCGGTATGAGCCGCGCTGCACGATGAAGGCATAGCGCCCCTTGGCCGAAGTGATCTGCGTCTCCAGCAGTTTATTGAAACGCGTCTCGAAGATGCGTACCACTACTTTCTCGATCGGCCTTTTGTTGCTTTCGTCCCGGATGGTGCCGAAGGGCGGTTGCGGCGGCTTGAAAGTCAGGAAACGACCGGCCAGTATCGCGACGTAGATCACGAAGATGAGCCATATCAGGATCGACTGCCACAGGATGTAGAGGATCGTCACGGAAACGGCCAGACTCAAGAGAAGCAGGATGTTCATCTCGTTCTTGTTCAGGTTCAGCCGCAACGAAAAGAATCCGCTGCCGCGTTCCGCGCCGGGATCGATCGGGATGTTCTTGGTCATCGCGCCGAAATCCTTGATATTGATGCGCTTGGTCGAAAGGATGTTGTCGTAGACCGAAGGGTTTTTTTCTTTGGTCACGTTTCGGGAGGGGAACGAGAACCCGTGCTTCGAGACTTCTATCGTATATTCCCCGCGCGGGGCGATGAGACGATAGCGCCCCTCCGCATCCGAGACCGTCGTACGCACCACCAACCCGTGTACATTTTTCAGGCTGATCGTGGCGAGCGCTTCCGGTTTTTCCGTCACGCTGTTGAAGATCGTGCCGAACCCGCTTTTGCGTTTGCGGAATGCGACATACATGGGGAAGGTCAGCCGGAGCGACAGAATAAGAAAAGCCGCATAAACCGCAGCGGTGATAAGCGTCAGGTTATTGAACTGGAGCTGGATGAACTCCGACATGCCGATAGTTTACGATATAACCCCCTCTTGGGTAAGAGGGGGTTGGTGGAAGGCGTTGTCTTATGCCAGCAACTTACCGAGTAGTCCGGCTTTTTGCAGCAGCTCGACCGTCTTTTCTACGGGCAGACCCATCACGTTCGAGTAGCTACCCAGGATGTTCTTGATGAACAGACCGCCGATGCCTTGGATGGCGTACGACCCCGCTTTATCCATCGGTTCGCCGGTTCTCACGTACCAGGAGATTTCTTTGTCCGTCATCTTACGGAACAGGACCTCTGTCGTATCGACCAGTGCGAATCTCTTGTCGTCTTTCTGCAGGCAGATCGCCGTGTAGACTTGATGTTTCTTGCCCTGCAGTTTCTTCAGCGTCCGTTTGGCGTCTGTCGCGCTAGTCGGTTTGCCGATCGGTTTGCCGTTTTGCGCCACAGTCGTATCCGAGGCCAACACCCAGCGGCCTGGGTATTCCTTGGCGATGACAGCGGCCTTGTCTTTCGCCAATCGCAAGACCATCGCCTTGGCGTGTTCATTCTTCCGCGGCGTTTCGTCCACGTCCGCCGGATGAATTTCGATCGGGATATGCAGACGCTCCAAAAGTTCACGCCTGCGCGGCGAGCTTGAAGCGAGGATAAGATGTTGTGTTTTGTGTTTCATGTTTTTTCGTTTCCTATCTGTCGTCTTGAGCTTGTCGATAGACCTATAATAAGATCCTTCGACTTCGGCTGTCGGTCAGCCTTCGCTCAGGACGACGATTTTTTTCTATTGCTCACGTCAGCTGATCGAACAGTATCTTGAAGAGCGTAGCCTGGAATCTGGCGATCACCGGGTTCTCGATGATGGTGGCCGTATCCGTGTTGTAGTCGATGAACGCGATCTTGTCGCCGTACACCAGCTGCGTTATCCCGTAGTCGAAGAGCCCGTAGCGCGGCGGTACGACTTTGATGGCGCGTTCCAAGCGCGGTTTCTTTTTTTTCATGACTGAAGAACTCGTGATGACGAAGCGCTGCAGACCTTTCCCGTCACGCCTTTCACGATACTGCGGCGGTAGGTAACGTTCGCCCTCCGCGAACTCGTGTTGCGCGCTGTAACGGTAGAAAGTGTCGCCGCGCTTTAGCGTACGCAGCAGGTCGTCGAAGACAAAACGGATGCCCTGGATACCGTCGAAAGATTTGACCGTCGGCTTTTTGGAGTTGACCGCGTACGCACGCTCCAAGTCAGGCAACACTTTTTCGAAGTCCGCGCGTGCGGCATCAAGCAGGCTCTGTAGTTTTTCTGGCGGTTCAGCCGCGAACCATCTTTGCTTGCCATGTGGCACCAATGAGACGAGACCCTTCTCTGTCATTCCGGGAAGCACTTGATAAACGCCTGGGCGGTGGACTTTTGAGCGTCGAGATATCTCCGACACGTTGGCCGCTCCATGCTCCAGTAAGGTGAGATATACCGCGCTTTCCTCGGGCGAGAGGCCAAGGGTACGTAAGATGCTTGTCTTTGGCATATGTGTAGTTGATTATTACACATCCAAGATAATACGAAAATAGCACAAATGTCAACGGAAAGTGGGTATAATCTGTAAACTCATTACACATTTTGTAAAAAGATAGGACAGTTGTAGAAAAGACGTGTAGCTTGGTCGAGCTAGACGAACCTTACAACAGAAGAGGTGATAACATGCCTACAAAGATCACGTGTACCGCTTGCCAAGGATCCGGAGGATTGTGCGCTAAACATCAGGTTGATCGGTCCGAAACCGGCAACCCCATAGCCTACGCCGCATGTTGTGTCGCCTGCATGAGCTGTTATGGCTGGGGCCAAATTTGGAGATTCACGGACAAAGAGCGCGCGGACTGGCTGAAAGTCTGTCAAAACGTAAGCAGCCTGCGGGGTGAGGTCTCGCGGCACGAAGAGGACTCGCTGGCGGTCGTGAAATTCTGGGGCAGATACATCGGAGCTAACGAACGCGATATGGGGCGCTTACGCTTGATTCATGCATATCTCCACTCTGTCCTAAAAGCATCTGGCTCAAGACTGAGTTGCGATTGCTCCCAACATCGGGCCTACATCCTGAAGGAGCTCCTGAGGTTGTTCTCGGAGTTCGAGGAATTGCGCGTCTATAACAATGCCCATGGCCATGGGCTCGGAACGCATACGCTGGATTTCATCAAACTTTCCGAGCTGGCAGCAGAGGCGATAATTCTGCCAAAGCCGGATCCATTCGAGATCATATTCGGGAATAAGTTCTGATTGGAATAATCTTCCTTGCCCCGGCGACAGATCCGCCGGGGATTTCGATTTTTTGGAAAACTTATTTACAAGTTATTTTGACTTTCGATCAGCTTTTAGACAAATCAGTTCTGCCGACGCCGCTGGTCTCGCATGACAGATTTTCTTTTTGTATAGGACGACGCACGGAAGTAGGAGTACGTTGCCTGGACGAAGCGGACTTTACAACTGAAGAGGTGTAACCATGCGCTGCACTAAATGCTACGGCAAAGGGCAACGGGAAAACTGGCGCTATCCGGCCACTGATAATTTTGGTGATTCAGATGGGGAAAAGCCAAAATTCCTCGGGTATGTGAAGTGCGAAGAATGCGGAGGCACAGGTAAGACGCCGGAGGACAAGTTGATTCCATGCCCGGTCTGCCACGGCCGAGACACCATCATTCTGAACGGTCTTCATGTGGATAGTCAGACAATCCGCTGGACCAACTTCAGGTGCCCAGCTTGCTCCGGTGAAGGGCTGGTCAGAAAAGGCTTCAATTTTGAACGCGAGCCCAGCATCATCGACGAAAGCCGAAAAAAGTACGAACTCAAGATCTTGTTGATCAAGCTGTTTGGAGGCTCTGTCAAAATACGGTCTAGGATTAGGAGGGGTCATGGGAACCTGGGAAGAATGCGTTGCCTGCCACGGGGTCGGCACAATCACCGTAATCTGTCCGGTCTGCGAAGGTAAGAAAGAATGGAAACAGAAACGCCACGGATTCCTGATCACTATCCAGTGCCCGCATTGCCGGGATGGGGGCGCCAAACCCCAGGGTAGGTTCACGCACGCATGCATCGCCTGCAACGGTCGTCAGGGGATTCTCATCGTAAATGAACAGGATCGGAAAAACAAAGCCGAGATTCTAAAGACCTGGCGCGAAGCCGCTCGTTTAGCCTCTTTCCAGGAAGACGCTAGATCCTTCTGGTTCGGTGAGAGCCTGTTCCATCCGCGCACAGAGGTGATGGATTATTACCGAGCGATTCAGCAGGATAGCCAGAACAAGCGCAGGGCGATGTACGAAGCGGCGGCGACTTTAGGAGAGAGGCTCCGGCGCAGCGGCTGGACTGGTAAGTACTGCCTCGGCAGTTGGGCACGGATGGCTAGTTGCGACAAGTTCTTAGTGAAATCCGAGAAATACCTGCTCGATGCGGAGAACGTCTTGGCGGACATCGAAGCCGTGCGTCGCGCCGCCGCCGCTTATCGGGACTGGCTCGTCGAAGAACTGGAACTCGGAGAAGGTATCGACGAAGAGGGATACATCATCGGCTTTAATGGCTGATGCCCGAAGCACGCAAACACGCTGTCACTCTCCCCGACGGAAGACTCCGCCGGGGATTTCAATTCTGGAAAAATCCATTACATGTTTTTTACGTCAAAAACCCTAGGTTCATCGAAGAAATGTGAAGCATCTTTCATTTTCCGTAATTTCCTCTGACACTGGGCGAAGAAGCGTGTATCTTTCTGTGCAACGCACCTTTCATCATTCAGCCAAGACTCAAGCGACATGCACGAAGGGAGATAAGAGAATGGATACTGCGACCGCCATCCCAGTCGAAACTACTGAACAGCGCAGCCTCACCCCGCTCGACTATATGAGCTTGCCCGACACCGCCTGGAGCTGGGCCAAGAAGCTCATGCATCTCGCCCTGCTCCACCAGGAGAAGGCCTTGTCGCTCCGCCGAAGCATCCGCGCCCACGATTTGCACACGCCTTTCGCGATCCATCCGCTGCAGTGCGCGCTCGCGGTACTCTCCGAGCCTGGGCTCGACGGCGAACTCCGGGTCAAGCTCTTCGACGTCCTGCTCCACCACGAGCTTGAGGTGCAGACCGGCATCAAGCCCGACTTCCTGCCTCGGCCCATCCAGGAGATGATCCGCTCCCTCCGCTGTTTGAGCCGTGGCGAGCTGGGTTGGAGCGCTCCTCCCGAAATCCGCCTCGCCAAGCTCTACTCGCTAACCTTTAATGTCCTGGACGGCGAGATTCAGTCCGAATCATTCACCGATTTCCTTGGTCGCTTGATTCAAGACGCCGAAACCGAATTCGGTCAGCTCAACATCGTTGACATGGGACGCCTCGCACTGTCCCGGATCGCGAAACGGCCGGCTTGATGCCGACGAAAAACACGATCTTGGCTTAACAAGCAAGCGCTCTATCCTTACCCCGGCGGCAGGTTCGCCGGGGGTTCACTTTTTTGCGGCGGCTTTTATCGCTTGTTCGATCGCTTGTCTGATCTCGCCTTGCCCACTGTCCGTCACGTTGGAATGAAGGATGAGTTTTATTCCATGTTCGTCTTTTGCCACCTCGCGTTGCAGTGCAAGGATTTCCGATTTTTTCAGTTTGTCTATCTTATTCGCGATGACGGCGAAGGGGACAGAGGTCGTTTCGAGGAAAGTCAGCATCTCGCGGTCTATATCGCTCAAGCCGAGGCGCGCATCTACGATGACCAGGACGAATTTCAGATGTTCGGCTCGGGTCATATAGTCATTCAACAGATTCTCGAAAGCGATACGCTTCTCTTTGGACGCCTTGGCAAAACCATAACCCGGCAGGTCGATAAGGAAAAATCTTTTATCTACGTCGAAGATGTTGATGGTCCGTGTCCGTCCCGGTGAGGCACTGACCCGGGCTAGATTTTTTTGGTTCACCAGATGGTTGATCAACGAAGATTTCCCGACATTCGAACGACCGACCAACGCAATTTGCGGCCTATCGCTTTTAGGCAGGTCTTCGATATTGACGATGCTTTTCAGGAAAGTGGCGTTCATGTGATGTGTGTTCGTCCTCCAACATAGCTTATCTCGTATCTTTGCACAAACGCAAAACACCCCGACGCACCTGTCAGATGACAGGCATGCATCGGGGCGTCGAGTTTATTCAGCCGCGGAAGCGCGGTTGCTGGATTCCTTCGAGGTAAGTCTGCCAGAAGAAGTAGCGCCGTTCTATCGGCTGGGGGAGCTGGATCCCGTACTTTGCCGCCAGCGTCAACAGAAGGTGATTGCCGTAGCTGCGGCAACTGCATTGGATGTCGCGTATCCTATGGAAGCGCTCTTCGCCGTTCCCTTCTGGCGAGATGTCGATGAGCATGGCATCCGCATCTTCCAGTATTTGGGCGCCGTTTACGTCGACAGGAAAGCGATTCATGTTCAGCACCGCGAGCATACGTATGTCGCCGTGCAGCACGAAGAGCCCATCTGCCGGCGAAGACGCGTGCTGCCAACGCCAGGCTCCGTGGAAACCTTCGAACTCATCGGTCTGATCGCGATACACGGCCGGTACGGCTCGCGCCAGGAACGCGGGGTCATGCGGCGGCTTGATCCAGCGGATTTCAGCTTCGGCTTCGGAGGCAAACGGAGCGTCGAACGCCTTGTCCTTGAGCTGCGTGCGGTTTGTCGAGACGCTCCGTCCCTTGAGTTTGCCGCCTTCATTGACCAACTCCAGTTGCAGGCTTGCATCAAAGCCGCCGAAGAGCTCCCGCATCCATACGGCGAATACTGGATGGTGAAGGAACGTCATGTGCCACTGTCCATATTCGCGGCTGACATCAGGGCTGTTCGGTACGAAGAGGTAGTTCGCTTCCTCCGTCGCCACTGCCAGACGTTCCATTATCTCCATATCATCGTCAGACTGAAAAATGTCCCTCTCCGCCTGTGGGGCGATGTACTTTGTGCAGCTACCGCAGAGACGGCCGGGCGGTTCGCTTATAGCGGCGAGCACTTCGAAGTTTTTCCGAGTCAAAGGCAAAATACGCGATGCAATCGGGATGGAAAGTGGCATTGCAGTACCCCTCCGGTTAGAATGAGCGTTGCGAGGAGGTTAAAGATATTCGTTGCGCTAGTCAAGTCGGGTAGAACCGAAAAACCGCAGCAGATTAATGCCGCGGTTCTATGCTTTTTTTCCGGCTTAACCTCTTTTCAGATAGACCTTAACGAAACTGCTCTTTAGTTCCGCAGCCTTCCCGGACATTTCATCGGCTTTGCCGCTCTGGGCTAGGTTCAGGACTGCTTCCAGATTAGCTCGGATCGCTTTAATCTCGGCGTCGTTCGCTGCGCTTTCCACTTCTTTTAATTTAGCGTCCGCTTCTTTGTACGCCTCGATGACAGCTGCCGCATCCTTCGCGTCAGCTGCCGCGATGACCTTCTCCATCGAGTCGTGGAAATCAACTAGATATACAGCGAGCATCGAAAAACCGTTGCGCTTCAGCAGTTCCTGGAAGATGTTCCGCACTTTTTCGAACTCAAGATGCGACAATTGTAAGTCGCCGGATGCGATAGCTTCTTTTTGTGAGTTTATGAGCGCGTCGACTTCGTTCAGGTCGGTCGCGAACATCTTGTCGCCACGTAGAGAGTAAGGACGGTAAGAGGAATATTTCTTTTTGAACGCGGAATACTCCGCTATGAGCCCGCCGTAGTTTTCGACAGATGCTTCGCGTTGTCCTTGACCCGTCGTGAACAGCGTCTGTTTGTAGTGGTTATTCATCCGGTTGAAATCTTCCAGAAAGAATTTGCGCGTAAAGAAGTTGCTGTAATAGGAACCGGCGATAGCGATGGCTAAGAATGCGACAGCCCCCACGGAAAGCAGCAGTTTGGTATTCGGTTTCCAGCTCGCCTTTCGTGTATCCCAGCCGAAAACGCGATACAACCAGCAGAATCCGCTGATAGCAGCGAAGAAAGCAGCAGCCGCGATCGCATAAGCCAGGATTTGCCACAATCCACTTAGCCAGAACAGGCCGAGTATCAGTGACGTTTCCGCCAGAATGACGCGCAAGACTCTATCGAGCAGGCTTTCGTTAGGTGTCGGACAATTCATACGTCAAAAATTATTTCTTATCGACCCCTAGGATCTGCCCAAGGCGGTCACGGTCAAATCCCAGTATATACTCCGGCTCGTCATCCTCATAACGTATCTCCGTGACAGGCACTCCCATCTGTCCTGTTTTTTTGACCATCTCCTGTGCCGCTTCTTGGTCCTGGTCGACCATCACGACCTCATGCTCCACTTTGTTCTGGTCCAACCAGGATTTTTCCATCGTGCAGTATGGGCACGTCGTCGAAGAATAGAGTCTGACGCCTGTCGGTTTGGGCGGACCGACATCCGCAGCGCCGTGAATCAGTTCTTTTATCTTCTGATCGGCTTCCGCCGCCAGCCAAGCTAAGTTAGGATCATGTAACATGGCTTTGAGTATTCCCGTCTGTCCGGTTCCGATAAAGACTTCATTGCCTTTACGTAAGATCGAGATGCCGCACGGCAAGAAACCGACCAGATTACGATCAGTAGTCAGAAGTTCCTTGATCCAGTCGGGACGGCAGACTAGCACCATCGCACCAGCATCATCGGGGAAGTCGGTACTGCCGAGATTTTTCCAACCTTCCTGCTCTGCACGTCTGACTAGTTCGTTTTTCGTCGCTTCGTAATCGCGATTGCTTTTCCTGAAATAGGCTAAGTTCATATGTTTGAGTGTCTGCAGATTAGTTTCTTGATGTCGCTGAACATCGTCGTCTTGGCAGGCGCATAGCACACGCGTTTGCCGTCTCGTTTTGGCTCTAACAGTCCTTCATCCGCCAAGGCCTTGAGATGATATGACGTCACCGCCACGCTCAAACCCAGACCCTCCGCGATATCCGAAACGCAAGCGTTCTTGGTCACGAAGATGCGGCACAGTATGCGCATGCGGTTGGCGTCACCGATGGTCTGGAACATGCTGGCCAAGTGCTCCAAGTCGGTCGAAGTCGATTTTTTAGTCTTCATACGTTCAAATGATGGTTTGAATGATAGTGCGGCGCGTTGAGGGTGTCAAGAGGCGGGAATCTGGCCAGTACTGTCAAGATAAAATAAAAAGCGACGTATAATGTCGCCTTTCGTCTGATCCCTCATAGCTCCGTCAGGAGCGAAGTGGGATGGTGCACCCCAGACGATTCGAACGTCTGACCTCCCCGGTGGGCACCGGGGCGCTCTTCAATATACTGCTACGTCTTCTCTGTGCTCCCGCCAAGAATCGAACTTGGATCTCGAGCTTCGGAGGCCCGTGTTCTATCCGTTGAACTACAGGAGCACGCAAAAGACGTATCGGCTGGCCGCAATATAGCCCGAAAAGTTATGTAGAGCAAGCCTTTCCGTTCGTCTTGCGTGCTTGACGACATATCCTTTAGAGGTTATTATCACGCCACAAATTGATTTGCGACGGTAGCTCAGCCGGTAGAGCAGGGGCCTCTTAAGCCCAAGGTCCCGGGTTCGATCCCCGGCCGTCGCACCAGACAAAAGAACCCCTATCGGAGTTCTTTTGAATATCTGCCTCTTCCATTTTTTCTCCTTTTTTCAGCTGGGATGTGAGGCGTATTCTTAGCCGAGGATGTGTTCGAGGTAGACTGGCGCGAGCCCCGCAGGCAAGAATACGCCTCACATCCCAGCGCCCCTCCCTTTACATTTTCGCCGTTCATGCTAATCTCGAGCCTGCCCTTTGCAGAGCCTTGACCAACAGGAGAGTTTACAATCATGGCGCAGGAAAGAAATCGAGCGCAGTCATCGCAACGACCGGGTAACGTCGTCAAAGCATCTTTCCCTATCGGGGATCTGCTGGGCGACGGCCGCAAGAGCAAACCGGGGCTGCATGCCGGCTCGAAGTGCATCGCGTTCAAGGATGGGAAAGACTGCGGCGCAGTCATCGCGGAGTCGAACCACTCCGAGGTCCCCATTTGCCGCCCGTGCCAGCAAAGATTGCGCGACGTCGCGATAGGACGGGGGTGGGATATCAATGATCTCGTCGCCATCTCACAGAGACTGCGTCGGGAGAACGGTCTCAAACGCGAATCCGCGGCATAGGCGCAACACCATGAAAATTGAGCGCTCAACCGGACAAGCGGGGATTAGTTATTCTCCGATGGTCCAGCCGACCGGCAATCCCTCTCCGCCGGTAAAATCCAGGTTCGCTGGCAAGCGATGCGTGGCCATCAAAGATGATGGCTCGGTCTGCAATGCTATCATTTCCTCCTACACCGTCCTGCCCTGCCAGTTCTGCACTCCGTGCCACGAACGCTACATGCGCCGTGGCCTGAAGCTGCCCATCGACGCCGCTAAACGCAAAAAACGCGGCCTCGACGTCTGAAGTCTCGACAAGCCCCAGTCACTCTCATGACTGGGGCGTCGTGTTTTTCTTGCTGAAATACGCTGGGAATGGTAATTTTCATGCATTCAATATGAGCGACAAACAAAACAAAAGCGACGCAGGCGAAGCCAAAGCTATAACCCGTCGCGACGCCGATTATTCCGAGTGGTATCAGGACGTAGTCGAGCAGGCTGATTTAGCCGAGCACTCACCGGTCCGCGGCTGCATGGTCATCAAGCCTTATGGTTATGCTTTGTGGGAGAACATCCAGAAAGATTTGGATGCACGCTTCAAGGCTAAAGGCGTGCAGAACGCGTACTTTCCGCTGTTCATCCCGGAAAGTTTCCTCAAGCGCGAAGCGCAGCATGTCGAGGGCTTTGCTCCTGAAGTCGCGGTCGTGACTCACGCTGGCGGACAGAAATTAGATGAGCCACTGGTCGTCCGTCCTACGTCCGAGACCATCATGTATGATGTCTTCTCGCGTTGGATCCATTCATATCGCGACCTGCCTCTCCTCATCAACCAATGGGCCAACATCGTGCGTTGGGAAATGCGCACGCGCCTCTTTTTGCGCACCACGGAATTCTTGTGGCAGGAAGGTCACACCGTCCACGCGACCGAGGATGAGGCTGACGGATTCGCGCGTCAGATGCTCGACGTCTATCGTGATTTCGCCGAAGATATCATGGCTATCCCCGTCATCCCAGGAACCAAATCCGATTCCGAAAGGTTCGCCGGAGCCGTTCGCACTTATTGCATCGAAGCTATGATGCAGGACGGAAAAGCTCTGCAAGCCGGTACATCCCACATGCTAGGGCAGAATTTTGCCAAAGCTTTTGGTGTTAAGTTCCTCGATGCTGACGAAACCGAGAAATTCGGTTGGCAAACGAGCTGGGGGGTCTCCACTCGCCTTATCGGAGGCCTCATCATGGCACATGGCGATGATAAGGGCTTGGTCATGCCGCCTAAGCTTGCGCCGTTCCAAGTCGTTATCGTGACCATCGGTACGAAGGCAGAAGAGCGTGAAGCCGTCGTGACTAAAGCCAAGGAGATTTCCGAACAACTGACTGCGGAAGGCATCCGTGTGAAGATCGATGACCGCGACAACCTGCGCCCCGGCGCCAAGTTCTTCGAATGGGAAAAGAAGGGTGTGCCGGTCCGTCTCGAGCTTGGACCTAAGGATCTCGCGGCCGGACAAGTCACTTTGGTCCGACGCGATACCGCAGAGAAACAATCCGTGAGCGAAGAAGGGATCGTCGATGGAATCAAAGATCTCCTCGCGCAGATCCACACCAACCTCTACGACCGCGCGCTCAAATTCCGCGAAGAGCATACGCTGCCTGTCGATGATTTCGCTGACTTCAAATCCAAAGTCGAAGGCAATTTCGTAAAAGCCCATTGGTGTGGTTCAGCCGAATGCGAAGCCAAGATAAAAGAAGAGACCAAAGCCACGATACGTTGCATTCCGTTCGACCAGCAGTCTGAAAAAGGGAAGTGCATCCTCTGCGGTGCCGAATCCTCCGGCCGCGTCATCTTCGCCAAGGCGTACTGATTACGCATAAGATTTCAAAAAGAGCCCGATCGGGCTCTTTTTGCTTCTCGAAATCGCTCTTCAGATTTTTTTCACCATATACGTATCCTGTTCCTCGTATCCCAGCATCTCATAATACGCCCGCACGCCGATACCGCTGATGACGGCCATTTTTTCATATCCTTCTTGTGCCGCGATCTTCTCGGCTTCTTCCATTAGCCTGCGCCCATAACCCTTATGTTGCGCCGCATCGCTACGTGTCTGCTTTAGATCGAGTGCTGTGCCGTAAGTATGCAGTTCGCGCACGATCGCCGCGTCGCGCAGGACGGGGAAAGAATTATAGATAGAAGTCATCTCGAGCAAAGTCGAGGGATCTTCCGATTGGAAGGTCTCTCCACGCGCTCTGCTTGGTCGAGATGACAATTGAGGTAATCTCAATCTCAAGAACGCGAAAACCGCCTTCCGTGCTTCATCTTCTATCGTTAAAAATAACTCTCTCCCTCCGGCACTCTCATATTCTTCGATGAAGAACTTCGTCGCCACGTTCGTATCGATTTTCGTATGCCCGACTTCGCGGCAGCGCAGGCATCTGCACGATAATCCGCGGCGTTCCATCTCTTGCGTCAGATATTCGCGCAGATTCGTCACTTTGTTGCCGAAAGAGATGTCTTTTGACGGGAAGTCGCGGATTAAGCGCGAAATACGGCAATAACGCGGTACGCGCGATTTCATCTCGACCAGCAAGTCTATCAATTCGCGACCATCCAGTGGTGTGAATTCTCCTCGATCCGCCCACTCCTTAAGCTCTGAATTCGGCAAGACTACGCACGGATAGATTTTGATCATGTCAGGACGAAAGCGTGCGTCCCCGAAGAGCGTCTCGAAATCCTCCAGGTCTTTTTTTGGCGTCATGCCAGGCTGTCCGGGGAGGAAATGATAATCTACTTTGAACCCTGCCGTCTTGAGTAATACTGTCGCACGTTCAACATCAGCGACGGTGTGTCCGCGTTTGGTGAGTTGGAGAATCTCATCGCGCAAAGTCTGCACGCCAAGCTCCACGCGCGTACATCCGATCTCGCGCAGGCGTTTTATCTCTTCCGCATTCACCCAATCCGGTCGCGTCTCAATCGTCAGTCCGATGATGCGATAAGCGGCTGACTCATTTTTCTTGAGCGCTTCGGCAAGCCCTTCTCCCTCTGGTGAAGGGGGAGTCAGAGGGGGTGAGCTCGGCTCTGTCGGATCTGCCTCATCGGATCCCTCCTGCGTAAGGAGAGGAAGCTCGTTCGCCGCGTCAAAGCAGCGTTTGATGAACCATCTGCGGTAATTCCAGGGGTAGTTGGACCATGTACCGCCTTTGATGATGAGTTCGATTTTCTTTGCCTCGTGCCCGTTGCGTTCCAAGGCTTTTACACGTTGCGCGACTTGTTGATATGGATCGAATTTCAGGCTCAAGGCGCGCGCCGCTGCCGGTTCGCTCGAGATATAGCTCTTTGGCATCCTGACTTCAGTCGGGCAGTATACGCAACGGCCAGGACAGGCCCAGGGTTTAGTCAGGACGGTAATCGGTGCGACCCCGGAATCCGTGCGCACGTCTTTTACCCGCAACGCTTTTTCGAGTTCAGGGCTGACTTGAAGTAGATTTTTTTCCGTAGCCGAGCGATATTCTAGCCACAACTCCTGCGCGTTCGGGAATCGATAGATCGTCCCCGCCATGACCTCGCGCATACAGGCAAAGACACCATCACGAGTGACGTTTTCCATGTTAGAAGCTTTTTCCAGGATGCTTCGTGTCAATTCTGATGGGGGATTTGGCTGCATTAAGTATTTGTCGATCGCTCCTCTTTCGTCATTCCAGCGCAGGCTGGAATCCAGAAGATCTCAATCCCCATTTTTACGAGGATGACGGACTTGGAGGTTTAATCAGTGTCGATTGAGTGAGCTAATGGCTTATGTTAAGCTGACGACCAGCATGACGCAAAACGCCGAAACAATCAAGCGTAGCGTAGACGATTTCTACGAAACGCAAGGCACCTCATTTTCCTCCACGCGCCACGCGCCGTGGGGGGTCATGAAGTTGGTGCAAGAATCGCTCAAGTCTGGCGATGTTTTGGTTGATTTTGGTGCCGGAAACGGTCGATTGGGTTTAGGGATTCCGGATAGCGTCAGATACAACGCCGTCGAACCATCCTCGTCTCTTCGTGCCGAAGCGGCTAAGATCCTCGCGGAACGTAAGAACGTCGAAATAATTGATGGTGGATTCGTTGTAGGGGAGCAGCATGCTACGTCCATACAGGAATCATCCGCCGACGCTATTGCATGTCTCGCTGTCCTCCACCATATTCCGACTGACGCCGCGCGACGCGCTGCAATCGCCAAACTCGCGCGTATCCTCAAGCCGGGCGGAACCTTGATTTTGACCGTGTGGAATCTGCGCTGCAAGAAGTTTTTCCGCAACAAGACGCTCGCCGAGCGCATTCGTATCTGGCTCGCTGCGCATCTGCGCTTGTCGATGGTGTCCGGTGGAGGCAAGGGAGATGTGATGGTTTCGTGGAAGGCTAATGGTGCTTCTACGGTGCGCTACGTTCACGCTTTCACTTTGGACGAATTGAAAAAACTTTTTGATCCAATGATATGGGAGATAGAAGTCATTTCTGCTTGGGGAAACGAAACCCCGACATCTCTCGAAGAAGGGAGGAATTTGGTCGTCAAAGCTCTGAAGAAACAGTGAAGCAGACCGAGTGGGTCTGCTTTTTTTGTCGGGCTAAGCCTGTTTTCAGTATTTCAGGAGCTCGAGGGCTCCAAGACACTTATAGATGTCGGCTGAAAGGGCTTTTCCGCTACGCTCTGCTGCTGCGATTTCGGCGCGTGTCATCCAGACGACTTTGATGCCGTCCTCCGTGGTGTCCAACTTCTGACCCACAAAACGGAGTTCGCCTCGCGTCCGGAAGATGTGGCTTTTGACGGCACTGATTCCTGCGAAAGCGTATGGTGCACACAGGAAATCGACGTCATCGGCTTCGTAACCTGTTTCTTCGCGGAATTCTCGAAGCGCAGCATCGTGCGGGATTTCCTCTTTTTCCAACCATCCTCCAGGGAAGTCGAGCATGTGGACTTGAGCTGGGTGGCGCCACTCTTCGATGAGCAGAAGTTTGTCGCCATCCTCCGCAACCACTAGGCAAAAAGGTTCGCGCTCGAGTACGAAGTAGGGGATATCTCGACCTTCGATCATGTCACGCCTGATACGGTACCAGTCGTTCGAATGTACGAGCGTACTCTCCAAGGTTCTTGTTTTTCCCATGCCGACACCCTAACAACACCCGAATAAAAAAGCAAAAACGGGCTTCTGCCCGTTTTTTGCGCAAATCATCACCTGAAATTCTTTTTGTTTCTCGCGTACTCGTACGCCGTGTCTGTCGTAATCAGGTTTTCCTCGACCAAGCCCGCCAATTCCTGATCCAGGTCCTGCATCTTATCGGCCGACGAAGAGAAGATTATGTTCTGCAGTTGCTCTGTCTTGCCTTCGCGGATGGTGTTGCTGACGGCATGCGTATTAAGCATGATTTCCCTGGCGGCCAATAGCTTGCCGTCTACACTGGGCAAAAGGAGCTGTGAGATCACCCCACGCAAGACGAGCGAAAGCTGCAGACGGATCTGCTGCTGTTGGATCGCCGGGAATGCGTTGATGACACGTTCGATGGTCGATGCCGCGCCGTTGGTGTGCAGAGTCGCGAAGACCAGGTGACCCGTCTCGGCTAAGGTCAGGGCTGTCACGATGGTCTCCGGATCACGCATCTCTCCGATCAGGACCACATCCGGATCCTGACGGAATACATGCTTGAGCCCTTCAGCGAAACTCTGGAAATCGATCCCTAATTCACGTTGTGAGATGAGCGATTGTTTCGCCTCATATGCGAACTCGATCGGATCTTCCAATGTCACGATATGGTCTGGCCTTGTTTGGTTGATGTGCTCGATCATCGAAGCGAGAAGCGTCGATTTTCCCGCGCCTGTCGGCCCGGTCACCAGGACTATGCCCTGGGAAAGCTCCACGAAGTCCAGCACGGCTTCCGGAACTTCAAGATCTTCAAGCGTAGGTATATGTGCGGGTATCAGACGGGCGGCCAGTGCGGGTCCGCCGCTTTTCCAGAAGATGTCCACGCGGAAACGCTCTTTGCTGGGGAGTTCGAATGACAAGTCGATATCGTTTTTTGCCTGGTATTGCTTCCATAGGGTCTCCGGCAAGATCTTTTCGATTTCCTCTAACAACGTGTTCGCCGACAGCGCCTCGCCTTCGTCGCGATGCAGATTGCCGTAGACGCGATAGATGGGCGGAAGCCCGACCGCGAGGTGCGTATCGGATGCATTGATGGCGACGGCTTTCTCGAAAAAACTGACGAGCTTGGTCGGATGTTTCGTGGTAGGCATATTTCCCGTACAGGATAGCATAAAAAAAAATCTCCGGCGCTTGATCTTGCGATGCTTGCGTCGGAGGATTATTTTTCCGGTTTATTGCGTCGATGTTTCCGGACTCGGGGTCGGCGTCTCGGCTGGAGCGACACCTCTGGTTTCGTGTATATGCTTCAGTGCTTCCTTAAGTCCTTTTCCGGCTTTGAATTTCGCCACGGTGACCGGAAGGATCTCCAAAGGCTTGGAAGTGTCTTGCGGATTGACTCCCATGCGCCCTTTGCGTGTCTTCGCCGTGAAAGCGCCGAATCCGGCGATCGTGACTTCGCCGCCCGCTTTGAGCGTATTGGTTATGACCTCGACTAACGCTTCGACGACATCCTCTGCCTGCTTTTTGGTTATGCCGACCTTGTCAGCCAAGTGTGAGATTAGCTCTGCCTTGTTCATATTATTAAAAAGGTTAGGGCCTTACCTCCATAGGATAGCATTTATCGCCTATTTATCAAGAATTTCTCGGAGTTGCTGTAGGCTGATGGCTTGTTTCTTGTCAAGGTCGGCCGTCAGGAGCGCTGCATTTACCTCAATTGAACCCTTGATCTGCGGGTCGAATGCACGGCTTCCAGGCTCTAAAAATCGCTTTATTGCGGGATTTTTCTCGAATCCGACGACTGAATCATGCCCCCCTGTCCGTCCCACGTCTGTCAGGTAGGCCGTCCCTTGACCAAGGATTTTGGCGTCAGCTGTCGGGATGTGGGTATGGGTGCCGATGACGGCCAGAGCCCGCCCATCGACATAATGCCCGAAAGCCTCTTTTTCGCTCGTCGCCTCGGCATGCAAATCGACAAAAATCGGTAAATCTGGATTTTCCTTTGCCACCTTATCGAAATATGTGAACGGCAATTCACCTTCTTCCTTCATCAGCAGGTTGCCGTTCAGGTTAAGCAGGACGAAAGATTTCTTCCCCTTGGTCAGTATCGTATAGCCCATACCTGGTTGCCCTGGTTTGATGTTAGCTGGTCTGACCAACCTGCCCGCCCACTGCGGATCGCCGAAGCACGCGACACCAAGTTCATTTTCCCACACATGATTGCCCGAAGTGTAGGCATCGAAACCCAGTGCATCCAGTTCGCGCAACGTTTTTGGCGTGATGCCGCGACCATGCGACAGATTCTCGACATTGCCGATGATGAAGTCAGGGGAATATTTTTCTATCCACTTCGGCAAGACCGCCGTCAGGCCTTTGCGCCCGATGGCGCCCACGATATCGCCGAAAAAAAGTATCTTTACTTTGTTCATCCTGCCATTATGGCGGTTGGGAATAAAAAAGCAAATTCAAAGGGCGGACATCCCTGTCCGCCCTTGTCTTATCCTTTTGTCTTTTTGTCGTCGGATTTATCTCGCGTACTCGATCACGCGTGTCTCGCGGATCAAGGTCACGCGAATCTCTCCAGGATATTTCAGCTCTGCTTCGATTTTGTTGGCGATATTGCGTGCCAGCTGCGCAGCCGAGAAGTCGTCCATGGCTTTCGGATTCACGAAGATGCGTATTTCGCGGCCGGCCTGGATGGCGTAGACCTTGTCTATCCCCTGGAAACTCGATGCGACTGCTTCGAGCTCCTCCAGACGCTTCACATACATCTCGAACGAATCTTTGCGCGCGCCCGGCCTGGCTCCGGAGATGGCGTCAGCTGCTTTCACGATGACTGCCTCCAAAGTCTTCGGTTTATCTTCATGATGTCCGATGGACTGGTAACAGATCTCCTCCGGCATGCCGAACTTCTTCATGATCTGGTAGCCAAGTTCCGGATGTCCACCCTGCAAGTCGTGATCCACGGCTTTGCCGATGTCGTGGAACAGGCCGCCCTTCTTGCACACTGTGATGTTCGCTTTCAGCTCTTCACCGATCAACGCCGAGAGGTTGGCGACCTCCATGGAGTGCTGTAGCGCATTCTGACCGTAAGACGTGCGGTATTTGAGGCGACCTAAGATCTGCACCAGCTTGGGATCGATGCCGGCCATGGAGATACCGAGTTGGTACAGGGCATCTTCGCCGGCTTTCTTGATATCGAGCGCAAGCTCGCGTTTGGCTTCGTCCACGGCTTCCTCGATGCGTCCCGGATGGATGCGTCCGTCGGAAATCAGTTTATCCAACGAGCGTTTGGCGACTTGGCGTCGGATAGGGGAGAACCCGGAGATCGTGATCATGCCTGGTGTGTCGTCGACCACGAGTTCGCAGCCCGTCAGGTTCTCGATGGCCTTGATGTTACGTCCTTCTTTGCCGATGATACGTCCCTTCATTTCGTCACTCGGCAACTCAAGGTTCGTCGTCGTCGTTTCTGCCACGACCGTCGAGGCCAGCCTTTGTATGGCCACTCCGATGATGTTCTTGGCTTTGCGTTCGATCTCTTCCGTCTCTTGTTCATCCAATTTGCGGATGCGCGACATGAGTGTGTCCTGGTTCTGCTCCTCAACGAGTTTCAGGATGCGTTCTAAAGCCTCTTCCTTGGTCAAAGCCGCAACCTGCTCGAGTTTACGGGTTTCTTCCAGCTTCAGCTCTTCGATGGTTTTTTGCTCCTCGACGATTTTGTTCTTCAACTCGTCGATCGTTTTCCTTTCATCGTCCAACGCCAAAAGTTTGCTCGCGAATTCTGATTCGCGACGATTGAGCTCTGCTTTCTGCGCTTTGAGCTCTTCGGCTCCTTTCTTTTCGTCGAGACGGGCCTCTTCAAGGATTTTTATGGCCTTGTCTTTGGCTTTGACCAGGATTTCTTGTTCCTTGGTCTGGGCTTGGCTGACTAGACGGCTAGCTTCGGCTTCTGCGTCGGCTACCCGTTGTTTGATCTTGCGCGCTTTTTCGGACGCCAGATAATTGGCTGCCAGGAAGCCGATCAAAGCTCCGATGGCCAGTCCGAACAATGCGTAAAACATATCAATGGCTTAACGCATGGATACGGCAGAATTGATCCAAATTTGGATGGGATCCAACTTTTATCTAATTTTAGGGCTTAAACAACCGGAAAGATGATTTTGCGAATCAAGGTAAATTGGATGAAGTCGATCCGACCCGAATACGACACTGCCGGAATCCTTTGCGGGTTAATACTAATGGTCGGTGACTCAAGGCTATCAAAAAAAAACGACGCCGTCCAGCGTGCTCGTCCTGCTGCAGAATCGTGAAAAAAAGAAGACCCCGGGGCCTTAATCAGGAGGCCTCGGGGCTATGAAGCGGGGGAGCGTCAGCGTTTGCCTGTTCGACACCATCCGGCGGATTGGCAAGCTTTCACGATCGGCTGGATGGTTTCGTCAGAGCCGCCTTCGCGCGAGTTTACGGTCAGCGTCAGTTCAATGCGCTTCAGCGTCGAAAGCCGGCAGATCGCGCCGTTCCATTCGGGATTCTTCGCATCCCGGAAGAATTCAAGGTTCGGATAATATCCGCGTCCGACGAGCGCCACGAAGAGCCCTTTCATACGCGCCATGTAGCCCGCAGGGCGGCTGCCGTATTGGCCGGGATACTCGATATCCACGAACTCCGGAGATCCGCCCTTGGTCAGCCAACCTAGGTAGTCCATGGGGATTTCGGCTGGCGCCATATCCCACCGCGTGAACTTCGGATCGAGGTCGCCGAGTGTGCAGCGCAGGTTCGGGATCGTCTTGTTGCCAGCCAAGAGATGCAGGTCGCCTTGGACATACGTCCAGTTGTCAGGGATAGCCGAGATGACCGGGCCTACGTCACGCAAGGACAGCGGCGGGAGCAAAAGGAACTCGATCGTCTTGAACATGCATTCCCCCTTTCGGAAGTGCCGCGACACATTAGTGGCATATCGATTTTTTGTAAAGCAAAAGCGGACATAGTCCGCTTAGCTGGAGTCATGAGATTGATTATTCGAGTTCGCCGATCTGCAGAGTTTCCAGGAAGCCGAGTGCTTTTTCGCCATGTTTTTTCACGGCACTGAACATTTCGGTCGCATCTTTGCCGCAACCCTTGAGGATGGCCGGTCCTCCCGGATGGTTTTCTACGGTTTTCGTCACGTCATAGACCTTGCCATCGACGACAAACCAACAATCTTCGGCCGTCGTATGTTTGGCTACATCATCTAGAGTGAATGTCGCCAGCTGTGCGCCCGTCTCATCACCCGAAGTCGTCGGTGTCGTCTGTTGTTCTGCTGCTGGCTGCTGTTGGGGTTGGGTTACAGCGGTCTGGCTGGTCGTTTGTGCCGCATTGCATCCAGCTCCGAACAAGGCGACGGTCAACGCGATGTAAGCTAGTTTCTTCATACGGATTATTTTTTGTATTCATGATTAAGGACATCAATAGTATAAATACGTTTTTTCTTGATGTCATCTTTCAGGTGACAGACTGTCAAGAATTTTCGCATCTTTGATGTCGAACCCTCCGATTCGCGTACGTCTTAATTCCGTGAGATATGCACCACAACCTAATGCCTCTCCGATATCGCGCGCCAAGGCGCGGATATAAGTGCCGCTGGAACACGAAACCTCAAAAGACAGTCGTGGCCAATCGTATTTGAGGATCTTAAGCTCGCTGATTTCTATTTGCTTCTTCGGTATCTCCACGCCCTCAAGTTGACCGCGACGCGCCAGCTCATAAAGCTTTTTACCTTTGATTTTTTTTGCGCTGAACGCCGACGCGGTCTGTTCGTATCCGCCGCGGAATTTGTTGAGCGCTCTTTCAAGCTCTTCGGTTCGTGGTACGTCATACGAGGCACGTTCAGTGATCTCTCCTTCCGGATCCTCGGTCGTGCTAGTCGCTCCTAACCGTGCAGTCGCGATGTACGTCTTGTCCAAGCCGACCAGAGCGGTCAGTTCCTTCGTGCCCGGACCGATGCCCATGATCAGCAAACCCGTCGCGAACGGATCCAGTGTCCCGGCGTGTCCGACTTTACGTGTCTTGAAGGCCCTTCTTACGCGATCGACGACATCGTGCGAGGTCATGCCCGCGGGTTTGTCGATGAGAAGCAGGTTAGGGGAGAGTGAGTCCATCATAAAGCCATCCTACCGCATCTCGTCATTCCAGCGAAGCCTAGAATTCGGCACCCAGAAAAAAGCGAAGACCCGGTCTCGCGAGATAGCGTGCCGGGTCGGTTAGGTATGAAAGTTTTTTTGCCCTGTCGTGTCGGGTCAGGCGACCCACTGAACGGGCAGTTCGAGCGGCTGCATGAGCCAGCGCTCAAAGTGCGCTTTGACCTCTTGGTAGGTGGCGGCTTCGAACTGCACCCGCCAGCATCCTGGCGCATCGACATCAGGCACCCAGGCCGGATTCGGGTTGTTCATGCTGATGCGTTGTTCGCCTTTGGCCGTATCCTTCCACCAGAATACGACAGTTATCTTACGCCTCTCGCGCTGGATCGACGCGAACAGTATCCGATCGTGCGGCACAATCTCCCACCAGCGGAAGTCCTCGATGGTACAGGCGTGTGACTCTGCGATTTTCGAGAAGCGTCGCAGTATCTTGGCCTGTTCTTCGACCCCGGGGAGTTCTTTGAGGAACGCCATGAGGTGTTTTGGATAGTCAGGCGGCGCAAGTCTTCCGTCAATCAGCCGCTTGTAGATGTCGCCGAAGACCTTGGTATCGTCGAGTTCGCACCTGCACGCTTCGAGCACGCGGTCGGATTTAAAGAACATGTTCACTCTCCTCGAACGATATTCTACCTCATGCGTGCCGATGCAGACGAAAGATATGTTGACACAAATTTTAAACCCGGCAGCGAGGATGCAGATCTTGTCTGCTGCTGCCGGGTTCACGAGTTGTGGGCGGAAGGATCTCACCCTACTTGGGGTCGCGCATCGACTCTGCGATGGCGGCGAGGATGACGCGTTGTGCCTTGGGCTCTATCGTTGCTCCGCAGAAGCAGGCTGTCTCGATGCCTTCGACGCCACGGAATTCTACCCCGGTGAGATTCGCGCTACTGAAGTCCGCTCCGGAGATACACGCGCCTCCTAGGGTAGCCCCGCACAAGTCGGCGCCTATCAGATTCGCCGCCACCAAATCGGCATCCTCCAGTGCAGCGCTTTTCAGGCAGGCACCACGAAGGTCGGCTCTGTGGAGGTTGACCCCGGACAGACGCGCACCTTCGAGATGACAATTCGAGAAATCCGCTCCTGACAGGTCGATTTCCGCAGAATCATGGCGCACGTTGTCTCGCCAAACTCCGAAATCCTTGACCGAACGCTTGAGCATCTCGACCAATCTTTCATCTGCCATGGTTCGTTCCTTCCTTTCTTGGGTTGTGAGGAACGGAATAAAATAGCGTAAAACAGGTAAAAAGTCAACCTTTTCACCCTAAGACGCCGATGATTGGTCGCTGACGGTATCTTCCATTGACTTTTTGGCCTATTTTCCGTATTCTGCGAGGCATGAACGTATCTGATTTGGCCCGTCGTTTGAAGGTGACCCCG
Source organism: Patescibacteria group bacterium (assembly GCA_031082005.1). Classification (GTDB taxonomy): domain Bacteria; phylum Patescibacteriota; class Patescibacteriia; order 2-12-FULL-60-25; family 2-12-FULL-60-25; genus CAIKNB01. The sequence goes on from JAVHLR010000001.1 coordinate 248,419, forward strand.
CATGAACTCCTGGAGAAACTCCCGGCGCTCGGTTTCGATATCGGTGGTCGCGCTATCAAAGTCGATGATATGGTCGCCGACCGTATCATGAAGAAGTGGTTCGAGAACGAACGGCGTGAACGTTTGCGCAACTCGCTCTTATCCTCATCCGTCCTGCGACCCGGCGAGGTAGCGGCGCCACGTCAGCTCAAAGAAATCTTATTGCCGCAGGTTTTGGTGGTGCGTGATTTGGCCGGCAAACTCGGCCTGCCTGTGACCAAGGTCATCCAACAGCTCATGAAAGCAGGCATCCTGGCTTCACAGAACGAGCGCTTGGATTTTGAGACAGCCGCCATCATCGCGGAAGAGCTTGGTTTCAAGGCGAATCTCGAAGAGGGCAAAAAAGAAGACGCCATTGAGACAGTGCAGGCACTGGATCGCGTGAAAGAACTTTTTGCCGCTGAAGTCGAGGAAAACCTTAAGCCGCATGCTCCGGTCGTGGTGGTCATGGGCCACGTGGACCACGGCAAGACGAAGCTGCTAGACGCCATCCGCCGTACCAACGTCGTGGACAAGGAAGCCGGCGGCATCACCCAACACATCGGCGCGTATCAAGTCGTGCGTAAAAATCGCGCCATGACTTTCATTGACACTCCAGGTCATGAGGCTTTCACCATCATGCGCTCACGCGGCGCCAAGGTCGCTGACATCGCCATCCTTGTCGTCGCAGCTGATGACGGTGTGCAGCCGCAGACCAAAGAAGCCATCAACATCATCAAAGCTGCGCACTTGCCCTTCATCGTCGCGCTGAACAAGATGGACAAGCCCGAAGCCGATCCGGATCGCGTCTTGGCCCAATTGAACGAAGCTGGCGTATCGACCGAAGCTTGGGGCGGCGATGTTCCGTTGGCCAAGATCTCGGCCAAGAGTGGCCTGGGCATCGACGACATACTCGAAGTCATCCTGCTTGTCGCCGATCTGAACGCGGACAAGATACGTGCCAATCCTGACCGCTTAGCTGTCGGCACTATCATCGAATCGCATTTGGATAAGGGCGAGGGTCCGGTCGCGACTGTCCTGGTCCAGGCCGGCACTTTACATCGCAACGATTACATCGGCATCGGAGGAGCGGCTTATGGCCGCGTCCGCGCCATGCGCGACTGGACGGGAAAGAATTTGGATGAAGCGCCGCCCGGAACGCCGGTGAAGCTGCTTGGTTTCAAGGTTCTGCCCGCTGTCGGAGACATCTTGGAAGTCCCGGCTGATCCCAAATTGCTCGAAGCCAAGAAAGCGAAGACCTCCATGCAGGTCGCGACCCAATTGACGGCGACCAAGACGATGAAGGCCGAAGGGGAAGAGGAAAACAAGAAAAAGACACTCTACGTCATCCTGAAATGCGACACGCTCGGTTCGCTCGAGGCGCTGCTCGGGATGTTCGAAAAATTCCAGCACGATGATGTCGGCGTCGAGGTCATCCAGAAAGGCTTGGGAAACGTCAACGAGAACGACATCACCCGTGCCGAGAGTTCCCAACCGGCCGTCGTGTATGCCTTCAACGTCGCTATCTTGCCGCAGGTATCTGTTTTGGCGCGCGAGAAAAAAGTTGACGTCAAGGAATTCAAAATCATCTACGAACTATTCGATGACGTCATCAAGCGCCTCAATATCCTCGTTCCTCCGGAAGTGATCCGCACTCCGCTCGGGACATTCGAGACGGTCGCCATCTTCCGCACCGAACCTGGACGCATGGTCGTAGGCGGCAAAGTCAGGGAAGGAAAAGTCGTCAATAACGCCAAGATACGCGTGTGGCGCGGAGAGGATCCTATCGGCGAAGGCGTCGTCGATTCGATCCAAATCGGCAAGCAGACCATGAAAGAAGCTGCCGGAGGCCAGGAATGCGGAATTTCCTTCAAAGGCAAGACAAAGATCCAGGTCGGCGACAAACTGGAGATTTACCACGAAGAGGTCAAAGAACGGAAAATCGCCGTTTCAAGATAAACAAGAAAAAACGGTAAGGGCGTCCCGATGTCATTGGGGCGCCCTTTTTGGTGAAAAGAATCGGATTTAAATTTCTGCTCCATGTGGATATCAGGATATTTCCGCTGTGTTGTCACGCCTTGCGCAAGCTCTATCGTACATGGTAGCTATAAAGTATATGGAGGACGAATCTAAGCACGAGATTTTAGAGGCGATCAGTTTGCTGGCTGATAATGTTCAAAGCGTATCGGATCGCGTGGATGACCTATCTACACGGATGGGTAGAGTTGAAACTACAATGGTCACCAAGAGCTATCTGGACGATAAGCTCGCTGATTTGCGCGGCGATTTGATAGTTTTAGCCCGGAAGCAAAATACGAAGCTGAATATCTTGATCGAATCTTTGGTCGCCGAAGGCATATTGCCGCGGAAGGTCGCGGACAAGATTCTGGCCTTAGAACCTTTCCCTGAACTTGTTTAAAAAATTGAAGCGGGCCGAGAGCATCGGTCCGCCTTTTGTGTCCGCCGGGTCAGCGGCTTTTCTTTTCGTCTTTCACTATATCCAACACCATCAGGAGCAGTATGAGCAACGTACACTGGCTGATGACCAAAAGGCCGACGGCCAAGTTGACGTTTTCGGCATTCTCACCGAGGGTCGGTCGGATATATATCCCGTAGATCGCCAATCCCGCCAATAAAGTGCTCACGAACAGCACCACGAAACTGTTGAACAGGAGAAAACGCGGTTGTCGTTTTTTCGGCGGCAATGTCGGCAGACTGCTGTCCACCGAGTGCGGGCGCAAGCTGTCCATACGCTCCAGATCGATTTTCGGTGGAACCAAGGTCTGACCTCCTCGCAAAAAAGGACTCTTCTGACACTAGCAGACGGTAGCGTCCAGTCAAGAGTCGTTTGACCTAACTGCAGCCTCTTGATTAAATGCAGTCTGATATGAAGCTACTCATCACCGGCGGCGCCGGGTTCATCGGCTCGAATTTCATCCGCTATTGGCTGGAACAGCACTCCGAAGACCGAATCGTAAACTTGGATGCTTTGACGTACGCCGGCAACCTCGAGAACCTGAAAGGCCTCGACGAATCGCGCCACTCGTTCATTCAAGGCGATGTCCGTAATCCGGAAGACGTCTCACGAGCGATGGATGATGTTGATGTCGTCGTACATTTCGCTGCCGAATCGCACGTCGATCGCTCCATCGACGGTGGACGCGTCTTCCTCGAGACGAATGTCATCGGTACTTTCAATCTTCTCGAAGAAGTCCGTAGGCGTGAAAATCAGATCAAACGTTTCCATCACATCTCGACTGATGAGGTCTTCGGCAGTTTGAGCCTCGACGAACCGCGTCGCTTTGATGAACGCTCTCCGCATGATGCGCGCAGTCCATACTCTGCGTCCAAAGTCGCGGCTGAACATCTGGTCAGGGCTTATTGTCACACACATAATCTGCCGTTCACCATCTCCAATTGCTCAAATAACTACGGCCCTTATCACCACCCGGAAAAGTTGATTCCTCTCATGATAACTCGTGCTCTGCGCGACGAGCCCTTACCGGTGTATGGCGATGGTTTGAATATCCGCGACTGGATCCATGTCGCTGACCATTGCCGCGGTATCGAAGCGATCCTTCTGCGCGGAAAAGAGGGTGAGACGTATTGCCTTGGAGGGGATAGCGAAGTCCCGAACATCGAAGTCGTGAAAAGCATCTTGCGCCACCTCGGAAAACCGGAATCCCTGATCTCTTACGTCGAAGATCGCAAAGGCCACGACCGTCGCTACGCCATCGACTCGTCCAAGGCGCAGCGCGAACTCGGCTGGCAGCCGCAATATTCGTTCGAGGCAGGCCTTCAAGACACCATCAATTGGTATTTGGCGAACCGCAGCTGGTGGGAACCTCTGCTCGCCAAAAACTAAACAAGTTCAGATAAATATGATAAGACTTTGGGGATATGAAAATCCTCATTTTTGGGCGCGGATTCCTGGGGACGCGTATGGCAGAGGCCTGGTCTGACGCGGTTTTGTCTGATGCTAGGATTGATGATGCGGAAGCGGTCAAAAACGCCCTGGATGAGCACCGCCCAGATGTCGTGGTCAATGCTGCGGGCAAGACGGGCAAACCGAATATAGACTGGTGTGAAGCGCACCAAACAGAGACATTCCGCGGAAACACCATCGGACCTCTAGTCCTCGCTGAAACCTGCCAGACGCTCGGCATCCACCTGGTCCATCTCGGTACCTCGTATATATTCAATGGCCCGTCGCCCGATCCAGTCGGTTGGCGTGAAAACGATTTCGCCAACCCCGTCTCTTTTTATGCCCGCTCAAAATATTCGGCCGATATGGTCTTGTCGCGTTTGCCGCGCACGGCAATAGTCCGAATCGGACCCCTTATCGATCCACTGCCCTCTCCTCGTAACTTGATCACTCGGCTTGTCTCATATGCCCAGGTCGCGGACGCAGCATGCAGCGTGACCGTTGTCGCCGACCTCCTGGAGGTCGTTCACGCTCTGGCGGAACGCCGTGCGACCGGAACGTTCCACGCGGTCAATCCAGGGGCCTTGCGTTTCAAGGACCTGCTGGACGCCTACAAAGAAATCGTCGATCCCAGGCATCCGTTTGAGATGGTCCAGCCGGAAGATTTGTTGAACGACGGGTCAGTTACCAAGGCCCGTCCAAACCCGATTTTGCATTCCAAGCGTTTGGAAGAGCTTGGCATCCGTATGCGGCCGGTCAATAGTGTCCTACGTGAGGTGCTGGAGAAGTACGCGAGAGAAAAAAGTTTAAGCTCTAAGTTCGGAACAGAAAATATGAATCAGCACAATACGCTGCCGCCGAAGCTGAGACGTATGAAAGGCGTCATCCTCGCCGGGGGCAAAGGCACGCGTCTCGCGCCGCTCACCAATATCACGAACAAACATCTTCTGCCCATCTACAACCAACCGATGGTCATGTATCCCTTGCAGACGCTGCTTGATGCCGGCATCAAGGATATCCTACTCATCACCGGGCCCGATCATGCGCATCAATTCATCAAACTTTTCGGTTCGGGCAAGGCTCTTGGTTGCCACTTTAGCTACCGCATCCAGGATGAGGCTGGAGGTATCGCGCAGGCGCTGGGCTTAGCCGAGGATTTCGTGGGACAGGATAACTGCACCGTCATCTTGGGCGACAATGTTTTCGATGAGCCCGTGGCTTCCAGCCTCGCGTCTTTCTCGAGTGGCGCGTTGGCTTTCTACAAACCAGTCGAGAATCCGACAGAATACGGCGTGATGGAGATCGACGAGATGGGTAATGTCCTGTCTATCGAAGAAAAACCTAAGCAACCGAAATCCAACCTCGCCCAAGTAGGGCTCTATGTCTACGACCCGCACGTCTTCGACATCATCAAGACCTTGAAACCATCCGGCCGCGGAGAATTGGAGATCACTGACGTCAACAACCACTATCTCGCACAGCGCGAACTGAAGGCGCGCCGCATGGGCGGCATCTGGTGGGATATGGGGACGTTCCATGGCATGCAGGCTGCGAGCCAGCACTTCGCGCAAAAGGACAAAAAATAGCCAGTATGGGGAGTTTGGGGTACTTGCCTCATGTTTGCCTATGCAGTAGTCTTTCTTGACTGTTATTCGTAAACTTTATTTATATGGAAATCACTCTCACAGACCAGAATTTCGATCAGGAAGTCATCAAATCAGCGACTCCGGTATTGGTTGATTTTTGGGCTCCCTGGTGCGGGCCCTGCCGCATGATGGCGCCGATCATCGAAGAGCTGGCTGAAGAAATAGATGGTTCGAAGCTCAAGATAGGCAAGCTTAACGTCGACGAGAACGGTGTGACCGCACAGCAGTTCAATATCATGTCTATTCCGACCTTCCTCGTCTTCCAGGGCGGCAAAGTCGTCGACCAGTTCGTCGGCGGAATGACAAAGGCAGCTTTCAAGGACAAGCTGGCTAAATACATCGCTTAATTTTCTCCGCAGGTCAGATGTAGCCATCTGTCATCCCGGGCCAGGACCCAGGATCTAGAAAAAAATATGGAAACTCGCAATCTCATCATCATCGGCTCCGGTCCGGCTGGTTACACTGCCGCTGTTTATGCTGCCCGAGCCGAACTCAAACCGCTCATGTTCGAAGGACGCGACCCGGGCGGCCAGCTCATGACCACGACGGAAGTCGAGAATTTCCCCGGCTTTCCGCAAGGAGTCTTGGGTCCGGAACTGATGGCTAAGATGAAAGAGCAGGCGCAACGTTTCGAGACGGAAATCATCTCCGATTTCGTCGAATCCGTCGATCTTTCTGCTCGACCATACAAAGTGGTGGCTGGCGGACAGACCTACGAGACGCGGAGCATCATCATCTCGACTGGTGCGACAGCACGCCGTCTTGGCTTGGAGTCAGAGAAAGCGCTGTACGGCAAAGGTGTCTCTGCCTGCGCCACTTGCGACGGTTTTTTCTTCAAAGGCAAGGTCGTGGCTATCGTCGGCGGAGGGGACAGCGCCATGGAAGAGGCGAACTTCCTCACCCGTTTCGCCGAGAGAGTTTACCTCGTCCACCGTCGCGACTCGTTCCGCGCTTCCAAAGCTATGCAAGAGCGGACTTTCAATAACCCGAAGATCGAGGTCGTATGGAATTCCGCTGTCGAAGACATCCTAGGTGTCGACGTCGGTCATGTCACGGGCGTGAAACTAAAAGACACGGTCACGGGCGAGACTCGAGAGATGGCGTTGGACGGAGTTTTCGCCGCCATCGGCCATGATCCCAATACCTCGTTGTTCAAAGGCGTCATTGACCTGGACGAGAAGGGCTACATCAAGACCGTCCCTGGTTCGGCGCGCACGAATATCCCGGGAGTTTTCGCTGCCGGTGATGTCCAAGACGCAAAATACCGCCAAGCTATCACTGCCGCAGGTTCCGGCTGTATGGCAGCTCTAGAGGCCGAGAAATTCTTGGCGGAGAATAATTAACTACGTCGTCCCCGCGTATGCGGGGCCTTGAGTAAAAGACGCGCTCCAAAAACGGAGCGTGTTTTTTCGCTCCTTTTACCATTTTATGCCATAATTGCCCCAATATGGCCGAACGTTTTAAGTCCCCCGAACCCCGTAGCGGAAACGAGCGTCTGCGCAGCGTGGCGGAGGTGCGTAAAAAGTATTTCGATAAGCTCGCAAGATCTCCGTGGAGCTGGGCGGCAGCCGCTGTAATGGCTTTGGAGTCGCAGGGCTGCGCGACTATGTCGCAGGCTGTCGGATACATGACGCTCGAACCTCAATCCGGAGGGATGAAGTATGACGCGAACGTCGGACAGACCGGAAATTTCGTCGGACCGACTTTTAAGGTCGAATCGATGCCGGAGCGTCCGCGCGGCGGAATCGCGAATCTGCCGGAAGGATATTTCACTCCTGAACTTGCCGAGGAACTGCACGCCGCACGCAGTCGTGGAGGCAAAATGCGTGACGTGCCGCCTGGTTATATCGATCTGGAGAGCTTGGGTTACGAACGCGGCAATCAGCCGTTCGTCATCGTACGCGAGAATCATGTTGGACCTCCGAAGATCGGGCGCGAACGTAACAAGCTCATAGCGCAAGAAGCCGCCAGAGGGCTCTCATTCATGTCGCGCATGCCGTATGCTTTTACTGACGGCATAAAGACGGAATGGGTCGAGGTGACGCGCTACGGAGAAGTTCAGATGACAGCCCCTCCGCCTGCTCTGAACGTTGACGAACGCGCTGCGAACATGGCTACGACGGAGAACAGGATACTGCCGGCAGGCGACACGCATACGACTCTTTCATGTCGCGTGACCCCTGTTCCCGGTACCTTCGCCGAGTCGGCGCGACCCAAAAAACCAGAAGCTGGTCGCAAACTCGAGTTCGATGTGTTGCACGGCAACGCATCCTTGGTCCCGCTCCGACTCGTCTTAAGCGAAGAGAAGTCTTTTGTTTATCCAGAACGTCCGGCTCAAGCTGCCCTCGTTACGGATTATGAGCCGATACCGGATCTCGTCACTCTGTACACCGCATATGAGGTGCTTACGCAGCAGGAAGATAGCCTTACCAAGCGCATCCATGCGCTCGAAATCAGATTACCGACGCTGCAAGGCGAGGAAAAAGATAAAGCCACTGCGCAATACGCTCGCTTGTCGCAACAACTGACCTACGTGCGTGTGAGTCGCGCCTATCGTGAAACGGAGACGAAGTATCGCGAAGAAATCGCGCGTCTGCAGACCGAGCTAGCGACGCTGCGGCAAGCCAAGCCAGCCAAAGACAGATATGACGTCAACGACTTGCGCGAGGGAGCTGCGGAAAACAAGTGGAGCCGCAAGCACATCCCGGAACTTGAGGAGAAGATAGCAAGCCTGCAACGCGAGATGGCGGAGGCGCTAGAGCGCCTTACGCCCACCTCGTTGACCCCATTGACGGCTAAGCTTGCAGGTATGATAGAGCCGGCAAAACAACGGCTGATGACGGCAGCGCTCGGCGCTTTAGGTACGCGCATCGCCACACAGACCGAAGTCAGGATCATGACCGACATCGACGCCACGCGGGGCGGTATCAGGTTGGTCGTAGTATTGGATAATCCGAAAAAATAAAAATATGCGCTCTGACGTAATCACTCAAGTCGTACCTAATGCCGATCCTGAATTCATCCAGATTCTGGAGCGCCTACCCGAACCGCCTGCAGTCATCCATGAAAAGTTACTTCAACTTTTACCGAAGATGTATGGGATTTTTTTGGCGAAACGCGCTGCAGATCGCGTTGGCGACACGGAAGAGTTCGCCAGATTGATGCAGAAAGAGCTGGATTTGCTCCAAAAAACCGCGGATTTATAGGGTCTTGCTCGCTGCTGTTTGCGGTGCTGTAATACATGCCTATGTGCAGTAAACGCAAACATTTATGTTTGCCCGTCCGAGCTCCCTAGGGGATTTTTTTGTTTGGTCATGGAGCTGAACCCTTAACCCGATCACTAATCATTTTAATGTAATTTATGTCTGCATTCACCAACGCCATGCGGCAGCTCGATCTCGCCTCTTCAGCCATGCACCTCGATCCTCTGACATTAGAGCGCCTTCGTCACGCACAACGCACGGTCGAAGTCGATTTTCCGGTCAAGATGGATGACGGTTCGACGAAATTATTCCACGGTTACCGCGTGCAGTGGAACGATGCGCGCGGACCGTTCAAGGGAGGATTGCGTTTTCACGCGCAGACGGATCTGGACGAGGTAAAAGCCCTTTCGTTCTGGATGACCATCAAATGCGCCGTAGCCAACATCCCATTCGGCGGCGGTAAGGGCGGAGTCACGGTAAACCCCAAGGATCTCTCCAAAACCGAACTAGAGAATCTGACGCGCTCATTCACGCGCGCCATCGCTGACGTCATTGGACCGGAAAAGGACGTGCCGGCGCCTGACGTGAACACGACCCCGCAAATCATGGACTGGCTGGCCGATGAATATGGCAAATACGTCGGCAAACCCAGTCCGGCCGTAGTGACCGGTAAGACTCTGGAACATGGCGGTTCGGCGGGTCGCGGTACAGCCACCGGACAAGGCGCCTACTACGTCTTTGAAGCGTATCGCGCCAAGCTCGCGCTTGATCCAGAGACCTCTACGGTAGCCATACAGGGCTTCGGAAACGCGGGGCAAGAAATCGCGCGCCAGTTCCATCATCATGGTTACAAGGTCGTCGCTATCTCCGATTCGCAAGGCGGCATACATGATGAGAACGGCATCGATATCCCGGAGCTTATCCGTCTGAAAAAAGAGACGGGTCATGTCGTACGTCTTGGCTCGTCACGCGACATCACGAACGACGAACTATTGAAAGTCGAATGCGGTATCCTCGTCCCATCGGCGCTGGAAAACGCCATTACGGCCGACGTAGCACACGAGGTGAAGGCCAAGATGGTGCTGGAAGTCGCCAATGGGCCGACAACCCCGGAAGCTGACATGATCCTCGCCAAACGCGGTGTCACTGTCGTCCCGGATGTCCTCGCGAATTCAGGCGGCGTCACGACGTCGTTCCTCGAATGGCAGCAGAACATGACCGACGAACGCTGGACCGAAGAAGAGGTTTTCGCGCGATTGAAACCTATGATGGATGATGCATCAGCAGCGGTCATGCGAACGGCCGATTCGCATTCCGTGACGCAACGCGAAGCTGCCTTCATTGTCGGGCTGGAGAGGGTCGACAAAGCATTCAGGGGCTAAAGCGAATCGCATATTAAAAAACCGCGTCCATCGCGGTTTTTTTTGGGTGTCTTCAGGCTAACGCGATCAAGACTATCCCGATTGTCGCCATGATGCTGCCAAGCGCTAATTTTAGGGATAGCTTTTCGGCCAAAAAAAGTATCGAGATAATGATGACCAAGATGAGCGACAGACGATCGACGGCAGCGACTTTACTCGCCGTACCTGTCCGCAGGGCCAAGAAATAGAACAACCACGACAGTGCGCCGAAAACGGATGAAATCAGGATGATATAGAACCCTTTTCCGTCGATCTGTTCCAGTCCTTTAAGTTTTCCGCCGACCAAGACTATGCCCGCCATGAGCAGGAACATGAATAAGCTGCGTACTCCGGTCGCGAGAGTAGGATCGACGTTCTTCAATCCGATTTTTCCGGCGATGGTCATCAGGGCGGCGGTGACTGCCGAGAGAGTAGCGAAAAGTAACCACATATATTAGGATACCAGGTATTATATGGCAGTGACCCCCAAATCCAAAACCAGCGGCTCAAGAGTCCTCGGTATCGAGACAAGCTGCGACGAAACATCGGTCGCTATTTTGGATTACGCCGTACGAGGTACGAAGAACGAGGTACGCCTGTCTCATCACGAGACTGCGACGCAAATCCCTATCCATCGTCGTTATGGGGGAGTGGTACCCGAGGTAGCGGCGCGTACGCACATCGCAGAAGTCATCAAGTTGCTGGAACGGGCAGGTGTGTTCGCTTCCGGTAAACCGAAGTTCGACGCTATCGCTGTCACTAAAGGCCCAGGACTGGCCACTGCGTTGCGCGTCGGTATCGAAGCTGCACGGACTTTGGCCTATATCACGGATTCAACGCTGATCGGCGTAAACCATCTCGAAGGGCATCTTGCGTCCGCTTGGCTCGTACCGCAAAATCGCGCACGTTGGGAATTCCCGGTGCTCGTCCTGTTGGTTTCCGGAGGACACAGTGAATTGGTTCTGATGAAGGATTTCTGCCGCTATCAAGTCGTCGGTCGCACGCGCGACGATGCTTCGGGTGAGGCTTTCGACAAGACGGCTAAGCTCATGGGTTTGAGCTATCCTGGCGGTCCGATTTTGTCCAAATATGCCACGCGAGGTAATCCTGATGCTTTCAGATTACCTCGTCCCATGATCCACGACCCTTCGCTCGACATGAGCTTCTCCGGCCTGAAGACTGCTGTCCGCATCTTGATACACGAGCTCGGACCCAGGACCCAGGATGTTCTGCCTGACCTGTGCGCCTCCATCCAAGCCGCCATCGTCGACGTACTGACCAGCAAGACGGCGCGCGCGATAGCTGCCTATAAACCGAAATGTCTGGCCGTCGTCGGTGGCGTGTCGGCTAATCCGCATCTCCAGAAAGAATTACGTAAAGTCGCCTCTGAATTTCCGGATCTCATCATGCTCGAACCGCCAAAAGGTTTTTATACCGATAACGCTGCCATGATTGCGGCAGCCGGAAGTTGGCATCTTGCTCGCGGAAAGAGCGACAGTATTTCGAAACTGGATGCCGCGCCTGAATTGGATTTATGACACGCGTAAATAAATCAGCAGCCGGCAATGGGCGCAGAGCGACCATCACGATCGGCAACGTAATCCGCCGCTCCGACGTGCCTGATGTCGCCGCCTGGGAAGGGTTTGCCGATGAAGTGAAGACGCTGATCGGCCCCGGGAACATCTTGGCCATCAGTGGAGAGCTAGGTGCTGGGAAGACTACATTTATCCAGGCGCTGTCCAAGGTGTTAGGCATAAAGAAACATACTCTTAGTCCGACCTTTTCCCTGATGCGAAGCTATCGTCTGCCGCGAACATATCAGGGGATCAAGCGGATCATCCACGTGGACGCATATCGTTTCGCTGCCGAACGGGAATTGGTCGTGCTTGATTTGGATGAAGAGATGGCTGACGGATCGAGTGTGCTTGTCGTCGAATGGCCGGAAAAAATCCCTAACTGGTTGTCGCGACATGCCTCTAAGACCGTCAGGATACACATCGATTGATTCCAAGCTACGAAAATCCCCGGTATCATCCGGGGATTTGGTTTTATTGTACGTTTGGATTCGGCGGCGGTACCGGCGGTATGACCTCTTCCGGTTCTTCTTCCAGCCCTGCCGTCAGTTCCGCCATGCGCAACACTTCTTCGACGCTCGTCAGCCCGTCGAGTGCTTTCAATAGCCCATCCTGCGCCATGGTCAACATGCCGTTTTTCTGCGCGATGGCGATCATGTCATATTCCGAGACTCGTCCGCTTAATATCAACGACTCGATCTCCTTGTTCATGACGAAGATCTCATAGATACCGACACGTCCCTTGTAGGGGAGCTCGGCGCCTTCTTTCGGACCGTAGAATTTCAGGTTATTCAGGTCGACTTTATGTTCTTTGAGTATCTCGGGTGAGATGCGCTTCAGCTCGTCCGTGACCTGAGCGAGCAGACTTGGCGAGAGCTGGACTTCGACTTTTGCTTCAGGATTGATGCGGCGCACCAGTCTTTGTCCGATGATGCAGTTGATGGCCGGGGCGAGCAGGAAAGGTTTGACTCCCATCGACAGGAAGCGGGGGATGGCTCCGGCTGCACTGTTGGTGTGGATCGTGGAGATGACGAGGTGGCCGGTCAAAGCTGCCTGGATGGCGATTTCCGCAGTATCCAAATCGCGGATTTCTCCGACCATCACGACGTCAGGGTCTTGGCGTAGGATAGACCTCAAACCCTTGGTGAAGGTGTAATCCTTCGAATAGTCGATCTGGCTTTGGTTGATGCCTTTGAGCTTGTACTCGATCGGATCTTCGAGCGTAATGATCTTTACGTCTTCCGTATTCAATCGTTTCAAGACGGCATAAAGGGTCGTCGTCTTACCCGAACCGGTCGGACCAGTCGTCACGATCATGCCGTTCGGCCTTTCGATTTCGCGTTTCAGCATCTCCCAGGCACGACCACGGATACCGAGTTGTTCGAATTCGAGCGAAATGGATTTCGGCCGCAATAGACGCATGACGACAGACTCGCCGAAGGCTGTAGGCAGGAATGAGGCACGAATATCGATCTTTTCGTTCGTCAGGTAAATCGTGATACGACCGTCTTGGGGCACGTCGGTGATGTTCATCTTCACGCCGGCCAAGAGCTTGAAACGCGAAATCATCTGCTTCCAGGCCTCTTTCGGCAATACCGCCGCATCATGCAGGTCGCCGTCGATGCGATAGCGTATCTTGACGTCAGTCTCCTCGGCTTCGATGTGGATGTCTGACGCATCCAAGTTCAGCGCGCCGCCGATGACGAGCGCGACGATGTCGGTCGTCGAGACTTTGACTATCGTCTCCTGGAGTTTTTTCAGGTTAGTTATCTCCGCCGAGTATTTCTTGAGCGTCGCTTCTTCGATGCGTACGCCATAAATCACTTCGCGGATCTCCGGCAAAGCATCGTATATCTTGAGCGCGATGTTGAGGCTGGTCTGCGAAACGATGTAGATTTGGATGTCGGCGGAATACTGTTTGGCTAATTTCTCGGCTGCCGCGTTCACCTCGGATGTCAGCTTGGTCGTCGCTATACGTATCTGGTCTGAGCTCCTGAAAAAGACCACAGCCTGAAGTTCTTGGGCTTCCTTCTGCGTGAACAAGGCGATAGCTTCGGGCGGTATCGGATAGCCATGCTGGAAATCGATGTAGGGGACGCCGATTTGGTCGGCTTCTTCGCGAGCCATTTTCTCCAGCTCCTTCAGCCTGACGTCGCTGATTTTTTCCTCCAGCTTCACCGCGGCTGCTCCGATTTTTGACGCTTTTGGTTTGGCTTGCTTGCCGGAACTGATTGATCCGGGTTGTTGGACTGCCGGTGCAGCTCCGCCCCCATTTTGGGGTTTCTTGAACAAGTCCTCAATGGACTGTGCTCGAGGAGGAGTGGAGTTGGTGTTGGCCATATGCTAGTTTTTGGGCACCGAAAAGCGACCGGTGAGGGATCTGATGAGACGGTGCAGTTTCGGTACTACTCCACCTTCGCCTAAGCGATGGTAGAGATGGGTCCAGGTCGCGTATTGCAGCTGTGCCATGAAAGAGATGAAAGCCAAGTGCGCCAGAATCAAGACAGCGAGGCCGATGAACATGCCTCCGTAGAACAATAAGCTGGATTGCATGACGCCGGCCAACAGGACGAAGAGCATCAAGGGGAATTGTGCGATGATGATCGCATAGTTGAAGGCCACGAAACCGAAAATCGCAAGCAACATCAGGATCCCGGCGGTTTCGATCGTGACTAGCCAATGCTTCTTGAACAGGTCGTAGCCGCGGATCAGTCCGTCTGCAACCGAAGTGCCTTGCAGCACCATGGCGTTAAGGGCAAAGATCTGGATGATGGCTAAAGCGAAAGTCAGCACCGCGAACAGGACGAAGGCAACGACATACAGCGCATATGAAAGGGCCGTACCATAAGTCAAAGCGACCGGAAGGTTGGCTAGCAAGCGGAATACGGCAATCGACAATAATATGATCGCGTTAAGTGCGGCGATCGGCCAGAAGGCTCGGGCGCCGATGCTAAGTGAGCGTTTGAGCTCGAATTTCGGGCCGACATGTTCTGTGCCGATGGCATAGACCAAGGCGCCCTGTGCGACGCAGGAGGCGATAAGCAAGGCTGCCAGGATGATGGCGGCCGCGATGACCCACTGCAATGCGCTTACCGCGAACAGGACGTTGTTCATGTTTTGGAAAGCGGTAGCCGTGAATTCGGAAAAACTAAGGCTATTGCCTTTCAGGCCCAATGACTGCGGTCCGGAGCCGAACTGCAGGACCTTGATCATATGGTCATACACGCCAGCCGTGAGCAAGATAGAGGCCAAAAAAGAGAGGGGCCACAATTTTTTTTGCTGCCAAGCGGTCAGCAACGCTTTATGGATCACTACCCGATAAATTGCTTCATGCTTGGGTTTTGAGGGAACTTTGCGTCTTATCATAAAATATCCAGTAAATGATAGCACAAAAACAAACAGACGTTCAGGCGTCTGTTTGTTTTTCGTTACTTCAACGGCTACGAGATTTTATTTTTTGGGTTGGCCGGCGGCAGACCGACTGCGTCGACGAACTGCTGTCGTTCCAAAGTCTCCGTCTCCAGGAGCTTGGCGCAGATCCGATCCATCGCATCCTTGTTCTCGGTGATTATTTTTTTGGCCAACTTCAGGCCGTCGGAAATGAGCGCATCAATCTCTTGATCGATGACAACCGCTTTATCATCCGAGTAGTCACGGTTCTCATGGATTTCGCGTCCGAGGAAGATCATATCCTCTTGTTCGCCGTAAGTGCGGGGCCCCAATTTGTCGCTCATACCCCATTGGGTGACCATGCTGCGTGCGATTTTCGTCGCGCTCTTCATGTCTGACGTGGCGCCTGTCGTTATGTCGTTGAAGAAGAATTTTTCCGCCGCATAGCCACCCATGGCTACGGCGATGTCTTCTTTGTATTCTTCCGAAGTCCTGGACATGCGATCCTCCAGCGGCATCTTTAGCGTATATCCGGCTGCCCTGCCGCGAGAGATGATGGAGACTTTCTGCACGGGGTCGGCGTGCGGCAAGAGATGCGCCACTAAAGCGTGTCCGGCCTCGTGATAGGCTGTGACTTTGCGTTCGTCTTCATTCATCACATGGCTCTTGCGTTCCGGCCCGAGCATGACTTTTTCGATGGAGTCGAGCAGGAGCTGCATGGGGATTTCCTTCAGGCTTTTGCGGGCAGAAAGGATAGCGGCTTCATTCATCAGGTTCATGAGATCGGCTCCAGAGAAACCCGGCGTACGTTCCGCCAATTGGCGCAACGTCACGTCTTTGGATAGCGGTTTGCCTTTAGCATGGATCTTGAGTATCTGCTCGCGGTCGTTCAGGTCGGGAGGGTCGAGAACCACGCGTCGATCGAAGCGGCCAGGCCGGAGCAAGGCCGGATCAAGTACGTCCGGACGGTTGGTGGCGGCCATCAGGATCACTCCGCTGTTCGGCTCGAAGCCGTCCATCTCGACCAAAATCTGGTTCAATGTCTGTTCGCGTTCGTCATGTGAACCGCCCAAGCCTGAACCGCGCTGGCGTCCGACGGCGTCTATCTCATCGATGAATACGATGCACGGTGCGCTTTTCTTGGCTTTAGCGAACAGGTCGCGTACGCGGCTCGCACCGACGCCTACGAACATCTCCACGAATTCGGAGCCGGAAATGTGGAAGAACGGGACGTCGGCTTCACCTGCGACGGCGCGTGCCAGCAAAGTCTTGCCCGTACCCGGCGTACCCATGAGCAAAACGCCCTTGGGGATTTTGGCGCCGAGTGCCGTGAACTTATCCGCGTTCTTCAAAAACTCGACCACTTCGGAAAGCTCTTCCTTGGCTTCTTTGACTCCGGCTACGTCCTTGAACGTGACTTTATCCTTCTCGTTGCCTTTGGTCTCACGTGCGCCGGACTGCCCGAACATCATGGCCTTGTTGTTTTGTCCCTGGATTTGGCGGAAAAAGAACCACATCAGCACCAACACCAGAGCGAAGGGGATGATCGTCGGGATGATGACGCTCGCCCAATACGCGAACCCGCTCTGTTCTTCGATCGTGACTTGGGTGTCGCGCAACTTCTCCGCATCGACGCCGTAGTTCTTCATTAGCTCCGAGAAAGACTCGGTGCTTTCTTTGCTCACGGTCACCTTGGTGCCGTCGCTCCGTGTCGCTTCCATCTCGGTACCGCGCACGACGATCGAGGTGATGCTGCCTTGATCAATCTGGCGTGCCAGGGTGGAGATGTCGGTTTTTTCCTTGCTGTCCAGGTTCACGAAAGACAAGACTGCCCCGACCAGGACCAGGGAGCCGATAAAAATAAGTATTGTTTTGGTCGTTTGTTTCATATTCGGTATTTGCCTAAATTACGCTAAACGGCTCTGTTTGTCGAGGCCTGATATGACAAAATCCCCCGACCGGGGGATTTTGTCGCTGTAATCTTTTTGCAGCCTTTTTATTTCTTTTCTTCCTTCTGCTTGCGCAATGAGAGTCCCAAACGATGGTTCTCCGGGTCGATGGACACGACACGGAATTCGAACTCGTCGCTGACACGCGCAATCTCGTTCACGTCCTTGACCGGGCGATCCGAGAGTTCGCTGATGTGGGCCAAGCCATGGATATCCTGATCCAGTTCCACGAACAAGCCGAACGGGTTGATCTTCAGTACCTTGCCTTTGACCCATTGGCCGACTTTGAATTTTTCTCCCACATCTTTCCACGGATCGTCCACCAGCTTCTTCATGCTCAAGAAGATCTTGGAACCTTCGATGTTGATGATCTCGGCACGCACATGGTCGCCGACTTTGAGTACGTCGCGCGGATGGTCGATGCGCTGCCAAGCGATCTCCGAGATATGGACCAGACCTTCCAGGTTCTCGTCGAAGCGGACGAAAGCGCCGAAGTCGGTCACTGCCGTCACGTCACCTTCCACGACATCTGCGACCTTGAAACGCGAGAGTGTGCTCTCCTGCTTGCTTTCCCAGACCGCTTTCTCCGAGACAATCAGTTTTCCCGTCTCTTCGCTCACGTCGATGACTTTTACGTCCAGCTGGTTGCCGACGATGCCTTTAAGTTTCTCCAGAATGCGCAGCTTTTCGCCGCCCGATACGCGTGGATAATTCTCCGGTGAAAGCTGCGAGACCGGCAGGAAGCCTGTGATGCCTTCCATGCGGATGATGAGGCCGCCCTTGTTGGCGTCCAGAATCTTCACCGGCACCGGTTCTCCGGCCGTCAGAACCTCGCGCAATTTCTCCCAGGATTTCTTCTTGTCCGCGCTCTTGAGCGAAAGTTCGAGTTCGCCGAATTCATTGTCCAGTTCCAGGACGGTGGCTTCGACCTCGTCGCCTACGGTCAAGTGGGCGTTCGGATCCAGTTCCGGACCGCGCACAAGACCCATGGCAAGGCCGTTGATGTCGACCCTGACCTCGTTGCGTCCGACTGCGATGACAGTCCCTTTGACCACG
Source organism: Patescibacteria group bacterium (assembly GCA_031082005.1). Lineage (GTDB taxonomy): Bacteria > Patescibacteriota > Patescibacteriia > 2-12-FULL-60-25 > 2-12-FULL-60-25 > CAIKNB01. The sequence continues at coordinate 266,580 of JAVHLR010000001.1, forward strand.
TCGCCTACGCCAGGATAGTTGATGAATGCTGCGTTATTCTCATCCGCCAAAAGTTTTTCGACTGCCGGCGATTTGCTTTCCTCCGTACTCACACTCTTTGCTTTTGCCATACTTATTATTTTGCCTGTTCGAACCTAGGTGGCCCGAATATATATAAAACCCCGTTTCTCGGGGCGTCAAAAGGTTTTTTTGACAGCCGTCCCCGCATTAATTAGTCAAATTGCAGTTACAACGGCCTGAATATCAGGTGTCGGGACTTTACATTATTCTGCGTTTTTTGGCAACTCTCGCGCCATAGGCTATCCTATAGCTTGATTTATGTCTGATTTTTATTTGGATCTGAAGGATACCGTCCGTATCATGGACTTTTTTGAGGATTATTCCGATTACGCCACTCCCAAAGAGCGCGAAATCGCCACATCCAACCTAAAAAAATACCACGCCAGGGAAGAGTTGAAGCCAGAGAAGCTGGTCGATGACATCCGCAAGTTCGCCCAAGCCGTCTGGCCCGCACGTTTTGCCTTGCGCCGTTTCTTCAACGAAGAAGGCGCCGAGGAAGAATGGCGTCGCGTCACAGCTGCCGTCCGTCCATCAACGGCGCATGTCATGAAACGTTTCCGCGAAGGTATCGGTGCACACAACCTGCAGGCCTGTCTTGATCATGATGAGTCAGTCACGGCCTTCACCGAAGTCGAGCTGATGGAGATCGAAGAAGTACGCAAACAGGTCCGTCACGACTACTGGCGCGAGAAAGGCGCTACGCTCGACATCCTCTTCAAATCCGGACAGCTTGAATTGAAAGCGTATCTAGAGCGTCTGAAAAGACTGCGTGATTTGGCGGCAGAATTGCCGGAAGAGTATAGCCACGAAATATATTCCAAACTGGAACGCTTCGAAGACCGCATATTCTTCGAAGGCGAAGTCGTGCCGTTACAGATCCTGGACGAGGAAGTCCAGTACTACCTCGACACTGCAGAGATACCCGTCGTGGAAGGATGAAGATTTCAAAGCAGTCCAGTTCGCAAAACAGCCCCCGCATTTCTGCGAGGGCTGTTTTTCTTCCTTCCCTTACGAAGGACGTTATTTCTTATAGATCGTCTTATAACCGCTGTATGTCGCGTTGTTCAGCTTGTCGGTCAGCTTGGCGCCGTAAGTGATGTAACTGCGTCCGCTGTATGGTCCGCCGACGATGCTGCAGGAATCCGTGTTGTAGCAGGTCTTGATGGTCTGGGCATTCACGATGATCTCGATCTTGCTGATGCCGTCGTTATCCGAACCCTTGGTCCAGAAGGTGATGGCGTCCATGATCCCATAGCCACTGTCCGCCGAACTCCAAGCCGTCAGCTTGCCGATGTTAGAGGTCGTCATCTGGCTGTCTTGGTTTACGACCGTGTAGGTCCTGGAAGGTGACCAGCCTTCGTGGTCATAAGCATCCACAGCTTTGGCATTCACGTATATCGCATCTCCGGCCTTGTAGTTGGAGCCTTTGACGGTGAATGTGCATTCCTGGTTGCCGTAAGCCAACGAGCTGCCGAAGTAGCAGGTGTGCGCGACCATACCGTTGACCCACATCTCGATGCGCTTCAATCCATCCTGGTCCCATGCTCCGATATGGTAAGTCGCGGAACCGCTGGTCTGGATGTTCAGATTTTCGTTCGGTTCTGACCATGACCAGGTAGACGGACTGGTGCCGGTATCGGAACCGGAGTTCGAGCCTTGGCCGTTCACGGTGTAGGTAATCGGATTGACTCCGCGTACATGACCATAGCGGTCATAGGCCTTTACGGCGACCGTGAAAGTAAGGCTGTTGCTGCCGTTGGTGTAAACGTTGGTTCCATAGGCGCAGGTCTGCCAAGCGGTGCTGTTGTCGTAGTTGCAGGTCTTGATCACTGAACCGTTTTTCAGGATTTCAATGCGCTGCAAGCCATCTGGGTCGAACGCACCACCGTTGAATGTGACGTATTCACCATTCGAGAAAGTCAGCTTGTTCGGGTTTGCTTGCAGTCCGACGCTTCCGTTAGTCGAAGCGTCTCCGGTGTTGTTCGAATCTGTGATCGTCAGGTAGTTCAGGTTACTCCAACTGGTGTAGCCGTAGTAATCAGTGGCTTTTGCGTTCAAGGCCAACTGCGAATTCGTGGAATAGTCGTTACCGTAGATGGTCAGGTCACAGCTTTGCTCGCCATAACTGCGAGAGAAGTCGCAAGTACGCTTCACGGTTCCGTTGACGTACACTTCGACGCGCTGCAGGCCGTTGGACGTTTGAGCTCGGGTGCGGAAAACCATCGACGTCCCGCGTTGCAGAGTCGTGCTGCTCGGATCAAACCAGCTCCATACATAGACGCTATTGCTGTTCGATGAGCCGCCGTTGTCCTGGATCGTCAGGTTCTTCGTATCGCTCCAAGAAGTCTTGCCGTAATAATCCGTAGCTTTGGCGTTGAAACCGTGTTGGGCGATCGAGTAGTCATTCCCATAGACCGTCAGGTTGCAGCTCTGTGTGCCGTAAGCTCGTGAATAGTCGCAGGTACGCTTGAGGCTGCCGTCAGCATAGATCTCGACTTTCTGCAGGCCCTGGGTCGCGTTGGCTTGGACCTTGAAGACAGTGCTGTTGCCGCGCTGCAAGGTCGAACCACTTGGGTCAAACCAACCCCACGCAGAGACGTCTCCGCTCGAGTCGTTGGAATAGTCTGTGTCCGTCACATTGATGTACTTCAACGCCGTCCATGTTTCCTTGCCTGCTCCATCCACGATCTTGGCGTTCACCGCGATCTGGGAATTGAGCAAGTAGTCGTTGCCGTAAAGCGTATGCGTACATGTCTGGTTGCCTGTCCAGTTGTTCAGTGTGCAGGTCTTGCGCACGGATCCGTTGACCACGACTTCGATGCGGTTGATGCCGTCCGTGTCGTTGGCGCCGACGTTATACGTCATGCTGCTGCCACGTTTGAGGTATGTCTGGTCAGGATTCAGGTATGTCCAGTGGTACGTGCCGCTGGCGCTGTCTTGCTGCGAGTTCTGTTGGTTGTCCGTCGTCGTACCCTGGTTGACCGTCAAAGTCTCCTGTGAGGTCTGCGTCGTATAGCCTTGGTTATCCATGGCTATCGCGTAGACGGGGATGCTGCGGGTCGAGACGCTGTTCGAATAATATACGTTGGAATATTCACAAGTATCGGAGTAGCAAGTCTTGGCCAAACTACCGTCGACGTAAAGGCTGACGCGGTTGACGCCGTTCGCATCCCACGCGGTCGCGCGGTAAGCGAACGTCTCGCCGGTCTTGATTTGGTATGTCGAAGGATTGCCGTCAGTCGAGATGGTCGGACCATTGGTCGAGGTGTACGTACCACCGCCGCCGAAAGTGTTGATGTTGGTCGTACCACCCGGATTTGTCGTTGACGCTTTGGTCAACTTAGCGATTAAGGGCAGGTTCGGCCCTTCGACGCCGGCTTCCGCCTCCACTCCACCGAGCAAGATGGTTCCGTTTCCGTTAGAAGCCATGTCGATGAAATAGTCTTTCATCAACGCGAGCTTATAGATGCCGGTACCTTCAATCCGCAAGGTGCTGCGGTTCGTAAGGTTGTCGCCGCGTTCAGTGATCAGCCAAGCCGAGCCGTCATAGGCCGCGATGGCGCGGAACCAGGTGAACGAGCTGTCTGCATTGTAGTACTGCGTGCTCAAGTCGGTCTTGTTGACGCCATCGTATGAATACAATACTCGCGATGTGCTGTTCCTAGTAAAGCGTCTTGCCAGGAAGATGGCGGAGTTGCCGTTCGATGCAATAAACTCTGTATCATCGAATGTAGAGAACTTAGAAGTGACATCCGTCAGGTTGCCGTTCAAATCCCTAAGCCATAAGCGCATGTTGCCCAAGTCAGAATAATTGCCCTGTCTCTGTCCGATGAACCAGCCGTTGGAGACAGGCACGGCAAATGCGTAAAAGCCGGTTTCAGCGCTCGGTGAAGTGCCGTAGACCGAGTAATTCAGATAGTCTGGATAATTCACGGTGTTGTTCAAGATGCTGGTGACGGTGTTGTTGCCGGTGTTCCACAAGGACACGCGGCCCTTCGTCGTGACGAAAGCCCACATCCCGTTCTTTCCGTTCAGTGAGATGATGCCTTCATCCGAGCTCAACTGGCTGCGCAACGTGTAAGAGACGTTCGAGAACGTCCCATTATATTTCAGGATTTCGAAACTGTTGTTCTTGGCCGTGATACCCTTCAGGAACAAGACCGTCTGTCCGTCGCTCACGATGTCGTCCACGCGGCTCAAGCCGGCATTACGTACGTCGTAGGTGATATCTGCCATAGCTGATCCCTCGGTGCGCCAGACGTGTCCGCCCGACCACAAATCCTGACCATCGGTCAGGTACCAGTAAGGAGAGGCATAAGCCATGGCCCAAATCGGGCGATTCTGCCTCTCTACAATTAGGTTTGAGAGGTCCGTCCAATAATAGGATCCGCCGCCACCAGCCAAGACCGGGGCAGAAGAGAGGAGTGTTGAGGCGATAATGGCCACAACAGCAATAAACTTAGAAAGCGTGTGTTTCATATGATATTCGTCTAAATTTAGATAAAGACTGAACGGCTGTCTCTTTTATTTTTAATATCTTTTTATACCAAAAAACAGACTTTTTGTCAATATATACCGCCTGTACGAGCCGTCAATCAACTATCTAATACCTTTCGCAACGTGAAAGCAGCTTGTTTCCAACTTTTTTCTTCCGAGACTGGAACGTTCCTCGGCTGTGTCGCTGCGAGCTTTATGGCTTCAACCCAGTGGTGCGGTTTGGCTGGGTGGGCGAAGAGCGTTCCCTTTGGCGCTGTTTCAGGTAGCGCCCCGGTAGTCGAAGCGACGCGCGGCGTTCCGAATGACGCCGCTTCATGCAAAGGTAAGCCATAACCTTCATACCACGAAGGGTAGAGGAACGTGGCGGCGTTCGCATAAAGCGACGTGAGTTCCTCATCGTCTGGATTTGAAAATATTTTGATGAAATCGTCATCTCGACCGAAGCGGAGAGATCTCCCAGATGGAAGATTTTTTGACAAGTTAGAAATGACATTATTTTTGATTCCGCTTCCGACCAAAACTATTTTGATATCCTCAAACCCCGTCTCCTGCCTCAACGCTTTGACCGCCTCAACCGCTGTTGCAGCATTTTTTCGTGGATCACCCAATCCGAGGGCGAGGCAGTAGCGACTCGATAGACGCTCTCCGCTTGGGTCAAGGGGAGGTCTGGAGGGGCTAACCTCAAGAGTACTTCCGATCGGTATCACGGTTATTTTTTCCTGTTGAATCCCTAAAATCTTGACCGCATCCCGCTTTGTCGTTTCCGAAACCGCGAGCAGGTGCGTCGCGTGTCTTATCGATTCTTCGGCTCTGACGAGCTTGTGCCACCAACGTTGTTTTGTCTTGAACCACCTTGGTTCTATCAAGAAAGACAGGTCATGCAACAGCAGGATGGATTTATTGTCTTTTGGCCAGCGTCCGATGAATCCGATGTTCGGTAAAAAAAACGCATCGACCGATCCTACTTTTTTCTCGACTGTCGCCACAAGCGAGACGAGGTTCAGCAGGCAGGCGATGCTCCACAATTTGTTCGGCCAAGCGATGTGGACGTAGTTCACGTTCGGACAGGTCGTGAGATTTTTGGGCAGCGTCGGTTTTTTTCTGCCGGTCGTGGCCAATATAAGTTGGTCATCCGGAAAATTCTCGGCATACGCCTGGACTAAACGCAAAGCTACGCGACTTACCCCGCCGCGCGCTTCGGCTAGCGATCTCGCATCGACCAGTATCTTCATTTAAGTCACGAAATCAAGATAGCGGAGGAATTGCTGGCGGAAGTTCTCCTCCGAAAATTCCTCTGCGCGTCGTCTTATCTTGGATCCATCGTAATCTTCAGCCTTGAAGCGCACTACAGCATCTGCGATATCTTCCCAGGCCTGCCCTTGGATGTGTTTGCCGGTGACGCCGTCGATGACTGTTTCTGCGCCCCCGCCTTTTCCGTAAGCGATTACTGGTCTGCCGGCTGCCATGGCTTCGACTGCGGTTATCCCGAAGTCCTCGATCTGCGGATAAAGGTAGCCGATGGCCTGGGTGTAGAGTTCTTTTTTCTTTTCATCCGTCACGTACCCCAAAAACTCCGTCTCCGGCGCAGCTAATGATTTCAGTTTGCGATATTCCGGGCCGACCCCGAATATCTTGAGCGGCAAGCGCAGTTTGGCGAAAGCTTTCACCACCAGATCGAACCTCTTGTATCCGACAAGCCTGCCGCCGGCAAGCCAGAATTTTCCGGGAGCGGTTCCTACCTGAACTCGGCTGATTTCCACAGGCGGAAAAATGACATGGGCATCCCGATTGTAGTATCGCCTGATTCGTTCGCGGCTCGTGGCGCTGTTGGTCAGGAGATGCGATGGCCGTTCCGCAGCCAGCCTGTCCCATAGACGCAACCGATGCAGCAGAGGAGGGAGCATGAGGCGCAAAAAGCGCGGCTGCCGCAGATCGTTGATGTACCCGATCCGTTCTTGCCACAAAAAACGCGTCGGCGTATGGCAATAGCACACGTGACGCGTTTCCGGCGGGACGATGATCCCTTTGGCGAAAGAGCTTGATGACGAGATGACCAGGTCATAACCGGAAAAATCCATGTGCTCGACGGCCATCGGCATGAGCGGCATGTACCACTGATAAAAGCGTCGCGCTCCCGGCCATCTGTCCATGATGGACGGAATGATCTGACGATTTCGTGCTTGGGCGTGATCACGGTCGTAGAGCAGGGTGTAGGTCGGCGCATCCGGGAACATCTTCTGCAGCTCTCCCAAAACTCGTTCCGCGCCACCGTCTTGCATCAGATAATCGTGCACTAAAGCCACCTTCCCGAACCGTTTCGGATCGGAATCGTATGGCTGTGGCAGAACAGCCGAATTTTCACGGACGCTAGCCTCCATGCGCGCATTTTAGACGTTACGTCCCAAAAAGTCGGCGGAGTGTCAAGAGTCATTCAGGTGTTGGTGTCCAATCGGAATTGATTACGATATAATGGCCTACGGTCATATGGCTAAGCTACGCGCTTCCTTCCGAAATTTATTCGTGGTGTCGTCCATGTTCTCGTTTGTTTTCCTTGTGCCCCTTTTTACCTTCCCTTTCGACGTTGCGACTATACTCTCCGTCATCTCCCTGCTTTTCGCCATTCTGGTAGGTTTCTTTTTTGCAGCCGTAACTTCGAATTATCTGAGCATGCAGGCATTGATACCTGAAGAGGATTCGGTGCTCATGTCAATCTATAATCACGCAACGATCATCGACCCGAAGAAAGCAGCCAAGATGGCTGAAGCCGTCGATGCCTACATGATAAAGGTCTTGGATTACGATATTTTGACCTACGCGCCGCATGTGCGCGAGGAGCTACTGAAAATAACGGATATCATCGATGAGGTACGGCCGTCGGATGATCGGGGAAAGGTCCTGATCCAGAACCTGTATAATTTTAGAGCGAAGCTCATCGAGATAAATCAAAAGACTGTACTGGTTGCGCAGAGCGTCTTGTCGCCCTCGCATTGGTCGATTATCGTCTTGCTAAGCATCCTAATCGACGCACTGCTTCTTGGTCTGCGCACGGCTAGCCCGATAAGTTCGGTAGTCATCGCGATACTTTTCGTCACACCATATCTCATACTGAACTTGTTGTATGAGGTGGATAGCAATCGTTTCTTGGCCAACCACTTGGCTTACGAATCCCCACAAAACGTATTCTTGTCGATCGGTAAGCTGCCTTATTATCCTGAAACGGTATTGAATTCAGGAACCATAAAGAATCCCAAAGCCCCCTATCGCGTTGGAGTGTATCTGGATTTAGCATCTTCGTTGAAGAAAAAGATCAAGACTATCAGGAGATGATTGGCGGGGCGCGTCTGCGTTTAGTTGGAAATCATTGTGGCTGCTCTTGTCACCATGAGACGCCTAATAGGTTGACGAACCACGCTTTTTGAGCTATCAATCAGGCTGTTCATTTGGAGGACTGAAGATGGGAGTTATCTCACCCACAGAAGCGCAGAAGGCTTACGCCAAGCAGTTGGGCATCGATATCCCTTCCGGCATCAGCCGTAGCCAGCTCTCGAAGCTGATCGATTACGCCAAACGCAGGACTGCGGCCGAACAGCACGGCCTTGATCGTCATCCTGACGAGACAGCATTGCCCGCCGCCGCCGGCATCGGCAAGCACGAAAGTCGTCTTGACGACATTAAGAGATCTTCGCAAGCCTTGCGTCGTTTGCGCATCCACGAGGGCTCGATCATCGCCTATGAGGACACGGCAAGACCCTATGTCATCATCGGCATCGAGCAGTGCCAGCTCGTTGTCCAGGCTGTCGAAGGTCGTCAGGACAAGGGACGATGGGTCATCCTGCCGATGGGTCGAGGGTCAGATGACCCCGATCCGTTCAGACTCATCTTCAACCCACCGGAGCGTTTTCTGCACCGCTTCTGCTTCCGCCACAAGTTGCGCGCACAGGTCGAAGAGGCGCGTCGTGACCGCATGTGGCGCTACAAGGGGCGCGAATTCTGCTACAAGGTCGTCGAAAAATATCTCGACGACGTGAAGTGGTCACTACTTAGCCCGAACAAGGTGGAGACTGCCTACGGCGACTTCTGGCAGCGCGATGCCGTCCACGACTACATTGATCGAGACTTCATCGACTTCCTCCGCACTCACGCCTCCGCATCCTAGGCGTACCATAAGCCCACGGCTCTCACCGTGGGCTGCATCGTATCTGTGAGGGTACGGAGCAATTTTTTTTAGTACGCCCCTTTGCGGTATAAGACAGCAAACGGCGTCTTGAGCACGATGTAGATATCCAACCACAACGACCAATTTTCGATGTACCACGCGTCTAATCTCACTTCATCTTCGAACTCCAAGTCGCTGCGTCCCGATATCTGCGCCATGCCCGTGATTCCCGGTCGGATGGCGAAGACGCGGCGTTGGTGCGGCTTATAACCTGCGACCTCGCGGATCTGATGTGGTCGCGGCCCGACGATCGACATATCGCCTTTCAACACATTCCAGAACTGCGGCAGCTCATCTATCGACCACCTGCGGATGAACATGCCCACCGGCGTGATGCGTGGGTCGTCGGCGATCTTATACACCGGACCTTCCTTGATGCTTTTCTTCGCGATCAACTCTTTCTCGAGAGCCAACCTTTCTTTCGTTCCCTGCTTGAACTGCGGACCGATGGAGAATTTCCGCCACATGCTGCGCAATTTATACAGCCTGAAGATTCGTCCGCCTTCCCCGACGCGTTCGTTCTGGAAAATCACAGGCAAACCATCTTCGATGATAAGCGCGAGACAGGAGATCAGGATCAGCGGCGAAAACAGAATCAGGAAAAAGATGGCGAAGATGACGTCGAAGGCGCGTTTTGCGATGCGTCCCCAGCCGTCCAACGGTGTACGTTTGACTTCGATGACCGGCAACCCCGAATCCGTCATGACCTCGATGTTCGTGAATTTTGCCGCGAATAGATCCGCCAGATAGCGGAACGTCAGATGGTTTTCGTCGGCGAACGCAATCAGCTCGAGCGCGTCATGTTTATCCATCTCCGGGTCAGCCAGGATGATGCCGTCCAAACCGTCTTTTTGTTTCAGGCTAAGAATGGCTTTTTGCGCTTCGTTGTTCCAAGTTTTGAATTGTCTGACGATGGTCAGACCGAGGACCGGCTTTTCTTTGTATGTCGCCGTTATGTCGTTAGCTGCCGCGGACGACCCGATGACTACGAATAACTTATGCCCGACGCGGAAGTTCAGGAGCAGGTGACGCACCGTACGCAAAAAAAGTCTGCCGATCAACACGTACAAGATGGAGAATGCGAGCACGGCCAGCACGATGAAGCGCGAAGTCGTGATCTCGCGTCTGAAAAAGACTGTGGCGATTACGACCATCGTGCCTGCGCCGCAGGTTATGATGATGCGCCCCAGTTCGTTCCACGCTTTGCGCGGATGAGGGGAGTACAAGCCGGCTAAGGCAAATAGACCAATCCAAATGAGCACGAAGAGCGAGGCTGCAGAAATGTAGTTGCTGAAATTCACGTCCTGCAGTATCGGTCTGACTTCCGTCACGAAACGGGAAAAGCGTAAGGAATATGCAGAAATCGCGGCTGCGAACAGGGCTAAAGCATCTAGCGGCAAAAGCAAAGCGGTGAAAGTCAGGTCCAAGCGACGGATACGCATAAGATGAAAAGATTATAGCTCGAATCTTGACAAAATCACAGTTTTCTGGTATGTTCTGCTATCGATCTTTTTAAATTATTGGTTTGAAAATGGCGTTTTGTTGGTCTCGTAGATGAAATTCATGGATTGCCCCTACCCGACAAGCCGCTGTCTTCAATCCAAGGAAACCTCTCAAAGCGAATGGTTCGCGGAAAGAGGGTACCGGACGGCAAGTGGAAGGAATGGGGTATCCATCATGGAAAACCTGTTCAAAGTTGGCGGTGGTCTGATGTGGGCGGTCCTCGGCAAAATCGCGTGCAAGCTGCCTGCCGATCTGGTCGGCGACCTCAACGATGATCCCAAGATGATCGAGGCGATGGTCAAGTCGGCGATCGAGTATCGTGTCGCGAAGCTCGCGGAAGCCGAGAAGAACCACTACGAGATGACGGTCGAGGAACAGATTGCGGCTCTCCGCCGAGCGAACGAAGAGGAAAGTGCCTCCAATCCCCATTGGGTGCGCATTCCCGAGGAAGACTTCGCTCGTCTCGCCTCGACCGCGCCCGCATGGCCCAAGGGCAAACATGCCTACCGGAGTTTCCGCATCCGCTTCGGCGAAGGTGATGAAGGTGTGGCCAAGACATTCGAGGCGCACAACACCCGCATCCAGCACGTCTTCGGCGAGAGCAACTACTGGCGCTGGGAACATCTCCACTCTGGTTCGGTGCCGTTCAAAGGCAAGCCTGTGGAACGCCTCCGTCTCCTGAACGGCAATCACACACATAGGCCGGTCATTGAGTGGATCGTCGCCGACCTCGACGCGCATCGCAAGCGCGATAGCCTCACGGCGGTGCGTGGGCCCAAGTCGCTGGCTGATGAGCTGCTTGTCTTCGCGTGGCTCTTCCCGGACATGATCCGCGCCATCGACTACGACAAGAATCCAGGGCTCTTTGCCGCTGGCTACGAGGTCAACACCCCCGAGTGCGGCGACGAGTCGTGGCGGGGCGTCGTGATCGTCAGCTTCGATCGCGACGCCCGCCGGGTGAACGTCTACGCCTACGGCCGCGGCCGCTCCGGCTCCGACTACTCGGTTCCCGCCCTTCGGGAGTTCAAGGCTCACGGCGCTTGAATGCTTGGCACTTGGGGAATCTTGGTCTTTGGACCTTGGTCCCCCGGGTGCCTCTTTCATTTTCAATAATCTGCTACAACTAAGCACAAAAAGTGTTCGGATAACATAAAATCCCGATTTGCATCGGGATTTTATGTTTGAGCTGGACGATAAGCCGAATTTTGTCGGCTGACTTGCGTCAACCGGATGATCATCTATCTGGCACGTGCATTGCTGCACGGCTCAAGCGAGCTACCAGTTCTTCACCGCAGCCGAAGCCGCGGATCGGATCTTGCTCTTGCACCAGAGAGGGTTTACCACGCACCGCTGTCACCAGCGGCGGAGAAGCGTAGCAGTCGACTTGCGTCGAACCACCTCGTTTCACTTTTCACCTTTCTCCTCCAAAGCTCCGAAGAGCGGTGGGGGATAGTATAGTCTCTGTGGCATCCCGATGCTCATCCGAGCAAGCTCGGACTCGTTCGGGATCCCGATTTGCATCGGGACTTTCCCTGGGTTTACGGAAAGGCTTTGGACGCATCTCGTCGTTTTTACGCGACTTGATACGATGACATCGTCTATTCCGCCATATCCCGGCCGCCGTTAGCGGCTCTCGCTTTCCGACGACATTGCTGTCGCCTCGGTGTTCGGACTTTCCTCCCCGACGTGACGTCGGGGTAATCATCTGTCCAGCTCGAACATGCGGAATATAGCAGCAAAAGCCGCTTTTGTCAATGGTTTTATCGTGCTATTCTAAATGAAATTATGCGTAAATGGGGTTTGATCGTCTTCTTGTGCCTCCTGATGGTTGCGGGCTTAGGCTGGTGGTTCTGGTCTTGGGGCAACATAAACATCAAGGATGACGGGATCATCACCCTGAAAATCCAGAATCCCGGAGTTGAAGTCATGCGCCAAGGCTCCGATGATTGGAGCGGAGTGCGTGAAAATGAGACGTTGTCGTCCGGCGACCGCGTACGAACCGACGGAAATGGCTTGGCGACAATCGTTTTTTTCGGGCAAGCAGAAGCGCGTCTTGCGCCGCAATCAGAACTGGTCGTCCAAGATATCGAACGCGCAGCCGACGGCAGCCGACCGACGAAGATCAACCTAAGACTCGAGTTGGGTCGCGTCTGGTCGCGCATCCTACATCTGGCCGAACTCGACGATTCATATACTGTCAGCGTCAACCAAGTCGCCGCCACTGTCCGCGGCACTACCTTTGAGATAGCTAGGACTCCCTCCGGTAGCGAGCTGGTGGTTTGGGAGTCTGCCGTCGAAGTCGGCCCATCGCCCGATCAGGTCGGCGCGGTCATGACACCGACAGTCATAAGCGAAGGCTTCAACGCGAATTTCGACGCAGCAGGCAAAGTGTCGAGCATCAAAGTCACCGCTGATGAAGTCGATGCTTCGGATTGGCATCGCAATAACATCAACCTGGATAATGCTTTCGCCAAATTCGCAGCGCAACAGCAGGAGCAGCGTCTGAAGGACATGGGCGGCTCCTTGCCCGGCGGTCCTCTGGATGGTCTGAACAGGCTTTCCGAAAATCTTCATCTCAAGATGGCCGCCGAAAAAGCACCGCGACTTTATGCGGCATACGTCGAACGGCGTCTTTATGGCATCAAACGCCTAATAGAACGCAACCGATCAGGCGCGGCTTTTTCGACCCTGACCGTGCTCGAGCAAGACATCAATTCCCGTTTGCGCGGTCCGGATGCAGACGCCTTTGGCCGTCCTTTGCGCCGCGCGCTTTTCGGCATGTCTGATCTGTTGCGTGAAGTCGGACCGTCTTCTCCTTATTATCGCCTCAAACAGAAGATCGAAGACATGGAGATCGGCTTGGCTATCAACGACGACGCTGGCGGTATCTACGCTAGGATGCGGGCCATGGACGCGCGTTTGGACGAGGCGACTGTCCTTATCGGTCAGATGTCTCTGGACGAAGCTAAGGATGCTTTGGATGCGGCACGGCAAGGCATCGCCAATGCCGAGCGCGATATCGATCGCCTCCCGGAGACGGTCGAGTCGTCGAAAGTCTCTTCGTTGCGCGGACGCCTGGGCGTGATCAAAGCGCGCGAAGCCGCATTGCGGATCAAGCTTGCCACGGCAATCAGCCCGCCTGTCACCGAGATGTCGTCCGGCAACACGACCTCGACTCCCGATTTCTTGACCGCCACTTCGACTCCGGAGTTCGTGCAGAGCACAAGTACGTCGTATGAGAACATAATCCTGTCGGCGCGTCCCGGTTCGCCCATCGTCGGCGACAAGGTGACGCTAAGCGTGAAAGCGACCAGGGCAGACGGCACTTCAGCGGACGTGACCGCCAACTCCATCTTCACGCTTACCGGAGCGGGTACGATCAACGGTCCGGTATTCGAGACCGCGGCGGTCGGACCTGTCACTCTGCGGGCTGAATTCAAGCAAGAAGATGAAATCTATAAAGCCGAGATAAGGTTGGACGTCAAAGCTGCGCCCGTCGTCCTCAAGTCGCTTAAGATGACCGCTGAATCGACTGGCACTCTCGGTCCAGGCGAGAGCGCGGTGCTGCACGCACAAGCCGTCTACTCGGATAATTCGACCAAAGACGTGACTGTTAGCACGTCCTTCACTACTTCGAATAATATTTTAGGCTACGTGGTCAACAATGTCCTTTACGCGGGCAAAGATGCGGTCGGCCAGCTGCGCGTCATCGGAAAATACCGCGAGGGCACGGTTGAAGTCGGAGCATATATCGACTTCCAGATATCAGGCAGATGAAAAATATGAAGATCAAAATGAAATCAGGGCGTGCTCTGTTGGTTGGCGGGGCCGTGGGTTTAGTCGCCGCTTTAGCCTACCTTTCGGGCATCTTCGCGTCTTGGGACAACCGTTTGTCCGACTTGCTCTATCTGCCGCATCAAGTCGATCCGAAAATCTACATCATCAGTATCGATGATTCGTCGTTGACCCAGATCGGCCGCTGGCCTTGGCCGCGTTCCGTGCATGCCGAGCTCATCGACAGACTGAAAGAAGCGGGCGCGCGCGTCATCGCGTATGATGTGAACTTCCCCGAACCCTCCGATGAGACAGACGACCAAGCCTTGGCCGAATCGGTCAAAGCCGCCGGCAACGTGGTCTTGCCCATCGAGCTGCAGTTCCTGATAAGCCGCGGGCAGGTCACCTATGCACCGGAAAAAGCGGTTTCCGCAATCCCGCAGATCGGCGCCGCGGCTGCTGCCTCTGGACATGTGAATTCACCTCCGGATACCGACAACATATTTCGCCGCACATCGTTGGTCGTCCGCGGACCTGACGGCAAAATCGTCCCTTCTTTCGAGACTCAAATCTTAGACGTGATCGGCAAGCTGTCTTTGTCCAAAGAGGCGCGCGTCGATAGCTTGGGCCGCATGATGGTCAGTTTTGCCGGGGCGCCGGGGAATGCTTATAGGCAACAGACCATTTCCGCCGTGGACGTGCTGCGCGGCACGCGCGACCTGACGCCCTTGAATGGCTCTATCGTTTTCGTCGGTGCGACGGCGTACGACCTGCATGACAACCTGCTTGTCCCGACGTCATTCGGCTTGCCCATGCCCGGCGTCGAAGTCCACGCCAACATCCTCGACACTCTCCTGAATCGTCGCTGGATTTCCGAGTTCCCTTCCTCTGCGCAAGCTGCCGTGTTGGTTTTGCTCGGTTTTCTCGTCGGCTTCCTGGTCTGGAAGTTGCGTGCCAAATGGAATCTTCCTTTGACCGTGCTGCTCTGGATAATCGTCTTGGTCGCGAGTCTGATCTTGTTCGACCGCGGATGGATTTACGGCATCCTGTGGCCGACTGTCGTCATGCTTCTGTCCTACGCCGCCGTGACGTTAGAGCGTAAGATCTCGGCCGAACGCGAAAAAAAACACCTGAAGCAGGCTTTCTCGCAGTACGTCTCGAGCGCGGTCGTCGATTCAATCTTAGCTGATCCTTCCAGGCTCAAACTTGGCGGCGAGCGCAAACGTATGTCGGTCCTGTTCTCGGACATCTGCGGCTTTACCTCCATCTCCGAAGGTTTAAGCCCTGAAAAGCTGGTCGAGCTGCTGAACAAATATCTCAACCGCATGACGGAAATAGTTTTTGAGGAGCGCGGCGTGCTCGACAAATACATCGGTGATGCGGTTATGGCTTTCTGGAACGCGCCACTGGAACAGCCCCATCACGCAGAGCAGGCCGTACGCACCGCGCTCAAGATGCAGCGAGTACTCGACAAGATGAACGAGGATAAAGACTTCGGCGACGTCGAGATCCGCATCGGCGTCGGCATCAATACGGGCGACATGGTGGTCGGCAACGTGGGAGGTGACATGCGTTTCGATTACACCGTCATCGGCGACAACGTGAACCTAGGTTCACGTCTCGAAGCTTTGACGCGCCAGTACAAAGTCGGTGTCATCACGACCGAGGCGACGCGACAGGAATTGGGGGAGCACATCTTGTGCCGCAGGCTGGATAAAGTCGCGGTCAAAGGCAAGAAAGAACCGGTCGTCATCTACGAAGCCATGGTCGAGGAACATGACGCGACCGACGGGCAAAAGAAACTCGCGCACGACTTCGAAGACGCCTTGGAAAAATATTTCGCCCGAGATTTCACCGCGGCCAAAGCCTCATGCGACGCCATCCTCTCCGTTTCTCCCGAAGATTTCCCGACTAAGAACCTCAAGGAAAGATGCGACCACTTCCTGCAGGAACCGCCACCGTCCGACTGGGTCGGCACTTGGGTCTATACCAAGAAATAGGATTTTCAAAAACACCCCGGAGAACCTGGGTGTTTTTGCTTCGATCGAGGCTTCTATTCCTCTTCTTTGATGCTGGAGATGGCCATCTCCTTGAGCTCCGGCGTCATGTCGGCATCCGTCATGTTGTGCTCTTCTTTGCCGTGCTCCGCGAGCTTCATCAGCACTTCTTCTTGGGTGTCTGCCGTGGCGACGAAGTCGCACGACATGCCCATATCTTTGCATGCGAGTGTCTTCATAAATATGGATATTATGGATTAGCGGAAACAGTATATCACAGCCTCCCGAGCCCAACTCTTTCCCTCACGATCTTCATCTTGGCTGCAGCCATTTCTTGCGCTTTATCGCGTCCTTCATCCAAGACCCTCATGAGCTCGCCGGGATCTTTTTTGTATTCGTCCAGCTTCTTTTGTATCGGGGCGAGCATTTCGACTACAGCTTCACCTAAAGCTTTCTTGAACTCGGCATATCCTTTGCCGGCGAATTCGGCTTCGATCTCCTTGATCGGCTTTCCTGTCGCGTGATGGAAGATGGTGAGTAGGTTCGAGATGGCAGGACGCTCGATGGCGTCGTAGGCGATATCCGCACCGGAATCCGTGACCGCGCGTGCGATTTTTTTGCGGATCACGTCCGGTCCGTCGTTCAACATGATGGTCGCCGCAGCCGATTCGTCGCTCTTGCTCATCTTCTTCAGCGGATCCTGCAGGCTCATGATGCGCGCGCCGACCTTCTGCACCAAAGCTTGCGGCACCACGAACGTCTCGCCGAATGTCGTATTGAAACGTCGTGCGATGGTCCGCGTCAGTTCGACGTGCTGCATCTGATCCTCGCCGACCGGCACGGCTGTCGTATCGTACAGCAAGATATCGGCTGCCATGAGCGAAGGGTAGTTGAATAATCCTGCACCCACGTTCTCGCCTTTGGCCTTTGCCTTATCTTTGTACTGTGTCATGCGTTCGAGCTCACTCATCTTGACGAGCGTCCCCAGGATCCACCCCAGTTCGGCATGCTCATGTACCTCGCTCTGCACGAAAATGGTGGTCCGTCTCGGATCGAGTCCGATCGCCAGATAGGTCGCCGCAATCTCCAGCGTTCTTTCCAACATCTGCTTCGGGTCTTGCGGCACAGTGATGGCGTGGAGATCTACGATGCAGAAAATCGAGCGGAAGCGATGCTGCAATTCCACCCACTGCTTAAGGGCACCGATAAAATTGCCGATATGTGGCGTGGATGTCGGCTTTACGCCTGAAAATAGTAGTTCTGCTGGCATATTTGTCTAGATAGAGTGCCTCATAAGCCGAATCATGACAAATACGACAGAACCCCTCCGCGGTGCGTACGCAGAGGGGTTCGAGGTTGGTCAGACGAGATCGGGATAGCGTCGCAGGATATCCAGGACGACCGGGTCTTCGGCATGGCCGAGCAGGAACGCCTCGCGTAACTGCTCGCGCATCAGCTTCTTCATCACATCTCTGATTTTCTGATTCGGCGTGTCGGCTTCCTTTAGGGTGTCGTCGAACCCTGACAACGAGGCGAGGACCATCTTCCATTGGCTGTCCTGCCGATGCGCGAGCTCTGGGCCGGCGTTCTTTTCGCACCCGATAGCGTGCATGAGCCCGAAGAGGTGGGTGAGCCAGTCGTGTCGCTGATGGAAGGGGATGATGTCGGAGAACGTCCCGTCGAACCATTTCAGGATTTCTGTATTGCCTGCTACGACCTCGACAAGACGAATCTCGCGACGGCCGAAGGAATCGAATTCTCTCCTGCCGTTGCCTGACCCGAAAAGGATCTGGTACTGGTCTCTGTCGAAGGTGAGAGGGGAATCCAGTACGGCGATTTTTCCCTTCGGTGGTTGACCGACGGCGATTCTGTCCGTGTGCAGGCCGGTGGATATGGTCGTCCCCAGACGCAGCACCTCGGACGTCAGCACGCCGATGGAGAGCCTTGTTTCCTTCCTTTCTTCCACACGGTCGAAAGTGACGCATTCGTTCGTGAGCGGCCCCCTTCGCCTGGGTCGTCGCGACGGCCCCGTCATCGTGTGGTCCACGAGCAGGACACATTGTCCGGTCTTGCCTGTGAGTTCCTCCTGAAGAGCGAACAGGCGTCCAAGGCACTGCTTATCGCCCTCATGGAACCTAGCTGCATGCGCCCGGAGCGCCTCAAGACCGCTGTCGTCGTGGTCTTTCCGCATGATTAGACTCCTCTCGAAAAGATCTTGGCCAAACTTAGCCGCGGTTGATAGCGTTGTCAACCTTCGGGAAAACCAAAAGACAGGCCTTGCGGTCTGTCTCTTCTTCACGGCTTCTGCACTTTCTTAGCGAGCTGAATCAATCTATATCTCGAGAACGGGTGCTTATCGCTGTGACTTTATTCGTTTTTACACTTCAACGATTATCGGTAGGATCATGGGCCTGCGTTCCGTCTTCTTGAACAGGAACATGCCCAGATCATCGCGTACTTTATCTTTCAGGAACGTGCCGTTAGCGCCGCTGCGTGGGTCCTTGTCCGCTAGGATCTCGGATACCTTCTTGCTGGCTTGTCGCATCAGCTCTCCTTGTTCTTTCATGTACACGAACCCGCGCGAAATCAGATCCGGCATCTGCATCAACCTTCCGGTCTTTGCGCTGACCACGGCCAGTACCACTACGACTCCGTCGCCGGCGAGCTCTTGGCGATCTCTAAGTACGATATGGTTGGTATCGCCTACGCCTAAGCCGTCCACGAAGACGTAATCCGTCGGTACTTTCCGGTTGGTCAATTGTCCGTTGCCTTGCTTGTCGAATTCCATGATCTGTCCGTTATCGGCGATCATGATGTTGTTCTGGTCGAAACCCGCATTGACCGCTCCTTTGGCGTGTTCAACTAAGAAGGAATAATGGCCTTCGATCGGTATGAGGTATTTCGGTTTGATCATCTTGTGCATCTGCACGACGTCTTCTTGTTTGGCATGTCCACCCGCGTGCACGTCCATCATCTGATAATGGATGACGTTCGCGCCTTCGCGGTAAAGCGTGTCTTTGACGCGCTGGACCGAGCGTTCATTGCCCGGGATGACTGAACTTGAGAAGACGACGGTATCGCCTGGTTCTATCTCGACTATCGGATGCTCACGGGTCGCGATGCGCATGAGCGCGGCACGATCCTCGCCCTGGGCTCCGGTGCATACGACGGCCACTTTGTTCGGCGGATATTTGTGGATCTCCTTGGTTTCGATGAGCGTGCCTTTTTGGACTTTAACATAGCCCAATTCTTGCGCGATCATGATGTTTGATTTCATGGAGAAGCCTTCCACCGCGACTTTGCGGCCTTGTCGTTCGCAGGCGAGGATGATCTGCTGGATACGTGCGATCATGGAACTGAACGTCCCGATGATCACCTTACCCTGTGCATTGGCGATGATCTCGTCGATGTTGTGCTGGATCTCGTATTCCGGCAACTGACGACCCGGTTGCCAAGCATTGGTCGAGTCGATCATGAGCGCCAATACCCCACGTTCACCCAGTTTCATGATTTTAGTGGTTTCTTGTAGGGATTGCGCGCCTGGTGCCGGATCGAGTTTGAAGTCGCCGGTATGCACCACGATTCCGCTAGGCGTATTCACGATTATGCCCATGGACGAGGGGATCGAGTGCGCGACTCCGAAGAACTCCAGTTTGAAGACGCCTAACTGCAGTACGTCATTGTAGCCCACGGTGTGGACGTTCAGTGGCGGTGTACCGCGGAAATCGTCTTGGCGTTTCTTGATGATCGCACCCGTCAGGTCGGAGGTGAAGATAGGAGGGTTACCTAATCTCGGGATGAGGTAGGGGATGCTTCCGATATGATCCAAATGTCCGTGCGTGATTATCACGCCGCGGATATTCTTCTCTTTGCCTTTAAGATACGAGATGTTAGGGATGATGTAATCGACTCCCGGCATGTCGTCCTCCGGGAACATGAAGCCCATGTCCAAAATGATGATGTCTTTGCCGTATTCGAGCATGGTCATATTGCGGCCAACCTCTTCATTCCCACCGAGTACGATTATCTTCAGCCTCTCCTCCGGACGCGACTTCAAATTGTCGGTGTCTGATCCGGTCTTTAGGTAGGGTTTGAATTTGTACGTATTCAGGCGGGGTGGACGTACGTTGCTGGACATCCTGCCGCCAGGACGGCGACCGTGCTGTTTGCCGGCTTTCTCTTCGCGCTTGAAGCCCTCCTTGAGTGAAGGCTCCGGCCTTTTGCCGTTGCGCGCGATTGCCTTGGCGATCAGGGAGTTGACTTCGGTCGCAGCCTCTGATGTCGGTTTAAGCACGTCGATTGGGCGTTGTCCCGGTCGATTGTCGCGTTTTCTGAAGGCAGCATTTTGCGGCCTGAATGGTTTGGCGTCCCTGCCGTAACGTCGGTTGTTGCCGCGCGGGAAGTGACTGCCTTGGTTTCCGCTCGTGCCCGATGGGCTAGCGGATCGTTTGATGGGCTCCATATTTAATTGTCAGCATGTAAAAACTCGCGCCACCTAAGGCACCGACTTGTTTTCATGCATTGGAATATCCAAGTAATGGATTTCCGAAAACAAAAATTAATTGTTTAGTGAGTTATCTGCGTCTTTTGGACTAATTCAGATGCGTCGGAATTTGCGTAGATTTACGCCCAATCGGCGACGGACTTGAATTTATGAAACTAGTATAGCCTATTACCGAAGTTCTGTCAAAGAACGGATGTGTAATACCAAAGGGCGGATCATGAAACCCGCCCTCTTTTTTGTCGAATCATTTGCTCCAGGGATGCTTTTCCCTGCCTTCTTTCAGCGCCTCTGCATACCAGAACAGCTCTTTTAAGAACGTTTCGAGACGTGGGAGAAAAAGTTCCGGGTTTTTCAGCTCGCCTTTATCGTTCAATAATTCCCAGACCATGGGGAAATACAGGGCTTCACGAATCGGTACCATCCTCAACTCGATCATCACTTGCCGCAGCTGTTCGACCGCCCTGGAACCGCCGGAATAGCCGCCGGCTCCTACGAATCCGACTGGTTTGTAGTTATATTCGATCGTGAGGGCGTCTATCATCTCTTTGAGTTGCCCCGGATATCCGTGGTTGTATTCCGGCGCCACGACAATCAACCCGTCCGCACTCTCCATGATCGACTTCCACGGTTCGGGGTGTTTGCGTTCCAGCGGTTCCCTGTCCCGATATGGCTCTGACGTCACATATTCGCTCTCGATGCCGCGTTTCAACAGTTCGGCGTGTACGAATTTCGCCACAGCTTCGCTTTTTCGTCCTTCTCGCATCGAACCGTATAAGACAGGGATTCTCATAAGATCAATAATTAACATTTAGTATTCAGCATTTAGGATATAGGTAATCAGGGCAGTTGTCATCAACACCTTGACCGTCAGGGGAATCCAAGGCAATATTCCAGCACAAATTAAGGGCGAGTGGCGGAACTGGTAGACGCACTGGCTTCAGGAGCCAGCGATCGCAAGGTCATGAGAGTTCGAGTCTCTCCTCGCCCACCATGCAAAAATCAGCTTAACGGCTGGTTTTTTGCTGTCGTTTTCTTGACACCTCACTTGTTTTCCTTTAAGACAACCCCGTTCGCAGCCCTTTACAGGAGTGGATGACATGCACCGAAACGCCGTTTTCACCGTGCTTCTCAAGGACCGCCAGCTCTCCGATGCCGATTGGCGCAAAATCCTTTCCGTCCGCCAGAACATGATCAGTTGGGTGTACGAGGAGGTTGACCTGCCTGTCATCTGGGATACGCCCATGCTCGTCACGCGCAACCGCGAAACGCTCCGGGACTGCTGTGAAGCGCACGGCATCAATCTGAACGCGCATCTCGCCGAAATCCCGGGACAGCGCGGCTTCTTCCGCGCCGCCAGGCTGCGTGAGAAGGGGTTGAACGATTACTGTCTGTGCGCCGTCGGTCTGGATGCGGATGGCAGGTGGTGCGCTTTCGAGCTCGGGATCGCTGATGCCGGCGGGTATGCGATCGGCCGCAGCCGTTCGCTCCCTGTGTCTTCGCCCAGCGACATCGTCAAGCGCTACGCGTACACGTACCTCTCCCTGTTCAAGCTCCAGACCGAGGTCGTCAGGCTGGCGCTCAAGCAGCAGCGGGAACGCGTCGCGAAGATCAGGGCCTTGCACGGCCGCGTCTGTGCCGAGTCCGATCTCATCCAGCATCTGCGCAACATGGAAGAAGGCGAAGCCTGAATCGGCTAGGAGGCGAATCATGGCCGAAGAACGATTCCTCGAGACCGTCCTGCGCACCGAGCGCCTGACCGAACGCGAGTGGCTTGCTCTCATCGAAGAGAGACGACTCGACGTTGGATCCTGGATACCGCAGATCTCATCCGTGAAGCTTTCGACTTTTCCTTGCATCGACAGACGAGCCGAGGGCCGCGGATTCATTCCCGTGGACACCAAGGCTTTCCCGAATCGCGAGCACCTGAATGTCCGCGGCATCTTCGAACGCAAGCCACCGCGCAGTACGAGTGATGATTGGTCCTTCTACATCATCGGTTTCCTGGCGAATTACTCGTGGATCTTGGCGAGCGTCCAGATACACGCAAGCTCTGAAGGCGTAGAGCGTGTCGATATGGCGAAGCTCGAGGTAGCGGCTCCAGCGCACATCGTCGAGCTGACGAAGATGAGCTATGGCGATCTGTGGTTCATGCTCGGTCATGCCGTCGAGGACCTCGCCAAGAAGCGTCGCGAAGAGCTCGAGCGCCTCACTGCTCTCGAACAACGCGTCAAGCTCCAGAACCAGATGGTCGTCGCCATCGAGACCGACCGCAAGGTCATGGGCTGACGCCCGCTTAACCCCGAACCTTCCTGGTCCGGGGCTTCTGCTTTTTATGAAAGGTGCTAATATCTCCGCATGGTCGGATTCACCGTCATCATCCCGGCTTTGGACGAGGAAAAACGTATCGCGAATGCCATAGAAGAAACATCGCGCGTCTTTTCGCTGTTCGGAAAAACCTTTGAGATCATCATCGTGGATGACGGTTCGACGGATAAGACGGCAGATGTCGTCGAAAGTATCGTTGTGGCACAGCGTGTTGCGCCCCTACGATTGATTTCGCACGACCGCAACAAAGGCAAAGGCGCAGCCATCAAGACCGGCGCCGCAGCCGCGCGAGGAGAATGGATTCTGTTTCTCGATAGCGACCTTGCGACTCATCCGTCAGAATTCGAAAAATTCCTGCCTTATCTTTCTGATTATGATGTCCTCATCGCATCGCGACGCGTCGCTGGAGCGAAAATCGCCGAACGCCAACCTCTCTATCGCACCTGGCTTGGCCGCCTGTTCAATCTCTGCGTCAGACTGTATTTCGGTTTGCCATACCATGACACGCAGTGCGGGTTCAAAGCGTTCAGACGCAACGCGATTCCGCTTGTCACGTGCCTGGAGACTGATGGTTGGGCTTTTGATGTCGAATTATTGCACCGCGCTCGATTGTCCAATCTGCGTGTCAAAGAGATTCCCGTCGTATGGCGCCATGGTACTGAAAGTCGCGTACGTCTTAAGCACTTTTGGACGATTGCCGGGGATTTGAGGCGAATCAAGAGACGCTTTTCTTCATCGCATTTTTGATCGGCTGCGTTCAGTGACTATTCAGCGTACTCATCCGCTAAGATATCTTCGATCAAGGTAAAAGGTATCACGACTTCCTGCGGACCTTCCGCATAAGACGCGACCTGGTATGGCGGGAACAATATGTTCAGGCCTTCACGCGTGAGTCGGAAGAACTGGAAATTCTTGACGTCCATCCCAGCGCCATTGCTTATCCAACTGGTGTCCGAAACATCTCGCTTGTTCAGCTCGGCAATGGAATATTCAGAAATGATTTTCAAGTATTCGGTGTGTGGTTTGAACAAATCCTCCAGTTCGAGAAAAATATTCCTTTCGACATCAAAGACATACGATCTGTAGACCGTGAAAGGATGGGCTCCGCCGGTATACTCGCCGCCTTCGATCAAGATGTTGAGCAGCTGTCCGAACGGTTCGATGCTGTAGGTCTCTTCCAAGAACCCGCGTCCCGGTGCTTGGCTGAAATCAGCATCGGGGTCGGAAAAGTACTCGATGAACGCCGTTACGCTGGTCGTAGCGTCGTAGGACATCTTATCGTTGAAGAGTTGTTGGGCCGCCGTGTCCGCATATCCGGAAAGTTGCGGATAGTTGGCTTCAAGATCGTAGAAGCGCGTATTTTCTTTTATGGATTTTTTCTTTATCAGCTCCGCTACTGCGTTCGCCGGGCCGACTTTCAAGGCTTGTTGCGTGTTGGTGGCCGCCTCTGTCGGTTCGTCGGGCTCTGTGCCTGCTGTTTGTAGCTGTTCGCCGACTGGCCCAGTGGCAGGGGGAGGGGTCGATACGATCGTCGTCTGTCCTTCCGAGATGATTCCGCTGAACTTCCAGAGCATGAATAGACCGACTGCGACCAGCGCCGTTGTGCCAAGGGCTAATAGGGCCAGCACGTGTCGATTTTTCATATGGCCAAATAGTAGCCCGGCTTCGTGAATAAAACAAAAACCCGCTGCACGGTCTGGCGCTGCGGGATTCGCATCCTATAGGTTATTTCCAGCCCCAGCCTGTCTTGATGTACCAATCCGAGATTCTGTTGAATCGATCCGATGGATCGGCGATGACATATCCCTCTGATACGCCTTTTATCTTGTTCGAGATGAGATAGTGCTGAATCGGGCGCGTCAGGAATAGCGCAGGCAAGGCGTTCTGGATCGCCTGCGACAACTTATCGCGGTTTTCGGTCAGCGCAGCGGTCGTGCTTGCCTGTCTGACATTCTCCAACGCCGTATCCACGCCCTTATCGCTCAACGCCGAGATGTTCAAGCCGCGGGTAGAGATTTCGCCGCTCCACCAGAACGGAAACATGTCCTGATCTGCGCCGAGGAAAAGATTCAGCAAGACGACCTGTGCACTACGTTCGCGCGTCGCACGGCGCATGACTTCGTCGATCGGTACCGCCTCGATGCTCACCTTGGCGCCGATCAGCGACCATTGGCGTTTCAAGGTTTCAGCGAGTTTGAGCAGATCCGGATTGTCGGGTGTCAGGATATTCAGCTCGAACTGGGTGCTGCTGGCGGTGTTATTCTTGTCCGCTTTCGCCCGTACATTCTCTCCTTCCTTCAACGCCCAGCCGGACTGTGTGAGCAGCGTCCTGGCTTTTTCTAGATCTTGCGTCAGAGGAGTGCCTGTCGACATTCCCATGAACGGGAAGGGCGTTTCCACTTGCGCCGCGGATCCATTCAAAGCATCGACGATATCCTGCTTGTTCACCGCAAGGCCTAAAGCGGTGCGTACCTCCTTGGATGAGAGGATGGAATCCTTCAGGTTGAAGAAGGCCACCGTTTCCTGCGGAAGCTCAAGTCTGACATCAAGGAGCCTCCCCGAACTCTTGTTTTTCGCCGCGTCCGTGGCGTTGACGAACGGCATGCCTTCGACCAATCCGGAGCGCAGGGCGTCCAAAGCCTGGATTTGGTCAGGATAGTATTGCATGACCAGCGTCTGGATATGTGGTTTCTCGCCGTAGTACTCGTCGAAGGCTTCCAGGGAATACGAATAGATGTTGCCGATGCTGTCGCGTCTGAATGATTTGACTTTATATGGTCCGGATCCGATCGGCTTCAGGTTCAGGTCGGATATATGGGCGGCGCTCGCCGGCATCTCTTGCCAGAGGTGCGCAGGTACTATCCCCAGGGTCAGCTTATTCAGGATCAGCGCGTCCGGCTTATCCATCTCGAAAACTACGGTATAGTCGTCCGCGATGGATATCTTAAGGTTGCGATAGAGCGGCTGCAACGGACTGATCCGCGCCGCATCCTGCACCGCCTCGTAAGTATATTGGACGTCGCTCGCTATAAGTTCGGCGCCGTCATGGAAACGGACACCCTGGCGCAATTTCACGGTCAGTGTCTTTCCGTCCTCCGACAGTTCGTGTGATTCTGCGATGTCAGGGACCGTGGTCAAGCCATCCATCTTGTATAGGCCGGAAAAGATCAATTTCGTCAGGTCCTTGTCTGCGTCGTTGGCTAAAGCATCGAAAGGATTGATGTATTTCGGCTGACCGATCACGGCTTCGGTGTATGTACCTCCGATTGCCGGCCGCTGCCCCAGATGCGAACGCAACCAAAAAACACCGCCTGTCCCCAATGAAAGGATCAGCAGTGCGGTGGCCCACAGGAGCACGCGTTTTTCGTTGTGCGGAATCACGCGCAGCGCATAACGCAATTGTCGATAGCGCGGGATCTTCTCCGGTGCCGTGACGCTGACTACGAGCGCATGGTCTGCCCCCATCTCCGGACTCTTCTCTTCGGTCTTGTTCCAACGCGTAAACCAACCTAACGCCCGACCAGACCGGCTTTTGATACGGTTGATGAGACCCGAAGGTTTCATGCTGGATTAGAGGACGATGTTAAGGACGGCCGTCACGAAGAACAGCACCGACAGCACGATGGTGGCGTAGAACAAAGATTTCTCGATTCCTCGTTTGGTGCGGAAAACATCGCTAGCTCCGCCGAAGGCCGCGCCCAGGCCGGTACCGCGCTGCTGCAGCAGGATTGCCGCTATCAGGAGTATCGATATGACTATTTGTATTACGGACAGCAGGATATCACGCATATTTAAGTGCTTGGAGGTTAGCTTGTTGTGCTGACTTAGTCAATCCCGCGGGTCATTTCCAAAGGCCTGTGGGCACGCTGTACGGTGTGTTAATATACGGTAAACATATGGATGGAAATCGTCCCTGGTATCGTCGACCTCTGCCCCTCATCGGCCTGATTTTGGGGCTTGTCTTGGTTTCGGCTCTCGGTTATGTGGGCTATAACGTAGCCAAGTACATGTCCCTCATAAAAAGCGGTAAGTTGCCGCGCGGATTGAGCCTTCAGCAGATGACATATTATTCGGATGCGCAGGACATCTTCTCCAAGATGAAGCCCTCGTCCGAACTGATCGCCCTGGTCGAGTCTGGGGACAACCCGACGCTGGGCAATCCTAAAGCCAAGGTCAGGATCGTGGAGTTCGTCGATTACGACTGCTCGTTCTGTCAGCGCACCGCTCCGGCCGTGCGTGAATTCATGCGCAAGCATCCGGACGACGCATATCTCATCTTGCGCGATTTCCCCATCGTGGAATTGCACACTACGGCTAAGGACGCGGCGGTTGCGGCAAGATGCGCCTTCGCCCAAAGCCGCGAGAAATATTGGGTCTTTCACGACATGCTGTACGAGAACCTCTCTGCGCGGTCTCCCGAAGCCTACTCGCTTATGGCGCGTCGTGCGGGTCTGGACATGCAGGAATTCAACCAGTGCGTCGAGGCCAAGCGCACGTTGCCTGAAATCGATAAGTCGTATTCCCACGTGATCCAAGCCGGCGGTCGGGGGACGCCCACTTTCTTTTTCAACGGACGCAGGGTCGATGGCGCGATGGATGCGGATCATCTGGAAGCCGTATTCCTGGCCGCTTCCCAACTTGTGCAGGAGAATTAAACCTAGGTTTTACACCGCGGATTGCGCCTGAAAGCGCTCTGGGACGATGCAACAGGGCGCTTTTTTCGTCTGACGATCGATTTGTAAAGCGGGTGATTTTTTTTCTTCGGGTTGCAGGCTTGCCAGGTGGGAAAAAAAGTGGTAGTCTCAGCGGCATCCATTTATCACACCCATGAGCGTACATAACACCATCTCCATCAAGGGCGCGCGTGTCCATAACCTCAAGAACGTTTCTTTGGACCTGCCTAAGAATAAATTCATCGTCATCACCGGTCTTTCGGGATCGGGAAAATCCAGCATCGCCTTCGATACCATCCATGCCGAAGGACAACGCCGCTACATCGAGAGCCTGTCGTCCTATGCGCGGCAGTTCCTCGAACTGCAGGATAAGCCTGACGTCGATGAGATACTCGGTCTGTCGCCGACGGTCGCCATCGATCAGAAGTCGTCTTCGCATAACCCGCGTTCCACTGTCGGCACCGTGACCGAGGTATACGACTTCTTTCGTCTTTTGTTCTCGCGCGCCGGACGTGCGCACTGCCCCCAGTGCGGCAAAGCCGTCAGCGAATTGAGCCCGCGAGAAATCGGTGAGAAGATTTTGGCTCTGGTGCAAAAATCCACGCTCGTGCTTTTGGCACCCATGGTCCGCGAGCAGAAAGGGGAGCATAAGATCATCCTGCAGGGTGCGGAGCGCGCCGGTTATTCGCAGGTCAGGTACGACGGCACGCTGGTCGACATCGACGAACTGCTGCGTACCCGCCCCGACAAGACCAGGCCGCATAGCGTAGATGTGGTCGTTTCGCGGATCGAACAGAAGTCGAGCTTGGTCCTCGAATCATTGCTTGAGATCCTCAAGCAGGCATTGGATCTGGGCAATGGCCTGATCACCGTCCTGGACGAAACGACTGGCGAAGAGACGACTTTTTCGCAGTCCTTATTCTGCCCCACGTGCAACGTTTCTCTCCCAGTGCTTGAACCGCGTCTATTTTCGTTCAACTCGCCCCACGGCGCCTGCCCTGGCTGCACCGGTTTGGGCAACAAGTTGGTTTTGGATGCTGATCTGGTCATACCGAATAAGCGTTTGACCATTGCGCAGGGCGCGATCAAGCCCCTGACACGCATCGCCGGCAACCAGACGTCATTCATGAAGTTGTTGGAGGAGGTCGCGGATGCGAACGGATTTTCCGCGCATGTCGAAGTCGGCAAGCTCTCGAAAGATGCTCTGAAGGTGTTATTGGAGGGGACTGGGGACACAGTTTACGAAGTCGAGGGGAAGAAACAGACTTTCGCCGGCATCCTTTCGACGCTAGAGGATAAATACCGTCAGACCGATTCCGAATACGTCCAGAAAGAGATCGAGTCATACATGCGCGTCCTGGTGTGCCCTGACTGCGGAGGCAAGCGTCTGCGCCGCGACGCCTTGCTCGTGACCGTGGCGGGCAAAGGCATCGCCGATCTGGTCAGCCTGCCTATCGATGAGTGTCTGGCTTTCTTCGAATCCCTGGGCCGCGGACCGGTCAAAGCCAGAGCTTCCAAGATCGTGCGCCTCAAGAACGACAAAAAAGCCGATCCGCAGGGCTTTACCGAACGCGAGCGCTTGATCGTCGACCAGATTTCCCAGGAGGTGAAGCGCCGCATACGCAATCTGATCGACGTCGGGCTTGGTTACCTGACGCTCGACCGCAGCGCCATGTCTTTGTCCGGCGGCGAATCGCAACGCGTGCGTTTGGCTGTGCAGCTAGGCTCGGAACTTTCCGGGGTCATCTATATCCTGGATGAACCTTCGATCGGCTTGCATCCGCGCGACAACGACAAGCTTATCTTGACCATGAAGCGTCTGCGCGACTTGGGCAACACCGTTATCGTGGTCGAACACGATCAGGCCGTGATGGAGGCGGCTGATTATGTCGTTGACGTCGGCCCTGGAGCCGGCGAATACGGCGGCGAGATCGTAGCTCAAGGTACGATGGCGGAGATCAAACGCAACAAGGAATCTTTGACCGGAGCTTACATCCTGGGCAAGAAAAAGATCGATAAACCGAAAATCCGCCGCAAAGGTAACGGCAAATCCGTGACTGTACGCGGCGCGTCGGAATTCAATCTTAAGGATGTCGACTGCAAATTCCCGCTCGGCAAATTCGTCTGTGTGACCGGCGTGTCCGGATCCGGAAAATCGACTTTGGTTCTCGATATCCTGGGTCGCGCTTTGTCGGCTCATTTCTATAACGCCAAAGACATGCCGGGCGCACACAAGAAGATAGAAGGCATCGATAACTTGGACAAGGTCGTGTCCGTGGACCAGTCGCCGATCGGTCGCACGCCGCGCTCCAACCCGGCGACCTACACGGGCGTCTTCACGGTCATCCGTGATCTGTTCACCGAGATCCCGGAGGCCAAGATGCGCGGCTATGACGCCGGCAAGTTCTCCTTCAACGTGAAAGGCGGAGGACGCTGCGAGACCTGCGGCGGCGAAGGATATGTGCAGATACAGATGCAATTCCTGCCGGATGTCTATGTGGAATGCAGCGAATGCCACGGAAAACGCTACAACAAAGAGGCTTTGGAGATACACTATCGCGGCAAGACTATCGCTGACATTTTGGATATGACCGTCGAGGAGGCGCGCCGTTTCTTCGTGGACCAACCGCTGATCTACGAAAAACTGTCTGTCCTGCATGAAGTCGGCTTGGGCTATGTCCGGCTGGGCCAGCCCGCCACCACGCTCTCCGGCGGTGAAGCGCAACGCGTCAAACTTTCTACCGAGCTTTCGCGTCGCGCCACGGGCAAGACGCTCTACATCCTGGATGAGCCGACGACCGGTTTGCATTTCGATGACATCAAGCGCCTGCTCATCGTACTCCAGGCTTTGGTCGACAAGGGGAACACCGTGTTGGTCATCGAACATAACCTGGACGTCATCAAATGCGCCGACTGGGTCGTCGATATGGGGCCCGAGGGAGGATTGCGCGGCGGAGAAGTGCTGGTCGAAGGGACGCCGGAAGATGTCGCGAAATGCAAAAAATCACCCACGGCAAAATATCTGAAAGAGGTGTTGTAATCCTGCCATCGATCAACCACCCCCAACCCCTCCTCATCTGAGGAGGGGAGTTTGTTTCCTGAACCCCCCTCCTTGGTTAAGGAGGGGCAGGGGTGGTGTAGCCATAAGGAAGGCTGGGTCACGTCTGGCGTGGTAGGGATGATGTTGCCTTGGCCGAAGGGGTATGAGGATGCGTGGGCGTAAGACGGCACGTCTGCTATCATGGCACAGATATGAAGAAGATTTTTTTTGTTTCCGCGGCGCTGTTCATCTTACTACCGCTCGCCGTTTCAGCCGCTTCCGTCGACGCCCTGAATAGCCGCGTGTCATCCGAGAAAAGTGCGCTTAAAGCCGATGGCATCGAGAACTCCACGGTCACCGTCACGGTAAAAGACATCAACCTTGCCGCATTAAGTGGTGCCAAGGTAGTCCTGACGTCGTCTCGTGGCAAAGTCGACGAGATCCGCATCGAAAGCGATGTCACCGATTCTTTAGGCAAGGCATATTTCCTCGTTTCATCGCTCAAGAACGGCAGCTCCGTCTATTCCGCGACAGCCGACGGTGTCCTGATCCAGCGAAATGTATCCATCGAATATTCGGGCGGTTTGAGTTGGGATATCAAAGTCGGCGACCTCATCAAAATCCCGGATGATGGAGATATGAGCACGTTGAATGACACTGCCGTATATTATTACGGCGCTGACGGAAAACGCTACGTCTTCCCCAACGAAAAAGTCTATTTTACCTGGTACAAGGATTTCAACGCCGTTAAGACGATACCTATCGACCAGATGTCGCTCATCCCAATCGGCTCCAACGTGACCTACAAGCCGGGTTCGCGTTTAGTTAAATTCCAGACCGATACCAAGACATATCTGCCGACTAAAAACGGACAGTTGCGCTGGGTCAAGACAGAAGCTGTGGCCAGCGGTCTGTTCGGTTCTGATTGGATCCATCAAGTCGATGATATCTCCGAATCGTTCTACGTGAATTACCGTTTCGGTGAGCCGATAGAAAGCGCGCTCGACGCGCCGCTCGATATCATCCGATCGCAATCCGCCGACATCAACATCGACAAGGGATTGGAATAAAATAGCTACCCACCCCCAACCCCTCCTCAATCGAGGAGGGGAGTTTTGCTTCAGTGCCCCTCCTTGGCTAAGGGGGGGGGTTGAAACAAAAAAGAGGCCTAGGCCTCTTTTTTTGTTTCTACTTTCTTGATTTCCTTGAGCTTGCGTTTTGTGTCTCGCACGAAGCTGATGTCCTTACGGCGTGTCTTATATTCCCTGACTAACTCCAGCTTTGCGATGATGGGCGAAAAAATAGGATAGATGCGTTCCACGCCCACGCCTTCCGACACCTTGCGGACGGTCATGGTGCGCTTGTTGCCGGCTCCGCCGACCTTCAACACCAGACCCTCGAAGACCTGGATACGCTCCTTCACCTCGCCTTTGGTGCTCATTTCTTTGACTTTCTGGTGTACCCGGATTTGCATGCCGGTTTTCACGGCGATCGGCTCCAGGATTTCGTATTTTGTTGCTTCGGCCATATGTTTATGTGATGTGCGCTAGATTAATTGATTTTTCACGAAACGTCAAGGCTACGCCGACCAGACTGTCTCGACCATCGGACACGTCGATTTCTTCGGACTACGTTTTTGGTAACGACGTCAAAATCTTTTCAGCCGTCTCTTGAGCGCTATTTAGCTTTGTCGTGTCGATCACCAGGTCGTAATTCTTGGGATCCAGATAATCTACGCCGTAGATCGTGGTGTAGCGTTTGGTGTCTGAAGCCATGCGCGCCGCTATCTCGGCTTTGATGGCGGTCGGTTCCGAAGTCATGTCCTCGTCCGGCCGTTCGTGCTTGAGTCGCGATGCAGCAACGCGTTTTGCGGCTTCGTCCGCTTCGCAGCCCAAGAAGACTTTGAACGAGTGGGGGATGCAATACCATGACATCCGACCTTCGACCAAGAAATTGTCTTCTTTCTTCCCCAGTTCCCTCTGATAATCGTCCACGCTGGTGTCGGTCGTGTGGTCTTTTTCCCCGAGCCTGTTCAGCTCGTCGATGGTCATGCCTTTTTCCATCGCCATTTTGCCGCGCAAGGCACCTATCGAATAGTGCTTCATGCCGAGCTTCTCGGCTAAGATCTGCGCTACGCTGCTTTTGCCGGAACCAGGGACGCCGGAGATTGAGATGATCATATCTGGGGAATAGGCATTCAGTAGTTAGTGTTTAGGGTCAGGCGGAAGGCGGTTTTAGTTTAGCTATGACGGCATCGAATTCGCTGACCGGCGGTATTTCGTAAGTCCGCAGCTCGCCGGTCGTCGGATCCTTGAAAGCCAGATGGACGCATTGGAGCATCAGTCGCGGAGTTTTTCTCGCTTTCTGCGTTATCGATTTTGCGCCGCGCAAAGTATACAACGTATCGCCGAAGACGGGATGTCCCAGCGCCAAAAGATGTGCGCGTATCTGGTGTGTGCGACCGGAAAAGATCCACAGTTCGAGCAACGAAGCGTTCTTGAATCTGCGCAATACGCGATAATGGGTCCACGCGGCCTTACCCTCTTCCTCATTCGCCGGACGTGACGCCATGCGCCCTTTGGTGCTCGATCGTGCGATACGGAATTTGATGTCGCCCTCATCCTGGCTGACGCTGCCTTGGACCAGCGCTAGATATTTTTTATCCACGGAGTGCTCGGCGAACTGTTTCTTCAGATGGTCGAATGCATCCTGCTTCTTCGCGACCACCATCAGCCCGCTCACTTCCTTGTCCAAGCGGTGCATGATGCCCGGGCGTTCCGGATCTTCACCGATTTTTGCGATTTTCGGATAGTGCGCCACGAGCGCATCCACCAACGTCCCTATCTCTTGTTTGTCGTCCGGGTGGACCAACACGCCGGATTGTTTATCCAGAACGATGAAATCGTCCGTTTCGTCGATTATCTTGAGATAGGGCGTGGCATGCTGTTCCGGCACAGGGGTATCGTGCTTCGCGCCCGCTGCGTCGATCGTCTGCCCCTCCAGTAACGCCACTTTGTCTCCGGTGTTCAAGAACTTATGGACACTGGCCTTTTTGTCGTTGACTGTGACCTCTCCGTTCTTGATGGACTTTGCCGCCTGGCTGCGTGAAACACCAAGTTTTCCGGCCAAAAAGATGTCTAACCGCTGTCTATCCGCATCCGCATCTACATTCCATGTGTTTTTCATGTGCTTCATCATAACAAAGGATTGACAAAAAGGGGAATTTCGTGTATATCTGCCACAGAACCTTTTGCCACGGAGGGCTGCACCATGAGAAACGCTACCTTGCAGCTGTCACTGACCGAAAGCGTGGTCACCGACCTCGCTTTGAGCCATTTGGACGAAGAAGACCCCGTGTATCCTGGCGTCCAGGAGGCGGTCAGAGGATTGCTGACCGACGCGGTCAGGCCTTTCGGAGAGCTGACGCACGACGACCTCAACCTCCTCGAAGGCTTAATCGACAAGCTTCGGGACGAGGGGAGCGCGCGCTATGATGAGGCGATGATCGTCTCGCTCCATCGTATCAAACGCGAGCTCGGCTGGGTCCCGGAAAGCGACCCGACCGCAGAGCGGCTGCTCTCCAGCACGAACGGCGCCTACTTGGCCGCGCGAAACGCTTTCGGCGTCATCGCCCTCGCCTGGCAAATCAAGGCGCACCCAACAGACCTCTGGTTCACCGGCGGCACCGCCCTCCGCGCCGTGAGCTGACTCAATCGAAAACCCTCGACCATCCAGGTCGAGGGTTTCACCGTTTTAGTTGTTGCCTAGTTCTGCTGACTCTTTTCGTATGCCGCCCGTATCGAGTTTAGCTTAATGGTTCTTCCTTTTGTTTTAGCACGATGAAGCGATAAATCTCAAGCAGGGCGAAAAGCAGGCTGACCAGGATCGGACCATATAGGAAACCCAACGGACCGAAGAAGGCGATGCCGCCCAAAACCGACAGCAGCACGAAGAACGGATGGAGGCTCGCTCCATATCCGACCAGATAAGGCCGTAGCAGGTTGTCGATCAGACCGACTATTCCCGCGCCCCAGAAGAATAAACCGGCTGCCGCATAATAACTCTGCGTCGCCACCAGGAAGGCCAAAGCCGGAATCAACACGACTGCTGTACCGACGCCGGGAATCAATGCCGCGATAGCTGCACATGTGCCCCACAGAGTCCCGTGTGGTACGCCGAAGATCAGGAACCCGAAACCCATCAGTGCGCCTTGAGCCACGGCGATGAAGAGTGTGCCTTTGACCACGGAAGTCACGGCACGAGACAGCTTCTCTAGGATTTGGCGATCGTATCTGTCGGCCAGAGGGCTATACTCGACAATCTTATCTATGAATTTGTTCCCATCGATCAGGAAGTAATAAAGAGCCATGA
The DNA here is from genome assembly GCA_031082005.1 of Patescibacteria group bacterium. GTDB lineage: Bacteria > Patescibacteriota > Patescibacteriia > 2-12-FULL-60-25 > 2-12-FULL-60-25 > CAIKNB01. The sequence continues at coordinate 301,540 of JAVHLR010000001.1, forward strand.
AGCCCAGGAACAGATTGAAGAAAGTCTGTACCGTACTCGAGAAAATCGCGCCGATATTTTTTGCGATCCAGGAAAAAGCTTGTCCTGCGAAGCTTGAGATGTCGACGTTCAGGCCAGGTATGTACTGTTTGATGTAGAGGACCGCTGTCGTGAGGATATCCGAGTAGGCGTTGCGGTCCAGATCGAGCTTGGAATACAGATCGAGCGATTCAGCGACGAGCTTGTAGCCGAACAGACCGAACGGTACGAGCAAGAGGAGGAACGTCAGGGCAATGGTGACGAGCGCTGCCGGGCGGCGATGACCTGCCAGGGCTTTGAGCAGTTTTTCATATACTGGTCTAAGGATGATGGCGGCTGTCCCGGCCAGGACGAGCGTCCCAAGATATGGCAAAAAGACGCTGAAAGTCAGCGCACCGATCGCCAAAAGCAAACCGACGAAAAAATAGAGTTCAGTCTTATCCTGCCGCATATATGGAGATTATATCTTATTTCGTCTGCGTAACGAAATCGCTTTTTCGTCTGAAGAGGCGTGTCGAATTCAAGATAGGCAAAAAGTCAGTCGCGAAATTGTAGAATGCAGCCAGCGCCGGCCCGGCGATACCGGTCAAGACGAGCGCAAAGCCGATGATGTTGCTGATCGCCCAGATCAAAATATCTATTTTGACGACGGAAATCGTCCGGCGGCTCAAGTCGACCATGTCGGGGATGCGAGATAGTTCGTCGGTAAGTATAACGACATCCGCTGCTTCAACTGCGACTGCGGTGGCTGTGCCTCCCATGGCTATGCCGACGTTGGTCCTGGCCAGAGCTGGGGCGTCGTTTATCCCGTCTCCGACCATTCCGACCGCACCTTGATCGTTTATCCCGTCGATGAATTTCAGCTTTTCTTCCGGCGTCATGCTGGCGTGGTATTCCTTGATCTTGAGTTCCCGGGCGATGCTTTTGGCTGTCGCCTCGTTATCACCCGTCAACATGACTATGCGCCTCACGCCCAAGTCTTCGAGGCGGCGCAGGCTCGTTGCCGCTTCGGGCCGCGGGATATCCGAGACAGTTACGCTACCGGAGAATTTCCTGTCGAAAAATACGAAGAAATTGGTTTTTTGGTGGCCGTTATCCCGTTCCTGGATAGCCTTGGCTTGTTTTTCCGGCAGCGCCAGCTCGAACTCTTCCAAGATCTTTTCGCTCCCTAAGATTATCTCCTGTCCGGAATGGGTGACTCTTACGCCCGCCCCTTTTGCGACTTCGAAATTTTCCGGATCAGGGATTGACTCGAATTTTCCTGCAGCCTGTCGATAGACGGCCTTGCCCACGCTGTGTTCGGAGAATTTTTCAGCAATCGCGACTTTGTACCAAAAGTCCTCTTCAGATACCCCGGGCTCGATGTGCGCTGCGGAAATATCCAGCTTACCGAAAGTCAGCGTCCCTGTCTTATCCAGAAGCAAGATCTTCAGGTCATGTAGAGCCTGCAGATATTCTCCGCCCTTGATCAATACGCCTTTACGTGCCGCCATGCCGAGCGATGCTGTGACCGCTAAAGGTATGGCGACTGCCAGGTCATCGGCGCAAGCGACGAGGAATATGGCTGTCATCTTTGTCGCGTCCCCGGTAAGCGCCCAGGTGCCGAGACCAAGAGCGGCCACGAGGGGCAAGAAGAAACCCGCGAAACGGTCAGCCATCTTCTCGGTCGGCGACTTATGTTCCGCTGCGGAACGCACTAGTGCGGCAATCCGTTCGATCGTGCTGTCCTTGCCAACTCTCTCCGCGCGCATCTTCACGCTGCCGCTTTCGAGCAGGGTGGAGCTCAATAGCTTGTCGCCTATGACCTTGTCGACGGGTAAGGATTCTCCTGTCACCGACGCTTCGTTCGCCGAACCGCGACCGAAGATGATGCTTCCGTCGACCGGCACGCGGTCTCCGCTCTTGATGATCACGACGTCGCCCTTCTTGACCTTATCGGCTGCGATTTCGCGTAATCCGGATTTCATCTCGACCAGTGCCGTCGATGGTTTCAGCTTGAGCAGTTCCTGCACGGCACGATGCATCCTGCGGCTCGTGCGATGCTCGAGCAGACGCGCGAAAGCCAGCATGAGTCCGATGAAGGCTGCGCTCGGGAATTCGCCGACGGCGTACGAGACGAGCACAGCGAAAGAATTGAAGACGTCGATGGTTATCTTGAAACGTTTGATCCCTTGCCAGGCTTCGACGAAAGTCGGAGCTGCAGCCAGGAATGAGACCAGCAACAGGGGATAGATGCTGGTCTGGGGGAAGCCGTACGCGACAGCGAAACCCAAGACGGTCAAGACGACTAAAGCTATCTCCAACTTTTCTTTATTGACGTCGTTATCTGCCGTCGGTTTGTTTTTGGTCATTGGTTTTTTTGTGTCGCTGGTATACACAGCCTCGATCGCGCTAATTGGCACGGACTTCAGGCAGCATCATGTGAAAATTTTCTTCATCATCATATCATCCCCACGTGGCTAAGTCTCTTGGTCGAGAGGCACGGTTTACGCGGCCGTCATTCGTCAAAACGCTTCATTTTAGGTATCCTTACCCATGATATGAAACTGTCTTTGCGTAATTTTAGCGCTTTGTTATCGATTGCCTTTTTCCTGTCTTTGACGTCTGCCGCATCGGCGCAGACGACGGACTGTAAGGGCTCGAATCATCTTTTGACGGTCAAGGTGCTTTCCAGCGGTACGCCTTTGACCGGTGCGCAGGTCAAGATATATACGGACGCCAACTATCACTACGTGGCTGATGACTTGGCGCGTACCGGCATCGAAGACGCTATCGTCAACACGAACTCTATCGGTGAAGCGTGGATGGCGCTCGCTCCCGGTCACTACTACATTTCCGTGACGGCTGCCAATAACATCGAACACCGTTCCGAATACCTGATGCCGAATGATGGAGAATGCGGTTACGAAATCATCGATCTGCAGAGCAGCGCCAACTACGTGCTTGATCTGGGCAAGACGCAGGTCGCTTTGTCGCCGACTTCGATCCAAGCCGATAACGCGCAATCCGCGATTGTGACGGTCCGGGCATATAGCACGGCCAGTACGACCATGGCGTACGTGCCTGTCGATCTGCAATCCACTCTGGCCGGCATGTATATCGAAAAGTCAGCCACCAGCACGGACAAGACGGGTTACGCCAGCTTCAAGATACGCGCGACCGTGACAGGCAGCGCGGCTTTGATGGTTTATCTGAACAACACCTTGGTGCGCACCTTAGTTTTGAAGGTGGTAGCGACCGGCTCTTTGGTCACCGAACCCGGCCAAGTGACATCCAGTTTGGTTTCGCCTTTCCTTTCCACCGTCGAAGTGTTCGGTTCGCCCGCACTGCCAGATGGGCGCACTCCGATTACGCTTCGCGTCACTGCAAAGGACGTCTCATCCAAGCCGCTGTCAGGTCAGGCGGTCGTATTGAGATCGACATTGTTGGATCTGGGTATCGACCCAGGAGTCGCTATCACGGGTGTAGACGGTTCGGCGGACTTCAAGCTCACTTACGGACAGGTCGGCAAGAGCCTCATCACCGCCATCGCCGGAGGCGTTCCCCTTGAGCAGCGTCCGATCGTGGAATTCTTCAACCCATTCATCCTGCCGGATGGCGGTACGGGCGGAACCAGCGGCGGGACAGCGCAACCCGGCGCCAACCCTGTGCTTGCTGCCCAGCTGTGCCGTAGCACTCTTCCGCCAGGCACTCTTTATAAGATGCCGAGCGACGGTAATCCTGTGACGCAAGAGGATTCCACTGTCTGGTACATCGGCGTAGATTGTTTCCGCCATCCCTTCCCGTATTCCAAGGTCTACTTCACTTGGTACAAGGACTACACTGCCGTGAAGGTCGTGCCCAAGACCGATTTCCTGTCGTTCGCCATCGGGTCTGACGTCACGGTCCGCCCCGGCTTGGGTCTGCTGAAGATGAAGAACGACCCGCGGATTTTCGTCGTCTCCCGGCCGAGGCAACTACGCTGGATCCGTAGCCCGCAAGCCGCGGTCGATATATTCGGTGCGCGATGGGATGCGAAGATCGTCGAGCTTCCCGAGGAATTCTACGGGGACTACGTCCAGGGCACGAGCGTCTTCAGTCGTGCGGATTATGACGCCGCAGCCGAGCTCGATGCCGCTCCGACCCCCGATCAGGCTTTTTAAGCCGACGGCGTACGAACAGGTACCTGAAATCAAAACCGCCCCGGCATGTACCGGGGCGGAATTCGTATTTTTATCTGCTCACTTCTATCTCATCCCCCAATTGTGCGAACGGAGCCTCGACCGTAATCCTGTTGTAGGCGTCCTTAAAGACATAATATCCGGTTCCGTTGGCTGACGCGCTCGTCGGATCCGTGGGTATCTTCAGGATGTAGCGTTCTTCGAAAGTCACGACGCCCAAATCGATCAAGCCTGCGCAACTGCCAGCTCCTGTTTTGCAGATTTCCGTCGAAACGGAGGTGATTGTCGCGGGGATGATGCCGTTGTTGTCGATGGCGTATTGATGTATCGAATTGATGATCGCATTGATGTTGCTCCAGCGCTGTGCGTTGTTGGATTGCGCGATGCTGCGCGGCGGGTTGATGGCGATGAGCACGATGGCCGCCAAGACCGCTAAGATCGCGATGACCAAAAGAACCTCGATGAGAGTGAATCCTTTTGCGTTCTTCAGTAGGTTCAGTTTCATAAGATAGGGTTATTTCTTCCGTTGCTTGTCGATGGCGCACATGCCCATGCAGGCGATTATCGTGACAGCGGCGAACATGAGGAAGCCATAGACGCAAGCCGGAAAACCCAGGATGTTGCATCCGCCTCCCTGCAGCGTGCATGTAGCTGCAGTTTTTCCGTAAAGCTCTATGTAGGACAGATATCCGGAGAATGCCATGCCCGCGTAACCCAAGGCGACAAGGATTTGGAGGCTTAATTTGCCGGTCATAAAAATTTCACTCGTAAGTATAACATATTTTTCGTCACACGCCTCAAAAAAAGGGCAAAAAAAGATGCTGATAACGAAAAGCCCTCGCGCACGCAGATCGCTGTGCCGAGGGCAGTCGGGGCAGGAGAGTTATTCACAACCACCGGGGTTGTATTTGTGGATCTTGAAGTAGGAATGGACCCACGGTTCCCCGAACCCGGGACCGGAAAGCAAGCCGGAGTAGGGCGCGTCGATGATCCCGTACCAGGGATCGTAAATCCGGTAGGTCGTCACATAGCCAGAAGTGAAACCGGTGATGACGGCGACATGACCGGCGAACGGTCCTTGGAAACCGGCGAGAACCGGACGATCGCTGGAGAGCTCGACCTGTAGCTGGTGTTCCGAGAGCGGACCGGCTTGATAGTTGTGCGCGACATTCGCCTGCGCGAGCAGGCCGTCGATCTCGTTGCTCTGCGCAGTCTGGTTACAGTAGCCGTAGCATCCGTAGTAACAGCATTCGAAGCCCGTCTTTGCCCTTGCTAGTTCGCATTCCTGGACGTAAGAGCCGACGTAGTTCGCGACCATCGCGATGCCTGCCGCCCAGCACCAACTTTGGCACTGCTGCGGCAAGAACATGACCGAGAGCTGGGTGCCCTCCGCTTTGATGGGCTGATCCTCGACGCCTTCATCGCTACAGCTGAAGACGACGGCCAGCAACGCGCCGAAACACGCCTGCCTGAACAAAGTCGCTATTCTCATCGTCGTTCCCTCCACTTGATCGAAAGAGCGCCTCGACTTTATGCCACACATCACTACCCGTCAACCCAGCGCTTTCATGCTCAAAAAACAAAAAGCGACGTTCAACGTCGCCTTCTGCATAGTCCTCCGTAGCTCCGACAGGAGCGAAGGAGGGTGGTGCGCGCGGAAGGACTCGAACCTTCAACCCTCTGTGTATAAGACAGATGCTCTAACCATTGAGCTACGCGCGCCTGTGCGGAGCGATTTTACGCAATCTCTCCCGATAATTCAAGGGCAAGGCCGAAGCCTTGCATTATCCAAACAAATTCCGTTAGATGTAGGCGGAGGCAGGTAATGGTCGTTTACTTCCACACTCGCGCATTCATCTATGCCGTCGCTAACGGCTACTGCTCTGACGTCAAGGATCGTTATCACGGCAAGGTGACGACGAATCTTGTCGGTTGTCGCTTGGTCGGTGGGACGCAAGCGGACACGCGAGGCGAGCCCATCGAAACCGACGCCATCGTCGCCGGGCATCGTCTCAAATTCGAGATCGGAAGTGCCGCTTTCATCAGTGACGTGATAGAGTTCGTCGAAAAGGTCGGCTCCATGTCCGTCTTGCCCACGAAGATGCCATCGCTCCCTCCGGAGAGTGATTCGTTCCGTGATCCGATCCCCACGGTTCCGGAGATCATTCTGCCTAAGCCGCCTGGCTTACCTAAACCATGAAGCGGTACTCCTGACTCCGGAGCGCCGCTTTCTTCTTTTGCTCGTTACCCTTGACTGAACAGCGGCGTTGGATTATCATCTGGTCTCTTGGCGGAAAAAACCGCCTTCGCTCCTTTCTTCTTAAGGGTTCCAAGACCAGATTCGTGCACACAGTGGGGTACCTAGAATGCAGACGACGAAACAGGACAAGGCCGCAGAGATCATCGTCCAGAGTCTCACCATCGTGGACATCAGCAGCTACATCAAACAGGAGGGTGTGACCGCCGACAAGATCGTCGCGGCTTCATTCCGCGGTGATGACAGGCTCGACCTCTACACGTCGCACGGCTTCGACATCGACACCAAGGGCCAGATCGTCCGTCCCAACTTCTTCGGAGTCAATCTGCTGTCGCTCGTCCGTGCCAAGGACGGTTCGCTCTTCTTCGAGACGTCTGACGACGACCAGATCCCGCCCATCGCCAGTGCGCTGCATCATTTCGTCCAGATTTCTGACCGCAACGGCCAGGTCGCGCACGACCTCTTCTTCGTCGGTTTCACCAGGAAGACGCACCAGTACGTCATCACGCCCTCGGGCAAGGTCATCAAGCTGAACGCGAACCTGCAGCGCGGCGTCACGCACGTGCGCTACGACCGCACCCACGAACGTCTCTACGCCGTTCTTCACTTCGGCGACGAAGCATCCGTCGGAACACTCGACTGGCTCGACTGCAGGGACGTCGGCATGAAGCGCCTCGCCGACCCGGGGTTCTGGGAGAAGATCTGGAGCGACAAGACTGTTGCCTCCATCTCCCGACCGCGGAATTCTCGGATGTCCACCAACCTCGTGGTCAACTTCACGGATCAGACGGCTCGTGTGCTCACCTTCAACCCCGTGCAGCAGGACGTGTCTCCGGTCTGGGGCAAGCTGTTCGCTTCTCCGGATATCCAGATCGGCCACATGCTCGGTACGGACCTGATGGTCGATTTCCTGCCGCAAGACGACGCCCTGACGTTCAACGTCCGCGACTTCACCCGGCAGGACCATCCTCTCGCCAGCTACTTCCAGTAGCCCTCAAGAAGCCCACCTCATAGCGCTCCGCTCTCCTCAACTCTCCGAGGGCGGAGCGCTTTCCTTTTGCGCCGTTTTTACCCTCCCTCTTCTTCCCCCTCATGAGCCGCAGGCGAAGGAGTTTTGCAGCGAGGACTGTTTGAGCGAGCATTATTTTGATTTCGCGAGCGAGTTCCGCAGCAAAAAACTCCTTCGCCTGCGGCTCATCCCCCCACAGTTTTCCAGCTCCACCTTACGTAATCCGCATCGCGCGGACAGGTCACTAGATGTTTAATCGTTTCTTTATCGTGTGAATACCCGCAACCGAAATCCACGCCGAGTTCTTTCTTCAGCCTTGCTATCAACCGCTCCCGTTCCGCTTTAGCCAAGATGGATGCCGCGGCCACGGTCCGATCTTTCTTGTCCGCTTCGTGTTTAGCTTTCAATGATTTCATCTCTGACCACTGGCTGCGGTCATATAATTTTTCAAGATAGTGTTGCGCACTGATGCTCGGTGCATCGACAAGCGCCACTGCCTCACGTTCCGGGAATTCATCAAGGAAATCATCCAACAGCTCCGCCATCGCTTCCAGCTCCAACCCGTTGAGTGTCCTTGATCTGTCGCGTACCGCTTCATCGATCGCCGTGGGATAAAAAATTTTCAGCTGGAACCAGCAACGCTCTTTGATCATCTCCGCGAGTTTGTCGCGCTGCGGACCTGGCACGATCTTCGAATCGCGCACGTTGTGCGCCCAGAACCAACGCCGGTCGGCTTCATCCGCTGCGACGCAAGCGACGACCAAAGGTCCGATGACGCATCCGCGTCCGGCTTCATCGATTCCGACAGAGAGTCGCATCAAGAAATCGTACTATGTACTCGGCTCTGCGTACAAACCTCATTTTTCCACGCGATGATTTCTTGAGTACGATGTACGCAGTACGTGGTACGACGTTTCCCACGTCCTTGCAATTTCTGCCGTTTTTCGGCATAATTACGACATATGAAAGTCATTGCCTGCCGGGATTTCGGTTACGATTGCAACGCCATCATGAAGGGACGCCACCTAGATGAGGCCGTTGACGCCTGTATCAAGCATAAAGTCAGCATGCACCACGAAGACCTGAAAGAACTTCAGAAACCCGAGAAACGGGCTGAAATCGCTGAAAAAGCCAAAGAATTGGAATAATCTTCGGACCTGAATACATCAAGGCGGCCTAACAAGGCCGCCTTTGAATATTGACGTTTTCGTGTTTTTTTGCGCATAATAGCGTCATTCATATGCAGAATGCTTTATATTTTGCCCTGGTAGCCGCCGGTATCGGCCTGCTCTGGGGTGCGTATCTCGTCCGCTGGATCCTGCGCCAACCCACAGGAGAGGGGAAAATGGTGGAGATCTCTAAAGCCATCCAAGAAGGCGCCATGGCCTACTTGAATCGGCAATATAAGACCATCGGGTATATCGGCGTCGTCATTTTCGTTGTCTTGTGGTGGCTCTTGGGCCGCAATACCGCCCTCGGTTTCGCCGTGGGTGCCTGTCTCTCGGCTTTGGCCGGATACATCGGTATGTTCGTTTCGGTACGCGCCAACGTGCGTACGACCGAAGCTGCCAAGAAGGGGATGAAGCAAGCTCTGAACGTCGCGGTCAAAGGCGGTACAGTCACTGGCCTCTTCGTCGTCTCGCTCGGCCTTCTCGGTGTGGCTGGTTTTTATTTGTTGACGCATGACCTCAAGGCCCTCATCGGCCTTGGGTTCGGAGGCTCGTTGATCTCTGTCTTCGCCCGTTTGGGTGGAGGTATCTTCACCAAAGCTGCTGACGTCGGTGCCGACTTGGTCGGTAAGGTTGAAGCTGGTATCCCAGAAGACGATCCGCGCAACCCGGCTGTTATCGCTGACAACGTCGGCGATAACGTCGGCGACTGCGCCGGTATGGCCGCTGACCTTTTCGAGACCTACGCCGTCACGGCAGTCGCTGCCATGTTGTTGGGTGGATTGCTTTACCCGGGTGATGACGTCGTCCTCATGTTCCCGCTCATCATCGGTGGCGTCGCAATCTTGACCTCTATCGTTGGCACGTTCTTCATCCGTTTGAGCGGTCAGAACATCATGGGAGCGCTGTACAAAGGCTTGATCGCCGCTGGCGTCTTGTCGGCCATCGCGTTCTACATCGTGTCTTATAAATTCTTCATGTCTGGATCAACCGTTACGGCTCTACCTTTTGGTTCGATGATCCAGGCCTCTGCTGTGTTCAAATGTCTGTTGGTAGGCTTAGGTCTGACCGGTTTCATGGTTTGGATCACTGAATACTACACCTCGACCAAGCACAAGCCTGTTCAGAATATCGCCAAAGCTTCCGAGACTGGTCATGGCACCAATGTCATCGCAGGTTTGGCCATGAGCATGAAGTCCACTGCTTATCCGGTGCTCGCTATCGTGGCAGCCATGTTGTTGGCTTTCCACTGGGGCGGTCTCTTCGGCGTCGCTATCGCCGCCATGAGCATGTTGTCGTTGGCCGGTATCATCGTGGCTATCGATGCTTACGGTCCGATCACGGATAACGCAGGTGGCATCGCTGAAATGGCGGAATTGCCCGAGAGCGTACGCGAAGTCACTGATCCGCTCGATGCAGTCGGCAACACCACCAAGGCGGTCACCAAGGGTTATGCCATCGCCTCTGCTGGTCTGGCCGCACTCGTCTTGTTCTCTTCTTACACGCAAGAATTCGTCGACCGCGGCACCAAGTTGGTTTTCTCTTTGGAGGATCCTAAACTTATCGCCGGTCTCTTCATCGGAGGCTTGCTCCCGTATCTCTTCGGCGCATTCGCTATGGAAGCTGTCGGTAAGACTGCTGGTGCAGTTGTCGAAGAAGTGCGTCGTCAGTTCCGCGAGATCAAAGGCATCATGGAAGGCACAGCTAAACCTGATTACAAAGCTTCAGTCGACATCGTGACCAAAGCTGCTATCCGTCAGATGATCGTGCCCGCCCTGCTTCCGGTCGTCGTGCCGATGTTGGTCGCTTGGTTGCTCGGTCCGGTCGCATTGGGCGGCGTGCTCGTCGGTTCCATCGTCACTGGACTCTTTGTCGCCATCTCCATGACCTCCGGCGGCGGCGCTTGGGACAACGCCAAGAAATACATCGAATCCGGCCACTTCGGCGGCAAGAAATCTTTTGCCCACCAGGCGGCTGTCACGGGTGATACCGTCGGCGATCCATACAAGGATACAGCTGGCCCGGCCATCAATCCGATGATCAAGATCTTGAACATCGTCGCGTTGCTCTTGGTGGCGTTGATGATATAAGAAAACCGTACCGCGTACTTCGTACCGCGTACGACACAAAACCCGCCACCCGGCGGGTTTTGTGTTATCCTACCCTCCATGTCCGACATCATCGATCCGCGGCATGAGGCGCTCGTCGAGCATCTATTCAAGCGTGCGTGCTTGGTTTTGGATATGCCGGGATTCGAGTTACGTCCGTTGCGTCGCCGCGTGCGGGGGAGGGGAAAGCTGCGCTCATACGCCCTCGGCTACACCAAACTCGGCGAAAAACTCGTTACTGTCGATTTGTATACTCCGCGCACCATGAAACCGCGTAAGATGGATGCTATCTTGCGCGTCGTCAGCCACGAGCTGGCTCATCATCAGGCACCGCCGCGGTTATATCGTAAATTGTTCCACTTCGTTCGCATGATCCATCATCCGCAGTTCTGGAAGCAAGTAAAGAAAAATGTCGAAGCATTAAAGAAGGACGAAGTCCTACAGCACTATTTCTCGCTCGACCAGTCTTGACCGTTAAACTTTTTTCCTGTAGGAATTCAGGGCACGTTCAACCTCTTGGAGGTCACATGGCCGACAAAACCCCTCGGTACATTTCAGCCTGGTCCGGTTCGTTCGACGAGATCCAGTCTCTTCCGAGGGCTATGCGCGGTGTCCTGCGTGAAGCGTTATCGGAAAACCGCGCCGAGCCCGGTAAGTTCCTGGTCGCGATGGGGCGGCTGATCCGCTTCTGCGACATCGGTACGCCGTGCCGCAAGCGCGCTTGGCGCTCCGCTGCTGCGACCCTGTCCGAAGTACAGCTGGTCGAGAAAATCACTCTGTCCTCCCAGGAATTCTCGCGCACTTTTTCCCGCGCCTTCCACGCGGTACGTTACCGCCAAAAAGAGGAATGGTCGGAAGAACAGCCGGCTAGCCTCGCCATCATCCTGGCGCGTGACGATCTTGAGAGTATGTGGCAAGCGGTACGGCACGGCGTGCCTATCCCTGATCTGGTCAGGGATCAAGTGCTGGCCGGCTCTCTCGCCCAGTTGCGCCTGGAACTGGACGATCAGATCCAGATGATGGATGCCCTGCATGATGGTGCGCTAGGCGGCTTGCTGGCCCAAGATCTGGCCACACGTACCGTCGGTCCTTCGGATGAGTTCATCCTGTCGCTGGTTCCGGTCGAACCGATACGCTGGTGGCTCTCCGTTTACTGGGTGAACATCCGTCGCACGGACCACAAGTACTAGTACTTTGCGTCTTCAGGGCTCCGCCGTCAGCGGAGCTCTTCCATTTGCCTATCTTCCGGCATTCGGCTAACCTATTGCCAATATGCGTATTAAAGTCGACCAGAATATCTGTATCGGCGACGGATCATGCGTCATGATCGCCGCCCAGACGTTCAAACTCAACCCTGACGGCAAATGCTTCATCATGAATGAAGACTTGGGGCCTGAAGAAAAAAACCAGAGCGGCGTCGTCGAGGCGCCGTCAACCGAGACGATGGATCCGCGCGATATCGTTATCGAAGCGGCGCGCGCTTGTCCTGTCGGGGCTATCCATCTTTACGAAGATGATGGCGCAGAAATAACGCTCTAATGGCAATCCTCGAACCACGCAAGTTTCGCGTAACCGAAAACAGAAATATCGCCGAAGGAGTTTTCGGCCTCAAATTGGTGCCCGCTGATGGTGCGCCTCTTTTTGTCTATTCCGCGGGCCAGTTCGTCATGTTGCATCTGCAGAATCCGGACGGCACGGTCTGGGCCAAGGCAGCCTATTCGATAGCCAACGCACCAGCTGAATCTGATGGGTCGATCCTTTTAGCGATCCGCTTGCGTGGCGACTTCACGCACCGTGCCGAGCTGTTGAAAGTGGGCGATACGGTCTTGGTCCAAGGGCCGTATGGCCGTTTCGTCATGGGTGAAAACGCCGAACGCAACGTGATGCTGGCTGCGGGCATCGGTATCACGCCGATCTATTCCATGCTGCGCGAAAAACTCGCCACCGATCCCGAAGCCGACATCGTACTCCTTTATTCGAACCGCGACGTCTCTTCATTTACCTTTCTGGAGGAGTTGGAGGCTTTAGCGGAAAAACATAAAGGTTTTTCTTTTGTCGCGGCCTTGACCGGTGAGACGGACGATCCGTGGAAAGGCGAGCGCGGACGTATCGACGAGGTGATTTTTCGCAAGTATGTCAGCGAACCGGCCGCAGCCGACTATTATCTCTGCGGTCCTTCGGACTTCGTCACAGGCTTGACCGGGATACTTGAATCATGCGGGGTAAACGTTAAAATACAGGCGCACAAAGAAGTTTTTTAAAAAAATCCATTCTTAAAAAATCTATGAACAAAAAAATACTGTCCGTGATCGCGATCGCGTTACCCTTATCCCTTATGGGTTTCGGCTGTAACCCTTTCCAGAAAGCTCAAGACAAGCTGACCGAAAAGGCGGCTGAAAAGATGACTGAAGGCCTTTTGGGCAAAGCAACCGGCGGTAAGGTCGATGTCGATACGGACAGCGGCGAAGTCCAATTCAAGGACAATAAGACCGGCGATGTCTTCGGATTCGGCGAGAACGTCAAAGTCCCGGATGATTTTCCGCAGGAAGTGTTGCTCTACCCGGATGCCAAGCCGAACTCCGTCATCACCTCGCGCAAAGAACACACGGCGAACATCACCCTGACTTCGACGGATGACGCGGGCAAGATCGCGGAATGGTACGAAGAAAAGTACACGGGCGACGGCTGGGAAGAGGAGAACAGCTCGACCATCAATAACCTTGAGTACCGCGAGTACATCAAAGGCAACAAGAAGGTGGTCGTGAGCATCTGGCCGAACGAGAGCGAGGAAACCAAGAGCACCATGATCACCCTGGGCTATCGCGAAGAAGAGGTTGAGACACCTACAGAAGAATAACTTGATCGAATCCCATAAAACCAAAAGACTCCGCATCGACGGAGTCTTTTGCATGGTGGGCGTGCCAGGACTCGAACCTGGGACCTTCACATTATCAGTGTGACGCTCTAACCACCTGAGCTACACGCCCTAATTTGTGCGCCTAGATTACCTGATGCTTACGGACTTGGCAAGGCTTTAAATCAGCTCCCGAGACTTGCAGAAAATCGACAAAAAAGTTATTATTCCGCCGTCCTTATGGAGCTCTCTATACAAGATATCCTTACGCGTCTGATTCTGGCTACTGTTTTGGCCGGTCTTATCGGTATCGAGCGCGAAGTCAGAGGCAAACCGGCAGGCGTGCGGACAAACGCCCTTATCGGTCTAGGTTCAGCCTCTATGACCATGTGCGGCTTGTTCATCGCTGCGATGTCGCCGATTTCAGACCCTGCGCGCGTCGCCTCGGTCATCGTGCAAGGTATCGGTTTCCTCGGCGCTGGTGCGATCATCCAGTCATCCGGAACGATACGCGGTCTGACGACTGCTGCCACCATGTGGGTCGTAGCCGGCATCGGCATGGCCTGCGGCATGGGCTTCTATGACATTGCACTAGCCGTCTCTCTGATTGCACTCGTCCTCTTGGTCATCTTTGGCCCCTTGGACGCCAAGCTCATGGGAGATGAGAACCAGAACGGGGGATTAGTGAATAGGTTGTTCAAAAAGGATAGAAAATAAAAATATTACGCCGAGGTAGCTCAGTGGTAGAGCGAAGGACTGAAAATCCTTGCGTCGCCAGTTCAATCCTGGCCCTCGGCACCACGCAAAACCGCGCTCCAAAGGTGCGGTTTTTGCTTTGGCATAAACCACCCGTGCACGGCTGAAAAGAAAAAATCTAATACCAAAAAACATCGCCTTGCCCCTACCCCTTAAAAATGCTAAATACCTGTCAGCTCTTTTCGGAGGTGAAATCCAGCATGGATACCATCAACGTAGACAGCAGGTCAGCGGACATCCGCGAACGCGAGTTGAGCAACCTCATGAAGCGCCCCTTTGTTCTCGACGGCGTCCGACTGGCGTCGGTCGAGGGATTGATCCAGGGCATCAAATACCCGGAAGGCCATCCGGTACGCGAGAAGGCCTTCGCGTCTGCGGGCGTCACCGCCAAGCGACTCGGGTACGAGCTCACTCGCGGAGGAGCAGGTACCTGGGTTTGGTGGCAAGGCGAGAAGATCCCATACGGATCGGCCCACCATCATCGGGTCATCGCCCGCGCTATCGAGGCAAGCTTTCGTCAGAACCCCTGGGCGAACGTCCTGTTGCGCTCGACGCGCGGTCTCAAGCTCACGCACAATGTCGGCGAGCCGTCAGAAGATTCCTCGCTCCCGGCTGATATCTTCTGCGGCATCCTGGAGGATCTGCGAGACATGGATGATCCCGATGTCGACATCTGCCTGCGCCAGCTCCTGCATGGCTGAGACGACCGGTAATGCCGTGGCAGCGAGAGCCCTTCAACCCCAGCACCCATTCTCCAAGGCGGGTGCTTTCGTTTTATGTATAAAAACAGAAAACCGACGTCTAACGTCGGCTTCTGCTTCTGGTAATCGCGTACAACGCGATGGAGCGGGTAGCGGGAATCGAACCCGCCTCTCAACCTTGGAAGGGTCGCATAATAGCCACTATACGATACCCGCTTGATTCATTTGTAGCGCTATATTAGTGGAATAATACGAGGAAGGCAAGGGTTCGCACCATTACAAAATAATCCGCTGTTATGCGGATTATTTTGTTGGTCGGGCCAGTGGGACTTGAACCCACGACCTCCTGCTCCCAAAGCAGGCGCGCTAGCCAACTGCGCTATGGCCCGTCACTCACTATCTTCAGCGGTCTGATATTAATGGATGATGAGTTATTTGTCGAGATGCTGCGTGCAAAACCATTGACATTTGCAATATTTCCCGCTTCAGTATCCGGGTACATCCCAAAAGGAGCCGACCCATGCCCGATCCTAGGATTGAATTCTGGACCGCGGCCTGGAGAAAGGTCGTGGATGAGTACATCGCAACCCCAGCGTGGAAGTATGATCTTGCCTTGCTCGGCCTGAACGAAGACGAACTGAGCTTCGTCATCGACCTCATGCGTGTCCTGGTGCGCTTGCCTCAAGATGCTGGGGGAGACGACAAACTGCTCATTGAAGCCTGGCAAAAAGGTGAACTGCCGGTCATCCGCAGTCTCTATCACGAGAAGGTGAGGACGCCTCGCTCGACGCAACTCGAGGCCTTGGCACGCGGTGAGGTCAAGACAATCAGTTTTACCGTCAGACGGCCGGCAGAGGACTCTGCGGATTCGGATGATGATGTCCTCGATCGTCCAACGCCGTTATACGAACTCGCACCCGTCATGGGCGAGGTCATGGACTCACACCGTGTCATCGGGTCAGACGTTCCGGAAGTGCGAGGTCTGCTTCCTACCATCCCTGTCCCAGCGCCTGAACCGGAGTTGTTGCGGCAGAGCATGCCCTCGACGCATGATGCCGAAGACGGTTTCGGGAATGAAGAAACTCCGACAGCCAAACGCCCCGTGCGCATCCTGTCCGGCCTTTCCCAGCTGTTCCTTCCGAAGGATCTCTCCGTCGCCTCGCGGGACGATGAACCTGTCGACGAATTCGACCTGGCTTCGCCCGACCAGGACGAACCGGACGATTTCGATAATGGTTCATCATGACCGTATGCCTCAACCTCGACCGCCTCTCAACCAGGCGGTCGTACTTTTTTATTTCTTCCTTTTATTTTTCGTCATTCCAGCGCAGGCTGGAATCCAGAGCTCTAAGATCCCGGCTCGTAGGCCGGGATGACAAGCTGAATAAAAATCAATAGACACCGCCTACTTTAATTGCTAATGTTCCTGCGATATATGTTCATCAAGCCGTTTGCGGAATTATCCAAATCCGACGTCGCACTGGCCGGCGGCAAAGGCGCCTCTCTTGGTGAGATGACACACACCGGCATTCCTGTCCCGCCCGGCTTTGTAGTTCTTGCTCCAGCCTTCGACTGCTTTTTAACCGAGACGGATTTAACGCAAGAAGTCGCAGCGCAACTGGCGAAGGTGAATTACGAAGACGTCTCTTCCGTCGATCGCGCCTCGCGCGTCATCCACGATCTGATCCACGACGCCAAGATGCCGGTCGATCTCGAGCAAGAGATTGTCTCATCCTTCAAGTCTCTCGGCGCAGAGCTCGTTGCGGTCCGCTCATCCGCTACCGCCGAAGACTCGTCCGTCGCGAGCTGGGCAGGCGAGCTCGAGAGTTATCTCAATACTACAGAAGCGACGTTGCTCGATAACGTAAAAAAATGTTGGGCCTCGCTCTTCACACCGCGCGCCATCGTGTATCGCAACGAAAAAGGCATGTGCGACACGCACGTTTCGGTCGCTGTCGTGGTCCAGAAGATGGTTCAGTCCGAAGTCGCCGGTATAACTTTCACCGTCCACCCGGTCACCAAAGATACGAATCAGATGATAATCGAAGCCTGCTGGGGCTTGGGCGAATTCATCGTCGGCGGCCGCGTCACTCCTGACTCTTACGTGATCGATAAGCGCGCCGGTTCGCTCATCGATGTGAATGTATCGGAGCAGGAGACGATGCTCATCAGAGGAGAGCAGGGGAACGATGAAGTCCCGGTTCCGGCCGAGAAAAAATCCGCACAAAAAATCTCCGGCCAACAAATCTCCGAACTCGGCAAGATCTGTACCGGCATCGAAAAGCATTACGGCTTTCCCTGTGACATCGAGTGGGGGATGGAAGGTGGTAAATTCCACATCGTACAAAGCAGACCGATAACTACGTTATGACCCCCTCCGAACTCCTCTCCTACCTCAAATCCCAAAAATGGTTTTTCGGCGTGCGAGCTGATGCTTCGTTGCTTTTTTATTCCAGTAAACAAGAGGGCGTGCGTCGTCACGTCAAAACCATACACGGTATCGACTTTGCCGAGACCTTGCTGGCTCCGCTGAACGGTCAGCCGGTCCGCGTCATCAACGTCGAACAAGCCAAGGCGTTCCACGAAGTCAGCCTGGCTAAAGTCAAAGAGGATCCTTCGATTCTCGTCGAGCACATCAAGGAAAACGATAAGCTCTGGGTGCGTATCGGGCGTGAATGCGAAGCTTTGGACAAAGCCGTGAAGTCAGAAGACGAGACGGCTTCCGTCGAAGCCTACAGACAAGTCTCTGCATCTTACGCCGAGACCGGTGCGCAATTCATCATCATCTTCTCTCTCGGCCTCAAGCTCACCGAGCTGAACGCGGTACGAGGTACGCTGTACGGTGATGCGCTTGCCCTGCACGACCATTGGCGTAATCATGTCGCATTGAAAGAGGAACTCATGGGCGAATGTTGGTACGACTTTTTCGTCTTCATCGCAGAACGCCGCAGACTCAAGACGTCTGCTCTCGACTTGATGCGTTATCTCTCGCTGCCCGAGGTCTATTCGTGGTTAGAAGGAGAAAACGTCGACGTCGATGAGGTCGTATCAAGACGCATCAGACAGAGTTTCGTCTATCTCGATCTTCGGCAAGAACGTCGCGTTATCGATGACCCAGGACTGATTGCGCAGGTCGAAGCTCAATTTGCTTCACCAGAACCCGAACCTACAGCGACCGACAGCACGATCAAGGGACAACCTGCTTATGTCGGAAAAGGATTAATCAAAGGCGAAGTCGTTGTCGTGAAATCAAAAGAAGACCTCGCATCAAAAGCGGATCTCATCCCGGGAAAAATCCTCGTCGCCATCCAGACTACGCCGCATTACATCCCGTATCTGAAAGATGTTAAAGCCATCATTACTGACGAAGGTGGTATCACCTGCCACGCCGCAATCCTCTCGCGTGAGATGAAGATTCCGTGTATTGTCGGGACGAAGAGAGCGACCAGTGTCTTGAAGGATGGGGATGAAGTCGAGACGGATGTGGAGAAGGGAATCATCAAAATCATCAAATGATATATGTATTTTTTTGTCATTGCGAGGAGCATTAACGAAAAACCGTAGGGCGACGCGGCAATCTATCCTTAATGTAAGATTGCCACGTCAGTCGCTCCGCTCCTTCCTCGCAATGACAGTAATATTTTTCACTCTCTGACTACTCACTACCGTACAGAATATGTCCCAACCCGTCGTCACATCGCATCAGATCTCCATGACTGAATGGCTCGCTGCCATTGGCCAGACGGAGGAATCCAACGCCTTCCGTGAGGAAGATAACCGCAAAGCCAAACGTCTTGAGTTCCTGTTCCGGGCAATGGGAGTGCCTTACGAACGTCCTGAAAGCCTTCCGGCGCGCGAGCTCTCTGATCTTGGACCTCGTTTCAAGGAAATCCTTGAGACGCGCGGCGACGAGTTGTGCGCTATCCGTCTTGTTCCGAATAAACCCGAACTTCCCAAATTGCGCCAGCGCGGCCTTTCGATCCGCGATTGTTATGAGAACTGGTTCCTGAAACAAGAGATTTCCGCAGACGACTATGAGGCTTTCCTCTGTCCGCATTCGGAGACGTTATTGTGGTCTGCGACGTTCGTCGTCAGCGACAGGGGAGTATATGGCGAAATCGTGCGTGGCTTGCATAGCCAACTCACGCACGGCTACACCGAGAATCAGCTTTTTCAATTCGCGTGGGATTTCGACAAGTGGCGCTGGTCGCCTGGATACGACGAAGAAGCTGCATCGCAGGTCTTGCGCATGCTGGCTTTGCTCAAGACGGACGACGAAGCCGCACGATCATCTGTCACGACAGAAATGAACGCCGAATTCTCGCATGGTTATCTTAAAGGCTATTTCGAATCCACTGTCTGGCCTGACAACAAGGTCTATATCATCGATTACAATCGTCTCCTGCCAAAATATCTGCCAGACTTCATCGAACTGACTGGCTCGTCCGAAGCTGCGGAAGAAGCCCGCGGCGCAGTCGCCTCGAATGGTCGTGCCTGCGGACGGGTTCGGATCATGTTGGATCCCGAAGCCGCGGAATTCTCTGCCGGTGATATCCTCGTCTGCGACATGACTGATGTGCGCTATCTACCGTACATGAGGATCGCTGGCGCCATCATCACCGACCGTGGAAGCATCCTCTCGCACGCCGCCATCGTCAGCCGCGAACTCAACAAACCGTGCATCATCGGCACAAAGATTGCGACGAAAGTCCTGCATGATGGCGATGAGGTGGAGGTTGATGCGAATAGGGGAACCGTCAGAATCTTGAGCTAATTAATACCATCTTTGTCATCCCGGCCTACGAGCCGGGATCCTGAAGCTCGAGCCTGGATTCCCGCCTGCGCGGGAATGACGATGGAAAATGATAAACGACGAAGCCCGTCAGCGGAGATAGCTGACGGGCTTTATGATGAGGTAAGGCTGGGAGGCTTCTAGAGGCGTTTCTCTTCGACGAGTGCGAAGACCCGGCCGTCGAAGTCAAGGATGACGCCCTCGCATTCTTTGAGTGGATCGACGACCTTGTCGGTCAGTCCGTACACGAGGCACTCGATGAACGGCGTGTGACCGATGCAGAGGAGGTGCGGATTGGCCGCGAAGAGGCCGAAGCAGATATCGTTGAACTGCACGGCCATGCGGCCGGACTCGGTGATGATGAGGTCGTCTTCCGTGACGAGCGTTACGTCGTGCTTCTGGAAGTAGGCACGCCACTCGGCCATCCTCCTGCTATTCAGCGCCTCCAGTAAGAAAAGGGTGATACCGGAGAAATCGCCCGCACCTTCGGCGAACGCACAGGCCGTCTGGGCTGTGCGGAAGAGCGACGTCATGGCTATATGTGTGTAGCCTCTTCCGTGCATCTGCTCTTTACCGACACGACGTGCCAGTCCGATGCCTTCCGGAGAGAGTACGTCCTTTTGGTTGCCGATACCCTTCAGTGAATGTCGTCGCAGCTCGATGAGCATCTCAAGGCTCCTGATGAAATGATCGACGTCTTCAGTTGGAAGCGGATCTCCCAACTTTGGACGCTCAAACATAGCAGAAACAGGCGTTAGGGTCAACAACGCTAGCTTCCTCCTCTTGAGGTAAGAGGAGGTTAGGAGGAGTTATGAGTCTGACAAAGCTGACGCCTTGATGGCGTCATATCCGTCTAATCGTAACTCCCTCCAGCTCCCTCTTACCCTAAGAGGGAGAGTTGGGGGCGTCAGAGCATCCCTCCCGTAAAACCGTGGTACAATACCATCGGTTCAACCCGCTTATTTTTCCATATGCCAGTCAAACTGACGTACCTCGGACATGCTGCCGTACTCCTGCAGGGGACAAAGACCGTCATCATCGATCCATTTTTGACCGGTAATCCGAAGGCCTCGATCGGCGCCGGGAATCTGCCGAAGATAGATTATGTGCTTGTGACTCATGATCACTATGATCACTTGGGTGATGCTTTTGATATCGCCAAGAAGCACAAGGCCGCGTTGGTCGCGATTTTTGAGATAGTACAGCTACCCGCAGCCAAAAAAATCCACCCTCAATCCATCGGCATGAATATCGGCGGTACTATTGAGGCAGAGGGTATCCGCATCTCCATGACCCCCGCACTCCACAGCGCAGGAGTCGGGGCGCCAGCGGGCTTCGTGGTCGAATTGGACGGTAAGCGCATCTACCACGGCGGCGACACGGCTTTCTTCTCTGACATGGCCTACATCCCGAAATTTTTCGGTAAACTTGATGTCACTCTCGTCCCCATGGGGGGCTACTTCGGCATGGACGCCAGACAGGCCGCGGAGGCAGTGAAGCTCTTGAAACCCAAGACTGCTATACCGATTCATTATGACACCTGGCCATTGATCCATACGGATCCAGCGGAGTTCCGTAACCAGTGCAGGCCTACGGACGTGAGGATCCTGTTGCCGGGCAATGACATCGTGATTTGATATGATGGGAATATTCGAGTGCATCAGGGGATCGCGTGCCACCTTACGCAAAGGCGGTCTGACGATCGTCGTGTCGGTCATCCTGTTGTTTGCTGTGTTCGCATACGCCTTCAACCGCTTTCTTGTTCTGAATACTTTACAGCAATTCAGCACTAGCGTATCGAGCGTGGCATCCATAAGTGCTGTTGAACACCTGTCGACGCACGGTGATCATTTTTTCACGCCAGAGGATATCTCAACGTCCGGTTGGACCATATTTTTCGGCGACCTCGGTTCCGTTTGGGCGACGGATTTTGATTTCGTCAGCCCGGCAGGAACTTTGATTTACTCGACATATCGCGGTCCTGATGCCGGGCAGCACGTGAAAGATGTCGATACGGCCAATCTATTCGATGAACCGACGTCGATACGGAAGGCTTCAGTCGAGATGACGGAACAGTCAGGGTCTAGGTATCTCTATGTCGTCAGTTTTCCGCTGGTGGATAGCAACACTTTTTTGGGCATTCTTGAGATATATTGCGACATCTCTCCGCTTTTCGCGCAAATCAACTATTTCCAGAATTTGATCTGGCTCATGGCTGGGTTGTTCGTGATCCTGATGACTTTTCTGCTCTTGTGCGTTCTGTGGAGGCAGGCCAAGGATTTGGGGATAAGGGGAAAAAAGATGGAGGCCATCTTCGAGCATTCTCCGATGGGCATCTATACCATTAACGCGCGCGGAGAGATCGACTCGTTCAACCCAAAGATGCTCGAGCTTGCCGGGGCGGATAATGAAAAGCGGATCATGGGGCTGAACGTATTCGAGATGCAAAGCTATAAGGATATCGGCCTGGATAAATATTTCAGGCTGGGTCTTGCAGGCGAACCTTTCCACCTCGAGACGCCGTATGTATCGCAGACTTCGGGGAAACCCAGCTATCGCGAATATTTCGGTATTCCTCTCCAGGAACAGGACAGCAAGAAGGTGGATAGCCTAATGCTTCTGGTCAACGACATAACGCAGCGGAAGTTCCTGGAGGAAAGGGTCGCACGACATGCGAAGTATCTCGAGGAAGAAGTGGACCGCAGGACGAAGTCGATCGAGATGCTGTCGCAGCAGTATAAGGCGATATTCGACAATTCTTTGGCAGGAATTTATGTCTTGCAGGACGATAAGATGAAGCTCGTGAACCCTGCTTTCCTGCGCATCATGGGGTATGACTCCGTGGATGAGATCGTGGGCCAACCTTGGAAGAAGTTCATCCATCCTGATGACCATAAACTGGTCATGGCTTCGGGTATGCCGCTTAGGCAGAAGGGAATCGGCCCGGCTCGGCGCTATACCCCGCGCGCTGTGCGTAAAGACGGCTCGGTAATCATCGTCGAGATGTTCTCTTCACCGGCAAACTTCGAGGGCCGACCGGCGATCATCGGTCACTTCATCGACATCACGGAGCAGACCCAAATCAGCAAAGCCATCGAGCGTGAACGCGATCGTGCGACGATGTACCTTGATACCGCTTCTTTCCTGATGGTGGCTCTGGATAAGGACGCGAACATCGAGCTGATCAATAACCACGGCGCCGCCATGCTGGATTACCAGCCAGAGGAACTGATCGGCAAGAACTGGATAGACACCTGCATCCCGGAAAAAGACAGGGCCGAAATTTGGGACGTTTTCCGCAAGATCATGGGCGGCGACGCTGTCTCTAGGGAATATTTCGAGAACTACATTGTTACGCGTAACAATGAGCTGAAACTTTGTAAGTTCCATAACACCGTACTACGCGACGAAAAACTCGGCATCAGCGGAATCCTTAGTTCGGCTGAAGACGTCACCGAAGAACGGAGGGAGCATGATGAATTAGTACGTCGCTTAGGATATGAAAACTTACTGGAGGACATCTCACGCAAGGCCATAAAGGTGGATGAGGATCATCTGTTGTCATTCCTTGATGACGCTCTCAAGCACATCGGACCGGTAATGGACGTGAGCCGTGCGTACATCTTCAGATACGATCTGCAGAACGACACTTCCGACGACCTGGTGGAATGGGTCGCCGAAGGCATCAGGCCGCAGATACAGAGGTTACAGAATGTGTCGGCCTCCGCATTCCCTTGGTTCAATGAGACGCTGAAGTCTGGTCAGGTCGTGAATGTTCCGGATGTCGAAGCGATGGTACACAAGAAGGAGCAGCTCTTGCTGAAATCAATCCAGGTAAAGTCCATCCTCATGGTTCCGCTCATCACCTCCGGTGGTATCTGGGGTTTCATCGGATTCGATCATTGTCTTAAGGCACATGTCTGGTCAAGGAATGATGTTGACCTACTTTTCACCCTTGCCCGGACTTTGACGAGCGTCATAGAGCGGATAGAAGCCGAAAAGCACATCAAACAATTGAGCGCCTTGAGGAACAAGTTCATCCAGATCATGTCGCATCAGTTGCGCACGCCGTTGAACGCGATGCGCTGGAACCTGGAATCGGTCCTCTCGGAAGAACTGGGCAAGCTGAAGCCCGAGCAGAAAGAGTTCATGCGCGTCGTGTATGCGGCCAATACCGAAATCATCGACCGCCTCGAGACCATGCTCACCGCCATGGATATCGAAGAAGGCAAAGTCTATATCAACCTAGAGCCCACGTCTTTCGTCAGTCTGTGGGGATCCGTGATGAGCGAGTGGAAACGCAAATGTGAACTCAAGGACGTGACGTGTGACTATATCGGTCAGGCAGATGATTTGCCTGCCATGCGTATCGACCAGCAGAAAATCCGCACTGTCATGTCCAACCTGACGGATAACGCGGTCATATACACATCGCCTAAAGGCAAGATCGAGGTCAAGATCAGCCACACATCGGATTCCGTGCGTTTCGAGGTACGAGATACGGGAGTCGGCATACCGAAAGCGGAGCAGCATCAGATATTCGCGCGTTTTTACCGGGCGACGAACGCTTCCCAGATGAAGCCCGATGCCACCGGTTTGGGTCTGTCGATCGCGAAATATTTCGTCGAACAACACGGAGGCAAAATCGGGTTCGAATCAAAAGAAGGGAAGGGCAGCACGTTCTGGTTCGAGATACCTCTTAAGCCGAAAGAGACAGAATGAGGCTCATAGACGAGAGAACCCCACCTGGAGAAGGTGGGGTTTCGTTAGTCGTCTTTCAGTGTGTCAGGTGGAAGATGCGCGAGTATCGGTCTTGCGCAAAAACCACCGTAAGCCTGATGAACGAGACTTGTTGGGATGACGCTTCGTCCCGGGCTTGGAGCGCCAAGGAAACGTCTAGCTTGTCGGGTCGCGGGATGAAGGTCAGCTCTTTGGCCTGTGGGACCATCGCGTTGATCTTGGCCAGCCATTGGGCGTCCGAGCCGACGAGCCCGATTTGGGCGATGAGCCAATTGCTCCAATATATCTTGGGGCGCGCAGCTTTGCAGTAGCACAGGCTGACGTTCGCGTCTTTCGACTGCAACATGCAGGCAGACACGATTTCCATATGTGCCACGGCGTCGGCTACGACGCGGCATTGCTCTTCTTCCTCAGGCGTCGAAGGAGCAGTGAAGTTGGGTCTGACGATGGTCGGGATTTGCCTTAGGTTCATCTTTCTCATCACCCCTCTCCCCTCTGGCGCAAACTCAACTAGCCATTGATGCCACGAAAAGCCTCACTTGTCAATCCGCAGCTTAGGCCTTAACTTGTTGGCATGAAGATCGCCATCGACGCACGCATGATGGGAGCGGGTAACACCCGCGGAATCGGGCGATATATCGAGGAGTTGGTGCGCGCCATGTTGGACCTCGGAACAGATGATGAATTCGTCTTGCTCGTCAGACAATCGGACCACCCATTCGCGAGGCACCCCCGCGTCAGCACAGTGCTTGCGCCCGTCTCGTGGTACGGCTTTGCCGAACAGCTCAAGATGCCGGGAATACTGGAACGAACCGGCGCCGACGTCGTCCACGTTCCTCATTGGAACGTGCCTTTGCTCTATCGTGGTCCTTTGGTCGTGACGGTACACGATCTGCTGCTTCGCCATTATCCTTCCAGCGCCAAAACGTCTACCCGAAGTTGGCCGATACGACTCATGAAACGCATCTTATATCGCGCTGTAGTCGGGCACGCCGTCAGAGCAGCAAAAAAAATCCTTATTCCGACCGAGTTCACCCGCCACGACGTCGAAAGTTTTTATCCTGGAGCCAAGGGCAAGTCCGTCATGACAGGAGAGGGTATGCCAAAGCCCGTATCCGGTAGCTCGTATCCAGTATCTAGCACGGGCCGAGCTACCAGCTACCAGATACCAGATACTAGCTACCTGCTCTACGTCGGCTCTGCATATCCGCACAAAGGTTTAGATGATCTGCTGTCCGTATGGCCGGAGATCAGACGGCGCCATGCGATGTTGCGGCTCATTATAGCCGGGGAGATGGATATCTTCATGCAGCGCATGAAAGCATCGCATGCCGCACAGGGCGGAGTGGATTATTTGGGCAAAGTCAGCGATGACAGCTTAGAAAGGCTTTATGGTAATGCCATAGCGCTCGTCTTCCCCTCGCATTTTGAAGGTTTTGGACTGCCTCCTTTGGAGGCTTTGGCTCACGGTTGCCCCGTCATCAGCTCGGATGCAGCTTCGTTGCCCGAGGTGTTGGGAAAGCATGGCATTGAGTTCTTTCACGTCGGCGATGGAAATGGTATACTTTTGGCTGTAGAAAAGGTGTTAAGCGACAGGAAAAAAGCCCGAGAGGCAGCAGCGTCGGCAGCTCATGAACTGCAGCAACGCCACGATTGGCGCAAAGCCGCGAAATTGACTCTTGAGGCGTATCATTCAGTCAAAAATCGAGTGTGATTCTCAAACCTTACAAGGTACCAGCGAAACGCCGCCCCAAAGACGGCGGCGATAGTTTATTGGAGGAGCAGCTTTCTTCTGTTGTCGAACGGGAAGGCGCTGTTTTGCAGACGCCGCTCGGACCTCGCCGTGGTCGCAAGCTTACGCAGCAATGGAACCAGACTGTCGGACTCATGAGTCCGCAGCTGGATGTGGATGAAGTCGCTTCACTTGATAGAGCGATCCTTGAGCTGGCCGTCAGCATCAAGCCGATCGGAGGGGATAAGGTGAAAAGCGTGAACATCAAAGAAGGCAAGCACGCGCAGAGCCCTTATGTGATTTCTTTGCAGCATCTATCTCTGGCGCGCCAACAAGTTACTCGCAGCAAAGTCACGTCAGAATCCTTTGATTCATCGCCGCTGGAAGTGCCTTCCGTCGATGCTTTTTCCGCTTTGGGCAAAGACCTGACATCGTTAGGCCTAGATCCGCGTTGCGCTTCGGGGCAGTTCACTCCCAATGATTTCGATCAAGCCTATACGAAAGTATATGGAAGGTTCGAATGGCTGACGGGCGGTTTGCGCGAGGTCTCCGGCGTTTTCGGCGGATGGTTCAAGAGAGCCGAAAAAGAAGAACGAGAAATAGCGGAAGAGGCTGCAGAATCCATAGGCTTGGCTAAACTGCCGCGCCTTTCCTTTGCCCGCATGGCGATCGGTCTTGTCGCGATGGTTCTCGTCGTCACGTTGCCTGCGAACGCCGTGATGGTGTACCGCTCATTTTCTGATACGAAAGACGAAGTCCAATCCCAGGGAGAACAGGCGGTCTCCGAATTTATGGCAGCTGGTAACGCCTCGACCGCAGGTGAATCCGCCGAAGCGCTTAAGCGTGCATCCGCCATGTTCCGTGATACGGATGCCGCACTTGAGAATACGAGCGCTTTGGCTACCGCCGCGGCATCGCTGTTTTCCGGCAAGTATCGCAGCGCTAAAGCCCTGCTGGAAGTAGGGGATAAGACGGCCGAAGCAGCTCGACTCTTAGCCGTCGGATTCGATAAGGTTTTCAGCGAACCTGATCGCCGTTTGGATGAAAGGCTGAACGTCATGGCCGCCTACGCCCGCACGGCGCAAAATTTACTGTCTGATTCGGCCAAAGCCGCCGCTTCAATCGATGCGGATTCGCTTCCTCCTGAACAACGCGATCAGGTCGCCAAGATCCTGCCGCAGCTTGACGAGTCCACGCAGGCGGTACGCGAATTCACTCTTTTGGCTGATTTCTTGGCGCGGTTAGCGGGACGCGACTATAAACATAACTACTTGGTGATCTTCCAGAACCCGACAGAAATCCGTCCGACTGGAGGCTTCATGGGCTCATATGCCGAAGTCGCCGTCGATCGTGGCGCGATATCGAAAATCACAGTCCCTTCAGGCGGTACTTATGACATCAAAGGGCAATTGACTGCCCGCGTCCTGCCGCCGCAACCGCTTCAGCTCATCAACACCTTGTGGCAATTCCAGGACGCCAACTGGTTCCCGGATTTCCCGACTAGCGCCGAAAAAATACGTTGGTTCTGGAGCAAGTCCGGCCAACCCACGATAGACGGGATCATCACGGTCAACTCGACGTTCATGGAAAAAGTCTTGGCCGTGACCGGTCCGATCGAGATGCCTGAATACGGAAAGACAATAGATGCCTCGAATTTCCAGTTTGAGACGCAGAAGGCCGTAGAGATCGAGTACGACAAGGCGGCGAATACGCCCAAGAAGTTCGTCGGCGACCTGATGGGAAAGGTGATGGAGCGCAGCAAGTCTTTCGGCAAAGACGAATGGCTCAAGCTGGCCGCCCTGGCTGCGGAGTCCATCTCGACCAAGGATATCCAGTTGTATTTCACCGACGAAGAGGATGAGGCTCTGGCGGAGAAGTTCGACTGGAACGGCCGCCTCAAACCCGTCGCCGGAGACAGTCTCGCAGTCATCGAGACGAATATCGCCGGACAGAAAACCGACGGCGTGATCGATGAAGACATCGAGCACACGGTCCAGATCGACGAAGATGGTTCGATCACTGACCACCTGACCCTGTATCGCAAACACAACGGCATCAAGAACGAACTTTTTAATGGTGTGCGCAACGTCGTTTATCTGCGCGTCTATGTCCCGAAGGGGAGCAAGCTTATTTCTGCCGCCGGTTTCAATACGCCGGATAAGGGATTTTTCAAACAGCCTTTAGCCGAAGACTTGCCGGACGAAGATATCGCAGATATCGAAGCGACCTTGGATGATTTCGCGGACGGCGTCAAAGTCGGGCAGGAGGGCGACCGAACCGTCATCAGCGGCTGGTTGCAGCTTGATCCGGGACGCAGCCAGACTATCGCCTTGAGCTACAAGCTACCGTTCACCACACGGGATTTGTTGTCGAAACTTGAGACCGACCAAGCCACCGGAGCAGACAGCGCACGTGGGGCTTATCTGTTGCTTTTGACCAGTCAGTCAGGAAAAGGCAATCGCAAGCTCGTTTCTTCCGTGGAATATCCAGCAAGCTGGGGTTTGGCTTGGAGCCGTAAACCGAACGAAGCGACTACTGGCTTGGGATATTCAGGCCTATGGGACAAAGACAAAGTCGTAGCGGCCTTAATGACCACTAATAATGGGCAAGAAGAAAATAAAACCGCCAGTGCTCCTTGAAGACCCGGAAGGGGTCGCGATAGAAAAGCAAAAGGAGGATGAGATGGACAAAGGCTTGTCCACCATCTTTAAGGATGATGACGGCGTGATGCCGGACATGAGCAAGCTCGAGATCCGCCGCCGTCCCTGGATCCTCTATATCGTCGGTGCGATGATCGTCTTCCTGACGCTGCTTTTGGTTTCAGTCTGGGTCGGCTTCATCTTTTTCAAACCGTTCAAAGGCTTCGGAGGCAAAGGACTGGAATTGATGATCGACGGTCCGGCTCGCGTCACATTGGGTCAAGAGAGTACCTACTTCATCAACTACAGTAACGTCTCCAACGAACCCTTGGCTGCTGCCGAAGTGCGGGTCAGCTTTCCCACGGATTTCAAGATAGTCAGCATGAACCCAGAACCTCAAGAGGCCGGTATGACTTGGCGTCTGGGCTCGATAGCATATGGCGGACGTGGCACGATCCAGATCAAAGGAGTTTTCCTCGGTGCCCTAGGGACTAAATCGGCTATCCAAGCTGTCGGCACGTATCGTCCAGCGTCATTCAACAGTGATTTTGAAGCTCTCTCTACACAGCAGCTGGACTACACGGACAGTGTTTTGGCTGGCGCGCTTACGGTGCCTGAAAAAGTCGTACCCGGCGACAAGGTAACATTCGTGTACAGCGTAAAGAATACCGGCGTGACCGACCTGGATGGCCTTGAAGCGCATTTGACCTTGCCGCAAGGCTTTGTCCGTGATGCCGGAACGACCAGTACGCTGGACGGGAATGTCGCAGTTTTCCCGGTTGGTGCTCTCTCTGCCGGCGTCTCCACCACAGTCAGCGTGACCGGAGCTTTCGCTTCCGGTGTCGGCGGTGAGCTGCACGTGCTGGGCGAGATGGGTAGGCTGGGTTTGGATGGTAGTTTCTTGGCGGCGCAGAAGACAGATGCCGCAATCTCATTATTGGCTGGAGATTTGGGTCTGAAGATGGTGGCTAACGGTTCTGACGCCGATCGATCCGTCAATTTGGGTGATGTCCTGCATTTCTCGCTGGGTTACGAGAATACCTCGGGCGAAGAGCTCAAAGGGGTTGCGCTTCGCGTCAAATTCGAACCTCTCGGCGCAACGGGAACAACGCCGGTTGTGCTTAAGAAATCTTCTGACTTTACGTTGCTGGAATGGTCTAAACTTTTCGACAACAGCTCTGGCACGCTGCGCGACAATCGTCTCGTTTGGGACAAGTCTTCGCTTGAAGCGCTCGAGCGTATGCCGACCGGTCAGGACGGCGTCATCGAATTCTCTATCCCGCTTATCGCTTCTGCCGCTTCGGGAACGACTTTTGACGCTTTCCAAGCGACTGCAGAGGCGGATATCGAATATGTAGGGGGAGCGAAGCTGAATCGGACCGTACGGACGAAGCCGATGATATTCCGCTTGCGCTCTGATGCGAAGCTTTCCGCCGAAGCGCGCTACTTCACCGAGGAAGGCGCACCCATGGGCAGTGGTCCATTGCCGCCGGTAGTAGGGCAGACCACGTCGTATCGCATCCTCTGGGAAATCGACAAGAGCCTGCATGAACTGAAGGATCTAAAAGTCAGCGCTACGTTACCGGAGAACGTGACATGGTCAGGCTCACCAGACGTCTCTGCCGGCGAACTGACATACGACGAAAAGACCCGGCTGCTGACGTGGTCGCTCAACAAGATGCCGGTCGATATCGCAAAGATAACCGCAGAATTCGACGTCCAGCTTACCCCGACGGAATTCGACGCTAATCGTTTCGCCGAACTGATCGGAGAGATACGTTTTGATGCCAAGGACGTCCAGAACGGTGACAGTCTGACGATGACCAAAGACCATCTGACCACTGATCTACAGAATGATGCGGGGGCGAAGAACAAAGGTGTAGTCAGGAAGCCGTAGCCTCAACTGCCCCGCACCTCCTATTACGCAAAAACAAAACGCACGGCGTTTTGCCGAGCGTTTTATATGGTGCGCCAGGAGGGATTTGAACCCCCGACCTTCAGCTTCGAAGGCTGTTGCTCTATCCAGCTGAGCTACTGGCGCATGCTTGTGGCAATATACTTGGCCACGTGGATTTGGTCAAAAAGCGGAGCTTTCGCTCCGCATTTCCTATTTTGAATTCCAGCCCTTGGCCTCCAGCCCTGCCTGCGCTGCTGCCACCTGTGCTTCTTGTTTGGAACTGCCTTCGCCCACTGCAACCATGTCTTTTTCCAGGAACACGCCCACTGTGAATTCCTTGGCATGATCCGGCCCTTTCTCTTCCAGGACTTTGTAGACAGGTGTGACGCCTAAGAGTTCCTGCGCCGTTTCCTGAAACTTGCTCTTCGGATCGACGTAAAGTTCATTTTTCAGGATGAAATCCAGATGGGACAGGATGTGCTTGTGGATGAAGCCGGAAGCGCCCTCCGTCCCGCCATCCAGGTAGATCGCACCGATGATGGCCTCGATCGCGTTGGCCAGGATGTACATGCGTGCTTTGGAATTCTTGTCGCGCGCTTCGCCCTTGGAGAGCAAGAGGAACTCTTCAAACTCGAGCTGTGTCGCTATACCGGCCAGAGTCTTGGCATTCACCAGCGCGGCACGCCAATTGGTCAGTTCGCCTTCCGGGTTGGCATATTTCCTGAATAGATACTCGGTAACGATCAGCTCCAGTACGGCATCGCCCAAGAACTCCAGACGCTCGTTGTGGGCGTAGGGGAAACTCGGATGCTCGTTCAGGTACGAACGGTGCGTCAAAGCTTCGTTTATGAAGCTTTTGTCTTTGAAGGCATAACCTAAACGTTCCTCCAGCACCGTGAGATTCGGTATGTAATTGTCGCTCATAGGTCGTTCGCTAGGGGAACGACGTCAACGAAGTCAACGGATCATTCCGTGTCCTTCATCGAAGTCGTTTCGTCCTTTTTTTCGTTAGAATTATCTTTGTCTTTTGTTTCTTCTTCTTCCTCCTTCTTTTTTTCTTTCTGCTTGTCCGCTTCTTTTACTATGTTCTGCGCCTGTTGGTCGCGATACACGGCTCCTAATACTCCGTTCACGAACTTTCCGGACGATTCACCGCCGAAAGTCTTCGCCAGTTCTATCGCCTCATTGATCGCGACCTTGGAGGGGATATCAGCATCGAATACCAACTCAAACGAACCGATGCGCAATACGTTGCGATCGACGGTCGTGATCTTCTGTAGCGGCCAATCCGGCGCGAATTTAGTGATGATTGCGTCTATCGCGGCCTGTTTTTCCAATACGCCGGCGAGCAGTTTCGCGGCAAAATCTTTTTCGTCCAAATCAGAAGCGAACTCTTCGATGTTACGGGAGAGTATCTGCGGTGCGCCCTGTTTCGCTTGGTGGAAGTCCCACTCATACAGCGACTGCAGGACGATGGCGCGGGCTAAGTGTCGATTGGACATAAAAGGACGAAAGAACGAATGAGTTAAATTTAGTGTTTGTGCTCTTCAGGCTTTTCGGTTTTCGATTTCTTGAGCAGCTTCTCTAGCTTGTGCTCCTGGCCTTTGACGTGGATAGCATGGCCACGGTATTCCTTGGCGCCTGGAGCGGCACGATGCGAAAGGTGAAGTGCGCCTGTCTCTTTATCTTTTGTTATGTCTGGAGCGGTCAACGCGAAATGAGCCGCGCGACGGCGCTTGTCTGAACTAGTACGACGATGTCCGGGTAAACCCATAGTTGCATTTTTCAGGACTCCCTCGTTTGCGGCATTTCTTCAAGCGAACTGCATCAAACGTCGTAGTCCAACTCTATTATTATGCAAGTAAATATAGCATTAAATGCAGGATTTGACAAGAGTGTAGGATTTTTGCATGTGAGACAGGGAGCGTCGGTCTCATCGGGATGGTCTTGTAAAGCCTGACTTTGCCTGTTATAGTGGGCGCTAACTATGGAAAAAACATTGATTTTGATCAAACCGGACGCTGTCGAGCGCAGCCTTATCGGTACCGTTCTGCAGCGCTTGGAGCGCGTAGGCATCAAGGTTGTCGCACTCAAGATGGTCCAAGCGAACGCAGACCTGGCTGACCGTCATTACGCCCTGACCGAGGACTGGATGAAGGGCGTCTATGACAAGGCAAAAGCTAAACAAGAGGCGATCGGTGTCGCATTCCCGTATCCTGATTATAAGAGCTACGGCAAGATGATCAAGGACGGCTTGGTGGAATTTCTGCAGGCTGGGCCGATCGTGGCTGCAGTATTGGAAGGTGAGCAGGCTGTCGCCCAGACGCGTAAGGTCGTTGGCGCGACCGAGCCGGCTTCTTCCGCACCCGGTACGATCCGCGGAGATTTTTCCAGCGATACCTATTCTCTCTCCAACGCCCAGAACCGTCCGATCAGGAACTTGATCCATGCTTCCGGCAGCGTCGAAGAAGCCAACAATGAAATCGGTATTTGGTTCACGTCGCAAGAGATCCACCAGGTGAACGCAGCAGCTGACTCTGTTTTGTACTCTGCAGACAGATTCCGTAAATAATCCGAATATCCTGTATATCAGACATTGACGGCCCACGGGCCGTTTTTGTCTCTTTATCTATTGACGTGGTCACGTTTTTTATATAGCTTGCTAATCGCGTCCTTTGCAGTAAAGAGAGGAAACAATGCCGAACGACGACAGCGAGTACCCTTTCGAGGGTCTGTCCGTCAGCCTCCCCGGGCTTATGCCGGATGGAGGTGCTGAACGGATGGAAAAATGTGAGAATGGCTTCGTCGAAGACGAAGAGATTCCTACATCGCCCGAGAATCCGACCGCCAAACGGTTGGCGCTCGCCGAGCGCATCTGCTCGCATGGCCTCAAGATCCGCGACTGCAGCGAGTGCTTGCTGCTCCTCGAACACGGTGGCAGATATTCGGTCATCGAACCGAGAGGGGATGACGATTGATGGCAGCTCGACAACGGGCGGACGAGGTTCCTGCCGAGAGCGTACGACGAAAAAAGGTGGTGGATTGCCACCAACGCTCGTGCGAGTGTTGGAGGGACTTGCACGAAACCGGCGCCAAGCCATCGATTTTCCCGTCTAGTGGGCCAGCTGATTCGTCTAAGACGGGCGAATTCATCAACGCTTTTCCTCTGCTTGCCGAGGGCGTCAAGGAGCATTACGACATCCTGGTCGGAGAGAGCGTTCGCGGACGTCAGCTGCTGCTGAACATCGAGCGTGCGAAGCGTCATGCGGATATGCGGAATGGCTACGGAGAGTCACGCGCTGCAGCGTTGCGTGAGGCCAGTCAACGGGCGCTGTATGATTTCTTGCGTCGCAAGACGGCCTACCGGAAGCTTGGTCAGTTCGAAGAGGCTTACCCTCAGCTTATTTCAGCCGTGAAAGACGCCAGGGCATCCATCAACGATTTGATCGGGACGTCTTTCCCGGAACCATTGAAGCTCGAGCTGGAGATGGTGGCGGACGTCGAGTCCGAGATCGATCCGGCCGCGCTCGTGCAGCAATGTTACATCCCAGGAAACGATCTGCTGTCCCGACGGACACGGCTCGAGGCGCGTCGTCAGCTGACCCTGGCCCATCTTTATTTCGATATGCGTCGTCAAGGCGACGCTCCCGAAGACTTGGACAGGGATATGGCGGAATTCGATTCGGCTCTCAAGGAGCGGTATTTTCTGCCGCACCGCAGCGAGTGTTATGAGATCATCGCACGATTGGATCCCGCGGATTGTCATCGAGTAGAATCCCTGACGGTCAACCCGCACACCTCTCCTTCCCGACGCCGTATCTCCACAAGCAAACGTGTCGCGTTGTATCCGGGAGTGCGCTTCCTGCCGGGCGACATCCCTGTCTACTTCGAGACACGCATCAAGAAAGACGCACCTTTCAAGCTCATCCGAAAAAATCAGCGAGACACGCGGCGTGTCGCTGATTTGTGTGGTGCTAAGTTCGTCTTTTTCAGCGCCGAGGACTTGTTCAAAGGCGTGGAGCGCATGCGCTGCACCCTGGCCAGCATGCCTGGCACCATTTTCGGCGAAGTCTCGAACATCATGCACGCCGGCCGGGTCGATCCGACCAACGACAACTCCCACGAGGAGTTCCGTGCCTGGAAGTGGTTTGCCCGCTTCGCCGACCGCTACTTCGAACTGCAGTTCATGCTGGTCAGCGATTGGCTGAACGAGCGCTGTTCCCATGGCCGCGAGAATCACGCGCACTACAAGAGCGAGTGCAACATCCGCGACCTCTATCCCAAGATCTTACCGTCCAGCCTGTATCTCGACTGGACTAACCCGGCTATCCTTAAGAGCCTGCATCGCCTGCAGCAGGCTCGGATCTGGTCCTGAACCAACCGGCCCCGCATCATTCTCGATGCGGGGTCTGCTCATTTTTATGCGATAAATCAGGCAGCTTGACGCCTCATTTCCCCCGCGCCATCCTGTAAGAGTCTGGAGACAGACGCTGGTGAGATTTCGGGCTGAATTCAGTCTTAAGGCTACGATTTCGGTATCCGCCGTGGCGGAGCGATGACGGCCTTGCAGCGTTCAATCAAAGGGTCATGGCGAAGCGGAGCGATCTGCCACGTCCAAATCCTCTGACGTTGTGCTCACATCCAATAGAGCGGACCGAAAATCTCCCAGCCCTCCGGACGCGAAAAAACCCGACCTCTGTCGGATTTTTTTGTTCTTCGTATCGTCATCCCGGGCTTAGACCCGGGAACTTTTTCAGCTGGACGTCGGACGCTCCTTCAAGAACGGATTTTCTTCCTCGAAAGTGATCGACGGCAACCAGTTATTGATGAGATCTAATGACCAACCGTATTTTTTGTTGTAGAGCAGATCGACAGAACCGAAGACTGCAGTCGCATAATCGAAGCCAAGTTTTTCGCTGACGGCCTTGACTGTGGTTTCATCCGGTCCTTCGACCTCGACGTACGGCTCAAGGAACGGCCACTCATCTATCGTCACCTCGCAGCCATCCAATTTCCATAGTTCACGTTTGCTTTCCTGGAAGGCTTTTATCTCACAACCTATTGTCTTCAGGAATTCGACCGCATTCTTATAATCATCGATCTTCAGGCAGACTTCTTTCTGATTCTCGATCTTGTCGCCATCCACGATTTTGAGGCTCATCGTTATCTTGTCAGACTCGTCTCTGACGCGTAGCCACCCTCCTTTTATCTCATGACCTGTCGGCAGCTTGAAGACATGCCGTCGCTGCATGAATTCCGGCTTGATGAGCTCCGCTCCGGCCTCATTCAAACGTTTACGTACCTCGTCTTTTTCGACGTTAGGGAAAGTTGCTTCGTATTCGATATTGATGGACATATATCTGTCGGAAGATATCGTATTTTCTGTGTTTTGTCAATCCTGGACGGATAAAAAGGAAGACGCTCTGCAGGAGTTGCAGAGCGTCGAGCTCGGAAGGTGCTAGTGGATGTTCTCGCGGAGCCAGTTCATTAGTTCAGGGAAGCGTGAACTGTGGATGATGAGCTGCTCTGAATTGCAGGGGCGCGTGTTGTCGAAAATCTGCATGTCGCAACGGGCCCAGTGGTTGCCCTCGAGATTCGGCACGTACATCTCGAACCCCATGCGTTCGCAGATGCCGTAGATGGGCGCGCAGTCCCATGGTGTCTCGAACTGCGGCTTGAGCAGTACGGCGCCTACTTCGCCTTTCCAGAGCCTCGCGGTGCTCACGCCGATGCTGCCTGTCGCAATCTCGACTCCCCGGAACAGCCCCTTCGAATCCCGTGGCGCGACCATGCGCCCGATCAACTTCGAATGGCTTTCTGGCCGTTCACGCATGAGGACGCACTGATCCTGGAGCGGCGCTCGTTCGTCCACTGCAAGCGTCTCGCCGAAGCCGTACTCGCTGATGCGATGGACCTTGTCCGATTCCGGTCGGAAGCCGTAGATCTCGCGTGTCATCACGTCGCCGACGTAGGCAGCGATCACGTCTGTGCCGCGTACGAGCGCGATCATCGTCCCGATGCCATGCGACTGTCGCCGTTTGAATGCCTTGGTGCCGTCGAGCGGATCGACCGTGAAGAACATCCCGATGCTCGGGTCAGCCTCGACCCGTAGGTGGTCTTCCTCGGCCACGATGCCGTAGCCGGGGAAAGCTTCGCGAATCATCCTCACATAGATCTCCTGCGCGGCCCTGTCCGCGCTTGTGAAGATGTCGTCCATCTCGCCGTTGTTGCCCTCTTTGGCGTGTACTTCGAAGGCGAAGCGTTCTGCGCGGATCGCCTCGATGGCGCGCCGTACCATCTCTTTCATGATGAAACCGATGGCGTGCGGATTGATCCGACCGTAATTGACGTCTGTCATAGCATCTCCCCTTCAGACTGGAATGTACGTGCACATCTAAGGTCGAAAAACCGGAAAAGTCAAGGATAGTCATCTGAAAAAGCAAGACGCTCCGCGAGAGTTGCGGAGCGTCGTTTTTGATGAGGTCTGTTCCGCCGTGCTTGTCAGCACCGGATACGTATCATGCCGTCGAAATGCACAGCGTCATCCTTGAACACTTCGACGACCAGGTAGCGCCCGCGTGTCCAGACTTCGTGGTTCTCCACGAAATGCGTCACCTCGGCCATACGGATGCTCGCCAGCGGCCTTGAGATATGTTCATTCCCGAACGTCTCGACGAGCGGGATCTCTTCGGTCATAAGGAACAGACGTTGGCCTTTTTTGCGGAAGTCGTATGACTGTCCGCTCAATAGCCTCTCGGGGATGCACTCGTCAGCGCCTCTCCGTCCGATCCTGCATTCATCGTGGTGGCGTAACGCCAAAACGAAATTCGTGATCGTCTCGATACCCATGTTCGCCCTCTTCGATCGGTTGATCGTCATTTGTCGATGAGTCGTATTTTGCGTTGGCGCAACTCGTCGTCATCGACGAGCAGCTCCTTGAGCCGCTCGAAATCGGCATCAGACAGCGCAAGTCCGCCAAAACCCTGCGGTGGCTTCTCGCGGTACAGATAGACGCCGACCATGGCAGGCAGATAGCCGGATCGATTGGTTATTATCTGGTCGACCGACTTGTTTTCCCGCAGGACGCGCAATAGGTCCTGCAGATCTTTTATGGATACGGGTGAGTATTCCGACATCTTACACCCCCGGGTAAATGTGCGATTTTGATTTAAACAAAAAAAATTAGATTGCACAACAGCCCTAAGCTAGTGCCGTATCGGCTGTGTTTATTTTCCGGCTGTCGGATCCGTCTTCCACTTGTTCGTCCCCATGTGCCAGCTTGCAGGATCTGACGAATGTATCTCGTCCCACAGCTTTTTCGCTTCTTCCGTATAAAGTTTTTCGTTACGTACTTTTTGGCGGTTGCTCGCTGTGACCCACTTGGTCGGCAATTTGTGTCCTTGCTCGTCCAGTTCCATCAGTTCGATATCTATATCCAAGTTGTCGGCGTCTTTGACGATCTTCGCCTCTAACGAATCCCGTCTTTCCCATTCCGCGACCAAATCGGCGTAATCCTGGATTATCGTGCCGGCGAACAAGTCCTGCGTCGCGCGTTCTTCGTCGAGTTTCGCATAGACTTTTTGCACGTAAGATAGGTCGGACGTCCGCGTCTCGCACAAGTCATGCGTCAACGCCATCTTGATGACCTTATTCTCGTCGCAGCCGCCGATGCGCCGCGCCAGGATCAAAGCCAAAAAGACGACGCGCATCGTGTGCTCAAGGTCATTCGCGCAGTCCACGCCCAAATGCTGACGCCAACCGCGCTGCATGTTGCGCAAGCTGCCGATTTCGTAGAGGAACTCCAGGTCACGTGATGTTTCGGGCATATCACTTGAGCTTCTTTGTATAGTATTTGAACGGGATTATCAACAAACTCCAAGGCAAGACGGAAAGCACGACCGGAACGACGATGTTGGGTTCGTTGAAGAATTTGCCGGCCAGATAGATCGCCAGCGTGAAATTATTGTAGGCCAAGCAGATGGTGATGGTCACGCGATCGTTCGGTTTGCGCCACCATGCGACATAATATCCGACGACATGGAATAGCGCGTAAAGCAGGAAGAGCGCAGAGACCTGGAGGAGGAATTTCAGGTTCAACCCGCTCAAGATGGTGTCAGCCTGTTTCGCCACGATGCCCATGATGAGCAGACCCAAGAGTAGCGTCGAAATTGGCTTGAAGGTGAAATAGGTCGCTTTGATCTTATGGTGCCAGAAATACTTGACGATGTTCGCCAGCACGAACGGGATGAAGATGACTTTGACGAGCGAGAGGAACATGCCGAGAGTATCGACCTGCACATCTGCTCCTGCCAGGAGCTTGACCATCAGAGGGATCGTGAACGGCGTAAGCAACGAAGTCGTGATGGTGATGACGAGCGCCAGGCTTTGTTTACCGCCGCAGATTTCGGCCAGCAGGGGAGAGGTCATGCCGGCTGGCATGGCGGCAAGCAGCATGAAGGCGATCGCCAAATCAGGATAGACCAGCCGTGTCGCGAAATAGACGACGATCGGCAAACCGATCAACATGACCGCATTCGCCATGACCACCATCTTCCGGTCGTTCAGGTAAGTCAGCACTTCCTTCAGGTCTATCTTGAGCGCTGAAAGGAAAAAGATGACGCCCAGGAAAATCGAAGTCCATCCCGCCAGGTGTATGGCGTACTGCGGTATGAGCAGCCCAAGCGTCAGGGAGAGGAGCAGAATGAAGACGTATGACTCGAGCAATTGGCGCAGATTACGGATAAGATTCATATCTCTTGATTGTCATTGCGAGGAGTGAGGTACGAACGACGCGGCAATCTTTAGGTTTATTTATTTTTCTTTCTCCAAGTATTTATTCGTCGCATGTACCAGATACCAAGCCGCTATGACATCAAATCCGATATCTTCCAACCAGCCGAATAGCGGAATGAAATCCGGAATCAGGTCTATCGGCCACAAGAGATAAAGCAGGGCCGCTCCGGCAAGAGCTTTTGGTTTCCAATCGGAACTCTTATCCGTGAAGAATCGCCAAATATTTTTCCACTGTGGCCAGAGTTTTATTGTACGTGGCATATTCAAACGGGATGGTAGCAAATAAATGGATAATACGCATATCCCTAAAATACGAACGCCCCAGTCTCAAGGATGAGCTGGGGCACGTGAGCGGGAAAGGGCGGGGGGTCAGATGAGAGGGATGGAGGCGGGGAGGGAGTCTTTTGAGACCTGCTCGATTTCGAGCAGGGCGACCTCGTTGCCGTTTTCGTCGACCGCGAAGAACACGCAGTCTTCATTGCCGTTCAGGACGGCGAAGCGACGACTGGTCATTAGGTCATCCCTGAGCATGGCCGGCCCTACCTGGGGTTTGTAACCCACTCTGTAAGGGGCGACCTGCTTCTCTTCCCGATTCAGACTCGCCACCTCGAACACCGTGACCTTGTCCCACTTGAACCATAGCAGGAACAAGTGGTTCCACCAACGCGTTGGAGGCATCGTCTTGTCGCCCTTTGCCAGGGTTCCGTGGATCGTGCTTCCATGGACCTTGCTGCCGTAGAACTTTGTCCAACCCATGAGAACTCTCCTTGTGAAGGCACGTCAGGAAACCCAGACGTGGTCGTTATTGACCAAACAATATAGCACAAAACACCCCTTTTGTCAAGGCTAAAAGTGGCTATTTTTGCTTATTTTCTCTATACTTACCTCTGATATGGAACCTTCTTTGCATCCATTTGCGCCTGGCCAATCTGTCGGCCCCGATATCGCCAATGAACGCGTACAACGCGAGAGGCTTTTGGCGCAGGATGAAAGGATCCTCTCGGCAGTCAGGAGCTTGTCCGAAAGCATCCAAGCCTGTGGGAATGATCCTGAATTTCCGGAGTCCAAGCCCCGGGCTTTAGTCATCGGTGGTTTTGTGCGGGATGCTTTATTGGGCAAATACCCGACCGATGTCGATGTTGAGGTTTATGGCCTATCGGCCGCGCGTTTGGAAAAACTCTTGGATGAGATGTTCCCCGGCAAAGTAAACAAAGTCGGTAAGACTTTCGGTATCTTCAATGTGTCTTTGGCTGATGGCATCGAGCTGGACATCTCTTTGCCGCGCCGCGAATCCAAAGTCGGGGAGGGGCATAAGGGCTTCGTTGTCGACGGCGACCCGACCATGAGCCTTGAAGAGGCTGCGCGTCGACGCGATTTCACGATCAACAGCGTGGCGGCTGACTTGCTGACGGGTGAGATTTTTGATCCGTTCGACGGCATTGCTGACCTCAAAGCGAGGACGCTGCGTGTAACTGACCCAGAATGCTTCCAAGACGACGCTCTGCGTATCTACCGCGCTTTGCAGTTTGCTGCGCGTATGGATCTGACACCTGACTCTGAAACGATTCGCTTGATGCGTGAAATGGTCGAACGGGGAGAACTATCCATGCTCGTTGAGCCTAAGAGATTGGCGGAGCTGCGCGAAGTCGGTTCTCTTAATCAGTTGATCGATCGGGGCGATATTGTCGGGATCAAGAAAGGCGAAGCGCAGAAAGGACTGACTAGTCCGCGTATCACGGAAGAGTGGAGAAAACTATTATCTAAAGCCGAGAAGCCTTCTGTGGGTCTTGAATTGGCAAAGCGTCTCGGTATCCTCGAGAGGTTTTATCCTGAAATCTGTACCCAAGATGAGTCGGCTTGGCCACGGCTCACGCAGTCGATCGATGCCGCGGCGCGACTCATCAAGACATCAATGGGAACGAGTACTAAAGATCGTGACGATCAAACGCTCCAGGTCATGCTTGGGACTTTGTTCTCAAACTTCGGACCAGCCGATGCGACTCCGGAGGAACGTCAAAGGTTTGCCGAAGCTTTTTATCTGCGTCATGATTTCAATCTGGAAAAAATCTCCAAGCCTGCAGCCTGCGCCGCGCGCGAACACGCAGAACCGCAGCGCATCTTGGATGAATTCATGTCCGGCGAATCGGATGAACGCTTGCGTGACAATGAAATCCGTAAATTATTCAAACGCTCCCATCCAGTGGAGCCGTGGGTTCTCGCCATCGTCGCTCGTGCCATGACGCAGGGCGCAGGAACATCTGACGATCCTGTTTTCCCGGCAGGGGAAATGATTTTGGATTGCGCCGCGCGCCATCTCGAGTGGCTGCTGTCTTTGAATCAGATGTACCTCGTGACAGGCGAAGAACTGCAGGCTAGGGGCATCGAGGGGCCGCGTATCGGCGAGTTGCAGAAGATAATCGAAGAAGCGCGTGATCGCGGCGAAATCGAGGCGCATGAGGAGGCGTTGGCGTATCTAGAGACCATCAAATGACGGACTCTGGTTGCAGCCTTGTCCTCTCGTTTTGAACCTGTTAAGATTCGGCAACGATTGAACGGGCTATAGCGCAGTTGGCTAGCGCGCTTGCATGGGGTGCAAGAGGTCGTGGGTTCAAGTCCCACTAGCCCGACCAAAAAATAATCCGCAAAAAAGCGGGTTATTTTTTTGTGAGATTTAAACGGGAAGTGGCTAAATTATTGCGCTGTATTCGGCGGGTCGATATTTATAAACCGACACTTATATGTCGTCAAATTGAATTCGGTGGCCTGAACCCAGTTCCCACCCTGAAGTTTGCAGGCCAGACTGTTCTTAGGATATTCAACGAAAAAGAAGATATACGCGGCATACAAGACTGCGCACACGGTTGCGACGGTCAGAAATAGTGCCATTTGGTTGATTTTTTTCGACATAATCAGATGTTGAATCAGCGATAATTTACGCATTATATAGCAAAAGCGCGGGCTTTGCCCTTGCGCTATCTCTTGACATGTGGATGGAAATCCTTGTTTCCCCTTTGAAAATGGGCTATTCTTTGCAATGTCTTTAATAACTCATAGGATTCCGGCATTCGGACGAGCGGTGCTAGCCGCCCTGGATGCCTTATCCGAACGCTTAATTTAAGCAAATTTATGGCAAAAATGACCAAAGCCCAAATAATTCGTGACCTGGCCGACAAGAGCGGTTTGGCGAAGAAGGATGTCGAGACCGTGCTCGATACCTTGGCCAACATGGCTTATAAGCAGGTCAAGACTGCTGGTGAATTCTTGGTCCCTGGCTTCGGCAAGATGGTCAAGAAGAACCGTCCAGCCCGTTCCGGCCGCAACCCGTTGACCGGTGAGACGATCCAAATCCCGGCCAAGACTGTGGTCAAGTTCCGCTTGGCCAAGGCCGCCAAGGAAGCAGCGATGTAATTTTGTTGAGTTTTAAGAAGAGACTGGTTTTAGCCAGTCTCTTTTTTATCTCGGGGATGAAACCGAAGGCGTGACTTATTGATGCGCATTCATTACTATTCCCTCGTATGGAAATCATGGGAGCGTTCGCTCCGCCTCGTCCTCCTCGTCAAAAAAAGGGGGAAATCTGCCTGCGTGAAGCGCGCGCCGAGCTAGTATCTCTTGGCGGCGCCGTCATGCTCGGCCTCTGCATCACATTGACCCTGGTCGTCGTGATGTCGGGTATGCTGCATGGCCTGACGACTTCGCAGACCGCCATCATGCTGCTTTTATGCATCATGTCATGGGCATATTTCTTCGACAGCATCACTGAACAACTGTGTTTGGTGGACGACTCTATCGAGTTCAAGTCACTCCTAGGCAGACGCCGTGTCTACGGCTTGGAAGATCTAGAAGCCGTGCTCATGGTTCACCAGGGTTTCAATCTCGAACGTGGTTTCGAGACTATCGAATTCCGTAGCCGAGGCCGCCGACCAGAAAGGGTATCGCTCGGTCCATGCTGGCAGAGGAACAAATTAGAGAGCCTGCTTCACAGTATCGAAGTAGCCATGCACGATCCGCATCTTATAGAAGAAGTCAGATAATCAATTATGCAGAAAAGCAAAAACAAAACAGCCAAGAAAAACAAACTGACACGCCGTACGACGGTCAGTACGAGCGAAACAGGCAGCAAACGTTATCTGCACTGGCTGTGCTCTCCCGGCAATAAGTGCGTCCCCGCCGACGGTCCGGCTTTCACCGAGGAAGTGAATTGGAAGATCTTCCGCATCATGGCGGAGTTCATCGAAGGCTTCGAGTTCCTTTCCAAGCTAAAGAAAGAGGTCACCTTCTTCGGCAGTGCGCGCGCCATGCCGAGCAATCCGTACTATAAGATAGCGAGGAAGCTGGGTTATCTGTTAGGCAAGAAGGGCTA
This sequence comes from Patescibacteria group bacterium, assembly GCA_031082005.1. Classification (GTDB taxonomy): domain Bacteria; phylum Patescibacteriota; class Patescibacteriia; order 2-12-FULL-60-25; family 2-12-FULL-60-25; genus CAIKNB01. The sequence continues at coordinate 345,525 of JAVHLR010000001.1, forward strand.
TACGATCATCACCGGAGGTGGTCCAGGCATGATGGAGGCGGCCAACTTGGGAGCGAATGATGCCGGCGCGGAATCCATCGGATTGGACATAGAGTTGCCCACGGAACAGCGCCGCAACCAGTTCGTGACCAAGTCCATAGGTTTCCACTATTTCTTCACTCGCAAGGTCATGCTCTCCGCGTCTGCTCAAGCCTATGTCTTTTTCCCCGGCGGTTTCGGCACCATGGACGAGATGACCGAGATGGTCACGTTGATCCAGACCGGAAAGATCCCGCGCAACGTGCCGGTCGTGTTGGTGGGAAAGAAATATTGGGAGCCGTTCCTCAAGTGGGTCAATGAAGTGATGTGCGAAGAACAGCACTTCATCGGCAAGGAGGAGGTCAAGATTTTGCGTCTGGTGGACACGGCAGAAGAAGCAGTCAAGATAATTTCCAAGACGCACGAACGTCCGTTCGGATAGCTCATAAAATCGACTAACGCACATGGTCATTCCCGCGCAGGTGGGAATCCAGGGTATATCTGGATCCCGGGTCAAGCCCGGGATGACGAAATTATTGATATGAAAAAAAATTACGCAAAACTTTCTTTAGCCTTACACAAGAAACTCCACGGCAAGATTTCCATCTCCACGAAAACCAAGATAGACGATCGTGAGGACCTCGCCGTCGTATATACGCCTGGCGTCGGTGCAGTCTCGTCCGCAATCGCGAAAGACGAGAGGTTGGCCGACGTGATGACGTGGCGCAAGAACGCTGTCGCCATTGTGTCTGATGGCTCTGCGGTTTTGGGCTTAGGTAATATCGGCGCTGCAGCGGCCTTACCCGTCATGGAGGGCAAGAGTGCGATCTTCAAACGCTTCACTAACATTGATGCCGTGCCGCTCGTACTGGCGACGCAGGACACGGACGAGATCGTCCGTATCGTCCAAGCTTTGGAACCGTCTTTCGGCGCCATCCAGCTCGAGGATATCTCCGCACCGCGCTGTTTCGAGATTGAGGAGCGTCTGTCCAAATCACTAAAGATTCCGGTGATGCACGATGACCAGCACGGCACGGCGATTGTGGTCCTCGGAGGTATCTTGAACGCCATGAAAGTGACGAAACGCAACATCAAAGCCTCGGTGAAGATTGTCGTGAACGGCGCTGGAGCGGCCGGAGTCGCTATCGCTAAACTGTTGCTTGCCGCTGGATTCAAACATGTTGTCGTCTGTGACCGTAAAGGTGCGATTTATGCCGGCCGTCCGGGCATGAACCCGTCGAAAGTCGCATTAGCTTCAATCACCAACCCCGAAAAGAAATCTGGCTCGTTAGATTCAGTCATCCAGGGAGCGGATATTTTTGTCGGCGTTTCAGGCCCCGGTCTGCTCACCGCGGACATGGTAAAAAGCATGGCGCCAAAATCCATCGTCTTCGGTTTGGCCAACCCGATCCCCGAAATCATGCCCGATGCCGCAAAAGCAGCCGGTGCGGCGATCGTCGCCTCGGGTCGCAGTGACATGCCGAACCAGCTCAATAACGCGTTGGTCTATCCCGGATTGTTCCGCGGCATGTTGGATAAAGGAATCAAGCGGGTCGATGACCGCATCAAACTTCGCGCCGCTTTGGCCTTATCCGGTTTCGTCAAAAAACCGACAGCAGAAAAAATCATCCCATCGATTTTCGATAAAGGATTGCATCAGGCAATCGCCAGAAGCGTGAAGTAAAAAAACAGGGACTCGGCATATTCCGGTCCCTGTTTTTGGTATCAAATTTATTTTGCTTTCTTAGCGGCCTGTTCTGCCCTTTTGACGCGTCTTACCGCTTTCTTCTGCTTCAGTGTCGGTAGTTCTCCAGACATCTCTTTAGCGATTTTCTTGAGCGTTTTGAGCGTTCTTGCGCTGACGCGGATACGCATGCCGTCGATGCGGACGGTCTGCAAATTCACATTCTGGCGATGCTTCGTGGCGATGTTGGAATGGCTGCGGGACTGCCCGAAATTGGCGCCACGGCCAGTTAATTGGTCGATTCTGGACATACGTATTTAGTTAGGTGTGGCGTAATACTACACAAACCCTGAAGATTTGGCAAGGGAGTGGGCAGTTGATACGATAACGCAATGCTGATTTATCTCTTCCAACAACCTTTTGTTCTAGTCACTTGGGTTTTTGCCTTCTTGATGGCTTTAGCCTTACACGAATTTTCCCATGCCTTGGTCAGCAACTGGTTGGGCGACTCGACCGCCAAGCGCCTGGGTCGTCTCACCCTAAATCCGGCGGCTCACGTCGATATGGTCGGTTTTTTGGCTGTGCTTATCGTCGGATTCGGTTGGGGCAAACCAGTCCCGTATAACCCATACAATCTGCGGATGCCTAAGTGGGGCCCTGTCCTTATCGCGGGCGCCGGACCGATCAGCAATCTCATCATGGCGGTGCTTTCGTTATTTTTGTTGGCGTTATTTTTGCCGCGTCTAGGTACCGAGAATCTGCTCGTCATATTCCTGCTCGTTTCAGCCCAACTGAACGTCGCGCTGATGGCCTTTAATCTGATACCTCTTCCGCCGTTGGATGGATCGAAATTCTTGTTGGCTCTGCTGGACGGCCCGCAATATTCCCAAACACGCGATTTCATCGAAACGCGCGGACCGATGCTGCTCTTGATGCTGATTTTCGCTGATGCTTTCTTGGGCCTGCATATATTCGCCGGAATTATCGGTTTTTTCTGGAACTTATTGACCAGTCTGATCGCCCTGCCGGGATTCCTCCTATGATCCTTTCGTCATCCGGCCGCTCGCGACGTCAGATTGATCCGCGCGACATAATCGGCGCATGGCTTACGATTTCTATCGCCGTTCCGGCGATCGCCTCGCTGATCAAAGACCAGAAGCTGCCGTCCCTACCCGAGATATTTTTCGGTTTCGCCTCCTTCCTTTTCTTCTCCCTTCTTTTGGCGATCTTCTTCTCTCTTTTTGTCGGCCGGATGTCGTGGGAGAAGACTTCCGTCATTGTCACGCGGATTGCCTGGTTTTCCGGCGCGCTGTCACTGGCGGCTTATGTCGCTGGATTCTGGAATGATGGTTCATCACATTTCTTCTTGCTCACGAAAGATGTCTGGCTCTCGATCATGTCTTTTGGTTTTTACCCTTTGCATGTCGGTCCTGAAGCATTCATCAGATTCTTGCCTTTAGCTCTGGCTCTTGGCTTGGCTTGGTCTTTATGGCGGGAAAAAGCGGGTTGGAGCAGAGCCTTGATTTCAGGCCTTGCCGCCTACATCGTATCGGCTCTCATGCTGCATGCCATCACATGGATCGGGGTATCAGTTTCCCTCACAAGAGGCTCTTCCACCAGCAGCCTCGAGGATCTATACCGTCTTCTGGTCTCAAGACAGAGCGGGGGATATTGGCTGAACAACCAAGGAGAAAGGTTTTTCGCTTCCATGGGGATGCAGGCAGAGACTGCGCTAGCTGCAGCACGAGCATCCGTCTATTTCATCTCTTCCTGTGCGGTCGCTTTGGCTATTGCACTTGCCGGTCAGCGTTCCAGATCGCTCATGCGACGCATTTTGACCCGGGAGTATTTGTTGGGTGCGGTGGTTCTCGTCGGATCAGCTGCCGCCGGCGTAAATGCACGGATTGTCGATTCTTCCTTCGCAAACCCGTTATCTATTCTGGCTGCAGCCGGTGTGGCTTTTGGTGTGCTTGGTCTTTGGCGGCTTGATCTTGATCTGGAGAACCTTCAGGACGACGAAAAAAACAACCCTGATTTTCCTTTGCCCTCCGGCCTCATCAGCCTCCAAGAGGCGCAAGCGCTCAAGTTTTTTCTCTCATGGTTCGTGGTTCTTGGCGCATTGATTCTCGGCTGGCCTGTGATCCTGTTGTTAGCCGCTGCGTTTGCATCTAGATGGTTCATCGCAGCTTATGGCTCCGCGTTAGGCAGGCGGATTTACTTCAAACTCGCGGGTGATGCGATGTTTTTGCTTTTTGCAGGCTCCGCGGCCATGTTATTCGGAATACGTACAGTGCCTTACGTCGCGCATCTCAAATTGCACGTATTGGCTTTAGTCTACTTTGCTGTACTCGCCATAAACTTCAGCGTAGTACGTCGGTTGAGCCACGGAAAATCAGTCGTCCTCGCATCCGCTCTGATTTTCGCAGGATCATTGATAGCGGGTCAGGCGGTTTGGTGGGGAGTTGGGTTTATTGCGGTTTTCGCCGAGTTGGCTTGCTTAAAAAGTCCGTCTTGGGCCGAAAAATATGGTGTTTTGCCCATAATTGCTGCCCCTGTCGTAGTCTCCTTCATCCTGCTGTCGTGGCGTGGCGCCCTAGTCGCTTTTTGACCTTCCGGTTTTGCTCTTGACGCAGAGGGCAGAATATTGCTATATTTTGCCCACGTTTTTAAACACATGCCTAGCATCAACCAACTTGTCCGCAGACCGCGGCGCATCAATAAGACGAAGTCGAAAAGTCCTGCCATGCAGTTCACTTTCGATTCGCTTCATCGTAAGAGGACCGAATTGAGCCGTGGCGCGCCGTACAAGCGCGGCGTCTGCACCAAGGTCACGACCATGACGCCCAAGAAGCCGAACTCGGCTTTGCGCAAGATCTGTCGCGTCCGCTTGTCGAACGGCGTCGAAGTCTCGGCATACATTCCGGGCGAAGGTCACAACCTCCAGGAGCACTCGATCGTGCTGTTGCGCGGTGGCCGCGTGAAAGACTTGCCTGGCGTGCGTTATCATGTGGTCCGCGGCGTTTACGATACCCAGGGTGTCCAGAACCGTCGTCGCAGCCGCTCCGTGTATGGTGCTAAGAGACCGAAAGAGGCTAAGAAATAAATTTGAATTATGCGTGGAAAGCAAGCCCCAAAACGAAAGATCCAGTCGGACTCGAAATACACCTCGCCATTGATTGGTAAGTTGATCAACTACATCATGTACGACGGAAAGAAGTCCATCGCCCAAAGGGTCGTGTACGATGCTTTGGAGATCGTCGAGAAGAAAGCCCAGAAGCCGGCCATGGACGTCTTCAACGAAGCTTTGAAGAACATCTCTCCTTTGTTGGAAGTTCGTTCCCGTCGCGTCGGTGGCGCCAACTATCAGATCCCAATCCAAGTGCGCGCCGAACGCCGCCTGCAGCTGGCTTATCGCTGGTTGTTGATCGCTGCCCGCTCCAAGAAAGGCAAGCCGATGGCCGAGAAATTATCCGCAGAAATTTTGGCCGCCGCCGAGAACCAAGGTGACGCCGTGAAAAAGAAGCAGGATGTGCAGCGCATGGCCGAGGCCAACCGCGCCTTCGCGCATTTCGCCCGCTAACCGTCGCCCTGACCGTATGGACGACGGCTCGGATCGCGTAAAGAACCAATTGTCGTCTCGAGGGACTCGAGAGACCTTCCGTTTGGAAGATCCCTCGGCATCGCTCGGGATGACATTTTGTTTTTAGAAGAATTAAGCCGCTCATCACACCAACTTACAATCATATGCCCAGAGAATATACGCTAGACAGCACCCGAAATTTCGGGATTATCGCCCACATCGACGCCGGTAAGACGACCGTCTCCGAGCGCGTGCTTTTTTACACCGGCCGTAAACATAAGATCGGCGAGGTGCATGAAGGTGAAGCCACCATGGACTGGATGGCGCAGGAACAGGAACGCGGCATCACCATCACTTCCGCCGCAACGACGTGTTTCTGGAAGGGGACGCGCATGAACCTCATCGACACTCCGGGACACATCGACTTCACCATCGAGGTGCAGCGCTCGTTGCGCGTGCTCGACGGCGCAGTCGTCGTATTCGACGGCGTGGCTGGCGTGGAGCCGCAATCCGAGACCGTGTGGCGCCAGGCTGACAAATACAACGTGCCGCGCATCTGCTTCGTCAACAAGTTGGATCGCATGGGCGCTGATTTCGACAAAGACGTCGAATCCATCCGTACCCGTTTGAATAAACGTTCATACCCCATCCAGCTGCCCATTGGCACAGAAGCTAACTTCACCGGCATCATCGACCTCATCACCATGAAAGCCGAGGTCTACAAGGACGACATGGGCCAGCAGATCGAGGAGTCGGAAGTGCCGGCGGAATATCTCGATAAAGCCAAGAAGATCCGCGCCGAATTTTTGGAAGCTCTCTCCGAGACGGATGAGGCTTTGATGAACAAATACTTGGCCGGCGAAGAATTGACGGTCGATGAGATCCGTACGGCTTTGCGCAAAGCGGTCATCGCTCAAGATCTTTTTCCGATCCTCTGCGGTTCGGCCCTCAAGAACAAGGGCGTGCAGTTCATGCTTGACGCAGTTGTCTATTATCTGCCTTCACCGCTCGAGATTCCGGCCATCAAAGGCTATGTACCGGGCAACGAAGATTTGATCGAGGAACGTCCGGCGGACGACAGCAAACCGTTCGCGGCTTTGGCCTTCAAAGTCGTCTCCGACCCCTTCGTGGGTCGTCTCGTCTACTTCCGCGTCTATTCCGGCAACTTGGCCGCCGGTTCTTATGTCCTGAACACCAAGACCGGAGAACGCGAACGCATCTCGCGCATCGTGCGTATGCATGCCAACTCGCGCGAAGACGTGGACCATGTCTACGCCGGAGAGATCGCTGCGGCCGTCGGCTTGAAGGCCACTTTCACCGGTCACACGCTGTGCGATGAGGATCATCCGATAGTGCTCGAATCTATCACTGTGCCTGAACCTGTCATCGAAATCGCCATCGAACCTAAAACCAAAGCTGACCAGGAGAAGATGGGTGTCGCTCTGCAGAAATTGGCCGAAGAAGATCCTTCGTTCCGTGTCCGCACCGACGAAGAGACTCTGCAGACTTTGATCGCCGGCATGGGCGAGCTGCATCTCGACATCATCGTCGATCGCATGAAACGTGAATTCAAAGTCGAAGCAAACGTAGGTAAGCCGCAGGTTTCCTACAAGGAATCGCTCAAGAAGATGGCTGAAGCCGAAGGCAAATTCGTCCGCCAGTCAGGTGGTCGCGGTCAGTATGGCCACTGCTGGTTGCGTGTCGAACCGGTCGAGCGCGGTAAGGGCTATGAATTCGTGGATGAGGTCAAGGGCGGCGTAATCCCGCGTGAATACATCCAGCCGATCAACAAAGGTATCCAAGAATCCATGACTCGTGGCGTCATCGCCGGCTATCCTCTAATCGACGTCAAAGTCGCGGTCTACGACGGTTCATACCACGAAGTCGACTCCTCCGAAGCCGCTTTCAAGATTGCTGCCTCGATGGCCTTCCAGGACGCCTGTAAGAAAGGTGGCGTCGCCATCCTCGAGCCGATCATGAACGTCGAGGTCGTCACGCCGGAACAATACATGGGCGATGTGATCGGCGACCTCAACTCAAAGCGCGGACAGATCAACGAAATGACGGATCGCGCCGGAGCCAAGGTCATCGAAGCCTTCGTGCCGCTCGCCGAGATGTTCGGCTACGCCACGTCGTTGCGCTCCATGACCCAGGGTCGTTCTTCCTACTCGATGGAATTCGATCACTACGCCGAAACTCCGCAGAACGTGCAGGCCGCGATCGTCGAAGGACGTGCCAAGAAGCCGACGAAATAAAAAATTACACACGCATGACATGGAAAAGGCGGACCATCTGATGGTTCGCCTTTTTGGTATTGACAGTATGCGTGTATTCCGATTGACTGAACCTTAGATCTTTCGCATCGGAGGCATCGGATGTCATACCGCAGGACGTTTGTCATCTTCTGCACGGTCGCGCTCGTGGCTCTCTCGGGTTGCGCCAAGAACTACACCGCACAGGCCTACACTTCGCCCGACGAGCCAGCAACCGTCTCCATATTCCCAGGACCGATCAAGTCGGACGACCTCAAATACACGGCGTCATTGCGCCTGCCGCTCGGGATGCAGCCTACTGGCGCCAGTGTGTCGTGTACAGACGGCTATGGTCACTTGGTCAGGTTCCGCGTCATCGATTCGAGTCACGTGATGTTGAGCGTGAGCGGGGAGAGTGACCGTCTCATCTCGGTGGATACGGGGTACATGCTGAAATGGCGCGGCGAATATCCGCTCCGACATTGCGGAGTGGACAAGGATTCTCCTCCCGGCACGTTGGCCTTCTTCACCTTCGGCGAATATGCGTTGGTCGTGAACAAGTGGGGCAGGGAATGTGAAGAGGTTTCGTACGAGCGCGGCTGCCGCAAGTATCCACGGCTCGCCCGTGACCTGTGCTACTATCCCGATCGCAGTTCCATCAGCGAACTCGTCGCGACCTATGACATGCCGCACGAGATCGCCTCGCTGATCGCAACGAAGTAAGACTCGTCACTTTTCTCATAAGGACCGCCCGTCAAGCGGTCCTTTCAGTTTGGCCGTCATGAGATTCATTTTGATACGTTACAAATTCAAACGGGAAATATATAATTGCATCAAATGATATGAATTCCATACATCGCTTCGCATGGCTCTCTGTCGCGCTCTTGATGAGCATAGGTATTTTGTCGGTTTACGTTTTCGTCACTTCGGTCCAGGAGAAGATTGCGGCAAAACCGCTTGTCGTGACTCTGGATCTGGGTGAGCCACAGCCGTCCGTAAATTCAGGCCAAAGCAAGGCTTTGACGCCAGACCCGGCCTGGAGCGCATCTCTTAAAGAATCGTTCGCCGCTGTCCATGACCTGTCCTCTGCAGCATCGACCACCGGGTATGAACTGGCCGATGGCCGTGCCGTCTTTTTCCAGACCTGGCAATCCTATGACGAAATGCAGAACACTTTCATCGCTTGGCTAGTCGACAACGGAAGCGCCCAGATACTCAAGGCCGGATCCGCAGATGTGTGTTCGGGGTACGCATACGGTACAACGACGGACGGTTTTTATATCGAGCGCATGGATTCGCCATGCGAAGCCGGCGCTTCATTCAGGACGGACTACTACAACGACGATGGAAATATCGTCGGCACTTTGTCCTACGCCTACCCCTCGACCTCCTTTGGTTTTGACGAAGCCGGGGGTAGCAGTCTAACCGTCTCTCTAGTCTATCGTGACGAACGATGCAGCGCTTTCAACCGCGAGACTGAATACGGTTTCCTCACGGAAATCCCGGCAGGAGAAAAGTTGCCCACCGCTAAACTCACCGGCCTGCTCGTTAACGGCAAGACAATCAATTTACCTCGTGTCAGGACTGTAGATTGCGGAGAGGTCTACGGCGGAGGCGCTGACGTTCCGTCGATTGGTGACGTCGAGTATCTTGGTGATGGTGTTTCTGTCGGGCTCCCGGGCGGCGGCAAAGCCTTCATTAGTTTGCAGAAAGGCAACGCCGTGTCCTTCGAAGAATAAAAAAAAGCGCCCCGTACCAAGTTCTGGTACGGGGTTTCGGATTGGGATCATGAGCACGTCTCGCCTTCAAGCGTAGGCGCGCATGAGACGTGATCCTAAGTCCCTCAAATAGAACGTACCAGTGCGAGGATTCCCGCCCTCGAGCTCTCGGAACAAGAAATCCGGCAGTTCTTCTTCTCGATGCAACGTGGAAGCGATGCCCCAAGTGATTGCGGCGACTGAATCCGTGTCGCCTCCGAACTGGATTATGTCTTCCAGCATGTGGATGAGCTCGCTGTTCGTCCGGATGACGAAATAGGCGGCGTGCACGGTAGAGACGGCCAGCGGTCGTCCGTTGTTCTTGTGTACGCGGCCGACCCAGGGCGTGCGCAGCTCGTCGAGATAGATTGCATCTTCCGGCGGAAGATTAATGCGCAAGAAGCGCTGCAACCCTTCAAAAGTATCCGATACGTGGAGTGCGTAGTGCGTCATGAGCGCGACTGCGCGCGCCGAGAAAAGAGCTGGCGGTGTATCGTGGGTGATTTTCGCCTGTAACGTCGCGACGCTGATGACATCCTCAATCTTCGGCAGGACTCCGATCGGCACGGCGCGCATGCATGCACCATTGCTGTCTGATGCGCTGTTTATCTTCGCCAGGAACTCCTCGCCGTCCGCAACAGACTCCAGGAAAGACTGGAATTTTTTTGCATATCCCTTGCGTCTTCCTCCGCGGTTGAATTCATCCAGCCAGGCCCGTGCGAACTCGATCGGTTCGTACGGTGGGGGATGGGCGATGAGTACGCGCGCATTGGCGCACGACATCTCCGTATCATCCGTGTACTGCCCAGCGAACTGCTGGTACTTCGGATGTTTCACATAACGCCGGAATGCGAGTGCCTCACGGATCAAGTCGCAGTCCCGTGACGCATCCACGAATTCAGTCGCCATCGCATAAGCGTCAGCGATTGCGATCATGAGGAGTAGAGTGGTGTTGACGTTCCTCATCTGTTTCCTCCAAGGTGCTGCAACAACTAACCAGATATCGCAGCTTCACGTCAAGGAAAAGAAAGAGACCCCAGTCGTGAGCGACGTGGGGCCCCGGAGAATGGTCTGAGGAAAAATACAATGCGCCTCACTTCCCGAACGGCTTGAAGATGGATGCTGTCCCCGATAGTTTGTGCTCACCACAGAGCACGGTTATTTCGGGGCAGTTGACGATCGAGTCTCCAAGACGCACCCCGACAGAAGTCACCTGAACTCGAACCGGCGGGGCATCTTCAAGATGTATCGTCAACACGCCCGCCTCCATTTCAAGATCCTTAACCTGTCTCCCCTTCAGCACTTCGAGCAGAGGAATCACAGCGCGTTGTCTGAAGCTCTCGTAGTGCCTTTTTTGGGCAGCATGAAATGCTTCGGTCTCGCGTGTGTTCTTCTCTTCGGCTCGGCGCTTCGCTTGGGCGATCGGATGCTCGTTGCGTTCTTTAGCGCCTTGATTGACGATTGTGACGGCCAATTTTGGCTCTTTACAGCCGCCAAACTCTGGGTAATCGTTCACGCCCCCGTCGAAGATTTTAATCACCTCGACCTCTGTACTAGGCACGTCCGGTTTGCTGATCAGGATTACGACGAAGGACCCGTTGCTGTCATGGTCTGTGCTAGCTTGAAACGAGAAACGACGCTCGTCCTCACACACAACCTCGAAATGAACGTAGCCATCATGGCTCGCCAGGTTTTCGATATTTGTGACCCTGTGCTCACTGCCCGAAATTGCGTCTATCGCGACAGCTGCTCCCTTGAATGCACGAAAAGCAGCTAACATCTCATTTACGTACTTCATTGCTCCACCTACTTTTGAAAAGAACCAACCTGACATCCTGTATGTAAGGATGGCCTAAAGCCATTACGGCTTTTTGACTTATCAAAATACATTGATTCAACCTTCTTGTCAAGAATAACATTGACAGAACAACTGCGATTATTGTTCCCCTTGCATCTGTGCTGTCTTTACTGTTAAATACCTCCAATATGTCTTTGCAGCGCATTATCGAATCAGCCAGAAAACTCGGTGTTCCCATAATCATGACCGATCCAGCTGGACGTGAACCGTTAGTTATTGTTTCTTTGGAACAGTTTGAGGCTATGGCAGGAAGCCCGCAGGACACTATGCCCAGTCGTTCAAATTCCTCGAAGCTCGAGTCCGATACTCGCTTCTCCGAATCGGAAATCGTGACTAAAACCATTGAGCAGGAGGACTTGCCCCAGGATATTTACATGGAAGACGTCCCTCCGCCCCCGAACGCCAAGGTATTGACTGACGAGGAGCGGTTTTATCTCGAGCCGCTCGACGACCAGAACAGCTGACACAAAGTGCTCAAAACGCAAATCCCTGAAGAGGGGATTTTTGCTAATTTTAGCTAAATATTAAAAATTCGATTGGTTTGTGCCTGGAGGCAGGTAAAAGCTAACGAATTATTGGCAAAAGCTATCGGGTCTAGGTCTTGCGTGTTTTTTTAAGACCTGATATAGTCTTCCTGCTAAAAATAACTTATTTTAAGACTATAGCCCGAGCTAACGGGCAGCTTAAACTCTTTAACCCGTTATGGCGGATACATTTGAACGCAATAAGCCGCACGTGAACGTCGGCACGATCGGTCACGTGGACCACGGCAAAACAACGCTCACGGCCGCGATCTTGAAGGTCTTGGCCGCCCACGGCATGAAAGCCGACGAAAAGCGCATCGAAGCTCTGGACAAAGCTCCGGAGTCCAAGTCGCGCGGTATTACGATTGCCACGGCACACGTGGAATACGAATCCGAAAAGCGCCACTATGCGCACGTCGATTGTCCGGGACACGCCGACTACATCAAGAACATGATCACCGGCGCTGCTCAAATGGACGGTGCTATCCTCGTCGTGGCTGCTACCGATGGCCCGATGCCTCAGACGCGCGAGCACATCCTTTTGGCTCACCAGGTGGGCGTGCCGCACATCATCGTTTTCATGAATAAATGCGACATGGTCGACGATCCTGAACTTTTGGATCTCGTCGAACAGGAAATCCGCGATTTGTTGACCAAATACGAATTCCCTGGCGACACGACCCCGATCATCCGCGGTTCAGCCCTCAAGGCATTGGAGAACCCGGGCGATGAAGCTGCTTCCAAGCCAGTCATGGATTTGATCAAGCAGTTGGATGAGTACATCCCGGAACCTGTCCGCGACACCGAAAAGCCGTTCCTCATGCCGATCGAAGACGTATTCTCGATCGAAGGTCGTGGTACTGTCGTCACCGGTCGTATCGAACGCGGCATGATCAAGATCAACGAAGAAGTCGAAATCGTCGGCTTCGGCGACACCAAGAAGACTGTCGTCACCGGTATCGAAATGTTCAACAAGCAGCTGCAGGAAGGCCGCGCTGGCGATAACGCCGGTCTGCTCCTCCGCGGCATCAAGAAGGATGATGTGGAACGCGGTATGGTGCTCTGCAAGCCGGCTTCCATCACCCCGCACACCGATTTCGAAGCCGAGGTTTACGCCTTGACCAAGGATGAAGGTGGACGTCATAAACCTTTTGTGACAGGCTACAAGCCGCAGTTCTACATCCGCACCACGGATGTGACAGGTGAAGTGACCTTGCCGGAAGGTGTTGCCATGGTACAGCCTGGCGATACCGTCAACATGACCGTCAAGCTCATCACTGCGGTTGCCCTCGAAGACAAGATGCGTTTCGCCATCCGCGAAGGCGGACATACGGTCGGCGCCGGTGTTGTCACCAAGATTGTAAAATAAATTAACTCAGTCCGTTCCTCCCCGAAGCTTTATGCGGAGGGGAGGAAGGGACAGGAACGACCATGACAGACTCGACATCCAAAAAAGCCCCAGCAAAAGAAGCCGTTTCCCGCGTCCGCATAAAGGTTCGCGCGTTTGACCATAAGGTCATCGACCAGTCGACGCGCACCATCATCGACACGGCGGAACGTACGGGCGCACACGTGGTTGGTCCCGTCCCTTTACCGACGGAAAAGAAGAAGTACACCGTTAACCGCTCGACGTTCGTCCACAAGAACGCCCGTGAGCAATTCGAGATGCGCGTGCACAAGCGTATAGTGGACATCCTCGATCCGAACGCCAAGACCATCGAAGCTCTGACTTCGTTGAACTTGCCGGCCGGTGTGGACGTAGAGATAAAAATGTAATCGTACCCGTAGGATACGATCCCCAAGGAGTAAGTTGCCTGCCCCCCAAAGCTTAAGCTAAGGGGGACGAACCCTCGCTCGCGAAGTGAGACTGGCATAACCTCCCTGAAGTGCGATCGGAATCTTACGGAAAAATTAATAAGGCACACAGCCTTTCATTCGCGGAAGGGCCAGCACAAGCTTTGTTCTATCGGTTATCCCGAGGAAAAAGGTTGGTGCTGGCTTTTGCGTTCCACTGCCGCCAGGCATGAACGGCGCCACCTATTAATAATTAAGGCGCTGATGCTTTAAACGCATCACGGTCCCGCCAGGGATAAAAGACAGTCAAACGAGTTTATGAAATTCATTCTCGCCAAAAAACTCGAGATGTCGCAGGTTTTCGAGCCGAACGGAGCAGTCGTCCCAGTGACGCTGGTCCAGGCCGGTCCCTGCTTCATCACGCAGGTCAAGACTAAAGAGAAAGACGGTTATTCAGCTGTCCAGTTGGGTTTTCTGCCCTCCAAAAAGTTAAATCAGCCAGAAGCAGGTCATCTCAAGGATTTGCCGCAACTTTCCGTCCTGCGCGAAATGCGTTTGGAGGAAGACGCTGCAGCCCTGGAACGTGGCGCCACCGTTGAAGCCGGACAGTTCGCTATCGGCGATGTGGTGGAGGTCAGCGGTACTTCCAAGGGCAAGGGCTTCCAAGGTGTGGTCAGACGTCACCATTTCCACGGCCATCCCTCTTCTCACGGTCACAAGGACCAGCAGCGTATGCCTGGTTCGATCGGTCCGGGTGGCATACAGCGCGTGCTGAAAGGACGCCGTATGGCTGGACGCATGGGAGGCGAAACCGTTACGGTCAAGAATCTGAAGATTGTCGAAATCCGCGATGGAGGCATCTTGGCGATCAAGGGCGCGGTTCCAGGTGCGCGTAATTCAATCCTTGAAATCAGGGCACAATAATATGGCAAGCGTAAAAGTCTACAACCAAGAAGGCAAACAGACCGGTGAATTGGAACTCAACTCCAAGTTTTTTGGCGTTAAACCTGATACCACGTTCATCCATGAGATTGTCGTCGCGCAAGCGGCTAACCGTCGTCGTCCCATCGCCAGCACCAAGACGCGCGGTGAGGTGGCTGGTGGCGGCAAGAAGCCGTGGAAGCAGAAGGGTACCGGCCGCGCTCGCCAAGGTTCCATCCGTTCCCCGCAGTGGGTTGGCGGTGGCATAACATTCGGCCCGAGCAGCGAACGCAATTTCTCTGTCAAAGTAAACCGCAAGGCCAAGCAGAAGGCTCTCTTCATGGCGCTCACCGATCGCGTGAACGACCAGCGCATGATGGTGCTCGAATCTTTCACCCCGGCTGAACCGAAGACGAAATTAGCTGTCGAGCTGATGAAGAAGTTGCCGATTTTCCGCAAGGTGCTCATGGTCATCCCGAAATCGGATCCGTCGCTCATGCGTATGGTCCGCAACTTGCCGAACGTCAAACTTGTCACGGCGAATACCCTCAACTTAGAGGACGTGTTGGGATACCAGACCACTCTTTTCATGAAAGAGGCTGTACCGGCATTCGAAAAGATCTATAACCAGGCATAATATGGGAATTTTCAGCAGATTAAAAGGTAACAAAGACAAGGTCAAAGAGGCGGATAAGGCACAGAACGAGGCCGCCGTGGAAACGGTGAACGAAGCCGAGGGTTTGGTGTTGCAGCCTCAGAAGACCGCTCACAAACGTCTCGATGTCATTCCTGTCCTGCCGCGCATCAGCGAAAAGGCGGCCGTCCTGTCTTCTTCCGGCAAATACGTCTTTAACGTTCCTATGGATGCCAACAAAGCGGAGGTCAAGAAATCCGTAGAATCCCTTTATGGCGTCAAAGTCACGGATGTGAACATGCTGCGCGGTATCGGCAAAATCGTGCGTCGCGGTCGTGTAGAGGGGCGTCGCAACCGCTGGAAGAAGGCTGTCGTCACGCTGAAGGTCGGCGATAAAATCGACCTTTTCGTAGGAGTATAAAATTTTATGCCTATCAAGCAGTATAAACCAGTAACCAAGGGCCGCCGGATTTCCTCCGTCCAGGATTTTTCAGATATCACCAGTCAGGAGCCGGAGAAGTCGCTCATCAAGATCCGCAAGAATTTCGCCGGTCGTTCCAACGGCAAGATCACCGTACGCCACAAAGGCGGTGGTGCTAAGCGCTATGTCCGTCTCGTGGATTATATCCGTGACAAATTCGATATCCCGGCTCGCGTGGATTCCATCGAATATGATCCGAGCCGCGGCGCGCGCCTCTCGCTCTTGGTCTACAAGGATGGTGAGAAACGTTATATGATCGCACCTAACGGCCTTAACGTCGGTGACACTGTGGTGTCATCCAAAGAGACCGCAGAAATCAAACCGGGCAACCGTTTGCCGTTGGAAAAGATCCCGGTTGGCGTCACTGTGCATGCCGTTGAGCTCGAACCAGGCAAAGGAGCGCAGATTGGTCGCGGTGCAGGTGCACTTATCCAATACATGGCTCTTGAGGGGAATGTCGCTACTTTGCGCCTGCCTTCCGGTGAAGTCCGCAATGTACCGAAGAGCTGTGCCGCAACCATCGGCAGCGTCTCTAACCCTGATTACCATCTGGTCCGCTACGGAAAAGCCGGTCGCATGCGCCATCGTGGCATCAAGCCGACCGTCCGCGGTAAAGTCATGAACCCGGTTGACCATCCGCATGGTGGTGGTGAAGGAAAGCACCCGATCGGTATGAAATTCGCCAAGACCAAATGGGGCAAGCACGCCTTGGGCGTCAAGACGCGCCGCAAGAACCGCCCTTCGGACAGACTTATTATTACGCGCCGCAAGAGCAAGAAGAAGAAATAAACCACTATGTCACGAAGTCTAAAAAAAGGCGCTTTCACTGACGCCAAACTCATGGCTAAGGTCGCCAAACTCAAAGCCGGCGACAAGACCCCGATCAAGACCTGGTCGCGGGCTTCAACCATCACCCCAGCAATGGTGGGTTTCGTGTTCGCCGTGCATAACGGTAAGACGCACATCCCTGTCGTGGTAGTGGAGAACATGGTCGGCCATAAGTTGGGCGAGTTTTCGCCGACACGCAAATTCACGCGCCACGGAGGCAAGACGCAGAAGGCGCTCGAAACAGCCGCCCCAGCAGCAGCTCCAGCCCCGGCCGCTAACAAGAAATAAATATGGACGTAAAAGCATCACTTCGTTATCTGCGCATGGCACCCCGTAAAGTACGGCTGGTGTTAGGTTTGATCCGAGGATTGCCGGCAGGTGAGGCGGAAGTCCGCCTGCGTTTCGTCCGTAAAGACGCGGCGCTGCCCGTGCTCAAATTGCTCAAGTCGGCCATGGCCAACGCCGAGCATAATTTCAAGCTAGAGGCGGATAAACTTTACGTCAAGACAGCGACGGCTGACGGTGGGCCGGTATTGAAGCGCAGCCGCCCGCGAGCCATGGGTCGTGGCGTCATCATCCGCAAGCGCACCACCCACATTAACCTCATATTGTCTGACGAGGCGCCGAAAGCGAAGGTCAGCAAGAAAAAAGTCGCCCCGAAGGCTGTCGGCCAGAAATCGGCTAAGGCAAAGACCGTGAAAGCAGCTAAATCGCAGACAACGGAACAGGGCGCTAACGCATAACCACTATGGGTCACAAAGTCCATCCAAAATCATTCCGTTTAGGCACGACCACGACTTGGCCGTCGCGTTGGTTTGCACGCAACCAGGCCTACCGCAACCAGTTCAAGGAAGATCTGGCTATACGCGATTTCTTCAAGCGTGAATTGAAGGACGCTGCAGTGAGCGAAGTCCGCATCGAACGTTCACGCGGCGCGTTAAGCGTCACCTTGGCTACAGCGAAGCCCGGTATGGTCATCGGACGTTCCGGTGTCGGGATCGAAGACCTGAAGAAGAAGTTCGTCAAACACTTCTTCCCCATGAAGAAAGTCCAGTTCATGTTGAATGTCGTCGAAGTGGCCAAGCCTTCCTTGGAATCGTCACTTGTCTGCCAACAGGTCATCCAGGACTTGGAACGCCGCATGCCGTTCCGCCGCATTTTGAAGCAGTCGATTGAGCGGGTGAAGAAAGCTGGCGCCCTGGGCGTTAAGATTTCCGTCTCTGGTCGTTTGAACGGTGCTGAAATCGCCCGTCGCGAATGGTTGGGTTGGGGCAAGATTCCACTCACCAATCTGCGTGCGGACATCGACTACACGTATGATGTCGCCCGCACGATCGCTGGCGCAGTCGGTGTGAAAGTATGGATTTACCGCGGTGACGTTTTCGAACAAGATCGCTTATCCCAGTACCAACCGACCACCCCAACGCGCGATATGCGCGGACGCGGCGGTGACAGGCGTGGGGCTCCGGGAGCAGGTCGTGGACCGCGTCCGATGCCTTCCGCTGCCGGCATGAACGAATCACAGGGTGCGACCGCTGGCGCCTAATATACTGGCAAGAATATGTTGATACCCAAAAAAGTAAAACATCGCAAATGGCACAAGGGGCGCGGCCGCATGATCCGCACTGCTTCGGATAAGATCGAACTGTCGTTCGGCGCCTTCGGACTCAAAGCCACGACAGCCGCCTGGGTCAGCTCCCGTCAGATAGAGGCTTGTCGTCGCGTACTGACGCGTTACACGCGCCGCGGCGGTAAGATCTGGATCCGCATCTTCCCGGACAAGCCGATCACCAAGAAGGGAAACGAGGTGCCTATGGGTGCCGGTAAAGGTGCAGTCGATCACTTCGTCGCCCCTGTCCGCCCCGGTACGGTCGTGTTCGAGATGGATGGTATCCCGGCTGACATCGCTAAGAAAGCCTTGGAAGCGGCTGGCTACAAGCTACCGTGCAAGAGTAAATACATCGCTAAATAATATGGGAGTCAAAGACATCAGATTGAAGACGCGCCCCGAACTGTTGACGCTCGCCGCCGAACTTAGCGGTCAGATTCGCGATTTGAATTCCCTCGTGGTCACGCGCCAGCACAAGAACGTACGCGAACTCCGTCACAAGAAGCGTGAGTTGGCGCGCGTCCTGACCGTGCTTAGCCAGACCGCCGAACCTAGTAAACAATAATTATGGACAAGCAGACTGACAAGAAACCGCAGAGCCGCCGTTTGAGCGGAATCGTGACCTCGGACAAGATGGACAAGACCATCGTGGTTAGGCTTGACCGCCGCGTGGCGCACCCGAAGTACGGCAAGTACTTCACGAAATCCACCAAGATCAAGGCTCATGACGCCAAGGGTTTGGCAAAAATCGGGGACACCGTGGTGATCGAAGAGACGCGTCCCTTGTCGAAAGACAAATGCTGGAGACTCATTAGCGTCTCGAGCCAAGCCAAATAAACGATATGGTACAGCACAGAACAATGCTCAAAGTCGCGGACAACAGTGGAGCCAAGAAACTCCAGTGCATCCGTCTTCATGGTGGATACCAGCGCCGCACCTCGGGTTTGGGAGATGTCGTGACCTGCGTGGTCAAGTCTGCCGATCCGCGCGGTGCAGTGAAGAAATCCGATGTGGTGCACGCCGTGTTGGTGCGCATCCATAAAGAGACGCGCCGTCCTGACGGCACCTATATCCGTTTCGATGACAACGCCGCCGTCATCATCGACCAGAAGAGCAAGGAACCGAAAGGAACCCGTATCTTCGGCCCAGTGGCTCGTGAGTTGCGCGCCAAGGGTTTTATGAAAATCGTCTCCTTAGCCCCGGAGGTACTGTAAATATATGTCTAAATTACGCATCAAATCCGGCGATACGGTCAAGATCATCGCGGGCAAGAACAAGGGAAAGACGGGCAAAGTCCTGCAAGTCTTCTCTGATGTCAACCGCGTCGTGGTCGAAGGCGTCAATATGACCAAGCGTCATCTGCGCTCGCGCCACGCGGAACAGAAGGGCCAGGTAGTCGAATTCGCCATGCCGATACATGCTTCAAATGTCATGCCGATGGACGAAAGCGGAACGACTATGCGGCATGATGACAAGCCTAAATCCAAATGAGTATGAATTTGCGAGAGCGTTACACCAAAGAGATAGCCAAGCAGCTTCAGTCTGACCTCAAGATCAAGAGCGTCATGGCTTTGCCTAAGGTCACCGCCATCACGGTAGCCGTAGGTTTGTCGCAAGGCGTCAAGGATCCGAAGTTCAACGAGAACGCGGAGAACGTATTGTTGCGCATCACGGGCCAGCGTCCGGTCAAGACGAAGGCGCGCCAGTCTATCTCCAACTTCAAGATCCGCAAAGGCATGGTCGTCGGCATGCGCGTCACGTTGCGTGGGCATCGCATGTGGGATTTCCTCGACAAGCTCGTCAACGTCACCTTCCCGCGTGTCCGCGACTTCCGCGGCATCTCGAGCAAGCATATTGACGCCAACGGTAACCTTTCCATCGGTTTTAAGGAGTTCTTGTCTTTCCCTGAAATCGAACCGGATGATGTCGAGAGGATGCACGGTCTGCAAGTGAACATCTCTTCTACAGCCGGAAAACGCGACGTCGGCTTGGCACTCTTCAAACATCTTGGCTTCCCTTTTAAGGACTAATCTATGGCAACCAAAGCACAAATCGCTAAATCAAACGGCAACCCCAAGTGGAGCACCCGCAAAGTGAATCGTTGTTGGCGCTGCGGACGTCGTCATGGCTTCATGCGGGCCTTCGGCATCTGCCGCATCTGTTTCCGCGAACTAGCTAACCGCGGCGAACTACCGGGCGTAACCAAATCTAGCTGGTAATATTATGAATACCGATACCATCAGTGATTTCTTGACCCGTTTGCGCAACGCCATGTCTGCGCATCTCGAGGTCTGCGAGGTGCCATCCTCACGCCTGAAGTTCGATATCGCCAAGATACTCGAGCGCGAAGGCTATGTGGGTAAGGTCACCCTGCGCACCGAAGGCACCAAGAAGATTTTGAGCGTAGTCTTGAAATTTGAGGACAGGGAACCCGCGATCCGATCCATCAAGCGCATCTCTAAACCCGGTCTGCGCGTCTACAGGGGAGCTACCGAATTGCCGCGCGTATTGTCGGATATCGGGATCGCTATCGTTTCGACTTCCGCCGGCGTCATGACTAACAAGGAGGCCCGTCGACGCAAGTTGGGAGGCGAGGTAATTTGTGAAATCTACTAGTATGTCTCGAATTGGAAAAAAACCCATCATCCTGCCTGCCGGCGTCGAAGCGACGTTGCAGGACGGGGAAGTCGTCATCAAGGGCCCTAAGGGTACCCTGACTGTCGCGATCCATCCCGCCATCAAGGTCGTCCAGCAGGCAGAGCCTCGCTCCTTGGAGGTGCAGATCGCGAACGAGGAAGTCAAAAAAGCCGGTGCGTTGTGGGGCTTGATGCGACAGCTTTTGGCGAACTCGGTCGATGGCGTACAGAAACCTTTCGAGAAATCCTTGGAATTCGTCGGAGTCGGTTTCAAGGTCGCCATCTCGGGCAATAAACTGAACATCGAAGTTGGGTTTTCCCACCCTGTCGAGTTCATCTTACCGCCAGGCATCGAAGGTAAGGTAGATAAGCAGATCTTGACGATCGCCGGAATAGACAAACAACTGGTCGGCGAAACCGCAGCCCGCATCCGCCGCATCCGACCGCCTGAACCGTACAAGGGCAAAGGTATCAAGTACGTGGATGAAGTAATCCGCCGTAAAGCCGGAAAGGCCGCGGCTAAGTCAGCATAATATGAACGACTCTAAGCGAAAGAACCAATTGCAGAAGCGCCGTATAATCCGCGTCCGCGCAAAAATCTCCGGCACCGCCGAGCGCCCGCGGTTATCCGTCAGACGCACGCTGTCCCACGTCTACGCGCAGATCATCGATGATGCTACGGGTTTGACTTTGGCTGCTGCTTCGGATGCTGATCTGAAAGGCGCGAAGATGAACAAGACCCAGGCGGCTGAAGCGGTGGGTAAACTCGTCGCAGAGAAGGCGCTGGCTAAGAAGATAGAAAGCGTCGTCTTTGATCGTCGCGACAAGCAGTACCATGGCCGTATCAAGGCCTTAGCCGAAGCGGCTCGTGCAGCCGGCTTAAAATTTTAAAACCCACCATTTATGAGCGAAGAACAAGTCAACAAACAGCCTGTGGCACCAGCAGCGCAGCCAGCAGCACGCGACAACCGTCCGCAACGCGGGGGTAGGGGAGCCGGCGGACAAAATCGCGGCGGTGGACAGAACCGTGGAGGCGGCAATCGCCGTCCGGGTGGTCGTCCCAGACAGGGTTCAGAGGTTCCGTTGGAATCTGATTACGAGGAGAAGAACTTGGATATCGCACGCGTCACGCGTGTGACTAAGGGCGGCAAGCGTATGCGTTTCCGTGCTTTGACCGTAATCGGCAACCGCAAGGGCCGTGTGGGTTATGGCGTAGCCAAGGGTTTGGATTTCTCGTTGTCCGTCACTAAGGCAGGGACACAGGCTCGCAAAGCCCTTATCACCGTGCCGCTCGTCAACGACACGATCCCGCATCCGGTCGAGGCAAAATTCGCGGCTTCGCGTATCCTGCTCAAGCCAGCCCCTAAAGGTACCGGTATCAAAGCCGGTGGCGCCGTGCGCGTAGTCCTCGAGTTGGCCGGCGTACCTAATGTCGTTTCGAAAATTTTGGGCTCGGCAAGCAAGATCAACAACGTAAAAGCCACCTTCGCTGCACTCAAAAAACTCAAGATTCCGCAAAAAGCAGTCGAGGATAAGCCCAAGACGGAAGAAACGAAATAAATTTTATGGCAATCTCACTTAATACATTGGCTTCAGCCAAAGGTGCTCGCACCAAAAAGTTCCGCGTCGGTCGCGGAGAGGGTTCAGGTAGCGGAAAGACCGCGGGCCGCGGCACCAAAGGACAACGCTCACGCTCCGGTGGCCGCAACAAGCTTAAGCTGAAGGGTATCCGCAGCATGGTTTTGGCCTTCCCTAAATTGCGCGGTTTCAAGAGCCGTTACATGAAGGACCATAGCGTGTCTCTCGAGAAGTTAGCTGCGAAGATCGGGAGCGAAACAGCGATCACTTTGAAGACACTGAAAGCTGTCGGACTGGTGCCGAAGAGCGCGGTCGGCGCAAAGATCATCGGTGAAGCCAAGTTGGATAAGGCTCTCCACTTCGTGAACATCAAGGCGTCCGCCACGGCTAAAGACGTGGTGGAAAAAGCGGGCGGTTCGTTCGTCGTCCCTCCGGTCAAGAAAAACAAAAAACGCGTGTAGCTCACAGCTGGTGGTTCGGGTATACTCGAGCTGCTGATCATGCCGATACTACGGTCGGCATCCCGACAGCCATGAAATAATCGGCTCGTCAGGACTGACAAACAAAATCTATATTATGTGGGAAAAAATTCAAGCTATCTGGCGTGTTAAAGAAGTCAGGAACGGATTGTTGTTCGTGCTGGCCATGATGGTCATCTTCAGACTGGCTGCGCACATCCCGCTTCCGGGCATAGACATGGATGCCCTGCATCGGTATTTCCAATCGAACCAGATTTTGGGCATGCTGAACCTCTTTTCCGGAGGCACGGTCAGCAACTTCGCCATCGTGGCTTTGGGTGTGGCTCCGTACATCACGGCTTCCATCATCTTCCAGTTGTTGGCCATGATCGTACCGCGCATCGAAGAAATCCAAAAAGAAGGGGAGCAAGGCCAAAAGCGCATCAACCAATGGACGCGTCTGTTGACGGTCCCTTTGGCCGTCCTCCAGTCTTTCGCTTTGATCCAGCTGTTGCGCCAGTCGCAGTTCAATATCATGACCCAGTCGGACCTGCTGCACACCACGACATTGATCGTGACCGTGACCGCAGGCACGGTCTTCCTCATGTGGTTGGGTGAGCTGATGTCGGAAAAGAAAGTCGGCAACGGCATTTCACTCTTGATCTTCGCCGGCATCTTGGCTGGCTTGCCGCAGTCCTTGGGCCAACTCCTGGTGTCCTACGACCAATCACAGTTCATCAGCTATATCGTCTACGGACTCATCGCGATTTTGACCATCGTCGGTGTCGTCTTCATCACTGAAGGTCAGCGCAACATCCCCATCCAATATGCCCGTCAGGTAAGAGGACAGGGCGGAGCCGGCGGTGTCGCCACCAGCCTTCCGTTGCGCGTCAATATGGCTGGCGTGATTCCGATCATCTTCGCCATTTCGATCCTGTTGTTCCCGTCCGTCATCGCCCAATTCTTCGTCCATGCACGGACGCCCTGGATTGCGCAGGCTGCGCAGTGGTTCATCAACGTCCTGCAGAACCAGTTCGTTTACGGTGGAGCATACTTCCTGTTGGTCGCTTTGTTCACCTTCTTCTACACATCGGTAGTCTTCAATCCTGACCGTATCGCAGAGAATCTCCAGAAGCAGGGTGGTTTCATCCCAGGCATCCGTCCCGGTCGTCCGACTTCGGAGTATCTGCAGTCCGTCATCAATCGTATCAATCTGGTGGGCGCCACTTTCCTTGGTCTGATAGCTGTCTTGCCTCTCCTTGCGCAGGGCGCCGGAGGCAATCGTCTGCTGGCCATCGGCGGTACATCGCTCTTGATTGTCGTCTCGGTCGTCATAGAATCCGTCAAACAGGTTGAAGCGCAATTGACGATGCGCAAGTACGACGTCTATTAGACAGAATTTTCAACAATCCAAAAACGGCCTTCGGGCCGTTTTTTGGTCTGACCAGAAGGATTTCGTACAGGGCGGTTTCGGTTTGAATAAATTTGTTCTGGTCTTGCCTAAAAAGGCGGGTTTAGGTACGGTTTATCGGATGTTCTTTCCATGGAGTCCATATGACAGACCGAAAATCTTCGGGTCGTCTTGGCGGCAAAAAGCCCGTTCGGGGCAACACAGCTTTTCAGGGACGTCAGTGCGAAAACGGAAAGCGGTTGCGCGCCAAGGCGCTGCCTTTGGGTCGGCTGAATACGGGGGCGCGTTTGATGGCTGAAAAAAACGACACGCCCACATCCGCTGCGACGGAAAAAATGATCAACGACCTGTTGCTGGAATTGCGCGATATCGATTTCGTGGAGTCCCTGTTGCAGGACGCAGAACGGCGACACTGGCTTCTGCAGGCCCTTGCCGCTGAAACGATTTTTGCCCTGGGATTCTGTCCCTATGCGCAACAGGCGCGACGTGAGCGCTTGGCCTGTGCCTTAAGTCTGATCAAAGGCTGGTCTTTCGCCTTGAGCCTCGACTTGTTGCAGGAACTGCGTTTCCAGAAGCCGTCAGAGCTCTTGGCGATTTCAGCTATGTCGCGCCTGCTTTACGCCGGATACCGTCATGGAGCTCTCGCTACACCGTCGCTTTGCGATCAAGTAGATGAACGCACCATCTATGGTTTTGACCTGATTGTGCCCAAGATTCGGCGAGCGGCAAAGATGGGACATCCGGTCTATGTCTGCGGCTTCGGTCTTGATTCCCGGCTAAAATTGCGTCTGAAGTTCAGCTTAGCGCATGTCGTCTGTTGGCCCGCGCAACAAGAGCCGGCCGCGGCGCAGATCGGTCTCATGGTGCGGAATTTGGCGGAGAATAAGGCGAGCTGCGTCATCCTGGATCACAGTCTACATCCGATTGCCTTGGAGCGTCTCAAGATGGCATGCGAGCTGTCGCGCACGCCCTGGGTGGCCCTGACCGAAGCCTCTTCCGGGAGCTTCTGTGGAGCGTTGCTTGAGCTCGAAGAGCGCATATGAACCTCGGACAGAGTCGGCACACCCGGCTCTGTCATTATTTTCCATGAATGACCCATTCGTGTGCATACGTTATACTTGCCTGGCTTATGCGACCTGACGATATTGAGTTGCTCACCGCATCATTCCAACGATATTTCATCTTAGGTCTCTTTGCATGTTCAGCGGCGTCCGTCGTCGCAGTGGCGCGTGCCCCCCTGCAGTTTTTGACTGGCTCTGCGTCGAATACGACCTGGAGTGCCGTCCCCTGGCTGATTCTGGGCTTGGGGTTAGCGGTCTTCGCTTTTTGGCGCATACGGTTCAGGATATTTTGGGAAGCTGTATTTACCCTGGCCTTGTTCCTCGGTGTCTGGTATCTCGGCTTAGTGGTCTTGTCGGTATCATTCGGCTTGCTCGCAGCTTCGATCGTCGTACTTTTGCCGTTCGTTTTTCACCGGGTCTGGGCGCATGACGTTTTTTTCTTTTTCGGTGCAGTCGGTGTCGCGCTGAACCTCTCCGCACAGTTTCCGGCAGAGCTGCTGATCGTAGTTTTGGCCGTAACGGCGCTTTATGATATTGTGGCCGCGCCTCCCGGAGGCGTCGTCGCCGAGTTGGCTGGCCACCTCGTGACCAAGGGCTTCGTGCCCGGTTTCATCATCCCTCCTAGTCTCGCGTTTCTTTCGAGCCCTTTGAAGGAAGTGCGGAAAAGCGACGCTTCTTTGCTCGGTGCCGGCGACCTTATCTTGCCGCTGATTCTGGTGGCACAGTCTGCGGCTAATAGCCTTCAAGCCGCCCTCCTGGTGTCCCTGGGGATGCTCTGTGGGTCGTTCTACCTGACGCGACGGCCTGCGCAGGCTCCGCAGCCCGCTCTGCCGCCTCTGGCTCTTGGCGCTGGCATCCCGTTCATCGTTTTCTACGTCTTTTCACGGTTATGGTGAGAAAAAAAGTCAAAGCAGTATTGTTCGGCCCTCAAGGCTGCGGCAAAGGCACGCAGGGGAATTTGTTATCTGACAGGTTGAGCGTCCCGTTGATCGGAGCCGGTGAACTGTTTCGTTCAGAGATCAGTGCAGAGACGCAATTGGGGAAGCTCGTACAAGACTATGTGTCGAGCGGCACTCTGGCGCCGGATGAACTGGTCAACGCAGTCGTCGCCAATCAACTCAAGCGTCTCGATCTGACGCGCGGATTCGTCCTTGATGGTTACCCGCGGAACATCGAACAAGCGGCGTATCTGGACAGGCTGACTAAAGTTAATCTCGTCATCTATCTAAAGATATCCGATAAGGAAGCTGTGCGACGTCTGTCGGGACGTCTGCAATGCAGCGCCTGTAAATTCGTTTTCCATGAGACGGAATCGCCGCCGGCCAAGCCCGGTATCTGTTCGATCTGCGGCGGCAAACTATACAAACGCGATGATGATACCGAAGATGTCATCCGTCGCAGGCTGGCTGCGTTCCATTTCATGACAGAACCGATGGCGACCTATTATCGCCAGCGCGGCGTGCTGTTGCAGGTGAACGCCGAACAATCGATAACCTACGTTTTCCAGGACATCATGAAGAAAATAATTAAGCTTGGATTCTTTGCCTGATTTATGTCACTCATCAAGACACCTCAAGAGATCGAGAGTCTGAAACGCGGCGGGGAAATCCTTTCTGCTGCGTTGTCTGCCGCCATGCGCGCTTGTGTCGTCGGAGCCAGTACCGAGGACATCGACCGCATCGCGCGGGAGAGCATGGAGCGGGCTGGCGCCAAGCCGTCATTTTTGGGTTATCGCATCGATCCGCACGACCCTGCTTATCCCTCGACGCTCTGCATCTCCATCAACGACGAAGTGGTGCATGCCCCGGCGACTCCGGCGCGCATCGTGCAGGATGGTGACGTTGTGGGTTTGGACATTGGCGCCTGGTACGAGGGTCTGACTACTGATATGGCTGCCACCGTTGCTGTCGGCAAAGTCAAAGAAGAGGAACGCGAACTCATCATCGAGACGCGTCGCGCCTTGGAACAAGCTTTGAAAGTCGTCCGTTCTGGTGCATGGATTTCCGAAATAGGCGCCGCCATCGAAGACTACCTCAAACCCCACGGTTACGGCATCATCCGCGACTTGGTCGGCCATGGAGTGGGGCATGCGGTGCACGAAGACCCTCAAATCCCGAATTTCAGGGATCCGCGAGCATCTAAGGTCCAGATGCGTACCGGCATGGTTTTAGCGATCGAGCCCATGGTTGCCCTGGGTAGTTGGAAAATCTACCAGAAAACCAACGGTTGGTCGCTGGCCACGCGCGACGGCTCAATGGCTGCACATTGGGAGGTCACGGTCGCCGTCACAGACGATGGCTATGATCTAATCACTCCTTGGCCAAATCAGTTATGAAGGTCATTCGATCGATTTGTCTGCATACAAAAGACGCTGTCGGAAAAGAGACGAAACTTTTGGGACTCGCCAAGCGGCTTGAAGATCATGGTTTCATCGTCCAAACCAAGCGTCTTTGCTCACCAACAAAGGATATCAGGCTCTTTGAAGCGAGCGTTACCGATCCGAATATATTATTGAGTGTTGGCAAGATTTCTCATGACGAATACTCTGCCATTGCCCCCGACTTTCTTGAAACGCAGCGTACAAGTCTTTGCGTGGATCTGACTCAAGAGGAAATCAATGAGGCGGTCGTGCAGACCCTGTTCGATATCATCAAAACTAACCCACAAAAAACTTTTAACTTCGCCTACGTTTTCAATGATCTAGCGAGCAGCCCATTTTTTCCGTCTGCATTTTACGAACAAGAAGGCTTCTCCATAGGCTTGCAATCGACTGACCTCAGCGAAAACTTGCCTGGATTGCAGGACTGGCTGGATGCACAGAAAACAGTTTGGTCAGAAATTATCGAAATATTTAAGGACGAGCAGGATTTTCTCGGCATCGATTCATCGATAGCGCCTTTATTCCATGGAGTAAGTAGTCTAGCTGACTTGACTAAGCGCATCTGC
This sequence comes from Patescibacteria group bacterium, assembly GCA_031082005.1. Taxonomy (GTDB): domain Bacteria; phylum Patescibacteriota; class Patescibacteriia; order 2-12-FULL-60-25; family 2-12-FULL-60-25; genus CAIKNB01. Next base: position 373,555 of record JAVHLR010000001.1, read on the forward strand.
GGAGGTTTTAGCGAATCTGTTATGTCGGACTTTTACGTAAATCTCACTCGCTTCATCAAGACGCAAAATCCCAAACCCATCGGACTCTGTGGTCTGATGCTGCCCTGTCTCGAAGATTTCGAGCTAGCTGAAGAATATTCTCAGGGCGAATTTTCATTGGAGCGCAATCTATTTCTTTCGCTTCATTCTGGTCTTGGGATCGACACGTACCCTATGGGTATAGATGAGGATATGGCTAAGCTTGCTTCCATCCTTAAACTGGTCCAGGGGCTTTCTAATAAATACAAAAAACCTCTTTCAGTCCGTTTCGTGTCGGACGGAAAGGCGAAAATCGGAGAGATGACTGATTTTAAGAATCAGTATCTGAAGGATGTCATCGTCAGAAGCCTATGAACAACCCTTCAGACACAGAAACCCAAATCATCCCCATATCTCGCATTGCGGATAAGATCTACATTATTCGTGGAGTCAAAGTCATGTTCGACCGAGACCTCGCGGTACTTTACGGTGTCCCGACCAAGGCCCTGAACCAAGCGGTCAGACGCAATGTCAAGCGTTTTCCAAAGGATTTCATGTTCACTCTGACAGCCGAAGAATTGGAGGATTGGAGGTCACAAATTGTCACCTCCAATCCGTGGGCTAAGATGGGTTTGCGCCGTCCACCGTCTGTATTTACTGAACAGGGTGTCGCCATGCTTTCAAGTGTCTTGAACAGCGAGCGTGCCATTCTGGTCAATATCCAGATCATCAGGACCTTTACGCGATTGCGTGAGCTTTTGGCTACACATGAGGAACTTCGTCTTAAACTAGAATCCCTGGAAAAGAAATACGATGAGCAGTTCAAGATCGTCTTCGATGCTTTTCGCCGTCTGCTGGATGCAGAAAATGAAGAAAAGCCGCAAATCGGATTTGATATAAAAACAATATGAGAATCCTAGGCATCGACTATGGTTCTAAACGCGTCGGCATCGCACTCGGTGATACCGAGTCCAAGATCGCTACACCGTGGTCGGTTTTGCCGAACGAAGGCGCATTGCCTTTGCTGGCCAAGATTCATGACATCGCTGAACGTGATCAAGTCGAGGAAATCGTCGTCGGCGTCCCACGTCCGCTGAAGGACTCGCATCTCGAGAACGAACAAGTTCGTGAAATAAACAAATTCATCCTCGGCCTCAAAGGACTCAACCTTCCGATCCACGAAATCGACGAAGCTATGTCGTCCAAACTGGCGGCGCGACAAGTCTCGGCAGCAGGGGAGAAGGGGAAAAGGGATGATCTGGCGGCTGCCGCCATTCTGCAGACGTGGCTGGACAGGAGAGGGTGAGGAAGGTGTCTAGTAGCTAGTATCTGGTAGCTGGTATACATTCCAAATACTAGCTACAAGCTACCAAATACCAGATACCAGATACTAACTGCTTCCCCCATGTCCTACCTTCGCGACACTGTCATCGTCCTCAAGAAAGAACCGTTCCGCGAGCAGGATCGGCGCTATTATCTTTACGGCCGTGAACATGGTTTGCTCATCGCCGTGGCGCGAGGATCGAGCTCGCCTAAATCCAAACAAGCCGGACATCTTGAGCCGTTCTCATATGCCGAAGTCATGATCGCCAAAGGCACGGCGTTCGATAAGCTGGCGGTGGCAAAAGGGGCTGGATCGTACCTCGTACCTCGTACCTCGTACCTCGCAAGTTATGCTATCCGCGGGTCCATCTCTGATTTAGTGCTAAAGTTGATGCGGCCCGGGGTCGCAGATGAACGGATTTATGACCTATTAGCTGAAACGCTGGATGTGACTGCGTCTTTCCCTGTAGAACCCTCGCCCGATAGGGCACGTCTCATCCTCTCCGCCGCGACGCTGAAACTTTTGGACGCGTTAGGTTTCGCGCCGATCATCAACCCGTCCGGTGAAGCGACGACTCCTGTTCAGAGTCTGGCGCTCGCATCTTTCCTCCGCCGCGCTCCGCTTTCCGAAGTCCTCCGGATAACCGGCTCGGTCGATATCTTTCGCGCCACGTCCGGTTTCGTCGAGGAAGCCTTGAAAGCGACCCATCTGACGGATGCACCGACTGGCCCTAGAGTCATCGCAGCATTAAGCGCGTGATATCGCATGAAACCGATTTGGATCATCGGTGGCCTGTCTCTGGCCGCCATCGGAATCTGTACGGCCTCTGTCGTGGAGATTTTTTTGTTGCATTCGACCACGTCAACGCCTTCACGTAGCCTCCAGATCAGTCAAGAATACAGTTCTCATGATGAGGACGCTGATGGTATAAACGACACTCAAGACGTGTTAGACGGTGCGCGCGCCGAAGTGCGGCGGCATCCGATTTATCATAGTGGCTATTACAGCGGAGGATATCCGCCGGAAGACGAGGGTGTCTGTACGGACGTCATTTGGAGAGCCTTGCGACAGGCGGGTTATGATCTGAAGAAATCGATCGACGAAGATATCCGTCAAAGGACTTCCTCCTATCCACGAGTGCAGGGCGAGCCTGACCCGAACATCGACTTCCGCCGCGTGCCAAATGTATTCGAGTACCTCCGCCGCTACGGGACTTCGCTCACGACCGAGATCAAGCCGTGGGACGAAGAGAACCTCAAAGAGTGGCAGGGCGGCGATATCGTCGTGTTTGGTAAACCCAAGGAGCACATCGCTATTGTCTCCGACAAGCGTCGCGCTGACGGAGTGCCGCTCATCATCCATAACAGCGCCCCATATCCAGAAGAACAGGATGCTTTGCTTTATTGGCACGAGAACGTATCAAAAATTGTCGGCCACTTCCGTCTGCCCTAAGGACTGGTGACAGAGTCGTACCCTTGACTTTGTAAAGCTTTTTTGTTACACAATTCAATTCGTTGTTCTTTTCTCTAGTCGTTTGGAAAGGGAAGGGCATGCCATCACCACAGCGTGTGATTCTTGGTTCAAGCCACGATCGAAGCCCGAAGTTCATCAAGCGGCGGTTCAATCAAAGCGAACTGCAGCCCCAAGTCGTCATTAAGCCGATCGTCATTCCCCGGATCCGGATCCCCAAGACATCCGTCATCCGCGAAGTGGCAGAGGCTTACTCGCGCGGCGGGAACTTCCGCGAAAGGCGGAAGCGGCGGGTGGAGCTCTACGGCGAGAATCGCCTGACGAACTTCTTCAAGTTCTACGGCATCATCGCCCGCATCCTCCGCCGCTACAACGGACGCGACGCGATCAAGGTGGACATCGAGCTGCACCTCAAGGAGTATGTCCAGAGCAAGGCCGACCTCTTCCGCAAGATCACGCGCAAGTGTCTGGAAGACGAAGCGAAGCGCTTCATCAACAGTCGCGAGGACATGCTTCTGGAGATGGTTAAGGAGTACGAGCCCGCGATCGTCGCACGTCCACTGTCGCCCAAGGATTCACGTGAGCGCGGCGGTGAAGCATATACCGAAGCAGCCGCCAAACGCCGCCAGACGGCGCGCCGCATCGACCGCATCACCATCCGGGCGCGTCTGCCGGGTAGTACCGTGGACCTGTTCGTCACGCTCGGACCTGCGACCAAGCGTATCGATGGCCGTCGCGTGCCCTGCGAACGACGCGTCTTCTCTATCCAGACCGCCTCCGAGTGGGAGGCCTGGAAGCGGACGCGTGTGAAGGACAAGCAGCCCTACCGCAACAACCGTCCCAAGGGACGTCGTCACGACCTCAACTGACGGAATCCCTCACTCCGTCAGCCCCTGCCTGGGTATTGCCTAGGCAGGGGAATTCTTTTAATGTACATACGAATTCATATGCAAAACCTCATCTCCAAATTCCCCGAACTCGTCGGGCAAGAAACGACGATCAAAGGCTGGGCCTACAACGTCCGTTCTTCCGGCAGCATCGCCTTCCTTCAGATCCGCGACGGGTCGGGTTTTACGCAAGCAGTCGTGGTCAAGAATAATGTCGATGAAGCTTCGTGGCAGGCGGCGGTAGATACGACTCTTGAATCTGCGGTCGCTGTCACGGGTTCTGTCTCTAAACACCCAAAACAAGAAGGCGTGTACGAACTGCAGGCGACTAAAGTCGAATTGATCCAAAAGTCAGATGAATATCCCATCGGCAAGAAAGAACATGGCCCGGACTTTTTGCTCGACAATCGGCACCTGTGGTTACGCGCGCCATCGCAATGGGCTGTCATGCGCATCCGCAACGAAATCATCTACGCAACTTATGATTGGTTTCGCCAGAATGATTTCATCAAGATCGATGCGCCGATCCTCACGCCGAATGCCTGCGAGGGCACGACTGAACTTTTTGAGATCGACTACTTCGGCGAGCGCAAAGCCTACCTTTCGCAATCCGGCCAGCTCTACATCGAAGCCGCCATCGCCTCGGTCGGACGTTGTTTCGACTTCGGTCCTGTCTTCCGTGCCGAAAAATCCAAGACGCGCCGCCACCTCATCGAGTTCTGGATGATGGATGCCGAAGCGGCTTTCGTCGATCACGAGGGTAACCTAAAGATCCAGGAAGAGTTGGTCTCGTTCATCGTCAAACGCGTGCTCGAGAACTGCGCCGCCGAACTCAAGATACTCGAACGCGACGTCGAACCGCTCAAGAAAGTCGTCGCTCCTTTCTATCGCCTGACGCACGCCGAAGCCATCAAGATCTTACGCGAGAAGGGGAGTGATATCGGTGACATGGATGATCTTGGCGCGGATGACGAGACTATCCTAACCCAAATGTACGACAAGCCGATTTTCATCGAAAAATATCCGACTGCAGTCAAAGCGTTCTACATGAAACGCGATCCGTCGGATCCGACGCACGTCTTGAATGCCGACCTGCTCGCCCCCGAAGGCTATGGCGAAATCATCGGCGGCAGCCAGCGCGAAGATAATTACGAAGAGCTGATCAAACGCGTCCGCGAACACAACCTGCCGGAAAAAGAATTCCAGTGGTATCTCGACCTGCGCAAATACGGTTCAGTCCCGCATTCCGGCTTCGGTTACGGTTTGGAACGTCTTGTGGCCTGGATTTGTGGTTTGCACCATGTGCGCGAAACTATCCCGTTCCCCAGGCTTTTGAATCGGTTGGAGCCATAGTAGGGTTACATTACTTAGTTCGAAAGTAAATTGTTTTACCCTACAACAGATACGCCTTCACGTGCTATTCTGTCTCCATGCCCAAAAAACAGAGCTTTTCGCCCAAAACCAACGCTCCCTTGGCAATTTTTGCGACCATACTAGTTGTCGCCGGCATTGTCGCCTCCGCTTGGTTCTCGTCGCATAAACCGTCGACGCCACCGTCAGTGTTAGAGAAAAAGGGACAAGCACCAGCGCCAATTAACAAGGATGACGCGTCATTCGACTTGTTCCTCGAGAACGAATCCTCAATCACGATCCTCTGGCTTGATGGGAAAAGCGAACGCTTAAGTAAGGATGATTTTCGGAAGCGGTATCCTCAAGTTGACACACCTCTCGTAGGTGTATCTGCCGCAAACGGCGCGCCTACAACCTTCGTTTCCAAGGCCGACGCGGTAACATCAGGCGAGATGGATCCGTCTGGTGCTTATGTCGCTCACTTGGGTCAATCTAAATCTGATGGCGCAGGCACTATCGAGATATCCGAGAACAACACCGTCTCCGAGTCCATCGTACTGCGCGATAAGACGAGTAGGCCGCTTAAGGATCCGACGATAATCGGATGGACAAGTCCGCGGGAAATGGTTGTTTCCGTCGTCGCCACGGGTACGCGTTATGCCTATACCGTCGATCGCGACGGCAGAATAGACCCTCTTGCGTACTTGCCGGACGAAGTTATTTTCCAAGATGTACGCTGCGGGCGTTTGTGGTACTCGACTGGCGTTCTTGGCCAAGGGCTGGAGAGTGTTCCAACCGGGCCGTCGGATTTTATCTCTGTTTTGGGCGAACAGACGAAGCTGATAGTGCATGATGAAAAGAGGACTCTCGGTTCCTTCGTCTGCGCTGTCGAAGGCGTCGCTTATCGTATGGATGACGGTGAGTCTTTTTATCTTTCTTACGCTGGTGGTCCGCCCACGCAACCCTTGGGCAAGCGCACGCCGCTCGCAGTCGTCGGTGACGGTCAGGTAGTCATGCGTGAAAATTTCGATATCGTGCTTTTTGATGTTGCGACCGGTCAGATCCAGAAACTGATGGACGTACCAGAAGGCGAAGTCAAAGTATTTGCCGTACCCAAGCTATTCGACTTGTGAGCGTGTTAGAGGTAAAATTTATCTATGAGGCAAAAGAAAGAAGAGAGCGGATCCGTTTTTAAGCTGTTGGCCATTTTTGGTGGGATAGCCTTGGTCGTCATACCTGTGGCGATTTTGGTCTTCACCATCATGCGTTTCATGTATAGCGAATCTCCGCAGACCGTTGAAGTCGCACCGCAGAAACCGGGCGTCGTGATAAAAGGTGAACTGGGGGAGCTGGGGAGCACTTGCGGAGGGTCTGGAGGTTTGCCGTGTCGCCCTGGGCTTAAATGCTCTGTCACGGACGGTATCAACTACGGCGAGTGTGAAGAGGCTGTAACCCCACCCAACCTCCCCTTACAGTAAAGGGAGGAGAGGAAGGGCTATCCCGCAGTGCATGTTTGCCTCCGCCCGAGTTACCATGTAACGTATCCAATCGATGGGGCCGACGCATGTCGGTCCTTTAAATCCAAGCGAATATGTCTAGACTCCTCAATCTCGCGACAACCGAAGCTGTCGGCCAAGAAGTGACCATTTACGGTTGGGTAAATACGCGCCGTGACATGGGCAAGATCACCTTTTTCGATATGCGCGACCGCAGCGGCCTTTTGCAGGTCGTGCTTGTCCCGGCCGAACTCGACGATGTTTCGCGCGAAATCGTCACCGGTATCCGTCCCGAGTACTGCCTTTCGATCACAGGTCTCGTCCAGGCGCGCGGCGCCAAACAGTTGAATCCTAACCTGCCCACGGGTACGGTCGAGCTTTTGGCGAAACATGTAGAGATACTGAATCCATCCAAGACGCCGCCTTTCGAACTCGAAGATACGTCCGGCATCAACGAGGAGCTACGCATGAAATATCGCTATCTCGATTTGCGTAGCGCACGCATGCAGCGCAATATCCGCCTGCGCGACAAACTCGTGACTTTCATGCGCGACTATCTGCACGGCCAGGACTTCGTCGAGATCGAGACGCCCTACATCACCAAGGGCACGCCGGAAGGCGCTCGCGAGTTCCTGATCCCGTCGCGCACCCAACCCGGCCAATTCTACGCCCTCCCGCAATCGCCCCAGCAATTCAAACAGCTTCTCATGGTCGGCGGCATGGAAAGATACTTCCAGGTCGCACGCTGTTTCCGCGACGAAGACCAGCGCGGCGATCGTCAGCCTGAATTCACCCAGCTCGATCTTGAGATGTCTTTCGTGGAACGCGAGAACGTACTCAACCTCATCGAAGACATGATGATCAAGATGGTTCAGACAGTAACTCCTGAAAAACACATCCAACAAATCCCGTTCCCCAGGCTTTCCTATCAGGAAGCCATGGATAAATACGGATCAGACAAGCCCGATCTGCGGGAAGATAAAGACGACCCGAATCTGCTCGCTTTCGCCTGGGTTATCGACTTTCCGTTCTTTGAAGCGACCGAAGACGGCGGTTGGACATTCAGTCACAATCCGTTCTCGCGTCCCAAACCGGAGCACGTGCCTTGGCTCATGGAAAAATCGCACATCGGAGAGATATTGACCACGCAATACGACATCGTGCTTAACGGTTACGAAGCCGGCGGCGGCAGCATCCGCAACCACGAGCCGGAAGCTCTGAAGAGAGTCTTCGAGATCATGGGTTTTGATGAAGAGGGGATCCAAAAACAATTCGGCCACATGCTCGAGTCGTTCACGTACGGCGCTCCACCGCACGGCGGCATCGCCCCGGGCATAGATCGTATCGCCATGATCCTGGCGAACGAACCAAATATCCGCGAAGTCATCGCCTTCCCCAAGACAGGCGACGGCCGCGACCTCCTGATGGGCGCACCCTCCGAGATGCCGCAAAAGAACCTCGACGAAGTGAATATCCAGATCAAGAAGAAATAGGGGGGGGATTTCCCATCGGAAGATTTCTCGACGTTGTTCGAAATGACATTTCTATATTGTCATCTCGACCATAGCGGAGAGATCTTCAAATCGCTGACCTCCCACCCATTCTTATCCCAGGGCCCGGGCATTGACAAAATGCCCATTTTCGGGTATTTTTCGATATCGACCTTTAAAAAAGCATTGAAAACAGCGGAATGGTGTTCGTAGGGGCACGGCATCCGTGCTCCTACCGTCAGCCCGCCGTTTTCAATGACAACTCCAGCGAGTCGAGATGGTCTCGACAAATGGAAACGTCACGGCATCTACCAGGAGGCAACGCCATCATGGCAACGCCTATCGACCATATTGGAATGCACGAACTGGCTCCAACTCTAAGGGCTCTAGCTAAGGCCGGCGGCACGACCGACCACGCTGCCTGGATGCGTTCCGGCGAAAAGAACGCCGCCAAGCTCATCCAATTCATCGAGGAACAACGGTTCATCATCGACTGCGACGAGGCTCCGTACATCCCGAAAGGCTGGGAAATCAGACCAGAGGATCAGCTCCCAGGCGCGGTCGGTGGCCTGCTCAAGTTCGACCCGTCCCAAATCCTCCTTCATCTCGAAGAGGGTCAGATGGACGGACGGACAATCGTCGGGTTCGAGCTCGACCAAGAGCTGCTGGGCAAACCGTTACTAAAGGCAAACGTCCTCGATCACTTGCTCGTCAACACTAACCTCATCCCCGAGGCGTGGAAGGTCGACGAGCATGGTCGCGCCCGGTTCGTATACTTCTGGGGAACGATTTATCGCGATTCGGACGGCGACCTGTACGTCCGTTGCCTCTGCTGGAGCGGCAGCCAGTGGGACTGGAACTACGACTGGCTTGGCGACGGGTTTGAAGAACAGAACCCGGCCGCGATTCTCGCAAGTTAAGCACTTGAGCCTTGCCCTTTGTCCCTCCTCGATCCGGTGAATCGTCCGACATCCGTCGGTTCGGTTCACTGGATTTTCTGTTTTTAGGGCTTACACAGTTCATTCATTTTTTATGTGATATACTTTAAGCCATAAAAATATGCGTAAATTTATTACCTTCTTAAGCACAGCTGCGATGGTCATCTTGCCGCTGTGTGTGTCTTTCTCAATGCCGGCTCCCGCCCAGGCGGCTTCGGTCGGTCTAATTAAAGGCCCTTACGACACCGTCTATTGGCTCTCATCCAACGGGAAACGCTATGTCTTTCCGACGTATAACACGTTTTTTAGCTGGTACGGCTATTCATCACCGGCTATCCAGCAGTTGAGCCTGGACCAGCTTGGTACGATCACCATCGGCGGAAACGTAACGTATAAGCCAGGCGTCCGCCTAATTAAAGTCACGACTAATCCCAAGGTCTACGCCGTCTCCCGCTACGGTGTGTTGCGTTGGATCACGAGCGAAGCTATAGCCACCCAACTCTATGGCGCCAACTGGGCGCTGATGGTCGATGATCTGCCTGATCCGTTTTTCGTCAATTACAACATCGGCGCCGACATCAACAACGCGTCTGATTTCAATCCGACCGAGCAATCCAACTCCGTCACGACGCCCGATGATAATATCGGGACGGCACAGCCCACTTCACCGACGAACCCGACGCAAAATGTCGGTCCGACAGCCCCGGTCGTTACTGCGCCCGTTTCCAACCAAATCTTGACGAATTATCCGCGGACGCTGACGATCAGCTGGAGCAGTAACGTTCGACGCCATTACGTCGAAGTGCAGTGCGATTTCTGTGGGACAAGCGCTGCTTGGTCGTATGTGAACTTTTCGGCAAATACAGACAACTACACTAATTCCGTTGTGACGACTGCCCTTGCTGGAGATAACCAGTTCCGCGTCCGCGTCAAAGCCATCGATGAGAGCAACCGTGAAACTTGGTCGAATTACGTTTATTTCTCCTTCAAGACATCGGCAGCATCATCCGGTCCGGCCGTTCCGACAATAACTTCGCCCACCGCCAACCAGATTTTCACCAACTATCCCCGAACTCTGACCGCTCAATGGTCAAATGACGGTGCGAAGAAGCACACCCTTGAAGTCGCTTGCGACTACTGTTCATCGGTAACGAACATGTACAGCAATCCGTCCTACTACGTCGCTGACAACTACGCTACCACATACGCCATCCCAGCCTTGGCAGGGGATAACACGTTCCGCATCCGCGCCAAAGCGACGAACGACAGCGGCGTCGACAGTGCTTGGTCGGATTACGTCTACTTCAGCTTCAAGACTGCGCCTACTGCTCCAGCTGCCCCGACCATCACCTCGCCATATTCCAACCAACAGTACACGAACTACCCGAGAACGCTCACCGTGACTTGGGCGAACGATAACCAGCTCAAACATAACGTCGAAGTCGCCTGCGATTACTGCGTTTCAGTCTCAAATCCATACAGCGGCGCCACGACGTATGTCTCGAATAATTACGCCATGTCATACGCTTTACCCGCCTTGGCCGGAGATAATACCTTCCGCGTCCGCGTTCAGGCTGTTGATGCGAGTGGTGTGGCTGGTGCCTGGTCCAACTACGTCTACTTCAGCTTCAAGACTCCCTCGGGTCCGTCCGCGCCTACTATAATTTCTCCTGTCGCTAACCATATCTTCACGAATTATCCTCGTTCGATCGACGTTTTCTGGTCTAACGACAACCAGAAATCACACACTGTCGAAGTGGCATGTGATGTGTGTGGGACAGGCGCAATGTGGTCTTCGGTCGCTAGTTACTACGCTGATTCTTACGCTACTGGCTATCAGGGCATCTCTTTGGCAGGCGACAACCAATTCCGCGTGCGCGTCAAGGCAACGAACGCAAGCGGCGTGACCGGACCGTGGTCAGACTGGGTCTATTTCAGATCCAGTACTAGCATTTCCTCTGCTCCGAGAGCGCCATGGATTACAGCGCCGTACAGTAACCAGATCTACACTAACTATCCACGTACGCTAACGGCCAAATGGTTCAATGACACCGCAAAGAAGCACACTCTCGAAGTCGCTTGCGACTATTGCAGCTCGGTGACGAACATGTACAGCAACCCGTCATATTATGTCGCCGACAATTACACGACGAGTTATGCGCTTCCAGCCTTAGCTGGCGACAACCAGTTCCGCATTCGCGTCAAAGCCACGAACGAGAACGGCGTCGACAGTGTCTGGTCGGATTATGTGTACTTCAAGTTCAAGACCGCTCGATAAGTAATTTTGGAGGAAATTTAGAGACAAAGCACGAAAGCGGCCCAGCGAGGCCGCTTTTGTGCTTTGTCACGTTGACAAGCCTGGTTTTTTGGCTTCATTTGCGCTAATATTCAGACGTGGCGCTAACGTTCAAGATAGAGCATTTTGAAGGGCCTTTGGACCTCCTGCTGCAACTCGTGGAGCGGGAGGAGCTTGATATTTCCCAGATTTCTTTGGCCGGAGTGGCAGAACAGTTCATGCACCACGTCCAAGGGAACCAGGAAATCCAGCTGGAAGAAATGGCTGACTTCCTGCTTGTCGCAGCCAAGCTGGTGTACATCAAATCGCGTCTTCTGATGCCTGATCTGGTCGATGCCGAGATGGACGAAGGCCCGGATCTTGAATCGCAACTCCGCGCCTATCGTGCGTTCGTCCAAGCTTCACACAAGATCGAGGCTATGTGGAATTCCGATATGCGCTCCTTCGCCCGCGAGCGTCGCCTGGTCAGGATCACGGAGCGCAAATTTTCTCCGCCGCCCGAGGTTACGATAGAAGTCATGTCGGAAACCATGCAGCGCGTCATCCGTCGTCTGGAGCCCATCTTCCGCTTGCCCAAGGCTGCACTGCAGCGCGTCGTGACGGTCCAGGAAAAAATCCGTCAGCTTTACCAGCATATCCGCACTAAGGCCAAGATGGTTTTTTCGGACTTCGTCAGCCATAAAGCCAGCAAGACAGAGGCGGTCGCCGGTTTTCTGGCGCTGCTTGAACTGGTCAAGCAACGCTATGTCAGGGTCAACCAAGCGACTTTATTCCAGGATATCGAGATAGAATCACACCCCGAAAGACCTGATGTCGATCCGTTCGTCGAATCTTTCGCCTGAAGCCGAAAAGCTTAACTATCGTTTTATGCATCTAGACCAAACCATCGAAGCCGTGATGTTCGCCGGTGCCAAACCTTTCACCGTCAAGCGTCTGTGCGAAATCACTGAAGCCGAACCGGAACAAGCCAAACAAGCTTTGGCTGATTTAGGCAAACGGTTGGACGAGTCGGGGAGTGCCGTGATGCTGCAGAATATCGGGCATGAGTACGAGTTGGTCTCGCGACCGGAATTCGCGCCGGCCGTCTCACAAGTCGTCAACGAAGAGACGCAAGGCGAGTTGACACGCGCAGCGCTTGAGGCGCTCACCATATTGGCTTACCGCGGTCCCATGACGCGTCCGGAACTCGAACAGATTCGTGGTGTCCATTCTTCAGTGATCATACGCAACCTGATGATGCGCGGCTTAGTCGAAGAAAAGAGCGACCAGCGTTTGGGCCAGCCGCTTTACTCTGTGACTTTCGAGTTCTTGAATCACTTAGGTCTGTCCGGCGCCGAGGGTTTGCCCGATTACGCCGAACTGCGCGGACACGCAGTGATATCCGACATGCTTGAGCACCTGCAGGAGTCCGTCGCGCAACGAACCGAAAACATCGAAGCTTTAAACCAAAAAATCGAAAACGATAACACAAACAAAACAATAGAGACCTGATTATGCTAGAAACCCTCATCGGCGCCTTGGCCGCCATAACCCTTGCTTCGCCTGTCCAGGCGCAAAACCTGTTCGATCAGTACATCGAGCGCATGCCCCAGACGCAGGTTGCTGTGCAAGATGCATCCGTCCCGACCAAAAAAAGGAAAGAGAGTTTAGGGATCAAGACAAACGCCGCATCCGTGTTTGTGGCTGATGTGGCTTCCGGAAAGGTGCTTTTCGCGCAGAACGAACACAAGATTTTGCCGATCGCCAGTTTGACTAAGCTCATGACGGCCATGGTCTTGCTCGATCAGAAGATCGATTTGACGGCCACTGTCGAGCTGCAGGCCGATGATTTCGATCGCGAGAGCAAGTCAGTCTTCAAGATCGGCGAACAGCTGACTTATGGTGAGCTGCTGGAAAGCATGTTGGTCGGTTCGGTGAACGCCTCGGCGAATGCCTTGGCGCGGGCGACGTTGGGGCGTGAAGAGTTCGTCGCCGCCATGAACGCGAAAGCCAGGGAGCTGAAGTTGGATTCCCCGCATTATGCCGATCCTTCAGGGCTTGATCCACGAAATACGGCGAGCGCCGCTGACATCGCGGCCATCATCACGCACGCTTCGGGCTATCCGCAAATTACTGCAGCGATGCGCAAACCGGAAGTGACGATTCGCGGCCACAAGACGGGACAGGCTTATACCATCAAGACGACTAATCTGTTGCTTTCCACTTTCCTCAACAAAGAACCGTACTCTGTCGTGGCGGCAAAGACCGGTTCTCTGCCAGAAGCCGGCTACTGCATGGCTCAAATCACGCAGCGCGGTGACGGTTCCAGCGTAGTGGCGGTTGAGTTGGGGGACGAAAACCACTTCGACCGTTTTCAGGACATCAAGGCTTTGACGAATTGGGCGTTCGATACATATGAATGGAATTGAGCTGTGCCTATGATTCTATGATTCTTGGGATAGACTTGCGTTGCTTGCCCCTTGGAGGCATGCCTGGGACAGGCATCGCTCACGCGTCGCGTGAAATCACGAAAGCTCTATTCGCTTTATCCGCCAAGCATCCCAGTCTCACCCTCTCCCTTTACATCCCGCGCGATGCTGCACAGGAACACGGCAAGGATATCTTCAGGAACTTGTCGGGCAGCAGATGTCGGATAATAAAATTGAACAACGCGACCGGCGGCTCGTTGCGCCAATCGCTCGAGTCATATTCCTGCGATAAATTGTTCGTACCTTCCGGCGCAGTAGCCCCCGGGCTCAAGGTCCCGGTCATTCCCTGGGTCCACGATATCGCGATCTTCGATCACCCTGAATGGTTCCCTGAATCCCTCTTCCGACGGGCCATCACTACGAACCTTTTCCGCAAAGGCATCCGCCGAGCCTCGCATGTACTTTGTGTCTCGCAGTTCACCAAAGATGAGCTGGTGAAAAAATTCCAACTCGATCCTTCTACGGTCCACGTCACCCTAGAGGGAGGCGACACTGAACTCGCCGGCCTGCATGGGGAGGATCTGCGGATAGCCAAACAGACGGCGAAATATCGTCTGGCAGAGCGCGGTATATCTCAATCTTTCATACTATATCTCGGTACACTGGAACCGAGGAAAAACCTACCGACTTTGCTTAAGGCATGGGATGAGGCGCGTCTGGAATTCAAGCGTCCTGCGGACTTGGTGATCGCCGGGCGTGACGGATGGAAATTGGATACGATCACCGCATCGCTCGCCGCGACGCAACATGGCCATGCCGGAGATTCTTCCCATCTGCACCGCATCGAAGCCCCTACGGACGAACACCGTCGCGATCTGTTGCTGGCTGCCGAGCTCGTGGCACTGCCTTCTTTTTATGAAGGGTTCGGTTTGGTCGCACTCGAGGCGATGCAGGCTGGGACGGCCGTACTTTCATCGACCGGAGGCGCCTTACCCGAGGTAGTCGGCGACTCGACGCCATGTCTTCAGCCGGATGATTTGCGCGCATGGAGACAATCGTTGATCGAGCTGATGAGCAATGACGCGATGCGTGACGAAGTGGCGCACAAGGGCAAGGAACGCAGCATGAAGATGGATTGGGATTCTGCAGCAGAAATCATCCTTAAGGTGTTGACAGACGATGCGGTTTAGCGTAGACTCCACTTAATCAGGATTTGTTGAAAATCTTGTTTGACATCGCGGGATAGAGCAGTTGGCAGCTCGCCGGGCCCATAACCCGGAGGTCGCCGGTTCGAGTCCGGCTCCCGCAACCAAACGAAGAATCTCCGAAAGGGGATTTTTTGTATATCTGAAACGCTCGGGCTATCCTGATACAGCAAATATGAAATTCGAGAAAAACATCATGGCAGCCGCTGCTTTGGCTGCAGCGACAGAATGTGCTGGTGCGGGCTGCGTGCCTGCGCTCAAAGCCGAAAGTGCGGTCGCTCGCGCCCCTTCGGCAGCATCGTTATCAAATACCGAAACACGACGTGCCGAGACGACCCAGGAGCGTCTGAAGGAGGAGGTCGAGCAGGCGATCGAGGGTTGCGTCAACGCCAAAGAGCCGGCGGAATTCTTTGCTCGTTTGCCGCTGCACCTCAAGGATTTGTTGTTGGTGCAGATCGCCGCATCGACTCCGGAACAAACAGAACCTGATTTCATCTCGCGGCTCAAGACAAGACTGCGTGATGATTATGCGAAAGAAGCTGAGCCGCTTATCCGATCCGGATTTTTTTCCGCGAACCAGGATGGTTTGATCGATGCCATCGGAAAACCAGAGGGCTTTAAAGCTAAGCTCACCCGCCCCTTACATCACTTCGAAGCGATCGTCGCTGAACAGACGGCGGCGTTGAGTGTGGGCAATAAATGGTCCGCGGCTCCGGAGATCCTGTCACCTTTTCTAGTAGTGGGTAAAGATGGATTAGGTAAAGATGTCTTGCGTCTCAAGAAAGGCAAAGCGCCTTCAAGATCCGTGCCCATCCGCAGCCGTAGCGGTCTAGCGTATCTGGACGAAAAAGGTATCTCGTATACGGCGACGCCGTCAGGCTTGTCAATTCAGGAGGGAGGAAAAAAGACTGATATCAGCGGAGAAAACGGAGTCATCCTCCAAACGACCACAGAAAATCCGGCCGGAGACGACAGGACTTCCATTCAGTGGTACATCCCGAAATTGGATCTGCATTTCATCAGCGAGCGTTCCGGCGATAAGACGGTGTATGCGGAATATTCGGTCGCGGACGAATCGTCGCGTATCTCATATGATGAATCTACCGGCAAGCCGAAGAGCGCTTTCCATGAATTTTCAGGCACGCAAGAGGGCAAAGTATTTTTTGATAAGGATGGGCTGCCGGTTGTCGAGTCGCCCAAAGCAGGCGAGGTAAGGGTGCTGAACGAAAAGGGGATGGTCGGGACTTACTCCGAAGAAAAGGCTAAAAAACCCGGCCTGACTATCGAGGATTACGCAAAACGATTGGCGACAGGTCTACGCAGCCCTAAGCACTGGGAGGCTTTTGTCGAGTCTAGTTTTTCCTCGAGCAGGAAAATCGAGAACAAGGAGATGTTCGATAACGATCCGCGGATGTTCAGCCTTTTCGTCTGCGAGATACTCAAAGCGCAGGGCGTGAGCGCGGCCGCGGTCGAAGTCCCGAGTATCGGCGTAGGGGTCATTTGGTTAGTGAATAGAGGCAAGGGGAATCTGGATATTTTTATGCTCGGCCAAGGGCTTCTGCTGAAGAACTTCGATGATATAGATAGTGATTCGCCGTCGCTCCCGAGTCTGCGCGAAGCTTTTTTGAAAGCGGTCAATATATACGCTCGGGAATACAGTTCAAAAGCCGGCACCATGTTCGATCTGTGGCGAAATCTTGACGGCACGATTGAGGTGCTGAAAAAAGCTGAAGACGGATCTATCGAAAAAAAGTCGATCAGTCTCGACGAAATCACGAATTGATTCGTTTCCGCGTCGACTTAAGGAGTCGAGAGGCATAGTTGTCTTCTTGACTATTGTTGGGTTTCATGCGAACTTCTGTGCGCGTTCATTGCGAAAGGATCGAGCTGTGGCATATAAAGTATTGTTGTCCGATGTCGGAAATGTGATGGCGCCGTTTTTCCCGAAGCGCTTTACCCTCGCCTTGAGCAGGATGGCCGACATGTCCGTCGAAAGGGCAGAAACCCTGTTCTATCGCGAGATGGAAGGCGAGCTCACGGCTGCGGCTAACGGTTGCAAGGGTCTGCACCGAGGGATCCTGACCGGCGAGCTGTCATCAGAAGAATTCCATCTTGCGGTCCAGGAGCGCTTCGGTTGTGCACTGCCGGCCGACGGTTTCTGGCCTGCCTTCTGCGACATCTTCGATCCCAACACCCGCATCGTTGAACTATGGGATAACCTGCGACGCAGCGGCCGCATCGAACGGATCGTGCTCGTGTCAGATGCTGACCCCCGTCGGCTCCGGCGCGCTCTTGACCTCACAGGTCTTCGCCCTGATGCCATGGCTGTCAGCTATGAAGTCGGGCAACTCAAGCCGCACGAGGCCATGTATCGGCGCGCTTTGTCGCTGGCCAGGGCCCGACCGCAAGAATGCGTCTTTGTGGATGATCTTGCGGAGAATGTCTCGGCCGCCCGCGAGTTCGGAATCGAGAGCTTCCAATATCTCTACAAGGAATTGGGGGTCGATGCTGCGACAGACGTCCTGATAGAGGAATTCAAACACATCGGCCTGCTGGATTGAGCGCTTGTCCAGCCAGGCTGCCTCTTAGCTTATGCCCCACGTCGAGCCACGGCGTGGGGTTGATTTTTTTTCGCCAATCGTTTAAGATTTTGCCACGTTTGTGGGCCGTGCCATGGCACGTCGCTCGCGAGCGACATGCCGGGGTAGCTCAGTTGGTTAGAGCGTGGGACTCATAAGCCCGAGGTCGTGGGTTCGATTCCCACCTCCGGCACCATATAAAAACTCTCGTGATTGCGAGAGTTTTTATATGGTGAAAATCTTTTGCATCTAAGCTTCTTGAGATATGGTGGGCGAGGAGGGAATCGAACCCTCATGGCCTTGCGACCGCAGGATTTTGAGTCCTGTGCGTCTACCAATTCCGCCACTCGCCCCCCATTTTTCAACAAGCCGATTTTCCGCCGGAACTGCTGATATTTTTATGGCACGAAATTTACCCTATTCGGCTTGACCAGTCAATGCCTGCATGTTTTCGACCCTTGCTCCGACTGAATGTTTTAGAGTAAACTACGAGCGCTAGCTTATGGGTCGAATCATCTCGGTCGTCAACCAAAAAGGAGGAGTGGGCAAGACCACGACTGCCATCAATCTTGGGGCTTATTTGGCTGAAGCCGGAAAGTTCGTGCTTGTCGTGGATCTGGATCCGCAGGCCAACGCGACTTCCGGATTAGGTATCGACCATCGGGCTTTGGAACGTGGCGTCTATGAGGCAGTGCTGGGGAACGTCAGCATCCGCGACATCGTGCAGCCGACCTCGCACGAGACTTTGCGTATCGCTCCGGCGACGACCGCGTTGGCCGGTCTGAACATCGAACTTGTCGAGATGCAGCGACGCGAATTCAAGCTGTACGATTCTCTGCTCGAGGTCAGGAATGACTACGACTACGTTTTGATCGATTGTCCGCCCACGCTCGGTCTCATCACCTTGAACGGCATCGTGGCGGCGGATGAGATACTCATTCCTGTCCAGGCCGAGTATTACGCGCTGGAAGGTCTGGGACAGTTGCTCGAGACCGTTTCTCTGGTGAAGGATCGCTTGCGCCCCGAAGTCGATGTATTAGGCGCCGTGCTCACTATGTACGACGGACGTACTCGGCTCTCTGACGACGTAATGCAGGAGCTGTATAAATATTTCCCCAACAACATTTTCCGTTCAGTCATCCCGCGCAGCGTGCGTTTGGCCGAAGCGCCGTCGTTCGGCCGCAGCATCCTGACTTTCGATGCGTCCTCCAAGGGGGCAAAAGCCTACGAAAGGCTGGCGCGCGAGATATTGGATGGCGAGATGCAGCATCTGCGCTGATCGCGCTTGCGCCGTCTCTGCGGAAAATCTATCATGAACCCATCTTTATGTTTGCAAGACAATCAGGTTTAGGCCGAGGACTTGGTGCGCTGATACCGCCGAAGAACCCATTGAGCCCGCAGGCGGCAGACGTCGACGATCAAGTCGTCGTCGTTTCGCCGGAAGAGACCGATGAGGTCAAGCCTGATACGGACAGGATCCACTACCTGCCGATCGATTCGATAGATCCGAACCCGCACCAGCCGCGTCATCATTTCGATCATGCGCAATTGGAAGATCTCATCACCTCGATCCAGACCCACGGCGTCATGCAGCCGATCGTCGTTACCCCGTCAGGTGGAGGCAGATTCGAATTGATAGCCGGAGAACGCCGTTTGCGTGCTTCGAAGATCGCGAGCCTGGACACGATCCCCGCCATCGTCAGGACGGCGAACGAACAAGAGAAGCTCGAGTTGGCCCTGATCGAGAATATCCAGAGGCAGGAGCTGAACGCCCTGGAAGAAGCGGAAGCATACCTGCGTCTGCAGAACGAATTCAACCTTACGCAGGAGGAGCTGGCCAAACGCGTCGGAAAAAGCCGTTCGCAAGTCGCCAACACCTTGCGTCTCATGAACCTGCCGCAGCCCATCAAGGACGCCTTGGCGCAACAGAAGATATCCGCCTCAAACGCGCGTACTTTGCTCTCGTTGCCGACCGAAGAAGATCAACTCGCCATGTTCGCGCGGATGTTGGAGGGGAATTTCACCGTACGTCAGACGGAAGCGCGTATCCCGCATCGCAGGCCACGCAATCCGCAATTGTTCGACGCCAACCTGAACAGCGCCGAAGAAAGATTACGCGGCTCGCTGGGAGTCAAGGTGACCATCAAGCGCACCCCGAGGGGTGAAGGCGAAATCCGCATCGCATTCTTGAACGATGAAGACTTCAATTCGATTTTCGATCGCATCATCGGTGCACAGGGGATAGAGAATACCTGACCCGTTCTCTTATCTTGGTCGCTGGTGCGGTCGGATTATTTTTTAAGCAGTTTTTTCGGTATCACGGAGCTTATCCAGCTCGCGATGCTCGATCTGGCGTATTGCCGGATGTGCGTTTTGGCATGACGTGTCTTGACGAATTTGAGCCAATCGGGATTCGGTCCTTTGCGTGATTTGTCCGAGATTATCTCTACCACATCGCCGCTTTTGAGAGGCTTGTCGAGTGGCGCCATCTCGTCGTTCACTCTTGATCCGGTGCAAGTATTGCCGAGTTCGGTATGTATCAAATAGGCAAAATCCACCGGCGTAGAATCCTCGGGCAGATCTATGACGTCTCCCTTCGGTGTGAAGACGAAGATCCGGTCTTTGAAGATGTCGATCTTCACTTCTTCCAGGTTCTTCAGATACTGCTGCCTGTCGGAAATCTCTTTCTGTATCTCCGCCAATTGCGCCACCCAGTCGAAACCTTGAGCTTCCGTTTTCTCGTTGTCTTCTTTCGACTTCTGCTCGTCGTAAGACCAGTGGGCGGCGATACCGAATTCCGCTGCTTGGTGCATTTCCTCGGTGCGGATCTGGAATTCCACGATTTCTCCCCCCTCGCAGAAGACCGTCGTGTGCAATGACCGATAGCCGTTCGGTTTGGGTTGGGCGATGTAGTCCTTGATACGGCCTTTTAGTGGCGTCCATTTCCCATGTATAAGACCAAGCGCGGCGTAACAGTCGGCGATGTTCTTGACGATGACGCGGATGGCGATGATGTCATGTATTCCTGCGATATTCCGATCGTGCTTCAGTAGCTTCTTATACAGCGAGTAGAGGTGTTTTACCCGTCCATGCACATCGATATAATCCAGGCCGGAAGTATCCAATATCTGGCGCGTCTGCAACAAGACATCCTCGAGATAGTCATGTTGTTTTGTCAGTGCGGTCTGTTGCAGGTTCTCGGCCCATTCAAATTCTTTAGGTAATACGAAACGGAACGCCGCATCCTCCAGCCTGCCCTTGATCTCTCCCATGCCCAACCGATTGGCGATGGGGGCGTAGATCTCCAGGCTTTCTAGGGCGATGCGGTACTGCTTCTTCGGTTCTTTCGCTTGGAGCGTCTCAAGGTTATGTAGACGATCGGCGAATTTTATGATGACCACGCGGACGTCCTCGGCCAGCGTCAAGAACATCTTGCGCAGGTTCTCGATATATCTTTCGACTCCGCGATATTTGATCGTGCCGACCTTGGTGATGCCGGAGACCATCTTCGCCACATCTTCGCCGAAATGTTCCTTCAGGTCGTCGAGTGACTTACGCGTGTCCTCCGGCACGTCGTGCAGCAGTCCGGCGATCACGATGTTCTGCGGCAGTTTCATCTCGGCCAGGTTGATCGCTGTCTTGAGCGGATGGATGATATAAGGCTCGCCTGACTCGCGTTTTTGGTCGCCGTGTGCCTTGGCGGCATAATCATAAGCTTCGCGGATCTTGGCTAAATCAGCGTTTGGCTGGTATTCAGCCACCATGGCGAGCAGCCCCTCAATCGTCGCTTCCATACGAGTCATACTATATTGACCGCCAATAATCAGCAAATATTTGTAAACCAGCTGCTTTCTGCATCACATCGGCCTGGAAAATTAGCGGATAATTTGCTATTTTACCCGCATATGCCAGACATGCAGGAGCAAGCGCAATCGCCCCAAGAGCGTCTCAAACGGGTCGAGGTCAATCCAGATGACTTGGATCAGTTGATCGACCAGGGATGGGATTCCATCGCACAGGACATGGACGCCACGAACAAGGAGAGCCTGCAGGATGTCACTACCTCCCGCGAATGGGTCACTGAGTCCGATGATCCTGATCTGCATGCTGCTTTGACCGGAGAAGCTAACTCCGCACTCTCCGAAATCAATCAAGCAAAAGATGTCGCCAGCGCGGAAATCCAGAAAGTGCTCACGACATCGTCGGGTGAAACACTGCCGAATACCGAAGCAGCTTTGGATAAGGCGATAGCCTCAACCGAATCCGTCCAGACAGCTCCAGTAGAGGCCGGCTTGGCGCTTTCGGAAGCACAGCCGCAGCCCGCACCGAGCGAGGTGCGACAACCGTCTAAAGACAAGGCCGCAGCTGCTTCGCCTGATACAGTTGTGGAACAGGGTGAGCAGTCTCCGGAAAAGGTTAAACTCAATTCCGCCATGCTTGGCCTAGTCGCTTTAGTGAAGGAATACCAAGCTGCCGGTTTGAAACCTAACCGGGAGTTGAGAGCCGGGCTTAAAAAATTAATGTTCCAAGCACACCCGGACTTGAACGCTGGAGTTCCTGGGATGGAGGACTTGAGCCGTTTGGTTGGTACTTTTAGCATGATTCTGGATGGTAAAGATCAAATGCGCACCGCAAAGGGGCGCAGTTATGTGATGGAATTGAAAAAATTCCAGGCAGCCAATGGTCTGCCGCCATTTGATCTCGACGAAGTTTCTGCGCCCGCCCCGACCATCATCGAAGGCCAGGAAGAGCCCACGGCTGCGGATTTGGCTACGTACCAGATGGCTGAAAATGCCGAAAGCGTATCAGGCGCACAAGAAACGGTAGTCACGGAACAGTCCGTAGAGTCAGGGATGGAAGAGCGTGAAAAGGAAGTCGGGGAGATATACCAAGGAGTCGGAGAAGTCGCGCGCGAGCTGCGCAAGCAGGAGGGCTATACCACCGACGAGATGCTGGCGCAGTTCAAGGACATGAGCGATAAGGCACTTGAGTTGGAACGCACATCCGGCAAGACTGAAGCCTTCAAGAAGATGGGCAAAGCGCGTGAACACTTGTTCACCATCATCTACGGCCTGTCTGACCCGGGCGAGAGGCTGAAAGCTCTGGACACTTTCTTCCAGGACAACCCGGAGCTAGCCGGAAAAGCAGAAAGTGCGGATGAAGGTGCGGAAGCAGCCGGCGAACAAACTGAAGTACGTTTGCCGTCGCGTCCGGAGATGCCGGAGTTCAATGACTTCGAGGGCATGATGCATGTCGAATCATGGGCCTTCGCTGTCTCGCCCGAGCAGTTCCATGATTTCTTCATCAAGAAAGACGGGGAGCGTCATCAGCTTGCCCTGAAGGACATGGAAGATATCATGTTGACGCGCCAGACATTGATCGAAAATCTGTCTAAAGTCGCGCCGATCAATAAAGCAGTCGGCAACAAGATCCGCTTGCAGATCGAAATGCTGCAGAGCGCCAACGAGATAACCGAAAAACGTCGCGCCCAATGGCAGAAGCAGAAGGAATTGCATCTAGGTGAGCAGAAAATGGCGGAAGTCAGCGACGAGGTCGACAAACTGCATGCCGAGCGGGTTGAGATGGAAGGTGACGTCCGCCGCGAAAGCGATCTCGCGTCAAAAATCAACGAGTTCGATCATAAGAGTACGGAATTCCAGCAGATGATCCTGTATGTCGAGAGCCTGCGCAAGCAGGTCGGTGACATGGACGCGGACATCAATAGCCAGCTGAAACGGCTCCAGGACTCGAAGAACCTATTGGCTCAACTCGAAGGTCAGGCGAAAGCCGCAGTGGCGCAAGCCGCGATTGCGGAAGGGGAGGCCAAGAAAGGCGTCGATATCGGGATGGTGGGTGATTGGTCGCCGCACGAAGGCGCGCAAAAAGCTTTTGAAGGCGCGGGTGAAGCTGTCGGCGGGGCTATCGAAAAAACAACGGATAAATTCCTAGATTTGACGCATAACCCGACCGGCGTGGCGGGAGAGTTGGTCGATAAGATCTGGTCAATCGGTGATTCCAAACCGTCAGCCAAGAAAGCGTCTCAACCGAAAAAAGCAGCATAGAAAAAACTCCCGCTGGGCGAAATCGCACGGCAAACGGGAGTTTTTGCTTAATCCTTTTCTTGCGTTTCGGTGTGTCCACAGCCCTCGTTCGGGCAGTGGATTTTTGTCGCGCCCTTGCGCAAGAGTGTCGGATAGCCGCACTTCGGGCATTTCTCGCCCGTGGGCCTATCCCAAAACGCTTGGTCGCAGTCCGGATAACGGTTGCAGGAATAGAAGACTTTCTTCTTTTTCGATAATCGTTCCGTCAGGAAGCCTTGTTTGCATTTGGGGCAGGCGATTTGGTTGCCTGATTGGTCAAGCACGAACCTGTCGATGTTTTTTATCGTCTTGCATTCCGGATAGCGCGAACAGGACAAGAATGGTCCGTAGGATCCGACGCGTTTCACCATGGGTGCGCTGCAGGTCGGACATTTTTCATCCGTAGGTTCCGGTTCCTCGCGTTTTTTCTCGCCCGGCATCGGTTGCGTGAATTTGCATTCCGGATAGTTGGAGCAGGCGAAGAATTTTCCGAAGCGTCCGCGTTTCACTACCATCGCACTTCCGCATTTTTCGCAGGTCATTCCCTCCGCCAGCTTCTGTTCCTCGGCCTCCATCTCTTTTTCCTTGTTCTTCAGATTGGTCTGGAACGGGCCGTAGAACGCTTGAAGCAACGGTTGCCACTCCATTTCGCCTTCGGCAATCTTATCCAGGCTGTTCTCCATGCGCGATGTGAAATCGAAGTCCACGATGTCCGGGAAGTTCTGGATGAGCATGCTCGTGACCTCTGTCCCGATAGGGGTCGGCAAGAAGCGTTTCTTGTCGTCGCGTTCCACGTAGTCACGCTCGATCAAAGTCGAGATGGTCGGGGCGTATGTCGAAGGACGTCCTATACCCATCTCCTCGAGCGCTTTCACCAGCGTCGCGTCGCTGAAGCGCGCTGGGGGTTCGGTGAAGTGTTGTTTGGCTTCTACGGACTTCGCGTCCACCTCGTCGCCTGTCTTAAGATCAGGTAGGAACTTGTCTTTGTCTTGATCCGGGAAAAGCTTGAGGTAGCCGTCGAAAATCACGGTTTGACCCGTGGAACGGAAAATCGCATTGGCGCAGGCCAAGTCAGCCGAAGTGTTCTGGATGCGCGCATCGCTCATCTGTGTCGCCACAGCGCGTTGCCAGATGAGTTTATACAACTTGAACTCGTTCGCTTCCAGATGATTTTCCACTGACTCTGGGATACGTGTCGGGTCACTCGGGCGGATAGCTTCGTGTGCCTCTTGCGCGCCTTTGGATTTAGTCTTGAATTTTCGCGGCTCTTTCAGGCAATATTCCGCACCGTAGGAATTTTTTACATGCGCCGCTGCTTCGCCTAAAAACTTATCCGACAGGTTGACCGAGTCGGTACGCATGTAAGTGATGAGACCAGTCGGTCCGCTTTCGCCTAAATCGACGCCTTCGTACAGATGTTGGGCTAAGGTCATCGTCTGTTTCGCGGAAAAACCTAGGCGCTTGTTCGCCTCTTGCTGAAGTGTCGAAGTTGTGAACGGCGGGGGAGGGGAAGCTTTTCTTTCCTTCGCCTCAAGTTTGCTGACTTTGAACGGCTGACCTTCCAGTTTCGCGACGATCTCCTTGGCTGCATCCTCTGTTTTGATCGCCATCTTGTCCAGCGTCTTGCCATCCAGCGCATGCAGTTTGCCTTCAAAAGTCTGCGTCTCGCTTTGCGCTTCACGCGTCGCAAAGACGCCTTCCACTGACCAGTATTCGACTGGGTTGAAAGCCTGGATTTCTTGTTCACGCTCGACCACCAACCGCAAAGCGACCGATTGCACGCGACCGGCCGAAAGTCCTCGTCTTATTTTCTTCCAGAGTAGCGGGCTTAGCTCATAACCGACCAGGCGGTCAAGAATGCGGCGTGCCTGCTGGGCGTTAATGAGCCGCATATCGAGCTTCCGCGGGTGGGCTAATGCTTCCTTGATGGCATTGTCTGTGATTTCATGGAACGTAATGCGGTCTATCTTCTCTACGTCTGCACCCAGGACGTGCGCTAAATGCCAGGCGATAGCCTCTCCTTCTCGGTCTTCGTCAGTCGCCAGTAAGACCTCTTTGGCTTTATCGGCTGCAGTCTTGATCTCTTTGACCTTGGCCTTGTGGTCAACTGATACAGTGTATGTTGGTTCAAAATTGTGTTCGACATCCACTCCTAGCTTGGACTTAGGCAAGTCCCGGATATGCCCATAACTGGCCAGGACTTTGTATTCCTTGCCTAAAAACCGCGAAATTGTCTTGGCTTTGGTTGGGGACTCGACGATGACTAGCTTCATAATTCTTTGGAAAGATAGCAAAGAGTATTCAGTTCTACCAGCACCAGGCAAGAATGTCAACCTATATATAGTAGGGAGGCGGGCGTTCTGACGTATATTTTACCGCCCGTAGAAGAGGCTAAGCCGGCCAATTCCAGTGCCATGACCTCTGCCGACACGCTGCCTGTATCGAGTTTAAGTTGGCGCGAAATATCGTCCACATGCAGAGGGATGTCTAAAATCCCGAGCAGGGAGATTTGCCGCTCGGTGAGTTTTACCGGATGGTGGCTCAAGGCTTCCGCAGCCGGCAGGGAAAGCTGCTCCAGTACGTCGGTAGCTCCTGTGCAGGGGAAGGCGCCCATTTTGAGCAGCTTATTGGTGCCTTGGGACTGCGGCGAAGTGATCGGACCGGGCACCGAGAATACGTCACGGTTTTGCTCCAAGGCGGAGTTAGCGGTGATCAACGAGCCTGATCCTTCTGCGGCTTCCACTACGACCGTGGCTTGGCACAAGCCTGAGATGATCCTGTTCCGTAACGGAAAATGATGCTTCAGGCCCAGCGTGAGCGGAGGAAACTCGCTCATCACCACGCCGCCGCTTTTGATCATGTTTTGCGCCAGATGGAAATTCGCGCGCGGGTAGATCGTCACATCATCCACTCCTGATCCCAAGACAGCCACGGCGTGTCCGAATGCGTTTGCGCTTTCCAAGGCGACCGTATCGACGCCGAGCGCCAGTCCGGAGACGATTCCGACACCCGCGCAAGCTAAATCTCTCGCGATGTCAGCTGCGACATGCCTACCGTATGATGTCATGCGTCGCGTGCCGACGATAGCGATATTTTTCTCGCGCCATTCCGGGATCCCTCGGATGAACAACGCGAATGGAGGGTCGTGGATATGTTTCAGCTGCGGGGGATAGGCGGCATCATTTATCGTCACGAAGGTGATGTCTTCTTTGTCCAAGACGTGTGACAAAACGCTGATTTCCGTTTCCTCGCGGAAAGCGGAGAATTTTTCCGCAGCTTTTTGTGTCACCCCGAGTGACACCAGCTTATCGACCCCGGCTTCCATCGCTCGTTTTCCGTCCGCATGGAAATATTTGTTGAGTTTATTTAGTGTCCGCGAACCAAAACCGTCGAACGAAGCCAAGAGCAAGAAGCCCAATCTGCCGTCGTCCCAGGCAATGGATCGGTTGACAGAACCGTCGGAATATTGGTAAGACATTGTAATCAAAGCTAGACCTCTGCGTTCTGCTGACGCGCGGTTATCCTGGGAGAAATCAAGTATCCCGGTTGCATGACCAAGTGCCGGCAGAACACAGGGGTTTTTCTGTTCAGCAGATGTTGCGCATACTAATACCGCTGCCTTATTTCGGCAGCGGTGTCAAGCGTTTTCATGTACTGGTCATTTTACGTTCCACTTGTTCATGGCTTTTTGGAGACCTAGCGTTATCCAGTCGATGATTGCCTCCGGTGCTTCTTCGATCTTCTTGACTGTTTCCTGGTTCAAGCCCCCCAGTACCCAATCCTCGGTCTTGATTTCCTTGTTGTCAGGGCGTCCGACGCCGATCCGCAGACGAGTAAAATCCTGGCGACCCGTCAGCTCGAATATCGAGGCGATGCCATTGTGCCCGGCGTTTCCGCCTTGCGGCAAAAAATCCATCTGCCCAGGCACGCGATCCATATCATCCTGTACGATGAGGATGTCGTTCGGCTCGACTTTATAGAAGTTCATGAGCGCTACGACGGTTTGTCCGGACAGATTCATGAAAGTCGTCGGTTTGGCTAAGAGGACTCGGTTGGTCTCTACGAAGGTCTTAGCGACATCTGCTTTGTATTCGGCTTTTGACGTCCAAAAAATGCCGAGCTTCTCGGCAAGCGCATCCAGCGCCAAAAATCCCGCGTTATGACGCGTCCTGATGTATTCTTTGCCTGGATTCCCAAGCCCGATGATTAACTTCATAATACCTTAATACGCTGACTGGAAGCATCTTGTGTCGTCCTAGTAGTGCCCCTTTCTCCCGATGGGTCGTTTGCGACGTTGAATGCGTTTGCCTTTGAAGTCTTTTTCCTGTTCTTCGAGCGTACCCATCGGCGCGTTGTATGCCTTGATGTCGATCGGCGTACCGACGAAACCAAACTTTTCGCGTAACCTGTTCTCGAAGAACCTGACCCAGGCGGACGCCAGATTCTGTTTTTGTCCGCGCACTGTGATGCGGAAAGCCGGCGGTTCGATGCCTAGCTGTTCTACATCATGTACGTAGGGTGAGAAGTTCCCCAAATCAGCCAATGGTTTCTTTTTGGTCAAAGCCGATTTCAACACTCTCTGCAGGGCGTTGTAGTCGATGGTCCGGCGTCTTTCGTCACGTATCTGCAGCGCCATGTCCATGAGTTTGCCGACGCGTTGTTTGGATTTGCCGGACATGAAGATGATAGGCGCCCAGGCCAGGAAGGGGAACGACATGCGGATACGTGATTCGAATTCGCGCGACGTAGCTTCGCTTTTGTCGTCCACCAAGTCCCACTTGTTGGCCACGATCACCAGACCTTTGTTCTGGTCCTTCATCAATCCTGCAAGTTGTTTATCTTGTTGCCCCGGCGGTTCAGTCACATCCAGCACCAAAAAGGCGATGTCGGCCCGACGTAGTGCATTCTTGTTCCGCTCCAGACTCGCTTCATCCACTTTTTCTTTGATGCGCGATGCGCGTCTGATGCCCGCCGTGTCCACTAAGACGATAGGTTGGTCTTTCCACACCAGGTGCGTGTCGATCGGCTCACGCGTTGTGTGTGCGACAGGGGAGACGATCACACGTTCTTCGCCTAAGATCGCATTGACGATCGAAGATTTGCCGACGTTCGGTCTGCCCATGACGACGATCTTCAGTCCTGTTAGTTCATCCGCATCGACCGGAGGGCGCCCCATGGCGATCAATTTATCGTATACCAAATCCAACAGGTCACCCACACCTTTGCCGGTAGAGGCGGAACAGGCGACTGGTTCACCTAGATTCAATCCATAGACCTCCTTGGAGAAGGCTTGGCCGATGTGTTTGAGGTGATCGACCTTGTTGGCGACCAGGATTATCTCTTTTTTGAGCTTGCCGATTTCTTCCGCGGCTTTGACTTCTTGCGGCATGATTCCCTCGCGCGCATCAATCATGAAAAGCACGACGTCCGCGTCCTTCAACGCGAGATTCAATTGCTGGTGCATGCCTTTGCCTATGGCATCTTCTTTGCTGATGTCTAATCCGCCAGTGTCCACCACTTCGATGGCTTCGCCGCGCCACAGTGCTGTTCCGTATTTGCGGTCTCGCGTGGTGTGGGGAGTTGCCGAAACAATGGCTTGGCCGGTTTCGGTCAGCTTGTTCCACAGCGTGGATTTGCCCACATTGGCGCGTCCTACAAGCGCGACGATGGGGAGTTTACGGGTTCGAGGTGACGGCATATGTGTTGATGAGTCCCAAGCTGGAGTCGCCGAGCACGATCAGGAAATCCGTCGAGCTTACATAAAGCGTCTCTGTAGTTTGTTCGTCTGGTTTGACTGTTTTACCCTCGACTGTCGGGCTCGAGACGTCTGCACTCAACATCTTCTTGAGCTTCGCCAATTCTTCGGGTTTCTTGCCTCCTGTTAGATCGTAAATAATGGTTTTTTCGAAACCGCGTTTCGTCGCATTGCCGGTGGCGTTGATGTTATAGCCCAGACTTTCCAGTTTAGTCGATATCTGCGCGGCATAGCCTGTGCGGAACGTCCCATTCTTGATCTCGAGGTTCACGTGCTCGAGCGGTTTTGCGGCGGCCGCTACTTCTTCTTTTGATTGGAACGGATCTGCGGCCAAAGCGCGGATTTCCGACCAGTCGGGTTTCTTCGGGAACAGCATGAATGCTCCATCTACGTTGGCCGGGATGAGTTCGCCGTCCGCTGCATCAGTCAAGACGTGCGTCTGGATTTTTGCGTCTTTGAAGTCGAGCGCCAGGGGAGCGAGCTTAAGCGCGTCCCAGGCAGTCACGTCGGTCTGGATGTGGGATGATAGCGTGTTCCAGAGTTCGCTGATTTTTTTCGGGTCAGTCAGGACATCGCGCGAAACTAGCTTGTCGCGGATAGCGCCGATCACCTGCTGCTGACGACGGCTACGCGCGAAGTCTGATCCCTCGCCGTTCGATCCATGGCGCGAGCGTACGAATTGCAACGCGCGATGGCCGTCCATCGTCTGTTCGCCTTTTTTGAAGGACACGCTTGTCCACTTGAAAGGGTTGGGGCCATTCTCTTCGGTGGGGAAGGAGTTGTCGGTGAATGACCGCTCCACGTTTATTTCGATCCCACCCAGCGCATCGACGAAATCCTCGAAGCCTTGGAAATCGACGCGGAAGACGCGATCTATCCTGACGCCCAAGAGCTTGCTGTATGCATCAGCCGTATAGCGCGCTCCTTCGCCTGGATGTTCCTTTTCCGCATAGGCGTTCACGGCATTGATTTTTTGGAAGCGACCGTTGCCCAGCGGATATGCCGTGTCACGGGGGATAGAAAGCATCCCGACGCGGTTCCCTTTTTTATCCAGACTGGCCAGGATGATCGTATCGGTCAGTAACGAGCCATCGTGTTTGCCCCCGCCGATGCCCAAGATCAAGACGTTGAGTCGCCCGTCTTCCTTGTTCACGATGTCCTGCCCGGCTGCGTCGGCATTTCCCCAGACCAGGCGTTTGATGTCGGCAAGCGAGAAAAAGCCACCCGCGTCGCTGAAGAAGTCTGAACCGTTAGTCGCAGACCTGTATGATGCGCCTGCGCCGAGCGTAGAGAGTATGCCGACCAACAACGTAAAAACCGCAGCCACGGCAATCGTGGTGCGGCGCGCTTTGCGGTCCAAATCTGTGTCTATGAGGTTGATTTTCATGCCATTTCCAGTCGTTTGAATATACCAGAAAGTTCCATTTTTGGCGAGGGATGTACAAGCCGAGCTGAACATTCAGGTCGCGGTCCCCAGAGTGTTGCTGTAAATCCGTTCCATCCATACTTTTTCCTGCAATTTTAGTTTCGCATGTGCTATAATCACGCCATAGCTTATATGCGCGCGCCTTTTAGAAAAATGGCTCACCGAATTTTTTCCCTGTGGGAAAAGATAGACCGCAAGACCGGTAACCCCAAAATCAAGGTCGGTATCTTTGTGGCCGCCCTTTTTGCCCTCCAGATTTTCCTGGCGCGCAAAGCCTTGGCAAGCCCGATTGTAGACGTTGGGGCTTACATGGCGACCGGCGGACCCTTGGGGCAGATGGTGATCATCATCATCACCATGCTGCTCATCGGCATGCTCTACATGGCGTTGGTTTTTGACATGATGCTGACCTATCTGGTCATCATGGTCGCCTCATATAATAATTTCGTGAATGCTGCCGCCGTCGTCACCGGATGGCCCTTGGTCCGGGATGTGGTGAACATGTTCTTCATCGTCGTGCTGCTCGTCATCGCCTTCGGCACCATCATCGGCTACAAAGAATTCGATTACAAGAAATACGTCCCGCGTCTGCTGCTCATGGCGGTGCTGATCAACTTCTCCAAGACGCTCGTCGGTCTGCTCATCGACTTCTCGCAAGTCATCATGTTGACCTTCGTCAACGGTTTCAAGGATGCTGCGTTCGGAAACTTCGTCAAAGCGTTCGGTATGGATAAGGTGCTGACCATGGCGACCAGTGCTGGCGGAGGATTCAGCGAGAGTGGTGGCTATGCAGCCGGTATCGCACAAGAAACGCAGCTGATGACCGCCGCGATCTTCGGCTTGGGCATGTTGACCATCACCGGCACGGTCTTGCTTATCATGTTGATTTATCTGATTGCCCGCGTCATCGGTTTGTGGGCAATTTTGATTTTTGCTCCGTTAGCTTTCTTTATTTGGGCCTTGCCGCCAAAACTGCAGAAATCCGTCTCCCAATATGGAACCGAATGGTGGTCCAAACTTGGTGCGCTACTCGCCGGCGGTCCGATCATGGCGTTTTTTCTCTGGCTGACCCTGGCGATCGTCTCGGCGAATGACGCGCCTTTCGGAGAATTCTTGAATAAATCCGGCGGGGGAGGCGAGTTGGACTATCTAAAAGCCGCCATCTCACAGGCAGCGAGCTTGGATAACGTAGCGCGTTTCGTGGTCGCTACGGCATTTTTGTTGATGGGTGTTCAAGCCGCCGTCTCGATCTCCAAATCCGTCGGTTCAGGCTTGGGGAATATCGCAAGCAAAATCAGCTCCAAAGGCGGTCCGATCGGCGTGCCGCTGCGTGCCGGAGCTCGTGCTGCTGGGGCAGGTGCTCGTGGTGCAGGTAGGCTTGCTGGGGCTGGAGCGAAATTTGGAGGCAAGCTCGCAGTTGCTAAATACGCTCCAGGCATTGGCGAAAAGTTTCTACAAGGTGGTCAGCAGCTCGCCACGAGAGGCGGTTTGGTTGGCAGCCTGGCAGGTCAGGCCATGGGTGGAGTCGGCACACGCTTCCTAGGTGCAGCAGGTAAGATAAAGGCCGAAGAAGCCAAAAAGGTTGAGGAGAAGACTAAAGGCTTGGGTGCAAGACAGCGCGGCATGGTTCTGGATATCGAAAAGAGCAAAGCACTTGATTTTCCAGCACGCGAGGCCGCTTCAAAGAAACAACTTAATCACTTGCAGCAGAAAGATACTGTTAAGGCCTATTATGATGATTTCCTGGCAGCGAACAGGACAGGGATCGAGAACGACGTAGCCTCGTCGTCCGGCTTGGCTCGCGGTACGCCGGAATTCGAAGCCGAAGTGAAGGCACGTTCCAAGGCTGCGGCTGAACAATCGCACCTTGATTTGATGCGCCAGAACATCAAGGAGGCAAGGGCTCAATTCGGAGGAGACACCGAATTGATGGGTGAAGTGGAGAAATGGGAAGAAGCTGATCCGCGACTATTGGTCAAAGACGGAAAGATCGGGGATCTGCGGGGAGCTATGCGGAAGGCTAAGCCTGGGGATGTATCGCCCAAGACACTGCAGAGCCTGGACGCTGCCATAGCTTTAATGGAAGCTCAAGGGGTTATTCAGAACGGCGCCGTGGTGGCGAATCCGGAGAATACGGAATTCATGAAGTACGCCAAGAAACGCGGTGGCGATTATTACGCACATATCCAAAACGCGCTCGGTCAGGCTCAAAAAGATCCTGCCGTCCTTGGCGCATTCAATGCGGGTTCCTCAACAGGCAAGAGCTATGTGAGGACGGCCGATGGATTCATGGAGGTCGCGTCTGCCGGAGGCCGATACGGCGTTACGTCTACGAATGTATCAGCTGCTAGGCAGCAACAAATTAGCTCCGCATTATCCGGAGCTGGTCTTGCGCCGACACAGGTCGCCGAATTCTCCGGCCGTATGTCCAGTGCTCCGACGACGGAACAATCCAGTAAGATGGCGGCAGCCGTCAGCGCCGGTGCCTACGATACCTCGCGTTCAACCTTCACCGGTACCCAAGCCGAGTCCATGGCATCCGTACAAAGATCTGGCATGCCTTCATCCGTGGCGTTTAACTACAACCCATCAAGCGGAGCGTATGCAAACGTCGGTTATTCGACGGCGCACTTCAACGAAACCCAGGGTGCCATGGATGGATTGGCGAGTACGAACGCTGCGGACGCCGCCAAGAGCGTCGGGTTCATCGCTAACACCGATCCGGCCGCGTTCAGTTCGGGCGGCAAAGTCACGGAGAACATCACGTTCGCAGTCGAAGGCAAGATGAAGAACTTCGTGACTGCTATGGATCGTCCGGACGTCACAGGCGAACAGGTCGCCAAACTTCAGTCCGTGGTCAAAGCTGCGGCGCAAGCTGGTGCGAAAGCCATCGAGAAACGCTCACGCGGTGAAGCCGTCAACCCGGTCGAAGAAGCTCAAATCAGGATCCACACGGAAATCATGAATGACGCCAGGTTGCGCAAAGCTGCGTCGGGTAAGTGATGACTATGGGTGCACGCCAGAAATTCAGTTCTTTCGCCGAGATGCCCACCGGGCTACGCACCTTTTTGTTCTCGGAAAACTTCAACCAAGCTGAGCAGACTCTTCAAGCCAAATACAAATTCCCGGATGACGCAAAAGTCTTCATCGGCGACAAGGTCATGGACGCCATCTTTGGCGATTCGGAACTGCCGCAGGCCGTGGACGAAATCAAAGCCAAGCTCGTGCCGATCTCCATCCCGGAAGACAAATGGCAGGAATTCATGATCGAACTCCTCAAGCTTGAGACTTGGCCGCTGCGCGAACTCTTCGGTCGCGAACTCACCTCCATCCTGGATCAGAAACGCATCACGACCGCCGGCTGGCCGAGCACGAAAGTCTATCTCAAACCCATGACCTATTCGGGCGCAGCGACCGAAATCGCTGCCCGTTCCGGCTTCACGCTGATGGGTCCGCAGATGCGCGAACGTTTGCGCGACCTCATCACCAGCAAAGTCAAAGGCGTCCGCATCGACAGCCAAGTCAAGGACGTCCTGACACGCCCGGAGGATTTTGGGGGGTTAGGTCTGGATGCGGAGATGGCGAGCAAAACGATAGAGGTGATGAACGAGATCGTCGGCTCGGTCAAGATCATGTCCGAAGAGGACTATTCTGATTGGTTGGCCGA
This sequence comes from Patescibacteria group bacterium, assembly GCA_031082005.1. Lineage (GTDB taxonomy): Bacteria > Patescibacteriota > Patescibacteriia > 2-12-FULL-60-25 > 2-12-FULL-60-25 > CAIKNB01. The sequence goes on from JAVHLR010000001.1 coordinate 407,944, forward strand.
AGAAGCTAGGATAAAGGCCGAAGCCGAAGAGCGGGCAAAGGCTCCGCTGCCCGGTGAAGAGGATGCAGAGATTACCGCCATCAAACGTGGCATGGCCGAAGAGGCGAAACGTCCGCTTACCGCTTTGGAGTCGGCTGTCGCAAAGACGTATGATGCTTTGCCTAATAAGCCGGCAGATGAGTATCTGACCAATCGCCTCAAGCACATCATATCTTCGCGCCTGCGCGACGTCCGCAATGCTCTTGAAGTCGTACAGCTCTTCGAGCGCGATACCAAAGTCGGAGGGCTCGGCATGGACCATGCCTCGGCCGAAAGCTTGGGTACGATCATCGAGAAATCCTACACGGATCTGCACCAATCCATCTTGGACGAGGAGAAGGGGAAGATCGAAGAACAACTCGCTTCACAGCGCACCAAGATAGAGGAGAGGAAAGTGCGTGAAGCCGAGGAACATGCCAAGTGGTATCAGGACAAGATCCTTTCGCGCAAACAGGATGAAGACACCAAGAAAAAACTAGCGCAGCAGATGAAACAATCGTTTCTCGCGGGTGCGACCACGGAAATCCCGATGCATCCGATGGACCTTAAAGAGAAAAGGCTCGAGAAGGAACGCTTCGGTGAGCTCGTCTCGGCTGTTTCTGCCGGCGCCGCTCCGATCGAAGCCGTAAAACCCAAACCCGAAGCACCCGCGCCAGCCAAGCCCGCTCCAGCGACTGCCCAAGGCGCAGCCCGACCAGCCCCCCCGACCGCGCGTTTTGAGCCTGTCCAGCCGCAGATGCCGTTCTCCCAGGCGTCTCGCCCCGAGATCACTGTCTCCAAGCAGACGATCATGAAGCAGCCTGCAACTGCAGGCCTTAAGCCCAAGATGGAGGATGTGAAATATTCCGGCCCGCGGTTATCCGGATTGGTCCAGGAGCTCGCCGCCATCTCGCTCGATGAGTTCCGTCGTCTGGGCAAGGACCCTGAAGCTGCCGCCAAAAAAATCATGCAGAAGATCGAGACGTTGGGCGGAGAGTCATTCGAGAAACGTCTGGAAGGCATCCAAGCCTGGAACAAGTCGCCTTTGCTCGGTTCGTATATGTCTTTGGTGTCCGAGGCTTTCCGTTCCGGTAAAAGCGTGGCTGATGCTGCTGCCGATAAGCGCGCTGCCGGGCAGGATGCGATGACTCCAGAAGAGGTCGCGGCTGTCATTAACCTTAATAGTAAGCTACACTTTGAATAGGTTTCTCCCTTCAAACCACCATGCCAGAGAAGTTCATTGTCCCGCAATTCATCGATAAGGAAGACCAGATCCTGGGCCCTATCACGGTCAGGCAATTTTTGATCATGTTGGTCGCGGCGTTCTCCATCTTCATCGCCTACAAGCTTTTCCAGTTCGCCTATTTCCTCGTCTTCACTATTTTTGTGGCGGCTTTCGGCGGTACTTTTGCTTTCGTCAAAGTCAACGGCCAACCGTTCCACGTTTTCTTCGTCAATGTGCTGCAGACGGTGACCCGTCCTGCTTTGCGCGTGTGGGATAAGCGGCACACCGAAGCCGAATTGAGGGCATTCATGAAGACCGAAGTTTCCGCGCCCGTCAAAGTCACCCCACACAAGGAAAAACCGGAAAGCAGCCGACTGCGTGACCTCTCGCTCGTAGTCAATACCGGTGGAGTCTATAAACCGGAGGATGATCAATAAATATGCAAAGCACTAAACTTGCAGGCACCAAGCCTGGCGTACCGGTCCAACGATATCTCGACGTCGCGGAGATCAAAGAGGATATCGTGATCATGAAAGACGGCACCATCCGCGCCATACTTTTGGTCTCGAGCATAAATTTTTCGCTCAAGTCCATGGACGAGCAGAACGCCATCGTGCAGGCCTACATGCAGTTCCTGAACGGCTTGGATTTCCCGATCCAGATCCTCATCCAATCGCGCCGCATGAACATCGACGAGTATCTGCGCAAACTGAAAGATGCGGAAAAAGGCCAGGGGAATGAGCTGTTGAAGAGACAAATCACCGATTATCGCGACTTCGTGAAGTGGCTGGTCGAGACGGGGGATATCATGCAGAAGAAATTCTTCGTCGTGGTGCCGCTCGACCCATCGACCGACAAACAGAAAGGCTTCTTCGCGCGTCTTTCGGAGATAATCACGCCATCCGTCGCCATCCATCTGTCTGACGAGAAATTCCGCAAGAACAAGGAGTCCCTCATGCTGCGCGTGAACTCCATCATCAGCGGTCTGCAGTCCATGTCGCTCAATGCCGTGATGCTGGATACCCAGAGCACCATCGAACTTCTTTACACCATGTACAATCCGGAGCTGTTCGAGAGCGAGCGCATGGTCAACACGTCTAAACTTCAGACCGAAGGATAAAATATGGCATTCAAGACACAGGAGGAAAAAAAATTCGAAGCGTCCGACATCACAGCCGGAGGCATAGGATTGAAGAAGACGCCCAGCTCGGCGGAGCTCAAGAAGAAGCAGCAGGAAGAGCGTGTCGCCCTGGAGGAGGAAAGGGTCTACCGCAAAGGCGTCGCATCGATCAAGGATCTTATCGCTCCCAGTTCGATGAAGGTCGAACCGAGTTTCGTGCGTCTGGGCGACGTCTGGGTACGGACGCTTTTCATCATCACGTATCCGCGTTACGTCACCGTCGGCTGGTCTTCTCCGATCATCAACCTGAACGCCCAGATGGACATCTCCATGTTCTTCTATCCCATCAAGGCGGATGTCGTGCTGAAACAGCTCAAGAAAAAAGTCGGTATCCTGGAAGCCCAGATCACTTCGGACGCCGAGAGCGGCAAGCCGCGCGATCCTATAGCCGAGACCGCCTTGCGCGATATCGAACAATTGCGCGATGATCTGACGCAAGGTATCGAACACTTCTTCCAATTCGCTTTTTACGTCACCTTCTACTCGACTTCTCCGGAACAGCTCGAGCGTCTGTCTAACACCGTCGAATCGACTTTCGGTTCGATGCTTATCTATACCAAGCGCGCCTATTTCCAGGCTGAACAAGGTTTCAACTCCACGCTGCCGTTGGGCAACGACGAGCTCATGATCACGTTCAACATGAGCACGTCTCCGCTGGCTTCGAGCTTCCCGTTCACCTCGGCGGAACTCACCTCGGACAACGGCATCATGTACGGCATCAACCGCCATAACCAATCGCTCATCCTGTTCGACCGCTTTTCTTTGCAGAACGCCAACGCCGTGGTCTTCGCCACATCCGGTGCCGGTAAATCATACGCGGTCAAGCTCGAGATCTTGCGCGCCATGATGCTCGGTACCGACGTCATCGTCATCGACCCTGAAATGGAATACAAGCATCTGTCTGACGCCGTCGGTGGCACCTACATCAACATCTCGCTCGCTTCGCAGGCTAAGATCAATCCGTTCGACCTGCCACGTCCGTCCGGCGAAGCCATCTCGCTCGAAGACATCATCCGCAGCGCCGTCATCACTATGAAAGGCTTGTTGCGCTTGATGTTAGGTAAATTGACTGTCGCCGAGGACTCGCTGCTTGATCGCGCCTTGCTCGAGACCTACGCCAAAAAAGACATCGTTCCGGGCGCTGACCTGACCAAGGTCGAGCCGCCGATCCTGCAGGATTTCCAGGACATCTTGGAGGGCATGGAAGGCACGAGTGACCTGGTCGTCCGCCTCAAGAAATTCACCGAAGGCACGTTCTCCGGCCTCCTGAATTCGCCGACCACGGTCAAGATGAATAACCAGCTCGTCACCTTTTCGGTCCGCGACCTGGAAGACGAACTGCGCCCGATGGCCATCTACACTATCGTCAACTACATCTGGAACGTCGTGCGCTCCGAACGCAAACGCCGCATCCTGGTGATCGATGAAGCTTGGTGGCTAATGCAGCACGAAGACTCGGCGAAATTCATCTTCGCCCTGGTCAAGCGTTGCCGCAAATATTTCCTCGGCATAACCACGATCACGCAGGACGTGAACGACTTCTTGACCTCGCCGTATGGCCAAGCCATCGTGACCAACTCATCGATGCAGTTGCTGCTCAAGCAGTCTCCGGCCGCCATCGACCTGGTCGCGCGCGTCTTCCTGCTCACCCAGTCCGAAAAATACCTGCTCCTCGAATCCGGCAAGGGCGAAGGTATCTTTTTCGCCGGCAATAAGCATGCGGCCATCCAGATCGTCGCTTCCTACACCGAGGACCAGATCGTCACCACTGACCCGAACCAGCTCCTCAAGATTGAAGCCGAAAAGAAACAGTTCCAGGAGGCTCTTGAGGGAGGAGGCAAGTAACCATCGTCAATAATATATGGAAAAGAGAACTAAATTAGGTTTACTGTTGCTCATAGCCCTGTTGCTCCTCGGTCTTGGTCTGTATCTATTGCTCTCGCCTTTCTTCAAAAAGCAACCGGCGCAAGAGCAGCTGCCTACCACGCCGTCGACGCTCCAGCCTTCTTCGAATCTGCCGTCTACGCCGTCGCAGCCGACCAATGGCCAAACCCCACCCACGACCGTGACTCCGTCCACCACGCCTCCGCCGATCGATCCGCTCAAAGTCCTGGAGAACAAGGCACGCTCCTCCGTCGAACGCATCGGATCAGGTTCCAACCAGAATGGTTTCCTGGGATATTCGGATGCGCTGCTGGACGCTTCGACGTCGTACAAGAGCGTGCTGCAACAGGAACAGGCTGCGATGGTCTCCGCGAACCCTCTTGCGTCCGGCCCTTACGGGATGTCCACGCGTTCTATCTCGGTCAAACTTTCTGAAGGCAAGATAGGGGATGCTAAGATCGTCTTCATCGTCGAAGCGATCCAGAATGTCGACTCCGGCGACCCGACGTCGCCCGTCTCGACTTCCGCCAAACGCGTCACCGTGACTTTCGTGCAATCGACCGGCAACGACTATCTGCTTGATGGGATGGCTTGGGAGGATAAGAGTTTGTAGAAAATCCTCGAGGCTGTCATAAAATAATCTGTCATTGCGAGCGCTGCGAAGCAATCTTACATATGGAAAGATTGCCGCGTCGCCCTAAAGTTTAGGTCAATGCTCCTCGCAAAGACAAATACCTCGTCATCCTGAACTTGATTCAGGATCCAGTAGCCTGGATTTCCGCAGTAATTTTTCTTGTTGAAAAACAAGCATTGACATGACCAGTTCTTGCTTCTGTTCCCGTTTCCTGTTAGCTGTAAGATATGGACATTATTCCATATCTGCTCGATCTTATTTTTCCGCCACGCTGCGTGGTCTGTAGTGCTTTCGACACCTGGTGGTGCAAGGATTGTCGTGCCAAAAGCGAATTTTCGCTCAAGAATCTCTGCCCTGCCTGCAATCACGTCAACCACGTCGAGGGTTGTAGTCGGACGAGCCAGTTGGATGGACTGGTCGCCGCTGGTTTTTATCATGACCCAGGTTTGCGTAAAGTCATCCACGCCTTCAAATATCGCGGAGGGACTGTCCTCATGGATGCGGTTGCAGAGTACCTGCAGGTTTGGCGTGGCGCACGTCTCGACATCTGGCCTTGGGCCGGACTTTCCGAGCTCGCAATCCAGCCGCTTATCGGAGCGCCGAAGAGCGTACGCACTCGCGGATTCGACCAAGCGGCTCTACTCTCCGGAATCATCAAAGAAAAAATCGTCCCCTGGGCGCAGACGTCAGAGATCCTTCACAGACGTGAATCGCTGACAGCTCAAGCCGCTTTGGAGCATGGCAAGATGCGCCATGCAAATATCAACGGCGTCTTTTCGGTGAGAAGCGATGTGATTCTTCCGGAGAATATCCTGCTCGTAGACGACGTAGTCACGACTGGCGCGACCATGCAGGAAGCAGCACGTATTTTGAAAGCTGCTGGTGTAAAAAAAGTCTTCGGATTGGCATTAGCTGTGGGGAGTTGAACGGTTTGGTTTTTACCCACTTGCCAAGCTTTTGAGCTTGAGATAGCTTTTATTTAGATTAGGAAAACTACCGTATAAACATTTTTGGCCGGGCGATTCAGCTGCACATGCGTTTTTTTCAACTGCAAACACTGGGCAATTCGACATTCTAATGCTCTGGAGACAAAAGAGCGCGAGAACCGATAGGTCTGCAAAATTTAAGACTTTATTGACGAGTGAATTAATTTTTAATCGTTAAATCATATGCAAAAAATAACCTATCATTTATGGTTCGATAGGCAGGCGATTGAAGCCGCAGAGTTCTATGTCTCTGTTTTTAAGGGTTCCGCGATCAAAGATAAGTCACAACTGAAGAATACTCCATCAGGGACGGTCGATATCGTGACGGCCGAATTGATGGGGCAGGAATTTACGCTATTGAGCGCAGGCCCGCTGTTCAAATTCAATCCTTCCATCTCATTCCTCGTTGCATGTAAGACGAAGAACGAGGTCGATGAGTTGTGGGCTAAGCTATCTCCTGGGGGCAAGGTCTTGATGGAATTGGGGGAATATCCCTTCAGCGAGAGATACGCCTGGTTGGAGGACAGGTATGGTCTTTCTTGGCAGCTGATGTTCATGGGTGAGCGCGAGGTTACCCAAAACATCATCCCTACACTCATGTTCGTGGGTGATATGTCCGGCAAAGCCGAGGAGGCGATCGGTCTGTATGCGACAATTTTTCACGATGCGGAGGTGGGTGACATCCTGCGCTATGATCCCGGCGATGGGCCAGAAGTACCGGGAACGATCAAACACGCCAACTTTACCCTTGAAGGGCAGGCTTTCGCAGCCATGGATAGCGCCCGCATGCATGATTTTAAGTTCAATGAGGCCATCTCATTCATGGTCCATTGCGCGGATCAGGACGAGATCGATTACCATTGGGATAGGCTCTCGGCTGTTCCTGAATCAGAGCAGTGCGGTTGGCTCAAGGATAAGTATGGCGTCTCTTGGCAAATCGTGCCTGAAGTGTTGGATGTCATGATGCAGAGCAAGGATGAGAAGAAGATCGCTCGGGTGACCGAAGCCTTCCTGAAGATGAAGAAATTCGACTTGAAGGAACTTCAGAAGGCTTACGATGCTGACTGAGCAATTCTGACGAAAAATAATTCCTAACGAAAAATATATGCTTAGACTGAATGCTTATCTCAATTTTGACGGCAACGCCGAAGAGGCATTTGATTTCTACAAGACCGTATTCAAGGCAGAACCTTCGTCGATCGTCCGTTTCAAGGATATGCCGATGGAGGGCATCGACATTCCGGAAGAAGAAAAAGACAAGATCATGCACATCGGCTTACCCATCAATGCCGACACTATGTTGATGGCGACCGACATCCTCAAATCACTCGGACAAAAATTGGTGGAAGGGAACAATGTGCACATCTCGCTCCATCCCGACAGTAAAGAAGAAGCAGACAGGATTTTCTCCGCCTTGTCGGAAGGTGGTAAAGTCGGTATGCCGATAGCCGACCAAGCGTGGGGCGACTACTACGGACATTTCACGGATAAGTTCGGAGTGAATTGGATGGTCAACTACAGCTATCCAAAGACCGAAAAAGCATAATTAAGACAACTTGATCTGATGAGAGGCTACTCTTTTCAGATCTGTGCCACTAAGACTACGTAGTTCTTGCAGTAATGTTTCGCGCACTTGGGGCAGGTGGTGTACCACATGTACATCTTCTTCATCTCCATGCCGGAAGCTTTCAATCCATCCTCGAAATCCTTGCCCCATTTGCCCGTGTCCTTGAAGTCGCCTTCATAGACCTTGCTGTAAAATTTGCCCGAGAGCTGGACATTCTCCGCATCGGGTATGGCTTTATCTACGGCGAGCAGAAGATCCATGTTCCATTTGGAAGTGTGATCCGACAGACAAAGCCAATCCGGCACCTTAGCGCCAGCTTTTTCGATTTTCTTGTTCAGTTTCGTGATGACTGAACCGAAGTTTATCGGCATGTAGAACAAGGTGAACACCTTGTCCTTGATGAATGACTTATTCTGCCATTCGAAGGTTTTTCCGTCCCAAGGGGTCGGGTCAAACTTTGGGCAACAACCGGTTTCTGATTTTTCGTTAGACATATTTTTTTCTGAATTATTTAATTTTTAAAGTTTTTGGATTCTGATTTGTGCTTCTTGTTTTTTAATCTTCCCGGCCAACACTTGGGGCACGGTCCGCCACCCGAATATTTGTGCCCTCGGCTGCAAGTTTTTGTTTTGGCTGCTTTGTTTTTGGTTGTGATCTCTTTTACCTTAAATGCAGTTATTTTCTTTAGCAAGCCAAAGGGAATCGGCTCATCCAACGGGAACTGAATCGCGCCTTCCGATGTCTTGTATGGCTTGAGCTCTTTCTTGAAGGCATTTATCACGGGCGGCGTAGGATATATGCCGATATGTTTCTTGAAAGCGGCGAAAAGTACTAGGTGCTGTCCATCCAAATCGAAAGCGGGCACTCCATAAGCGAAAGTCTCGGTCGCCTTGGGCGCTGCACTTTGTATCGTACGTCTTATTTTTTCGAGTTTGAGCCGCGCTTCCTCCGGAGCCGCCTTGATATATTGGTCGATCGTTTTGAATGGCATATTTTTATCTAGCCGCAAACCATCGTGCCGTATTCACGTTGCGCACGGTCATGGATTGGTAGAGCGGATGCGCGATGAGCTTGTTCAGATGGCTTTTGTTGTAGTTCAGACGTTTGACGTTCCAGATCAGCGCGCCTTTCACGTACAGTATATCTATATAATCATGCTTGACGGGCAGTTCGTCGATCGTCTTTTTATTATCCGCCTTATCGAAGAGATAAGCTACGTCCGTCCTTTGTTTGTCGTCATTTTTCCAAGCGGCCGGGATTGCGTCAGCGATTTTGCGCATCTCTTTGTCGGTCTTCACGAGCGTCGGGATCAGGATACCGAACTCTTTTTTCAGTGCGTTCTCGACTTCGCTGCGCACCGTCTTCTGTGCTTTCTTCGCTTCGAAAACGATATTGCCGGAGTTGATATAGGTCGAGACGTCAAAATATCCCAACGTCTCAAACAGGGCTTTGAGCCTCTTCATCTCGATGCGTTTGGTTTTGCCGACATTGATGCCACGAAGGAGGGCGACGTATCTCATATCTTAATGATTTTACCTAATTTGGCCGCTAAGAACAAAACCCTATGTCTGCGGTAGGTTGGAATGTGGGTCGTTCGTTTTGGGCTTGAAAAAAGGTTAAATCGGTTGTAGAGTGTGGTCACTTGGGTGGTCTGGAATATGGAGAGGTGGCTGAGTGGTCGAAAGCAACGGACTTGAAATCCGTCGTAGCCGCAAGGTTACCGTGGGTTCGAATCCCACCCTCTCCGCCAGAAAAATACTTCGGGTCAAACCGAGGTATTTTTTTGGATACTTGGAAATTCGGACAAAGTAAACTACACTTTCCTCAATATGCGTCCGAAAAACATTTTAGTCTTAGTTGCTTTCATTCTCCTCTGCGAAGCCGCCGGAGCTATCGGTTCCATCTTCACGGCATCAGCCATTCCAACCTGGTATGCGACGCTCGTGAGACCTTCCTTCGCTCCGCCCAACTGGCTCTTCGGTCCGGTCTGGACTACACTCTATGCCTTGATGGGCATTTCGCTCTATCTCGTCTGGTCTTCCGGCTGGAAGAGGCGAGAGGTGAAGATCGCGGTCAGCGTCTTTCTCGTGCATCTTGCTTTGAACGCCGCCTGGTCATGGATGTTCTTCGGCTTACGCAGTCCGATCACAGGACTAATCGGTATTATCGGCATCTGGGTTTTCATTGTTGCCCTTTTCTTTCTCTTCCGTCGCATCAAACCGCTTGCCGCTTATCTCCTGATACCATATTTCCTCTGGGTCTCATTCGCTTCGGCAGTCAACTTTGAATTGTGGCGTCTGAATTGAAAAGTGCGATAGACACCCCCAAAAAGGACGCGCCAGGTTCGTGCTTGTGATTTTAGGACAGGTAAGCCGGAAAGCATGACAATTCCGCCTTTAACCTATACACTGGCCTTATTATGAATCCCACCACCCCTATAGAACCCGGATTTTATGGTCTAGGCATTGCGCCGAAATTGCTCGAAATCCTGTGGAAACTCAAGTATAAGGCGCCTACGCCAATCCAACGTAAATCCATCCCGGTTGCCATCGAGGGCAAGGATATCGTCGGAATCGCCCAGACCGGAACAGGCAAAACCCTTGCTTTCGGCATTCCGCTCATCCAACGTTTGGCCCAATTTAAGGGCCGCGGTCTGATTGTCCTGCCGACCCGTGAATTGGCGCTTCAGGCGGACGAGGTTATGCAGGTGATCGGCAAGCCGATCGGTCTGCGCACCGCCGTCCTCATCGGGGGCGCTTCGATGCACCAACAGATCCAAAATCTGGCCAAGAAGCCGCACGTCCTGGTGGTCACACCGGGTCGTCTGATCGACCACTTGGAGCAGAGGACAGTCGATTTGCGCGATGTGAATATCCTCGTGCTGGATGAAGCCGATCGCATGCTCGACATGGGTTTTGCGCCGCAGATCAACAAGATACTGCGTTCGATGCCGCAAGAACGCCAGACTATGCTTTTCTCCGCGACCATGCCGCCGGAAATCTTCAAGATGGCGAGTACGTACATGAAATTGCCGGTCAGGATCGAGATTGCGCGCGCCGGTACGATGGCCGAAAAAATCTCGCAGGAACTTTTTGTCGTCGGGAAAGAGGATAAAGTCAGGTTGCTCGACAAGATCCTGGAGGAAAATCGCGGCTCGGTCTTGGTTTTTTCGCGTACCAAGCACGGTGCACGCAAGATCGCCCGCTCGATACGCAACATGGGACATACGTCAGCCGAAATCCACTCCGATCGGTCGTTGAGCCAGCGTCGCGACGCGCTCGATGGCTTCAAGTCCGGTAAGTATCGCGTCCTGGTCGCTACCGATATCGCCGCGCGCGGCATCGACGTCAAAGGCATCGAGCTCGTGGTGAACTACGATTTGCCGGACCAGGCCGAGGACTACGTGCACCGCATCGGCCGCACCGCGCGTGCCGGCGAAGAGGGTAAAGCGATCTCATTCGCTATGCCGGATCAGCGCAAAGAGGTCGAAGCTATCCAGCGCCTGACGCGGTCATATCTGCCGATCACGAAATTGCCCGTTCTTCCCGCAGCCCGCCCTATCTCGCCATTCGAACCTGAACGACGTTCTAGCGGCGGTCCACGTCGCCCATCGTCTGGGCGCCGTCCTTCAGGCGGAGGTTTCGGTCGTCGCAGGCGTTAATTAGGAGTCAGTATGCAGCCTACAAAAACGATTTTTGCCGGGGACAAGAAAGTCGGAGGCTCGTTATTGACTCCCTTAGAGAGCAGGCTAGTCAGGTGGGCCGTGCCTAAAGTACCCGATTTCATACGGACCTATCATCTGACGCTCTGCACCATACCGATAAGTTTTTTTATCGTTCTGTTCGGGTTTCTTGCCCGTTACGACGCTGCGTGGCTTTGGGGCATGTCGTTCATGATCTTTATGCAATGGGTCACTGACGGGTTAGATGGAGCGGTCGGTCGTGCTCGTGAAGAGGGTTTCATCAAATGGGGCTACTACATGGATCACTTCCTGGACTATATCTTCCTTTGCTCGATCCTCATCGGATATATGCTCATGCTGCCGGATAATTTCAAGTATATCCATTTTTTCGTCCTGGCCGTCTTTGGTGCATTCATGGTGAATTCTTACCTTTCGTTCGCGGCCACGAATGAATTCCGCATCGCGCATCTCGGCATCGGGCCCACGGAAATCAGACTGGTTTTTATCATCATTAATACACTGCTCATCTTTTTTGGCCGTACCCACATGGTCGGTGCGCTCCCTTATGTTTTGGTGCTTTCTTCGCTCGGCCTTTGCTATCTCGTATTTAAGACATCTAAGCAGATTTGGGATATCGACATGCAAGTACTGGCCGAAAAGTCTCGTTCGGTGCGTGAAGTAAAAAACGGAAAAATATGGGAAAATGGCATATCTACATCGTCCGTTGCGCGGACGGCAGCCTATACACCGGCATCGCGACAGACCTCGGGGCGCGTATCGCAAAACATAACTCCGGCACTGGCGCCAAATACACCCGCTCCCACAGACCGGTCTCGCTCGTCTGGACCGAGGCCATGAGGTCAGAGAGCGCAGCGCGGCGCAAAGAGGCAGCGATCAAGAAGATGGATAAAACCGAAAAAGAAACATTCATCAAAGGACCAAGGCATGAAATTTGAATTAGACGAACAATCGAAACGCGCTTTGGAGCTGATGGACGGCGAAATGCCGTTCGTCTTCATCACCGGCCGCGCCGGTACGGGCAAGAGCACGCTTTTGCGCCATTATCGCGACAACGCGCCGCGCACCGTCCCCGTGCTGGCACCGACAGGTGTCGCGGCTTTGAACGTCGAAGGTGAGACAATACACAAATTTTTCCGTTTCTCGCCCGACATCACCGCAAAGCACGCACGCCGTAAAGGCGCTGCAGCGCGCGACGGCATGTATGCTGCTATAGACAGGATCATCATCGACGAAATCTCCATGGTCCGTGCCGACCTGATGGACTGTGTCGATGCTTTTTTGCGCGCCGCGCGCGAAGATGAACGCCCGTTCGGCGGCGTCCGTATCGTAGCCATCGGCGATCTTTTTCAGCTCCCGCCTGTGGTCACGCAGCATGATAAAGAGGCTTTTACGCATCTCTACACGACGCCGTATTTCTTTTCTTCCAACGTCGTCAGCGAACTGCTGGACTACGGACAAGTCGCTTTCCTTGAGCTCGAGAAAGTTCATCGGCAAAAGGATAAGAAATTCATCGAATTCTTGAACGGCATCCGCGACCAGAGTATTACGTCCGAAGCGCTGGTCGAACTGAATCGTTGCGTCAAAACAGGTTCGTTACCCGAAGATGCGATTGTCCTTACGCCGACGAATCGTGCGGCTGATGCGTTGAACGAACGCCGTCTGCTTTCGCTCTTGCCCAAAGCCAAAAAATTCAAAGGCCATGCCTCCGGAGATTTCGGCGATCGTGAAATGCCGACCGACTCCGAGTTGAGCCTGAAACGCGGCGCGCGTGTGATGTGTATGGTAAACGACCCGGCTGGGGCGTATGTGAACGGCAGTTTGGGTTGGGTCTCGGGTTTTGAAGACGACGGCGTCAAAGTCGATCTGGATGATGGGGAGACAGTCCGCGTCGATATGCACACTTGGAATCTGTACCGCAACAAATACGACGAACGGCATGGCCGGATCGAAGCCGAGAAGATCGGCAGCTTCACCCAAATCCCGTTGCGTCTGGCCTGGGCCATCACCATCCACAAAAGCCAGGGCAAGACTTTTGATCAAGCTGTAATCGATCTTGATCGTGGCGCTTTCGCTGCTGGACAGGTCTATGTCGCCCTAAGCCGCTGTCGTTCGTTGTCCGGGCTTCGTCTCACCAAACCGGTCACGCCTGACCAAATCATGCTCGATAAAGACATTGTCAGTTTCATGGACCAGCTGAAAGGTAAGGGGAGCGGAAGACTAAGCTTATTCGGAACCGCCGAATCGCGTGGCAGAAGTGTTGCACCCGAAGAGTTCGCCGAACCCGTCTACATTGAAGACCCGAATTAGCACAGACTTTTTCTCGCCATCCCGCTCCACTTTCGTTATTCCCTCCTTTTTTGTCATTCCCGTCCCGGTGCTCTGACCGGGATAAATTCCGACGGGAATCCAGGCTACTGGATCCTGAATCGAGTTCAGGATGACGAGGCATTTGTCTTTGCGAGGAGTATATACAAAACCGTAGGGCGACGCGGCAACCTTTCCATAATGTAAGATTGCTTCGCTCCACTCGCAATGACGGATCATCTTTCTCTTCATAGGGAAAATAAATTGAAAACGCACCAGGCCGAGTGGCCTAGTGCGTCTTGTGTAGTTCATTCCGGCACGAGCCGGAAAAAGATAGTTTCGTCCCCGTCCGTGAAGCTCATCCGCTCATAGCGCAGACGACGCCTCCGTCCGTCGCGAAGTCGTAGTGGTGTTTCCCGCTCGTAGGGTTGGACGATGGTCGCTCCCAGGGTTAGAGCGATGACTTCCTCGGGCAGGTCGTACTTCCTGACTCGGACGTCGAGTGGAGTCCAGTCCGCACCAGCCACGGAAGCGACCACTTTTCCCGGTAGGAATTCGACCGGCGTTTCGGCATAACGCTCCCGGATCTCTCGGAAAGTCATGATCTGCTCGACGCCTTCGGCCGCATACAGCCGTGATGCATGCTCATCCTCGCGCTTGATCGCGTCGCGCAGCGTTTGGCCCCATGAACGCACCTCGTATTCTTCGTTCGGCGTACCGAAAACGGATTTTTGGTCCAGTATCATGAGGCCGGGAAAGATATCACGGATTGTCACATTCGACGACGCGACTGCCACGACGTCCTCATATCCGGGCATCATAGCGAAGTGCAAGCGGTGCAGCTCGTCCGTTCCGAAGTACGGCGTAAGCATGAAGCTGAACGATGCTGGGTCGTAACCCCGCGCCAAGAGCGATCGCGCCACCATCTTCATCACGATCCATTTGGGCAACGGATCACGCTCGGTGATTGTGTAGGAACGCTGAAGCGAAATCTTGACGTGATACCCCAGGTCGAGCAATCGGCTGATGTAGTCGATGTGGCCGTAGTGGGGGATGCCCATGCGCGCCGGGAAGAGCACGGTGTTCTTCTCGCGACGATTCTTAGCCGCACGCCGCGTGAGTTTGAGGTTCTTGGGCGCTTCCGTTTCCGGGAACAACGCATCAGCCACCTCGTTGGCATCCGGTCGGCCTCGTGGATCCTTCGCCAGCATTTCGCGGATGAGAGTGAGTCTCTCGTCGGCGAAGTCGATTTCCGGATGATGCTCGTACGGCATGAGTGCATTGGCTAGCGAGAACTTGAGCACGGCTTGCTCGCGATGTTCGCCTTTATGCTCGAGCTCGTCGCACGTCACGAACGGCAGTCTGCCATATAGTAGTTGGTGGAAGAGCAGTCCGAGCTGGAAGATGTCGCTTGCGGTGGACGCTTTGCAGTGTAGCGTGACCTCTGGCGGCGCGAACTTGGGGTCCAAGATGTAGCTCACGACTTCACTTCCGTCGTCCACGTCCGGTTCACGTCGGCTGGCATTGAAATCGAACAGGCTGACTCCTTCGTGACTGACCATGACGTTATCCGGTCGCAGATCGAGATACAGAATCCCGCGCAGGCCCGGACGGCAGTGCAGACTGGCTAATGTCTCGGCAATCGCACCGACCACGGCGCAAGCCGCGTCCTTGTCGAGCAACTGCCCTGGGTGGACGTAGTCAGCCAACGACTGTCCGTACACATACGACCTGATCATGAACTCCGTGCCGTCGGCGAGTTTGAATTCGCCGTAGTGACTTGGCACGTCAGCGATATCGGTAATCAGCGGGAACAGATTCGCCTCCTCATCGAGGTTCGCGCCTATCCGCTCTTCTTCGTGCGTCAGTACTTCCTTGAAGACCTTGATGATCCCGTCGGAATCGAGCGCGAGATAGATGTTGCTGCAACGCGTTAGGCCGTCTTTGCCTTGGGCTAGCTGCCGCAAGATGCGGATTCCGTTCTCGTCGGCATAGCGGCGGAACAGGCTGTCCACTTCGTCACGTCTGTTCGGAGGTGTCGGGACGACGAACTCACGGCCTTCGGCGATGGCATGGAGCAGCTCGCGGCGCACTTGCGGATAGTGCGGATCTTCATCCGCTGCGCGGACGACCTCATCCCAGAACTTCGTCTGGTCAGGATACTCCTGTGCTACCAGTATCTTGAGTGCGGCGACATCCTTGGGATCGACGAAAGACACGCCAGCTTGCTCGTCTCGATAGACATCAAACCAGCGCACTCCGCAGCGCATGAACCATTCCGCGAAGTCCGGGACCGAAAGGCTTTCGATGCCCGTGTAGAGCCCGATCCGGCGGATTTCCTGCACAGCTTTGGTTTCGCCGAAGGCTCGTGCGATCTCGAGGAGGTCCTTGAGCACGTCGAAGCGCTTCAGCTTGCAGAATTGTCGGACGGCTGGAATGAGATGTCGTCCGTCGCCAGAGAAGCAGGCGAGATGCGCATACGCCGCGACTTCGATCGCGTATTTTTTTGCACCGTCATCGCCTTCGATCGTATCGGCGGCGCGGTCGATGGCTTGCCACATGGCCGGACCCTCAAGTCCGACCGCTGCAGAGATGACTTTCCTCAACACGGTCGTCTTGATATCTGACATTTTTAGTATCCTTGTGAAAGGCCAAACGGACTTAGGCATGTCTCTTGCGAGGCATGACCAACACGTTGGTCTTTTTTGTCATTCGAATTGACGAGCTGATTGTCATTGCGAGGAGCGCATACAAAACCGTAGGGCGACGCGGCAATCTTGCTTCAATGTAAGATTGCTTCGCAAGCGCTCGCAATGACGTTTAATATTTTAAAAACGAACAATAGAGAAGGGCCGCACCGCGAGTGTGCAGTGCGGCCCCTTGTCGAGTCTAGCATCAGGAGAAGACGATCTTGATCATCTTTTGGATCTCGTCTTCCGGCGCCTCGAGGTACTTGCCGAAGCGACGAATCGCTTCTCTGGCGTTCATGTCGGTGTTCGCGCCGAAAATCGGTTCCTTGAGCCACTTCTCGTACAACGTCATGAGGAACGCCTGCACGGTCTGGTTCCCCTGGTGGCGCGCGATGAGGAAGAGTAAGGCGTTGCCCACGATGCCGCAGCGGTGCTCGTGCGAAGGGATCGTCGAGAGGTCGATGAGGTCGAACGGCAGGCGCTTCTTGTCCGTGATGAACTTCTTCTGCAGCTCGGCATAGTCGCGCTCCGCTCCGCTTCCGATGACCTCGAACGAGCGATAAGTCTCGTGGACGCGTTTGAGCGAGTCATGCCAGTCGCGGCCGCGCGGACATCCGTCGTCGCCACGCATGCCCATGCCGTGCGCGACCACGTCGGTCACCAGGTAGAGCCGTCGATCCTGTACGTGCCCGAAAGGCAGATCGCAGGCGTCCCACAGGGCACACTCGATCGCCTCGGGCTCATCTCCGCCGCTGGCTCCGACGACGTGGCGGATCGAAGAGTGGAGGATCTTGTCGCCGGTCTCGTCTGGTGCCACGTAGTCCACAGCCTGCCAGATACGCGATCCGTCGCAATGGTCCGAGAAGTAGACGAAGCAAATGCGTGACCCGGGGTCGATCGCCTTGAGCACGGCCAGCAGGTAGCCGGACGAACTCTTGAGGTGGTTCGCGATCTTCTCGTTGCTGCCCGAGTTGTCGATGAGTACGACGTGCACGCGCTCGGCTTTCTCGTCCGGTGCCTTGACCTGAAGATGGACGAGCGACTTGTCGTAGACTTCGCGCTCGTTACGGACTTCGCGCGGCTTGGCGCTCTTCGCCACCACCGCTTTTCTGTCTGTTTCGAGACGCCGTGCGCGATCCGCACGCGCCTCATCGGCGCGCCGTCGTTCGGCTTCGGTCTCGCCGGTGCTGCGGTATGCCTCGAAGTCACGCTCGACGCTGCCGGAATATCCACGATAGCTGTTTCCGCTCATGTCACTCTCCTAAATGGGAAGGGGCGAGTAGGCTTCGGCCCAAATATTCGATCAGGTCGAATCCTTGGGGGAAGGGCGGAGAGTCAGTCTCTCCGCCGAGGTGGGAAGGTACGAAGGGGTCAGAAGCTGCGGAAGTCGCGTTCCGGCTCGGCGTCGCTGCCGCCGTTGCGCTTGCGCGGC
Organism: Patescibacteria group bacterium; assembly: GCA_031082005.1. Taxonomy (GTDB): domain Bacteria; phylum Patescibacteriota; class Patescibacteriia; order 2-12-FULL-60-25; family 2-12-FULL-60-25; genus CAIKNB01. The sequence goes on from JAVHLR010000001.1 coordinate 425,567, forward strand.
GAGGCAGGAGCCGCTGCTTTCATCGCCTGGAGCTTGTCCCACGGGATGTTGATCCCGCGGTTCTGCAACGCGATGATGTAGTAGGGGAGCTGCTCGGTCGAGACCTCGCCTGCTGCGAGCTTCATGACCGCGAGCACGTAGCTGACCAAGTCACGTTCAAGCCTCACATACTCGGCCGTGAGACCAGCGCCGAGCTTCTTCAGCATCTCGTCGCGATTGGCGGCGCCGATGGCGGCGGGAAGCTGCGGATCCTCGAGCACCTTCTTGATGCGCAAGGTGTCGTGCGCCAGGGCGCGGGCTACTGGTATGCCCGTGCCGGCGAACATCTTGTTGAAGTTCTCGATGACCGTCGAAGCCGAGTCGAGGACGGGAGCCGTATCCGGATGATCCATCATGCCGGGCATCATGGCTGCCCCGCCGCTCATCATGCTGGCGAAGCCAGCCATCATAGCCGCCGGGTTGTTCATCCGAGTCTGCCACAGCTCCTGCCAGCCGGTGAGCTTCTGCTGGAAGCTATCGAGCAGAGCCCAGAGACCACCCATGCGGTCGAGGAGCTTCCGCTTGCGCGCCTCGCTCATGAAGTGCCCCGGGACGCCCATGGCCTGCAGGACTTCGCCGTAACGCCGTTCCGCGACCTGCCTCTGCAGAGTGTAGTAGGCATCGCTGACGGGTTCTTCGAGCGTCTCGGCGTGTTGCTCCATGAGCGCCACGAGCTGATCCGGCAGGTCGTACACTCCGAGCTGCTTCGCTAGGAGGACACGTAGAGCAGCGTTGACTTCGGTCGCTCCGACCTTGGCCACCCCGCCGACGCGCAGCGCCGAGAGGAACGTGTCATCGCTCGGCGGTTCGGGCAAGAGACCGACCATACTGATCGCCGAGGGCGCCGCTACCTTGGGGGTCGTCGGCTCCACCAGCTTCGGTGCCGCTGCGCCGCGCAAGTCCTTGATCGCCTTATTGAGCTTGACCGGCGGCACGCCGCTGAAGAGCCCACGGATCACATCGTTGCCGGCGCACTCCGGATCGGCGAGGGCTTCGAGACCTTCGTCGTTCGCATCGCCGACAAGCTTCTGGAGCTCGGTCGTGACGGCGTCGTACTCTTTGCCGATGGACTTGGCGAAGGCTCCGACCTTCTCCTGCCACTTGGCAGAAGCTGTCGTCGCGGTGATCTCGGGTTTCGGAGCTTCGAGAACAGCGGGCAGTGTTGCTTCAGTCGTCGTTGCATCGTTGTTGGGCGTGTCTGCCATGACGGTAACTCTCCTTCTGACGTTGGGAACGAGCACGTTGCGGAATTGGCTTTCCATCGGCTAAGTCCGCAGGCAAAACCGATGGGCAATCTAATCACAGCCCGAGGCCTTCGTCAAGCGATCAAACCGCTCGAAAAGCCTCTGTATCCAGCCACTTTTAGGCTGCTCGGCTGGCTGACGCGGAACGTTCGAACGTCTCATCGGCCGTCGGCCCGGTAGAGCAGACGGTGACCGGCGTCTGGAGCGCATGCTCCAAGCGTTCGATGAACGCGTCCCGCTCGGTCGACCAGGTTTCGTATTGCGCTCGGGTCGTCGTCAGTTGCCGAGTGATCAGCTCCTGACGCTGCAGGCTCGGAGCGTCGGCATGCTCGATGCCGACAATCCTGTTTCCTCGTGTTGCGAAGAGCGTCTCGTCCGGGCTTTCCGCTGTGTAGGCCGAGCAGACTCGCGTATGCTCGTCCAAGCGATCAAGATGCGTCAGCACGATCTCATCGATCCCACCAAGCGCCTCGATGGCGTACTTGATGGCGATAGGGTCGAGATGGCCGATACGGAAGTCTTGCTGCCAGGTGTCACACTTGTTGTGTGGCTCCGGACGCAAAGTCTGGTCAAGCGCAGCATCCTCTGTCATGAACGGTCCTGCGCCGTGCCGCGTGGCATATGTGCGCATGACGCCCATCCGCGTGATGCCGCCCATGAATCCGATCTGCTCCAACATCCGTTCCGCGTTGCGGAAAGTCACGTCTGACCGCGTGCAGTGGGGGAAGAAACCGTGGACTTCGTCCAGCAGCACTCCCTGCGCTCCCTCGAACACGGCCACGCCTTCGCGCTGCATGATCTCGGTCAGATACGCATCATCGACCGGTGTCACGAGTCTGATGAAGCGGCTGAACCATTCGGCACAGCGGATGCTTTCGCTCGGATCGTTGAGCACATCTAGCATGAGCTGGGCGTCGTCGTTCTCCGGGATGCCGATAAGCTTTGCTGCCTTGTCGCGGTTCATCTCTTGGACGAAGCGCAGCTTGCGTATCAGTACGTTCGGATTCTCCAGATCCCGGACGTACATGACCGCGTTGCCTTGTTCCAGCTTGTCTTGCACGGTCTCGAACACGCCGAGTCCGCAGCTGCCGTGGCGATCGCGCCCGCGCGACATTTCGCGCAGACGGTTCACGGCGATCTGGAACGGCGTCGTCACCAGAGCATCGCGCTCCACGGTCACGCGGCTGAAGATGTCATGGATGCCGTACTTGGCGAGGTGCATGCCTTCAGACAGGAACGCCGTGGGATTCACCAACATGAAGCGCGAGAGGTGCGTCCGCACGCCCGGCACGAAACTGGCGCTGCCGAACTGCTGGAAGGCATGCTGTCGTCCGTCGGCCGTCACCACGTTGTGATGCGCGTTGCTCGCGCCGTTGTAGCGCACGACAGTGTGGACCGGCTTGGTTCGCGCCAAGTAGTCGACTGTCTTGCCTTTGCCTTCGTCTCCGTTCGCGATCCCTGCGATCAAGATGGCAGATGACATGATCCGTTCCTTTGCGAGAATGGAAGACCGGGACACCTGATCGGCGTCCCGGTCGGGGAGAGTAGGGTTAGAGCGGAGTCACGCGCGAGCGACGTTTGCGGCCGCCTGCTTGCGGTTCCGCGTTGTCTTCGGTTGTGGCGTTTGCGACGTCGCCGCGTTTGGCTCGCTCGATAGTTCCGACCCAGTTCGCGATGATCTCGCTCACCTTGGAAGGATCGTGCATCACGATACAGCGTTCGGATCCGAACAGGTCTGCCCAACGGCGCTGAACCTCATTCAAGTAGCTGTCTTCGTTGCCGCCGATGCTGGTCGGCAGGATGAAGAGCACTTCGAAGCGCTCTTTCACCTCGCGTACGATCCGACCCAGCGCGATGTTGTCGTCCAGGTCGTCGCCGATGTAGTCCTTGACCAGGCGTCGATCCACTTGGGCATACGGCAGCTCGTCGCCGATGATCACGAGGCAGCCCTTGTGCTGGCGCTTCTCCCAGCAGTCGATGCTGGTGTGCCGCGCCATGGCGTAGAGCGCCAGGTCATAGGACTCGTGGCCGTTGCCGCCGCCCTTGCCCTCGAGGAAGAGCTGTCCGAGGCAGTCGTCGATCTTGAGGTCGGTTTCCCACTCGCCGACTTGGACGGGAGCGATCTCTCCCATGCCCGCGTCGCCGATGGCGCCGATCATCACCTGCGGATCCTTGACGCCGTGGCGCAGCAACGAACCCATCAGTTGATTGAGGTTCTGCTGCAGCACCCGCGGGATCTTGCCCATGGAACCCGTCTCGTCGAAGAAGACCGTGATGGCGAGCGACTCCGGGAACTTGTCGCTGTCGCGACTTTCCCGCAGAGGCTTGCGCCGCAAGTCCATGGCCGGGTGACAGTGTCGCTCGCTCTCTGCGGCGCTCTGCATCTGACGATGGTGGACGAACGCGTCCACACCCTGTTGGTCGCGCTTCGTCTGACGTTGCTGGAAGAACTTATTGCTCCAGGTATCCTTTGCCATTTCCTTTTCCCTCTTTCTGCAGCGGTTTCATCTTTCGTCGTCATCCACGAGCCGCAATCTCGGCCGCATCTCGAACTTGTGATAGCGCGGCGGGCCGTAGTTGTTCCGCATGAAGCCGTCGAATTCGCGGCGCAGCTCCCAGGCGCTATCCGGACGCTTGGCAGGCGCTGCGATGAGGCAGCTCCTCAAGAAGTTCTGCAGATAGTCCGGCACGCTTTGCGGTAGCCGATTGGTCCGCATGTCGCCGTTCAGGATGTACACCATGCACTTGGCGGCCATGTAGATGTCGGTCGCGGGCGTAGGCGATTCCTTGTCGCTGACTTCCATCGGATAGAAATCCTCGTAGTCGTCATGCTTGAGGCTGATGCGCTCGAAAGTCCGCATCGGGTCCACTGCCGCGCCGTTCCAGCCGATGATCTTGGCCGCATGGTCCGTCGGTTCGATCAGGAAGTTGCAGGGCACTATACCGCCGTGGATCACGAGATGACTGTGTGCATAGCCCAGCCCCTCGAGCAGACGGTTGAAGATCCAGACAGCAGTCTGGAATTCCACGCCCCGCGGGAAAGCCTCACGGACCTCCTCCAAGCTCCTGAAATTCGTCAGGTCTTCGAGCAGGACACCGTTCAGCATCCCTTCATCTCCGCAATCCGCGGTGAAGGCGCCGAGCATGTGCGGCAAGTAGCGCCGGAAGTGGCTGTGGAACGGATCGTCCGTCGTTTGGTCAGCCCCCATCCTGTTGAGGACGAAAGCCTCGCGTTGGATGAACCCGTTGCAGCCTTCTTCGCAAGCGAGTCTTGCTGTGCAAGAACGAGTTTCGCCGTCGAGCGTCCGTCGGCCTGCCAGCATGTCGCAGAGCGGATCCTGCCACAACACCCGTCCGAGCGAATACTCGCCCGGGAAAGCTGTGATGATCTGTTGCGGATCCGCCGGTTTGCGGTCGACAGAGGCTCGAGGCAAGGTGAGCTCGTTCAACTCGTTTTGGGCCTTGGCGTAGAGCAGGTCGAGCCGCTGTTGGAGCCCAGGCGTATCCACGGGAAGCACCAAGGAGAATCCTCGGTATTTCGTCTGTAGATCGCACAACCGTTCTTCGTAGGTTGTGCTGGTGGGCGAGCCGAAGAGTATCTCCGGATCGTCTTGGAACAGCAACGTCTCGATTCTGGGTTTCGGCATTTCCTGACCCCTTGGCTGATTCAGTTGTCTAAGGTGCTCATCCGTCTCCGGAGGAGCCGGCTAAGTTAACCATTTTAGCCGAGCTAGTCAAGAAACTGGGTGTGTCTTAATGACACTAAGACATTAAACCCGGCATAAAATATTGTCAAGTACACACTAAGTAAGGGAGATCGTCATCCTGAGCGATGGCCTATCAAAAAAATATATAACGGCGGCCGAGTCGAACGGATCTTCGAAATAAAATGGTATTTATCCTCCTACGCTCTCGGCAGCTGTTCCAATCTGAAGATCCCTCGTCGCTCCGCCTTCCCTCGGGATGACGTTAGTTTGTCTTTGCGAGGAGCATCGAATAAAACCGTAGGGCGACGCGGCAAACTGACACAACGTGTCATCCTGAGCAAAGCGAAGGATCTTTGTAAGGCAACATTGCTTCGTTCCACTCGCAATGACGTTCCTGTAAAAACTTTATAACACGTCCGTATAGACCAATTTTCGCTGCTTGAAATGATAAAGCTGCGCCGGGCGATGCACGCCGCCTTTCTGCTTTTCACCCGAGGCATTGATCAGCCCTAAGGCCAGAATCTTTCGACGGAAATTCCGCTTATCTAAATCACGTCCTAAGATCGTCTCGTAGACCTTCTGCAGTTCTGTTAGCGTAAAATCCCGCGGCAGCAAACTCCAAGCGACGTTCGAGTATTCGAGCTTGCTTCTTAAGCGGTTGATGGCGGTTTCCGCGATCTGTTTGTGGTCATAAGCGAGCTTTGGCAAATCACTGGCCACGTACCACCCGATGTCGGAATATTTTGCGGCTGCTTTTAGTTTGACTTCAGAGGAGGGGAGTAAGGCGTAATATGCGACGCTGATGACGCGTCCGCGCGGATCGCGTTTTGGTGCGTCGAAAGTCGCGAGTTGCTCCAGGAATACATCAGATACGCCCGTCTCTTCTTTCAGAATGCGCCGCGCCGCGTCCTCTGTCGTCTCGTTTTGGCTGATGAAACCGCCGGGAAAAGCCTTTTGCCCTTTGAACGGATCCTTATTCATGCCGATCAAGAGCACTGAAAGCTCGCCATCCTTGATGCTGAAGATGACTGAATCCACAGCCACGCGGATATTCTGCATTTTTTCCATATTAGTGTTGATAATACACGAAGTTGGGGCAAAAGTCAATTGCCCTTAACCCTCCCTTTGTCATTCCCGTGCAGACGGGAATCCAGGCTATGTGTTTTTACTTCATGACCCATATGAACGACGAAGACCGCTCGGATGAGCGGTCTTAGGAAAGCGTGGGGGAGGTGAAGTCACACCGGGTTGTGGTGGACACTGGGCTGGATGGGCTTTTCGACCCAATAGACCTTGAAGCAGATGTCGCAGTACAAGAAGTCCGCGACCTTGGCGACCGGACCGCGCCGCCGTCCGTGGGTGTAGTCTTCCACTTTGCTGCTAAAGGTCAATTCCTCCCGGCAGTGTGGACATTCTGCCGGCTTGCTTTCCGGATTCGTGCTGGACACGACCTGATCTTCCAGGTACGCCCGAAGATCGCGTTCGCGGAACTCCATTGCGACCTCATATGAGGTGGAGCACCCTTCGCAGGCCAGGTGATCGATGGTGCGCCTTGGCAGGCTGCGTCGCCCTCCGATGACGCCGCCCTCTCCCTCCTCGACCGAGAGGACCGGCAAGAGAGCGCATCTGCAGTGTGGGCAAGGTGTTCCCGGCATGCATCCCCTGATCCTGTCGTGTACTTTTAGTGTCTTCATGTCTAACCCTCCAATGAGCCGGTTCGAGCTTAAGCAGATTTGATGAAAATGTCAATCATCTCGACCATTTCGCCTTTTTACTGCCAGTCTTGCCGAATCAGGCCGGAATTGTTAATCTAGCCCCGCTCTGACGACCTCGGAGCGAAGCGACTTGCGAGCATCGCGAGCAAAGCGCAGGCCGCGACCGAAATGCAGCTAGTGCGCCGCGCACTAGCGGAATGCAGGTCGCAAGGCCGAGCACGGAGAGGTACCCAAGAGGGTTTGGTTCGAGCAAGCGCAGGACCAAACGGGTGGCAAAGGCCACCCCGGCAGACTCTTGGGCACAGATTTTTGACCGAGGCACTGCCGAGAATGTGGAGAGGTACCCAAGAGGCTGAAGGGGGGAGATTGCTAATCTCCTAGGCGGGTCAAACCGCGCGAGGGTTCGAATCCCTCTCTCTCCGCCAGAAAGAATACTGCCCGAAAGGGCAGTATTCTTTGTTAATGAGTAAAAAAAGGTGAAGGCCTTGACCCTGGTCTGATTATGGATTTTCTTATTCAAAGTTATTTGATAAACTTCACTTCTTGACAGTGGCTAGTATTTAGGGACGACGTACGTCTCAAAAGATGATTTTATAAAACAATCTAATTTAATCATTAAGAAAAAATACTATGTCAAAATATATAGACGGGTTTGTGCTCGTAGTTCCCAAAGACAAAGTAGAGGAGTATACAAAAATGGCTACCGAAGGCCGCGATTTGTGGATGAAGCACGGTGCCCTTGAATATTACGAATGCAAGGGCGACGATCTTGAGGCTAAAGAAATGGGTGGCATGAAATCGCTTGCGTTTACCGAACTGGCAAAAGCAAATGCGGACGAGACTGTTTGGTTTTCTTTTATCGTGTATGAATCCAAACAGCATCGCGACGAAGTAACCGCGAAAGTCATGGGGGAAATGAATGAAAAATACAAGGACGCAAAGGATTTTACTATGCCCTTTGATATGAAGCGCATGGCAAATGGGGGTTTTAGCGTGGAGGTAGAAGGATAAGAACCCCATGGCGAAGAAGAATTGTCGCAAAAAAAGCTTAGCGAAAATCCGGTCCTAGTAGACCTTCTGTGCGAAAGCCGGGACGTCAAAATAGGCCGGATTTTCGTTGTGAATTGTTATTTCCTCCAAAAAATGATAAACAAATAACATAGGCAAGAACATCGGAGGTGACTGATGAAGTGGCAAGTCGTACTTTTTGCTCTTTTGGTTTTCTATTGCACCTCCGGGTGCACGGTTCGCACGGTCGGCGAGACTCGGGTGATGTATGCGTACCCACCGCCTCCCGCGGACTACAACGTGGTCTATGTGCCTGCACCGCCTCCGCCACCGCGCGTTGTGGTGGTTGAACGTCAGGTGTATCGCCAGACGTATGTACAGCCGCCGCCTGCTCGACAGTCGCGCTGGCATGATCGCGGACAACCTCCGCACCATGCACGGCACTATATCCCGGCGCGACCTGCCCCGAGCTACACGCGGATCGGACACGGACCACGAGTCCACGTCGGTGCGTCGGTGCACGTAGTCGGACACGCCGATACCCGGCGCAACAAGCATGATGATCGTCGCGGAAAAAAACCGCGACATCACGGCCGTTGAGGCTATCTCTCCCCATCCTGGGGAAAAGACCATGACCGAGAGGTTGTGGTCTTATTCGTTGTTCGGCGTCATTGACTTCGTGGGTCTTTAGAACGCGGAGTGGAGGGTAGGGTGTATAATGGAGTCAGGTTTTTCTAAATAATCGAAGGGAAATTTTTTATGAAACGTCCAAGAACTCCGGCTAGTATCGCTTTATCGGCCGCAGCAGGATTGACCCTGGGGGTCGCGGTTTTTTTCGTGGCGACGCAAACGACATGGTTGGATAAGGTCACGGATAAGATGAAATCCATCATCATACCAAAACCTTCCATCGGTAAATTGACTCCGGCACGCGACCTGCGCGGCACCTGGATCTCGAGCCTGACCGGCAAAGGAGTGCAGCTTTACGGCAAATTCGAAACAGGAAACGGCGTAACGGATGTGTATGAAGATGGAGATATCGAATTGATCATCGAGGACGTCGAGGGCAATACCGCGACCGGTCAGATGCGCTTATACAACGTATGCGCATACGGGCAAAGTAAATTTCCTGCACCGGTAGGCACGATCTCGGTGCCGAAAAGATGTTTCCAGGATGTAGGGTCAGGTCCGGTCAGCATCGAAGTCAGCGCTTCAAACGTGGATTTCGGCACGTTCAGCAGCGGCAACATCAGCTGGGAGATGCGCGGCACCTATACGACCGATCTCATGAAAGGAACGATAGCGACTTATGTCGAGCCTTACGGTGCCATTAAGGGCGAATTCCATCTAATGCGCAAGAGAGAATAAAAAAAGATGATCAAACCCATCGAAATCTTCGGCTGGTACGGCACTATCGCAATCGTTTCGGCGTACGCTCTCGTCAGTTTCTCGCTCCTCGAAGCGACCAGCCTTTGGTATCAGCTCCTCAACATGACCGGCGCGCTGGGCATCGTGGCCGTATCTTTTTCCAAAAAGAACTACCAGCCCGGTGTCCTGAATATCATCTGGACAGTGATCGCGTTGGTTGCGATAGCGAAGCTGTTCCTCGCTTAGTCAGCGCCAGCGTCAGAGCCAAAAACTGGCACAGCTTACCCGAAGTCCAAAAAAACGGTACAATATGACCGTTCTTCATCGGACATTTTTTATGCGCTGTCCAAAATGCGATAAGTGGTTGACGCGAGCAAACCGATTCTGTCCCAATTGCGGGCAGATCATGTCGCCAAAACACGATCAACCAAAGGTTCATCCTAGGGGACGGGTTGGGAGTTGGATTTTGATATTTGTCGCTTTATTGATCCTGGGAACATTTTCCCTCGGGGCGCTGACGGAAACCGAGACGATGTCTAACCAGCCATGGATCAAGGATGCGCTAGCCATCTTTGTCCTGCTGTGTGCGGCAGTGATAATCGGGCTTGTCGTCTATAAGTTCTTCCATCTCATCAGCCGAATATTTTCAAAAACCATCGCCAAACCGATCCTCTTGCCCATCCCTCTCGCCGTTGTTGCGGTCTTAGCCTTGGGCGCGTGGTATTTCCTCGGGAAAGCCAACCGTTACGACCTCGTTTCTGCGTTGCCCGTGATTCAGTCTAGCTTGGCGGAAGTAGTATCTGCAAAGATAGCGGGGGACATGCTCAATGATAAATCCAAAAAAGTATCGGTAGACTTAAGCTGGCAGGATGTCCAAGATAAGGCTTCTGCAGAATCCGGGATACTGGCCAACCTGGCCCTTGTACCAAGCTTGAATGAATACACGAAAGCGGCGACGGTGTGGACCGCGAAAATCCGCGATGAGGCAAAAGAGCATAAGGCTTGGTCATCCTTGCCGGATACGCCTGGTGATTTTTCATTAACGCTCAAGCCAAAACAAGCCGAAGATCTGCTCAAGGCTTCGGTCGTCAGGCTGGGCGCGCTCAAGTCGTTCGGCACAGCCGCCATGTTCCGTAAGGATACGCAGACCATGCGCTATGTCGCGGCCGAATTGCTGGTCCAGGAACATTGGTTACAAGGCTTGGCGCATTATCGCGAAGCAGGACTCTTCGTGGCGCTGATGCCGGCGGCGCAGGCATATTCGGCTGAAGGCAAGAAAGTGTGCTTCACCACGTGGAACGGCAAGCCGCTCTGTGCCACCGAGGTCCTTGATTCCATATCAGATATCCGAAGCGCTGCTTCAGCCTATGTTGCAGGAGATAAGGCTGCAGATAAGAGTTGGACAGACGCCTGGTCCCAGGCTGCTGGAGTCATCGCGCAGTCCTTGGCTGCGAATGGCCACGCGCTCGAAGCTCAAGCCGTAATCGAAGCGAGAACCGAAGCAGCGCCGCCGGAGACGCAACGCGTACAGGAATTCAAGGAGCGCTGTCGAACCGTAGCCGGAACCATCGGTGGCGCTAATCAGATCGCGGACCATCTCCTCTCAACCGAGCGCGGGATTCACTGCGGATACAAACAGGAGCATGACACCTGCTGGCGCTATCTGACCGCGTCAGGCGATTTTTATAGCGGCGGCGACGTCGGTTGCCTGGAAGAGATCATTCCGCTCGACAAGCAGATTTTCATGGATGATTGCTACGCCTATGCCGGCACGGTCGGCGGCGCCAACCAGATCGTGGATCGTTTACCGACGACGGAGCGGGGGACGTATTGCGGATTCAAACGCAATCAGGACAATTGCTGGCGCTATCTGACGGAATCAGGCAGATATTTCGCTGGCGGTGACGATGGCTGCATCGAAATTAATCTTTTGCCGCGGAACATCGGGGTAACCCCGCCTGCCCCTGCAAGCACCCGAGTTGCAGAACCCAAAGCGGCGCAGCCCGTTACACCTACGGTCCAACCTAAACCGGCTACCAAGACACAGCCTACTCCTACGCCAAAACCAGCTCCGACGCCCTCGCCTACACCGACACCTACGCCGATAATCACACCCTCGCCTTCACCTGAACCCGTTCCGGAACCGACACCTACGCCAGCTCCGGCGTCGAAGGATTGGCGCGGTAACTATCAAGTCACGGCTTGGTCAGGGACTTGCATCAACGATCGAGGTCAAACGTGGGCTGCTGGTTCGCCTTACGGGACATGGGAAGTCGAATCTAACGGTCAGATGTGCGGCGCTTGCGGTTGTGCCACGGTTTCCCCGTCCGGCAGCTACGCGCTTGACTGCGTGGTACGCCAAGCGTGGGGGAATAATTATTGGACGATGAATGCGACCTTCAGTTCATCCGGCGATAGCGCAAGCGCACAAGGCACTTTCAGATACAAGACGGAGAGGCTGGTCGCAGAATACTCTTCCCAGGTCGAACCGAATTCGACGACTATCTGCAGTTCGTCATTCACCCTTTCGAGATATTCCAATTGATATTATGCGTTGTAAAAAATGTCACATAAGGCTTCCGCCCTTTGCACGGTACTGTTCCGGTTGCGGGACGCGCGTAGAGTTGGAGCAGCGGCTCAAAGCGGAGTTTTCGATACTTCTGGCTATCGCCCTTTTCGTATCTGGCGTGCTAGGTGCCTCGTATCTGTTGGGGGACGCTTTGCGCGTGCCTTCGCTCTCCGGCGTGGTCATGACGGCGGCGATAGCGGTGATGGTGCTTGGGATAGCGTTCGTCGTCCTCTTCCTGTTCGCTTTCATCGACCTGGTTCGCTTTGCACTGCATAAACCCAAATTCATCCCGCTGCCTCTTCTGACTCTCTTGCTTGTTGCCTTCGGTGGATATGCGATATCCAGATCCACTGAATATAGCCGAACCGCCGTGAGCCTGCCGCTGTTGCAGTACAGCCTCACTGAAGCAGCCGCATCAGAACTTATGGGCGATAGGTTGGCGGAAGGGAAATCAGCCCCGTCAGGCTATTCTTGGTGGAAGGTGCAAAGCTCGTCGCAACGCACGGCACAAATCGTATCTGAACTCTCTGTTCCGGGAAACCTACAGGATTACAAGAAATCGATACTCGTCTGGGTGGCCAAGATGGCAGATGTCTCGAAGGATCCAAAGGGCTGGTCTTCGATCCCATCTGAACCCGGCAGCTTTAACCTTTCGATCAACGACAACCGGGCAAGGAGTCTTTTCGCATCAAGCTTACAGGAAATTTCTGCACTTAAGGAATTCGGCGATACAGCGATCAAGAACAAAGATACCCAGACATTGCGGTACATAGCGGCCAGACTTCTGGTTCAGAAGCACTGGCTTCATGGTCTGGCGTCGTCGGATGATCCGGGATTTTTCGCTTTGCTCCCCATCACTGCCGCACATGCGGCCGAGCCTCGGGGTGTCTGCGCTCCAGAACAAGACGGAAAGACGATTTGCCTCGATGTATTCCTCAACACGGTCGATGAACTGTATCAGTCATCTCTCGACGTTCTCGCTGCAAAAGAGGGGGCGGAGATTGCTTGGGAGACTGCCTGGAAAAGCGCGCAGGAAAAAGGACTAGTTACCTATGCCTTGGCAGAAGACGCTAAATATTCACCGACGGTCCAGGCTTTTGTCGACGATTGCTATGGGCTCGGTGGAGAGCTCGGCGACAAGCTGGCATCTCGCGACCGGATCATGACCGATGAGGCGGGATATGTCTGCAGCTTCCTCCGGGGGTCGAATAAATGTTGGCAGATGCTGACTTACTCCGGCGTACGTTATTCATCTGGTGACAGAGCCTGCCCTCAAGAAAACGTTATCACAGCTTCCGACGCCGCACCCTGGTCTGTCGAGCCGGAAGCGGAAAAAACCAAATCCAGCCAACCAAGCACGAAAACTCCTCAACCGACAAAGCCGAAGGCCGTGAGTTGGGATGGAACTTATCATGTTACGGGCAAAATGGATTGCAGCGGCGACATCGCTGATTTGCCTCCGAGCATCCCAGTGGATACGCAAATCAGTATCGTGGGTAACACTATCACTGATGCGAGCGGAAAAAAGAATCAGATCGATGCACAGGGACGTGCCACATTGTCGGGCACGACTTCCGTCGAAGGCCTGACCATGGCATATCGGACCGATTACAGATTCCAGATGGAGAATGGCGTGGCGACAGCTCGAGGGACAGCGACAGCAGGCATGTCGGCGTTAAGCGGCACCACGACATATACTGCACATTGCGCCGGCACGGTGACCGGCGTACGTGCGAATTGATCGAACGGGCGTCAAGCGATCAATACCCCTTGCCTATACAGGCTTGATTCGTCGGGCGGTAATTTGAGTTCAATCCCGGGTTTGTTTCAACGCTCTGTGTCTCTCCCATGTGGCTGATCCAAGTAGCGAACGCGCCTTCGAATTCGCTTGTCGGCCTGCGGTCTGAATATTCACCTGCGCCTGCAGCGGAGTAATAGCAGTTTCCGCTTAGATTTGCGTTTCCCTGCAACCCGCTCAACCCTCCCAGTTCGTCAGCGTACCGAATCTGCGACATGAGCGTCGGCCAACCCGCTTCCTGCACGAAGATGTTGTTTCTGATGGTCGGATTGATGTTGGCTGGGCGCCCGGCTTCCGGCTCCCAGTCCTGGAAGATTACGCCGTAATACAGCGGCGCATGGTAATTCTTGCCGGCATTGATGACCGTGTTGTTCTCGACTAAGGCATTCTTGCTGGAGAAGAGCCCGATGCCAGCACCACCGCTGTTCCTGACTAGATTGCCGCGAACGACTCCGCCGATGTTTTCGTAATATCCCGGATTCACCGTAAGATCGAAATATTCCGGGCTCGTATCAAAGCCGATGAGTATCCCGCCGGAGCCGGAATCCCAAATCTGATTGTTTATCACCCGGCAGTTCGTGGCACCGCCCTTGCAGTAGATCGCGTTGGAACATGTATTGTGGATGCGGTTGTTCTCGACCAGCAAGTTATCTCCGTTCACGTTATCGATGCCTTCGGCGTTGCAGTCATCGGGCGACTGCATAAGGCCGGTCGAATAGATCTCACTATTGCGGATCGTCACATTGTCCACGTTCGGCTTGACCTTGATCGCATCGCGTCCGGTGTCGTGGATGATGCAATTCTCGATAGTCACGTCTTTGACGCCACTGCGGTCAGCCTCGCCCCAATCCCATTTTGTCTCCATGGAGATCCCATAGAATCCACCGACGATCTCGATATTTTTGATGATTGCGCCATCTGCATCCACATCAACTCTGACGGCGATATCTTCGCCTTCCGTTGCTGATGTCTTTATGATGGCCTTTTGCGCTCCGCTTGAGGTTAGCGTGATATGCGGCTCACGAACCCTGACTTCACCTTCTTCGTACGTTCCTGGACCGATCGCTATTGTCGTATGCGGTTCTGCGATAGAAAGCGCGTGGGCAATCGTCTGAAAAGGTTTTGCGCTCGAGCCGTCTCCGCTTCCATTGTTGCCTGTCTTTGCGACGTAGATTGTCGCGGTGCTGCTGTCAGGAGGAGTCTGCGGCGGGGGATTGTCGGTGTTGCCGCTTTGATCGGTTCCGCCGAGTAACGTTGCAAGAGTCTGGTATTTGTTGAGCAAGTAGGTCTTGGAGAAATCTGCGGAGGAATAGATGGGCAAACCTATCTTATAGCCGGTGAAGTAACCGACCGATAAGTCATTCACCTGCTTGGCCCAATCTACGCCGTACAGGTCCTTGGCGACCTGTTCACTCGTCACCCAGCGCAGTTCTCCATTCTCTCCGACGGCATAGACTTTAGGATCGCTCGTGATCTTGATCATCTTGTATCCAGGACGATATCTGACGTTGCCTCCGATCTGCATGGCAGCCAGCTCCTGATCGGTTATCGTGACGACACCGCTAAAATCTCCGTACCAACTGAAGAAAGTCTTCTCATCGGGAAAGACGTAACGCTTCCCGTCGCTATGATAATGATAGACGGCTGGTTGCGAAGCTTTGACCAAGGTGCCGCTGTTTACCGCGCCCGCTGTTTGCGGCGACGATATCGAGAAAAATACCGCAACCACACAAATTACAGCAATCCGATATTTTGAGAAAGTGAAGTTATTCATATAGTTATCGTCGGATTTTTACAGAGTCATATCTTTAACAAAATCATCATCGACCCAAAAGCACAAGCCTAACTGTTGATAAGTTCTTTTAAAGCTAAAAAAAGGGGATATTTTCGGCACGTTGCAGAACGACCAAAGTGCGTTATGACGGTCCCTGATGTCGATATTCCCAGGCTTATCTGCTGCTGTGTGTCACAGGCTGGGTCAAAATCAAAAAAAAACTAAGGCATCGCACGCATGATATAGACCACGCCAGCCTTATCATCGCTGATGAACAGCTTCCCGTCATCCGTCGCGATCAGATCGACCGGCCTCCCGATGGCTTGATTCTCTGACGTCAACCAACCGGTGATGAAATCTTGGATTTCGCCCGTCACGTTACCTTGTTCGTCCAAAGGTACCCTCACGACTTTATACCCTGTCGGAACGCTCCTGTTCCATGAACCATGATAGGCGATCAATAGATCTTGTCGCCAATCGGCCGGCCAGGCGTCTGTTGCTGGGATGAAAGCCAAGCCCAACGGTGCGGAGTGCGCCGGCAGTTCGATCTTGGGCGCTGTCGTCGTCTGGCAAAAATCTTTTTTGCTGTTTCGTATATCGAAAGCGTCATCATGCGACTTGTCCCCGAAGCACCAGGGCCAACCGTAATCGTTTTCTTGGAATAGGATATTTACCTCGTCCGGCGGCAAATCATCACCCAGTAAATCCCGACCCATCTCTGTACCCCAGATTTCATGTGTCACCGGGTGCTGCGTGATGAAGACGGCATTGCGCAGACCTTTTGCGAAAGTAACGATGTCTCCGCCGTCTCTGTTCATGGAGATCACAGATGCCCGGTAGGGCTGACTCTCGATACATGTGTCACACGACGAACCTACGGATACGAGCAGACGATCGCCGTCAAAGGTCATGGTCCTGGTGGTATGCCTACCGCCTGACGGTAAGCTGACCGGCAGATAGATTTTTTCGTTTCTTGCGACGTCGTAGATGAATATCTTTGTCTCTTCCGCGACAAAAAGCCTGTTGGGGTCGGCAGGATCAAACGTCAAGCCGTGCGGTTTCCGCAGGCCGCGGAGCACGACTTGCTGCCTGATGTTCTGTCCATCAAAAGCGATTCTGCTCACCGTGCCTTGCGATGGTTGGGAGACCCAGATGTTTTTCTGTTCATCCACGGCCATGTCTCGCGCACCAGGGACATCTCGGGAAAAGGTGCTGACGCGCCACCCAGCAGGCGTTTTCAACGGAGAATATTCTTCGAGTCGGTCAACCGCCGTGTCGCTTGATGAGGTGACCTGTGGGATTTTTGCGAGCTCGCTCTGGGGGACAGGGGAGAGAACCGGTTGTATCCCGCGATAGACTCGATAACCGTAAATACCGCTCGCTGAAATCAACAAGATAAGGCTCACCGCAAAAGCGATCTTTTTTATTTGCGGCGACATGTGGTGCGTGAAAAACATATACTTGATATTCAAAATGTAGCAAATCCGCACATTAAAAGGAATTTATGATTGCGCTTGTTCGGCGGTAGATGTAATCTTTCCGCAAAATCATCCATCCCATCTAACTATGACCAAGCTCAAAATCATCGTCGCCGTCGTAATTCTCCTGATCGCTGGAGGAGCAGCTTATTTCGTCATTACTCGTGCCGGAGAACCGAGCGGGACGGTCATCGGGAAGGATAGTGCTGACGCGTTTTCAGGAACAAAACAGGAGTACGGACTAATCGCAGCCGACGGCGGTTCGATCGCTCTCGCATCCACGAAAATCTCTTTTCCTCCGGAGTCCCTGAAATCAGATGCGGTAATCCAAGTCTCGGAGATGCCGCAATCATCCGACCGGGAAGTCGTCGTACCTGGTTTCGAACTGACGGAAAAGGGCAAATCTTCGGGTCCGGAGATGACGTCTCCTGCTCTCATCGTCTTCACTCTTGATGACGTCGACTCCACGGCTCTCTCCATCTTCCGCTATACGGACGACGGCTATAAGCTCATCCCGTCGCACGTCGCGCAGAAAGACGGTAAGACCGTCGTGTATGCCGGAGTCGCACACTTCTCATCATATGGCGTTCGCCGTCTCCTTAACGGAGAGTCTGCCGACAAGACGGAATACCCCGACTACAACTGGGTGATTTACGCACAAGACAGCTACGATATCGACTCGGGAGCCATGAAGCGCAAAGTCACCTTGGATTTTAAAGCAGTCAACACTTCGGGCGATATCGCCGGTGAATACAAAGGATATGCGCATGCCAAGACTTCGAATGATATGGATATCGGCGACGGCGGCGTCACGGCTGATTCATCGGTTAACGACGACAGTGTGAGCTTCAGTCTTGAGCCTTACGTCGAGCTGGGTGATCTCGTAGAACGTGATGATGGACTGGCTAATCTTGAGCCGGAAAAATTACCTGACTTCATGGGGCAGGGCAGCCTAAATATGAGCGGCGCTGGATCCGGTACTGTCTCGGCACGGGGTTATACCTATGGGGCGGGCCTGAAAGTTCAGGATTCACATGATGCTCTGACTGTATCCGTTACCGGCCCGCTGGTCCGCCTTACGGTAAACGTGAACGGTATCGGAACTCTGTACTTCGACGGCTACGTCCGTGGCGAAGCAAAATGAGGCTCGTCATCCGCGCCATCCAAAGCAACAGGAAAAAATGCTATACTTATCCCAGATATGCCGTATAGCAAAGAATTTTTGGATCAGATGGCGCAGTCCCAAGAGGCTTTCATTTGGGAAGCCCCGGCCTGGGAGCTTCAGGATCGCGGTCCGCGCTGGTATCTTTGGATGGGTGCAGCCGTCCTGCTGCTTACCGGCTATGCTATCTACACGGCCAATTATCTCTTTGCTTTCATCATTTTGCTGACAGCAATTATCCTGGTCATCGCCGGAGAACAGAAAACACGCAAAATCTTGGTTCAAATCGGCGACAACGGCGTCGTGTATGATGGACGTCTGTTCAGATTCGACGAACTGCACAATTTCGCCATCATCTATCAGCCTCCGCAGACAAAAGTCTTATATATCGAGCCGAATAGCGTGCGCCATCCCAGGCTAAGGATTTCGTTGGAAGACGAAGATCCGGTGGCTTTGCGTAACCATTTACGGCAGTACCTGACCGAGGATCTGGACTTGCAGGATGAACATTATTCTGATATTGTCGCACGGCTACTGAAGCTCTAAATGGAGCATAAAGCAGCGAAAAAGCCATTTTTTGGTCAAATCCGCGGCCGTAGCTCCCCGATGTCGCTGTGCTCTTCGGGGCACGCGGCTGGATAGAGCGTCCCGATGGACATCGGGAAGGTCAGACAGCTTGCCCCGAAGAACATCGGGGGTCGAATCGTCTCGGTTGGATCATTAAGAAAGCGAGTCAAGTATTATGCGGCCGTAGCTCAGCTGGATAGAGCGCCTCCCTGCGAAGGAGGAGGTCAGACGTTCGAATCGTCTCGGTCGCACCAGCACAAACCCCCGTTAATAGCGGGGGTTTGACGTTGATGTTTATTTGTGGCAGCAGTATTAGTATGGCTTATCTATATATCCTTTTTTCGAAGAAGATAAATCGTTATTACGTAGGTTCGACGGATGACCCCGACCGTCGGATCTCTGAACACCAGCGCGGTCAATCGAGGTATACTTCCACGGGCAGGCCATGGGTGTTAATGCATTTACAGTATTTTTCAGACAAAGAATCAGCAGCGAGGGCAGAAGCCAAAATCAAATCGTGGAAGAACAGATCAATCATAAAACGCATTATCTCTGATGGTCGTTTCGAATCAGCTGGATAGGGCGTCCCGATGGACATCGGGAAGGTCAGACGACTCGCCCCGATGGACATCGGGGTTCAATCGTCTCGGTCGCACCAGCACAAACCCCCGTTAATAGCGGGGGTTTACTGTTGTGGATTTTGGGGTGTCAGCGGCGAATGTCGGCGCAGATGGCATTTGCCTTTGTTTTTCTACGCTTGTACGCTAAATCAATGCTCCGCTGGGACGATCCGATATCCTATATCCACAGTCTGTCTTCGTATGACAGGAAGATGTTGAAGTCCTTGGATGCGGCTGATATCGGCGAATTGCTCAATCTGATACCACGACGTTACGATGATTATTCGAACTTGGCGAAAATCGCTGACATTCCCCTGAACGAACCAGTCACCATCAAGGCGAAAATCGACGAGATCAAACAAGCCCCGACTTTTCGCCGGCGCTTTACCTTGATCCGCGCAAAAGTGTCTGACGCAAGCGGATCGATCGGCGTGACTTGGTTCAACCAACCATGGCTCTTGAAACAGTTGAAAGCAGGGGATGAGATATTCATCTCCGGTGCCGTGACCATGCGTCCGCGCTTCGGCAAGGGCTTCACCTCACCGCTGTGGGAACCGGCGGACGCAGAGACAGTAGCGGCCGGGAACATCGCGCCAGTGTATCCGCTGACCGGCAATGTCAAGCAAAAGAATCTACGGCGTATCATCAGGCAGGCTCTCTCGGAGTTAGAGCCTCCCGAAGATTGGCTCGATGAAAATATTCGGCGACAAACCGAGCTGCCTGACTTGGCGAGCGCTTACCGTCACATCCACGCACCGGAGTCCTTGGGACAAACTGAACAAGGGAGGCGCCGACTGGCCTTCGACGAGCTTCTGTCGTATCAGCTGGCGTTGCGTACGGCGCGGCAAGAAGCTGATGCGGCAGGCGCGCCTCAAGTCGCCTTTGATGAAAACTTCGCCAAGAAGTTCACAGCTTCTTTGCCTTTTGAATTGACTGTCGATCAAAAGAAAGCCGTCTGGTCTGCTGTGCAGGATATGCTGACGGCGCGTCCGATGCGTCGCCTGCTCCAAGGAGATGTCGGCAGCGGCAAGACGGTGGTTGCCGCGATGCTGGCCGCTTTAGTGCATCGCTCCGGCCAGTCGGCTGCCATCATGGCGCCGACCGATATCCTGGCCAAACAACACGCCCAAACCTTACGCCGTCTGCTTGCGCCGCACCACATCCCGCTGGTCCTGTTGACCTCTTCTGCGCGGCTCGCATATCAGAACGGAGACGAGCGAAAACTGACTCCAAGTGAAGCGCGCGAAGTCTTGGCGCAGGGGCGCACGGTCGCCGTCGGTACGCATGCACTGCTTGTCCGCGGAAGCGCGCCTCCTGATTTGGCTCTTGCCGTGATCGACGAGCAGCACCGTTTCGGTGTGGCGCAACGTGAGACTCTGGTGGTTGACGCCCGGGAGGACGGTAAAGTCCCGCATCTGTTGTCCATGACGGCGACGCCGATACCGCGCTCGTTGACTCTGACTATGTTGGGTGATCTGGATGTCTCGATCATCCGGACAAAACCCATCGGTCGGGCAAAAATCACGACCAAAGTCTGTGTCGGCGATACCGGCAGGCAGTACGCTTACGACCTGATCCAGGAACAGGTTTCTCTCGGTCGGCAAGCTTTCATCGTATGTCCGCTCATCGATCAATCGGACAAGCTCGGAGTGAAAAGCGTCGAAGAAGAGGTCTTGAGGTTACGCAAAGGGCCGCTGAAGGACCTCAAGATAGGTATGGTGCACGGCCGTCTATCCAACGCGGAAAAAGACGAGGCGATGGGTGATTTCGCCGGCGGCGCAACGCACGTCTTGGTGGCGACCACGGTCGTCGAAGTCGGTGTCGATGTCCCGAATGCGACGGTGATGCTGATCGAAGGTGCCGAACGTTTCGGCTTGGCTCAATTGCATCAATTGCGCGGGCGGGTGGGCCGATCGAGCCATGAATCTTTCTGCCTGCTGGCTGCGTCGGAAGACGCCGGTGTGGCGGATAGGTTGTTCGTCTTGGAACGAACAGACGACGGCTTCAAAGTCGCAGAAGAGGACTTAAAGATCCGCGGTGCCGGAAACATCCTCGGACTCCAACAAAGCGGCGCGCCGCTGTTCAAAGCCGCACGTCCGGATGATTTGGAGTTGATGGCGATGGCACGCGAGATTTCGCAAGAGATCGTCCGGACTGACCCTGATTTGCATCAACACCCAAAAATAAAACAGCGCATCGATGGGTTGCGCCAGACGAGCCATAGGGAATAGGGCAAAGAAACGATTCTACAAGCCGCACGCCCTCAAAGCCTCTTCCAACGTCGCGGCCTCAACCGTTTTTATGCCGTCGACGGATTTTTTGATTTGCCCTTTGGGCAATATTGCGTGGTCAAACCCCATCCTCTTGAATTCCTTCAGTCTTAACTCCGGTAAGGCGACCGGTCTAAGCTCTCCGCCTAATCCGACTTCGCCGAACAGACCCAGGCGCGGATTCAGCGGTACGTTTTTTGTAGCGCTGGCGATCGCGGCGACTAGCGCCAAATCAGCGCTCGGATCTCGTGCGTCCAGACCGCCCGCTGCATTCGCATAGACATCTTTTTCCAGAGCATTCACCCCGGCACGACGTGCCAAGACAGCCAAGAGCATCCCCAAACGACTGGTATCCACGCCAGTAGCTCTACGGACCGGTGTGCCATAACCCGCAGGATTCGTCAGGGCCTGGATCTCGAGCAACATCGGCCGCTGCCCTTGTATCAAGCACGTAACGGCAGACCCAGGGATACCGGACAACCTGTGCTGCAACAATTCCTGTGATGGATCAGTGACTGTCTCCAACCCCTTTTCCGTCATGGTCAATAATGCGCTCTGGTCCGTCGGACCGAAGCGGTGTTTGAGCGCACGCAGGATGCGATAGCGATGTTCGTGGTCGCCTTCGAGGAAAAGTACGCTGTCCACCAGGTGCTCCAGCACGCGCGGTCCGGCTACATCGCCATCCTTGGTCACTTGGCCGACCAGCATGAGCGGCGTGCCGCATTTCTTGGCTGCTTCCGTCAGTATCGCTGAACCTGCTTTGACCTGCGTGACGCTCCCAGGTTCTCCGTTCATGTCGGGCGTGCGCAAGGTCTGCACCGAGTCCACGATGGTCAGATCAGGTTTTTCTTTTTCGATCGTCGCCGCGATCGTCGGAACATCTGTCAGGTCAAGAAAAAAAAGCGTAGCTGGAAGCTGGGGTGCGAGCCGAATCAAGCGGCGATGGATTTGGGCAGGTGATTCTTCTCCCGTTACGTAGATAATTTTTTTTCCGCTGGTCGCCAAGGCGATAGCAGCCTGCGCGAGAAGAGTGGATTTGCCGATGCCCGGCTCGCCGGCAAGGAGCGTGACTGAACCTTGCACGAGCCCTCCCAGCACTTCATCCAATGCGCTGACTCCGGTGAGCTCGCTTTTGGCCGATTGTGCGCTGTGTCCTTTGAATTGCTTGATCTCACCAGGTTTGCCTGCTGTCCTTGGGCTAGAGACTTCGGCTGTCTCCGTCGCTTCCTTGAGCGACCCCCAAGCTCCGCATTCAGAACAGCGCCCCGACCATTTCAGGGTCTGGGCGTCGCATTTTGAGCAGGTAAAGATGGTTTTTTGATTCATGCCTTCTATGGTTTCGGGAAAGTCAGCAGAGGGCACGGCTTTTTTGACTTTTTGGTGTCACAGCCTGCACCTTTTATGCCCAAACTCGATAAATATCCTATGCCACAACTCGCAGTACAGTTGATGAGGGGAACCAGCTTATCCTTATCTCCTTGCGCTTGGCTGTTGTGCAACTTTCTATCATCATTCATTTTCTCACAAGCCTCGCGGTCGTTGCCCCAATCGCCCCTACAGATTGTGAACCCGTCTGATTTCAAGGTCATGATTGGATTTTTTGGGTTACATGACCGTGTCATGGCCGCGCGTGCTGCAGATTGGGCGCTGGCTGATCCTGCATAGCCCGCCCACGCCCTATCAACGTCGCCAGGATCACCAGCCCCGGCTTCTTTAAGGATGACAAGTGACGTCCAGATGCCGGCGTATGGCTCATTCAGCTGCTGTGCGGTGAAACAAATCCCCCCGAATGATTTTGACGGGATGTCTTTGTTACACGATTTAGAAAATAATGTTGTTTGGCCTGGTCCGATACCGTGACTGAAACGCCAGTCCAACCCAAGATCCGTTTTTGACGGATCCGGCACATCGTCGTTACGCGGTGCGCTAGCCTTACAGTTCTTGTAGTTTTGGATGCTCGCCTGTAGTTCCTCGCCGGTCGAACATTCGCCTTTTCCGCAAGTCTTGGTACATTTCGGAAACTTCACGTCCTTGTATGTCACGCCGCTCTCCAAGTATGCCCGACCAGCACTTACCCAGTAATGGACCAGACTGCGATCCGGGGGATTGGTCCCCAAGAACCTATCTAATTGGCCTACTGCGTAAACGTATTCATCATGACCGATGATGCCCGGTAACGCTAGACCGCCAGTCTCATAGTTCATGGCTACGATCGCATAACATGGATTCAGTCCAAGACGTTTCGAGATGATTACCGCACACTCGACCATGGATTCGAGTGTCGGGATACCCACGCTATTCATTTTGAATTTACATTCCGAAGGATCATATCCGTAGCTTGACGAACCGGTCGGTGTTCCGGCTGATTGCGTAATTTCTTTCCATTGAGCAGGGGACAACACGTCGAATTTTTCTGGCTGTACGTATTGGATCTCGATGGGCTTCAAGCTCTTGGAGAAGTTCGGTATCACCATGTTCAATAGCGTGTATGAGCCCATGACCAGCCCCAATCCAAAAAGTGCGTCCTTGATCTTTTCCTTGCCCTTCTGCACGTCTCCGCTTGTGGTTCCTATGATATAGAGAAACCCACCATAGACCAGCATGATTGCCGTAGCGATGAGGACGATCCCGATGAAATATTTAATTAGTGCGGTGATGTATTGGGCGAGGAAAGGGATGGCGATCTTTTCGTTCTGGGTGACTTGAATATCGCTTGAGAACGTCAAACCCGGTATCGGAACATTCAGTTTTGGGACTTCTGCCTGAAAGACTTGAGCTTCGTTCCCTTCGCCATTAGTGCTTGTGGTATCGGCCGCCACTACCGAGGCGGTCGCAAGAAATATTGAGGACAAAACAAAAATCGCCAAGAAGATGTTACTCGCTATGCGGCGTCCTACCATAATCGGACTTATTATATGCAGTGGTGGTTATTTTGGCTATCTTGTGCAATGTTGCTATTATGGCATCGCATGGCGCTATGTCATCCCGCTTCTTCAGGCTGAAATCGTTAGTTTCACTTATCGTATTGGGTCTACCGCTATTTTTCGGCTTCGCCGTGGAAGCTCGCGCTGCTGATGATTTCTTCGCTCCGAAACTCTACGTCCCGATACCCGGATTTTCTTTCAACGATTATAAGATAACCAAGACCAGCCGGCAGCTAAGCATCCCGTATCTCGGGGCGTATATCAGCGGTTGGTATAGGTTCATCCTGGCGATCGGGCTGATCGCTACGGCAATCATGATAACGTATGGCGGTTTCCTGTATATCGCCGGTGCGGAAGCAGGGACTGTTGCCAAGGGTAAAGAAAAGATCAAGGATGCTCTGATCGGTCTGGTTTTCTTGTTGAGCGCCCATACTCTGCTGACCATGGTCAACCCGAACGCATCGACGCTAAAGCCGGTCACTGTCGGTTACATCGATCCTGATTACTACCAATTTGCGGTCGCGGGGGATACTGACCCAAATGACCAAGTGGATCTGAAGGAGTTCTACAGCCGTGGAAATAGCGCGGCCGTTCCCGCTCCGCTGCCCGATCCTGGTGCATCGCTAGCCCAAGGAGGTACTCCTGCGAGCTCCGGAGTCCCTAGGGACGGCGTGAACCGTGGGCAAAACCAAGGCTGCGTTCAGTCTCCTTTCTATAAGTTGCCGGCCCCAGCGTGTTCTGGGCGAGACGCGTGTTATCAGAAATACTGTGTCCAAAAATCTACCGATTATCCTGCTGGCTTGGTAAAAGACAGCGACCTGAAAAAATTCGATGATTTATATCCTGGAATAAAAGACATTAAAACGCTCCGTCTTTGCAGTACCCAGCTTAGGGAATTTAATGATGGGATGATCAGCACGACGGGTTTGTTCTTCAACTGCATGCATCCGGCTGGGATGGGTTTGATTCCGGAAGTCCACGACGCCTTGGTTAAGGCGGGTCAGATCGCAAAATCCAAGGGATATTATCTGAATGTATTCGATGCAACACGAACCATGCAGACCATGGTTAGTGCATTTTGCCAACGGGCCGGAGAAGCCATCGCGAACGGGGACAAGGGCCAGGGCGGGTTGGCATTGCCCGGAGCTTCTCCTCACCAGATCGGAATCGCGGTTGACCTGGCCTTGGCACGCCAAAACGACAAGTGGACCAAAGGTGGCAAACCAAAGCAGATAACGGGCGGACCTCCGGTGTGTAACGCTAAAAGCGGCAACAACCAAGTCGATAATGCTGTGACTGTCGATGGCTTTAAAGGGTTAGAGAACCAAAAAATCATGGACGACATCATGGCCGAAGCGGGGTTTAGGCGCATGTGCGGTGAGACATGGCACTTCGATCACTATAAAGGCGTCTATAACAACGATTGCTATGTGTGTGCCTTCCCTCCAAATCCTTCACGGAGCGAAGCTTCAAACCCTGCCTGCGCACCAAAGTTTTGGCCTAAGAAATAATCGTTCTGAATCAAGAGATATTGCTACAACCCCGGGTTCATCCCGGGGTTTGTGTTATTTCGTTGTTCTGTGCCCTTCCGTCGACTCGAACGCCCTCTATCAAGGCTTCAGATACATGCAGCAACGGAAACCATTCTCAAATGCTCTCCAGCCTCCGACCGGGTGAACGCTGCCCCAGGTGACGCTGCAGGAAGGTTCGGCAGAAGTGTTGGCTAAGTGGGCGATAGGGGAATAGTAGAATCCGATCCAAGTGTAGGGCTTGGCTCCTCCGATAGCCTGACCTTTAGCGACTCGCTGTTGCAGCGTCATCGTTGATCCGGTTTTGCTGACGACGATCTCCTGGATATTCGCTGTCATGTCGTACACGCCTTCTGCAGTCACGCAACTCGTGCGCGTGCCGCTTGGTTCCGCTTTATTCAGCCTAGTCACCTCCGTGCGCATCGCTTCGAGTTGTTTAAGCTTGTTCTCCATCGATTTAGCCTTCGAGGCATCGCCTTGTTCCTTCAGTTTTTCTACCTCTTCAATCACATTCTTCTTGAAGTCAGGATTCAACGTGCTGAATTTCGGGTCGATAGTATAGAGAGAATAAATCTTCGAGAAGTTCGGTCCGCCGGTTGATGCCACTGTGTCGTAATTGCACAGACCGGGCTCTTTGCCTCCTGCTTTGACCTTCCAAGTGTCCTTTACCCCCGCGCTCACCCAAAGCCCTGGAATGAATTTTGGCCCGTAGCCGTAAGTGTTTTCTCCCTTCGGTCCTTTGCAGGCGCGGACCCACTCCTGTATGTTGCACAGTCTTTTGCCTCTTTCCGCGCAATACCAGTCGGCTTCGAATTCAGATACCCCGTTCAGCGGAACGGCGCCCTGCTTGTTCGGCGCTTCGTACCTGTCGATACAGAACGATTGGACGTTTTCTTTTGTTTTTGCTTCGTAATCAGCGCTATACGGGATCGCGACCATGTCTTCGGGGCATTGACCCTGGGCAATCAAGTTGCCTCTTTCGTCAGTCACTAGGCCACCTGGAACGACGGTTCCTTGCGGCTGTTCTCCGGGAGCGGAGGGTGCGCCTATGACGTCAGGTTTCGTCGCTACTGTCGAAGTCACGACTTGTCCGCCAGGAGTCTCGATGATGTCCACAGTCTCGATCTGTTCGCTGGGTTGGGCTTGAGATGATTTGGCGACGCGTTCGAATTCAGCTTCCGGCGAACAGATGGCGTCTTGCTTATCGACGACTTTGACCGACAGGACTTTTAATGTCGTTGTTGCTGGATTAGCGAACTTCAGGATGGTCATGACGGAGAAGACGAGGATCAAGCCGATGATCGCTCCGGCGATTTTTTCTTTGCCCGAGCTTATGCTTTTTGATGTCGCGCCTAGTATGTACAGGAAGCCGCCGTACACGATGACGATGGAAGCTGCGATGAGTGACAGGGCGATGACGTAGTTATACATCGCACTGATGTATTGGCTCAAAAAAGGCAGGTTTATCTTGCCGTCGATCGGCATTATTCCGGTAGAAAAAGTCAGCCCGGGTATCGGTACGCCGAGTTTCGGAGTTATGGTCGGCTCGGCTTGAGGAGGCGTCTCGGGGCAGGTTATTTCACTCTTCATGCCGGGTACCTTGTCGATCCCGCAACATTTATTCCTAAGGGGAGTATTGCCGACGCAGGCTCCGATCTCTTTGCCTGCGATAGATTCGATGCAGACACCTGCGCAGATGCCGCCGTTCCTTTTGCACAATGCCTCATCCCATTTGGTCGGATCCTTGATCGTGTCCTGATTAGGTACGCAGCAGGCGCTATTGATCGCCAGGCCTATGCACAGACCGGAGAAGCCAAAGCCTTGCTCGCAGCTCTCGCTGATCCTGTTGCAGCTTCCGCCTAAATCTTTACACTCCTGCTCGCTTATGGCAAAAACCGGGCTGATGATCAAAAATATCCCCGCATAAGTGGCCAGGACAGCTGCCGAAACCAGTTGCCGGATATTCCGCATATCAAGATCCCATGAACTCCTTTATCTTCTTGTCCAAATCGTTCGGGGGAAGGTAGCTTGCGTAGGCATCTGTGCCGATGAAGAACACCGGCGTCGTAGTGACACCATCAGAACGCGCCAAGTCCGCATTCGTCTTTATCTCATCGACGAACTTCTGTTCGCGCATGCAGGTGGCGATCTGTGTCCTGTCCATTTTCAGTGAAGCCGTCAGGTAATCGAAGGATAGGCTCGTGACGCGCTGTTCCGCCATGAGGGCGTCATGGACTTCCCAGAATTTGCCTTGGATGCCGGCACAGAAGGCGTAAAGTGCGGCCTCCGAATCATATTTCGCTTTTTCATCAGGCAAATCGCGCCACACATAACGGACTTTGCCGCCGTATTTAGGCACGACGTCGGTGATCGATTTCTCGATCTTTTTGCATTCTTCGCAAGAGTAGCTCCCGAAGAGGATGACGGTGCCCGCGGCTTCCGGGCCACCGAAGCGCATGTGATCTGTCAACTGGACGGCCGGCGGCCGCATGCTGGACAGGCTTATCGTCTGCGGAATAGCCAGGTTCATGATGTCGAGAGGAGGTGATCCGGCCATGAACTGCGTCGTACTGGATTTGTACGCACTATATAAAAGCCATCCCGTCATTGCCGAGAAGGCCAGGACAAAGCAGATGACGATGAAGATCCTTTGCTTGTTCATGTCTTTATTTGAGATCGTAGCTGAACAGTTTTCCCGTCGCTACGTCGGAAAAAATCATCTGACCGCCGTCATCCGTGATTACCGGGTTACCGATGGCATGGGTCAAGTCAGGCAGCATCAACTTCGTCGCGACGCCTGTATTGACGCTGATGCGGTACACGTCGTCCGGCAATGTCTCGAATTCTTTACGCGATAAGGCCGCGTTGAACGGAAGATCCTGCGGCACCGCGCAATAGACCGTTTGGTCGTCGGACCAGGCACACTTGTCCGCCCACGTGTTCAGTTGGATGGCGCGTCGGTTCGCCCCCAAGGTGTTCGGCTCGCCAGAAATCACCCACAGAGTCGGCTTGTTGTTGCTCTCGTTGCCGAAAACGCTGTACATGATCTGCTTGCCGGTGGGGGACCAGTTGGGCAGGAATCCACGTCCCACCGTATAGATGGATTTGAAGTTTTCATGGTTCTGTCCCACGAAAATCACTTCTTGCTGGTTTTCTGCCTGGACTTGCCCGCGATCGGTGTAAGCGATGATCTGTCCGTGTGGAGCCCACGAAAGGAAGGCCGAGTCAGCATTGTTCCCTAGCGGTTCAAGGGCGCGCGCCTCTGTACCATCCGGGTTAGCCGTAATCAGAAAGCGGTTGTCCGCATCGACTCCCATGCTTTTCGATTCGAGTTTGCTGTCATTCGGGGCGAATTCGAACTCCTCCCAGTGCTTGGGTAAGACGACCTGTTTTTTCTCTTCGAAATTGTAGTAATAGTTGGTGCCATCAGGGAATTCCACCACCATTTCGTCTTTGGTATTCCCCCAATTCACGTTCTCTACATTGAAATATTGCTTGTCGCCCAGAAGCGTCACGCTTCCGTCGGCTCCGACCTTGTAGAATCTCCCGTCTTCCGGATTGTAGAATCTCGCGCCCGAACCGTCGGGCCTTGTCGTGACAGATTGCGTGACGCCATCATGCAGGAGACGGAGTTTAGTCGAGGCTTCCGGCAGGGCGCCGATGGCGCCTTCTCCCCCAGCCGCCCCCGGAGTCGTCGGTAGTTCACCTGGTTGCGTGGTCGTTGCTCCTGGGGTCGGTCCGCCCGTGCCTGCTGACGGCAAACCGCCTGTCAGTTCTGTCGGAGTCGTCGGCGTCGTCGGTGCTGTTCCAAGCCTGAAGAACAGATAGTACATGCCGTAACCCATGCCGATGGAGAAGATGATGAAGAAGACCGCGAAAAGTATTTTTTTGTTCCTGTCCGTCATAGATTTAACTATTATAGCCGGATTGAATGATGATTGATAGTGATTCCCCGTCGTCAGAACAAACTGCTGATGGAGCTGATTATCTTATCCAAGCCGACCACCGAACCGACTGCACCGATACCTGCGATTATCACGATGAGGATTATCGTGCAGATGCAGAAAGGCGGCATGAACAGGAAATTTACGCACATCAGGCAGTCGAGGAAAATCGTCAGGACATCTTCGATGAAAGATTGCTCGACGAAACCGCGCAGGCAGCCTTCGGTTTTTTCCGCCTCGGAAGCGAACCCGGCATTTCCCATCACTTCCGCGCCCGGTGACTTATCCACGCCGAAACCCTGGGCGACAGTGCCGAATGACTTGAAGATGTACTTGAGCACCAGCTGGACATTCAGCTGCAAGATGAGGAGCAATAAAGTGATGCCGACAGATTCAGGCGCTGTTCCTGCTTCTGCTGATTCGATACCGACACGCGCTGTCGCCCCTGTTGTTTTTGCGGCGACCTTCATACCGGCTTTTTCGAGTTGTTTGACGACCTCGTCCTGGACCTTTTGTTTAGCCTTATCCATCACCTTGTCCTTTGCCATCTGCATCGCCCTGTCCACGGCGCCTTGCGCGCCTGAAGCCGGCTCTTCCCCAGGTTCGGCTTCTTCGTCCTCCTCGTCTCCAAGCCCGCCGAGATCGACGTCGTAGGATTCTTCTTCACCAGGCATGGCCTCGAGGCCTCCGCCCACGGCCGCACCAGACATAAATGACTGTGATGCCGCTTGCATCCTGCGCGCCTGGGCTTTTGCTCGCTGAAGCTCCATGGCATCCGCCACCATCATGCCTCCGCCTGCCAAATCTTCCTCTTCTTCTTCCGCTCCTCCGAACATCGGCGATCCGGCGTGCATGACCTGACCTTCAGCAGTCGATCGAGAGGGGAGTTCGATGACTGAAGCACGCGGCTCATCCCCAAGGCCGAGGCTCTGATCGGTTATCGGTGTGTCGCCGCTCAAAGCTGCTCGCGACGATGGCGCGCCTGCCAGCCCCGCCTGCCGCGTCGGCTCGATGTTGGGCATGCGCAAAGGCTGTCGTTTTATTGCGACCCCACTCGGTAGCTTCGGTGCTTCACCTGTCGCTTCCGGCGCTTCTCCTCCTCCGGTGGCCAAGCGGTTCCGTTCTTCCTGCAAAGCCTGCTTGGCCGCTTCCATGCCCTTGCCGATCTCGCCCAAGGCTGCGGCAGCGCCGGATGCGGCGGGTTGGGAAGCGGGTGCAGATACGGCTCCACCGGCTGCAGGCGCGCCAATCGCTTGATTCAAGGCCGGAAGTGCAGGTGCTACTCCACGCAACGCCTCCGGACTTGCGTCTTTTTCTATGTTCCTGACTTGAGGTAATGCATTGAAATTGTTGAGTTGGGTGCTTGCTGCTCCGACCTGCTGTGTCAAGTTTTTATATTCAGCGGTTTTCTTTTGCGCCGCCGGCATCGATTTGATGTTGTTTTGCAGCTGGTTCAATTGGTTGCTTGCGGATTTGATCTCGGAATTGAACTGTTTGGGGTTGAAATTACGGTTCGTGCCCTTGATGTAGCCTTCGAGTTGGCTGACTTGGTTCTGCACCGGAGTGGCGATGCTGGCGTAAATCGCAGCAGCTTGAGCCGGCGTAGCGAAAATCATGGCCTCCGCTCCCGCAGAAATGCCACGGCCAGCCGCAGCGCGCTCGACTTTGCTTTGCGCCGAAACGCTGATTTGTCCGCCGATCGGTTGGGCAGCTCTCTGGGTCTGCGCCTCGGCTTTCACTTCGACCGAGCCGGTCGCCGGAGGCGTCTCTTTTTTTTCGGCTCGCGCCGTAACCACGACCTCGCCCACGTCTGACGAAACTGCCGTTGCTTCGGTCTTTGCTGTCACTTCCCCCGACGTTGAGGCGCGTCTTTCGGCCTTACCTGTGGTCGCGGTCTGTGTAGATACCTGGGGAGCTTGTTGTCGCGAAGGGACCGCCGCAGCCACTGCGCCGGCCGTCGCTCCCATCACCGGCACGGCAACCGCTGCGGCAGTGACAGCTGCTGCAGAAGCCGCAACTGGCGTCGGTGCGGCAACAGACTTGACTGACGCAGCTCCCGCGCGCGCTGTCTGCTCCCGTGAGACGGCGGATTCGGGTTCTGTTTCCGTTTCTTCTTCCTGAACTTCTGTTGTTTTTTCTTTCTCTTCTTCTTCGGCTTCTTCCGTTTCTTGCTCTGTCGGTTTTATCCCGACTGTCTTGTCTTCGATGGTCTTGGGCGCCTGTGCGGCTTTTGCCTCTGCAGCTTTTTTCGCCTTCTCCGCTTTGGCTTTTTTTTCTTTGTCGGCTATACCTGCGGCTTCCAGGCGTTCTGCCTCCTCCTGATCCTGAACGCGTTGTTCCAGTTTCTTGTTGCGTGCGTTCTTCCATTCGGTATATTTTTTTAGCGCAAAAAAAACAGGTCCCTGCTTGGTTTCGCTCTTGCTTATCAAAGCGCCGAAAATGTCGTTCAGCTCGCCGAACTCCAAATTTTCACGATTGATGTTCGTTTGGCTTTGGACTTCGCGAGCCAGGGTTTGAAGTTCGCTCTTAAGCTTAGCCGGATCTCCGCGTCGGCCGCCGCGTGCCCCGTATTGTTCGATGATGCTATCCGCTTGCCGGACGAATTTTTCTGCGTCCGTATGATAGCGGTTTAGATCGGTCACGCTTGGCATGACATTATTATACTGGAATTGCGCTTTTTTTGCATGACTTATCCGCACCCGTTCTCACAGGTAGTCGCAATCCCTGCCTGTGCGCTTCTCGACCTCGCCTTACTTCTTGAATTGCCTGTATTGTGTCATACTGATGACAAAAATATGGAGAATCTGACCAAGAAGAGTCTCCTGAAGAATTTTCCGCTCTATCAACTCATATTCACGACTCTGGCGGCCGCTCTGTTGTTCGCTGTGGTGGACATTTTTCGCGATCAACTGTATTTCGTCCTGGGCTCCTCGGCGTATCTTCTTTTCCATAACATCTCCGAATTCTTGAGCATCATAGTCTCGATATCGATTTTCAGCGTCGGATGGTTCACGTATAAGCAGACGAAAAACAGCTTCACGCTTTTCATCGGCGTCATGTTGCTTGGGATAGGTATCCTCGATTTCATGCATGTCATGAGTTTCCCCGGCATGCCCGGCATCATTTCCCCCGGCTCGACCAACAGCGGAATCCAGTTCTGGATCACGGCTCGATTGTTTTTCGCCACAGCTTTTCTGGTAGCGGCGTTTGTCCCCGCGAATCTGTCGGAGAAAAAAATACCGCGGAGTCTTCTGTTGGCCCTGTCGCTTTTCACGTCGGTCTTCCTGTCCCTAGCCATCATAATCTATCAGGAGCAGCTGCCGGCCTTGTTCGTCGAAGGGCTCGGACTCACCCCGCTCAAGATATTTTTGGAATACGACATAATCGTCCTGCTGATTTTGGCGCTCATCGCATTCTATTTCCGTTACGTGCAGACGAAGAGCAGGGCTTTGGTCTTTTGCATGCAGGCCTTCATCTTAAGCATATTCGGCGAGCTTGCTTTTACCCTGTATATCAGTGCATATGACACGTTCAACATGTTGGGTCATGTGTACAAGGCGCTGGCTTTTTATCTGATCTACAAAGCCATATTCATCTCTGCCATCAACGAACCATATTCGGACGTCCAGCATAACGAAAACGAACTCAAGCGACTGAACAGGATGTTGAAGGTGCTTAGCGGATGCAACCAGGCGATGGTGTATGCCGTCGAAGAGAGCGAGCTACTGCGGAAGATCTGCGATCTCGTCGTCAAAGAAGGTGGATACCGTTCCGCCTGGATCGGGTTCGCCGAGCACGACAAACGCAAGAGCATCCGCCCAGTCGCTCAGGCTGGATTCAGTCGCGAGGAACAGGCCGCACTTGCGTCACTTTCTTGGGATGTCACGGAAAAAGGCTATGGACCCGAGGGCATGGCGATCCGCACCGGCGAGCTGGTCGCGATCCAGGATGCTGTGGCCGACCCGACCTTCGCATTTTGGCGTAAGACCGCAAAAAAACGGGGTTACGCGTCCGTAATCGCCCTTCCTCTGTCGGTCGATTCAAGCGTGGCCGGCGCTTTCTGTCTGTATTCCTCTGAACCGAACGCCTTCAACCGTGAGGAGATCGATCTCTTGACCGAGCTGTCATATGACATTTCCTATGGCATAAAGTCGCTAAGGGTCGGCCAGGCAAAGAAATTCGGGGACCAAAAGATCAGGAACAGCGAAGAGAAGTTCGCGAAGGCTTTTTATTCGTCCCCAAATCTGATGGCTATCACCACTCCGGCCGAAGGGCGAATCATCGAGATCAACGACGCCTACTGCCGTGTGATCGGTTATGGGCATGGAGAGTGCGTTGGCCATACCACGGCAGAGCTGAAGATATGGGCGGATCCGGAACAGCGGAAGAAGGTCATCAAAGCGATCAAGGAAAAGGGTTTTGTCCGCGACGTCGAAGCCGACCTGCGAAGACCCAACGGTGAGATCGTCACGGTCATGCTATCCATGGAACCGATCATGCTAGGGGATGAAGAGCTCTTATTGAGCGTCGCCACGGACATCACGGAGCGTAAGCGCATGGAGCTTGAGCTGCGCAATACCCATGAATATCTGCGCAACCTCATCGCATCGGCCAATGTGATGATCGTCGGGCTGGATGCTTCCGGGCAAGTCGTGCTGTTCAACGAGGCTGCGGAAAAGGTGACTGGCTATACTTTTGAGGAACTGAAAGGAACTAAGTGGTTCGAGAGGATCGTTCCCAAGGAACGCTATCCGAGCGTCTGGGATATTTTTCACAAGTATCAGCAACAAAAAGACACGATGCCGAGGGAATTTGAGAATCCGATCCTGACGAAGGCGGGAGAAGAGCGTCTTATTGCCTGGCAAAATAGCACCCTAGCTACACCTGACAAGACGCTGTTGACGATCTCTTTCGGCATCGACATAACGGAGCGCAAGAAATTGGATGAAGCCTTGCGGAGGAGCGAGCGACACTTGCGGGAAGCCCAGAAGATCGCCCGCATAGGCAATTGGGATTGGGATGCGGTCAAGGATGTGATCTGGTGGTCTGACGAGTATTACGAAGTCTTCGGTTTCGATCCGAAGAAACCGACGCCGAATTATCAGGAGCACCTCAAGGTCTATACGCCGGAAAGCGCGAAGCGTCTGGATGCTGCGGTCAAGCTGGCCATGCAAGCTGGTGAGCCGTATGAGCTCGATCTGGAGATACAGAAGCCGACTACGGCGACGAGATGGATCATAGCCAGAGGTGAAGCTAAGGTCGACGACAAGGGAAAAATCTGGGGCTTGCGCGGTACGGCTCAAGATGTGACCAGGAAGAAGGAGGTGGAGCTGCACATAGCCCAGCTTAGTGAACTGCGCGGCAAATTCTTGGGCATAATATCGCATCAGCTAAGGACGCCGGTCGCCACCATCGTATGGAACCTGGAAGCGCTGTTAAGCGGGAACCTCGGCAAGTTGACCAAAGCTCAAGAAAAATTCATGCGCATGACCTATGAGGCGAGCGGGAGGGTCAGTAGCCGTCTCAATGATCTGCTGACGGCGATCGACATCGAAGAGGGTCGCGTGCTCTTGAGGGCAGAAACTGTCGAGCTTGAGGATCTTGTGAGGGGGGTGATGGAAGATTCCGTGGAGAAAGCGGCTGCCAAGAGGATCAAATTCGACTTTGCCATCCCGGCCAAAGGTCTGCCTAAGGTAAAAGGCGATTTGGAGAAACTGCAGTTCGTGGTCTCCAAACTTACGGAAAACGCGATTATCTATACTAAAAAAGGCGGTTCGATCGACATCAAACTTTCGCAGAAAGGCGACGCTATCCGTTTCGAGGTGAGGGACAGCGGTATCGGCATACCCGCAGCAGAGCAGAAGAATATCTTCGAACGTTTCTTCAGGGCATCGAACGCATCCGTGATGCAACCGGACTCCTTCGGCTTGGATCTGTATATGTCGAAAAATTTCATCACGCAGCACCAAGGAAAGATGGGTTTCCGCAGTAAGGAAGGTGAGGGCAGCGTTTTTTGGTTCGAAGTACCGATAGCGTGATTACCCGGGGTTCAGGTGACCTTGGGGCCGTTCTTCGTCATTTTTATCACGATTTTATTCTTGCTGCGGTTTTCAGTTATCACCTTGCTGATGAGCGAAGCTAGCTCACGGTCGATGACGTGCCGGATGGCTCGCGCACCTTCTTCTTGGGGCATAGGTCGATCCAATAGCCATTCGACCACGTCATCGCCCATCGAACAGGCAATCTGTTGTGCTTCGGTGACGCGGGCGAGGACGCTGTCGAGTTCGCGCTTCAGTATGCGCTTGAGGTCTTCGCGCCCCAATGGCTTGAATACGGCAATCGCATCCAAACGGTTCAACAACTCCGGCCGCAACATGGCACGGAGTTCGTCGCGGACCGTTTTTTCGAAATCATCGCCGTCCGCCGAAAAACCCAAGCCTTTTTGCGTCAGTTTATTCGTCCCTAGATTAGTCGTGAGTACGATGTAGGCGTGACGGAACGTCACTGGCCTGCCCGTCGAATCCGTCAGCTTCCCGTCCTCCAAGAGCTGCAATAGGACGTTCTGGACATCAGGATGGGCTTTCTCGAATTCATCGAACAGTACGACCGAATGCGGACGCTTCTTGATCGAGTCGGTCAGTTTGTTCGCGTCCCGATAACCTACATAGCCGGCCGGCGCACCCATGAGTTTGGACAATGAGTGGCCTTCCGAAAACTCCGTCATGTCGATCTTGATCAACGCGTCTTCGCGTCCGAAAATCAGCTTGGCGAGTTGTCGTGCGCTTTCGGTTTTTCCTGTGCCCGATGGTCCGGCCAAAAGCAACGCTGATTTCGGGCGGGCAGGGGAATTGAGGCCAAGCCGTGAGCGCAGTATGACCTGTGCGATGTCCTGAAGCGCTTTATCCTGACCCACGATGAACTCCTTGAGTTTAGTCTCCAGCAATGCCAGTTTCTCTCTTTCGCTTGCCATGATGGTAGAGAGCGGTACGCCAGTCGCCGTAGCTACCACGCGCGCCACGTCTTCTGGCCCTACGGTGGGGACATCTTTTTCCCTTTGTTTTTCATACCCGAGGTGCAGGTTATGCAGGTCGGCACGCAAGCGCTCGGCTTGCGTAGCGTTCTTTTCGGCTTCCTCCAGGTTGCCCTTTGCCACGGCTTCAGCCTTGTTCTCTTGCATTGCGTCAATGGCGACTTCGAGTGAGCGCAGGCGTTCCATGTGTTCGCTCGACTTACGGCGTGAAACGACATGCGCCGCAGCCTCATCCATCAGGTCGATAGCTTTGTCGGGGAAAAGGCGATCCGTCATGTAGCGTTCAGATAGTCTGACCGCTTCACGCAATGCCTCGACGGAATATCTGACGTTATGGTAGTTGGCGTACTGTTTCTGCAGGCCCTGAAGGATGCCGAGCGTCTGTTCGGCGTCCGGCTCCTCAACGGCGATAGGTTGGAAGCGTCTTTCCAGTGCAGCATCAGGTTCGAAGTGCTTTTTGTATTCAGCCCACGTGGTCGCTCCGATGCAGCGGATCTCTCCGCGCGCTAACGCGGGCTTGAGCATGTTGGCTGCATCAAGGGATCCGGTGGTCGAACCGGCACCAACGATATTATGGATTTCATCGATGAAAAGTATGACGTCCTTATCGTTCTTGGCTTCGTCCAGAATCTGTTTCAGCCTGGCTTCGAACTCGCCGCGGTACATCGTCCCTGCGACTGTTAACGCCAAATCAAGAGACAATAAGCGTTTACCATGCAGAGCGTCGGGTATATCTCCAAGTGCCAGTCGTTGTGCCAACCCCTCGACGATGGCTGTTTTACCGACGCCGGGATCGCCGAGTAGTACGGGGTTGTTCTTGGTTCGTCGGCAAAGTATTTGGATGACTCTATCCAGTTCACGATCGCGGCCTACGAGCGGATCGAGCTTTTCGGTATTCTCATGCTGCGTCAGGTCGCGTGTGAATGAGTCTAAAGCCGAGGATTTGGATTGACGCGGCGCATCCGGTCTCGGAAAATCCTGGCGCATGTCGGGCGTCTCATGTTCGTCCTGCGGCAGCAGTTCCGGAAAACGGGAGGATGACCTCAATACGTCGTTGACGCGGTCTTTGAGTGCACGGACATCCGCTCCCGAAGCTTCGAGGAACGACATGACTTCCGTGAAATTGCTTTCGAGCAGGGCGTGCAGCAGATGCTCGGTGCCGACGTATTTATGTTCGTTCAGGTGGGCCGTCAGGACGCATTTTTCGAGTAGTCGTTTGACCGCTGGAGACAGGTCTGGCGTCGCGATATTTGATTTTTTCGACGGCTTGCCGCAGAAGATGTTTTTGGCTTTTTCCGTCTTGATGTTGGACTTGTTGAGTACTTCGGCGGCGATTGAACCCTTCTCCAGCAGCAACCCTACCAGCACGTCGCCCGGTTCAAGCTGGTCGCGCCCGTTGGTTATCGCAAAAGCCAGCGCTTTTTGCAGCGATTCCTTGAGATGCGTGGTGAAGCGGTCGAAGAGTTCGGGGAGAAGCATACTGAAGATTGATTTCAGAGGTTATCTATCATCTTGCGCAGACGCACGATCCGATCGTCGAGCGGCGGGTGCGTCGAGAACAGGCCGGCGATTTTCGCGCGCGCACCGCCGGATGGCTCGGAGATCCACAAATGGTTGGTCGCGACCGAGGTACGTGTCATGGGGATGGCCGCATCGCGGATTTTCTCCAGCGCGTTCGCCAGCCCTTCGGGATAACGGGTGAGCAACGCGCCGGAAGCATCCGCCAGGTATTCGCGCCGACGCGATATGGCGAGTTTCATCAGTTCACCGATGAGGGGAGAGAGGATGAGGAACGCGATTCCGAGCAGCATCAGGATCCCGCCACCTTCTTTACGTCGTCTGCCTCCAAACCCGAAGCGCAAGAACTTGTCGCCGATCAAGGTCAGTGTTCCGACCAGAACGACGGCCAGCATCATCACCCGTATGTCGTAATTTTTTATGTGGCTAAGTTCATGCGAGAGCACGCCTTCCAGCTCCGTCCGTTCGAGACGCAGCAATAATCCCGTGGTCACTGCGATAGAAGCATGCTCCGGGTCGCGTCCCGTGGCGAAAGCATTCGGAGAATCATCCTCGATGATGAAAATGCGTGGCTTGGGTGTTCCGGCGGTTATCGCCAGGTTCTCGACGACGTTCCACAGCGTGGGGAATTGTGCGCGATCCGTCAGTTCCGTGGCGCCGCTGGATGAAAGCGCTATCTTGTCTCCCGCGAACCAAGAGACGAGCGTCATGACGATCGAGACGGTTAGGGCGATGATCAATCCGCTCGCGCCGTAGTCGGTGACTATATAACCGTAAACCCAGCCGGCGAATGCCAGGAGACCGATGAAGACGAAAATCAGGAGCCAGGATTTCCGCCGGTTGCTGTCTATTTGGGAGTACATGGTGTTCGTACCTCGTACTGCGTACTTCGTGCGCTTATACGGCAGACTTTGGTACGCGGTACGAAGTACGCAGTACGATTTTCGTTAGAATTTGACTTGAGGAGCTGCTTTTTCTGCTTCGGCGATCTCGAAGAACGCGTATTTCTTGAAGCCTAGTACGTTACCGATCATGTTGGTCGGGAAGACCTGGAGCTTGGTGTTGAAATCGCGAACATTGCCGTTGTAGAAGCGGCGTGAAGCCTGGATCTTATCTTCTGTGTCGGTCAGGTCGTTCTGCAGCTGCAGGAAGTTCTGGTTGGCTTTCAGCTCCGGATAAGCCTCTGACAGCGCGAAGATGCTTTTCAGCGTCTGCGACAAAGCGTTTTCAGCGGCTGCTTTGTTCTCTACGCCCTGTGCGCTCATGGCCGCATTGCGTGCCTGCACTACCTTTTCGAACGTGCCTGACTCATGTGCGGCGTAACCTTTGACCGTTTCGACCAAATTAGGGATCAGGTCATAGCGGCGTTTCAGCTGGACATCGATATCTGACCAGGCCTCATCTGTCCTGTTCTTCAGCGTAATCAGGCCGTTATAGGTGAAAATAACCCAGACTACGACAGCGGCGAGGACGATTAAAATCCACATGTACATATTTTTTAGCGCTTAATAAGTAATGATGTTATGATTTAACTCATAAAATATAGCGAAAATATGAGCATAAGTCCAGCTATGAGCAAGGATCTGTCAAAAGTCTTCAAAGCCTACGATATCCGCGGCCTTTCGCCCGAAGAGTTGAATGCGGATTTCGCCAAAAAATTAGGGCTTGCCGTCGCCGCCCATTTCAAACCAAGACGTGTTTTGGTAGGACGTGACATGCGTACCACGTCGCCTGTACTTGAGAGCATGCTGATTCAGGGTCTCACGGAGTCAGGCATCGACGTCGTGCGTATCGGTTTGTGTTCTACCCCCATGTTCTACGGCCTGACCGGCCTCGCCCAGTCGTTGGAACCATATGACCTA
Organism: Patescibacteria group bacterium; assembly: GCA_031082005.1. Classification (GTDB taxonomy): domain Bacteria; phylum Patescibacteriota; class Patescibacteriia; order 2-12-FULL-60-25; family 2-12-FULL-60-25; genus CAIKNB01. The sequence continues at coordinate 465,693 of JAVHLR010000001.1, forward strand.
GGCATCATGGTCACAGCTTCGCACAATCCGGGTATCTACAACGGGTTCAAGATCATCCACGGAGATTGTCTGCCTGTCGGTCAGGGGAACGGGATGGAGGAATTGCGCGATGCGTATCTAAGTAGCGAACAGAAAAAAGCCGATCATCCCGGCACAGCCGTCGATGAACCTGGCTCGCTCGATAAATATATCGAGCTCGTCATCCGCTCCGCGAAACTTCCGTCAGACATGCCGCGGTTCAAAGTGGCGCTAGATGCCGGGAACGGCATGGCGGGCAGCGTCCTACCTCGCCTCTTGGAACGTCTGTCGTGGCTCGAGGCTTTGCCTATGTATTTCATCCCAGATGGGACTTTCCCCAATCACGAAGCCAATCCGTTGAAGCAGGAGAATCTGGCCGAACTTATCGTCAAAGTCAAGCAAGAGAAATGCCACCTCGGCGTGTCTTTCGACGGCGACGCTGACCGTGTCGGCTTCATCGACGAAATGGGCGAGCCGGTGCCGGGTGATCTGATGACGGCTTTCCTTGCACAGGAAGTGCTCAAAGAGCATCCCGGAGGTAAAGTCTTGATGGATATTCGTGCTTCTTGGGCTGCACAGGAGGCGGTCAAGGAGGCGGGTGGGGAATTCGAGTTCAGCCGCGTAGGTCATGCTTTGATAAAAAAGCAGATGCGCGAGACCGATGCGATCTTCGCCGGTGAGATATCCATGCATATGTATTTCCGCGAGTTGTGGAATTGCGAGTGCAGCGATCTGGCGATGCTCTTGGTGCTGCGCCGCATGGCCACTTCCGGAAAGACGCTATCCGAGCTCATCCAGCCGTTACGACGTTACAAGAACAGCGGTGAAATCAACTTCAAGATCAGCGCCAAGGCCGAGGCGATCAAGGCTTTGAACGAGAAATACGCATCTCACGCTTCCTTTGTTTCCGAGCTGGATGGCGTACGCCTGGAATTCAAGGATCAGAAAAGTCCGCAAGAAGACTGGTGGTTCAATGTGCGCGCATCCAATACCGAACCCTTGCTTCGTCTGGTGGTGGAAGCCCGGACAGACGAGACCTTGGGTCGCAGATCGGCAGAACTGAAAGAGCTTTTGGCTACGTATGTTGGTGCTTAAGATATTTTTCTGGACGGGCGCGTTGTTCTCTCTGCTTGTCCTAAGTCTGATCGCAAAAGAACGGTTCTTTGGTTCCTACATTGTCACGCCCGGCTCTTGGCAGGTGGCCGAAGATTCTTGGCAGCCCTCGACCACGAGTACGTTGGATATCTTTTGGAGCGGCAAGGCCTGGAGCACCTGGTTCGAACCGAACGGCTTCTTGGTGAGATTTAGGTCCTCCGCCAGCCACAATCTCACTTCCTGCAACATGCTGTTCGACAGACACAGGGTCTTGTTGGATCAGCTTGGTCTGAACGCATCCGACAACCCGACTGATTCCTATGATCAGCGGGTTGAAGTGATACGGCCTGGCGTGGTATATGAAGTCGGGCAGAATTCTTACATGGCCGGGGTTAATTTGGATGCCATACCCCAGAAAATCAGGTTGGATTGCCTGGAAGGTCATGCCGAATGGCTGACCGGGTTCTGAAGTTATGATCAAAGCAAATCAATTCGTATTCACCTCCTATCACGTCGACGAGACGGCCGGAATTTTTACTTTCCGTTATTCGGTAGAACTTGGAGCAGGGGATAAGATGGATTTTTCTGAATCATTAATCGTGCCGGATTTTGATGTCGACGCCTGGCATGCTATCCCTGAACCACTGAAGCAGTCGGTTCTGCAGTCATTGCACTTGGCGCTAGGAGTCAGCTATTGGAAGATGCACTGCGCCAAACGCATGCGTATCGACGGATATTTTTTGTCGTCGGAGCAGGCTGAATTCTGGAACACGGTCTATACTAAAGGACTCGGTGAATTCTTTTTCCGCAACCAGATCGACTATCGCGGTTTGGTGGATTTTCCGTCATCTGATTTAGCCGTTCCTGGCGCCGTTGAACTATTAAGGCAGGATCGTTGCTTCGTCCCCATCGGAGGAGGCAAGGATTCAGCCGTGAGTCTCGAGATGTTACGCCGGGGAGGATATGAACTTAAGCTCATATCGTTGGGTACATCATTTGTTCAACAACAGATGGCTAAGGCTGCAGACTTGGAGACTTTGGTGATCAACCGCAAGTTGGACCAAAAAATGATCGACCTCTCCAGGCATAACGAAGTCTACAACGGACACGTACCGATCTCCATGATCTATTCTTTCGTCGGAGTCTTGGCGGCCCTGCTATACGATTACCGTTGGATAGTTTTTTCCAATGAGCGGAGCGCCGAAGAGGGAAATGTCGAATATTACGGCAACGTCATCAACCATCAATGGAGCAAGTCAGAAGAGTTCGAGAGGATGGTGCAGGCCTATGTAAAACAATACGTTACGCCGAGCGTCACACCATTTTCGCTCTTGCGTCCTTTGACCGAGTTCGAAGTGGTCAGGCGCTTTGCCGCAGAGAAAAGATACTTCAAGGACTTTTCGAGTTGCAACCGCAATTTTGTCGTCGCTTCTGCCCAGCCGGTGTCTGAACGCGGAGCGTATTGGTGCTGTGCCTGTCCCAAATGTGCGTTCGTCTTTGCCATGCTATCCGCCTGGCTCGCGAAGTCTGATTTGATCTCGATCTTCGGACAAGATCTGTACTCAAGGCAGGAATTGCTTCCGCTCTTCAAGCAGCTCCTCGGTCTCGAAGACTTCAAACCGTTCGAGTGCGTAGGTGCACCAGAAGAGATGAAAGTTGCCATGCGCCGCGCCCACCTCACAGGCTCTTACGACGGCGAAGTCATCATGGAATATTTTACCTACCAGGTCGAAAAGACAGTCCCGAACTTCGCCAAGCTGGAGCGTGAACTGCTCGGGGCTAAGGACGTGGACAAGCTCCCTAAAGAGTTCAGGAAGCTGTATTTGGAAACATGATTATGCGATTCGAAGAACTTGAAGGAAAAAAAATTCTGATCCTCGGCTACGGAAAAGAGGGGAAATCGACCGAAAAGGTTTTGCGTGCCAAGCTCAAAGACCCGCAAATCGTGATTGCCGACCAGGCCGACGGTCCGGATTATCTATCAAAGCAGAATGATTGCGATATCGTCATCCGCACGCCCGGCATCCCGCTCCGCGATATCACCGCGCCGCATACGACTGCGACCAACCTTTTTTTCGGCAATATCCGCAATAAAGTCATCGGCGTAACAGGCTCGAAAGGCAAAAGCACCACTTCGTCGCTCATTTATGCCATCTTGCAGCAGGCCGGTATCAAGTCGCGCCTCATCGGCAACATCGGAAAACCGGCGTTGGACGTCCTGCTCGACGAAATCGATCCCGAAGAGATTTTTATCATGGAACTTTCGAGTTACCAGCTTGAGGATATCGAGCACTCGCCGCACATCTCCGTCATCACCAGCATCTTCCACGAACATTTGGATCACCACGGAAGTCTTGAGGCATATTTCGAAGCCAAAGCCAGGATCTTGGACAAAGCTACGGCAGGTGATTTCTACGTTTATAACCCGACCTATCCCATGCTGGATGCTCTCGCCAAGGTGATAGCGGCCAAAGCTGCTCTCGCCAAGGTCGCTCCGCCGCAGTTCGTGCCGTTCGTCGAATCCTTTCCGTTTGACGCCTCGCGGATCAAGTTGGAGGGAGTACACAACCAAGAGAATATCCGTGGTGCAGCGACAGTGGCGCGGTTGCTCGGGGTTTCCGATGAAGATATCCGCCGAGCAGTCGAGGAATTCCAGCCCCTGCCGCATCGTCTGACCTTCATCGGCCAGTTTAAGGGCATTAAATTCTACGACGACGCGATCGCCACCGCGCCAGAGCCGACGATTTTTGCCATCCAGACCCTAAAGGATGTCGATACAATCTTCCTCGGTGGCACAGACCGCGGATACGACTTTTCAGGCCTGGCTAAGGCCGTCGCGACTTCAGGTATCCGTAACGTCGTCCTTTTCCCGGATACCGGAGAACGCATCGCAAAAGCCCTTGAGGACTTCGGCGGAGAGTATGAGATATTGCGCACGTCCGACATGCAGGAAGCTGTGGAATTCGCATATGCCTACACCGAACCAGGCAAGACCTGCCTACTTTCCACGGCTTCGCCAAGTTATTCACTTTGGAAGAACTTCGAGGAGAAGGGGGATGAGTTTGTGAGGTGGGTAAAAAAACTAGGGAACGACGCCTCGACATAACATTTTTAAAGAGTGCTCACTTGCTGCTCGGAATAGATTTCTGATGATTCAATCGCCCTCCCCCGTCATTCCCGCCTGCGCGGGAATGACAAAAAATTGAAATGATGAACACTGCGAAAAAAGGATTCTAACATGGTAATGACAGACGATTGAATTTCCGCTACCCTCTCATCCATGACTCTACTTATCTTTATCATCGTCTTGTCCGTTCTCGTCTTGATTCATGAGCTTGGGCATTTTTTGGCGGCGCGTATCTTTGGCGTAAAAGCCGCGGAATTCGGTTTAGGCTTTCCGCCACGGGCTATCGGCATGGTCAAGGAGAAGGGGAGGTGGAAAAAAGTCACCTCCCGTGACCAGACCGAATATCACAACACCATCTGGTCGCTCAACTGGTTGCCCTTCGGCGGCTTCGTCAAACTGAAGGGCGAAGAAGCGGATGGCGAGAACGAAAAAGATTCCCTCATCTCGAAACCGATTTGGCAGCGCCTCATCGTCATGGCAGCCGGCGTCGGCATGAACTGGATCCTGGCTGCAGTGCTTTTCTTCATCGTATTCACTATCGGTGTGCCAGCGGCCTTAGATGACGTTCCGGCTGGCGCGACAGTCACGGACAAAGCCATCGTCATCACCGCCGTATTGCCCGGTTCGCCGGCCGAAGAAGCTGGCCTCAAGCTCGGTGATCAGGTGCTTAAACTCGACGACCAAGCAATTCCGGATGAAGCCAAGCTGCGTGAAATCATTAAATCCCAGGGCGATCGGGCATTTAAGCTGGGCGTAAGGACCTTTGAGGGCGAAAAAGAATATACTCTCCAGCCTCGCCTGATCGAAGAATTGGGTTACTCCGGCATAGGCGTAGGATTGGCGGACGCGGGTACGGTCAAGCTCGGACCATGGCAGGCGATGCGCCAATCCGTCATCGTGACCGCCTTTATGACCAAAGAAGTAGTTTTCGCGTTCGGCGGACTTTTTAAGGACTTGGTCGTCGAGCGTAAAGTCACGCAAGACCTTTCCGGCCCGGTCGGTATCGCCATCATGACCGGTCAGGCGGCACGTCAGGGTATCGTCGTCCTGTTGCAGTTCGCCGCGATTCTGTCACTCAATCTTGCGGTCATCAACTTTTTGCCTATCCCGGCGCTCGACGGAGGTCGCGCCGTCTTCCTCGCCATCGAAAAAATCCGCCGCAAGCCAATCAGCCGCAAGCTCGAAGTCGGCATGCACAACGTCGTTTTCATCCTGCTCATCGCCCTCATAATCCTGATCACCGCCCGCGACCTGTTCCGCTACGGCGGCACGATCTGGAGCGGGGTAAGGGGATTGGTGGGGATGTAGGACGATCAACGTAAATCATTATTCACTATCGAATCATATGGATGAACGAAAAATGGCTAGTCCAGACATAAGCGCGACGCCGGAGACGTCCTCCGCAGATGTGCAGACCGTACTTAATGGTTCCGAAACTTTCGCTTACTTCAAAAGCAACGGCATAAAACCACCAAGCGTGAAGAGCTGGAAAAAGGTTTTGAGCGAACTCGGGAAATCGACCGTCGAGGGCAATCTTAAAGCACTCAAGGCATACGCAGAAGAAACCAAGGATTCGAATCTGACAGACGCATTGCGCGACGTGAGTTTCGTGGTTACTGAAGACGTCTCCGAAATGGACTACGATTCGGCAAAAGACAAATATATCGCGCTTTTCGGCGAGAATAGGCAGCTCGAAGAACAGATTGGGGATTATGAAGAAAAGCTAGCTTCTCACCAGAAGGAATATGGAAACGACGCTGGTCATGCAGTGTATATCAATAAATTCGAAAGCAAGATCGCTGCAGCGAAAACGCGTTTGTTGGAAATCGAGGATCTAATCGAGAAATTGGAGGACGAATTCGGCCTGTCTAGCGATGTACTGGAAGAATAGTGCGGCATAAGAAGTTCTCTATCGGTCAAATTTAAAAAAGGCGGAAAAAGTGTCCGCTTTTTTTGAATCTGAAACTCACATTATTGACTCCAGTGTCTTTTTCCGTTTAGATTCTCGCGTACCTTCGGAAAGGGGATAGGCATGAAAGAGATGGTCCAAGCAGTTGACGGACACAAGAATGTGAAACCTCTACAGGCGGACAACCGTCGCGTGAAGTACATCAAGGCCAAGTGCCTGGCAACGTATGGCCTCGAACAGCCGCTCCATTGGCTCAAGGGCCAGAAGGTTTCAGAAGTCCCTGACTTCGATACGTGGAAGCGACTGCTCGATAAGTTCACTGCGTGTATGGAAGAGACCCCCTGGGCGCACTTCCTGCACACCTACGGTGCTTTCCCGCCCGAAGAGTGGCTTACCGGCTGGCGCGGTGTCGGCCATCTGCTGGCTACGCTCCTGGATCCGACCAAGGTCGAGATTTTCGAAGCCGAGGTTGGGGAGCCGACCTACTACGTCGTTCCGCGCTCCTATCCCGACACGCTGTTCCTGCTGCGGAGTGACGGCTACTTCGATCGGATCGCCCTAGGCAAGCCAACGCTCGAGCCGAAATACGTCGGTCCGCTCCTGGAAGCCGCGGTTCTCCGAGCCTGGAACACTGAGGGCGCGCCGTTGCGGCTCGAAGCGCGGAAGCTCGTCTGCGATGCTTTCTACGACTCGATCCAGCGCCAGGTCGAGTCCTGGGAGGTCGAGTACAACCGTTCGACCGTCGCCTGCACCGTGTTCCAGGACCAGTTTCATTGGGGACCCGGCGTCCTGCGGACCGACAAGGTCGTAATCTGGCAGGTCGTCCAGGGGAAGATCGTGGCCGAGCTTTTCAGCGGCGACAAGTTTACGCCCGAATCGTTTCACGACGACGCGGTCCAACGGATTCCGATGCTAAACCACACCGCTGACTCGCTCCTCTATGGCCACGAAAGGAGATTCCTCTTTCGCCGTCGATCCCTTGAGTTCATGTTGCAGAAATTCCATCGCGACGTGACCACTCTGTGCGTGGTTCCGGTGAGCGCCGACGGCGAGATACCGAGGGAATTCATCCTCGTCGCGTCTCGTTCGTCTCTAAAGCACCCCAACCCCACCGACGGTGAACCTCTCCTTTGTCCCAGCATCTGAACTCCAGCCCTCCGATACTCCTCGGAGGGCTTACTCGTCATACTGATATCCGAGCTCATTGTTGACTCCCTCTTCTTTTTCCGATTAGATTCCCTCGTTCTTTTGGCAAGGAGAAAGGGAGATGTCGCAAGGCTTGATGACATACCGCATTGACGGCCTAGACCGTCGCCCCAAGAAGCCCAGTAACCGCGAAGAATTCATCCGTCGGAAGCTCGAGAAAAAGTACTCGGTTTTCGACCCTCCGCGCTGGATCGCTCAGCAATCCGAGGCAGAGCAGCCAGGCGTTGATACTTGGCGCAAGATACTGCGCACGAATTTCCAGCTGCGGCTGTCAGATGAGGCGTCCTGGGTTGCTCTGATGCGCGAGTTTGGGGAACGTGTGCATTATCCCAAGGACCAGGCGCATGAATCAATGTTTTATCTTATTGCCTCACTCTTGGATCGGTCGGACGTGGAGATGTATGCCAGGAGAGACGGTTTTTACCTGCTCGTGCCTGGACACGGGCGACTCATCGAATTCCGCGCTTCAGGAGTCGCTTCTGACAAGTCATATCGCATCAACGATGTCGACTGCCAGGACGTAGAGTCCAAGATACTCATGCTCGAGGCAACTCTTTTTTCAGCCTGGGAATTCGGCGGTGGAGATCTGCGCAAGCGAGCACGCGACATGCTCTGTAAGCCATACGCTGAGAGCATCGCGGATGAAACGCTCCTCGCCGAGGAAGGCTTCAAACAGGTCACCATCCTCGGCAGCCGCGATTTCTTCAGCTGCGGTTTGGTTTCCGACGAGAGCTTCTCGCATCAGGCTGAGCGGGTGAGTATCGTGGTCATCTGGGAAAAGACCTCGAGCGGTTACGCGGCTTGGGCATTCGATCCTTGGCTTTTCAACCCCGACTCATTCAAAGAACCTAGACCTTCGAAGTTGGAGTCGTCGCAGTTGAGCGTCATTGAGCGTCTGCACGGTACGGTCGGTTGGTGGCCATTTAAGCGCCGGATCCTAGAGCACGATCTTCGGTTCTGCGATGTGTACAACCAAGGCATGGCTGTCAAAGCGTGTTGCGAAAACAAGCCCGGCGGACCAGCTTTGCCGTTCCAGACTATTCTCTTTGTCCGCAAGGATCGCCTCATGGAGCCTATGCCGGAAGGTGGTAGGGTGATTCTATGAACTTTCAGACAAGACCACCTCGTACATGACAACAGCTTGGCCCTCCGATACTCCTCGGAGGGCTTACTCGTTGACAGAAGGACAATTCAGTGGTTCATTCAGTCCCGGAGGATGAACCATGAAAATTTGGCTCGCGTACCGTTTTACCGGAGCTGACATCGAGGAGCTGCGCAAGCGTCTGGAACTGATCCGCAGTTCTTTCGCAGCCATCGGCATGACTGTCGTGACCATGATCCAGGATATCCAAAATTGGGAAGCGACGCGTTTGCCCAAGGCCGAGGTGGTTCGTCGGGCGTACGAGCTGATGCCCTCTTGCGATGGCTGCGTCTGCATCTATCACGACGCTTCGCCCAGCGAAGGTCGCGGTTGGGACGCTGGATTCTTTGCGGCGCTCGGCAAGCCTACGGTCATGGCTCTCCGCGACGGAATCGCTTTGCCGTACCACGAAGCCCTGTTCACGGAGAACAGTTCGAATGTCGCGTCCGGCTGGCCGTCGATCATCCGCTATGATGATCTCGGGGAAATCGCTCCGAGCTTCTGGATGAAGATGAGACGCGAAAGAAAGGTTTAAAGGTGGTTGGCACGTCTTGCATTATCCTAGGCATTGACTAGGAAAAGATAGTCTGATTTAGTTAAGTGGGGGTATAACAACCGATGAAAGTTTGGCTCTCATATCACATATCGACTATCGAATTGATTTCGCCGACCTTGCGCGAAGTCCTCTCGATAATCCGCAGCACCTTCTCCTCCAACGGCATCACGGTCGTTGACATGCTCGAGGATGTACAGCAGTGGGACGCTGAACGTCCATTGAGCGAAGAGACCGTAATGAAGGCTTACGAGATCATGCCGACTTGCGATGGCTGTATCAGCGTCTGCACTAGCCGGACGGCGAGCGAAGAACGTGGCTGGGAGACCGGTTTCTTCGCTGGTCAAGGCAAGCCGACGACCATCGCGGTAGAAATGGGGCACTCCCTGCCGTTCCGCGAACTGCTCTTTTCACTCAACCCCGCCAACAAGCACCACAGCTGGCCAGGAGTCATTCGTTTTGAGCGGCTGGAAGGCATCGCCCCCGCCTTTGTAGCGGGCTTGCAGAAGGCCTTTGCTGCTTGCATAGAGGAGGCGAGATCGAGATGATGAAACGACATAGGATAGTCCAGGTTGCAGAGTATCCATTCCTCCTCGCATGCGGCGCATTAGGCGTCGCCCTGCTCTACATATACGCCCATTGCGTAGCCAGCACCCTCGCTCCTGAACACGGTATGAGGTGCTGATCCGATCGTACCCGGCTCCATCTCTCGCGCCCTGGCTGCATCACAGCCCGGGCGCTTCATTTTTTTACGCAATTTTGCTACATTCATCTGTATATCACTTCTATGCAAGACCAACTGAACGCTCTGCGCCTTGAAGCCGAGAACGCCATCTCTGTCGCAAAAACGACATCAGACCTGGATGAAACCGAGGTCAGATACCTCGGCCGCAAAGGCCGGCTGACGGACATGCTTAAGATGCTCTCCGGTGTCTCTGCCGAAGAACGCCCTAAGCTCGGTGCTTTGGCGAATGACATCAAGCGCCAACTCGAGATCATGCTGGCTTCACGCCGCAAACAGCTCGAAGAGGAACAATACTCCAAACTCTCCGAAACCGAACGCGCAGATGTCACTGAACCCGGCAACCGTCCGCCCGAAGGCCATCTGCACCCCATGACCAAGGCCATCAACGAAATCACCGAGATATTCGAGCGCATCGGCTTTGTCCGCACCCGCTACCCCGAAGTCGATTGGGACTTTTATGCTTTCGAATCTTTGAACATGCCCAAAGACCATCCGGCACGCGATGAATGGGAAACCTTTTTTATGGATGCTCCGGTCTCGAAGAAAGGTAAGATGGTGCTCACGCCGCACACTTCAAATTCCCAAGTGCGAGAACTCGAACGTGGCGAATTCCCAGTTCGCATGATCAATATCGCCAAATGCTACCGCCGTCAGATCGACGCCACACATGTTCCGATGTTCCATCAGTTTGAGGGGCTGTATGTCGACAAGGGCGTATCGATCGCCCATCTGCGCGGCGTGTTGGATTATTTCGCGCAAGAATTCTTCGGCCCGGAACGCAAGACACGTCTGCGGCCGTACCACTTCCGCTTCACCGAACCGTCTTTTGAGATCGATATCACCTGCGGAGTCTGCGGCGGCACCGGCATCTCGGCCGAAAAACAGAAATGCAAGATGTGCAAGCGCGGTTGGCTCGAATTAGGTGGCGCCGGCATGGTCCACCCGAACGTACTTAAGGCTGGGGGAGTGGATCCCAAAAAGTATTCAGGCTTCGCTTTCGGTTGGGGAGTCGAGCGCACTTATTCGATGAAAGGCGGCCTCAACCTCGACGATATCCGCATCCTCTACAAGAACGATTTGAGGTTCTTGAAGCAGTTTTAACTCCGCCAATATCTATGAACACTCTTGTCTCTTACGACTGGCTCAAGGAATATGTCAAACTCAAGGAAACTCCCGAGGAATTCGCGCGGCGTGTTTCGCTTTCCGGTCCTGCCGTCGAAAAAATACTGAAACTCAACACCGAACTGGATGAAAAGATCGTCATCGGAAAGATCTTGGAGCTGAATAAACATCCGAACGCCGACAAACTCAAACTTGTGTCCGTGGATGTGGGCCAGCCGCAACCGCTCTCTATCGTCTGCGGCGGTTCCAACCTCGAACTCGGCCAATATGTCGCTGTCGCGCTCATCGGGGCCAAGGTACGCTGGCACGGAGAAGGTGAGCCCATCGTGCTCGAACCAGCGGAGATCCGCGGCGTAAAAAGTGAAGGGATGATTTGCGCCTCGACCGAAATAGGGTTAGGTGAAGCATTCCCGAATTCTGACAGAATGATTTTGGATTTAGGTTTTGAATTGGGGTGGAACGACGCTGCGGCGAAAGTCAAAATCCCGAAACTCGGCACGCCGTTAGCTGACGTGCTCGGTGGAAGTGATGACGTCGGGATGGACATAGAGGTCACTTCGAACCGCGTAGATTGCATGGGTATGGTCGGGATGGCTCGTGAAGCCGCCGCAATCCTCGACAGGGAATTCATCTGGAAAGAACCGAAGAAGCCAAAGTACGAGGTACGCGGAACGAGGTACGCGGTGCCTGTTAAAATCTCCGCCAAAAAAGAATGTCCGCGTTACATGGCCGCAAAAATCACCGGCGTCAAAGTCGGCCCTTCGCCTTGGTGGTTGAAGCGTCGTTTGCTTTCCGCCGGTCTCCGTCCGATAAACAACATTGTGGACATCTCGAACTACGTCATGCTCGAGTTGGCGCAACCGACTCACATCTTCGATGCAGCGACATTGGATGGCGGAATCGATATTCGTCTTTCACGGATGGGGGAGAAGATTCAGGCTTTGGATGGCAAGACGTACGAACTCGATGACACAATCCTGCTCATCGCCGATCAGTCCAAGCCTATCGCCATCGCCGGAGTCATGGGCGGCGAACAGACCGGCGTCACTTTGAATACGACTGATGTAATCATCGAGGCCGCGGCATTTGACCCGGTGTGCATCCGCCGCGGAGCTCGTAAAATCAACCTGCAATCCGACGCGCAGTTACGTTTCGAGAAAGGCCTCTCGACTGAAGCGCCGCCTATCGCCATGGCGCGGACCATTGAACTCGTCCTTGAGCTCGCTGGCGGCAAGTTGGAAGGAGACGCCGCTGACGTCGGTCAGACTAAGTACAAACCACTTTCTTTCTCGACGACTGTCGATGAGGTGGACTCGCTTATCGGCGTGAAAGTACCGAAAACAGAAATGGTCGACCGCCTGCGTCGTTTAGGTTTCAAGGTAAAGGTCACAGGAAAGACGATCAAAGCCGAAGTTCCGTGGTGGCGCGATCATGATATCGAGCTTGGCCGTGATCTAGTCGAGGAGATCGCACGCATCGAAGGCTATGCGAATATCCCAGGCATCATACCGTTCGGATTACGGCCGAGACCCATGGACGCAGAACTGATTTGGGAAAAACGCTCACGCGATATCCTGAAAGGCGCCGGTCTTTCCGAAGTCTATTCGTACTCTTTCGTCTCCCAAGATCTGCTGGCGAAGGCTGATTACGACGCCAAGGGCATGTTGCATGTGCAGAACCCGTTGACCGCAGAGTACGAGGTGATGCGTACGAGTTTGTTGCCTTCGTTGCTTCAGGCGGCTGCAGAGAATTCCGAGCGTTTCCCAGAACAGCGCCTATTCGAAGTCGCGAACGTGTATTACCCGGCGTCACGCGGTACGGATTCGTTCTGGTCCGACCTACCCGATGAGCAGTTGGAGATTGGTATGCTCTTCCTCGGCATGCCCGAGCCGTGGCGTGCAGCAAAAGGGGTCGTCGAGCATCTTTTGGACGAGATGGGCATCCAAGACATCTCGTGGAAGCGTCTGGATAACGATTCTTTTTGGCATCCGGGGCATTCAGTCCAAGCTTTCGTCAAAGAGAAGCTGGTCGCTACTGTCGGCGAACTTTCGCCGAAAGTCGCCAAGAATTTCAAATTTGAATCACCAATCGGTCTGGTCGACATCCCGTTCGAAGATATCGTCGGATTAGCGGCCGAGATCAGGGCGTATCGCCCCGTGACATCTTTCCCTGAAGCTAAACGCGACCTGTCTGTCGTCGTCGATTTCCGTGTTGAATATGACGATATCGCGCGAGAGATTTTATCGATTAATCCGCTCGTCACAGACGTCGCATGGTTCGATACCTATCGCGGGGAGAATCTTCCGGCAGACAAGAAGTCTGTTGCCATGCACGTCACCTTCTCGTCGCCCGAACGTACGCTCGAATCAGCCGAAGTTGATGCCTTGATGGAAAAAATCACGCTCGACCTGAAAGAAAAATTCAAAGCGGAGATGAGGGGTTGAAAAAACAGGGGCGGGGTCCCGCTCTTGCTTGTGTCGCTGTTTTGTGTTATGTACTTCTCGTTCATTTCGCGAGGAGAGTGTCGATGTTCGAATTCAAGACCGACGTCAGGATTTTTCACGACGAACGCGGCCAACCGCATGAAAAGCCGGATGACGTGCCGATTCTGTGGCGCCCGTCGGGCTACGCGTTCATTCCCACGGGGGACACCATCTTGATGGTCGAGCCCGCATGTTCGCCGGGTGTTTGGATGCTGCCGGGCGGCGGCATCGAACCGCATGAGCCATATTTGGACGGCGTCAGGAGGGAGTGCCGCGAAGAATTGGGCTTAGAGGTCTCGATCGAGCCTCAAGCGCCATTGTATTTCGGCGAGCACGATTTTTACTTTAAGTGGACCGATCAGTACCTGCACTCACTGGTGCTCATGTTTTTCGGCAGAGCGCCGGCCTCGTCATTCGGAAACGAATTGCCTACACCGGACCCGGGAGAGATCTTGCACATCAAGTGGCTGAAGCTCGGCGAACTCACCGAACTGAACTGTCACTTCGTTGCCTGGCCATTGATCCGACGGCTCAAGGGCTGAAGCGCTCTTTTTCTCCAGACTCCACACTTCTAGACAGGCTCACGAGGCCTGTCTTGTGTTATAATGAACGCATATGACACTTGATTCGACGCAAGATCTTTTTTTCCTTGTCCTCTCCATCGCGACCGGTTGGGTGGCGGTGTTCGTCTGTTGGGGATTGTATGAAATCGCCAAGATACTGCATCAAGCCAACGCCGTCGTCACCGAGACACGCGACAAGCTTAACCGCTTGGAGAAGGCCGTCATGGCCATCCGGGAACGCCTTGAATCATCCGTCAGTTATCTCGGCATGTTGGCCGAAGGCGGAAAATCCCTTTTAGGGCTGTTCCATAAACGAGAGGAACGGCGTGCTAAGCGGTCTTCGCGCAAGAAGAAGACTGACGAGGACGAGGACGATGACGATGAGGATGATCTTTGATATGGATATCCCAAAACCCGTTGAGCCGAATTTCAAGACATCCGACATCGCGTTACCCATCATATACGCAAGCATCCTCGGACTCTCAAGTTATGTCATCTTGTTCTTGGTCATGGTCAGTCTGGCCTTGCCCGCGCTCATGACCGTACGCCCGGACTTCAGCGATTCCATCGACAGCTCGTTTTCTCCGTTAGTCCCGGCATGGATCGCCATTGCCTCGCTGCTTTTCGTAGTCGAAGCTTTTATTTCCGATAACACCCTCAAGACGTTGAGACATAACGCCCTACGCGGCGGCATCGTGGCCGGAGCAGTCGTCGTCCTCTTGCTCATCGCTCTCGCACCAATCATCTACACCGATGATTTTTCCCGCAGCTCGCTCATGAGTCTAGCCCTACTTCTGGTCAGCCCCTTCGCCGGCCTCGTAGCTGGAAGCTGGTTCGCAACACGGAGATCATGATATTGGGCGTGATGTAATACCAGTCTTTAGTGCATTTTATAGTCATCCCGGGTACAGACCCGGGATCTATTTGCCCTTCCCGTGCCCGCCGTTTAAGATAGGCACAAATCCACTCAACCCGCAGGGCTTGCCCCGTCAGCGGAATTGATCACATATGTCAGACCAACCAGCCTCTGCGCCCGAAATCCAAAAGTCTCCCTTCATCCATCTCCATGTCCACACGATGTATTCGTTGTTGGATGCGATAGGGGATGCGACGGAGGTCGTCGCGAAAGCCAAAGAGCTGGGTTATGACGCCATCGCTATCACCGATCATGCGGCTCTTTACGGTACGATCGAATTCTACGAAGCCGCGACTAAAGCCGGAATCAAGCCGATCATCGGCGTTGAGGCTTATCTCGCGCCGAACAAGCTGACGGACAAACGCGCACGCATCGATGACCACTTCTCGCATCTCACGCTTTTGGCCGAGACGAATGAGGGCTATCAGAATCTGCTGAAGCTGGTCTCCACCTCGTTCCTCGAAGGTTTCTATTACAAACCGCGCATGGATAAATTCATCCTGCGCGAGATGCACCAAGGGCTCATCGCCCTTTCCGGCTGCATGAAAGGGGAGATACCCAAGGCGGCACAAGCGCATGACATGGATAAGGCCGAAGAGCTCGTGCGCGAATACGTGGACATCTTCGGTAAGGATAATTTCTTCATCGAGCTCGTCCATCATCCGGAGTCGGCAACGCAAAACGACATCAACTTCCGTCTGATCGAGCTGGCACAGAAGTTGGAAGTACCACTGGTCGCGACTAAAGATGTCCACTACCTCGATCCGGACTATGCAGAGGCGCAGGACGCTTTGCAATGCATCCACGACGGAAAACTCCTCGCGGACAATAATCGTTACACCATCTCTAACATCGATCATTCGATGACTTCTCCGCAAGACATGGTCGAGGCGTTCGCGGATACTCCAGAAGCGATCGCCAACACGCGTCGTATCGCTGACCGCTGCAATGTCGTCATCGAACTGGGCAAGAATCACCTACCTGTCTTCGAAGTCCCGGAGGGCATGACGCCGGACTCGCAGTTACGTAAACTTTGCGAGGAGGGTCTGAAGGAACGCTATCCTGATAGCATTCCGGCCGAAGCATCCGAGCGTCTAGATTTCGAACTCGAGACCATCGAGCGCATGGGTTTTGCGGCATATTTCTTGATCGTGCATGATTACGTCAACTGGGCCAAAGAAAACGGCGTGATCGTCGGACCGGGACGCGGTTCGGCTGCAGGTTCGATCGTCGCTTACTCTTTGAAGATCACCAACCTTGATCCGCTGTCTTATGGCCTGCTGTTCGAACGTTTCCTGAACCCTGACCGCATCTCCATGCCTGATATCGACATGGACTTCGACGACGTCAAACGCAAGGACGTCATACAGTACGTGACGCAAAAATACGGCCAGGATCGTGTGGCCGGCATCATCACTTTCGGGACCATGGCGGCACGTGCTGCGGTACGCGACGTCGGGCGTGTGCTTGGCCTGACGTTCCAGGAGGTCGATCAAGTCGCAAAAGTAATCCCACCGCCAGTGCAAGGACGCCACATTCCGCTGGCCAAATCGATAGTCGAGGTCCCGGAACTTAAGGCGATGTATGAAGCCGACCAGCGTGTGCATCAGCTGATTGATTTGGCCATCAAACTTGAAGGCACGGCGCGCCACGCCTCGCAGCACGCTTGCGGCATAGTCATCGCGCCGTCGCCTCTTGTCGGCTTTGCGCCATTACAGAAGGCTCAAGGCGGTGACGTCGAACAGGTTATTCAATACTCTCTGCATCCAGTGGAGGTCGTGGGTCTGCTTAAGATGGACTTCCTGGGTTTGTCTAACCTGACCATCATCCGCGAATGTCTGGAGATCATGGAGGCGGTGCACGGCGTCACTGTCGATATCGACTCGTTGCCTTTGGATGATGCGACGACTTTCGATCTCCTGGGAAAAGGCGAGACGACCGGGGTATTTCAGCTTGAATCCGACGGCATGAAACGTTACATCAAAGAGCTTAAACCGTCGGTCATCGAAGATATCATCGCCATGGTCGCGCTCTACCGTCCAGGTCCGATGCAGTTCATCGATTCTTTCATCGCGCGCAAACACGGGCGCGAAAAGATCTCGTACATGCACCCATTGCTCAAGAACGCCTTGGCCAATACTTACGGCATCCCCGTCTATCAGGAACAGGTCATGCAAGTGTCAAAAGACATGGCTGGCTTTACGGGCGGTCAGGCTGATACTTTGCGCAAAGCCATGGGCAAGAAAATAGCCAAGCTCATGGCCGAGATGCGCGTCAAATTCGTGGATGGTTCTGTCGCGAACAGCGTACCGCGCGATACGGCAGAGGCTATTTTCCAGCAGTTCGAGGAATTCGCTGCCTACGGTTTCAATAAATCACATGCTGCTTGCTACGCTCTCATCGCTTATCAGACGGCATATCTGAAAGCCCACTGGCCGGAATGTTTCATGGCGGCATTGATGAACTCCGATACGAACAACCTCGATCGCATCACCATCGAGGTCGAAGAATGTCGCCGCATGGGCATGGTCGTGTTGCCGCCTGATGTCAACGAATCGTATCCCGGTTTTTCGGTCGTCAAAGAGAGTGTCCAACGACCTACGCCGGGCGTCAAACCGACCATCCGTTTCGGCTTGGTCGCCATTAAAGGTCTGGGCGCTGATGTCGTGGATCAGATAATCCATGAACGAAAAAATAACGGTCAGTACGCCGATCTGGTGGATTTTCTGTCGCGTCTGAAGGGTAGGATCATCAACCGCAAATCGCTCGAATCGTTGATCCGTTCCGGTGCGCTCGACCGTTTCGGCGACCGCAACCAGCTCTTGTTCAATATCGAGACCTTATTGGAATTCCATAAGAACCAGGAACGCGAAGCGACTTCCGGCCAATACAACCTATTCGCCATGCCTTCATCGGCGAAAGTCATGCCCTCTCTCCAACTCAAACCAGCGCCTCCAGCCGACCGCCGCGAGATGCTGATGTGGGAAAAAGAGCTCCTGGGCCTGTATATCTCCGGACACCCATATCGTGAGTACGCTGCTCGTTTGTCCGGCGTAGTGACGCCCATCGTCAATATCGGAGATTTCGTGAAAGAGAAGAAAGTCCGCATCGCTGGCGTAGTGACGCAGGCCAAGAAGATCCGCACCAAGAACAACGAGAACATGCTGTTTGCGGAAATCGAAGATCTGACAGGGAAGTGTGAAGCCATAGTCTTCCCGCGCGTCTTGAATGAAACTATCTCGAGTTGGGACGTTGACCGTGTCCTCGTCGTATCCGGCCGTCCGCAAGACAAGGATGGGCAGATGAAGGTCCTGGTAGAGACGGCCTATGAGATTACGCCACAGAATATCGACGAAATTGCGGGAGAGGAGAGTCATGCCGCGTACGACGTACCGCGTACGACGGAAACTCTGGCATCCGAGGCTAACCCCAATCCCGACGTGCTAGATACGAAGTACGAGGTACGCGGTGCGCCGGACGAAGTCCGCTCCATCTCCCTGCACGTCCGCGCCACTCTACCGGAATCGGTCATCCTCAAACTGCGTCGCGTCTTTGATGAGCATGTCGGCATCTATCAGGTCTATTTCCTGATCGATGACGTGGATGGCCAGCGCCGCATCAAATCATCGGCAAAAATCGCCTGGAGCGAGGAAATCGTCAAGCAAATCGAGGCGATCCTGGGTCCAGGAACCGTCAAGATAGCCTGAATATCTTGACATAACGAGTAAAACGTGTAATCCTGCGGATAGGTTCATTCACGAGGTGCACTATGACGATCCAAGAGCAGGCGAAGTCAGCGTTTCTCGACAAGGTGGGTATCTCCTGCGGAGTCGACCCATCGACGTTGCTGTCGGAGCTGGGCAACCAGCTGCGTACCGCTTCCGGTTTTTCCGGAGAGCTCAAGATGGCTCACGACCTCTTGAGGTTGGATGACGCCACGGCACGCACCGCGGTCATGCTCATCCCGCAGCTCAACGGCGAGATCGATCTCGGCATCAGTCTCTGACGCCGCTCTACCGTCAAAACGCACTCGTCCGGATTATTCCGGTGCACTGGCCTCCGAACAACTCATGTCGGAGGTCTTCTCGTTTTACGGCCTCTATTTTTTTTTGATTAAAGCGTCTAAAATACACAAATATGCCAACACGTGAGACAGCGGAAAAACTCCGCATCACCGAGACGGAAAGCATGCGCATCGCGGCACGGACTTTTGACGAAAGGCTCAAAGCCGTCGAAGCGGAATTGGAGCAGGCTCGCGCTTCAGGTGCTGCTGCGGAACAGCTCGAGTTGTTGGAGCTGGAAGCGAGCAACATCCGCCTAGAAAAAGACCTTTATCTCTGGCAGCACGACACGACCGGAGCTTGGAAAGGCGATCGTCTTGGCTTGGATCTGAAGGAAATATTCGAAAGCCAAAAACGGGAAAACCCAAAGACCAAGGCACTCGAGTTCGGTCCGGAGTTTCAACGCACCCACATCCTGATGGTAAACATGGGGGAGCTCGACCGACTGAACGAATCCGGCGAACACGAGCTTGGGGATAGAGCTCTGGAGATAGCGGTAGCCCGGATCAATGAGACGTGCCAGAGGATAATCAAGGAATCCCATCCCGAGCTTTCCGCCCAAGGAGATGATGCGATCATATCCAAATTCAACGTCTATAGGATCGGCAGCAACGATTTTTCGGTGATCGTGAAGGATATTGATGCCGAAACCGCAAAGCGTATCCAGTTAGCCATCGGTGAAAAGCCCCTTTCCGTAGATGAAATCCGCCCAGGTGAAGATCCGGCTCCGATGACTGTCGACATGCTTTCGTTCTCCGATGCCGCGGAGACGTACAAACGGATGGCTGAATTCAAGCAGCCAAAGATGCCCGAGTCCACGTATTTCATCTCCATCCTGAAGGAAAAGGCCCAGACCATCAATGATTTCAACAAAATCAGGAGCCGCTTTTTCCGTCTGGCCGAGAAGATCAGGCAGCCTGGCGGCAGTATCGACGCGCGCACTTTGTATGACAAGTATCTCCAAAGATCCATCGGAGCCTCTTTTGGGCAAGCCGGCGAGGCGGGGATGGATTTTGATGATTTCGTCAAAGAGCTTACCAATGCCGGCGCCTTGGATAGTGATCCCGTGTCTTGGCAAAGGATAGCTTTCAGCAAAGCGGCCGAGCTTGCGATCAAGCAATATCTATCGCGCAATTTGGGGAATCGCGAGAATGCTCAACATCTGCTTGATTCGGTCTTGGAAGATTTGGCTCAAGCTGGCCGCGAGATCGGACTATCGACCATTAACATCGAAAAGACCGCAGACTTCGCCGGTTTCACGGAGATCGGAGAGGAACAAGAGAAAGAAATCGAGTCTTTCGAGCGGCGCCGAGCTTTCCTTGGCGAGACCGAAGGCGAACAAAGATTGAAGGCGTTGACCTTGAGCCTTGTTGAGCGCGATTTCGGTACTGATGAAAAAGGGCAAGCCGAAAAACGCAAAGCAGAGCTTGAGTTGGCGATCGAAAAAGCAAAACGTGACAATCTCACAGGTTTGTCCTTGCGCGGCGTTTTTTATCAGACGTTGGAATCCAGATTGGAAAAGAACGAGGCCGTCTCCATAGTGTCGATCGACATGGCCTTCCTCAAGTACTTCGACAAAGAAGGCGGCACGGCGGTCGGTAATGAAGCGATCCGGACCGCGTCACGCGTGCTCGATCATGTCCGGCGACAACTCAAGGAGCTTGGAGTGGGTGCTGAAGCATGCCGTTTAGGCGGTGATGAGTTCGCACTAGCGATCGGAAGTGCGGATAAGGAGATAATCAACAAAGCGGTCAGCCTGATCCGCCGAGCACAGGCCGAAGTGGGCGTTTTGCCGACGCAAGAAGGCGCTCTTACCACATACGCACCGGAAGCCCTTCAGTTTAATATCGGCATTTCCGTGGCCCCTTCACGCGAGGAGTTCATCGACGACCTGAAGAAGCGCGGAGTGGCTTTACCGGCCAACGCCACTGAACGGCAGCTTCGACGTAAGCTCGCCGACCATTTGGCTCAAATCGCCGATATGCAGATCGAATCCGTAAAGAACGTGGAGCGTTTCGTCTTTCTGCTTAATCGCTCCTTATCTGCGCTAAACTCTCCCGAAGACCAGAAAGCGGCGCGCCAGATGAATCTTAAGACACTGATGGCTTATTCGGAAAAAGCGATCTTCGGCGCATCAGGCAAAGAGAAGATATCCGCTTGGCTGAAGATGCTGCAAGAGGGGACGATTTCAGTGAAGGATCTTGTGGGGGTCGAGATCATTCCCTTCGTCAAAGAAGAACTGCACAAGAAAGGAAAAGACGAATTTCAGGCAGGAGAGGCGCTGGAACGGGCGATGGAGTACGAATTGCGTTTGGCGCTGAACCAAATCTACATTGATGAACTGGAAAACTCGTTGCAAGCAAGGTTGGATGAGTTGGGAGACGAGCACGAACACGTCCAGTCACTTAAAAAACAGCTGGAAACCGTCAAGCACGAGATGGGTGAACTGCGCGATTTACGTCAACGTATCAACACCTTAGGTTAAGCCTCCCGCGATTGGTGAAAATGTGTTATATTTGTGTTGATTAAGCTTATGCCTATACGCCAATCCCGACCATCTTTCCATGACACGTTCCCTGCGACGCCTTCCAGTCATCTTTATCGTAACATCGGCATATCTTTTCTCGTCCTGACCATCCTTATCGTTGTTGGTGTGCTTTGGGTTTCTTCGGTCAGAGCTCGGGTTACGGTAAAAGTCAGATACGATGTAAAACAATTGCAGGGGACCGTCGAAGTCGCGAAGACTCCAGAGCAGGGGCAGCTTCAAGGGCGCGTGGTACAAGGGAACTTCGAGAAAATACAAGAATTTGCAGTCAAAGAGGGTTCGACTCTTCAGATACCTGATGACGTAGAAGTCAGAGGCACGGCAAAAATCATCAATAATTACTCAAAAGAGCAGACCCTGGTTAAGACGACACGTCTGCTGACGTCTGACGGGCGACTTTATCGCATCGACAAGACGGTCACTGTCCCGGCGGGCGGATCCGTGACGGTCGCCGCTTACTCTGACAAGAAAGGTAAGGAGTATATCCTTTCTGCGGGCACTAAGTTCACTATCCCGGGACTGTGGATAGATTTGCAGAAGCACATTTATGCCGAGGCGGTCAGCGGTTTCAGCGGAGGTGAACAAGTTGCAAAGATCGTGACCACATTGGACGTCAGCGAGGCGCAAAAAGCGTTGGAAGAGGCTGTTTTCGAACAGGCTAAAAAGACCCTGCGTTCCGAAGCTGGGGTATCTGATGACTGGGATGTGATTTACTCCAAAAAAACCGTCGAGAAAAAGACTAATGTGAATCCTGGCCAGCAATCAGACCAATTCTTAGCCTCGGTCAAGATGGATGTCGCGGCCGTCTTTTATCCGAAACAGGATATGGAGATCTTAGTACGACAACGTCTGAAGGATGGTTTGGCGGACGGTCGAGAAATCGTAAACTTCGATCCGTCGTTAGTCGTCTATAAGCTGGATCAATTCGACGTATCCAGCGAAAAGGCGAAGATTTCTATCGCCGCCCAGTCTTCGACGCGTCTGACCGAAAACAGCCCTGATCTTTCGAAGGAAGCGATCGCCGGCTTGTCTATCCAGGAAGCAGAAAAGAAGCTTAGCGACATCGACGGCGTCGAAAGAGTAGAAATTCAGATAAAACCATCCTGGATCGGAAAACTACCCAGCATGAAAGATAAGATCGAGATGGTCATACAGTAGTCTTGACCCGCTAATTCCCGCGGCGTAACCTGAAAAAGCCGGACTAACCAACCGGTGGACCGTCGAACGGCCCTACAATCAGCTAAAAGTGTCCCGATGAACATCGGGAAAGTTGGGTGGAACCACCCCCTCTGAAGCCTAGGCGAAGTGGGGGTCCCGACGCGCTCGATTTTGCGGGCTCGTCGGTTTTTTTGTTCATTCCTTCCTTATTCCGTAATTCTTCATAAGAAATAAGACCATTATGCTAACCATCGAAACACGTCGCCATAGCGCGGCTCACGTCATGGCGGCCGCTGTAAAACGCCTATTTCCACAGGCGAAATTCGGCGTCGGCCCAGTGATTGAAAACGGTTTTTATTACGATATCGACATTGGTCGCGCTTTGACGCCGGAAGACCTTGCTAAGATCGAAGCCGAAATGGGCAAGATCGTTGCAGAGAATCCCGCTTTCGTGCGCGAAGAGCTTCCTTTGGATGATGCGATCAAACTGTTCGGTGACATGGGGCAGGTCTACAAAGTCGAGCTGTTGAAAGACCTTAAAGAACGCGGAACCACCAAAATCTCGGCAGATGAAGCAGCGGACGTGGATGCCGGAAACATCGATAGCGTCAGTCTGTATAAGACGGGCGACTTCGTTGACCTATGTCGTGGCCCGCACGTCGATCAGGCGTCAGATATAGGCGCTTGGAAGCTTTTCCGTATCGCCGGAGTCTATTGGCGCGGCAAAGAGAGTAATCCTCAACTGCAGCGCGTTTACGGCCTGGATTTCGAGACACAAGAGGAGCTGGATGCATATCTTAAGATGGTTGAAGAGGCGAAAAAACGTGATCACAAGATACTCGGACCGGCCTTGGATCTCTTCACTTTTTCCGATCTAGTCGGCCCAGGTTTGCCCCTGTGGACCCCCAAGGGGACGGTCTTGCGCAATTTGTTGGATGAATTCGTCTGGTCGCTGCGCTCCATGCGCGGATACGAACGAGTAGAGATTCCGCATATCACCAAAAAAGAGCTGTACGAGGTCAGCGGACATTGGGAGAAATACCAGAACGATCTTTTCAAGATCAAGACCCGTGAGGGGCACGAATTCGCCATGAAACCGATGAATTGCCCGCATCACACACAGATCTATGCGCGCAAGCTCTGGAGTTACCGCGAACTTCCGCAACGCTATGCGAATACGACGATGTGCTATCGCGACGAACAGTCCGGCGAACTGTCCGGCCTCTCGCGCGTACGCAGTTTCACTCAAGATGATGCCCACGTGTTTTGCCGCATGACCCAGACCAAGGAAGAGTTCCTCAAGATTTGGGACATCATCCATGAATTCTATGCTGTCTTCGGCTTCAAGCTCCAGGTCAGATTGAGCCGACATGATCCAGCTACGCCGGATAAATATCTCGGCGGTCTGGATAAGTGGGAGAAGGCAGAAGGCATGCTTAAGGAAATAATCGCCGAAAAAGGCGTGGAATCGATCGACGGATTGGGAGAGGCTGCTTTTTATGGTCCTAAACTGGATTTCATGGCTAAGGATTCGCTGGGACGCGAATGGCAAGTGGCGACAATCCAGCTCGACATGAATATGCCTGAACGTTTCGGTTTGGTCTGCGTCAACGAAGAGGGGGCGCAGGAGACAATCGTCATGATCCATGCCGCCATCATGGGCTCGATAGAACGCTTCTTATCCATCGCGATTGAGCATTACGCCGGCGCTTTCCCGCTGTGGTTGTCTCCTGTCCAGATAGCTGTCCTGCCGGTCGCTGATCGGCACGTCGCGTTCGCTGATGGGCTGGCTGAAGAGTTCAGGGATGCAGGCTTGAGGGTCGAGGTCGATAGTACGACCGAATCCGTAGGCAAAAAAATCCGCAATTCGGAGATGAAGAAGATACCTTTCGGTTTGGTAGTAGGGGACAAGGAGATGGAAAGCGGCAAGCTCATGGTGCGACGTCGTGGTGAGAAGGATCAGGTCGAGATGGCGAAGGACGAATTCATCTCTAAAATACAGGATGAGACAAAAAGAAGGATCTAGCGGCAGGGCAGAAACAAAAACTCCGGTTTTCAGACCGGAGTTTTTTGAACTTTCGAATTCCTACATTATGCTTCCGCCTCGTCTTGTCTCTTCTTGACGCGATGCGCCCCTTAAATTCCTACCGACTGCTTTGCCGAACTTGCGGCCTCTCTGGCCAAGCAGGACTTCCTGTACCTTAGCGTTATATTCAAGCCCTGATTCCTTAGCTTTATCTAACGCATATGCCTTGAGATAGTTGACGATTGAAGTTTCTGCGCCTTCTTGTTCAGCTTGCAGGAATTTCGCCATCCGCACCGCCAAATCCTCATTCAGCAGCCCGAGATCCGGAATTCCGAGTATATCGAGTGCCTGGTCTCTACTCATTGGCTTGAGTGTAATTTCCATCGCTTTGTTGTGCAATCTCTCGCTTCGCAGTGCCGCAGGATTTAGGAGTTTGGAGAGCGACTGCTCGACTTGGGCTCGTGCTACGTCTGCCGCTTCTTCCAGATTTACCCTAGCCTTCGCGCCCTTGCCTCTTAAGCGCTCTTTGATGTTGATTTTTGGTTTGTTCAGTTCGCTTAGATCGACGTCGAACGATGTTTCCGGAGTTTCTTCTTCCAGCCCGCTCAAATCGACATCTACCGATTCTGCTTCTTCCTGGTCGCGTTTAAGTTTTTCAGCCGCTGCTTCTTCGACTGTCTTGCCGTAATCCTCTGAAATCAGTTCGGCTTCCATTGCCGGACCCTGGTCTTGAAACCGTCTGGCTTTTGGTCGCGCCACCTCTCTAGATGCTATTCCTGTTGCCCTGCCGGAAGTCCTGCGGCTTTCTTCTCGTCCGGTTTCCAATGTCACTCCGACTCCGGCCTTGCCCGCTGGTTCCAGAAGGGGAGAACGTCTTAAACCTGCAGCTTTCTCCAACTTCGTCAGCTCTTTCTTAAGGCGTTCAATTTCTTTTGCGTCACCGGAAGGCAGGGCGGCTTGCACTTCTGCACTCTTGAATATCACCGCTAGAGCGTTATCGCGTTGCGCTTTAGTAGCGTTAGGCCACGATGAATAATATTCCTGTTTGCTGCCATCTGCAGCCGTGGCTTCGAGTTTGGTCGCTTGTACACCGTATTGTCCAAGAATATCTTCCGTCATGTTGAAAGCTTGGCCTTGACCCAATATCTGTGATGACCAAGCTATCTTTTCCTGCATCTCGCGAGCTTCTTTACCTTCAGCCTCCCTTTCTGCGGTTTCTTTGGCTGCTTTATCATCGGCTTTCCGCTTTTCTTCAGCTTCAGCCTCCTGTTTTAATCTTAAAGCCTCTGCCTTCTTGGTTTCTTCGGCTGCTTCTTGTTGCTTGCGCGTTTCCGCGCTTCGTTCGCGTCTTTCAGCCAGGTCTGACTCATCTTCTGCCCTCAACGCAGCCAGCTCTTGTGCCCATTGGTTTCTTTGGGCTAATTTATCTGGTGATCCAGATGCTTCTTCCAGCTGTCGTTCAAGTAATTTGATGCGTGTGAATCTTTCTAATGCCGATGATTTCGGTGCTTCGGGTGTTTTCTTAGGCTGCTCCATCATCTCTTCGCCCAGCATTTCACGTTCCAGGTTAGTAGCAGTCCTTTCTTTCATCGTTATTGGCTGCATCGGGCTTAGATCGCTGATTGTATCTTCGATTTGGTTTATCCTGACTCCGACCGAATCCCAACGATCCAAGAGAGATCCTGCATTGTCATAACGCGCCGGTTCGTTGCCGGATATCCTTCCGAAGAAACCTCGAACGCCATTCACCATTCCTGCGTAAGCTGATTGTCCTCTGCGCCAAAGACGTTTTACGCCTGTTTCTGCAGCGACTTCGCTTATTTCTTTGCCGGTCAGCTGTTCGATACGTTGTGAGAGTTGGCTGTGCTCTTTTTCTCTTCGGTTGAATTCCGCTTGAAGGGATTTGAGCGCTTTGTTTGCGCTTTCAGCTGGTCTTGTGGCTCCTCTCGAAAATTTTTCCTGGAGCATTTGTCCTAACATTTCAGAGTCATATACCTTGTCTTTCCGTACAGCCTCTTGCATGACCTCTGTCACCGCTGTCCTTACTCTATCGACACCGGCTTTTTTTTCTTCAAGTTGCTGTATCGTTTCCGGATCCGCTCCGCTTTGGATCTGCTTGTCATAAGCCTCTGACAGAGCCTCCAGGTCATCGTTTACTTGGCTAAGTTTGTCGTAATCTACACTCTCAAGCGTCATCACCATGGCTTCGGGATTCGACAAACCTGTCTGTATCCCTATGTCTTTCTTTATCTTGCGTAACGCTGCTGCGGCTTCTTTCTCGTCATTACGCTGCATCGCGGCAAGCTGCTTTTGATCCAAGCCTGTCCGTGATCGCGCGTCAGCACCGCGTCCTGGTTGGGGAACCCTCTCCTGCGCAGCGCCGGTTGCGCCACCTTCGTAATGATTTTTTGCCATATATAAAAATGTTGTTCGGCAGAATTATATCACAAAAGCTCCGCTTAACACAGCGGAGCTTTCTGAATTGTTGATAACTTTTTTATGCCTTGGCGATCTTTTCGAAAACGGCCGGGTAAAGACGTGCGATTTCTGACAGGGATTTTCTGTCTAAAGCGACATTTTTCTTTTTGAGGTCGCTGATGATGGTGCTGTATTTCAACCCCAAGACTTTTGCTGCTGCGCCGATGCGCGTCTGTTGTAGTCTGCGGTTGTTGCGCTTTTTCAGCTTACGGCCGACGTACGCGTTGACGCCTGCTTTTGTGGCGGCGACTTTGGCCAAAGTGATCTTGGATTTGCGCCCCCACATCATGCCCTTGGTACGGGCGAGGATATTCTTGCGGCGTTTTATGCGGTGCGTTCCGCGTTTTACTCTCGGCATATCATTAGATAAGTAGTCAGTAGTAAATAGTCTATGGTAGGGGACGTTTAAGCCTGTTGCTTGAGGACTTTGGCGAACGTCCCGCCCAAAGTCAAATCACGACGCTTGTTGCGCGTTACCTTGGAGCTCTCACGGCTATTGAAGTGATCTTGCCCGCCTTTGCGCTTCAGGATCTTGCCGTTTTTCGTGACCTTCACTCGCTTGGTCATCATTTTTCTCGTTTTCATAACGTGATTTGTTGGGTGTCGAAATTTATAGGTTTCCTATCGGTTACGGGTTTTTATCATGTCTTTACGGAAAAAGCAAGAATAACGTCCTATTGCATCTCGGATGAGCCGATAAAATCAAGATTTTCGGCCAACTATGGTCGAAACCAGCCCGCCCTGGCGCATTATCGGCTGTTCGATGTAAAGCTCGTAAGTCACGGTAATCGCTGCTACGAATTCACGTATCCGCTGCTCGGCGAGCTCGCCATGAGCCTTTTCGCGCCCGCGCAGGATAATCTCGATTTTTAATTTATCTCCTTCTTCAAGGAATTTGAGCGCTTGTTTCTTCCGCACGTCAATATCATGGGCACCCATTTTGACCGAGAGGCGGATTCCCTTGACCTCGACCTTCTTGGCATGTGCCTTCTGTGCGCGCTGTTCTTTTGCCTTCTGGTATTTGAAGGTTCCGTAATCCAGGAACTTACAGACCGGCGGGTTCTCTTTTGGCGAGACTTCGACCAGGTCATGCTCGCGCTCGCGTGCCAACTTCAGTGCATCGAAGGTTTTCAGTACTCCTAAGAATTTCCCGTTCTCGTCGATGACTCTGACTTCCGGCACGCGGATCTGTTCGTTGGCTCGGTATTCTTGTCCTACGGGTTTTACGAAATTTTTTCGTTTATAATGGATGCGCATTTAAGTGAAAATTCTAATTACGGATGTCAAACCACGAATAGTCGTCGGCTATTCGTGCTTCAATGATCTTAGTTTGGCATTCGTAATTCGACATTTTGATTTATTCTGCCCCCACGTCGCCCGATTCATCGAGCGAAGTGGGATGGTGGAGATGGGGGGAGTTGCACCCCCGTCCGAAGCGGGACTTCAACGTCTTCATGCACAGGCTTGTTCCGTTCGTTGTTTCGGCTTATCGGGTAAAACGGACAAGATCGATAAGTCTAGACAGACGCCAGTTTCAGACGGAACGGCCTGTCGGCGTTCCGGCTATATCCCGAAGTATGGCGCTCACATCCTCTATGTCGGGAACACGGAGGAGGAACGGGCCGGTCGCGTTTAGGCGAGGGCCATTGCAGGGGAAGAGACGCGGAATGCCGAAGCGATCGCGGTCTTCACCTTCGAAATAACATTGGCAGTTATCTCATTTGGGATGGTTTTATGAGTCGTCCCGGCTCAGCCTGCAGACTGTCAAAGGTGCCGTCCGTCAAAGCTCGTCATCCCCTCATTGAACCACCCGTAGCCTTAGCAAAGGGTGGCTATTCCACGTCCTCGCCGCGCATGACGCGGTGGGCTTGGCGGTCTAGCTCGCGCGACTTGATGTGTTCGCGCTTGTCATGGGCTTTTCGTCCTCGGCATAAGCCAAAGGACAGCTTGATCTGACGGCCAGAAGCATACAGCGAAAAAGGCACTAATGTCAAGCCTTTTTCTTGGATTTTGCCTGCTAAATAGCGCAGTTCTTTCTTGTGGACCAGCACCTTCCGGCTACGGATGGGATCATAGCCCTCCGACTTGCCGGCTTTGCTGTAGGGTTTTATATGCGTCCCTGGCAGCCATAATTCGCCCCCATGAAACACCAGATACGAACCATCGAGCTTAGCGCCGCCCTCCCTGATCGATTTTGTTTCGCCTCCGGTCAAAACCAAACCGCCCTGAAATTTCTCCAAGGTTTCGTAGTCATGTCTGGCTTTGCGGTTTTCCGCGAAGTTTTTTGGCGCCACCTGCGTCATCTTTTTCCCTTAAATGCTGGCTACTGAATGCTTATTGCCTCCGCACAGCATACTTTAGCCAATAAAGGTTGACAAATTATGCTCAAACCGGGTTTTGATGCGTGAATCCGATGTTGCTCTTGCGACGAACGATGTATAAACTGTGGAGCATGAAACAAATTTCACGCCGCAAGCTATTGGATCAGATCGTTGAGCGTTATAGGGACGACAAGAACGTCAAAGCTGTTTTGATCGGCGGCAGTATGGCACGCGGGGAGGAGAACGTGTTTTCCGATTTCGACATCATCCTCATCGTCAAGGAAAAGACGAATTACGTACGATTCCATACTCAAGATGTTTTCATTGAAGTCGACTCGATAACGTTGGTTGAAGTCAGACAGCGCTTGAAGGCCACCCCTGAAGTATATTTTTCGTTGACCGAGAGCAAGGCTCTGTGGGATCCGGAAGGCTTACACCGCAGAATCCTTGAGTTGCTCAAAGCTTTCCATGAATCGTACAAAGTAGCTGAACTTACGAAAGCGGATTTGTTCATCAAGTCGGTCAATAGCTGTAATAAGCTTGCCGCAGCCTTGGAGAGCAGGGATGATTTCTTGATCGCTTACCACACTGCATTGGCTTTGAACGTGTTTTATCCCGCGGTCTTTGCCCTGGCTGACGAAATTGCTCCTCCTATGACCCACGCCTGGAAATTCATCTCTGGTTCACCTGCGACTCCGGTTGAATATACTCGTTTCCGTCGCGCCTTAGGGGCCGGTCGGGTTGGCGATAGCGGCAAGCTGATGCTTAAGATGATGAAGGGTCTGTCAGGGCAGCTTGAGCCAAGCATCCATAGGTTCAAGAAATTTTATAAGGAGTGGAGGGTTTGAAGGATGGATTTATTTATCAGGTTTAAGAACAAAAATAGTGTTCAACGTATGTAAGGGAGCACTTGCCATTTTTCTGATGTTTGTTAAGCTCCATGTGCTCTTTCGAGTCGGGAGAGAAACTCTCACAGGAGTCCGTATCATGGCGAAGCAAGACAAGACAGAGGCGACGGCGACCACCCAGCAAGACATCGTGACCCTTTCGTGCGGTGTGCAAGGGTGTTGCCCCACGGTCGACTTCACCGAAAAAGAGTCGGTCACGATCCGTGACGACTTCGGTGGCTGCGTCAAGCTGACTGCCGCCCAGTGGCAGGCACTCGCAGCTCTCGCGACCACGAGGTCAACCTAGACGCGTATCTCTTCGCGTCTGCTACTTGCAGGCTCCCAGTCTCACTTGGGAGCCTGCAATTTCGTTTAGGAAGGCTGTCATGAGTATTCGTTTTTCCAGATACCTACGCCAACGTGTGAGGGAAGGCATCGTAGCCGTATTCCATGAATTGCACCCCGTGCCCCTCTACCTGCCGGAAAAAGAGTGGGTGAGCATCAAAGGTGTAGCTGATCTGCCCGAGGGAATGTCGGTCGAACTGCGCCAGAGGCGCCTTATCGTCAGCGATGACAAAGATGACGTCTTGGAATATCAGCGCGCGGTGACGGAATTGAGGCATAAGCTCTCTAGGCCCAACATCCTTTACCTGAAGTTGGCTGATGACTGTAACTACGCCTGCTCATACTGCCCATGCGCAGAGTCCATCGTCGGCATTCGATTGTCCCTGGTGGACGCTCTATCCGGCGTCAGGCTGTGGCGCAGCCATCTCGCTGACTATCCTGGTTCAGACCTGAACCCCTATGTCATCTTTTACGGCGGCGAGCCCTTGTTGAACCGTTCGGTTTTCTTGGGCGCCTTGCAGGAAGTCGGCTGCATGATCGCACGAGAGGAGCTGCCAAAAAACACCAAGCTCATGCTTGCGACCAATGGCGACTTGTTGGACGACGAGCTGATCGAAGCCTGCGCCAAGTGGGGTGTCGAAGTGGCGATCGGCCTCGACGGATTACCCGGCTTAGAAGAAATGCTCCGGCTGGATAGGCAGGGTCATCCGACGTTCGACAGGAGCGTCGCGATCATCCGCCGATTGATCGAGTGCGGCATAGTGGTGACCGTTTCCGTCAGTATCACTCCCGCAAACCTTGAGCGGCTGGCTGATGTGCCGGTATTCCTCGAATCGCTCGGCGTGAATCGGTTCGGATTCAATTTCCTGAAAGGATGTTGGGTGGCTAAAATGTTTCCGGGAGTGCCTCGCGAGGAGTACTACCTGCGGGCGTCACGTGCCATCATCGGATCCTTCCGTCGCCACGCGAGAACCGGATACGAGTACCAGATGGCGAGGAAGGTCGCGGCCTTCGAATCCCAAGAGTTCTTCCCGGTGGATTGTGCGTGCTACGGAAACCAGCTTGTCATCCGCGCGGACGGCAGAGTGGCGCATTGTCCTTTCCAGGATGAGACTTATGGCAGCGTGCTGGATTTGCAGGAATCGTTCCGCATACAGAACCAGCCGCAGGTCAGGGAGCTTCAGGGGCGCCACATGCTTCTCCATCCGGAGAGCGAGCGTCGGGATTTCTTGGCGCTAAGTGGAGCGGGGTGCGCCTGGAGTAGCCACGAGGCGACCGGCGACAGCATGTCCGAGGACTCGGCGAGCAGCATCTTCGCCAGGGAGGTATTCGATGAGCTCATTTGGAGTAAGCTTGAGCGAAAGCCGTGAGGGAGCTCCGACAGTCGGCATCATCGGAGGTTCGGGCCTGGAGTCATTGCCGGGGCTCAAAGAGATAAGGCGCCTGAACCTGATCACGAAGTACGGTTACCCGTCTGACGAGGTTACGGTAGGGGAGTTGGAAGGCGTTTCGGTCGCCTTCATACCGCGCCACGGACGCGGACACAGTCTGCCGCCGCACAAGGTCCCTTATCGTGCGAACATCGAGGCCTTGAAGATGGCCGGTGTGAAGCGCATCATCGGAACCTGCATAGTCGGCAGCTTGCAGCGTGAAATCCGGCCGGGCGCACTCGTCATACCTGACCAGTTCGTGGATCTCACGTGGGGCAGGGACGATACGTTCGCGCAGGACAATTCGTTCGTCCATCTTCCGATGGGCGAGCCGTATTGCATGAAGACGCGACAGCAGATTCTGGAGGTCTCGCTTGAAGCCGAAATCGACTTGGTCAAGGACGGCACGGTGGCTGTCATCCAAGGGCCACGATTCTCGACGGCTGCAGAAAGCCGTTGGTTCTCGAGTCAGGGCTGGTCCATCATCAACATGACCCAATACCCGGAATGCTACTTCGCCAAGGAAGCTGGTCTCTGCTATGCGGCGATCGCGGCTGTGACGGATTATGCCGTCGGGCTCCAAGAGAGCCTAGTCTATGATCCCCGGAACATGGCAGACATGCTACGCATGTTCAAGCAGGGAATCGAAAACACGCAGCGGGTAATCGTCGCGTTCCTCAACGCCCATGCTGACGAAGCGTGCGGTTGTGCGGATATAGTCGTACGGGCACTCTATGAGTGATTTCACGCATCGACCGACGATCTGGTCGGCGTAGAAAGGTGTATGACCTTGATCACAGCAAACGACATTTCCAAGTCTTTCGGCACAGCCACCGTGTTCACGGCTTTGTCGTTCGACGTCGAACACGGACAGAGGATCGCCTTGGTCGGTCCTAACGGTTCGGGCAAGTCGACGCTTCTTAAAGTACTGGCCGGCGAACTCATGAGCGACACCGGGAGTGTGACGCTGCTTGATGGATTGCGGATCGGATACCTTCCGCAGGTCTTCGTCCTCGAAAGCGATCTGACGGTCAGGAACCTCTTGAAGTCTCGAACCGGAATCGAAGACCTGGAACGTGAGATCGACGGGGCGCTCGATTCATTGGACGACCCAGCCGTAGCCGCCAGGTATGCAGAGGCGGTCGCGGAATTCGAGAGGCTGGACGGATACTCTTTTGAGCGCCGTATGGAAGCCGTTCTGGGAGGCCTGGATCTGGAGCCGAGGTACCTGGATGTTCCGTATCCCGACTTGAGCGGCGGCCAAAAGTGCAAAGTGGCGCTTGCGGCCATCCTGCTCGCATCACCGGATGTTCTTTTGCTCGATGAGCCGACCAATAATCTCGACGTCCCTGCGTTGGTGTGGCTAGAGGGCTATCTCACGACGACCACAGCGGCATGTCTCATCGTTTCGCACGACCGCTTGTTCCTTGACCGCGTCGCTAACGTCATCTTCGAGATCGACCGTAAAGACGGGGGCCTTGTCGTGACTCACGGGTCATACAGCGAATACGTCCTGCGGGAACAGAAAAAACGCGAGCGCCTTCTGGAACAATATCGGGCGCAACAGGAAGAGATCGCTCGTCTTCGCGATAGGGCACGCAGCATGCGCTCCAAGGGAGAGCAGGGCTCGCGCTGGGTCGGGACGGACAATGACAAGTTCCTGCGAGGGTTCAAGCGCGATCGCGCCGGCAAGTCGTCGAAGGGCGCTAAAACTGTCGAGAAAAGGATCGACCGGATGGAAAAGGTGGAGCGCCCCCAAGAACGCGAACCGCTGCTCTTTTCCTTGGTGGCTGAAGAAGCGAAGGGGAGATGCGGCATCGCGCTGCAAGCTGTCGAGTTGGGATACCCGGGCAGTTTCCGCATCGGTCCCTTGAATTTGAACATCAAGTACGGCGACCGCTTGGGTCTGCTTGGCTTGAACGGCGTCGGCAAGACGACCTTGTTGAAAGGCTTGGTCGGTGAGTTGGATCCGATCACGGGCATCGTCAGCCGCGGATCCGGCATCGTATTCGGCAACCTGATGCAGGAGCATGACGGATTACCCGAGGACGAATCGCCTCTCGAGTATGTGATGGAACGCACCGAGGCAGATCGCTCCATCGCCTACGCGACTCTGGTCCATAGCGGATTAGGCGCAGCGAAGGCGGATAGCCGGATTTCTGAACTAAGCCCGGGTGAAAAAGCGCGTCTCCTGCTGATGGTGTACTCGCTGATGTCGGTCAACGTCCTGATCCTGGACGAGCCGACCAATCACCTTGACCTCGAGGCTCTTGCGGCGCTGGACGAAGCGCTCGAAAGCTATCAAGGCACTGTCGTCCTCGCTTCACATGACAGATACTTCATCGAACGTACTCGTTTGGATGACTTGTATCTCCTGGAAGACGGAGCCTTGAAAGCGACCGATGCCGCTTCGTACTTCGCTCAAGCCGAGGAGCGCGCTTCGCGCATGCTACGCCTGTTGAAGAAGTAGGGTCAGACAGGCGACCTACGTCCGTCATCCACCGCAAACTCTGCGGACTCGGATGACGGACGTTTTTGTTCTTCTTGATAAGGAAACTCTGAATCCTTTGGTCTTGCGTCTTCCATAATGCCATTTCCGCTGACCCGTGATATCCTTAAATCACATGCCCGAGAGGTCTGAAATGAAGATTACTATAGACACCTGGTCTATTTTGAAGATTTTGGCTATTTTTGCGCTTATCGGCTTTTTGTATTTGCTGCGGAATATCGTGATGTTGGTTTTTTCCGCCCTGTTCCTGGCTGCCCTGATCCATCCGGCTGCAGAATACCTCTCACGAAAAAAAATCCCCAAAGGTGTGACTGTCATCGCCATCTATATTCTGCTTGGCGGTCTTGCCGTCATGACGATCAGCCTACTGCTTCCGGTATTCATCGAGCAGAGCTCGCATATTTTGGAGTCTTTTGGCCGATCCTGGGAGACTTTGTCCGGTGGTGTCCATTGGCTCCAGGACATCTCTACCCGCTACGGGTTCAATGACAACTTGACTGCCGGTCTGCAATCCCTGCAGGAACAACTTGCCGGCTTGGCCGGGGGATTGGTCGGTAGGGTAACGGACGTCATCTCTGGTTTCATCGGAATCATAGCCGTGATGGTGATGACCTATTACATGGTGGTCAACGAAAAAGACGCACGTCGCGTTTTCCACAATTTCGTGCCGGAAGAATATCAAGAATCGATCGCATCCATCCTAAAACACGTGCAAGACAAGATCGGTCGTTGGTTGATCGGGCAGATCTCCCTCTGTCTCATCATCGGCCTCATGTATTACGTCGGCCTGCTCCTGGTTGGCGTCAAGGGTGCTTTAGTCTTCGCGGTATTTGGAGGATTCATGGAGCTCATACCTTATCTAGGGGCGATACTTGGAGCCATCCCGCCGATTATCCTGGCTTTATCGGATTCTCCTTTCAGAGCGTTATTGACCTTCGCCGTCATCATCTTCATCCAGCAGTCAGAAGGACACGTTATTGTGCCTAAAGTCATGGAGAAGGCAGTGGGACTTAATCCGCTGATCAGTATTTTAGCTTTGCTGGTAGGCGCCGAACTTTTTGGGCTGCTCGGCGCCCTGTTCGCCATCCCTGTCGCTACCGCCGTATCAGCCATCCTCTCCGAACTGTATCGTCAGCGAGCTGCTTTGCGGCAAGCCTCGAACAAGACATATGAGTAATGAAAACAAATGTTGTCCATCAACAAAGATAATCGCTCCGATACTGTTTGTTTTTATCTTGGTGGGAGCAGTTTATTTGGTCGTCTATTCAAAACTATCTGTATCCAAGCTCGAGCAGGGAACTATTTCACAACCTTCTGTAGAAAGCGATTTGCATACGTCGTGGCTCATCCAAGTCCGCTCAATCATGTCGGATTTGTCTACCATAACTACGCCCACGCAAGCAGAGGAGATGCAACACAGCCTATTGGAGTTACGTGTTGCCGGACAGGATAGGGAGACCCACCTGCAACTTGTTTTACTCCTTGGTGACTTGGAAAGGGGAGATACGCAGGCGCTAGAAAAAATTGAATCAATATTGAGTTCATTGAAATAATTTATGCCCGAAAACACAAACCGAGCTGATACAAGAACAGAACCGATACCAGCAGGCGTTACAAACGCAAAACCAGTGATAGCGACACCCGTTACGCCGCAACCGAAAAAAATTGCGCCCATCAAACCGAAATTCGGCAAGAACGCCATGCTTTTCATCGGTGTCATAACCTTGACCGTATCAGGCCTTCTGCTGGCGCTCGGTGTCTTGGTGGCAAAAAGCGGCATAGTCGAGCTTACACTGTTGTCTCGTCTGTATTACGGCCCTGTGCCTGCACGACAGCTCGATGCGACGCCGGTTCCAGCAGCAGAGTTCATCGGCTTTCTTGATTCCAGGCTCAAGCAGGCTTACGCGGTATCTCCAGTGCCTCCATATCGCGCGGTCATCAACGAAAAGGAAATTTCAGGAGCTCTGTTTAATGCTCTGCCAGGAGCGCTGCGTGATTCAAAATGGTCGGTCGATAAGGCACAGATACTTGTCAGAGAGGATGATTTTGAATATTTTTCCCATTTTTCTCGTGGCGCCTTAAGCTTGGAGGTGTTGATCAGGATGAAACCCGTCCTTGAAGCTGGTTCCGTGCGTTTCGATGTCCAATCTATCCAAGTGGGTGACTACGCATTGCCTGTGCCGATTGCCCAGACTTTGGCGGCCTACTATTTTGGCCGCGATCTTGGGACATGGACCCTGACTTTCGGTAGTTTGCGCATCAATAGACTGACTTTGCACGAGGGTTACGTAGAGATTTTTGTCAACGAATTGAAGTAGTCTTGAAACAATCCTGCTCATCAGACAAAATGGTGATAACGGAATGATTTTGCTCATCAGACTGTTGCCATTAGCCGTAGGCGCACTCGAAGTGTTCTTATTTTGGTCGCAGTATAGTTTTCCGTCGAGTTACCCATATTTGGTTCTTGTGGCCTTCGGCGTAGTTCCCGTAACTTCGCGCATCATTGCCGGGCGCCAAGTGAAGGTGTTGGATCTGTTGGAAAAGATGTTTCCGACCTACATCCTTTTGGCGGCTCTCGGTTTTGCCCTGTTGCTTGCCGAGGGGCGCGTGCAGGTGATGCTACTCATACTGCTGGCTGGTTTCGCTTCCTTCATATCCCTGGAATTGCTATTTAAGTACGCCAGAAATCCTCGAGCCTACCCGGTTAACGGGTTGTCGCACGTGAATCTTGCGTACGTTCCTCTCATCATTTGGTACGCCGCTTCTACGTCAGCCGGTCTGATGATCTTTTTGCATTCGAGCGGAGTATGGCATGTCGCAGCAGCCTTTCTCCTAGGTGTCGTTATTTTTCGCACAACCGGCCACCCGGGCGCAACCTCGCAACAGAATTATGTTTGGATGGTGGTCGGTGGTTTACTGGGCCTTGAGGTCGGTCTCATCGGTCTACTCCTTCCGACCAGTACGCAGATCCAAGGTTTGGTGGCCGCCATCATCTTTTGCGGAATTTTGAGGGTCAGACGCTACTTATACGACCCCAAGCCCTCAACGCGCACAGCGTGGGCAGAAGTTTCATTGGGCGCCTTGGCTCTACTCGTGGCGTTGGGTAGTGCCAAGTGGCTTTGATCAAAAAAATCCATCTGCGATGAGATGATTGTCGCGCAAGCGGAATTATAGTAAACTTACGTCACGTGATGTTTATGCGGAACGCTTTGCCAAAAGAATTTTTTTCCGGACTCGGACGTAGCATCTTCCTGATTTTCGTCGCCGCTAGTTGCGGTGGTTTGGCTGGCGGTGCCGCCGGCTTTTATGCATCGTCTTTCGATTACGGCGGAACGCTCGATCTCGAACAGCGGATCAGAGAAAGTCTAGAGTCCAGGAATGCCTCCTCGACCGTATCGGTCATCAAGGTGGAACGACCCTCGCTCTCCACTATCGTGCCATCCATTTTCTTCAAGCGCGGCGGTTCGGCTGTGGCCGGTGTTTATCGCGCGCCGGCAAACAAGGTCGCTGGTGCTGTACTTGAGGATACGGCCTTGTTGGGGCAGGCAGTAGCATTGACCTCTGATGGTTGGTTCGTGACCCCGGCTGAAACGTTGGAGGGACTGAAATCGAATGAAGCGATATTGTGGTACGACCGAAAAGCGTATCCCGTGGAGAAAGGCATCATGGACAACTTGGACGGTGTTGCCTTCGTCAAAGTGAACGCCAGAGACGTCCCGGTCTTCTCATTCTCGCGCGTACAGGATTTGGCGATCGGCGCAGAACTCTGGAGCGAAAAAAGGCCTTCAGAATACGCGCCATCGGTCGCCACTGACCTCAATTTCAATGCAGCACCGAACAGCCGCATGACGAGCGAAACATCGGCGCGTCGCATCGGTATGAGCGGCGTCGCCTTGGCGGGAGATATGGGAGCTCCTGTCTGGAACGACGAAGGACAATTGGTCGGCGTCGTGGAGAGCGGGGTGGGGGAGCAGTTGAGATTGATCCCCGCGTCGCTTATTGCGTCGTCATTACCCTCGTTGTTGTCTGATGGTCAGGTCAGACACGCATATCTCGGCGTCGTGACGATGGATTTGGCCAGCGCCAAAAGGCTTGACGTCGCAGAAGACGAAGCTCGTTACGGCGCATTGATTTCCGACGATAAAAAAATAAATAGGGTGGGTGTAGCTAAGGATTCGCCGGCGGCTAAAGCAGGATTGAAGAACGGCGACGTGATTTTACGTGTCGAACGTGATATTCTTGATGGCACGACAGACTTAGGGGAAATCCTCTCTGAATACAAGCCGGGTTCCGAAGTTACATTGCGCATTTTGCGCGAAAAGCAGGACTTGGACATCAAGGTCAGTCTTGGCTCGATCATCACAAGCGAAACTTTAAAATGATTTATGGCGACGAATAACGTAGTTAGGTTGTACACGCGCAACTGGAAAACCCTGGCGTTGCTGGCGCTTATCGGCACCTTGCTTGCCCTGGGTTTCTCTTTCGCCCAAACATGGCGCTATTCGTCGACTGTCCGCGTTCTCATCATCCAGACAAACGCTACCGGCTTGGATCCCTACACGGCCATCAAATCGACCGAGCGTATCGCTCAAAATCTATCCGAGATTATCTATACCAGCAGCTTCTTCAACTCGGTCGTCGCCCAGGGAAAAATCGACTCGTCTTATTTTCCGTCTGACGAAATCAAGAAACGTAAAAAATGGAAAGACGCTATCGAGACTATCATAACCCCAAACACCGGAGTCGTCTCAATCGTCGCTTACCATCCGAACCGCGATCAGGCCACCGAGTTGGCTGTTGATGTCGCCAAGCAACTCCAAGAAGTCGTACCGAACTACTTCGGCTATTCGGTGCGGGTCCAGATCATCGATGACCCGTTACCGTCCGGCTTTTTCGCGAAACCTGACTTGACACGCAATTTACCTGTCGGTGCCGTAGTCGGTTTCTTGCTTGGATCGGTTTGGGTCTTAGGCCGTCCGAGAAGGGTAGAGTAAGGAAGCTGAAACAGAAATTTTGTCATCCCGGCCTTTGTGCCGGGATTGTGTTTGAATAATCCAAAAACCCTCAATTTCCGGGGCAGTACGGGTCAATTCGGAAGCATAATATTCTGTAAACCATATTCTTGACAAGATTATGGTTTTATGCTATATTTATCAGTTAAAAAAGTGTAAGTTCTATACATAACGTCTGTTGCCGAAAAACGCTGTAATGACTTGTTTTTCGGGAGCAGATGTTCCAGAAAGAGAGCTAAAAATGCGCAATTTCGCGCTCGTAGTAGTTCTTGCCACATATTCCGTCCTTTCCATGGGTTGTAGCCTCTCCGCCGTCCGCACTGCGCCCTCCCCCTCGTCGACCGCGGCCGCGAAGAAGCCCGCAACTCCGGCGCAGCAGGAGTGCTTCCGGAAAACCCTTGATCAGTGTCAGAGGGAGAGGCAATCGCGCTTCGCACCGATCGTACTGTACAGCATGACTTCGTGCGAAGATCGCGCAAACTCCTGTTTCTCCAAGTAATCCCGCCCTTTTCACCTCTTCAAAACGGCAAGTTCACTCAAACTTGCCCGTTCCCACTGGTTGGGTTTAGATGCTTGTAAACCCAATCGATGCCGAACGCATGTGGCTTTCATTTTTTTCGCAGTTTTACATCTTCAAGAAGATGGATTAAAGTCACAGCCCATACTTGACAAAAATGACGGATTGTGATATTTTCATCAGTTCATTAGAGTTTAAGAACGTCCGCGTTTTGAGGCCGTTCCGTAGCGATTTGGAGGTTTTCCTCCTCTTCCAAATCAATCCGGGACGGCCCCAGGACGCGAGTCCAGGGGCTTAAGCACTTCGCTTAGGTTGAACCTTACAATTTGGATCAGAAGAAGAGTCATCCGCACGGTTGCGGAGGACTGCGGAGTTTTTGCTGGCGCCACGTGGCGCGCGTCTCAAAACGTGCGGCCACGAGCCGCGGAGGAATCCCATGAAGAAGATCAGTTTCGCGTGTTTCATCTGTTTTTCGCTTCTCCTCACCGGCGCCGCGTCGGCGCAAAACCAGCCCGAAGGTGGATCGACCATCGACCCGCCGCCCGCCGCCTCGGCCCCCGCAGGTAACCCCTGTGGGACGGATGCCGCCTGCAACGCCGCCCTGGCGCAGTGCCGGACGGATCTGAACACTTCGGCGACCGCGGCCAGCAATCTGGTCACTGCGCTCGCAGCGTGTCAGGGGAACCTGAAGAAGACGGTTCCCGTGCCGCCCCCTGTCAAGCTCCCACCGCCCCCCGAGTGCTTGAATGGTGGTGTCCAGAGCGACAAGCCGGACAGCGTGGCCATCATCGTCCGTGGCAAGTGGGTCTGCGTGGCGACGGACGAAGTGTACCGCTACATCGCGGGACTTCGTCAGGACGTCAACAGGCTCCAAGGACAGGTTCCGGACTGGCAGCGCTACAAGACCTTGGTCGACAACCTTACGGTATTGCTTGGTCAGCCGGGATCGCAATTCTCCAGCCAGTACGCGAACCTCTTCGCCTGGCAGGAGTCCGCAGAGGCACGGCTGCAGCGCATCGCCGAAATCGATCGGTGGATCAACGAGTCTCTGTTGCCGTGGATGGCAATGCACGACCAGGCCATCAACACCCTGTGCCCGGCCGTTGCGTCTTGCGGAGCCACCGACTTCCAGTGCCGCTGCGAGCAGGCAGCCAAGAAGAACCAGGGCACCCGCGTCGACTTCTCGCTCGGCGCCCGCGGTCTGCTCATGCATCGGCCCAGCGCTGGTGTCGCCGGCGGGATCGAGGGATACGCGGAACTCGAAGTCCGCATCCCGAACAGCAAGGTCGGTGTCCTCGCTGACGTCGGCGTCGGCATCATCGGAGACTCCGACACCGGCACGCAGTTCACCACCTCGCAGACGATCGCAATCCGCGGATACTTCGGCGAGGAAGAGCGAACCAGCCTCGACTTCGGCCCGTCCTTCCGGCAGTACTTCTCGACCCACTCCGCTGGGTACCAAGGGGTACTCCAGGACAAGGGAATGGGGATGGAGATCGACGGCCGGCTCCAGCTTCGGCACTGCTTCACCGCTGCTGCCTGTCTGGGGCTCGGCGGCTACCTCGGCGGCTCGCCCACCACGAACTACTTCCCGCAACCTGGGGAAGTCGCTCGTGACAAGGGCTTCACCGGGGGTGGCTTCCTCTCCGTCTCCGGCGTCGTCACCAAGTTCTGATCCTACCAACCGACCCACAACGGGTCACTCACCAAGCTCGCGAGACATCCTCTGTCTCCGAGCTTCACACGAGATGGTTTCACCTGAAGCCGTTTCATGTGAGCGCTGGTCCCACCCATCCGGGGTGCTGGACGAGCGCACGGTCTTTCACAAAAGGAGAATGCTAATGCATTCGAGATTCACACTGTTTGTGTTGGTGCTGTTCGTGTTGGCTCTCGGTGCATGCAAGAAGGATCCGCCTCCCGCACCGCCCCCGCCTCCCGCACCGCAGCCCTGCTGCAGCGTGCAGTGCTACGAGGACGTGCGGACGTGCAAGAGCACGATCGAGACGACGCTGAACAACATCGAGAAGATGGCGTCGCTCGTCAAGGCGAGATGCACCGAAGCGTGCCCCGGAAGAACCTGCGAGCTCCTCAAGGAAGCCGAAGGAATCCGCCGCCAGACGAGGACGCTAGGACTCCAGGCGTGCGACTGCAAGGCCGACACCGCGAGGTGTGAAGCCCTGCGAAAGCAAGCGCTGGACGTTCAGGATGAGATGAGCCGCCTTGTGAAGGCGTGCGCGGAGGCCAACTGTGGCCGCCCGTAGCGCATTCGCGACGCTCATCGCCTCGATCATCGTTCTGCCTGCCGCGTGTGTCTGTAACGGCACACCGAGCAAGCCGGACGCCACCCCGCCCGCTGCATCGTCGAGCGAGGAAGCGGAAACCCCGCCTCCTGCGAAAGACGCGTGTGGCAAGTCGCGCGACGTCTGCAAGCAGACGGTCGGAAGCGCGTCCCGCACCTATATCATGGCCAAGTCCACGCAGGCAATCTGCGGGGATGCGGCTGACGCTGGTGTCGCGGTTCATCCGCATGCCAGTGACACGGCCAAGGTCGAGAAGTTCGGCCAAGGCGAATGTGAGTCGGAATTGGCGGAGTGCGAGAAGATCCGCTCCACCGTGGTCAAGGATATGGCCGACGCCCTCGACATGATGGGCAAGGCCTGCGGATACTCGAAGTAGCAAACAACCCGCACAAGAGCGGGGGAGAGGTTTCAGATGAACAAGCAACTCATGACTCTGGTTTTCGCGGTTCTCGGCATCATTGGTCTGATTGGTTGCGGCGACAACGAGCCCAAGCGCGCAAGCTCGGACGGCACGACGGTCCCTGCGGACCAGTGCCCAGCGCTCGGATCGGCCTCGGCTGCGGAAGGCGCCAAGTGCGCAGGAAACGTCGTGCATTGTGGCTTCTGGGTCCCGGCCAATTCGTCGGCCGCCTACGCCGCGTGCCAGGACAACAGTCAGCCCCCGTCGACCTGCAATGCGGGCCAGTCCTGCTCGACACCCGGCGTCGCCTGCACGGATAGCAGCGGAGTGGTGCTGGAGTGCTACTGCGGCATGTGGGCCAACGCGCTCATGAAGTCGCAGATCGACTGCAGCCCCTCCAACCCCAACCCGGGAACCGGCGGTAGCGGCGGATCTGGCGGATCGAGCGGTGGTACGGGCGGCAGCGGAAGCGGTGGATCGTACGGGTCCCCGGCGAGCGGATACGACACCTTCCACATCGAAGTGCTCGCCTCGGCGCAGCACATCTACTGCGAAGGAGCGAGCACCGAGCCGAGCTTCGGCGACGACGTCAACGTGAAGTTCTTCGAGTACTGGCACAGCTTCGGCTGTGACAGTTTCGACGGGAGCTTCTCCTGCGACATCTTCGTCCCCAGCAATGCTGCCCTCCGGTTCCAGTGCTACATGCAGAATCCTGATCCCGAACCCGGGGATCAGATCCGCTACACCTGTGCCAACCCGACGCAGCTGCTGCAGGGCGAGAGTTTCACCGTCAGCCGCAACGGCACGGTGGTCAGCACTGATCTCGCCGCCAACCTGGCACCCGAGGCCAACCCGCAGTCTTCATACAACTGCGTGAACCTCGGTTCCGCCGCGCAGTAGTCTCTGCATTCTCCTCCCACCTCCTCAACTCCCCATTGTGGTCACACCGCAGTGGGGAGTTTCGCATTTATGTGATAGTTATCAGTTTTGTCATTCCAGCGCAGGCTGG
Organism: Patescibacteria group bacterium; assembly: GCA_031082005.1. Lineage (GTDB taxonomy): Bacteria > Patescibacteriota > Patescibacteriia > 2-12-FULL-60-25 > 2-12-FULL-60-25 > CAIKNB01. Next base: position 509,569 of record JAVHLR010000001.1, read on the forward strand.
AATCCAGAATATTCTAGATCCCGGCTCGGTGGCCGGGATGACAGACGAATAGCGTGAAAACACTTTTTGTACTCATTGATTTTAACCCGCTACTCAAGATGAACCCCTTAGCTATTCTTTTTGTTCACCTCCCCCAAAATGCGTAAATGCTATCTACTATCTACCTATACCCATCCCTCGCTCTTGTTGACACTTTCTTATATATATGGTTAGGTCTGATATCCTAAAAGTGCAGAAAGCTGGCTTTTTTCGCCAAGAAATGGCTAAAAAAGCGAACCTTTTGCTAAGGAGATACTGATGAACCGGAGTTCATTCGTAGCGTTTCTGACGGTATGTTTCGCACTCGTCGCATGCGGCGACAACGAGCCGATGGTCAATCCTGACTTTGTCGGTGGAGCCGCAACCGGAGGAAGCGGTGCTGTCGGCGGTTCAGGCGGCGTAGCCGGAACCGGCGGAGTTGCCGGCCAGGGTGGATCTTCCGCTTCTGGCGGAACCGGCGGATCGTCTGGAGACGGAGGATCGGCAGGCGATGGCGGAGCTGGCGGTGATGGTGGCTCTGCCGCAACGGGCGGCAGTGGTGCTGTCGGAGGCTCTGGCGGAACCGGCGGATCGTCTGGAGGGGGCTCGGGTGGAAGTCCGCCCGTCTGCGATCCGAATGACCCGCCGATCGAGTGCGCCATGACCACGACCTGCAACGGGCTTGCAGCCTGTCTACCCGACGGTTCAGCCCACGGCGAATGCACTCCACCCGCCGAAGTCTGCAACGACGGTGTGGACAACAACTGCGACGGCGTGGCAGACGAAGGGTGCAGTACCAGCGTAGGCTGCGCCAATCAGGTTGGTCGCATCATTCGCTACGTCTTCACGACGCCGCAAAGCGCGGTGTACGCGAACATCACGCTGTTTGACGAGGCGCTCTTCGCCAACAACAGCCCGATGCCACGTCCCAACCCCTGTGGCGGATCCCAGAGCGACCAGTATTACGCCTGGGGAACCGGCTGGGACTGTGGATGCAACGAGACGTGCCACGCCACCTACGATAACTCGGTCGACTGCACGGTTCACCGTCCGCTCGGCGCCAAGTTGCGCATCAACATCCAGATGTTCAGCATGGGTAACCCCATGACGAGCTCCTGGGCCTGCACCGACATCGTCGGCGCGCTCCAGAACGGCGCGCTCCAGATCTACGTCGACGGCGTGCAGGTCGGCTACTCGTTCATCCCTGACCCGGACGCGGCCTACCCCGACCCCAACTGCAAGGTTGTGGTCCAGATCTAGGGCTTGACACCTCCCTCGCTTCTTCCGAACGCCTCCCGCAACCCGCGGCGAGGCGTTCTTCTTTTATTATTTTCTCCCCCTTACGAGGAGAGAAACAAGAAAAATATCGCCTCAATGTAAGTTTGCTTCGTTATTCGTACCTCATTCCTCGCAAAGACAGGTCTATATGCCGTCATTGCGAGGAGCGTAGACAAAACCGTAGGGCGACGCGGCAATCTCGGGCTTATGCTATAATTAGCCCATGCCATCCAAGCTGGGAGATGGAATTATCGGGCATAGCGCAGTGGTGCGCATCCTGGAGTCGGCGCTGGGTAATCCTGCGCCGTGTTATCTTTTGTCTGGCCAATCCGACTTAGGCAAACACTTCCTGGCAGAGCGCTTTGTCCGTCTTCTGCTCGGCCTCGAAAATGACGACGCGCATTGGAAATCGCATCCTGATTTGAATGTTTTGGAAACTGAAGAGGGGAAGATGGCGGTGAGCGTAGAGCAAGTTCGTGAATTACGCGAGAAAGTCAGCCTCCGTCCCATGCGTGCTCCGCGTACCGTCACATATATCCCATGTGCCGATCGCCTGAATGAATCCGGAAACAACGCTTTGTTGAAGATTATCGAAGAACCTCCGGCTGATGCGGTGTTCGTCCTAGTCGCGGAAGACACGAGCCGTATCCCCTCTACGGTCAAAAGCCGCGCCGTGATACTGCCGTTCAATCTAGTCCCATCAAGAGATATCGAAGCTGCACTCGTAGCGCAGGGCCATGCCGCCGAACAGGCTTCGCTTTTGGCCAAGGCTGCGCGCGGACGTCCTGCATTGGCTTTTGGAGCTCAAGGGCAAAAGACTCCTGGATATTTCTTTGTCCGCCGACTGCTTGACGCTCCGAACATCGGCGCACGCCTCGTCATCCTGGATGAAGTCGGACAAGTCTGTGAATCGGCGGAAGACTCATCGTCTGCCTGGCGCGAGATATTGAACTACGGTATGCAAGAGCTGGCTACGGCCTGGCCGCAGAAACCTCTCGAATCGACGATCCTGGCGATCGGCCTGATGACTGCATGGAGATATGTCGGCACAGCGGTCTCACCGCGCCTTATGTTGGATAGTGCAGCCGTGAAGCTTTCCTCTGACCTGCGAAAAATCCTGCCTAAACATTTCTCTTCTTATTTGCCCCAGGCTTTGCCTGCAATATTGAGCTAAACAAAAAAATATGACATTAAACACGTTCTCCAAATATTTATTGGTTCCCTTGGCCGCAGTGGCCCTATTCGGCGCCGGTTGCGGCGGCACTTCGAGCGGTCCGACCGGTCCTGACGGCGGAGTCTGGAAATCTACGGATAAGGGCACGGCCTGGGTGAATAAACGTGCCTTGGTGCAGGGGGCAAAGATCTCTGCCGGCGCAGCGAGCTTCAACATCACGAGTCTAGTCATGGATCCGCAAGACAGGAACACGCTGTATGCCGCGACTGCGGAGAACGGTTTAGCTTACAGTTTGGATGGCGGAGATTCATGGCAGCTCATGAAGATCGCCAACGTGACCAAGGTGAATGCCGTAGTCGTCAACCCTAAAGACAAGTGCACGATCTTCGTCGCTTCTGCGAATAAGATCTATCGCACCGAGAACTGCGGACGTGATTGGAAAGAGGTCTATTTCGAACCGCGCTCTGACGTGTCTTTCACGCGTTTGGCTCTAGATTGGTTCAACCCAATCGTCATCTACGCCGGAACTTCCGATGGCGACATCTTGCGCTCGCAGGATGGCGGAGCGTATTACGAAAAGATAAAACGCATCGACGGTGTGCCGATCACCAGCATCGTCGTCGATCCGCATGATTCGCGCGCCGTGTATTTCGGTACGCGCACCGACGGTATCTGGAAGACGGCTGATGGCGGCATGACCTGGACGCAAATCAAGAAACAATTCGGCGACGATCTGGCCGATGGTCGACGCGTGACGCAGCTAGTGCTTGATCCCGTCGAGGCGAATGTCATCTACAACGTGTGCAAATACGGAATCCTGAAATCGACAGATGCCGGGGAGACATGGCAAGCACTTAATCTGACGAGCCCTCCGGGTACTGTGCAGATAAATTCCTTGGCCATCGATCCGAAGAATAATAAGAACCTGATTTACACGGGAGTCCGCACCTTGCAGTTCACGACAGACGGCGGCGCCAGTTGGGCGCCCAAGAAGCTTCCCACGACTCAAGCCGGTTCTGCGTTACTTATCGACCCGCAAGATAGCGGAGTGATTTACTTGGGAACCACGCCTCCGCCGAGCAACTAGACTGCCCGCGTTGACTAAAACGCCAAAAAATGGAAAACTAGTCAGGTATCGCATCTGAAAGAAGCGTAAATTTAGAATCATCAAAACGCACAGAGTCAGTAAAAAATATACTATGCCCAATTATAGCGAAAGTTCTAAACCGGAATTCAACAAGGTCATCGAGCGACTGGATAACGAACTGAAGAATATCCGCACCGGACGGGCAAATGCGGCCCTGGTGGAAGATGTAAGGGTTGAAGCTTATGGTTCTACCATGGAACTTAAGGGTGTTGCTGCCATTTCCGTGCCTGACGCCAGGACGATCCAGATCGAACCGTGGGACAAGGGTTTGGTCAAAGAAGTCGAGAAAGCCCTGCTCGGAGCGAATCTGGGCGTCACCCCTAACGTGGCCGGCACCGTCATTCGCCTGAACATGCCGCAGATGACCGAAGAGACGCGCCGTGACACGGTCAAGGCGGTCCAGCAGAAGGGGGAGCAGTCGCGCATCGCTGTCCGCAATGTGCGTGAAGATGTGCGTCAATCCATCACCAAAGACGAAGAAGCCAAAGTCATAAACGAAGACGAGAAATTCCGCCAATTCGAATCTTTGGATAAATTGGTCAAGGAGTATAACGACAAGATAGAAAAAATGATCGACGATAAGGAGCAGGAAGTGATGACCATATGATATCGCCGGAAAAAAAGATGGACCTGCTCGTTTCGTTGTGCAAGCGACGTGGTTTTATCTATCCTGATTCGGAGATCTACGGCGGTTTCGCCAACGCATTCGATTACGGGCCGTATGGCGTGGAACTCAAGAACAATATCCGCGACGCCTGGTGGAAGATGTTCGTGCGCGGCCGTGAAGATGTCATCGGCCTGGATGCCCCGATCATCCAGAATCCCAAGATGTGGGAGGCATCCGGTCATGTCCAGAACTTCACTGATCCGTTGGTCGACTGCAAAAAGTGTAAACGTCGTTTCCGCGCCGACCATCTGCTCGAAGCGAAGGCCGCAGAGCCCGGCTATGACAAAGAACGTCCGGTAGAAATCAAAGACATCAAATGTCCTGCCTGCGGCGGCGAACTGACGGATATCAGGCAATTCAACTGCATGTTCCGGACCGCGATCGGTGTCACCGAAGATGCGACATCCGTGGCTTATCTGCGCCCTGAAACCGCCGGCGGCATGTTCGTCGCCTTCAAGGATATCCGCGATACCATGCGCAAACGCTTGCCCTTTGGCGTGGCCCAGGTCGGAAAAGCGTTCCGCAATGAAATCACGCCCGGCAACTTCATTTTTCGCACGCGTGAATTCGAACAGATGGAGATCGAATATTTCGTCAGGCCGGCCGATGCGCCGCAGGCTTTCGAGATGTGGCTGGGTGAGATGAAAAAATGGTTGAGCGACGTTTTGCGTATTAAGGATGAGAACCTGTATTTCCACGAGATCCCCGACGAAGAACGCGCATTCTATTCGGCTCGCACGATCGATGTCGAGTATCGCTATCCCTTCGGTCTCAAGGAGTTGTATGGCCTGGCAAACCGTACCGATTACGATTTGGGCCGCCATCAAGAGCACTCCAAAGAAGATCTGCGCTGGCTTGATCCGGAGACGGGCGAGAAGCTGACGCCGTACGTAGTGGAGCCGACCTGGGGCCTCAACCGCACCGTTCTCGTGACTCTGCTTGAGCATCTCGATATCGACGAGGCAGACACAGCCGAAGGCGGGGATAAGGAACCGCGTATGGTGTTGCGCTTGCCGCCGCAGTTGGCGCCGGTCAAGGCTGCGTTCCTGCCGTTGCAGAAAAAAGAGGAATTGACTGCTATCGCCCAGGGTTTGGCTGGCGAGCTGCGTCGTGACGGCATCAGCGTCGAATACGACGAGTCAGGTTCGATCGGCAAGCGTTATCGCCGACAGGATGAGATCGGCACACCGTGGTGCTTCACCGTGGATTTCGAATCATTGGACGATAAGAAAGTCACGGTCCGCGACCGCGACGCCATGACGCAAGAACGTATCGTCATCTCGGAAGTCGCAGAATGGGTCAAGAACAAATTGAAATAAAACACAAAACATGAAACCAAAAGTCCATACGCTCAAGAACGGCATGTCCGCCATCCTCGTCCCCCAAAAGGGCGCGGAAAGCATGACCTTATTCGTTCTGGTGAAAGTCGGATCGCGTTATGAGACGCGCGCCATCAACGGCGCTTCGCATTTCATCGAGCATCTGATGTTCAAAGGCACGGAAAAGCGGCCGAATACCGAAATAATTTCGCGCGAGCTCGATCGTTACGGAGCCGAATATAACGCCTACACCGACAAGGACATCACGGCTTACTACATCAAGATGGATGCGGCCAAGACGACGCTGGCTGTGGACATGCTCTATGACATGCTGTTCCACTCCAAATACGACCCGGAAGAGATCGAACGCGAAAGGGGAGTCATCATCGAGGAGATCAACATGTACGAGGACAATCCGCGCATGCACGTCGATGACCTCGTCGAAGAAGCATTGTTCCCGGATTCTACGCTGGGATGGAATATCGCCGGACCGCGCGAAACTATCCGCAAAGTCTCGCGAGAAGAACTGATCGCTTACCGTGATGCATATTACATCCCGAAGCGCATGACGGTCGTCATGGCGGGTAAGGTCTCTCCGGACGCCCTTAACTTGTTGGAAAAGACTTTCGGCACGGTCAAACGACCCGTTGGACGCGATAAGCGTTTTGATGTCTTCAAGGCACCCAAAAGACTGCGCGACGCGACCGGTCTGCAGAACAAACAGACGGAGCAGGTGCAGTTCGCTATGTCGTTCCACGGCCTCAAGATGCAGGACTCCAAGTTGCCTGCAGCCAGCCTGCTTTCGACCATCATGGGCGGAACCATGTCGTCGCGCCTCTTCATCCAGATCAGGGAACGTCGCGGTCTGTGCTATTCGATAAGCAGCGGACATCAGGCTAGGGAAGATGTTGGGCTCTTTACTATTTTGGCTGGATTGGATAAGACGCGCATGCCGGAAGCCATCAAGGCGATCATCCACGAACTCAAAGACGTGGTGAAGAACGGCGTCACTGACGAGGAACTGAAACGCGCCAAGGACCATATCCGCGGCCGAGTGACATTGGCTTTCGAGGATTCTGCGACACAGGCCGAATGGTACGGCAAAGACTGGCTTTTCCGCGGGAGGATAGAGACGTCCGATGAGCGCATGAGGCGTTTCGCTAAAGTGACTAAACAAGACGTGCACAGACTAGCTGGGCAGATTTTCGACCCTGCCCACATGGCAACAGCTGTCATCGGACCATATCGGACCAAAGACTTGGTCCGCAAGATGATTCGTTGGTAAAAAGAAAACGAAATATGAAAAAAATATTGATCGCCAATTGGAAGATGAACTACGGCCCGATAAAGGCTGGAGCTTGGGTCAGGGCATTCCGTCGCGAGCGTCTGCCTAAGGATGTCGACATCGCAGTCGCCGTCCCGCACATCTCGCTGGCCGCAGCTCGGGCTTCATTAGGTCGCGCTTCTATCCCAGCTTTGGCTTCGCAGAACAGTTTCTGGACAGACGAAGGTCCGTTCACCGGTGAGGTCGCGCCATCTATGTTGGTTGAGTTCGGCGTGGCATACGGCTTGGCCGGCCACAGCGAACGCCGCATCAATCTGGGCGAGACGGACGAGATGGTGGCGCAGAAAGCCGTCGCATTGCAGAAAGCGGGTATCTCACCCGTGATCTGCGTCGGCGAAAACGCGCTCCAGCGCAAGAAAGGCGAGGCTAATAAAGTCGTGCGTGCCCAGCTTCAAGTGGCGCTCAAAGATCTGGCCGGAGACGGACGCGCGCCAGCCGTTATCGCCTACGAGCCGGTCTGGGCCATAGGCACAGGAAAAGCCTGCGCGCCAGAAGACGCGAAAGCGATGCACGCCCTGATCCGCGGTATCTTGGAAAAGAAATTCGGCAAAGCAGCGGATAATATCCGGATCATCTACGGCGGTTCAGTCGATGCGCGTAACGTCGGGGAGTATCTCTCGACCACAGGTATCGATGGAGCGCTGGTCGGCGGTTCGTCGCTTGATCCGCGCAACTTCGGATTGCTCTGCCGCGCAGCTGTCATAGCCTGATCGCTGGATCCACCATGTTCTACACCGTAGTGTTGATCGTCGCCGCATTGGCGCTCCTGACCATCATCGTGGTCATTTTGAGGCATTGGAAAAAAATCCGCCTCATCAATCCGGATTCCATCAAGGAAGAACAGGACAAGCGCAAACGCGACCAGTTCATGCTGAATCGGCTGCAACGCATCAAATCCGATAAGATCGGCCCGTTGATGCTGATGTCAAAACGTCTGGCGACTTACGGCAAGACCATTTTTCACGCGCTGTATATCCGTCTGATCCGTCTGGAAAGATATTATAAGCAGGCAAAAGCACCGTTCGCCAACATCGCGCCCTCGCAAAAGGAACGGCTCAAGGTATTGCTTGATGATGCACGCTCACAGGCGCGCGATTTGCGCTGGGCAGAAGCGGAAAAACGTTTTCTCGAAGTCCTGGCTCTCGATCGCCAGAACTGGGAAGCTTATAGGGGATTAGCCACAATCTATCTCAAACAGAAGCTTTATCCACAGGCCAAGGAGACTTTTGAGTTCATGGAAAAGATGAAAAAGGCGGATGATGTCTGTTACGCCGGTCTGGCTGAGATCGCCGAAGCCGAAGGGGACTGGACCAAAGCCGAATCGTTGCGCCTGAAAGCTCTGGAGGTCCGTCCGCGTCTCGCTAACCGCCACGCAGACCTGGCGGAATTCTATCTTGACCGCGGAGAGGCTGAAAAAGCGTGGCAATACGCCAAGTCGAGCACGGAGTTGGATTCCAAGTCAGCGAGGTATCTTGAACTATCTGTGGAAGCTGCTATACTCCTCGGCAACCGCAGGGAAGCGCAGGGTAAGTATGATAAGCTGCGGTTGGTCTCGGAGGATCGCCCGCGTCTCCAGTCCTTGAAAGATAAAATCGAAGCGATCGGACAGAAGGCATAGGAAGCTTTGCGGCTTCTTTTTTCCTCCCGGAAGATTTCATGCCGTTGTAGCTCAGTTGGTAGAGCACCCCGATGGTCATCGGGGAGGTCTCGGGTTCGAATCCCGACAATGGAAAACGTCCCTCACATTTCATGCCGTTGTAGCTCAGTTGGTAGAGCATCTCCATGGTAAGGAGAAGGTCTCGGGTTCGAATCCCGACAACGGCTCCATGGGCAGGTACCGAAGCGGTCAAACGGGACAGACTGTAAATCTGTTGGCCTTGCGCCTTCCAAGGTTCGAATCCTTGCCTGCCCACCATCACGTTAAACGTGATCAACACAAAACCCGCGAAAGCGGGTTTTGTGTTATCTGAATCGTCTTCGTAGTCTTACGGCGCAACCCAACTCACGTCGTTGCTGTAAACTCCGCATTTGCCTCCCAAGTATTCGCACACGCGGAAATGATAGGTTTGACCGGACTCAAGGCCTCCCCAGGTATCACTCCGTTTCGATGATTCGGAGTAATAGTGATAGTCATTTCCTGGATAGACTGGGTTCGGATTTTCCGAAACCACTACTTTGAAGCCCATATCTGAATCGAAGCCGGATAAAGACCAGTTCAGAGACGCTTTATCGCCAGATGTCGTGACGGATAAAGAGATTGATTTATCCGACTCATCATCTGCATCCTCACCCTGTGGCCACGTTAGCGACACGTTGTTGCTGTAAGCCCCGCATTTGCCTCCCAGATATTCGCACACGCGGAAATGGTAGGTCTTACCAGCTTTAAAACCGGAGTCCCAAGAGTCAGTGCGCATCGTCGGGTCGCTAAGATAGTGATACTCGTTTCCGGGATAGACTGGATTTGCGGTTTCCGAACGCACGACTTTGAATCCCTGACTGAAAGCAGACCCGCTAGCCGTCCAAGTCAGTTGTGCTTTTGATCCTGCGATCTCGGCCTTCAGCGCCAGGACGCCATTGCTGCTGGTCGGTTTATCGTTGTCGTCGGTTTTATCATCTTCTTGGGTCTCATCCAGCATTTTGATGGTGACCTTTTGCAAGCCGTTTGCGGTCACGCTATACATTTCGCCTCGTGCATGGACGCGCATGACGACTTTATTTTTCAACCGTTTGAGCAGCGCCTTATTCCCTTTGGCTAACAGGCCGTAGTTGGCTTCGTTTATGCCGATGACGTCCTTCAGCGAGAAGTTGATGGTTTTTGTCTCGGCCTTGGTCTGGCTTTTCGTCTCTGCGCCTTTGGTGGAATTGCCTGCGTTTATCAAGCGGCTGCCGACCCACCCATACCTATCGCCGAATTTGACCTTATACCAACCATCCATTTCTCCCAAGACGCTGATCTCCTTATTGGCTGGAATGACGGTCAGAATCTCCGAATCGTCCATGCAAGGCTGGCTGCGCAAACGCGACGCGACCGTAGTCTTGCCGGTTCCGGTACGCGAATAGAATGGATCGCCGTTGCAGGAGAATGACTCGGCCTGTGCTGCAGAGGTCGCGACGCCAAGTCCGGCAAGCATGGCCAGGCTGAATAAAAGAAACGCTTTTTTCATACGGGTTCTCGGTTAGGATTTATTTTGTGCTACATTATAGCAAGAAAGCGGGAAAAATCATTGATTCATACCACGGTCATGGAAATGAACAGACTTACTCAAGAAGAGGAAAGAATAATCGTCGGAAAAGGTACGGAAGCTCCTTTTTCCGGTGAGTATGATGATTTTTTCCTGCCCGGCACATACGTCTGTCGCCGCTGCGGTTCTCCGCTTTATCGTTCGGATGATAAATTCGATGCGCATTGCGGCTGGCCAAGTTTTGACCAGGAGATCACCGGTTCAGTAAAGCACTCTCTGGATCCTGACGGTCAGCGTACGGAAATCAGTTGCGCTTCTTGTGGTGCGCATCTTGGTCACGTTTTTCTGGGAGAAGAGATGACCCCGAAAGACACGCGTCATTGCGTAAACTCATTATCACTGAAATTCATCCCCGTCCCTGGCCAAGATCCCCATCGGGGCTCGGCTGACCAAAGATATTTATGATAAAACAGGAAGCGTATTTTGGAGGCGGTTGTTTCTGGTGCACAGAAGCGATTTTCAAGAATCTCGAAGGTGTCATCTTAATCGAGCCGGGTTATTGCGGCGGCAGCGTCGCAAACCCTACCTATGAACAAGTCTCGAGAGGAGACACCGGCCATGCAGAAACTATCAGAATCGTATTTGATTCTGATGTTCTATCCTTTGATCGTCTGCTTGATGTCTTTTTCCATACTCACGACCCGACTAGCCTCAACCGTCAAGGGAATGACTCGGGAACGCAGTATCGTTCCGTAATTTTTTATGTCGATGACGAACAGAAGAGCGCAGCTAAAGGATACATTAGAAAACTTGGAGAAAATGGTGAATTCTCGAAACCCATCGTAACGGATGTGACCGCTTTTGATGTGTTTTATCCGGCAGAGGACTACCATCGAGACTATTTCGCAAATCACTCCAAAGAGCCGTATTGTCAGCTCGTGATTAACCCAAAAATCGAACATTTCTGGCAAAGATATGAGGATTGGGCAAAGAAAAGTTGAAAATTGGTCAAAACACACGAATTTTTGCTATACTTGAAACAAATCAACTCTAAATAACCATTTAGATGCATATGAAAAAACTAGTTTCTACATTTTTCAGTCTAGCGATATTTTCGCTTGTGGCGTTACCGGCGAGTGCGGCTACCATGATATCGGGGGACATGTTGAGCATGGGCCAAGACGAGGCTGTGCCCGGAGACCTTTATGCATCAGCCGGCAATCTAGTGGCTGCCGGACAGGTCGGCGGCGATTTACTGATCGCTGGCGGAAACGTGGTCTCTAGTGGCGATGTTGAACAGGACATTATGGCTGTAGGCGGTACCGTCGACATCAACGGCATGGTCGGGGATGATGTCCGCGTCGCTGGAGGAAAAGTGAACATCGGTGCCGAGGTTGCAGGTGACCTTGTCGCTGTCGGCGGGATGGTACAGCTTTTGCCTGGTGCGACCATCAAGGGCGATGTGTATGTCGCCGGTGGAGCCGTCGTGCTGTACGGAGCGGTCGAAGGAAACGTTTACGTCAGATCAGGTAGCGCCATTTTGGGCGGCTCTATCGCCGGCAATACGGATGTGGTCGGGGAAGAAGAGGTCAAAATCCAGCGCGGAGCCGATTTGCGCGGCAGCGTAAAACTCCAGGGCTTGAAGCAGCCTGTGGTCGAGGATGGTGCAGTCCTCGCGCAGGACTATGAATTCACACTAAGCGAAACGCGCCCCGTAAAAATGGCAAAACCTGACGGCGCTGCCTTGGCAGCCTTCGCAGGGGGCGTCGCTGCGTTCGGTCTCATCAAATTCCTGGCGCTTTTGGCTGCGGCTTTGGTCCTAGGCTACGCTTTCAAACAGTTCTCGCGTAAACATGTCATCGAAACATATCAGCGCTTCGCGCCGAACCTAGGCTGGGGCTTCGTCGCTCTCATCATGGTGCCGATCGTCGCCGGGTTCTTGGTGATCACGCTCGTCGGTTCCGTCATCGGTTTAGCTTTGTTGGCTGCATATGGATTGCTGATCACGCTGGCTAAGGTCATGACAGCGTTATTCATCGGCGCCTTGGTCTGGAGGCTGTTCTCCAAGAAAATGCCGAACGACATAAATTGGAAAGTCATCCTAGTCGGTTGCTTGGTTTACCAGGTCTTGTGTCTGATACCTGTCATCGGATGGGTCCTTTCGTTCATCGCCTTCTTGTCGGTCTTCGGGAATCTGTTCATGGCCTCCAAAGAAGCGGTTTTGAAGACAAAATAACGCTACGGATGTGACATCAAAAATCAGCCCAGACAAGATACTTCTGGCGACAGTACTGGTGTTTGCTTCAATGGCTTGGGCGACTGATGCTTCCGCCCAAGGTCTTTACCCTGCGGGGCTGTCCCGGAATTTCTTTTCCCGACCTGAAGTTTCCGTTTGGAAAACTGATTTTTCGGGTCGCATAAGGTTCTCCGCTTTTCCACGGACGCAGACTCAAGGCGTCCATATTGCGGCAGGGGATTTGGGGCAGGACGGTATCGAGGAATTGGTAGTCGGCGCGGGTCCGGGGAACAAACCGGAAATCAAGATTTTTGACGCTTCAGGTAATCAGATTCTTTCGTTCATGGCATATCCTACGAACTTCCGCGGAGGCGCAAGGGTCGCTGTCGGCGATGTGGATGGCGACGGTCAACGCGAAATCATTGTTGCTCCAGGCGAGGGATATAAGTCAGCCATCAGGTTCTTTGACGGCACAGGTCAGCCGAAGTTGAAGGAATTCACGGCCTACGATGATACTTTTCTCGGCGGGGTCTTCGTGCGCAGCGCAGACATCGACAGTGACGGCAAGGATGAGGTTTTGACTGCGCCCGAAGCGGGTCATGAACCGCGCATCAGGATTTGGGACGCCATGACCGGAAAAATGGAGTCTGAATTCCTGCCGTTCGATGCGGCGCGGCATGATGGTGTCTCTTTCGACGTCCTTAAGACCTCTGCCGGTTATGGCATCGCTGTCGCACCAGCCAGTTGGTCACCCGGCTTCGTTCGTTTCTTCAGTCTTTCCGATTTAAGCCGACCGACGTATGAGTTCACCGGTTTCCCCGGAGATTCGCGCAACGGCTTGAATGTCAACGCAGCCGATTATGATGGTGACGGTCTGGATGAAATCGCACTTTCCCAGAACGGCTCTGCTGCGCCGGAATTGAGATTTTATTCCACCCAAGGTTCTTTGCTGGCGAAATACATGGCGTATGATCCGACTTTCCGCGGTTCTATCGCTGCCGTCAGCCTTAAGTCCAGAGAGGGTCATCGTATCGCCACCGCTCCCATGTTTCCGACTGTTATCGGTCCGATGGACAAAGAGACTGCCATCGAAGTCAACCTGACGCAGCAGCGTCTCTTCGCCTTTGAACACGGACGTTTGGCGCGGTCTTTCCTGATCTCTTCCGGTGTCAGCAAATACCCGACGCCCGTCATGGAGACCAGCGTGCAACAAAAGATACCGATGATGGATTACCGCGGATATTATGGACCGAACAATCCGGACAACTATTTCATCAGGAACGTAAAGAATAATCTGCGTATCCGCGGACCGATACTTATCCATTACGCCTTTTGGCACCACAACTTCGGTCGCCGGATGAGCCACGGCTGCATCAATGTAGGTAATGCCGATTCGGATTGGATCTTCGATTGGGCTGAAGTCGGAACGCCAGTGAGTGTCCACTATTGAAAATAACGGACGAGTCACAAAAAAAGTCAGTACCGATCCGCCGCACTGATTCAGTGGCGGAGGAAACTAGTGTATAATGCTGACATGGCGCGACGTGCTGTTAGTTTAAAAACAAAACCGTCAGACAAGACTGTGGCTATCGTCGAAGACGAAGCTGTTCTTTCGCGTGTTCTTGAGGTGAAACTCAAGAATGCGGGTTTTAATACGATACTGGCGGCTGACGGGGAAGAAGCGTCTAAGTTGATTCGGGACAAGAGGCCGGATTTGGTTCTGTTGGATCTCGTCATGCCGAAGAAGGACGGTTTTGAAGTTTTGCGCGAAATGAGGGATAGCCGTGCGACCGAAGATACTCCGGTCATGATTTTGTCTAACCATGGAAGCGATGAGGACAGGATTTTGGGTAAAAAATTCGGTGCCTGCAGTTATCTCATAAAATCTACGACGAAACTAAACACCGTCATAGACGAGGTCGAAAACATCTTGGGTTGCAGGACGGGTAATGCCCCTGGGGTAGGTGCCTCTGTCTGAATATGCGCATTACCGCAAAAACGACCCTTGCGATCGCCTTATCCATCACCCTGCTTACGTTCGCGACGTATGGCATCCTCTCGTTTTATCTGGTGCAGAGATTCGGCGAACTGGAGATCGATGCCGGATATAAGAATCTCGAAAGATATGATGAGGCCGTTTCAGCCGAGAAAGAGCGTCTTTACGAGACAGCAGCGGATTATGGCGGTTGGGATGATGCGTATGATTACGTCCTGGATCAGAACGAAGAATTCATCGAAAGCAACTTCATAATCGAAAACTTCGTTTCTCTTAGGCTTGATGTCGCCATCATCAGCGACCAGGACGGTAAGGTCATCTTCGCCAGGCATGTGGGCATCGAAGACCCAGAGCCAGAGGAGGAGACTGTTCCGGTAGAGCTGTTGCAGGAGATCGGTAAGCCGCAGTCGATTTTCCGTTTCACTGAACCGCAGCAGCAGAGAGTTGGGCTTTTCAAGACCCGCCACGCTGTTTTTATAGTGGCTGCGGCGCCAATCATCACGAGTGATAAACAGGGTCCGGTCCGAGGCACTATGTTGATGGCACGCCATTTGAGCGAAGATTACGTGCATTCCATAAGTGAGCGGGTGAAGTTGCCGCTAAGCAGTTATGAGGTCGATTTTTCATCAGATGCCGTGTCGTCTTTTCGCCACACTGTGCCTGGCCAGAACACAAAAGACGACGTCGCTGAAAGCAGCCCGACCTCACTGCTGGGGAGCGTCTTGTTCTACGACTTGCTCGATCAACCGGTCTTGATCGTCAGGACGGAGCTGCCCCGTATCTATTCGCAGCAGGCTGTCGATGCGGTCCGTTTCGTCGTCTTGCTCCTTTCGGCTTATGGCGCCATCCTTATCCTACTCTTGATGTTGTTGATGCAGAGGCTGGTCATCTCCCGCATAACCGACATGGCTTCACGTGTAAAATTGTTGGCCTCCGGAGGCAGGACAGAAAGGTTGCGTTTGCCCGGGAAAGACGAAGTCTCTTCTTTGTCGACTAATGTCATGGATGCCTTTGATGCTTTGGAAAAATCCAAGCAGGCGATCCGAGACAGCGAAAAGAAATTCGCGATGCTCTCGGCTGCCTCACAGGACGGCATCTTCATGAGCAGCGCGGGCAGAATCATCGAGGTCAACGAGACGGCGTCCAAGATCACCGGCTATTCGGAGGAGGAGCTGAAGAACATGTCGATCTTCGATCTAGTCGCGCCCGAATCGTTGGATAGCGCCAAGAAACATGTCGCTCAACCGATAGCGAGGCCATATGAGATCAATCTATTGCGGAAAAATGGCGAGGAATTCCCTGGTATGGTGTCGGGAAATACGGTCAGGTATGGCAACCGAAAAATCAGGATTTCCTCGATGCGCGACATGACCGAAATCAAACGCGCCGAAGCCGATCTGCGCGAGAGCGAGAACCGCTTTAAGACGTTGTCAAAGGCCACCCTAGAGGGTGTTTTGATCCTTGAGGGTGACCGAATCAAGGACGCGAACGACACTGTGATGCGCATTACCGGTTACGCGCGCGAAGATCTCGTCGGCATGCCCATCATCCAACTGGTTGCGGAACCGGACAGGAAGAAAATCATCGACCATATCAGCCAGAGTATCGAAGCGTCACATGAAGTCGTCGGACTCAAGAAGAGTGGGGATACCTATCCGCTTTATATCTCTGGCCATACGGAATATGATGGCGGTTCCCCGATCAGGATCAAGGTAATTCGTGATATCACGGAGCAAAAGAAGACGGAGCAGGCTTTGCGCGATTGGAATGATAAGCTAAGGAACGAGCGGGAAAAACTGGATATCATCTTGCACAGCATCGCGGATGCCGTGGTCGTGATTTCGCGCGAGGGAAAGATCCTTTTGATCAATAACATAGCGAGCGAGATGTGCGGTTACTCGTTATTCGATACAGTGGGGCACGATTTCAGGAGCTTACTGGTCTTTAAGGGGCAGGACGGCGCTTCTGACCTGAATTTCATAGATACGGTCTTGCAGGACGGCATAACCACAAACCCGACTGGTAAGACTGTTTTGCTGAAGAGGGACGGCTCGGCGCTGCCCGTTTCGGAGTCTGCAGCCCCGATCAAAGATCTGGAGGGCAATATCACCGGATGCGTCTTGGTCTTCAGGGACGCCACCAAAGAACGCGAGATCGATCGCATGAAGACCGAATTCGTATCCATCGCATCACATCAGCTGCGCTCGCCGTTATCCGGCATCAAGTGGCTGATCGAGCTTGTGTTGAACGACACAGGAGAACTCAAGCCGGAACAGCGCGAATATCTTGAACAGATAGACGTCAGCAACGAAAGGATGATCCAGTTGGTGGAAGATCTGTTGGACGTCTCGCGCATCGAAACCGGCCGCAAATTCACAATCGAAAAGAAGGACTTTGACGTCGTCCCGGTGATCTCCGGTTTATTGCAGGAAATGACGAATCTGTCCCTGCAGAAGCATGTAACTACCTCAACTGCGTCTGATTTTCCGCAGTCCATACTGTTGAATGCCGACCAGGAAAAGATCCGTGAGGTCTTCAAGAACCTTGTCTCGAATGCGATAAAATATACGTCTCAAGAAGGGCATGTGACCATCGACCATACGCGTAGCGCGGAAGAAGTGGTGTTCAGTGTCAAAGACGACGGCATCGGCATCCCGAAAGATCAGCAGAAAAAGATATTCGAGAAGTTCTTCCGTGCATCGAACGTCGGCAGGGTGGAAGCTGAAGGTACGGGTCTTGGACTGTATATCGCGAAAGCCATCGTCGAAGGACATGGCGGCAGGATTTGGTTCGAATCGCAGGAAGGCAGAGGTACGACTTTCTCCTTCAGCCTGCCTGCGGCACCCGAGAAGCTAGAGACAAAACCGAAAAAAGTGAATAAAAAACGGATATGACCATCCGCGCGAAAACGGTTCTAGGCCTGGTCGTCATTGCGGCCGTTTTCTTGGTCGGCAGGACCGTTTATCGATACGTGAATTTCGTCGAGGAAACCAGGATAGCGGAGACGGAGGAGATTAGACGCAGCTTGAAGTCGGTGGAACATCTATTGGACGCGGAGATCAATCGGATTGCGTTGAATGTTTTGGATAACGCCGTTTGGGACGACATGTACGCATTCGCCCAAAAGCCCGACGATGCTTTCGTCAAATCGAATTTTCCCGACTTCGGAATCACGGATATAGACATCACTTTCGCTTTCATCACCGACAGAAATGGCGACGTGCTGATGTCGAAGGCGTGGGATCTGAAGGACGGATCTCCGACCGAAATACCGTCGCAGATCATGGAGATGGCGACGAGCGAAAAAGGGCCGATGCGGCCGACCTCGCCGGATGACAAGCTGTCGGGTGTCTATGCTGTTGAAGGTGTGACATATCTGTTGGCCGCGCACCCCATCTTGACGAGCGAAAACCAAGGTCCGGTCATGGGTACTCTGGTGATGGGTCGTGCCTTAGACGACGAGCTTATACAGTCTTTTAATGAAATATCAGGTGCCGATATCGAAATATCTCCGCTTAGCATAGACAAGCTTAAATGGTTCGAAGGCCACGCCGTGAGCGGTGCTCGCGATATGGCCTATGCTGCCAACAACGACAAAAGCTCGACTGGAGCCGTTACTGTCAAGGACATCCTTGGACATCGTGCCTTACTGATCAAGGCCGAAATCGATCGCGCTACGTACCGACGAGGTTATACTGCGATGATTTACGCCTTGCTGTCATTGTTTTTGATGGCCTTCCTGATGATCGCCGCCATATTGGTTTTCCTCGATAGGTTCGTGCTGTCGAAAGTCTCTATCCTTTCCGTACAGGCACAAAAGGCGGAGTTTAGACCGGATGTTCTGCAGGTCATCAAAGGTAACGATGAAATCTCCCAACTTTCACGTAATTTTTCTTTGCTGCTGGAACGCTTGAACGTCGAGAAAGAAAAACTTAAAAGTATAGTCGAAAGTTTGGGCGAAGGGGTGTTCCTGTGCGACGGGGAGGGACGTATAACCCTGGCGAACAAAGCCATATGCGACCTTATCGGCCTGAAACGTAAACCCGACGGCACAGTCGGCTCGAACGTAAGAATCAACTTCCATGATTCCAGGACGCACGCGGTCCGTCAGGATGTTTCGATCAAAGTCCTTGAGATGGGACATCTGTTGGATGTCCCCGAGGGCCTTATCCTGACCCACAAAAACGGTTCTGAAACCCCTATCCACTTGCGTGCGGTACCCGTTTTCAGGAATGGCTCACCGATTGGTGGTATATTCGTATGCCGCGACATTGGCCGAGAAAAAGCGGTCGAGACCACCCGTACCGGCTTCTTGGCTACCGTATCGCGCCATATGGCGCAGCCCATGGAGAGGATCTCTTGGTACCTGCAGTTGTTATCGCGCGAAAAAGACAAATTTTCACAGGACCATAAAGACGCAATCGGAGAAATCGATAAGATGACGGAAGGCTTATTGCGTCTGATGGAGGATCTGTCCATGGCCACTTCTTTGGAAGCGGGGAAGAACCCTCTAGGCAAGGCTAGGCACATAGACGTCGCAGAGCTGGTGAAGAAAGTCATGGGCAGCTTAAGCGAAGAAAAAAGACAGAAAGAGATTCAAGCCAAGATAACTATCAAGCCAGGGTGTTGCGTATTAGGTGACGAGAAGATGTTGGAACGAGTCATGGAGATCCTTGCATCGAATGCCGTCAAATACAGTCCGCAGGGCGGAGTCATCGGTATCGGCTGCAGACGGGACGGTAAATATCTCTCGATCCATTTTTCCGACGCTGGCATCGGAATACCTCAGGATGAGCAAGATAAGATTTTTAAAGGTTTTTATCGCGCTAGCAATGACCGCAACGAAAATGGGTTCGGTTTGGGTCTGCATTTGGCCAAACTCGTCGTTGAAGCGCATAAAGGAAAAATATCCGTTGAATCGACGGAAGGTCAGGGGAGTACCTTCACTGTGACGTTCCCCCTTTGCGGTTCAGAGCACCAACCGGACAAGACGGTGATCGAACCGGGCGTCAGCGGTCAGACGTCTTGATGGTTATCTTCTTTCCTTCTGCCACGAAGCCAAGCAGTCGGGCCGTGTCTTCCTTGGCTCGTTCATCCGCTCGCCCTAAGAGTTCAGCGCCAAGGGCATTTTTTTCTGCCTCCTGGTTCAATATCTGGAGTGCTTCATTATAGCCGCTATCCGAATCTGTGATTCTTTTAAGCAGCCCCTTTTCGTTTTTTACCTCAAGAGGACCGACTAACCGTGAATTGAATAGCGTAGCTTTGGGTATGGTCACGGTGATTTCTTCTTCACCTACCACTACGTCATCTTGTGTGATTTTAGCTAGGTCCGTCCCCAAATTTATCTCCATCAGTCCGCGTGCTGTGATGGTTTGGCCAAAAAAGAGATCCTTAAATGCGCTCCCCGTAGTCTTTGTGATCACGACCGGTTGGTCAAAGAAATATGTCTGCGTCACCAAAAACCCCCTGTCATGCAGTGCCGTCAGGATGCTCTGCGAACTGATTTCTGTGCGCAGGGCTGATTTTGGCGCGTTGGTCTTCAAGCCGACCCAATAACCCGTCCCTAAGAGCGCAAAAACCAACAAAATCGCAGGTATTATCAATAAAAGATATTTCTTCATATAAAAGTAACTATGCCTGAAAAACGTCAAATAATCAAAATTTTGTTGGTTTTAAAGGCTTAAACGCAGAAAGACGCGAAATGATGGATTATTGACTTATCCACGGGAAAAATGTATTATTCGGCGTGCCATTTAAACGCTCTCCTGCAGTCGCTCGAGCCCACATAGCTCAGTGGTAGAGCAACGGTTTTGTAAACCGTAGGTCGTCGGTTCGAAACCGACTGTGGGCTCCAGCGAAGGCGGGAAACCGTTGGCACCCTTTTCACGCAATATCTAAAAATCTATGCCGCAAGACAACGCGATAAAATTCGAGTGCAAGGAGTGCCGCAAGGTCAACTATCACTCGAAGAAAAATAAGAAGACCTTGAAGACGCGCCTGGAGCTCAAGAAGTTCTGCAAAAGCTGTAGGACACGTACAGACCACAAGGAAACCAAATAACAAGACGGCCGCGAGGCCGTTTTTGTGTTGCCGTCGTTTTTCGTTTAAACTTAGCCCATGCTGGGATTCCCTAAGCCGCCTCCGTTGATCCAAAAACCCACCTGCAAGCCTCTGCCGAAGGATCTTCTGCCGGCTGATCGTGGAGTAGTCAGGATGTTTTATCTTGTGTCCATGTCGCTATGGATCCTGGGCTATGAACTGCTCTTCTGGTTGTTGCGTTGGTTGTTCGCGGAAACCATCGTTGATTCGGGTCACGCCCGCGGAATCTTGATCGGCTCAATTCTTTTGGCTGCCTGGATGGGTGTAAGCAGCGGTTATTGGGCGGTTTACTACATATTCAGGTATGGCTTATGGAAAAATCTTAAAAACCAAAAAATAAAGACATGAAATTACCGGATAAAGTATTGCGCGCCCTGGAGCTCGCCTCGGTGTGGCACCTGGGACAAAAACGCAAACACCCGCTTGAGGTCATCCCGTACATCGCCCATCCTGTGCAAGTAGGCTACCTGCTGCAGTCTGTCGGAGCGCCTGATCACGTCGTGGCGGCCGGCATCCTGCATGATGTGATTGAGGACTGTGGTGTGTCCGAGAATGATCTTGCGCGTGCCATAGACCAAAGGACTGCGCGCCTGGTCACCGAAGTGAGCGAGCCGAAAGACATTAAGGACTGGCAGAAGCGGAAGGATGCTTTTTTGGTTTCGCTATCCAAAGCTTCGAAACAAGCGCTGTTGATCAAATGCGCTGACCATGTGAGTAATCTGCGCAGTCTGATCGAAGCCTCAAAGGCATCTCCTGATGTCTGGCGCATGTTCGGCGGTGACAGGGAGCATAAGCTGGCTTATGAACTCGCCGTCCATGGGTTGATCAAGATGAAAATAAAATCTCCCCTGGTCGCTTTGCAGGCGAGCCTTTTGGCGAAAGTCACGAAGATTTAGTGCGGCCAGGAAAAACGTCAGTCGGGTCATTTTCTTCCGAGCATTGACAAATCAGTCTGGACAAACTACCGGATTATTGTCAAAATCGTACAAATTAATCAGCAATAGACATAAAGCGATGCACTCAACATATATCTCCCGCAGTTGGAGGAATACTGCCATTACGTTCGGAGCCCTCGGTAGCCTGGTGTGTTCGGTCATATGGACGCCTACGGCTAAAGCCGTTCTTGTCCCGGAGAACAGGGTGCAGATCAGGATGGAAGGTTTCAATCTGACTGGACCATATTCAGTAGTCGGTGGGCAGCCGACGGGCGATGGCGCATTCAAGAACGGCAATGCTGGCGAATATCCGGAAGGGGCGTGCATCCCATCCTTGATCAGCGTCAAGAACAATGACGGCACTGACGGAGACATACAATTGACCGCCTATTATGATTACGGTAAAGATTCCGGACTTGGCATCCTTACTTTAAAGCAGACTACGACTGGATTGGCTGACCCGGGTGCGCAGGCCGATAATCTGAATGACCTTACCCTTTCAGGCAATGATCTGTCGACGGTGAATTCATTCGATACTGATGCTGGCGGTAGCGTCTCGGCTGTCATCAATGGTCCGTACTCCGGCACGAGCGGCACCGCAGCTCCGGCCGTGGGTGATGAATCCCGGCACTACAACATGCTTCTGCAGAGCGTGCCTCATGGCGAAACGGTTTATGTCCTTTTTTGTGCCCAACTTGATGTTGACGCAAGCCAATACGGCGGCGGCGCGCAGATGAGCGTACGTACCGGTGAAGGCGGAGCGGAAAATATCGCCATCCAAGCCGTAAAACTGTTGGTTTTGCCGAAACTTACCCTGACAAAAATCGTTGAAGGCGGTACAGCTACTCCTGACCAGTGGTCGTTCAATGTGTCCCCGGCGATCAACGGTCAATCCGTTTTTGACATCCCTGATGGACAAGATAGCGTCGTCATCGACAATATCGGCTTGGACGGCACATATGAAATTACGGAGTCTGGCCCGGGGAGCTATATTTTCCAGGGCGGTTCTGGAGAGAACTGCGCTTTTAACGGCGTAGTAGCCTCTACTACGCTTATGGCCAGCAAACCGCAGACGACCGCGACTTGCATTTTCACTAATAAATATTTAGAGCCCGTTGTGCTTCCTAAACTGACCGTCACGAAGGTGGTCGTGAACGATGATGGCGGAACAGCGGTCGTATCAGATTTCCCTCTGTTCGTCGATGGCGATGCCGTGACGTCTGGTGTCGAGAATACGTTCTCCTCCGGAACGCACACCGTGAGTGAAACGAACCTGGCCGGATATGTCGGTACTTTTGGCGGGGACTGTGCTGCGGATGGAAGTATCGCTTTAGCCGAAGGCGACATCAAATCCTGCACCATTACTAACGATGATGTCTATGCCGCGACGACCGGAACATTGACAGTCGTCAAGCAGGTCATCAACGACGATGGAGGGACCAAAGCACCCGAAGATTTCTTGATGAACGTGACTGGAACGAACGTATCCATGTCGAGCTTCGCGGGTTCATCGACCGGCGTAACCGTAACTCTGGAGGCGGGTCTGTATTCCGTCGATGAGAGTCTTGATACGGGATATGCCAAAACGCTTAGCGAGGGTTGTACCGGCACCATGGCCGTTGGTGATTCGAAACTTTGTACCATCACGAATGACGACATCGACCCTGAAGGCGGTTGGACGGCGACTACCGGTACGTTAGTCGTCATCAAGACTGTGGTGAACGATAATGGTGGGACAAAATCTGCTGCTGATTTTACGTTCAGCGTCAGCGGGACGAACCCCTCACTATCCTCTTTTGCCGGTTCTGCCGCCGGAACCTCGGTTACGCTTGATGCAGGATCCTTCAGCGTCAGTGAAGCTGCTGATGCGGACTACGCTGCTTCATATGGTTCGGACTGCTCCGGAAGCATCGCCGCCGGCGAAACCAAGACCTGTACCGTAACCAATGATGACATCTACCACGGAGGTGGCGGGGGAGGAGACGATTGGGAAGCTACGACCGGAACCCTCATCGTTTTCAAATATATCGATAGCGCCTATGGTGGCGAGCTGCAGCCCGAAGATTTTACGTTGGCTGTAAGCGGAACCAGTCCTACGCCTTCTTCTTTTTCCGGCTCAAGCAGCGGCACGACAGTAGTATTGGGCGCTGGCGCTTATAGTGTCACTGAAATAGCTGACGCCGACTACGACGCCTCTTACGGCGAGGGTTGCACAGGAACGATCGCAGCCGGTGAGACTGTGCGCTGCATAGTCACTAACCGATACAGTCCGAGTGAAACCGATGCAGCCGATCTTTCCGTGACGAAATCCGCAAGTGCCTCTAGCATACAGACCGGTACGACGCTTGATTACCTCGTCGGTTTGACCAATATCGGACCTGATCCGGCGACAAATGCGCAGGTTTCGGATGTACTTCCGGCTGGCTTCATCTATCAATCTTCGGTCGCAAGCCAGGGCTCGTATGATTCTTCGTCAGGTATCTGGACTGTCGGTGCGATGGCAGTGGGCGCGACTGCCACTTTGAGCATGAACGTGACCGTCACGGCTGCTGCCGGACTTTATGTCAACACAGCGACGGCGACGGCCTTGGAATATGACCCGAATCACGCGAACAACGTTGCAAGTCATAACATCACGGTAACTGCGGCTTCGAACGGCGGAGGTTCTGGCGGTGGTGGAGGAGGAGGGTCTTCTACGCCGCCCAACACCAATAAAGGCGCGAACTCCGGCGGAGGCGGTGGGAGCGGTTTCTCGCCTGTCGCAATCGCACCGCCTGTACCGACGCCTGCCCCGTTAGTCCTTGGTGCGACTGATGAAGCTACTTCCACAGAAGGCGTACCGGAACCTATTGTAAATGCGCCTGCCCCGTTAGTCCTTGGCGCGACTGATGAACTGCCGCGCACAGGGACTCCTGCCTGGATGCTGCTGCTTACTCTAGGTACTGCCGCTGCAGTGATGCGTCGCAAGGTAGAGTAAGGTGGTTTGGCGCTATGGAGCCGGGATATAAAATACTGACCGGCTTGTCAGCCGTGTGCATCGTAATGATCGCGTTAAATGCGTCCTATTTCAGGGCGCATTTGGATTTTGCAGTCACTCCACCGCCAACTCCGGAAAGCTCTATCTCAACTAGCAGCACTCATGAGCTTATCGGAGAGCCTGATCGCTTGATGATCAAGAACCTTGGGATTGACGCGCCAGTCGTTTACATCGAAGAAAAAAATGAAGCGGCTTATCAAGCCGCGCTCAAAAAAGGCGTGGTCCACTTCCCCGGAACAGCTTTACCCGGCGAGTTGGGTAACGTATATATCTTCGGTCATTCAAGCGATTATGCCTGGGCTGATAGTCCATATCGAGCGGTTTTTGCCCTTTTGACCGAAATCGAAGTAGGGGACGAGATAAGAATCAGCGACTCCAAAGGTGGTGTTTTCGTTTACCGCGTAATAGAGACGCGCGTGGTTACCCCAAAAGACTTAAGCGTCTTGGATCAGCGCGGCAAGCAAAAAAAATTATTGACGCTCCAAACCTCATATCCTTTAGGGACAGCCTTGAGGCGTTTTATCGTGCTGGCCGAGGCTATCGAGTTACAGCCTGAAGAGTAAGGCGGAAAGACCGATGACGACTACGGTGTGGAAGATGACCGTCGGTTTCTGTATATGGACTTTCACCAAAATGCTGATCAAAAGGCAGCCGACCAGGAAGATCATCGTCAAAAGATAGATTTGGCGTGTTTGGTCGCCTAGGCCTTCCAAGGGGATGACGCCGAAAAGGCGATAGGGAGCCTCTGTATTGGGCGAGGCGAAGGCATAGAGCTCTTGTGCGCTTGCAGCTGGTGCAATTAGCGCCACGGTCCCTCCGGTTTTCTGACCCGTCCCATTCCAAGCTGCTACGTTCACCTTTTCGCCTTCGGGCGCTGCGGTTTTTTGGTCAATGGTGATATCTGCCCGCCACGTTTTGCCATCCTGTGATTGCGTCATGTCTAATTGCTCTCCACCCGCCTGCGCGATTACCGATGAGGCATTCGCGATGGACAGTTGGATGGAATAGCCGGTTGTGTTTGGGACCACCTTGATGCTGGAATCGTCTATTTTCGGGGCTGTCGAAGTGTTTGGGCCCGTAATCTGTTCATCAGGTGGGGTGTCTGGATTAGCTTCGGTCTCGCTTGTCGGCAGGGTCGGTACTTTGATGTCGTCTGAATTCGGTGTTGATGTTGTATTCGGTTGAATCGAGTTGGCGACGGTCGGGCTGGCTGTTGTCTTGGGCTCTTCGACCGTATTTGTCGTCGCTGGACGACCGAACATCTGCACTACGATTACGGAAGGGTATCCTTCGAACATGCCCTCGGTGATGCCGACTCCGGTTTCTGTAAATTTTGTGTTCATTATATTTGACCGGTGGCTTGCACTGGCTAGCCAGCCTGCCAACGCGCCTTCTGCAGAGTTGTAATGGATCGCTAAATTCTCGCCGGATATGCTGTATGAATAACCTGCTTTCTTGATCCAGTACCAGGGGGTCGTCCCTTCGGGGCTCGTGTGAGCGAAATACTGTTTCTCTAGCATGTCTTCGGCCTTGGCTTGCGCAGCACTGGCAAGGCGGGTGTTCGTCTTAAGTGCCAAAAGACCTTGTGCCTGTCTCGCTTGGTTAGTCAGTTCTATGATGTTGGGCTTGGTGATTGCGCCAGAGTACACCGACGCAGCCGGTAGGATGAGGGAAGTCGAAATAACGACAGCCTTGAGAAGCACCAGGGCGATGCTATAACCCAAAAGCACGCGATGTTTGAGCACGTGCGGTACGTGGTTGTTCCCTTCGTGGGGTATGAAGTGGTCTTTTGCGTGTCGGTGCAACGCTTTGACCGCCTTTACCGCAGGGTGGACGGGTTTTTTGTTTTTAGTCGCCATGGTTTAGTAATCAGCCAGTTTAACACCAAAATCCATTCCGTCAACCAGCCTTTATCCCAGTGTATCACGCCAGAGCTTCTGACTTGAAGTACTTGATTAATACGCCGTGTGATGCTAATATTTTGTACGCATAAATGCACCAGGGGGGGGGCTTCGTTCAATGGTAGGACGCTGGTCTCCAAAACCAGCGACGTAGGTTCGATTCCTACAGCCCCTGCCACGAAAAATGCCGCGTATTTACGCGGCATTTTTTTTGTGAAGGCGTAAAGTGAATAGGATACTGTCCAAGAATCTTCGGATCTATTACCATGTTGTAACTAGGTTTTTGAGCGAATGAAAACGACGGACTCCGATCCCAAAAATTTTATCCATTTTTGTCATGCTCGTAGGTGTAACGGAGTAACGCAACACGTATCTTCCGCGAAATATTTAGAATATGGAATTCAACCAAAACAACGATATTGTCAAACTTTGTCTTCAGGGCATAGGTATGGAAAAAATGGGCAAACCAGAAGAAGCGAGTAGGCTATTTGTCCAGGCCTGGGACGAAGCTACATACGATTTCGAAAGATTCATTTCAGCTTATTTTGTTGCACGACATCAGAAAAATGTCCCCGACAGATTAAAATGGCTCAAAACGACATTACAGATTGCATTAGAGATGAATGACGACTCTGTAAAGAGCGCTTTTCCTTCTCTATATTCAAACATCGCCAACTGTTATGAGGATTTAAGCGATTTTGACAATGCCAAAAAGAATTATGAATTAGCTGCTTCGTTTAACGATAAACCTTCTGATAAGGGTCCTTTCTATCATGGAACGAAAGCAGATCTGCGCGTTGGTGATTTATTGACGGCCGGGGGTAGCTCGAATTACCTTCGCGATCTCAAAATGAAGCACATTTATTTTACGGCCTTAGCTAACGGCGCTGGGTTAGCTGCTGCATTAGCAAGGGGCGATGGACGTGAACGCATATATATCGTTGAGCCAACGGGGAGCTTTGAGAATGATCCGAACGTTACGAATAGCTACTTTCCGGGCAACCCAACACGCTCATATCGCTCCCAAGCTCCATTGAAGGTAGTCGGTGAAGTGACGGATTGGGTGAAAATTACGCCCGAGGAACGTCAAAAATGGAGTGAAGAATTAGCGAGCAACAAGGGAGAGATAAAGAATTAATCTTTGGGATGCTCACATCCGAGTTTGACTGCATTATTACAGCTCCGATATCCTTCACGAGCCCCTGCTAGCACCAGAATCGTCGCAAGACGGCTTTTGTGGTATTTTTGACAGGTATGAATCCCATGAAAATCACCATCCTCAAGATCGCCGGACTGAACGCATCGGCGACTGCGCTTTATGTCGCTTGCGTCGCCATGTTCATGTCGTATACTTCCGTAATCTTCGGTGGGGTCGAAGAAAAAACGCCACTTATCCCGTTTGCGATGCTACTATTGTTTGTGCTCTCTGCGGGAGTTACGGGTTCATTGGTCGTGGGTCGACCCATCCTTTGGTACCTCGACGGCAAGAAAAAGGAAGCGGTTTCGCTCTTCATCATAACGCTAGGATTGTTGTTTCTCATTACATGCTTCGCGTTTGCGACGTTGGCGTTGTTTGGTCGGCAACCATAAAACTGTCTGCACTTTTGACGGAATCAGACTGTTTGAGAGTTTCTTGCTATACTTTTTTTTATGAACAAGAACCCATCGAAACCGCCGGTACACGGCCTGCCGAAGGATTTGCGAGAAGCACTTGCTTCTTCTCCGGAAGCCCGGGCCGCGTGGAAAAGCCTAACGCCGCTCGCCCGCAATGAATGGATTTGCTGGGTAATTTCGGTAAAGAAACGGGAAACGAGAAGTAATCACGTCCAACGAGCGCGCGAAGAGCTTGTCGCCGGAAAACGACGGCCTTGTTGCTTTGTGGGATGTATCCATCGTTAAAAGAATCTAAAAAAGATGATCCAAGTAAAGCACTGCAGATAGCTCGCATGAGGCGTAGCGACTCGGAGTTAGGTGTGTTAATGTGTATTCATGATATTTGTGATCATGTCCTTCTTTGTGCCGTTGTTGGTGTATCTGCTCTTGCCTGAAATGATCCGATATGTGACCGGGAAAAAAGCTAAAAGAGACCTCGTTCTGGCAACCGCGTGCCTGCTATATCTCATCTCTTGGTACCTGCCGTCGCCCTTGATAGATGGTCGGAATACGGCTTTCATGACGCACCTGGTGGGTGGCGGAATCTTTACGGGTTTGCTTTGGTTGTATGTCAAACGACAACGTGGATGGAAAGCGTCTTGGGTAGTTGAGATACTCGTCCTGTTCGCTTGCGTGAGTTCTCTTGGAGTCGCTAATGAGTTATTCGAGCTTGTGACTGTCGAATCCGGTCTTACGAGATTGGACGGATCCGATACTTGGTGGGATTTGCTGGCAAATACGCTGGGTGCATCGGTGTTTTGGATTTTTTATCGTTTGACCATGAAAAACGATATCACAAGGCCTTAGCTTTCCGGAATAATATGTCTCATACAAAAAAGATAATCATCGGAATGTGCATCCTACTCGTGTCTGCGGTTGGCGCGATGACCTACGTGAAGCTTCGGAACGATCAAAGTTCCTTGGAAGCAACTAACCAGCCAGTCTCCGAGAGGTATGATGATCGAGATACAGGCCTTGATCTGATCCAAAAAGCGTTTGACGAGGGCAAACTTGATTACGACACCGCATTGCTCTACAAAGTGAAGTTTTTGTTCAATGATTCGACATTGCCGCGTGAGTATTTTACGAAAAATGCACCGTTTGAGGACGGTAGTGTCTTCACCGAGATGAAGGCCAATTGGAAAACGCTATCGCAAGAGACTCAAGAGGCGTTAGAGCCATATTTCCGACGTCCTGATGACGTGGAGAGTTTCA
Source organism: Patescibacteria group bacterium (assembly GCA_031082005.1). Lineage (GTDB taxonomy): Bacteria > Patescibacteriota > Patescibacteriia > 2-12-FULL-60-25 > 2-12-FULL-60-25 > CAIKNB01. The sequence continues at coordinate 538,771 of JAVHLR010000001.1, forward strand.
TCAGCAAAAAATTGAATGGTGAGGAAACCGACAAGACCAGTTCCTTCCGCTTCATCCAAGCGGTTCAAGCGCGTGATCGGCCTTTTTCATATAAATCCGAAGATGTACTGACTACGGCGGATGGAAAAATAAGGGTCTGGTACCTCGAAAAAAAAGAGATGGTCAACGACGAAGAGTCGGTGACGAAGTTGTATTATGAGACGGCTAAGCAGATAGTCGCCAACCTGAATACTGATGGCGCTTACCCCCAATTCGTCGGTCTATTGGGGAAGGTCCCGCCGGATGACGGTGCCTTTGGGGGTGATAACAAGACGGATGTCTACATCGTACCGTCAGGCTATAGCTTGTTGCAGAACACCGACGGGTCTACTTCCCTCGGCGTGAATGCGCCTGATAACGGCAGCGGCTACAGCAGTTTCATCTTGATCAGGGACAACCTGACGGCTGACGCATTGAAGACCACGACCGTCCACGAGCTTTTTCATGCTTTCCAGCGAGCTTTTCCCTGGTGCTGGCAGACAAAAAAGGATTTGTGGTGGATCGAGGGTACAGCGACTTGGTCCGAGGACTTCATCTATCCCAAGATAAATTCCGAACAGGGCTATGTCGGCAGCTTCATACCAAAACCTGATTCCGGCCTCGTCAGTTCCGGCGACAACTTCGAATACGGCGCTTACGTATTTCCGTTCTATCTGTCAAATACCTACGACAGGGGAGTAGTCACCAAAATCTTCGAAGGCTGTGGCCAGGGCGTGTCTAGCGTGAAAAGCGCGGACAGCAATATCGATGGTGGCTTCAAGAAAAACTGGAAGGAATTCACTTTGTGGAATTTCAATCAACAACCAGTCGAATATTACAAGCAAAAAGACCAGAGCAGGAAGTTCACGAAGCACTCCTCGGAATCAGGCGGTAATGCCGAGAATAATTTCATCGCCAGCCTCGGCGAGATGTCGTATCAGACCAAGGTGTTGGATCCATTAACGTCTCAGGTCCTCACTTTTTCGATAGACGAGCAGCAGGGCCAGGGTATCAGGAAGGTCGTCTTCAAAGATTTGAAGGCCTTAACCGGAAAAACCGATAAAGTCGCCATCAAAGCTGTGGTTTATCCAAAATCGGGCGAACCTTACACGGAGGACTGGACTGACCAGGAAAGGCGTGGTTTCTGTCTCGACAAGAGAAACGAGGATTTCGACAAAATCGTGCTTATCGTGAGTAATGCCGATATCAAAGATAAACTCGGTGTAGCCGACATAAAAGTCAAATCAACGGATTCATGCTCTGAAATCGGGCAGGAGGAAGCCATGTCGTCCAAGCCGATATTCGGCGTCGACCCGAATTATTCCGGGACCGTGAAGTATCGGGCCGAGGGTGAGCTGATAAAGGATTCTGTCCCGGCCGGAGCGAAATACCCTTATCTAGGTAAATGGCGCGTCAAAGTCGATTATTTGGAGCACTGGCCGGGGCAAAGAGTATACAATATTTCGCAGACTGCGATGGATTTCGCTTATAACCATTTCGTGGAATTCGACTTGAGCGTCGAGTCGGTCTTGAAAGACGGCACTTTCGTTGGCACGACCAAAGAGGGTAAATTCGAAACTCCGGGTTGGACCATACACAACGAAATCTCGGGACAAGACACGACGGTCCCACAAAACAAGACCATGTGGGATGTGCCTCAAAAAGGCGTGATTTCCGACATGACGGAGTCTGGTTGCAAGATAAGCTTCCCGGATTTCGTGCTCTACAACAGCGGAGGATACCGCGATCTACCGCACCCCATTGTTTTCCAGATCAGGACGGACTAGCGCCTGCAGGAATATTTCGAATAGAGAAAAGACAAGGACCTGCCATAAGGTGCAGGTCCAAAGTTGGGGCGGGGTGTCTGTGGCGCTTGTCTTCAGGCGTAGTCCGCGTCGAACCCTTCAGGTCCGCCGAGGCACCCGGGCTCGTCACAGCCCTCGTCGTCGCTGCAGCCGTGAGGGCAGAGGCCGAGGTCTTCGTTGCTTAGACCCTCCTCATAGTCGGGGAGGAGGTCGTCAGCGTCTAGACCGCTCCTGGCGTACGACTGCGGGCAGTCTCGCTTGGTGTGGCCCGTCTTGCCGCAGAGCGAGCATGTGGATCTACGCTTCGGCTTGGCTTTTTTCGCCTTGAGTTCGGTGAGGCGTTTGCGATCTTCCTGGGTCAGGAGTGCCCCCTTGCCGAACCGGGCGCCGCAACTTGGGCACGTCTGCTCGTTGCCCTGTAGCGCTTCGATTACTGCAAGGGGAGCTTTGACTGTCTTTCCTTCCGAGTTCTTCGGGCTGAAGCGATAGCTGCACGAAGGACAAGTGACGAACTTTAGTCTGAAGACGCTCATTATTCACTCCTTGTGGTTCGTTTTCGCCTTGAAAACCGAATGTGCGATTGCTGAAGCTATCACCTTTTTCGGCTTTTGTCAACGGAATGACGTGGAATCTGTAAGGAAATTACACTTTTTATGGCTTTAAAGGGATCATGAAAATTTCAACATATGCTGGTTGGAAAGAAGGGTGCTACTATCCTAGACAAAGGTTCGATCAAAAGCAGATATGCATTCCATGTTCAATTCCAAAAAACTAACCGTCATCTTGGTTCTACCGCTTCTGTTGGTCGTGTTTGCATTGGCCTACCTACTCATGAGGCCATCGTCTCTTTCTCCTGTTCCGTCTTCTTCTCAACTCGTCAGGATTTGCGGACAAGATGAGGCTCGCTGTCATGAGACTGGTTTGCCTTATCAAGACGCCGCTCTGCCGATTGAAACAAGGCTAGATGATCTGATGGGAAGGATGACGAACGCCGAAAAAATCGGTCAGATGGCCTTGATCGAGAAAAACAGTATCAGGGACCCGAACGACATCGCGAAGTACGGACTAGGTGCACTCATGAGCGGCAGCGGCGGCAAACCAGACGACAATACGCCCGAAGGTTGGCTGCGGATGGTCCAGGGTTTTAAGGCTTATGGCCAAAAAACCAGGCTTAGCATACCGCTGCTGTATGGCGTCGATGCGAATCACGGACACAGCAACGTCCCTGGAGCGACGATCTTCCCGCATTCGATAGGCCTGGGTGCGACAAAAAATCCGGATCTTGTCGGACGCGTCGCAAAAGCGACTGCCGAAGAAGTGGCTGCGACAGGGATCAATTGGGTCTATTCTCCTGATTTGGATGTAGTGCGCGATATCAGATGGGGCAGGACTTATGAGACTTTCGGATCGGATCCGAAAAATGTCGGTGCCCTTGGTCGGGCATATATCGAGGGGTTGCAGGCTCATGAAAAAGACGGTCTGAAGATTGCGGCCGCCGCCAAGCATTTTTTAGGGAACGGCTCCACTGAATGGGGCAGCTCAATCAACAAGGACTTCCGTCTCGATCAAGGAGTCACGAATATCAATGAAGATGAGCTGCGTAACATCCATCTTGAACCATTCAGACAGGCAGTCGAAGCTGACGTCAAATCCGTCATGGTCGGGTTGAACAGATGGAACGGTGAAAAGATTACGACCAATAAGTACCTTCTGACTGATGTCCTAAAAAAAGAGCTTGGCTTCCAGGGTTTCGTCTTTTCCGATTGGTATGGGGTGTACGAAAATGAACGAAATAAATACGATGCCCTGGTCGAGTCGATCAATGCAGGGATCGATATGGTCATGCTCCCGTTCGATTATGTCTATTTCTGTGAGAGCCTCCATAAGGCTTTGGCGAACGGTGACATCAGCCAAACGCGTGTCGATGATGCAGTGCGAAGGATATTGAGAGCCAAGTTCGAGATCGGGTTATTCGATGAGTCCGCAGGCAGTGCTCCTGCATCAGAAGATATCGGTTCTGCGGCGCATCGGGAATTGGCTCGCACTTCTGTCAGGGAATCGCTTGTTCTGCTGAAGAACGTCGATGTTTTACCGATCAAAAAAAACACCGCAAAAATCTTGGTAGCCGGATCCGCTGCTGACAATATCGGGAAACAGTCAGGCGGTTGGACGGTTGAGTGGCAGGGTATAGACGGTAACTGGATACCCGGCACAAGCATCTTGAAGGGCATCCAGGACGCGGTAGGCGGTGATGCCGAAGTGGAGTATGACCTGGCAGGAAAATTCACGGACCAAGATGGTTTGGCTGACGTGGGCATCGCCGTTGTAGGGGAGAAGCCGTATTCCGAAGGATGGGGCGATCAAGACAGCCCCAAACTGACTGACCAAGACATGGCGACCATCCAGAGTCTGAAGAAAGTCAGTAAAAAAATCGTCGTCATCATAATTTCCGGCCGTCCCTTAGAGATCAGGTCGAGTGCACAAGATTGGGATGCGATCATCGCCGCATGGCTTCCGGGAAGCGAAGGACAGGGGGTGGCGGATGTCCTGTTTGGCGACTTCGATTTTACGGGAACTCTACCGCTTAGCTGGGGGCTCTGATCATCACGGTCGGCATTTTGTTTTTGGACCTACCAAGCAACTCACATCCATCGGAAGTCAGGCCGCTGAAGTGCGCGACACTTGTGCCGATTCTCGATAAGGATGCTACTATCAAGGTCATGGACACTGAAAAATCCGTTACTCCAACAGCAGGTCCCAAGAACGCCAGTGGTTTTTATGTCGCTGGCTCGCTTGGAGTCCTATTGATACTTGGCGGCGTCAGCGCTTTTATCCTTATCCGCCAGTTTTCTCCATTTCTGACGCGACCGTCGGAGTTGACCGTCGGAAAATCGTCTGCGGACGGCATTACGATAAATGTTCCTGCAGAGGGGGAGAGTAAACCACCGGTCATCAAGCACATCTCTCTACCTCAAGAAGTCCGTGGTATCTATTGGACCGCCCATACGGCGGGCACAAGTCGAGCCGATTCTTTGCTGGCTTACGCGTCATCCTCACATCTCAACACGGTAGTAATCGATCTTAAGCTCGATGATGGGACTTTGGCCTTCGCTCCGCTTGACCCGGAGTTCAAGGAACTCTATCCGGTCGATCCAGTCATTGACGACCTTGATGCTTTGCTTGATCGTTTAGGCGAGCAGGGGATCTACCGCATCGCTCGTATCGCTGTCATGCGGGACAAGACATTCGGTGAACTTCATCCCGAAATCGCTTTGCGTGATCCGAGCGGGGGAACGTGGCGTGACAATACGGGTATGCAGTGGCTTGACCCGGCAGCGCCTGAAGTCGCGGAATACGCGCTCGCATTGGCGCACGAAGCCTACCGCCGCGGTTTCGACGAGATCCAGTTCGATTACGTGCGTTTCGCTTCTGACGGCCGTTTGTCCGCCATCCGTTATCCGATTTACGATGGTAAACAGACTAAAGCGGAAGTCATGCGTGATTTCTTCCAAAGAGTCGGCGGTACGCTCCAAGAAGAAAAAATACCCGTATCCTTCGATCTGTTCGGTCTGACCTATTGCACGACCGATGATCTGAATATCGGACAGCGCTTGGCCGACGTCTATCCGTTTGCCGACTTCCTTTCGCCGATGGCTTATCCATCACACTACGCCAACGGTTTCGAAGGTTTCGCTAATCCTGCTCTCTATCCATACGAAGTCGTAAAGCGCACGCTGGAAAAAGGCATCGAAATGCTGAAGGTGACGGATCCCGACCTTGACCCGGACGAGTTCAGAAAAAAATCACGTCCCTGGATCCAGGATTTCGATATCGGAGCGAACTATGATGCAGCCAAGGTCAAAGCTCAAATCAAAGCATCGCGCGACGCCGGCGCCTCCGGCTGGCTCATCTGGAACGCCAGAAACGTCTATACCCCGATTGATTATCTGAAATGATGAAAGCGCAAGTCGCTAGCATTTTCGTTTTTTTTCCGAACCGGATGGATTGACAAGGGAAGCGAAATGTGGTTTATAACCATAGCCAGCAAGCGGTCTTTCTAACCCGGAGGGCATGATGCAAGGTGATATTTCGACGGAAAAAGGATTCGGTGCGCTCGTGGGTCGATTTTCCCCGATGCATCTGGGTCATCAGAGACTGATCGAACAGCTCATCGCGACATTTGGCGAGCGCCATCTGATTCTTGTCGGCAGCTGCAACCACGCGGTCTCGTTCAGGCACCTCTTCACGTACAACGACAGATGCGAATTCATTCGTGCCGTCTACCCGCAGGCGCACCTGGTCGGCCTGCCCGACTTCGACGAGAACGCGGAATGGTTCAACCAGCTGGATGACACTCTTGCTCTCGCCAACGCCAATCCGTCGATGGTCACGTACGTCGGCGGGTGTCAGGAGGACGTCGAGTTCTTCATCGAAAGCGGCAGAAGAGTACATATACTCAACCGCTTCAGCGGTGAGACGCCGCACATCAGCGCAACCGAAGTACGCGACGCTCTGATCGAACATCGCCCTATAGATGGTCTCATCGATCTCCGTATCGTCGGCCTGGTCAAAGAACGTTTCGACCTCCGTTGGTCGGCCCTCCGCAAGAAGTAGCCTCCTCTCGCCCCAGTTTTGCGTGTGTCGCAGGACTGGGGCGTAATGTTTATGCGCAATGTCTTTAAAGGTGTGAAAAAGTAACTCTTTACCCTTCCGTACGATATCGTGCTACTTTGAATATATGAAAATATTCACCTTGGTTTTATTATCTCTGCTCGTCCTTGGGGGCGGTTGTTCGACGAACCAAGATTTAAGCGACAATCCGTCAGTCCAGCCGAAAAAGATAGACGAAAAACCAGTCAGTACAAGTGCATCCACACTTGATTTAAGCGGTCGTGGGCTCACTTCGATACCGTCAGATGTATTCTCCAGAACCAACCTTGAGAGCCTGGACTTATCAGATAACCGCCTGACCGGTGCGCCCCAAGCGGAAATCCGTCATCTCCAGAAGCTCAAGAATTTGGACTTGAGCGGAAATGACCTGACTGGTTTGCCCGCCGAGCTCGGACAGTTGAAGGATCTTGAGGTTTTGGATGTTTCCGATAACCGCCTGACAGGACTTCCGCTGGAATTGGGGAATCTGACGCAATTGCGTATTCTCGACATCACCGGAAATCAATATTCAAAACAGGACCTCGATCAAATCGCCGCTAAGCTGACGAATACCGAAATCCGTAGATAGCTCTCACCTGACGATTTTCTTGAGCTCCTCCTCCCACCATTCTTTGACGGCTTGGACGTGTTTTTCTGGACCAGCTTGGCGCAAGAAGACGAACTTCTGCTTGAAAAGTTCGCGATGTTTTTTGAGGTTGTTCGGGCTTTTCAAGGCCCAAAGATCGAACTTCATGACTTCTGACTCCTTATGTCGCAAGAAATCCGGATCAAGGTAGCGGTTCGCCGACTGATCAAAGTCGACTATCATGATTTTTGCCCCGGGTAACGTCTTTTTGGTCAGTGCGATGATCCGCCTGTGTCGAGTCTTTTCTCCAAAGACGATGACGTTTCGTGTGTCTGCCTTGAGCGGCTTCAGGATCTCTTTCGTGTATAAGAAATTATCTAATGTTGAATAGGATCTTTTTTCCGGTATCAGATGCCAACGCTTGACGCGATCTCTGACGGACGTGCGCCGCATCAGCAGCTTGAAATATTTGATCATCTCCTGCGCCTCTGATCGCCTGTACGGTTTGACCATATCAGTCTTTCCTCCCGAGAAGATGATGGTCGCATCCCAGTTATTTGATTTCGTACAGGCTTCGAATACGTTATTAAACACCGTCTTAAGATAAATCCCGTAATTTTCGTCTAGCGTGATATCTTTGGGAATTCCATACCCCAGTATGAGGAAACATTGTTGCATATGAACTTGAATATACAGCAATTTGCCGCATTCAAGAATGGGGTCTTGATGATGACTGCGAATATTCGCATAAAATGGGGATATTTTTGATTTGAATGAAAAACCGTCCACGTCGCGTAGTAACTAGTGAACCCTCAAGCATGGGTTCCCGAAGTCCGCTCATCGCGTTCTGTTCGCCGGCAGTACGGAGGGTGATTGGGCGGCCTCGGGTACGGCTAACGCAAGTTTGCCGGATAATTCACTCAAACAAAAAAACACAGTATGAATTTTACGAAATCATTAGCCATCACGGCCGTGGCTTTAGCAGGCGCTGCGACTTTAGGCACAAGCGTCTATGCAGCCCAAACGCCTGGTGTTTTCCAGGATCGAGCCAATGGCTTGGTGCAAGCTATCGCCACCAAGTTCAATCTGAACGCCACTGAAGTCCAACAGGTGTTCGATGAACAACGCGAGCAGCATCAAACCGAAATGCAGGCCAAGAATGAAGAGCGTTTGAACGAAAGGCTTAAACAGGCGGTGACCGACGGCAAACTGACCCAGGCACAAGCTGACGCTATTACAGCCAAGCACGAAGAGATGCAGGCCAACATGGAAGCGTTGAAAGACAAGACGCAGGAAGAGCGCCAGGCTGCCATCAAGACCCAGATGGAGTCGCTGAAGCAGTGGGCGACCGACAACAACATCCCCGCTGGTTATCTCCCCATGGGCTTTGGACCAGGCCGTGGCGGCATGATGGGCGAGGGCCATGCAGGTGGCGGACGCGGTATGGGTAAGATGCGCGGCGGACAAGGTTTTAACGCCGCACAGGGCACGACCCAACAGCAATAAATTAGGAGCGCAAACGCAATAGAGGTATAAACAGTCCGGCCATATGGCCGGACTGTTATTTAATATTTAGCAAGAAGTTTTCTACAGCTCGTCGACCTCTTTCTTGCCGTGTTCCATCTCGGTGACTTGCTCCGGATCCTTCTGCAACAACATGGCTTGGAACTCACCAATATGCGTTTTTTCTTCTTTGGCTATGTCGGCCAGCATCGTTTTTAGCTTGGGATCCTGGGCGTAGGCCGCCATCTGGTCGTACAGATTGACTGCATCCAGCTCTGCGATTATGCCTGCGCGGCATATCTCTTGGTCGATTTTGTCCGGCGTCAAGCCAGAAAGCTTCTTGGGTATATCGCTCAACATATCTGTTGGTTCGTGAGTAAACTATGGCCATTATGTAGAAAATATCCGCAATCTGCAACTGCCTCGGCTATGCGCGGATGGTATAATCGAGTCGCTTATGAATCGGATAATACTTTTTCTCTTGTTGTCTGACGCTTTCATCCTGACGGGCTTCGGTTTGATCGACCCGATATTGGCCATTTTCATCAAAGATAACCTGGTCGGCGGAGAAATCTACGCCGCGGGCATCGCCAGCACGATTTTTCTGCTCGCGAAATCTTTCGTCCAGTTGCCGTTTTCGCGCTTCGTCGACAGTCACGATCGGAAGGCGCTTTGGCTTATTGTCGGATCGCTTTGCATCGCGACCGTACCTTTCATCTATACGACCGCGAATACGGTCAATGATATTTATCTGGCGCAATTGCTCCATGGCATAGGAAGCGGCTTGGCTTTTCCGACTTGGCTTGGTCTGTGGAGTACGCATTTAGACAAACACCACGAGAGCTACGAATGGAGCCTTTACTCGACGATTACCGGCGTCGGCACTGCGATTGCGGCTGCATCCGGAGCCTTAATGGCTGAATTCTTGGGGTTTGACCTGACGTTCATGACCGTCGGCGCCATCTCGTTCATCGGATGCATATTCCTCTTCTTCATCCACGAACAAGACCGGAACAAGAAGAAGCTGGTCCGTGTCCACGCACCAAAGCATAAGAGATAGACGCCCTATATAAAGTGGGAAATGTCTGACAATTCTTGGCTAGTTTTAGCTAAATTTTAATATTGAACCATTTTATGCTTAAAATGCGTATTACTGTTTAAGAAATCTTCTCGTTATGATGAAAAAAATTAAGGGTTTAGCCAAAAAGAAGTCGGTCATCGGCTTTTTTGCTGTCGCAGTAGTCGCCGGCACCGTTTATGAGACGCAGTTCAATCAAGCTGAAGCCGAGACGCGTTACATCCTAACGACAGCCACCAGGGGCACTCTGGTGAATACGATAAGCGCCAGCGGACAGGTGTCTGGTCTGAATCAAGTTGAAGTCAAACCCAAGGTCTCCGGAGACGTCGTCAGGATATTGGTCGAAACAGGTGAAGAGGTGACTGAAGGTACTCCCATCCTTGAAATCGACAGGCGTTCTGCACTCAAGACTGTTCGGGATGCTTCCAGATCAGTCGAGGACAGCAAGCTATCGTATGATTCAGCGTTGTTGTCATACCAAAAAGCCAAGCAACCCGCTGACGCCGTTTCCATCATCCAAGCCGAAAACAGCTTGAACCAGGCTAAGCGCGATCTTGAGGATCTCAAAGACGGGACGGATGATATCGAAATCAAACAAGCCGAAAATAGTTTGTCCATTCAGTTGCAGAACACCAAAATGTCGGCTGATGGAGTTACGCCGCAGGTCGTTCGCGATGCTTATGACGAGGCGGTGCCGGTCGTCAAAAGCGTTTCGCAGACATTGGACCAGGCCGTGCGTGATGCTGATACCATCCTTGGTATCGACACGACGAACTTGAATGATACATATGAAAGCCTGTTGTCGATATTGGACACCTCGCGTCTTTTTACGGCCAAGGCTGACTATCGCGTAGCCAGGAACTCCGTCGATGCCCTTAAAAAAGTGGCTGACGGGTTGAAAGTTTCGGACGAGAGCACTACGAACATCGATGCTGCTCTTGTTGCGGCACAGGATAGCTTAAAAGTCGTCGAGCCCCTGATGCAGGACATGCAGGACGTACTGGCAAACACTATTTCTTCTGCGTCATTCAGCCAAAGCAGTCTTGATTCCCTGCGTAACACTATCCAGTCTGACCGCAACAATGTTTCCACGAAGCTAACCAGCATCACCAACCAGAATCAGACGATAGAACAGGCGAGAACCACCTATCAGACGGCTTTGTTGAATGTCGATAAGGCAAAAAACGACTTGGATAAGCTCAAGGAAGGCGCGACCGCGAACGCCTTGGCGACGGCAGAGGAGCGCGTAAGGGCGGCTCAAGCATCTTATGACGAACTCAAGCTGGGCTTGGACCCTATCGACGAAGCGGTGCAGCAAAACACCCTGGCACAACGCCGTTCATCTCTTGTCGCAGCGCAGAATAAATTGAGTGATGCGCAGGAGACGCTGGACGATTACACAGTAAAAGCGCCTTTTGACGGCATCATCGCCGATATTTCGACACAACGAGCTGATTCCGTTTCTCCTTCGGCGGGCGTGGCGACTATTTTGACTAAAGCCAAGATAGCGACCCTGTCGTTGAATGAAGTGGATGCGGCCAAGATCGAAGTAGGGCAAAAGGCTACTCTGACTTTCGATGCTGTGTCGAATCTCACCATCGCCGGCTCTGTCAGCGAGATTGATTCGATAGGGACGGTAAGCCAGGGAGTCGTGAGCTACGAGGTCAAGGTCGCATTCCTGACCGAAGACGATCGCGTCAAACCCGGAATGAGCGTCAATGCGGTTATCGTGACGAATATCAAGACGGATGTCCTGCTGTTGCCCAACTCTGCCGTCAAAACCGATGCCAGCGGATTATCTACGGTCACGCTTCTCCCCGGCGCCAGCAAAACCGATGTGAGCAACGCCCAAGGCGTCATCTCAAATGCGACACCTCAAATCAAAAACGTCGAGGTTGGTTCTTCGAATGACGAATCGACGGAAATCGTCAGCGGCGTGGAAGAAAACGAGATAGTTGTCTCCCGTACCGTGACTCAAACCGCAGCCGCGAGCGCTGCCAAACAAACCACATCGAGCTCTGCACTGCGTATTCCTGGGATGGGCGCTATGGGCGGCGGACCTCGATGAGCCATGCGCCTATGATCGAGATAAAAGATATCGTCAAAGACTATGTGAACGGGGATGAAACCACCCATGTCCTTAAGGGCGTCTCTTTTTCGATCAAAAAAGGCGAATTCGTGGCCATCATGGGTCCTTCAGGCTCCGGCAAGTCAACCCTGATGCATATCATCGGCGCTTTAGATGTGTCGACTAGTGGTTCGTACACGTTGGATGGCCAAGACGTTTCTTCCCTCGAACCCGATGAACTCGCGCGCATCCGCAAACAAAAAATCGGCTTCGTCTTCCAGGCGTTCCATCTTTTGCCGCGCGCTACTGTCTTGCGAAACGTTGAGTTGCCCTTGATTTATAGTGGCATAGACCGAGAAGAGAGGGCACGGAGAGCCGGCGAAGCTTTGATTGCCGCAGGCTTGGATGAATCACGGCACGAACATCTCTCGAATCAGCTTTCAGGTGGCCAGATGCAACGCGTCGCCATCGCACGTGCCTTGGTCAATGACCCGGCGATTATCCTGGCAGATGAGCCGACTGGCAATTTGGATTCGAAGACTGGTGATCTTGTTCTGGACACCTTTCAGGCGCTCCACAGACAGGGGAGAACCGTAGTATTGATCACGCACGAACCCTACGTGGCCAGCCACGCCGAACGTACCCTGCTGGTCAGGGACGGTTTGATCGTTGAGGATAGGCTTAATACCGACAAAGTCACGCACGGACCATAGTATGAGAACGGCAGATCTACTTGAGGAAATTTATCTCGGCATCTCATCCAATAAGGTGCGGTCAGGTTTGACCATGCTGGGCATCGTCATCGGCGTCGCTTCTGTTATTGCTATGTTATCCGTAGGCGAAGGGTCCAAAGCGCAAATCGAATCCAATATCCAATCTATCGGCTCCAATCTACTTATGGTGATGCCGGGTATGCAACGTGGAATTGGATCTGCCGTCAGCTCCGGTCGTGGATCAGCACAGACTCTGACGCGTGAAGATGCTGACGCACTGCAGACAGCTGATGGGGTTTTAGCTGTGGCTCCGGATTCATCTCGGCGGTTCCAGATCACGGCCAAAGGAACGAATACGAATACCCAGGTCGTGGGAACGACGCCTCAATATCAAACGGTCAGAAGCATTTCAGTCGATTCAGGTACGTTTTTCAGTGATCCCCAAGTCACTTCGCGTTCCAAAGTTGCGGTCATCGGGCCGACCACGCGAGGCGACCTGTTTGGCGAAGATGTGAATCCTGTCGGGCAGCAAATCAGGATCAATGGAGTCATCTTTACGGTCATCGGAATGACTGTTGCAAAAGGTGGTTCCGGCTTCTCAAACCAAGACGACATGGTTTATATCCCGATAACCGCCATGTCCGCTTATCTGAATGGGGGAGACACTGTGAGTACAATAAGTATACAAGCCATTGATCAAGAATCCATGGCTTCAGCTCAAGCGAACGTTACGGAAATCTTGTTGGATCGTCATAACATTTCTGATGCCGCTTCTGCTGATTTCAGCGTCATGAACCAGTCCGACATCGCCAGCGCAGCTTCAAGCGTCACTAATACCATGACTCTGCTCCTGGCAGCCATCGCTGGCATTTCTTTGTTGGTTGGTGGTATCGGAATAATGAATATGATGCTTACCAATGTGACCGAACGTACGCGTGAGATTGGTCTGCGCCAAGCCATTGGTGCAGAGAAGGGGGAGATAGTCGGACAGTTCTTGGGTGAAGCGATCTTATTGACCGTCTTCGGCGGGGCTATCGGTATCTTGGTAGGCTATTCCATCTCTTTCGCCTTAAGTCGGTTCATGTCGCTTTCTACTCAAGTCGCGTGGTCGTCTGTTGGCATGGCTTTCGGCGTATCCGCGATCATCGGTTTGGTCTTCGGCTACTATCCGGCCAGGCGCGCCTCGAGACTGAATCCGATTGAGGCACTGCGCTACGAATAAATTGATATAAACGGCTGTCGCACTAGACGGCCATAAATAATTTCGTCTTCCTATGGAAAACAAGCTCATCCTTCCCCTAATAATCACAGCCTTACTCTTCGGAGGCGCGGGCTTTTTTGGTGGCATGAAATATGCACAGTCTAAATCGAGCGCGACGCCAGGTGGCCAGTTCGCGGCCATGCGTGCCAACGGAGGCATGGGTGCGGCCAGGCTCGGCGGCGGCGCCGGCGGACAGTTGCGCGGAGTTAATGGCGGAGGCATGACAAGCGGCGAAGTCGTCATGAAAGATGATGCTGGTCTGACGGTCAAACTCCGCGATGGCAGCTCTAAAAATATCTACTTCGCCTCATCTACCTCGATCGGCAAGATGGCCGAAGGATCGAAGGACGATCTGTCACAAGGTACTGAAGTCGTGATTACCGGTACGAACAATCAGGACGGCAGCATCACGGCCAACATGATCCAGATCCGTCCCGAAGGCTCTGCTCCCATGGGTTTCGGCGGCCAACCGCCCGAATCTGCCCCACAGCAATAAGGAATCAAAATAACAAAAACGCTCCGGAATGATGCTCTGGAGCGTTTTTTGATGATACGACTATCTACAAAGCGAAACTCATCAAGCCCAGGAGCATGATGACGAAAATCCATAACATGCTGTAACCGACTATCTGCATCGCTTGTTTGACTTTACCGTCCTTGGCGAGGAATAGGGGATAGCCCAGCATAATACTCCCGCTGACCAGGGCAGACAGGACGAATAACATGAGCACGAAGCTGATGCCGAGGGCGGGTGAACCGAGCGGTGGCATTACCTTGTCGAGCCCCTGCATCAACGACGCGACTAAGCCGATGTAGGCCGATAGACCAAGGGCCTGAATTAATGCGATGATCGCCGGGTGTCGAAAATTTTTCATATTCCTATTCCGCTGTTGATGTGGCGGTTTGGATTGGGTTATTGCAGACTAAGTTGCTTATGTTGTCGATCGATCTCAACAGCTGTTTATTGATGTATCGCTGGAACATGATCATGCCGATCAGCAGTATCGTGAAAGCCACCAAGATGGGCACCATGGTCGAGGTTGAACCAGCGTCTGTCTTTATGCGTCTGTCCATCAAATGCATGATATCGCTTTTAGCCAAAAAAACACAGCTCGCTCACTCGGCAAGCTTCTTCTTGAGGGAGAACCTGCAACCGCAATAGTCCTGGCGATAGATGCCCGAGCGCTTGGCTCTGTCTTGTGAGATGGTCTCTCCATTCATTTTTTTCCAATCACGTCCAAGGAAGCTAAGACCGTATTTGTCGGCCAGCAGCGCGCCGACCTCGTTTATCTGAACGACATTTTTTCTGCGGCTGACGCTCAAGGTGGTCGCGACCCAGCTGAAGCCATGTTCTTTCGCGAAGCGAAAAGTCCTATCCAGCCTGAAATTGATGCACAACCTGCAGCGCGGTCCGTTCTCCCTGTCTTCTGCGTGACCCAGGGTCGCATCGTCCCAAGCATCGGGGGAGTAGGTCGCTTCGAGGAAAGGGAGATTGAAGCCGTCGGCCATGATCCGCGCGGCATCGCGTCTTTTGAAGTATTCCTCCTGCGGGTAGATGTTTGAGTTCTCGTAATAGACCGCAACGTCAAATTCCGGAATCAGAAGTTCCGGGACATACGCGCTGCAGACTCCGCAACAGGCATGGAGCAGGAGTTTAGGCTTTTCCATGCCAGGAATTTAACCTAAAACACCTGATTTGTCATCAACCCATCTTCCGGAACTTCACGTTCAGGATAGGCTCGTATTTCGTGTCATTTTCATCAGTTATCTCTACCGGCTCTCCTTTGATGAGCGAGTTTAGGGCTAGATCATTCAACAATTCGCTATCCGATTTGACGTCAGATTCGATCTTTTCCATTTCAGCCATCTCGCTCTCGAATTGTGCTTTGATCTCGTTTTCCAGTCCTTTCTTCTTATCCTTGAGTCGGCGCAGCTCATCGATCAGATCCTGTAACGGCTTGGATGTCGAAAAAGCATCCCGCAGACTTGACTTGATCTTCTTTTTCTCTTTCTTTTTTACCTGGATGCGTGAGAAGACTTCTTGGATGTCTGGCATAGGATAGTGGCTGAAGATTTTTCAAAATAAAAAGTACGCGTATTCTATCACACGCGTACTTGCTGGGCTGTGGATTATGTTCACCTGGTGCGGCAGATGCGAGGTTGTCCGTCTTATGCGTGTCTGCGCGCCGCAATAAGCCGTTGCTTTGACTTCGAGTAGACGACGAGTATGGCGAAGATCCCCATGCCGGTCAAAACGATCGTAGCCCCGGTCGGCAGATCGAAGCGGACCGAGACGAATATCCCGCAGAGTACGGAGAGGACTCCGATCGCGACCGAGGTAACCATGAGGGAACGGAATGAACGCGAAATGAGTTTGGCGCTGATGATCGGTATGATGAGGAGCGCGCTGACCAGGATGATCCCAAGGACTTTCATGCCCATGACCACCGTAACGGCGATCGAAACGTAGAGCAAGTTGCGCAGCAGATCGATTTTGATTCCGTTAACGTAGGCCAGGTCCTCATTTAAAATCATCAACGCCAACCGTTTGTAATTCAAAAGTATAAAAATTATGTTCATTATACCTAAGCCAACCATCAGGCCGACCTCTGACCACTTGATAGCAAGGATGTCGCCGAACAGGAACGTCGTCAGTTCAGGACGATAGCCTCCGCCCAAACTCAAAAGCAAAATGCCGATAGCCATACCTGAAGTGAAAATCAGGCCGATTATGGCGTCGGATGAAAGTTTAGCTCGTTTTTCCAATTGGGCTATCACGACGGCGAAAATCGCCGAGAACAGAATCGAGACCGCCAGAGGATTCGTATTCAGCAGATACCCCAACGCGGCTCCTGAAAGCGAGGCGTGGGCGATGCCGTCGCTGAAGAAAGCCATCCGCCGCAGGATCACGAATACGCCGATAAGCGAAAGGACGACGCCGAGGAACAGGCCTGTGATGAGGGCCTTTTGCATGAACGGATAGGCAAGCATTTCCAGCATATCAATGGAGGTGCGCGGTCATTTTCGTTCCGTACAGTTTCTCGATTGTCTGGGCATCTAACGTCGTGTGCGGTGGTCCGAAACAGACCATATTCCTATTCAAGCATATGACCTGATCCGCGAATTCGTACACGGTGTTTATCTCGTGGCTGATTATCATGACCGTCAGGTTGTGCTCGCGGTTTAGGTGTCCGATAAGTTCATAGAAGGCCTTTGCTCCCTCGATGTCGATTCCGGCCGCCGGCTCGTCCAACAAAAGTAACTTTGGCTTCTTCAATAAAGCCTGTGCAATCAACACCCGCTGCAGTTGGCCTCCAGACAACGTCCCGATCAGTTTGTCCTCCAGTTGATCGATGCGCACCTCTCGGCAGATTTCCTTCGACTCTTTGTGGGCAGTACGCCGTCGGGTGAAGCTAAGCAGTTCGCCGACCGTGATGGGCATGGTCCGGTCAAAATCGAAATACTGCGGAACATAACCGATTTCGTGCAGTTCGTCGGCGATACCGCGCCCGTTTATCTTGATTGATCCAGAGAAGGGAAGTAGGCCTAAGATGGCTTTGAAAAGCGTCGATTTTCCTGAACCATTCGGCCCGATGACTGCCGCGATTTCTCCGGCTTTTATCTCGAAGCTCACGTTGCTTAACACCGTTTTTTCACCGAATGAGACGGAGACGTCTTTGAGGCTTAAGATCTTCATGTTTCTACTGCAGTGTAGCTGCAATACGCTCGGCATTCAATTTAAGCAGATCGTCATAGGTCTTGGTGTCTTCTGCGGAGCCGGCCGGATCAAGCGTCACGAGTTTAAGTTTTAAATCCTCTGCTAGGGTCGAAGAGAGTTGTGGATCAAGCTGCGGTTCAATGAATATGGTAGTGATACCGTTATCGACGATCAGTTTCTGAAGCGTCGCAAGTTGCTGCGGAGTGAGGTTCTTTCCGGGCGATGGCACGACGCTGCCGATCCAATCCAGACCATAGTCTCGTGTAAAATATTGCCATGCGTCGTGATGGGTCACAATTTTCTTGTTGGCTTTGCTCGCGAAAAGTCCTTTGATCTCGGCATCGAGAGCATCCATCTTGTTTTCGAACTGGGAAAGGTTGGCCTGGAAAATGTCTGCCTTATCTGGCGCGACCTGTACCAACGCTTCGCTTATGTTGCGTGCAATCTGTTTTCCGTTTTTGGCGGAAAGCCAATAGTGTGGGTCGGCACCTTCTTCGCCCTCCTCTTCTTCTCCGATGAGTATGCCTTCTGGCGGTTGCAGGAGTTCGATATCCTTGTCCATGCTGATGACCTGGCTGCCGGGCAGGTCAGACGCAAGGTTGGCTGCCCAGTCATCCAAACCCTGTCCGATGATAAGCAGAGTTTTTGATCCTTGCATCTTCACTAAGTCGCTGGGTGAAGGGGAGTAGGTGTGCGGGCTGGCGCCACGGGGGAGGATAGTCACGATTTCGACCTCCTCACCGGCAATTTGTCGGGCGATATCGCCCAACGGAAATATGCTGACTGCGATTTTCGGCGCTGACGACTGACGATTTGGTTGCTTTTGAGCCAGGCTGAAATATACCGCCGTGCCCAAAATCAGTATTGCGACGATTACTATAAGTATCGAAGATTTTCTCATATAATTGGTCTCAATCCTAGCATGGAAAGGCGTTCGGGTGAAGTGTCAGTCCAGTCTGTGCTACAATATGCCCGTATGAAAAAAATCCACCTCCATTCCTTGTTAGCTATTTCGTTGTTTATCCTTACGCCTTCGGTGGCGGCAGCGGCTACCAATCAGCAGATATTCAACTCGGCAGTAGTCGAGACTTTCAAGAAAGATGCGGCACTGCGCATCGATTCGCGTTTTGACGTCAAGTTGAATGAAACGCGCGTCAGCGACAAGAAATCAGTTTCGCAATTCGAGACGGTCTTGCGCTACATGTCGCGTCGTCGTCCGAACAATGGCGTCCGTCAGGACTATGAAGGACGGCTCGTGGTCGAGAAAATGTCGGTTTCCGGGGAGGCTCTCGGCATGCCCTTCAAGCTGGCTGACCCATTAGCCGTAGAATGGAAAAAGATAGCTGACACTGGTTACTATCGTTTGAAGACCAATAAGCTTCCGGAAGAGCTGTCCCAGCTTGTCGGGCCTGATATCGCGCCGTTCATCGGTCAGTGGCTTCGCTCCACGCCGACACAAATAAAAGAAGGCGCCACCGCCTTGGGTGGTTCGGCGGTCAACCTCAAGGATAGCCCGTTGTCCACCGAAACGGTTGATTCTACCGGCTTACAGGATCTGCAGGTGGTCAGGATAGAGAAGACCGAACGACGCAAGAATGGCGACCTGATCTATCGTTTCCGGATGCGCGTGAACCCGAACGCAGTCACGAAATACGAGAAGGAGGGGCTGGCTAATCTGCAGAAGTCGACGCGCGTAGATAAGGCTGAAGCCATCAAGAAGTTCAAGACGTCAGTGGCTGATATGCGCCGCGCCCTGACCCACACCTGGTTCGCAGCTACCGTGAACGTCACGCAAAAGGCGTTGGAACGCTTAGAAATCCAAGGTTGGGCAGACTGGTCCAGCGATGATAAGGCCGGTAAGCCGACGAAGATCAAAGCGAATTATGCCATCGGCATGTCTTTCCTCCGCGACGGTAACTGGGAAGTGGTCAAACCGGAGAACTCGCTTGATTTGAATGCGGTTTTCTCGTTCGTCCTTGCGCAGATGTTCAAGAGCTCTTTGCCTGCGGTGGAAGAGGCTGCAGTATCTGAAGCCGTTCCGTTTTCTGACCCGGTCGCTGGCTTATGGCTTGAATATCCCGCTGGTTGGGATTCGGCTGAAAACAGGCTGCGCTTCGCTGCATATCCCCAACCCATCGATGAAACCATGAGTGACGCGCAGAATATCGATAGTGCATGGAAATTCTTGAGATCCTACTTAGTCGAAGGCACTCTCACCGTTGACGGCATGAAACAGGTCAGGGAAACCCTGGCGAGCAGCTTTACGCTACCCACAGACGGCGGTATCGATATCGACGGAGGCCGTTATACGATGACGCGTCGTACAAGCGACGCCTCCGGATGGGTGACGACCGACGTCATAATTGCGCCTAACAAAGCGACGGGGCAGGTCGTAGCCTTTATCCTTGAGGGGCCTGCTGATATGACACCAGCCGAAAAGTCGCTGAAGACCCAAATTTTGGATACCTTCACCCTAATCGGCTTTCTTCCATAGGTTGACTGACAAGTCTTTTTCAGGTAATTTCGGCTCCTATGATGATCGAGTTCGCTGGTTTGCAATTATCCCGCGAAGAGCTGAAGGAAATCCATCAGGCTCTGCTTCAGCGCGCCATGGTCGAGAGCGAACGGCGACGCGAAAGGGGATTGGAGAAGGCGGAGAGTTTTCCTTTGCTTGAGCGGATTGAGACTCTGTTGGGAGAGAAGGCGCCTGAAATAGACAAAGCAGAGACCGGCCTTGAGAACGAATTGTGGGAATTCGCCTGGTACGCCTTCACCGACGAGTGGGCTTGGTATCGTGCGGCGCAAGAAGTCGATGAAGAACTCAAAAACAAACGCCAGGAGTTACCCGATGCTGAAGCGAAAAAGATGATCGAATCGCGCTACAAGAAAAACTTCAAGAAGTATGTCGCCGAGGTCGACATGCGCGAGCAGCGGACCAAGAGTCTGAAGATAAAGTGACGACTAACGGTCGATCCTGACTTCCTCGTCCTGAATTACGGTCGTGCCGCTGGCCGCGAACGTGCTCTTGATGTCATCTAGCGGGTTCAGGAAGCTCATGGCGATAGCGGCGATGATGTAGACTACGAAAAATGAAGCTGCGATCCACACGAAGGACTTCTCTTCTTCTAGGGCATCCGAAAATACATGCTTGATGAGATAAGCGAAAGTCAAAACGACCCCGGCGATGAGTAGCGACCAGGGGAATGTCATGTTCTGGAAGAAGTTCGCGAAGAAAGAATCCATGAAAGGAAAATTTGTTTATTTTGCGTGTACTTAACTGGAAAAATAAATTTAGCACCTAATTGTTCGGTTTTCAATAGATTGACCTTTAAGCCTTGAAAAAAGTACGCTTTTTTGGTTTAATAGTCTAATCGTATGACCGTCTTTTATAAAGGCCTGACTGAACAAGTCCTGAAAGCCGTCCAACCAGGGCAGCAGACGGAAATATCTGATGATTCGCGTATCCATGTTCACGCGGCGGTCAGCCGTTTTGCGGTGCTTTATGAGCGCATACGCAACGCTGTGGACTATAAGGACGAACACTTGTTGCGCAAGTCTGCCTTGAAACGGATCCTGAACCGACAGATCCTCCTGGAGGACGACCCGCATGTCATCGCGAACAACCTGGTCAAAGAGATGATCGGGGCGCGTTATCTGCCCAACGACAAGCTGCCGGAGAGCGTGTTGGATGAAGTCGCGGAACGCATCATGAAGCTCCAGGCGGTGACCAAGATCCGGGCCGGAAGCGAAAGGCATTATTCCTGGCTGCGCGGCATCGTAACGGTCGAAATAGAGGAATTGTTGGTCGATCACTTCGAAGAAAAATCCCTGGTCACATTCCTTTACGAAAGGCTGGTCGGAAAAATCCTCATCCAAGGCGAAGTGCTGCAGGATCCTGAAATGCGGTTGCAGGTGTATCTCGCGTGTTGTCGCGAACTGCATAAGTCGGACGATGAGACTTTGTCCTATAAGTTGATGCGGGCGTATCTGCCGGAGTGGTTAAGGCCGGAGGATTGGCTGGCTAATCCGCGCAGCATGGCTGAACGTCTTGTCGCCGTCGAACGGCGTATCCGTTTGAGTCTGGCTAACCCGCTTACTCCGAGGATCCGTCGAGCCATCAAGCCCTGGGCTGTCTCGCTTAATTTTTTGCGTGATGCGCTCAAGGACAGACCGGAGCAGGCAAGGGAACTGCTGAACGAACCTGACACATTGAACGCAGTCGTGGCGCGTCTAGCCGACCGCCGCTACAAAGAAGCGCGTGGAAAACTCCGACGCGGCGCCGTACGCGCGACCGTATATCTGTTCGTGACCAAGATGATGATTGCGCTGCTGCTTGAGGTGCCTTTGGAGATGTTGTGGTATAAGCACGTCTCTTATCTTTCGCTCATGATCAACATTCTGTTGCCTCCGATGCTCATGTTCACGGTTTCTCTCTTCATCCGTATCCCGGGTCGCGATAATACGGACCGCATCAAAGAATATGCAGACCGTTTGCTGGAAAAGGACGGAGTTCCGGTCAGGGACATCCGCGCGCGCAAGAAGCGGGGGACTAAGTCTAAGCTGCTGCTCTCCATCATCTATGCTGCCATGTTCATCATTACGTTCGGCAGTATCGGCATCGTCTTGCTGAAGCTGGATTTCACCTGGCTTTCAGCGGCGATATTCTATTTCTTCCTCTGTGTGGTCAGTTTTTTCGCTTTTCGTCTGCGCCAAAACGCGCGCGAATATATCATCGTACAGGGTAGGGACCGTACATATGGCGTCGTTCTGGATTTCTTGTCATATCCCATCCTGCGCGCCGGCCAGTGGCTGTCGCGCAGCATATCGCGAATCAATTTTTTCCTTTTTTTCCTGGATTTTCTGGTGGAAGCTCCCTTCAAGATGGTGCTGTCCGTACTCGAGGAGTGGTTCGCTTTCATGAAGGAAAAGAAAGAGGAGTTGCAGTGATATGGCGCAGCCAAGCAGATTCAGATGGTGGAAAATCATCGTCGGCGCGGTTTGGGCCTTCGGTCTTCTCTCATTTTTTTACTGGTTCGAGAACAGCGGCATCGGGATGCGCCAGCTCCCTCACCTGATCCGCAGTATCGTGAGGTCGTATGGCGTTTGGGGACCGGTCGCGGTGCTCGCTTTGTATGTCGTCAGGACTTATTTTTTTCTGCCCACTACGGTGCTCATCCTGGTTTCCGGATCCCTATACGGCCCGTTGATCGGATTCCTTTTGGCTGTTGTCGGTGACAACCTGACTGCTGCCTTGGGATTCGCTACGGGCAGGTTCCTCGGGCGTAAATTCGTCAGCGATCACGAATCTACCTGGCTCAAGCATTATGACGAGGTTTTGAGCCGTAATGCCTTCATGAGCGTCCTCTTCATGCGCTTGTTCTATTTCCCGTTCGATATCGTGAATTACGGCTGCGGTATGTTCAGTGTCCCTTACGGACGTTATCAGCTTGCCACCTTCATCGGCCTGCTGCCCTCGATAGTCACGCTCGTGTTCCTGGGCGATGCTTTCGTTAATCCACGGGCCTTTGTGGTCTTCCTCTTCCTTCTGGTCGCGACAGTGGCGCTAGGTTTGGCGCTGAAGAGTTCCCGTTGGTCGAAGAAGATTTTTTCAGATAAAACCAATGTCGAAAACATTTGAGCTCAAGGCAAAAAGCGACATCAGCCGCGCACGACGAGGTGTTTTGACGACCGCACACGGCGAATTGCAGACGCCGTTTTTCATGCCCATTGCGACCAAGGGTGCGGTCAAGACTCTATCCAGCGAGGACGTGCGCCAGCTGGGAAGCCCGATCGTCTTATCCAACACCTATCACCTATATCTTCGCCCTGGATTGGATGTGCTGCGCGAGTTCGGCGGCCTGCATAAGTTCATGGATTGGGACGGAGCTTTGTTGACTGACTCGGGCGGTTATCAGGTCTTTTCCTTAGGCAAGATGCGAAAGATCACCGAAGAAGGCGCTACTTTCGCGTCCCACATCGATGGCTCAAAGCATCTCCTCACGCCGGAACTATCGGTTCAGATACAGCAGATCGTCGGCAGCGATATCATTATGGTATTGGATGAATGCACTCCAGCCGGCTCGACGTCTGAATACATGGAGGATTCAGTGGCTCGTACCACACGTTGGGCGGCGAGGTCTAAAGCGGAACACCAGAAGGGGAGAGCGGGCTCTAACAATCCGGGGTCATTGCTCTTCGGAATCAATCAGG
Organism: Patescibacteria group bacterium; assembly: GCA_031082005.1. GTDB lineage: Bacteria > Patescibacteriota > Patescibacteriia > 2-12-FULL-60-25 > 2-12-FULL-60-25 > CAIKNB01. Next base: position 562,381 of record JAVHLR010000001.1, read on the forward strand.
GCGGTACGAGCTCTGAAATGCGTCTACGACACGCAGAGGATCTGGCAAAGATCGGTTTTGATGGATATGCCATAGGCGGTTTGTCGGTTGGTGAACCATTCCCCGACGCTTGTCGCATCGTTGAAGGTTTGGATGGAGTTTTGCCACCAGAGAACCCCCGCTACTTTATGGGCGGCGCACAACCGAACGAGATCGTCGAATACGTCAAAAGGGGAGTGGATATGTTTGACTGCGTCCTACCTACCAGGAATGCGCGCCACGGAACCCTGTATCGCTTTGTACACCAAGATGTCTCGAAACCTGATTTCTTTGAGTACATACATATTACTAATGAGCAATATAAGTATTCTAAAGAACCGATAATCGTCGGAGATTGTCCCATTGAAGAACTCAAGGAATTATCTTTAGGTTATTTACGCCACCTTTTCACCGTCGATGAGATGCTCGGATATCGACTCGCGACACTCGCGAATATCCATTTTTATCTTGAATTGATGCGTCTCATCAGGCTCTCTATAGAGCGTGGCAGCCTGTAAACAAGACTCTTGACTTTTCGTTAGAAAAGATGTAAATTCTGGCTTCGTTTTGTGGTCGCCTTGACCTCGAGACATGCTCTTTCCAGGAGAATCCAAGAGATGCAACAAGTTCACTCGAATTCAGCCTCCGGAAGAAAACTGATTTATGCCGAGCTCGACCTGTCCGCGATCGAACAGGAAGATGCGCAAATCTACCGCGAGGGGGTGCGGCTCTCCGAGTCCTTCATCTCGCTCGAACCGGAACGGCAGGCGTACATCAGGGCCAACCCATGCATCCCGAAGCTTTTCACTTGTATGGACGAGAAGGAGCAAGACACGGTCGAGGCGCTCGGACTGCCCAATGGCGTTTCCAATGTGTACCAGACCGCCGGCAACAAACTCGGTGCCACGAATCTGGTCTTGCGCCGCGAGATCCAGACTGGCATCGACCGCGCGTTTTCCCTCGGGAAGCGCGTCCTCGTCCTCTTCATCACGCATGAATCGAAGTCAGAACCCGCGCATGATTCATGCGCTGCTTGGGGGCACGATGGTCGTGCGGCTGACGACAACGCCGTACGGCACGTCGCCCGCATCAATCAGGACTATGTCGATCGCGGTGCTCATCTCGAGGTGGTTCAGCGCCATCTCATCGCCGTCCGTCTCAAGTCGTTCACCGACCTCGAGACGCGCGTCTGGTACGGAGAGAGGTCGTGTGTCGATCCTCTTGATTTCATGCCCTCCGACGGGGTGGAGATCGACAACGATGAGCTGTCGCGTCGTGTGTTCTCTCGGTTCGCCGAGACGTTCCCGCACGACGATTCGCGTTTCAGCAGCGTCAGTGAGGGGGAGTGGGTCAAGACGCTGCGTCAGATGACGGATATGTTCGTGGCCAATGTCCATTACGCTCGGGACGTGGCCACGGGCAAGGTCAAGCCGACAAAAGCGGGGCACAAGGGCCAGCGCATATTCGTCGGCCGCGGTGCATGGGACGAATTCAGCGAGGTGAATGCGTACTTCAAGGTTTCTGACTTCACCCCCGACATGCTGCGCGAATGCAGGATCTCGGGGAAGTACGTCATGAAGAACGCGATCCTCGGATTGAAGGACAGGGGTGACGGCCGGCTGGTCGTTCCGTTCCACATCAACGTCCCGTATGACCTGACGCGACCTGGTGACCGCTGCGGATCCATCGCTCACGCCATGGATCTGGCACGTTCCATCAAAAATGATTGGGAAGAGCGTTTGTGTGGCGCCGAACGTGTCCGCTACCTCGCCGAGCTCCTTCAGGCCTTGAAACACGACGGCGTGAACCCGCTGGAATGCCCCAGCTTGGACGCCGTCACGCCCGAGATCCTTCGTTTCTACATCTCCGTCTCCCCCCGCGAGACCCGCCGTCCCGAACTCGTCGCGACCGGCGCGGATCTCTGAACTCCACAGCCCTGACTTCACTCGTCCTCCTCGGACGCCACGAAGCCAGGGCTGTTCGCTATGGAAATCAATCAACTTGCTGGTCAATAGAAAATTTGGCGATTATAATGTTTGACATGAAAATTCTCGTTGTAGATAACGGCACGGCATACCTCCGGGCGCTTTTGCACCAGCTGGAACCGAATGACGTCACTGTCACAACCCGGGACGAGCTGTCTGCTCGAGCGATCACTTCTGTCGATGTGATTGTCCTTTCTGGAGGGAGCTCCATGTCGGTCATCGGCCATGAAACAGAATACGGATATGAACTGGGTTTGATTCGAGATGCGCGAACTCCCATAATCGGCATCTGTCTTGGTTTCGAATTGATAGCACGCGCTTATAAAGCAAAACTGGAGCGCCTTGTGGTAAAAGAAAGAGGTCTGATCAGCTTGAAATATTTACAGCCGCATCCGATTTTCCTTGGGGTTCCTGAAACGTGTGTTTTTGAGAGCCACAGGTGGAGGGTGAAAGAGATCTTAAAGCCCTTGGTCGGATTGGCGAAATCAAAAGATGGGTACGAAATAATTTCCCATGAATCAAAACTCATATTCGGCTTTCAGTTTCATCCGGAGATGTTGCCAGAGGTTGCCGTCGGGGACGAGATAATGCGAAATTGCCTGAACCTGATAGAGCGCCAGCAGAGCGGTGATGAGTGACCTCGGATTCGGTTGCCTTCTGTCCTCCTGACAGCTAAACTCGGGCGCATGGATTATCTCGAGAATTTGAATCCTGAACAGCTCAAGGCAGTGACCCACAAGACAGGGCCTTTATTGATCGTCGCTGGCGCCGGCACAGGTAAGACGATGGTTTTGACCAGGCGCTATCTGCACCTCCTTGACGGTACCTCGTATAGCGTACCTCGTACCTCTCAGGTATCGGACAACCAAGTACCAAATACCGAACACCAAGTACGTCTCACGCCCGAGAACATCCTCGCCCTTACGTTCACCGAGAAGGCAGCAGGGGAGATGGAGGATCGTATCCTGCAACTTTTGCCGAACGGTACATATGATTTTTGGATTTCGACCTTTCACGGTTTTTGCCAGCGCATTCTCGAGCAGTATGGTCTGGAGATCGGTTTGCCGACGAAGTTCAAATTGCTGAACGAGACTGATGCTTGGCTTTTGCTTAAACGTCACATCACCGAACTTCCGTTGGATTACTATCGTCCTCTTGGGAACCCGACGAAGTTCCTTTCCGAGCTCATCAAACATTTCTCTCGTGCCAAAGACGAGGGTATTTCACCCGAAAAATATCTCGAGTTCGCGGAAAATGCCGCGTTGGATGGCGACGCGGAGTTCATCACTGGAGAACGCAAACGGCTTAAGGAACTGGCTGACTCATATTTCGCATACCGTCGTATTTTGCGCGAAGAAGGTGCTTTGGATTTCGGCGATCTGATCGTCGAGACTTTGCGCTTGTTGCGCGAAAGGCCGCGTGTGCTCAAAGAACTAAGGCAACAATTCCGCTACGTCTTGGTCGATGAATTCCAGGATACGAACTGGGCGCAGTACGACCTGATCAAGCTCTTGTCCGGAGAGGAAGCGACAAAAGCCAATATCACGGTCGTAGGCGACGACGACCAGTCGATCTACAAATTCCGCGGAGCGTCACTCGCTAATATCCTGCAGTTCAAGGACGACTTTCCGACGGCCGAGACGATCATGCTGGCGCATAATTACCGTTCACGCCAAGAGGTCTTAGACGCCTCATACGAGAGCATCTGCCTCAATAATCCGAATCGTCTTGAGGTGAAGCTTTCCGCCACGGGTCTGTCTAAAAAACTCACCAGCGTTCTTGGTGAGGGAGGCGGTATCGAGGTCATGTGGTACAGATCTTTGGAAGACGAGGCAGAAGCCGTGGCACAAAAAATAATAGAGATAAAAGCCAGCGACGTCAGTCTGACTTGGAACGATTTTGCCGTGCTGTCACGTTCTAACGACGGTACAGAGCCATTTATACTCGCACTCGAAAGGAATAGCGTACCGTTCTACTATTTGGCGATGCGCGGTCTGTACAACAAGCCGCTGATCGTCGATCTGATCGCGCTACTTTCTCTCTTGGACGGTTATCACGAGTCCTCTGCTGTCTGGCGAGCCATGGCTGCCCCGTGCTATGCATTTCCGGCACAGGAGATCTCGACCTACCTGCAGTACGCCCAACGCAAGGGTTCGTCTCTCTGGCTCGCCTTGCAAGATGCCCAGTTCTTGATGAACGACAACCCTGATGCCGTAAGGCGCGCCCAAAAGCTGGTCAGCCACATGCAGAACTTGGCCGAGACCGCCAAGCGTGAAAAACCCCTTAAGGTTTTCCAGCTCCTCTTGGATAAGACCAGCCTCTTGTCATCGATCATGGATTTGCCCGAAAGGGAAAAGATGGAAGCGATCGATCTGTTGAATCTCTTCGTCAATCGCATCAAACGCTATGAGCAGTCGGTACATGGCCCCAGTATGCGTGGTTTCCTGGAGGAGTTGCGAGCCGAGATAGATAGCGGCGAAGAGGGGGCTCTGCACGCGGATCCCGATCAGGGACCAGAGTTGGTCAAAGTCATGACCGTGCATGCCGCCAAAGGCTTGGAGTTCAAATACGTCTTTATCGTTTCGATGGTGGACCAGCGCTTCCCGTCGCGTGCCCGTCGAGAGGCGATTCCTTTGCCTGATGGGCTGGCGAACGAGCGCCTGCCCGAAGGTGACGTTCATCTCGAAGAGGAGCGCAGGTTGTTTTATGTGGCCGTCACTCGTGCGAAAGAGAAAGCCTTCCTGACCGGCGCGGAGGATTACGGCGGAACGCGAAAAAAGAAGCCGTCCGCTTTCCTCGGCGAAGTCGGCCATGATATCTCGAAACTCGAAGCCAGAGCGAACAGTGACATGCTGACTCTGACGAGCGCAAAACAGACGATCGATGCCGAAGATTTCAAGGAGCAGGAGATTTATGCCCTGAAACGGCGCTTCTCGTTCACCCAGCTAGCGGCTTTCCGGAGTTGTCCGCTGCAGTATAAATTCGCGCACATCTATAAGATACCCATCCTCGGATCCCAACAGAAAAGCTTCGGCCAATCTGTTCACCTTACCTTGCACGACGTCCTGTCTTTGCACCTCGAGCGCTGTAGGGCGGCACAAGGTGATCTGTTCGGTGGAGCCGAAGGTGCAAGAACCGACAGCATATCTGGTTTTCGCGTCACTCAAGATGAAGCCCTGCGCATCTATGAAGAGCGTTGGATTGACGAATGGTACGAGAGTCGTGATAGGCACGACGAATTCAAGGCAGTCGGCAAGGACGCCATCCGGACCATGCATGCCAGGTGGTCGGAGAAGCCGCCTGATGTCATCCAGCTTGAGCAGCCCTTCGACTGGAAACTGGGCGAACATTCGCTCAAAGGGGCTATCGACCGAATCGATGTTCTGCCTGCCGGCGGTCACGGAATCTTCGACTACAAGACCAGCCAGCCGAAGAAGGCAGAAGATCTGCAGCGCGAGCAGAAAGAACAACTTTGGATTTATCAATTGGCTATGGAAGAGAAGGGGATGGACGTGCGTCATTTGGCCTATATATTCGTTCTCGACGGCAGCGAGGCCGAAGTGGAGATATTGCAGGGCGAGAAGCGCGATGCTTTTCGCGAGGAGATCCAGAAGCGCATGCAGGAAATATTGTTATCCCGTTTTGAACCAAAACCCTCGCCATTTACTTGCCGCTATTGCGATTTTCGTAACGTTTGCGAATTCAAACAACTATGACGTTCCAGTCGATGCGCAATATCCTGTCGCGTTCCTTGGGGACTGCACAGGTCTCGCAGGATCTGACCATCGCCGGCATCTTTGAGGCGTCGCGGTTGGTGTTAGCTGCATGTTGGGGAGAGGAACGTGGCGCATGTCTGAAGCCCGTCTCTTTCAGCGAAGGAAGTCTTAAATTCCAGACCGATTCACCTGCCGCGAAGCAACAGATGAAGCTTGATGAAGTCAGGATCAAGAACGAAATAAATCGTAAGCTCGGAAGGCTTGAGGTAAAAAAAATCATCGTCGAGACAAAGGGATTTTAGGCGAGGTCTTGATGTGGTATCATCTTGTCGATGTCGTATCGTTCGTATCTGTTCATTATGTTGGCCGGCACCATCGTGGCTTGGTCGGGTTGGATATCGGTGTTGATGCGGATTAACCCGAAGGAAGCCGGGCTGTTGGGTCTGACTTCATTTTATGTGACCCTGCTCATGGGTATGGTCGGCCTTGTCACGTTGGTCGAGCTTTTGATCAACGTGCACCTCATGAAGAAAAAGGAGCTGTTGATCCGTGAAGTCAAGATGGCCTTCAGACACGCGGTTCTGCTCGCTCTGATTTGTGTCCTGTCTTTGATTTTTTCTTCGGTCGGTAAGTTCTCATTTTGGATACTTTTGGTGTTCATAGCGGTCGCTGCAGGCATTGAATATCTTTTTATGGTCGTTAGCCATTCCTGGCGCGACTAAGCATCGGTGAACTCTTGCCTAATATCCGCCAAGCAGCGTAAGATGTGGCCAGCGTATGTTGCCATCATTTTTCAACCGTTTTTCCAATGATTTAGGAATTGATTTGGGTACCGCGAATACTTTGGTTTTCGCTAAAGGCAAAGGCATAGTCATACGCGAATCTTCGGTCGTCGCCGTCAATACGCGTACGGGCCAGATAATCGCCGTAGGGGAGGATGCAAAGGATATGATCGGCAAGACGCCGCCGCATATCCATGTTTCGCGTCCGTTGCAGCGCGGCATCATCGCTGACTTCGAGGTCACCGAAAAAATGTTGAAGTACTTCATCGACAAGATCCAGCGCGAGAGCTCAGCCTTCATGCCACGACCCCGCGTCGTCATCGGAGTACCTCTCAACATCACTGAAGTGGAGCGCAAGGCTGTCGGCGACGCTGCGATGTCGGCCGGTGCACGCAAGGTTTTTATTGTCGAGGAGCCTGTCGCTTCAGCGGTCGGCATCGGCCTTCCGATCTCCGATCCAGTGGGAAACATGATAGTGGATTTCGGAGGAGGCACCACGGAAATCGCCGTCATCTCGTTGAATGGCGTCGTGACGGCCAAATCCATCCCCATCGCCGGCGACGAATTGAATAAGAACATCATCCAATATGCTCGCGATGTATTCAATATGTTGTTGGGCGAACGCGTAGCTGAAGATGTGAAGATAGCTGCCGGTTCAGCCATCGCCCTGCAAGATAAGATTGAGGTCCCATTGCGTGGTCGCGATCTGCTTTCAGGTTTACCGCGCGAAATAATCGTGAACGACGGTCAAATCCGCGAGGCGCTATCGCGTTCCATAAAGGCGAACATAGAACACATTAAGTCCATCCTAGAGGTCACTCCGCCTGAACTGGTCGCTGATATCTATCGACGAGGAATCTTTTTGACAGGTGGAGGCGCATTGTTGCGCGGCATAGATCGTGCTATCGCAGAAGGTACTGGTTTGCCGGTAAAAGTTGCGGATGACGCCATGACCTCGGTCGCTCGGGGAGCCGGAGCGTTGCTCGAGAATGAGGCATTATTGAACGACGTAGCGCTTCCGGCATCTGATCCGATGTCCTAAAGAAGATTCGTCGTTTTTAATCCCGATGCCCGTATCCTGACGACGCATCAATTCCTCAACCGATAGAGGATCCATATGAAACGACGCTTACCGATTTACATATTCATCATCGGAGCCATGGTTGTGGCTTCCGTCCTTTACGGTACTGGCATACTTGGCTTCCTGAACGATTCGATGAGGTATCTTTCATTACCGTTCGCGAGATTCGCTGCGGCAGTAGGCTTTGAAGTCTCTGACGCCACGCGACAGGAAAGCGTCGGGGAACTACGGGTTAAGGCGAAGGATCTGGAGGATAGGCTAGCCGCGATGAGCGTAGATTATGTGAAGTTGCGCGGTCTGGAGGAGGAGAACCGTTTGTTGCGCGAAACCGCAAAGTTCTTATCGACTTCGGGATACGACTACGTCGGAACTCGCGTGATCGGCCGTAAGATGGATGCCCATACTGCGACCATCCTGATCGATCGCGGCACCAAGGACGGACTCGAGAAAGGTATGGCTGTCATCGCGGGAGATGGCATCATGGTGGGTAAGATCATCAGCTTGAGCGAACGTGTCTCTACGGTCATGTTGATCACGGATGAACGCAGCCGGATCGCCGTATCTCCAGCCGGGGCGCATAAGCTCTTCGGTCTTATCCAAGGAGCGGGCAACGGGGTGGCGCAGCTCACTTTGGTACCGCAAGGCGAGAAGCTCGAACGCAACGACATCGTAGTGACCGCGGGAACGGAGGATAGGGTGCCCGCAAACCTGGCTCTTGCCCTGGTCGATAGCATCGATAGTCGCCCGACCGAAGCATTCAAGAGCGCCGCGATACTTCCTCTGGTGCGCCCCGACACCCTGAACATGGTGGTTGTCTTGAGGCCGTCTGCACTAAGCCCGGAATGATATGGTATTCAAGTGGTCATTCATCGTAATTTTGGGTTTTGCTATCGGGCTGTATGAAGCGACGATTCGGACTTTTTTGCCTATCCCGCTGCACTATCTGACTTTGCTGATGCCACTGTTGGTGTTGTTCGTGGTCATCGAACGTACGCCGTATGCCTATGTTTTGGCGATTTCCTCCGGCTTGGTCATGGATTTGTATTCGATAGAATGTTCAGGACTATATTTTTGGCGCTTGCTTCTGATGGTAGCCATCCTGGATGCTACCGCAAAATTCATTTTGACGAATCGTTCGATCTACGCGACATCGGCGCTGATGGTCCTGTCCGGCATGCTGGATTTCGTCTTTTCTTTTTCTGTCGGCGCATTTTTCAGATGGTATCTTGCATGCCCCCAAACGGCTCTAGTCTGGCGCGATATCGGGTTGACTCTGGCCCTTGAAGTCGCTGTCTGTGGCGCGTTATTTTTCATCGGGGTCAGGGTGTTCAAGCGCCTGACAGGAGTCAGATGATATGGACGAGAATAGACGCGGCAGGTTATTCATCAACGACCATGACGGTGTCGGTTTGAAGATCGATCCGAACAAGAACGGACTTTTTCAACATGAGATCCTGTTCGAGGACGAAGTGACGCACTTGAAGGATGACAAGATGTTTTTGGGTCCTGCTATCGCGACGCGGCGTTTTTGGTATGCGATAGCCGTGACTGCCGCGATGGTGCTGTTGCTGTTAGGGCGGGCATTTTGGATGCAGATATTGAGTCCAAGTGGTTACGTGGAGCTGGCTGACCGCAACCGCATAAGGCATGAGCGACAACCGGCCATGCGCGGCATCATCCGTGACAGCCGAGGAACGATCCTGGCTGACAATACGCCGTCTTTCGATCTTCAGGTGACGCCCTGGTATTTGCCCCTGAATCCAGAGGAGAGGGATGAGTTACTAGGCCGTGTTTCGCGCGAGATAGCCTTGCCCTTGAACGATATCCGGAACAAGATCGCCTCATCCACCGATCCCGGAGAGACACTCACATTGGTCCATGACCTGTCGTATGAAAAAGCAGTCGGTTTGAAGATTTTTCTTGATGACTCTTCTGCTTTTCAGGTGATAAACAGCAGCAAGCGTCGATATCCGTTCTCTGCCGAGTTGCCCAGCCTTTCGCACGTGCTAGGCTATGTCGGGCCTATTTCCCGTCCTGAATTGGATGCACGGAAAGAGCAGGGTTACCGCCAGACGGATTCCATCGGGAAGGCTGGGATCGAATATTCCCAGGAGATGCCGCTGCGTGGTCAGGTCGGAGAGAAGACCTATGAAGTGGATGCTTTGGGTGCGGTCACGACCATGGTAGGCGACAGATCGCCCGTAGACGGCACAGAAGTCACCTTGTCGTTGGATTTGGATCTTCAACGCGCGGCAGAAAAATCATTACGCGAAAATTTAGATAAATTCGAACTGCAGCGCGGATCGGTTGTCGCGCTCGATCCGCGTGACGGTTCCATCCTGGCGCTGGTCTCTTGGCCCGCATACGACGACAACCATTTTTCGGGCACCGTATCCAGTACTTATTACGCAAAACTATTGGCTGATCCCGAGAAGCCGCTTTTACCCCGGGCTTTTGCGGGTACGTATCCATCCGGCTCTACGGTCAAACCCGTCGTCGCGACTGCGGCTTTAGCCGAGGGGGTAGTGACGCCGCAGACGACAGTCTTCTCGAGCGGCGGCCTGCGCATGGGCTCGATATTTTTTCCGGATTGGAAGGCTGGAGGTCACGGTGTCACGAATGTGCGTAAAGCCATCGCTTGGTCGGTCAATACTTATTTTTATACTGTCGGCGGCGGTTATGAATCATTCACCGGTCTGGGTGTCGATCGTCTGACCAGCTGGATGCGTCGTTTCGGCTTAGGCGACAAGACCGGGCTGGATTTGCCGGGAGAGAACTCGGGTTTCGTTCCGTCGACGGAGTGGAAGGAGCGGACAAAAGGCGAACGTTGGTACGTCGGAGATACGTACAACCTTTCGATTGGGCAGGGAGATCTGCTCGTCACCCCGCTGCAGGTGGCTTTGTTTACCGGTGAAATCGCAAACGGAGGGCATGAACTCACGCCGCATATGGTCAAGACGCCGGAAGATTTCGCTTTACCGCAAGAGACGATAGCCGACCCAGTTGTGATCTCGACGGTCAGGCTTGGTATGCGCGACACTGTCGTCTATGGATCCGGGACGGCGCTCAAGTCTTTGCCGTTTGAGGCGGCCGGAAAGACTGGCACGGCGCAGTGGCGAAAAGACAAGCCTAACCACGCCTGGTTCACTTCTTTCGCGCCATTCGATAAGCCTGAAATTGTCGTTACGGTCTTGCTCGAAGAGGGAGACGAGGGTTCGCGCACGGCTATTCCTGTCGCGATCGATGTTCTAAGAGCGTGGTACGCGAAGCGCGGTACTGGCGGGTGATGGATCGTACAGAGCATTTGACATGTCTTAAGGCTTGTTCTAACCTATCGTCAATAGAGAAAAACATACGCGCTGATTGATTCGGCGCGTATTTGATGATTTATATGGCAGACAAAGTGACCTATATAACCGCCGATGGCTTGGAGAAACTCAAGTCAGAATTGGAGCAGCTCAAGACCGTCAAACTCCGTGAGTTGGCTAATCGTGTCGATGCAGCCAAGTCTTTGGGCGACCTGTCTGAAAACGCAGAATATCATGATGCTAAGGATGATTTAGCCATGACGCACGCACGTATCCGTCAGATCGAGGAGATGCTGAAAAATATCTCCATCATCACCTCCGAAGGGAAGACCGAAACAGTGCGCATCGGTTCGACCGTAGAGCTTGAATATTCTGCCGGAAAAAAGAAGTCGTATAAGATAGTCGGTTCGAATGAGGCTGACCCTTTAAATGGCCTTATTTCAAACGAATCTCCCTTAGGGAGTGCGTTTTTGGACCGCAAGAAAGGGGAGTTGGTGAGCGTCGAGACGCCTGGTGGAAGCATAGAGTACAGAATTGTATCAATTTCATAGTATTGTTGCTCAATAGTCGTCCCGGAAAATAACTCGGGATTTTCATCCCGGGTCAAGCCCGGGATGGTTGTTTGTCTGCTGGACGCCGGCCCTGGCGTTGGAGACGGTCAAGGTCTGAAGTATTGAAATTTCTCATTGCATTCTTTATTACGAACAGTTAATCTTGCCTGCGTATGTTACAGGACGAAATCCAAGTCAGACGTGAGAAGTTGGACAAGCTCAAGGCGCTCGGCATCGAACCGTATCCGGTGGCCAGTCAACGCGACACGGAAATCGCGGAAGCGCTATCCGAGTTCGACGCCTGGAGCGCATCCTCCAAGACGCTGGTTTTGGCCGGTCGTCTCATGACGACGCGTTTGCACGGTTCCCTGCTTTTCGCGGATATGACTGACGGGACGGGCAAAATACAGCTCGTGGTCAAACAAGATACGGTCGGTGAAGAATCGTTTAAGCAGTTCAGCGATTTAATAGATCCTGGCGACATCGTTGAAGCCAACGGTACGCTATTCCAGACCAAACGTGGCGAGCGCTCTTTGGAAGTGCAGGGATGGCGCATCCTCTCCAAAGCGCTTTTGCCACTACCAGAAAAATGGCACGGTCTCCAGGACGTCGAAAAACGTTATCGTGAACGTGAGATGGATCTTTTGAGCAACCCCGAAGTCAAAGCGCGCTTCCTGACCCGTTCGCGGCTCATCTCGTCTTTGCGTCATTATCTGGATGAGCGGGATTTCGTCGAAGTGGAAACCCCGATCCTGCAATCTATACCGGGCGGAGCCAATGCACGCCCCTTCATCACGCACCATAACGCATTGGACATCGACCTATATCTCCGTATCGCACCGGAGCTCTATCTCAAGAGACTCGTCGTCGGCGGCTTCGAGCGAGTCTATGAGATAGGTCGTTGCTTCAGGAACGAGGGGATCGACTACGCGCACAATCCGGAATTCACGATGATCGAACTTTACTGGTCGTATGCCTCGAAAGAGAAGTTCATCGGATTCCTTGAAGAGATGTTGGTCTCGATTATCCAAGCGTCAGTCGGACGGACAGCTATAGCTCAAGAGAGCGGAGAGACTGTGGATTTCGCTACGCCGTATCCGCGCGTGACCTTCCGTGAAGCTATTTTGGAATCTTGCGGCATCGACATCGATCTGCTCAAGACCGAGAAAGAGGTCGTAGCAGCTGCTGTCGCCAAAGGCCTGAAACTAGATTTCAGCGAATGTCACGGATTGGGCGAGCACTTCGATGAGTTGTACAAAAAGACAGCTCGACCTAAAATATCCCAACCTACGTGGGTCTTCGACTACCCAGCCGAACTTAAGCCTTTGGCCGGCGTACACCCGATGGATCCGACGAAGAGCTCTTCCTGCCAACTGGTCGTCATGGGCGCCGAAGTCGTCAACGCTTATTATCACGAACTTTCTGATCCTCTGGTGCAACGCAAACATCTGGAAGAGCAGCAGGGATTGCGCGAGCAGGGCAGCGAAGTCGCTCAATGCATCGACGAAGGATTCCTGCGCGCCTTGGAACACGGCTTGCCGCCGACTTCCGGCATGGGTTTCGGCATCGATCGTCTGGTCGCATTCTTGACCGGGGCACCCAACCTGAAAGAAGTGATTCTGTTCCCTACGCTGCGTCCGCAACACGAGGGTAAAGACGAAGTTTCGCAAGAATAGGTATATGAAAAAAATAGCCATGTGCTTCGGTGCATTCGACGGGTTACATGCGGGGCATGAGGATTTCTTCAGGCAGGCAAAAGACTTCGCCGACGAACTCATTGTAGTCGTCGCCTGTGACACGACGATAGTCGAAATCACCGGTGACCTGCCGCGCAACAATGAGGGGCATCGCGTTAACTGTGTCGGAGAACACCCGCTGGTTGATGAAGCGCGCCTGGGCTATCTGGACGATAAATATCGGATCATCGAAGAGGTCAAGCCGGACGTGATCTGTCTAGGTCACGACCAGGAGGTGTTCACCGAGAACCTGGACGCTGAATTGGCCCGCAGAGGCCTTTCGGCCACCGTCGTACGCTGCGAACCTTTCAGCCCCGAGATATTCAAGATTAATTATGTCGACCGTGACCGTGACCGCGACGAAGAACAGAACTACCAGGACACGGAGTACGAAGAGAGGGGATTGCCATTATAAATTATGTTGGATCCAAAATACATCCGCGAACACGCGGAGGAAGTAAAAGAGAATTGCCGCTGGCGTAACGTCAAAATCGATGTGGATGCCTGGCTTAAGTTGGACACTGATCGTTTAGGCCTATTACGCGAAGTCGAAGAACTACGTGCTTCCAGGAATGTGGTGGCGGAAAAGATGAAGTCAGCCGCTCCGGAAGAGCGCCCAGCTTTAATCGAGCAGGGAAAAACGCTTAAGGAACAGCTAGTCGTAAAGGAGTCGTCTTTGGAACCGATAGATGGCGCGTGGAAAGCTGGCCTGATGGCTTTCCCAAATCTAACCCATCCGAACTCGCCAAAAACTCTGACCGAAGACGGCAGCCAAGAGGTCAGGATCGTCGGAGAAATCAAGAAGCTTGAAAAACCCCTGGACCATGTCGCGCTAGCCGAAAAATTCGATCTGATAGATTTCAATCGCGGTGCTAAAGTGGCCGGCGCTAAATTCTACTTCCTGAAGAACCAAGCTGCCATCCTTGAACAGGCGTTGACGCGCTATGCCTTCGATTATCTTACCAAAGAGGGATTTATCCCTATCTCCACGCCAGATGTCGCGCGCGACGAAGTCCTGCTTGGGACAGGATACCAACCGCGCGGACCGGAGACACAGATCTATTCGCTCGAAGGGACTGACTTGTCGCTCGTAGGCACTGCGGAAATACCGTTAGGCGGTTATCATAAGGATGAGGTGCTGGAAAATGCCTCACTGCCTCTCAAATACGTCGGACTTTCGCACTGCTTCCGCACCGAGGCAGGTTCATACGGCAAGGAGTCTTACGGTCTTTATCGCGTACACCAGTTCACGAAGATCGAGATGTTCGTCTTCTGCACGCCGGAGCAGTCGGAGGCGCTGCATGCGGAACTCATACGCCATGAAGAAAATCTGTTCAAGTCACTGAATATACCGTTTCGCGTCCTGGATATCTGCTCTGGTGATCTTGGGGGACCGGCCTACCGCAAATACGATTTGGAGGCTTGGATGTGGGGTCGGAATGACGGAAAAGGGGATTGGGGCGAGGTAACCTCTGCCTCGAACTGCACGGATTTCCAGGCACGCCGTCTGAATGTCAGATTCAAGAACGAAGAAGGGGATATGGGGTATGTACACACACTGAATGGTACGGCTTTTGCCATCTCACGCGCTCTTATCGCTCTACTTGAGAACAACCAACAACCTGATGGGACGATCGAAATTCCGACGCCATTAATCCAGTATTGCGGCTTTTCCAAGATTGAATAAAAATTATAGTCAATACGGTTTTGTTATCCCGGCTGCCGAGCCGGGATTTTTTTAGTCGTTGCAGTGGCTTACGATGGGCAAACTTAGTTTTATTTTAGACCGACTGGACGAAAACCCGTTTTTTAGCGAAAATGTATAGCATGCAAAACCAACATAAGACTCGCGTCGAGCTATCTGCGGATGCTTTGGGCCATAATATCGACGCCTTCAATTCGATCTTAAGCGGAGCAAAGATGATGGCTGTGGTAAAATCAAACGCTTATGGCCACGGGCTGGTCGAAACAGCTAAAATCGCAGAAAAGAAAGGTGTGGCTTGGTTTGGCGTAGATAATGTGGACGAGGGCTTGGCGCTACGACGCTCCGGCATCAAAAAACCGATTCTGATTTTGGGCTATACCTTGAATTCGCGTCTGCGTGATTGTGTGGACAATGGTTTATCTTTCATGGCCTACAACAAAGAAACCGTTAAAGCTTTAGGCGCCTTGAAGCTCAAGCCGTTGGGCGCTCATCCGTCGAAAGACAAAAAAGCCGCGTACGTCCACCTCAAGATCGAGACTGGAACTACTCGGCAAGGAACGGCGGGAAAGGAGCTTGTGGACTTAGCGAAAAGCCTGCAAAAGATTTCTGGTGTGATCATCGAGGGTGCCTCTACGCACTACGCGAATATCGAAGACACGACAGACTCCAGCTATGCTGAATTACAGCTACAGCGTTTTCAGGAGAACTTGGAGAACCTAAAAAAAATAGGCATCGATCCGCCGTGGAAGCACACCGCCTGTAGCGCGGCTGCCATCCTTTATCCAGAGACCTATTTCAATCTTGCACGTGTCGGCATAGCGATGTACGGCTTGTGGCCGTCAAAGGAAACCCAAGCCGTGGCGAAGCGCGAAAAAAGGCTGATTGAGCTACGGCCGGCGCTGACCTGGAAAACCGTCATCGCGCAAATAAAGTCCGTAAAAAAGAATACACCGGTCAGCTATGGACTGACCGAGAAAGTTACGCGCAATGCGAAGCTGGCGGTCTTGCCGGTCGGTTATTGGGATGGCTATGATCGTCGAGGTTTATCCCAAGTCGGGCAGGTCTTGGTGCACGGTCGTCGCTGCAAAGTCGTGGGCCGCATCTGCATGAATATGTGCGTAATCGACGTGACCGATGTCCCGCGTGTCAAAGTCGAGGACGAAGTAGTCTTGTTGGGAAAACAGGGGAAAGAATGCATCTCGGCCGAGGACGTAGCGGCAAAAATCGGAACGATAAATTACGAGGTAGTGACTAGAATCAACCCTTTGTTGCCGCGTATTGTCATTTGACATGAAATTCAGGATCATAACCAATAACCCGGAGCTGCGGATGAGAAGGTCTTGGAAACAGGCGAAGTATTTTTCGTTGTTTCTTGTCATGCTTTGTTTGATTACGGGGGGTGCATGGTTCGTACTGAACTCCGGCTATTATCGGTTAGCTAATGTTGAAATCAACGACCTCACGACCCTCGGGAAGGGGGAAGTGGTATCAACGACTTATCAGATACTGGACAGGGGAGGGTGGAGACCTTGGGGCAATGACAACCTAGTTTTTATTGACACAGAAAAGCTATCGTCATCATTAAAGGACGAACTTTTTGCCGAAAGCGTGGCTGTGGATAAAGTTTATCCCAATATTTTACGACTCATGATAGAGGAGCGGCAGAGGAGTGTGGTGATGAGCTCCCAAGGACAGTATCTACAGATCGATACACAAGGTATGGTGGCCGGTTATGCCGAAGGTAAAGCCAAAGAAGACGTTGATGCTCGCTTAGCTGATAAATCTCTCGCCGACCCAAAAACGCCACCTTTGATAATTTGTGATTTGCCTGAATTGGCAGCAGCCGGATACCAAGTTACGGACTCGGAGTTCGTTAAGAAGTGGCTTGAGGCCTATAAGGCTTTAAATGACGCTGGGTTAAAATTCAGATACTTCAGACTATCAAGCCCCAGCTCCGATCTGCTGAAAGTCGTCACAGATGGTGGCTATGAGGTCTACTATGACCTGAAAACGCCTTTAAACGGGCAAATAGAGGTCTATAAGAAGTTCGTGGCATCCAAGCCCAAAGATCTTAAAATTCACGAGTACATAGATATTAGGATACCAGGAAAGGTTTATTTAAAGTGAAGTAAGACGGTCAGGATTTGATTAATAACATTAACGGAAGTTAATGATTTTTGTTGCCGTACTAAGTGTCAGAAACTCGAGTTAAACATATCTAGTGTCTCATAACATATATTGTGCGACGCTAAGCTAATTCGATATGGACGCGTGCTTGGCCGACCTGCTCCTCTACCCTCTCGTGAAAAATGAAAAATCTGACCTGCCCCCGATTCTCCTTTAATAAGGGCAGAGAATTTTTTTTAAAAAAAAATTATTCATAAAATAAATAAAAAAATCGTTTCGCTTTGATCAATTATTTATTTTCTTTTAACTTCTGCACCAGGCTCTTCGTTACTCCGTCCCCCATCGCTTAAGTCATGCCTTGACCCTATCGTCATATCCAGTTATAACGACTGGGCTCTTTTGGGAATTTATATGGAGATGAAGAAATGGTTGGCAGCATTAGGACGGCCAGCGAGCTGACGATTTTCGTCGAAAAAGTCATGCGCGACAAATGTTTCTCGATCTATCGCCGCGATGTCGTTAAGCTCTTGATGCTGCTGTCGAGCACACTACACCAAGTGCCGTACAGGCCGTGGTATCTGGAACGTTACGACAAACTAGGCATTTTTTGCCACTACCTGGCGGTCAAGATGTCATACGACGCGCACCTAGAGGTATCAGAAGGCGTACCTGTTTGGTTGAATGTGCTTGCAGGTAGATATGACTGCCCCGGCATGAATAGCGGCAGGAACAAAGTTGAAGCCTTTCTTAGGCTAGCCCCTGACGTCGCTGGTCTGCTGAAAAAGTATGGGCCGGACAATGTCCAGACCATGCCGCCGCCTCCTCTACTAGCGAGTTGATTCCTTATCAACTACAGGCCGGGCTATCTAAGTCCGGTCTTGCCTTATGAGACTATTTCGCAGGGCTTTCTGGTTTGATTATGTACACATCCCACCAGGCTTTATAACTGGCTAACAAGTCTCTGCCCCAAAAACGGTATATCTTTTCATACGTGCTCAAGTCCGCAGTACGACCATAAGCGTCTGCTCCAAGACGGTTGCACAGGAAGAGTGCACGTCCTATATGGAAACGCTGCGTGATGACGAGTATTTTTTTTCCTGGATATTCAGCTTTCACGTTTTTGCAGCTTTCGTAGGTACGATAACCCTTCGGATCGACTAGGATGTCGTTTTCCGATACTCCCTGTTCTGTCAAAAAATCATGCATGACGCTGATCTCATCCCTGCGGAAATTGCCGTCGTCACCGGTGATGAGTATTTTTTGGACCTCGCCGTTCTTATAAGCTTTGATACCGACTTCAAGGCGATCTTCGAGAGCGTCAGACGGCTCGTCGCCTTGCACGCTGGCGCCAAGCACCATGGCGATATCATATTTTACCCCTGGGGTGTTCGTTTCCTCCAGTTTACTAATATTCCCCAGTTGAACATCGGTTAAGACCAAAAACATGCCGACCACGAGCACGGCTATGGAGATTTTTTGGCGTTCAGAGATTTTCATTCTTCTGTTTCTGGCTTACCCAGCAAATCTGTCTGGAAACCCATTGAATTACCTGACAGCTTAAGAACGTCCTTATCTATCTTAGCGTATTCTTTGCTGGCTAAATTATATTGATTCACTACTGTACTCAAATTACTTCCGACGCTCTTGAAGTGTTTTTCGTACGTACCAAGGTGTCTACCCAGTTCACCTACGCGTGTTACGACCTCTTTAGCTTGTTCTTCGATCTGCATCGCTCTTAAACCCTGCAGGACGGTCTGGAGATAGGCCAGGAAGGAGGTAGGAGAGACGATGACTACGTGGTATTTGGCCGCTGCTCTTTGGATTATGCTCTCAGTGTCTTCTGTGATAGCCCCGATCTTGTTGATCAACAGATCGTAATAAATCGCCTCATGCGGGATAAACATGAACGCGAAGTCCATTGTACCCTCGGCTGGACGGATGTATTTTGCTGTTTCCTGCACACGCATCTTCAGGTCGTTGACGAAAACCTTCTCAAGTTTATCACGTTCCGCCGGGTTCTCTTCGACGGCTAGTCGATTATAGTTTTCGAGGCTGAATTTTGAGTCGATCGGCACTATCTTATCTTTTATGAAGACGACGGCGTCCACGATCTCCCCATCCGTAAAGCGGTACTGCATCTGGAAATGTTCAGGCGGTAGGATGTTCTTGAGCAGAGTTTCCAAGAAATACTCCCCTAGAACACCTCTTTGCTTCGGGTTTTTGAGCATTTGTTGCAGCTTTTGCAGTTCGTTGGTTTCGCTCAAGACCTGGCGTGATATCTCTTCCACTTTCGTCATGCGTTCTGTCACATCGCGCACTAAACTGGCTGATGTCGCGAAACTTTGGCGCACTGTCTCGTGCGTCTGCCCCATCCTGTCGCCCAAGTCTTTTTGGAGTTGGGCCATTTGATTCTGGAGCATGGTTATGATTTGGCCATCAGTAGTGCCACTCCCCTTTTTTAACTTGGAAATCGCGATGATGATCCAGACGGTACAAATTATCAGTATACCGATAAAAACCAAGAGCAGGAGGAATATCGACAAGCTTTCAGTCATAATTCATCCATACAGACTGCCATGCAGACGCGAAAAACACAACCTCAATAAGTGGTTTTTGAGTCCGTAGGCCACCCTTGACAATTGGGTCTTTTCAGACCCCAAACTATCTGCTATCTTCATCCTTACGAAATTCGGATTTACGTCTTAGGCGCATGTCGTTTATACTCGTAAAGCCAATAATACTAATAACATTATGAGCGCACTAAGCTTTCTCAATATCCCCAATAATGAGTTCGATGTGTTCGAAGACGAGCCTTTAGATGAGATTCAAGCCTCCGGCTTCAGGGTCATAGACGAAGACGAAAAAGACGAGGACGAAGCAGATGATGACGAGGAGGGCGACGATCTTGACGACGAAGCTGAAGCAGATGATGACGAGGAAGATGAGGATGAAGAAAAGGATCCGGACGCTGTGATGGACGAGCCTGTCGATGGTTTGAAGGAGCTGGATGAGTTGGCGGAAAAATTCGAAGACATGCCGCTCAACATTGAGGTCGAATACGAAGACTAAAAAAATTGCCCTGGAATCCACCGGGGCAATTTTTTTATATGTCGTTTAGTTTAATCGGGATTAGATACAGGTTTTTTATCCTTGGTCGCCTCTTTCCAGTGATACCATCCATAACCCAAAACAGTGCCGACGATGAGTGTTACGATGAAAATATCGAATTTTTGCCAATACGGATGCAGGAAGGCCCAGTTCTCCCCCATCTTGAAGCCGACGTACACCAGGATGTACGACCAAATCCAAGACCCAAGAAACGTCAGGAAAACGAAAGGCCAGAACGGTGCTCCCCATACTCCGGCGATGAAAGATATGAACGTCCTGACTACCGGCAACAGACGAGAGAAGAAAGAAGTCGAGTTGCCGTATTTCACCATCCACCTGTCGCCCAGGGCAATCTGCTTTGGCGTGATGAAGAACCATTTGCCATAGCGTTCTAAGAACGGTCTGCCGAGCCTCTTACCGATCCAATAAGACGGTATGGATCCAACAAGACAGCCAAGCCCACCAGCCAACGCCATCAGATGAAAATTAGCTTTGCCCTGCGACGCCAGAAACCCGGCAAACGGTAATGTGACCTCGCTCGGTATAGGGATGTTTGCTGATTCCAATGCCATCAAGAGCCCGACGGCGCCATAGCTGAAAGCGCTAATGTTTTCTGTGATGAAATTCGTCAAAATTTCGGTCATATCGGTCGGCTGTATGTGATTTGCTGTGATTTATACTGTTCACGCCTCTCCTCGCCGATTGGTGCCAGAAGTTTAGTCACATTACCTGCAATTAGATAGGAGCTCCAAGCCGCAAAAACCCACCACACAAGGCTAGCGAGAGCCCAGGAGCGACGATACTTGGCACAATACGCCAGCCCCGCCCCAAACCCGAAAAACGGCAAGGCGATGGATATGACCCAGTCGTTGCGTGCTTTTGGATCCAGATCGAAATTTTTCCCCAGGTGCAATAACGCTGCGAGTCGTAGCAACAAGGGGAAGATGAGCAGCACGGCCGCGAAGACGATGAGTCTATATGTGCCGAGTGCGAACAATGTGTTCGTCCAAAAGGTTTCGTCGGCTTTTGTCATGAGTGACCTGACGATGAGTGGTAACGACAAGAAGAACCCGAACAAAGGCGTAAACAAAATCCAGAACGTCCATCTCTTCCAGATGTACCAATACCAGACCGCAGCGAGTGGATTGATGACCATCGAGACTGACCAGAAGGCGCGCTGTTGTTTACCGGCTTGTGGCGTTGACGCCGCATGGACAATCGCCCAAACCCAAAACACCGCATAAAAAATGGCCGAGGAGCCAAGTACCGCGTAGGCTAGGATAAGTTTATACGGCATAACCGACTATAGAATTGCCAAATGATAGCATAAAATAAAGAAAAAAAGCCATCTTTTTGCATGCTATGGCTTCTAATAGTCTAACCCTTCGCGTGCCTTTACGCCACGGTAAAAATAATGTTTTTTCAATCCCATTTCAGTCACAAGATCCGCTAAGTCCAAGAAACTCTGTGGCGCATTTCGTCCGGTCAGTATCATCTCCAGATTGTCAGGCTTGCTCTTCAATAGATCGAGTATGTTCGCCTCTTCGACGATGCCGAGGTGGGTCGAGGGGTTAATCTCATCCAAGACGACCAGATCATAACTGGCTGCCGAAAAAATCTCTCTGATTATGTTTATCCCGCGCTCGCCTTCCGCTCTGTCTTCGTCAGTCACGCCGAAGCGGAATCTGCCTTTTTCGTCGATCCTATCCAGACCGGTCGGGAAAATTTCAATTTCAGGGATGCGCTCGCGTAAGATCAAGCGTTCAGAATAATGACTCTCGCCTCCTTTGTCGAAATAGACGATAGCACATCTTCTGCCCTGGGCAGCGGCACGCAAGGCCGTACCCAGTGCAGCTGAAGTCTTGCCCCTACCGTCCCCGGTGAAGACCTGGATCAGACCCCAGCGAATTTCTCTCTCGTCGGACATGTCAAAAACGTTGTTGGATGTCGATTACGTTTATGCCCATAGCCTCCAACTCTTCATCATAGGGCAGATTCTTGTCCCATTTGGCCAAAGCGTAGAGACGCTTGTCTAAAGCCATCGCCATGCCAAGCTGCAGAAAGGTGTTCGGGCCTATGTAACCCTCCAGACCGCCACGCGGGGTGTCATTCGCCACCAAAACAGCGTCGCAGCTCTTGATCTGCTCGTACATGCTCTTCATGAACTCGTTTTTGGTTTTGACCCTATCTGCGAAGTGCGCGCTCGAGGTGTCTATCGGTACAAGCACTTTCTGACCTTTTTGGCGTAATATCTCCGCGATGTCTTGCAGACGCGCCAAGTTACGTAGTGATCCGATGACGCAAGTGGTCATATCAGGTAAATGATTAAGTAGTTAGCGTTTACGGAATGATAACGCGGTGTGCCTGCTACGGCAAAGGGTGCGAAAACGCACCCTTTGCTGACTTCAGATGATTGGTCTTGCCTATTTAGGAACACCCGCTAGTCGCACCGCAGTTAAGGCATTTATAGCAAGCGGCGTTCCTGACCATGATCGATCCGCACGTGTCGCACGCTGGAGCATCAGACTGATTATCGATGGTCGAGGTCAGCTTGCTTGTCTCGGCGGCATGTTCGAGTAGACTCGGTTGATGTTCGCTGGCTTCAAAATTGAGCTTCGCTTCTTCCGCTGCTTTGCCGTCCTCGTTCTCCAGTGAGACTGCTGCTGTTTCCGGCATAGCGTTGATCCCGAGTGCCGCGCACTCATCCGGCTCCAGGAATTTCATGCCGAGCCAACGGAAAATGTAGTCGATGACAGACTTGGCTACGCGGATATTCGCGTTCTGGGTGAATCCAGACGGTTCGAAACGTACGTGCGCGAATTTATTGACCAGGATCTTAAGCGGTACGCCGTACTGCAGACCTATCGAGACAGAGGTGGCGAAGGCATCAAGCATGCCGCGCAACGTACTCCCCTCCTTGCTTAAAGTGATGAAGATCTCCCCCGGCGTCCCATCATCGTACAGACCGACAGTGATGAAACCGGCGTGCGAACCGACCTTGAATTTATGTGTGATCGATTTACGCTCGTCCGGCAGTCTGCGACGTCGTGCATAGGGTACTTCGACCGGAGCTGCTGTTACGGCTGCTGTCACTTTTTCATTCTCCTTTACCTCTTGTTTCGTGGTGGTGAGCGGCTGTGAGCGTTTGCAGCCATCGCGATAGACGGCCACGGCTTTTAGACCCAGTCTCCAAGCTTCGACATAAGCTTTTTCGATGTCTTCGACGGTCGCTTCGTTGGGGAGGTTGACGGTCTTGGAGATCGCGCCGGAGATGAAGGGTTGCACGGCCGACATCATGTGCAGATGGCCGCGGTAATGTATCGAGCGTTTGCCTTTGGCTGGTTTGAAGGCGCAGTCGAAGACCGATAGGTGTTCATCCTTCAGATGTGGTGCTCCCTCGATGGTGTCGTGCTGATCTACGTATTCCAGTATGGTGCGGATCTCCCCCTCGCTGTATTTCAGCTTATGCAATGCTTCGGGCACTGTGCGGTTTACAATCTTGATCATGCCGCCGCCGACGAGCCATTTGTAGGAAACTAGCGATATCGCTGGCTCGACGCCAGTCGTGTCGCAATCCATGAGGAACGAGATAGTCCCTGTCGGTGCAAGCACAGAAATCTGTGCGTTCCTGAACCCGGCACGCGTGCCGCGCTCTAGCGCTTCGTCCCAGGCCGTCTTGGCGCGTTGGAACAGATCCGTCTGGAGATTAGACTGGTTAAGTTGATCCGCCGCCTCACGATGCATCTTGATGACGTTCAGCATGGGTTCGCGGTTCTTCTGGAAGCCGTTGAACGGACCGATCTTTTCCGCGATGCGTGCCGATTGTTCGTATGCTACGCCTGACATGACCGATGTGATGGCAGCGGCGACGTTGCGTCCGTCATCTGAATCGTAAGCCAAACCGCTCGACATGAGCAGCGCTCCGAGGTTGGCGTAGCCTAAGCCCAACGGACGATAATCATGCGAGTTCTGTTCGATGGCCGGAGTCGGGTAGCTCGATGCTGCGACGATGATTTCCTGCGCGGTGATGATTATGCGGCACACGTGCTCGAATGCACCCACGTCGAACGACGCGTCGTCTTTCCGGCACTGCATCAGGTTGACCGACGCCAGGTTGCACGACGAATCATTCAGGAACATATATTCCGAACAGGGATTCGATCCGTGGATGCGGTCCGTGTTGGGGCAGGTGTGCCATTTATTGATCGTCGAATCGTACTGGAGTCCCGGATCTCCGCACTGCCATGTCGCTTCCGAAATCTGATTGAGCAGATCTTTGGCGCGGAATTTGTCGCACGGTTCTCCGGAGAGCACGTATTTGGTCCAAAAGTCCCGCTGTTCTTCGGCGGCCGACATGAATTCATCCGTGACACGCACCGAGTTGTTGGCGTTCTGGAAGAATACGGAAGAGTACGCTTCGCCGTTGATTCCGCCGTCAAAACCAGAGTCGATGAGCGCATGGGCCTTCTTCTCTTCCTTGGCTTTGCACCAGATGAACTCCTCGATATCCGGATGGTCGATATTGAGCATGACCATCTTGGCGGCGCGCCGCGTTTTGCCGCCGCTCTTGATCACGCCGGCGAAGGCATCGAAACCGCGCATGAAAGACACGGGGCCTGATGATTTGCCCGAAGAGTTGCCTAGGTTCTCTTTCGAGGAACGTAGGTTCGACAGATTGGATCCGGTTCCTGAACCGAACTTGAACAGCATGCCTTCGGTCACGGCGAGGTTCAGGATCGAGCGCATGTCGTCGCTTACGGAGTTGATGAAGCAAGCCGAGCACTGCGGTTGTTGGATGACGCCGACATTGAACCACACCGGGCTGTTGAAGGCGGCACGTTGGTTAATGAGGATGGAGGTCAATTCCATCTCGAAAATCTCCGCGTCCTCGGCAGTCGCAAAATAGCCGCGCTCGCGTCCCCAATCCGAAATCGTCTTAGCCAGCCGGTCGACCACTTGGCGCATTGAGGTCTCGCGCGTCGGTGTACCGAGCCTGCCGCGGAAATATTTCGATACTATGATGTTAGTGGCCGTCTGGCTGTACGTTTTTGGCATCTCGACGCCCTTTTGTTCGAAGATGACCTTGCCTTTTTCGTTGGTGATCGAGGCATCGCGCAAATCCCATTCGAGCTCGTCGTATGGATGGACGCCCGCTTTGGTATAAAAACGTTTGACGCTTATCCCCTTGCCGTAACGCGGTTTTCCGTCGAGCGCCTTGCTGTCTAGCCTGTAGCCTAGGTATTTTTTGGCCACGTGCAGCAGGTTCGAATCGATCAGCGTGATGCTGATGACCTCCCTGATATCAGCTGCGCCAGGGACCGTGTGTCCGTCGAATTTGCGATGCAGGCGGGAGAGCGCATTTTCCGTTATCTTGCCGATGGTCTTTTCCGCCTCTACGCCAGCAGCGCGGCAGGCTAAGCGGATGGAACGTTCGAATTTTTCAGCGCTGAACTCGACGATGCGTCCGTCTGTCTTGCGGATATTCTTGAGCGAAGTGACTTCGTGCCATAACGAAGAAGCCGCCGATTCCAGTTCGGTCGTCGTGGGAGAGCTGAAAACATTTGAGTCGGACATACCCTTTGGGATAAGATTTTTGGGATGTATTAAATCGTCCCCGACATCCGTCGAGACAATAATCCGACCAAGCTTGCGCAAGGATGGATTTATCCGCCTTTGCTGATGCTTGGCGGTTCGTCGGTCAACTGCGGCGCCCCGGTCGAAACCGGAGAGTGCGTGATGCCGCTTGCCGTCCCCTGACGGGCTATTTTGGCCTCGCTGGAGATTTTTTGGGGTATTTTGTCTCCCCTCTGGCATGGGTTATGACCGCCGACCACTATATCTTGTGGTCGCTTTCTGATTATACCACAAGATGTAGTAGTCGAGGGTCAAGTTTTTGGTTTACCTGTTCATAACCCTAAGGATAAGTTAAGTGGGCTTTTGTTTTGCGATTCGGCTGGGAGTATCGGCATCGGAACCCTCTGTTTTTGTCCCATCCGGTCGAAATAAAAAACATGCTGGTTCTCGATAGCGAATTCATAAACGTCACGTGTGATCCTGACGTCCTGCAGGCAATAATCGCGCAACTTGTCTATCTCCCCTTTTTTCCAGAACTCGACGGCTTGGAGTCCGTGGCCGCTTTTGCCTATGCCCAAAGTGGCGTGCGCCACGTCGTCCAACTTCACCCTGAAACCTATCCTCTTCTCAATCTCGACCATCACATCGACCGTGGGTATGCGTTTGAAGTCACCCGTGTAATAAGACTGCATGCACGGGTAGTCGAAGCCAAACAGGTTGTAGCCTATCACCCGATCCGCTCTCTCCAGTCGCGGCCAGAGTTTGGGCAGGTCCTCTTCCATGAAAGCCTCGAAAGTATCCGTCTCGTAGAAATAGCAGCCGATCAGCGATATCTGCAATAAAGATGGATTGTAAGCTCCGACATCTTGGAATGTATTCTGCGTTTCGATATCCAATACTACTTCATTGCGCATAGGCTGTGTTGCGTCTGCGACTTTATCATATGGAAAAAGAACTGGCGAGAGTTTGCCAAAGGCCCTGATATTTGGTTAAGTTGTCGCACTGGGAGGTTACAGGATGTGAATGAAAAACCCATAGTTCTTTTCCCCTACGGCCAACTGCCCAGCCGAAATCGAGCTGAAGCAGCCGCTCGCGAACAGTGCATGTCGCTGATCTTTTCCGCTGGCGGCGACATCATGCGCGTCTTTGACGGCCCCTGGGGCAGCGACCCAAGTTCTTTAGAGGCTGAAAACGCCTTTCTGCGCTGCATTTCGCGTCTCAACGAAGTCGTGAACGGTTCGATGCCGCCCTACATCGTGATGACGCGCGTCAGCCCTTTGCCGTTGATAGTGCTGGCCAAACGCCGCCGGCTTTGTGAAGACTCCCCTAGCCTGAAGAGGGCTTTGTGGATCCTTTACGTAGATCCTGACAGGGAGCCGTTCTTTTTCAACAACGCCAACTCGCTCGGGTTGTTCGACCTCGACCCAAAAGCGATGGGTTCGCGCCTGTCGTTGATCACTTGGTGTCCTAAAGAGGAGTGGCGTAGTTCAGAATCCGAAAAGTACGCCGTCATCATGCCGTACACGGTCGCCGATAAACACTTCAAGGAGCAAGTCACCGTGTTGCGCCGAGAACTGTGTGCTCTTCCGGCCAGAAGTCAAACCAACACGCGAATGCGTGCTGTCTCGGCTGATGCCGACCCTCCCCCGGTGTCGCACCGCCGCTGATCCCATCTTAAACACCCTCTACTGCTCGGTAGAGGGTGTACTCGTTTTTATCCTTCTTCAACGGTCGAACTTCTTCAAACGTTAGAGAAGTGGCGGGAGCGAAGGACTCGTTCCCGCACGGTTGTGATTAGTTGCGTCAGCGCTTCTGGTTGGCGGGTGCGGTCAGCGCGACTTTTGCAGGTCCGCAGTTTGTCATGTTCCACATGACACCGGGCTCGATCTTTGTCTTGCCGACGACGCGAACGACCGTCAGACGAGCGAGCTCGGCATACTCCAACGCACGCACTTCATCTTCAGCCACGATGCCATACACGGCACCAGTGGCCAGTTTGAATGAAAACAAGAACATCTCTGTTCCTCCGTCTTCGGATTCCGAACGAGATTGTTCAGGATCCCAAGAGAAGGCGGGAGCTCCAGAAAGAAGCTCCAGAAAGTTATCGGCGGTCAGCGGACGAAAAGGTAGTATCGAACCGGGTGACGTGCTGCGCACCAGGCTCGGAACTCCTTGTCGAGTTCCGTCTCGCGCTTGCTCCCCAGGTGTTCGTTCAGGAACTTCGTTTGGAGCTTACTGCGCATGCCGGCGAATTGGATTCCGCTGGCAACGCCCGTCAGGAAGACCGCGATGATCGAAAGAACGAACCAGAATAGTTGATTGTCCATAGCTTCTCCGGCTTAGGTTTCCGAGGCGAACTCGCTTCGGTTTTCCCAAGGAGAGGTGGGAACGTCAGAATGGCGTTCCCTAGAAAGTGACGGTACGGGGACCTGGCTTCTCGAAGAGGTGTAGGATGCCAGCGCCGACAGCTGCCAAGGAAACGAACACCGCGAGCATGCCAGCTACAGCCAAGGTCAAGGCAAGGGGCTTCGGCAGAAGCGTCTTCGCCTCTGGCATGTAGCTGTCCACCATCATCTCAACTATGAGACAGATGCTCATCGACGTGACGGCACAGATCGCCGTCAAAACGTTTTCCAGGGTGCTGGTGGGAGGGGCTTCTTGTTTTTGATTTTCCACGGTTAAATCTCCGTTTTTGTTTTGAGCAGTTTCGGGCTTTTTGGGGGAGATGAGAACGTTGGACGTTCTCATCGAGAGAGGGGTGAGTTCATCAGGACTGCATGAACTCAAAGAAGTTGATGATGAGCCACAGGGCGGCGATGCCGACACCGAACAGGGCGGCGACAACGGTGCAGAAAAGGACGATGGCAACCGGAATCGCGGCCAGAAGACTGACCACGGGGACGGCTGCCTGGGTGACGCCAATGAGAGTGGCGCCACCAGCGGCGTCTGACCAACTGGTTTCTTTCATTTAGACCTCCCCTAAAAAGCCCGGGTTTTCAAGATACAAGAGTAAATATAGCACAAAACAAGCATTTTGTCAAGCATAAGACTTACAAAAAAATGGCTAGATTAAGCAAATCATAAATTGCCTATTTTTAGGCAAAATAGTTGATATTCAAATGTCATCCCGGGCATAGACCCGGGATCTAATAAAGTGTTTATCTCAACAAGACTAAACAAGATCCCGGCTCAAAGGCCGGGATGACATTTCGTTTCTGTCACTTTTGTTATCCGTTTCCTCCGGCGCGCTTGCGTTCGTAGTCTTTAAGGAAAGTTTTGCGAATGCGGATAGATTTTGGTGTGACTTCAACCAACTCATCGTCGCCGATGTACTCCAGAGCCTCTTCCAAACCCATGTGACGCGGCACATCTAAGGCCAAGGCAACGCCATCGCCTTTGGAGCGCATGTTAGATAATTTTTTCTCTTTACAAACGTTCACCACCAAGTCTTCTGGCTTTGCGTTCTGACCTATTACTTGGCCTTCGTAGATCGGCATGCCCGGCCCGATGAACATTTGTCCCCTCTCTTGAGCCATCTTCAGGCCATACGAGTTGCTCTCGCCGCTTTCGTGTGCGATGAGGGATCCGTGGCTCATGTTGCCGATCTCTCCTATGTAAGGACGGTAGCCGATGAAGAGTGCGTTCAGGATTCCCTGTCCACGCGTGTCCATCACGAACTCGTTGCGATAGCCGATGAGTCCGCGAGTCGGTATCTCGAATTCCATGTAGGCCGTACCGTTTTCTGCGCGCATGTCCTTCATCTCGCCTTTTCTTTTGCCGAGTTTTTCGATGACCGTACCGCTCATGTTCTCCGGAACCTCGATTGAGACCTCCTCGAACGGCTCTTGTTTCACTCCGTCGACTGTCTTGAAGATGACTTGAGGTCTGGAGACTTGCAGCTCATAGCCCTCGCGGCGCATCTTTTCGATCAAAATCGCGAGATGAAGTTCTCCGCGTCCGGACACCTCGAAGCCGTCTGTGCCTTCGCTGGCATCAACTCGTAACGCGACATCGTTCTGCAGCTCGCGCTCTAACCTTTCCTTGATGTTACGCGAGGTCGTGTACTGCCCTTCTTGTCCGCCGATCGGCGAGGTGTTGACGCCGAACGTCATTTTCACGGTCGGCTCCTCTATCTTCAGGACGGGCAGGGCTTCTGGGTTATTGATATCCGCAATTGTCTCGCCGATGTTGACTCCTTCGATACCGGAGAACGCGACGATCTCTCCAGCCGGCGCTTCAGTGACCTCGGTCCTGCCCATGCCGTCGAAAATCATCAGACTAGTTACCTTGGCTGGGCTGACAGCTCCTTCGCGATTTATCCAAGCGACCGATCCCGACTTAAAAACGCCACGGCGTACGCGACCGATACCTATCTTACCTTTATAGTTGTCATAAGAGACGTTCGCCACCGAGACCTGCAACGGACCGTTAGCATCGACCTGTGGTGCGGAAATCTCTTTGATGATGGTTTCGAATAGTGGTTTGATATCGGTCATGGCCGACAGGTCCGGCTCAAAACCAGCCTTCGCTTGTTTAGCTGAAGCGTAAATAACCGGAAAGTCGGTCTGCTCGTCCGTCGCGCCAAGAGAT
Source organism: Patescibacteria group bacterium (assembly GCA_031082005.1). Taxonomy (GTDB): domain Bacteria; phylum Patescibacteriota; class Patescibacteriia; order 2-12-FULL-60-25; family 2-12-FULL-60-25; genus CAIKNB01. The sequence goes on from JAVHLR010000001.1 coordinate 592,662, forward strand.
ACGAAAAGGTCAAAGGTCTGGTCTAAGACCCAGTCCGGTCGAGCTTCCGGCTTGTCTATCTTGTTGATTACCAAAATGATTCTATGCCCTGCATCCAAAGCTTTTTTGAGTACAAAACGTGTTTGAGGCATTGGACCTTCTTTAGCATCGACTAAAAGCAAACAGCCATCCACCAGGTTCATGATGCGCTCCACCTCGCCGCCGAAGTCAGCGTGTCCTGGGGTGTCCACGATATTGATCTTCACCCCACCATAAACAACTGCGGCGTTTTTGGAGAAAATCGTGATTCCCCTCTCGCGCTCAAGTGGGTTTGAATCCATAATCGTATCGCCTTCCAAGCCTTTTCCTTTGAAGGTTTCAGACTGCTTCAATAACGAATCCACCAAGGTAGTTTTACCGTGATCGACGTGGGCGATAATGGCGATATTGCGGAGTTCCATATAGTCGGCAGATGATACCTGATTTTTGGCTTTTCGTCAAAGAATTGAGGTTAACCGACCGACGAAATCAGATAAAGCGCTGGGATTTCGTGTTATAATCCCTTCATGTTTGGCGTTTTATTGATGCTGGTCGGTACTTTTTTTGAAGAACTGTCGACTTCGATCGGCAAAATCGGCATAAGACGTCACCTCGAATCCCCATTCTCTTTTGGTTTCATCAACTCGTCCTTGGTGACGGTCGTTTTTCTTGCGTTGCTGGTTTTTCGCTGGGACGGTTTGGTTTTCTCCGTCGCTTCCCTACCCTATCTCGGCGTCCGCATATTGCTCGAGATGGTGCTTGCGACCGTGACCCTGCAAGCTATCGCAAAAGCCGACCGTTCGACTTTCGGGTTTTTACGCACCCTGACTATCCCCTTGATCCTGGTGATCGATTTGTCGTTGGCTTATGAATTCGATTATCCTCAAATAATCGGAATAGTGCTGATTGTATGCGCGCTGCTTTTTCTTTTCTTGAACCACGGTTTGAGCCGCAAGGGCGCCGGTCTCTCGCTTTTATCCGCCGTTCTAGCCTCGCTAACCATCAGCCTGTATAAATTCAACATCACGCACTTCAACTCACCCGAGATTGATCAGTCGATTTCAAATTTTTTACTCTTATTTTTCTTTTTCGTAATGGCTAAGTACGTCTACAAGGAAGACGCATTGAAGACACTCTGGCACCGCCGTAGTCTACGTCAATCAGCCGTGGCAGCCTTTGGGAGCCTGGTTGAGTCTTACGCCTACATTTTTGCCCCCGCCTCCGTGATCGTTGCGGCTAAACGATCTTTAGCCGTCTTCTGGTCTGTCTTGAGCGGCAAGCTCGCGTTCCACGAGAGGAAGCTGGTAATCAAACTCATCGCACTTCTCTTGTGCGCCATCGGATTATCTCTTTTGGCTTTTTGATGTTCAGCGGTGTTCAGCCCAGAAGCTTTTCGCCTCGTCTATAAACTCCGGATGATCCTTTTTCTCCTTCATCCAAACCCACCACTCTATCCCCCAAAAATCTATTTCTTTGAACCCCATGCGTTCCGCAAAATGGAAGTTCGCCCGCATCTGTTTGATGTCTATGCTCGACAACTGATCCTCGATCGGAGTCTGGTCCAAGGATTTATTGCTCCACGGCTCCATCTGGAATTCACTCACATAAACGTCTGTTACGCCGAACGGTCTGGCCAGTAACGCTTTTCGTTTATAGACGTAAGGAGGCAAGAACCAGTAGTGGAGGTTCATGTCGCCCAAGATCGGGTTGCGCACGACTCGATAGACGCTGATGCCTAACTTATCCACGAACACGCCAAGTGTAAGCCAGCTCGAGAGTTCGCCTGAATCCGTGGTCTGGATGGGTCTTGTCGGATCCAAGCTGCGCACGAACTCCGTCTCTTGTCGGATGAAGAGATAGTCCGGTGCAGGACAGTCTCCATAACGGAAATGCGGTTCATTCTCTACCTGCCAAGCCGCTACTGTAGGATTATCGCGATATCTCTCCACCACCTTTTCGATGTAACGCAATGTCTTCGCTCGCTGATCCTTTCGGGGCAACCCTTTATACCAATCAGGCCCCCAGCATTCTGGCCAGCGCGGAAGTTTTTCTCCCAGGGCTAACACGACTTTTCCATCCCGTTCACCGATGGCTGCAATGTCTTTATCGAGATCGCTGAAATCCCATTCTCCCTCCTTTGGTTCGAGCAATTTCCAGTATGCTGCGATGCGGAAACGTCTTATGCCGACATCGTCTAGTGCAGCACTTAGTGTTTTGTCCGGATCCAACCCGAGTTCGAGCGCATAGGGACGACTAAAGGTCATGCCATAAGTCACGCCAGGGGTCTTGCTCGGCCAACCGACGAGCAAGAACGCAAATATGGCTACGATGATCACCAGGACGATGCCGAGTGATAGTTTTAATAAGGCTGAATAATTCATAGCGATGATTACACTATCAAGAACAGTCCAAAAGCGGTAATGACCAGCGCCGTGACTTTCAGTAGCAGGGCTTTTTTGGTCAGGTTCTCACCCAGTAGTTGAGGAGCCTTGTGCCGCAACAGCAAGGCCAGCAAGACGAGGAAAGCATATTGGACGGCCTGCATGGCATTCACGATCGAAGGGCTGCCGCGCGAAATTCCGTACTGAACCAAGACGAACCCCAACGCCCCGAGCGACTGACCGACGAGAGCCAAGATGGCCGCGGTCGCGCCTGGTTGTTTGTGTTTCGACGTGCCTCCATCTTTTCGCTTGATGAAGATCGAAAGAGCTTCCCTGCCCGCCTCGCGATCCAGCAGTATCAGTACGAAAAGCGCGCTGAAAGCTGCGAAGAGCCTGGTAGCGACGAAACCGCCGAAGAACCCGGCGTCTCCGTAAACCGCCTTCCCCGCGACTGACGAGATGGCGAATAGCATGGCTGAACCGACCGAAAGCCAAATCGCCTGGACGCTTGGCTTTCCGGCCTTACCGCTCGAAAGGATGATGGTGGCGACGATCAAGATGCCGAAGCCGAGGAAGTTCTTGTCTGACAACCGCTCTGCCAGGAAAGCGAACGATCCAATCAAGGTAAAGATGGGGATCAGCGAACCGACGATCGGCACGATGCGCGTTGCTTCGGCCCTGGCGAGCGCTCCGAAAAATGCCCAGAGGGCGAAGATGAAGGTCGCGCCCGTGACTAGCGACAAGAGCCAAAAATCAAGACCAGATGGCCAGATTTTGACGAAGGGAACCGCGACAAGAATCAGGCTTGAGAGCAAGCCTACTAGGCCTGCGTAGGTCGCACTGCGCGTGAAGGCTGAACGCAGGAGCATCTTATCTATCGCAAAAGCCACGCCGTTCGAAAGGTGGCCTAATATGGTTATCAAAATCCAATTCATATGATTATTGTATCACCGATGCGCGGGACGTCCGCTGTTATGCCGAATTCTTCGTTGATCCTGGTCGCTAGTGACGCCGACGCCTCTTCTTCGCCGTGCGTGCAGTACACATGTTTGGGGAGTTGTTCGGCTTGTTTGATCCAGTTGATGAGTTGTTTTTGGTCTGCGTGGGCGCTGTAAGCACCGATGGATTTGATTTCAGCTTTGACGTTGATCCTTTCGCTCAAGACCTCAACGTGTTTATCCCCGTTATACAAGCGTCTACCTAAAGTGCCTGAAGCTTGATAGCCGATGATCAGGACCATGGACCTTGCATCTCCCAAGTACCTGACCAGGTGGTGTAGTATGCGCCCTCCGTTCATCATGCCCGAACCAGCGATGATTACCTTAGGGCGCGGAGAATCATTTATTCTTTTTGAGTCATCTCTGGTCAGGGTCTTTTCTAAGCCCGGAAAAACCATGATGTCGTCTCCAGAGCATACCTGTTGAAGCGCAGTTTGGTTGTAGTACTGTGGGAAATCCTGCATTATCTCCGTGGCTTTTATCGCCATAGGGCTGTCCAAAAAGATATCGACAGGAGGAATTAAACGATTTTCTACGAGGTGGTTTAACTCAAAGAGTAAAACCTGTGTCCTTTCAATCGCGAACGCAGGGATGATGAGTACACCAGCACGTTTTATTGTATTGATGATGTACTGCTTAAGTTGTTTTGACCTATCCTGAACCGTTTCATGCAGCCTATTGCCGTAGGTCGACTCTATGAGCAGCACATCCTGTGCCGCTAATTGAGCCGTAGGTTTCAGTATGGGATCGTGGATATTGCCCAAATCACCACTAAAAGCAGCACGCGCTCTACCGTTTTCTTCCATCTCCACAAAAGCGCTGCCCAGGATATGCCCGGCGTCGCGGAAACGAAAAGTCAGACCGTCAAGTCGGACTTTTCTTGAATAATCTACGGCCTTGAAGAGCTTTTCAGTCTTTTCTACGTCTGCAGATTCGAATAGCTTTGGTCGATACTCGGAACGATACGCATCCTCCATCACCTGTTCGGCGTCTTTCAGCACCACGCTGGCCAGTTCTACCGTCGGCGGCGTGGCGTAGATCTTGCCCTTAAAACCCTCTTTGACCAGTTTTGGAAGACGCCCCACATGGTCAAGGTGTGCATGTGTCACGATGACAGCATCTACTGTTTTCGGGTCAAAAGGGAAATCTTTGAAGTTTTCGGCATCAGCTACCGTGGTGCCTTGGTGCATTCCGCAATCAACCAGGACACGACAGTCGTCATTCTCCACCAGAAAACACGACCCTGTGACTTCTCGCGCTGCACCGTGGAAGGATATTTTCATGCTTACAAGTTTATCATGATATAATCTAGTCAGCTATGAATAAGACCGTTATCATTCTGCTGTCTCTCGCGACACTTGCCGCTGGTTGCAGTTCCCGGCAAGCCTCTCCGGCTCCAACCGTGATTCCGGAGAAAGACCGCATTTATCCTGCGCCTGCCGCTGCCCCTCAACAAGAACCCGTGATTCCTCCTGAAGCCAGTAACATACCTCGACCGCAATAGCCCGAAAGCTTCCGGTTGGTAAATTATAAAAAACCTAAAGACTAGAAGTAGTTTAGGATATTATTTCGTTATCCAAGTTACGATGTACGCTGTTTCCATCAACAGCAGGATGCTGGCACAGAAAATCAAAAGTCTTTTGGCCACGTCCTCCTGCCCCAGGTTTTTTTGGAAGTGCTCCTCAAACGGCCAGATGCGTCCCCTAAGCGATGCTTCGAGCAATAGAATTGCGAAGAAAGTCGTGCCTGCATAGATGAAAGGCATCACAAGAGGTGCGCCCAAGGACACGGCTAACACGAAAACCACCACGAAAGCGGTGACGCTTAAACTCGCCCACACATTAGCGCGGTGCTTTTCTGTATGGGTACTTGCGCTCTTTTTCTTGTCCGCTACTTTATCCATCTAAGTTATGTCAGATATTATACCACTCGGTCTGATATCCTAGCGTATGATGACAGTCCCCTTCATGCCCGTGCTGCCGTCATGATAGGGGTACGATCCGGCAGCCTTAAATACTCGGCTGTAGCTCGCTCCTGGCTGGATTGTCCCGGAGTCCCATAACAACGCCCCATCTGACGCTGTTGTATGCGGTTTAGTGTCCTTATTTATCCAACGTATCGTGTCACCTGCTTTGCCGGCTATGACTTGTGGCGAATACGCGTTTGAGGTGATGGTGACCGTATAGATGCTTGGTTTAGTCTCTTCCTGTGTCGTGCTTGGTTTTGTTTTAGTGGTCGGCGCTGTATTCGGTTTAGTTATGACTTTAGGGACGACGGCTGGCTCGGTAGAAGTCGTTGTTTCTGCCGGCTCGACCGTCGCAGAAGAAGTAGCTGTTTGAATCTGCTGTTCGGTCTGTTGTTCTTCTGTCGGTGTTGCGACGTTTGGCGCTTCCGGCTGTTTTGAACAACCCCAACCGAACAAGCTGATGCCTCCAAGCGCTAATACCGTATAAAAGATGTTATTTTTCATATCCGTGACGATGGTTTTTCATTAATATCTTTCGTTAAACAGCCAAACCGTGTTTTTGCTGCGGGCCACATCTGCCGGAGATACTTCTTCCACCTGGTGAAGGAAGTTAGGCGTATCCTGGTCGTTCCTGAATAGGATCTGCCCTCGTTTTTCCGGCGCCACCGCAAGATAGAATGCACGTTGAGCGAAGGTCGTGCAGATGTAGTTCTGCGTATTTATGACTTTGCGCGCCATGGTGAACTGTATGTTCATCCCCACTGTCCACAACACGATCGATTGTACCAAAAATGCGAAAATCCGACCAAGATCATATGGCGTATCGACCGCATCAAGGAAAAAACCGCGAAACCTTTCGCGCTCGATATCCGTCAGGTTCTTCAGCCGTTTGAAGCCGAGGACGTATTTTTCCGGGCTCTTCAAGTATGAGTTCAGTCTATGCACCTCTATCCCATCGGCATTCGCCTCAACTATGAGGACGTCGTGTTCGGTCCCGCTTATGGGTGGCACATCGAACACCATAGCTACATGACTCCAGCAGGAATGAGTGACGCTTCGGATAAGGCGAGGGATCAAGATACCTTTCGTATCGACCATGATAATGTCCCCTACCTTGAGGTTACGGATGGCTTCTGATTGTGATTTGTAGAGCGTCCTGCCCATATCACTGTCTTTCGTTCCAGATCCACTCGCACGATGCGCTAGCCGCTACATCCGCCGGATTCGTTATGTCCTGTAGCTGTATGGGCGTATATCCGACGTTCCTGAAGATCACTTTCGATCTATCGTCCCAATCGACGGCTTCGTAGAAAGCCTTTTGGATGAAACCGCTGCAAGAGAATCGTTGGCGATTAAGCAGCAATTTACAATAGGACTTAGACAGCCAGGCTAAGAAGAACTTGAAGGTATAAAGCGGGTAGTAAGGCGTATCTATGTTCATCAGCACGAAAGCGCGGACCCTATTCCTCAATTCTTCGTTCAATAAGCCGAAGCGTTTTATGCCCACGTCGTATTTATCCGGGTTGGATAAGTATTTTTCCAGCCTGTGGATCTGCACGCCTTGCCTGAAAGATGAGACGAGGCCGTGCTGGATCGCCTCGACGATGATGTTCGCGGCATAGCCTTTCTCGAAACTTTTCGCGAATATCACCAAAGCCGTGTGATCCCAGTAGGAATCCGTTATGCGCCTCAAAAAGAACCTCATCGGTCCGCCCCTTTTGTGCCTCACGAGAATTATGTCGCCTATCTTAAGATCCGGCAACGGACCGTTGATTTTCTCTAGGGGAAAATTCTTCAGCGGGTCGTGCTTGAGCTTGTCGGGATGTATCTTGAGCGATGTGGATTTCATACGGACAATGAGCAGGTGGTATTATGTCGCTATGTCAAAGGCTAATGTTTATAAATTTTCTCTTGATGCTCACGGCTTCGTGGTCGAGGCTACTCCGAATTTCTGCGAACTTCTCGGCCTTCACTTCAGCCGTAAATGTGTACCGCGTTTCGATTCGTTCGTGTCGCGCGAGAGTGGATCTGCCTTTTTGCAATCTACGCTTGATGCATATCGCGGTTTAGAGACTAGACGCATCCTGATTTCCATTATATCAAAAGATGGCGAAAAAAAGTACGGCCATTTGAGCTTGGCACCGAGCATTGTCGACGAATCGGATCTGGTCTTGGGGCTAAAAGGAGTTTTTGAACTTAAATTTTGACATGCGCAAGCGGCACGTAGCAGCGATAACGCTTTTGACGGCGCTAAATGTGCTGAACTATTTTGATACTACGGTGGTTTCCGCTTTCGGACCTTCGCTCAAACGCGACTTTTCGATCGGTGATGCGGGTTTGGGTTTGATCGGCTCCGCATTCCTCTTTAGCCTAGTCCTGTCCAGCCCTTTCTTCGGAATCCTTTTGGCGCGCATCAGTCGCGTAAAGCTCTTGGCTTCATCTGTCGTTATCTGGAGTATCGCCTTGGGTTCTATGGGGTATCTGAAGCTTTTCGCATTAGTTTTAGTCTCTCGTATGCTTGCTGGTATCGCCCATTCCGCCTTCACTGCTGTGGCGCCCACGCTCCTCGATGAAATCGTAACCCAGCGCATTAAATCCAAAGTATTCTCCATATATTACGCTGCGATTCCGGTCGGCACAGCGGCCTGTTTCATCTATGCCGGTTTCATGGATGTACGTATCGGCTGGCCGGCCGCACTTCTTTTGGCTGGCTTGTCCGGCGTTGTATTGGCGCCATTAGTTCTTTGGTTACCCCGAGGTACAGAGAATACAGCGCGTGGTGTATTGGGTACATCCATTATTCAACACATTAAGATACTCGCCTCATCCAAAAGGTTTATTTTGACCATATTAGGATACGCCGCCCAGACGTTCGCTCTTGGAGGTTTTGCTTTTTGGGCTCCGACTTACATCAATAATGTTTTAGGCTATCCTCTAGCTCTCGGTAATGCGATATTCGGCTCGACCCTGATCCTTACCGGTATCGCCGGGACTTTGATCGGTGGAGTCATTGCAGACCACTGGGGAGGAAAAGATAGGGTCGGAAGTTATTTGAAAGCTTGTGTATTGTTTACTGCTTTAGCCATCCCTTTTGCCTTCCTCTCATTGGCGACACAAAGCGACTATGTTTTCTTCTTCTCGATGGGTCTAGTGGAATTGATGATTTTCGCCACCTTCTCCCCGACCAATCTCATCTTCTTGCGCTCCGTACCCTACGCCGTTCGCGCAACGGCGCTTGGCGTCTCGATATTCGTCGGTAGGCTTTTGGGAGACGCCTCAAGCGTTTGGATGGTCGGTTTCATCTCTGACTACATCGACAGTTTGAAATCGGCTTTATTTATCCTGCCCTTAGCTTTTGTCGTCAATCTCCTCTTCTGGTGGCTCGCTGCCCGCTCCCCACGTGAGTACGTGAATCCGTGATGATACGAGAAAAGCCTCTGCAGGAGCGGCAGAGGCTTTTTTGAGAGTTGACTTCACGCAGTTTGTCGCGGTCTGATGATCCAGAGCAGGGTGGCGCAAGCGACAAGACAAAGTCCAGCCACTGGCCAGATAAGACCGTCGCTTGCATTCACATCGTGGCCGCGCAATAGCCACCAACCCACGAAAAGGACGAGGGCAAACCCTGAACGAGAGACCATGGATTGCAGGGAGCCGTATGTCGCCTTGTACGAACTTTCTACACGGCTGTAGATGTATCCATCCATAAGCGGTTGGAACATGCCGCGGCCCAGTTCGTGCAACAAGACGAATGCGATAGGCAAAAGCCATCCGTTCACCAGCCCCAATGCGGCCAAACCGACGCCTGTAAAGAACAAGGCGAGCGGAATCGAAACGGTTTGCTTTTCGCTTATGGTGTGTGACTTTTCGACCCACCGGTTGCCGAGCATGAGGCCGCAGTTTATCAGTATCCAGAATGCTGCAGTCAGTGCGCTGCTTTGCGACGAGGTTTCGACCACGCTGGTGAAATGGGGCACCCAGGTAAGGTTGAACGGTAAGACGAACCCCAACATCATCCCGGCAAGCGCTGCCCATTGCAGCTGGCGATTAGATGATATGGCGCACCAGCTGTCCTTCAGGGACTTCAACTCCGTAGTTCGCTCTACAGGCTCACCGTCCCCGTTCATGCGCAACTTGCATAGCGACCAGTTAGCGAACAGGATTGCCGAGCACACGATCCAACCGATACTGAAATATCGGGCAGGAAACAGGAAGCTCACGGAACCCCCGAGCAGCATGCCGAATGAACCCCACTTGGCTGAACGTGCGAATGCCCGCACCTGATAGTCCTTTGGCCTGCCGTGGCGCTTGAGTGCATCGGATAGCCAAGCCTGCTGCGCACCGGAGGTGAACGACATGCCGATACCCATCAGGATTTCGGCCACCAAAGCGATGGTGAAAATCTGCCACTTAGCTATGGCTAAAGTAGCTGTAGCGTACGTCAGCGCGCCGAGTACGGAAATGAGCAGTCCGGTCCGTACAGACCAAGCGCGACTCTTGCCGTCGGCCAACATTCCTGTGACGACTTCTGAGGACGAAATTGTTAGCCAGAAGATGGCGTTGATGAGGAAGATGTCGGCCTTACTCAAGCCGAGCAGTATCAGATATGGGATATACACGCCCACCGAAAGGCACATCCCGAAACTCGACATGAAGGAGTAAAGGTTATAGAACTTTTCCGGCTTCATCGCACGCACTCCTCTCGACCCTGATTATGTCTCACTCTAAGGTTGTTAAGGTACTCTAAACATACGCTATTCCAAGTTAAGCGCCGTCTAAAATAAACAGCTCGGGATCATCAGTGTTCCCGAGCTGTTTTGGGGCCTAAATACTTATGTTATACAGTATTAAGAAACCTTGCAGCGCGGGAAAACATAATACAAACCGGGTCGATGGCGCGACCAGACTTATACGTCCAGAAATGCTGCAAGTTGTTCATACCCATCAAGTAAAACATGACAATTTTGATATGTCAAATATATGATTAACAAAAAAGCCTTGGTTTCATGACAAGGCTTTTTTGATGTGCGGCTTATTTGTTTTCGAAAGCCTTCATCATGTCTGAAAGCGATTTGAATTCAACATCGCTGGGCAGATCGAATTTCGAATCCGGAATCGAATCGGGCTTGCAGCTCTCCTTTTTCTTCTCGAGCTGGTCGATGATATCTTCCGTTGACCTGACCTCTGTCCCTGCTATCGTGGCCGGTTCTGTCGCTTCGCGCAGGTCTATCGATAGGCCTTGTTTATTTCCAACTGTCCAAACATACATTGTGTCGTTCGTTGCGATCCCTTTTACAAGCGGCGCCTCTTCGCCATTCTTGTCTAACTTGGGCTGTGTTTCGAGATAGATCTTCTTATTCTTGATGTAGGTCGTGATTTTTTCGCCATCTTCGTTGGTATATTCGCAGCGAATGGCGACAGAGCGGTCAAACGCGTCTTTTATGCTCTGGAAAAGGCCAGTCTTCTCTTCTTGTGCGGGCGGAGCCTCTTGTCGTTTGCTGCCTTCTTCAGTCGTAGCTATCGGTTTATCGCCGAAACAGCCTCCTCCAAATAAAATAATGCCGCTTAGTGCAGCTACGGTGAATAGATATGTTTTTTTCATAATCCGCATTAAGAATGATTCTTGTCCCACGGATTATAGCATGTGTTTACCGCTTGAAGATACTGATGGTTTTCGCCAGTTCATCCTGTATGCCCATGATGCAGGGCAGGTCTCGCGCCTCCTCCTCATTGGCCCAAACAAATCCATCAAACGAGCCTTTTTCCAGCACCACTTCGCCACTCATATATTTTGCCGCAAATTTGACCATCACGGTCGGAACGCCGTCAGGTCTGATGTAGGCCACGCTATTAATGTAACGCAGATCTGTACCGATATCGATCCCCGCCTCTTCGTGCACCTCACGCTGCAGCATTTTTTCGACAGCGTCCTCAAAATCCAATACCTCGCCGTTTTTCCGTGTCGGATTGTTGATGTCCAAATCACCCCACTCCAGCTTACCGCCCGGAACAGCGTATTTCCCAGGATGGACTTTTTCGGATTCGCTACGTTTAAGCAGAAGACAGCGTCCGTCGACTTCCCGATAAACGACGACGTTAGCTACGAAGTAGAACAGCTTATCTTGCTTAGCTTCCTCCAGAGAAATGTTCTCTGCCGACATAAGTCGAGTCGTCTCAAGAATTCTTGAGTACTTCGCGCACGATTTCGATTGCTTTATCTTTATCGAAACCGCTCATGAATGCGCTGATAATATACCAATCGTTTCCCTTGTAGACATTGATTTGGTTGAGTTTGCCACCTGCCCAATAAGCTTTATCTCCCAGCCCATCAACCATCACCGGATCAACGCCAGATAGACCCTTGGAAGCCTCGATTGCGCCATCTTGTTCGGATTGTGATGAATGTTTGATAAGTAGTGTTATGCCGCCCTGCGCAGAAGAATAGGTACAATTGGTCACTATCGGTCCAGTGTTTTCTGTCGGTTCTCCGACCTCGCCCAGAAACTTCTTGGCCAACTCCGGCGTGAACACATCGCACGCGCTCACGTTAGAGGTGACGGTCGTCTCCGCCGACGGGACTTGCGCTGGTGTGACCGAACTGACGCTATTGGTGCCCTGTTTTGAACAGCCTGCACCGAGCAGGGCTAACGTAAGAAATAACGGAAAAGCTATCGTGTGTATTTTTTGCATATTTTTTCAGCTCGATTATACCACGCATAGGAAAAAGACAAAGAAATGCTCATTTGATTGCTTTAAGTGGCGTCGGCGGCTATATTGTCATGCGTATGCAAATCCCCAAGCGTCGTTCGCAGTCCCTCAAGATACTGGAAGAAAAGGACAATTTCTTGACCGCAGACAAGGTCGAGAGGCTGAAAAAAGATCTCGAAGATCTCGAAAAACGTCAGCATCCACAGGCTGTCGAGGATTTAAGTGTAGCTTTGCAGAAAGGTGACCTCTCCGAGAATGCGGAATACACGGAATCCAAAGCCCGGCTCGCACGTATCGATGGCCGGATATTCTCGATCAAGGAGCGTATCAAGAATGCTGTTATCATTGAACAAGATGCGGGTTCATCAACAGAAGTCAGGATAGGCTCTACAGTCCTTCTCTCGGTCAATGGCACTCAACGTGAATACCAGATTCTCGGCACGCAGGAATCAGACCCGTCCCGTGGCCGTATTTCCTATCGTTCCCCTCTTGGTGCTGCTTTGCTGGGCCACGCCGTCGGCGAAAGCATTGACGTCCAGACCGAGAACGGAATCATCTCTTACGGTATAATCGAAATCAAATAACAATAAAGATAAAATTATGATCAAAGAGCCATTCTCTCCGTTCATTCCGTCACCCGAAACTCCCGTGCAAGGCCTGCCTTTGCATGAAGGTCTGAAGATTTCAGAGGAAGATAAAAAACTCGAAACAGGGCATGTCGAGCTCTTCATCCAGCACCACTTAGCGGAGACCGACCTCTTGAATGAGGAGCAGAAGGCTGCCGTCGTCGCGTACGTCAAATCCCATAATGGCACCTGGTTGCATTACGATGATGATGGGGTTTATGTGCATGATTTTCAGGTGGATGTTGAGGGAAATAAAGTGATTTTCACTTTCTGCGTCGTAGAAGAGTTGCCCGACGGTTCTAAATTCGGCAACGCCTGCGATTCAGTGATCGAATTGCCCTGATGAAAATAGCCATCATCGGAGGCGGCGCAGCTGGAGTGATGGCTGCAGCTGCCGCATACGAAACCGACCCAAGTGCCGAGATTCTTATCTTAGAACGGAACGATCTTTTGGGTAAAAAAGTCCTCATCTCCGGTGGTGGACGGTGTAATCTGACGACTGGTCTACGAGATATCCGTACAGTCCTTTCGAGATATCCTCGTGGCGATAAATTCCTGACCAAGGCCATGCATAAATTTCCGCCAGAAGCAGTTTATGCCTGGTTTGAGAGTCATGGCGTGCCACTTAAGATCGAAAAGGACATGCGTGTCTTCCCTATGTCGAATAACGGCGAGGATGTCATGAATGTATTCAAGAATCTCTTCAAGACAGCCGGTGTCCGCGTCATGCTCAAGAAGCAGGTTACGGAAGTCCGGAAAACCAAGGACGGATTCGCCATATCCCTGAAAAACCAGGATTCTCCCCTACTCGTCGATAAAATCATCCTGACTACTGGCGGACAAGCCTACCGCCAAACCGGCTCGACCGGCGACGGTTATACCTTTGCGCAATCTCTCGGCCATGCGATCACCGCGCTTGCTCCGAGCCTAAGTGCGCTCTTTACGCAAGAAAAATGGGTTGCTGATTTGGCTGGGGTTTCAGTGGAAAATGCAGCGTTACATTGTCATCCTGAGCGTAACGAAGTGAAGTCGAAGGATCTTTATAATCAAAAAGGTCCTTCGGCAAGCTCAGGACGACAGGCGGTTCAAGGCCCCTTCATCTTCACTCATAAAGGCATCAGCGGTCCCGCCGTCTTTGCCCTTTCTTCCCTAGTGGCATTCGAACAACTTACACCGACGAACCCGCTCACCATCTCTATCGATTTTTTCCCTGATCGTAAACTCGCCGAGGTCTTAGAAGGTATCTGGTTCCATGTCACGAAATACCCAAAAAAGAGCTTAGGAAAAGTAATTGGTGCAATGGTTCTCAAGTCTATTGCTCCCCGGCTCTGCCTGGCTGCCGGGCTGAACCCTGACTCCATAGCTGCCGATTGCAGCAAAAAGAATGCCGAGCGCTTGGCGCAAACAATGAAAGGACTCGTGCTTCACGCCGTCGCGCGTGCTGCTGGCGACGAGTTCGTTACAGCTGGCGGCGTTGACCTGAAAGAAGTCGATCCTTCCACTATGCAATCAAAAATCTGCCCCGGTCTTTATTTGGCCGGGGAGATATTGGATATCGACGGATTTACCGGAGGTTTCAACCTGCAGTCCGCCTGGGCGACGGGTAGATTGGCTGGGGAGTCGGCTGTATCGATTTAAGTAAAAAATTGAACAAAATTGTCGTCCTGAGCTTGCCGAAGGACCTTCAAGTTGAAGATCTTTCGACTGCGGCCGTTGGTCGGCCTTCGCTCAAGATGACGTTCTTTTATAGCCTCTCCAAAACCTTCTTAGCCAAGGCATTCTCTATTTCCATGTGTTTTGCCTTGTCGGTATTCCCAAAACCAAGCCCGATATCAATGGAAAACTTCACGCCTTTCGCATTGACCAATACATGCGTCCCCTTGCCTATGCCCAATCCGCTGCCACCATAGTAAGCCGCGTCCCCTAACCCGGTCACATTCGTGATGGCATCCGCCTCCAGCAGCTCTTTTTCTTGGTTAAACAGCGTTTCCGCGTTCTGGCCCGACGATTTCATCCCAGCCGACATGTCTGCCGAGGAAACAAGCGAAAGCTGCACGAACTTCATGTCGTCACCGATGCTGTAGAAACAGATTTTCTGTCCGACTGCGTTAGCCTTGATGTCGTGTTTGTCCTGTTTTACTTCTTCTCCAGGATAGAACGGCGCAACGTCAGCTGCCGTTATCAGCTCGCAAGGATCATAAGACTTACCGCTGACCGCTTTTTGTTCGGTTCCGTTAGATGTCTGGCTACCGGTGGTAGCCGTACCCCCGCCGCATCCGGCGCCAAAGAGTGAAACTGCAAGTCCTATTACTACTAATGAATTGATTTGTTTGCTCATAATATTTCAGATTTTATTGTGTTCGGACCTGGAGGTCAACTCACCCCTTCGTCTTCAACGCCCCCAGATCCAACCTTTCATCGAATTTTATCTTATCCACGAAATCCGGGATGTGGCTGACCATGATTAGTGCTCCTTTGTATTCCTGGATTGCCTTGGCGATTACAGGCAGATGGCGGAAATTGATGTGGTTCGTCGGTTCGTCGAGGATGAGCAAGCCTGGTTTTTGGAGGACGAAACGAGCGTAGCACAAAAGTCCTTTCTGCCCTTCTGACAACGAGCCGATCTTATTCTTCAGCAGATCCGAAGTCAGTAAGAACTCTGACGCTACGGCGCGCAGTTTCTCGTTCGACTTCAGCTCCATGACCGCGTCCAGCGCTTCGTAGGGGGTTTGGTCATAATCCAAGCCGGAAAAGTCTTGGGCGTAATAGCCGACATTGACCTCTGGATTGATTGTCGCATGCGGATCTTTGCCGCCGGCCAAGGTGCGCAGAAGCGTACTTTTGCCGATACCGTTCGGGCCGGAGATCAGAAGTCTGTAGCCGCGACGCAGCGCGATATCGACTGTTGCCTGGTGCGGCTCGTGGTTTTTGATGACGCGGACTTCGGTGATCTTGACCATCACGTCCGGGAATTCCTGCGCCGGTATCGTAAAGTCGCGGATCGTCTTATCGTCGCGGCGTACGTCCACCATCTCGTCTTCGGCTTCCTCGACCTGATCGCGCAGTTTGCTCGCCAGACGGCGCATTTTGCCTCCTTTGTTCGAGAAGAAGTTTATCTTGTCCTTGCGGTCTTGGATGTCTTTGAGTAAGCGCGCGTTCTTCATCCTCTCGCGTTCCAAACGCGCCGCGATCTCCTCGACGACGTTAAAATAGTTGCCGACGTATTGCTCGACTTTGCCGGTGAAGACGTCCAGATGCAGCACGCCTTCGGTAAAAGCATTCAGAAAGTCAGCATCATGCGAAATCACCAAAACGGTCTTGGGATACATCATCAAGAATCCCGTCAGGTGTTCTATCCCCTGTTGGTCCAGGTTATTCGTCGGCTCGTCGAGGAGCAGGATGTCCGGATTCTGGATCAAAGCATAAGCCAAGAGCAAACGCGCCTGCTGGCCACCGGAGAAATCGCGGATCTTCTTGTCCAAAGGCGCCGGCAAGTTGACCGTTTCTAGCACCTCGGCAATTTTCTTGTCGATGTCATACGGTTCTTCGCCCAGCGCATGCGCAAAAAACTCTTTGACCGTATCTTCCATCCTATCCCGCGGCACGACTTGGAGCGATGTGGCGATGGTTGCACCAGCTTTGATGTGGATGCCTCCTTCTGACGGTTTGAGGATGCCGGTGATGAGTTTGAGGATGGTGCTTTTACCTGCGCCATTCTGTCCCATGAGAGTGATTTTTGCGTTTTCGCGCACCGAAAAATCTGCCTCATCCAAGAGAGGGTTCTCTTCGTCGTAGCCAAAGGTGACTCCGCTGAAGCGCACGATTACATTTCCGTGATCTAATGCCATAAAGGTGGCTAATTAAACCATAAAAATCTGATTTGTACAAGAGGTGACGCTCGGATGTATTTTTGCATTCTGCTGCAGTTCTGCCATAATCCCGCGCATGGCCACGACCGTCTTACAGCTTCAATCGCTCACCAAAACGTTCGGTACGCGGCTTTTGCTCGACGGCGCGACTGTTTCGATTACCGAGGGTCAGAAAATCGGCCTCATCGGCGCCAACGGTTCCGGCAAGACAACGCTGCTACGCATGATCTTGGGACAGGAAAGGCCGGATAGCGGAGCTATCACAATCTACCCGCACACACGCCTCGGCTATCTCGAACAGCAAGAGACTTTCCCTCCTGGCGAGAGCGTCATCGACTACCTCGTCCGTGTTTCGGGGCGCGAGTCCTGGGAGTGCGCCAAGATGGCTTCGGTTTTCGAGCTGAAAAATGACAAGCTCGAGATGCCGTTCCTCGCGCTCTCTGGTGGATATCAGATGCGCGTACGGCTCTCAGGACTGTTGGTCAAAGATCCGAATCTCCTGCTCCTCGATGAGCCGACGAACTATCTCGATCTGCAGACCATCCTCTTGCTCGAAGAGGCGCTGCGCCAATACCGCGGAGCGCTATTGCTCGTCTCGCATGACCGCGAATTCCTCAAGAACGTGTGCACCCATACTTTGGAACTCGAGCACCGAAAGCTGTCTTTGTATCCCGGAGACATTGAGTCATATTTCGAACATAAAGCCGTAAAACTTGAAGAGGTGCGGCGTCACAATAAGAAAATCCAGGCCCAGCAGCGTCACCTGAAAGACTTTGTGGATCGTTTCCGTGCCAAAGCCTCGAAAGCCACACAGGCGCAGTCCAAACTCAAGCAGCTAGAAAAACTAAAGACCATCGAAATCGCACACTCGCTGCGCACGGTGCGCATCCACATCCCGTGCAACGAGCAGCGTAACGCCGTAGCTTTGGATTGTCGGGATTTGAGCGTCGGATATGCCGAAGGCAAGCCAATCTTGGAGCATGTTGAATTCGAATTGAACCGCGGGGAGCACCTCGCTGTTTTGGGTGAGAATGGCCAAGGCAAGTCAACGCTGTTGAAGACGCTGGCTGGTGAATTGCCCGTTCTGGACGGTAGATTCAAATGGGGTCACAACCTGCGTGTCGCCTACTATGCTCAACATGTACCGCAGATGCTGCCGCAAGAAGGTACCGCAGGAGCTTATCTGTCTTTCATTGCGCCGTCTGCCTTGCCCGAGGATTTGTTGCGTATGGCGAGCAACTTCCTGTTCACGCAGGACGATCTCGATAAGCCGATTTCCGTGCTCTCTGGTGGGGAGAAAGCGCGTCTTTGCCTTGCATCCATCTGTCTTGGCCGATACGACGTCCTACTGCTGGACGAACCGACCAATCATCTGGACTTCGATACAGTTGAGGCTTTAGGTGAAGCTCTGTCCGAATTCCCCGGCACAGTCATCTTCGTCAGTCATAGCCGGACGTTTGCCTCGCAGATTGCGACTAATATTCTCGAGATAAAAGATGGTAGAGCTGTTCGCTATCCGTATCCGTACGACATTTACGTCTACGAACTGAAGACGCATGAGAAAGTCGAACTGGATGATGATGCCGCGTTGGTCGAAGGGGTTCTCCCCGACTTCCGCACCAAGGCCGAGGTCTATCAGGAGCAACAAAAGCAGAAGCGCGCGCAAGAAAGGCTGGAACAAGAAGTCGATAAGCTGACAAAAGAGAAGAACCGTATCCTGAAGTTCTACGTCGAAAATCCATCGATCATCGACATAGAGAAAGCTAAACGTCTCAAAGATCTAGACGCCGAGCTCATCAGTCGCGAAGCAGCATGGTTCGAGCTGCAGGACAAGATAGATTCGCTCGGTCAGGAACTGAAGACGGCGAAAGAAGAATGAATAATGGATGACAGAGATGAGCAGGAAGCTGGGTTGAACATTTTTCTGTTCTGTGCTTAAGTCCCAGCGTCTCTCACCGGAAAGGCATGCGTAATGCTGGAAACGATCTTTGATCTGCAGGGACTCGACATGTATAGCCCGTTGTTTAAGGGCAAATTCCCTTGGGAATGGATCAAGGTGCTCGAAAAGTACTTGTACGACGGATACAAGACGAGTAGGGTTTGCCACCCGGTCACGGGCGCGACGCTTGTCGAGGTGTCCGGCCCGATCCACATCGGCCGCGAAGTCACCCTCCGCTCCGGCGCAGTCATCTATGGACCGGCGTACATCGGCGACGGATGTATTATCGGGCACAACGCCTTGGTGCGCGAAGGCTGTATGCTCATGGGGAGGAACACAATCGGACATTGTTCCGAAGTCAAACGCTCCATCCTCTTCCCTGGAGCGCATCTCGCCCACCGTAACTACGTCGGGGATTCGGTCCTCGGCAGCGAGGTGAACTTCGGCAACGGCAGCTGCGTCGCTAATCTTCTCGGCAACGGCAGCAAGGAAAAGACAGTCCGCGTCATGCTCGAGCAAGATGACTCCGACCTCATGCCGATCGATACGGGTCTACGCAAGTTCGGCGCCCTGGTCGGTGACCGCACGCGCATCGGCTGCAACTCCGTGCTGAACCCCGGCACGATCCTCGGCGAGGATTCTCTCGTCCTCTCCTGTGTCAACGTCATCGGCACGCACAAGGCGGGCTCCAAGCTGCGCTGACCGCATAAAGATACAACGCTGCAAACTCACAGCCCCGACCTTCTTGGCCGGGGCTGAACTCTATCCCTCTGTCATCCCGGCCAATGAGCCGGGATCTGCTTTATTGCGTAAACAAGTCATCGACCTTTGTCTTCAAAACTTTTGCCACGCTTAAAGCCAACTGAAGCGAAGGGTTGTATTTGCCCTGCTCCAAGAAAACTATGGTTTCGCGTCGTACGCCGACTTTTTCAGCCAGTTCCTCTTGGGTCAATCCGAGGGCGGTGCGCATTTCTTTTATTCGGTTCTTCATGTATTTATTTGCACTCGGTCTGTGGTGCCGGAAAATCCGGATGGCCGTGTTCGACCCATCTTCCGTCCTGACAAATCCAATTATCTTCGCCGCTCAATAACCTGATGCCGAACACGAACGCAGCCAATAAGATGATCGACCCGGTCAACAACAGTATTTTTTTCTTAGCCATGAATTTGACGCGTTGATGGTAACGGAAAATGAAAGCGTAAAGCAACATCAAGAGACACGTCGAATACGCGAGAGTCGTTGCTATGGGCTCGAAAGCCGGATTAACGTTGCGTTGGCTGTAAAGGACGAGCATCAGCAAGACGGATAACCAGGCATGGATCTGGATAGACCAACGCGCCGCAGTGCCTCCCAAGGCATAATCCCTTTCGTCAGCCATAACCTCCGTCAATCGGGATCGCGATACGAGTATGGCTAAGGCTGCTGCTGCAATTGCGATGGCGAGAAGAAGGTAATTATTGGTGATGATTGCGTTGCTTGCCGCGATGGCGAGAAGAAAGGCAACAGTCATTTTTACTTGGGTGAACTGCTTGAGAGTCATATGAATGTTAGAAATAATTAACGTATATTCTGATGTTACATATTTCTAACAAAGGCGTCAAGAGCCCCGTGTTAATAAAACAAGACCGCGCTATCCAGGACGGACGCGCGGTTGCGTGTGTGGGTGCTCACCACTTGATTTGGGTGAACACGGCGTAAAGGCCTTGAGCCAAGAGGTCGGCGCGACGCAACCTGCCATTCGTCAGCAAGACATGCGGATCGCAATTATCGCAGCCGTGGATTTCGGCCAGGATATCGCCGATCGTCGTGTTGTCGAAGCCTCGTTCCTGGGCTTGTTTGACTACGTCTTCCGGTATTTCTATGCCCGGGGTTGAGCTGTAGTGCCAGCTCCCATCAGGAAGGAGAACTGCAATGCAGGCCACGTCCAAGTGGACGTTCCAGGCACGCACTATCCCGTTCTCGATGCCGATGCACGGCACGTCGGGGCAAGATTCAGCAGTGAACAGGACGCGATTGCGCGCGCCCGCCAAGATCCATTGGAAATCGACCGGTTGCTTGGCTATGGCGGAATCGACGTGCTTCTCGATGATGTCTACGTTGTCCCAGCCCATCATCGAACAGGCTTGGACTAGAGCCTCCATCTTGTGTTTGCTACTGGTGCCGAGTGCGAACTTCATCCCGACCTCCCCTCAAAAAGAGCATTCAACATATACCAAGAATCCGCGCATCGGTCAATCACGTGCGCCCTGATGAGTCGGTGAATTTCTCGCGTAGGTTAGGCTTTGGTCAGGCGAACGAATCTAACAGATTTTTCGTCAGGATGACGAAGGTGTCCCAGCTATCGAGCGTCAAGAGGAAAAGTGCCGAATAAACGAGTATGTTAGCTCCGGCGCTGGCTGACTTGAATTTTAATGCACTCCCCAACTCCTTATTCGGTATGAAAATGTTGCCGTTGAAATTTACGGCTGCAAACGCTTCATCTAAAACCAGATGCAACAGAAATCCTAAAGACAGCGCAAGACCCAGGAGAAAGGCTTCCCAGTCTTCGATGCCCAGTCTGATTGCCGCAGAAAAGACCACAACTCCGGCTAAAGCCATGACCGGCAGGGAATGGATTATTCCCCGGTGACGAGTCAGGCGTTTGAATATGCCAGCTAGCACGATCCATATCATGAAGACAGAAGACAGCGGAAGTCCGATTATCCAACGGTAGTCGCCCGGAAAGCGCGTGAACGAGAGCCACAAGGCAAGGCCTCCGACAGTGATAGAAAGAGAGCCAAAGGTGACATGAAAGGGTAAGCTCGTGTCGCTGTCGATATCCGGTAGGATGGACCCAACCACTGCTGCGACAGCGATTAGGATAAGAAAATCCCACCTTTGTGTTAAAAGCCCGAAAAACAATGTGAGGATGACGCAGGCCGCACCAAGCGCAACGCCGAAAGAGAGATGTGTCTTGAAGCTGGCCATGAACAATAAATTTTTTGCTATGAGGATTATATATGAAAAACCACCGTCTTTCGACTGGTGGTTTTTCGATACGTATTGTTTGGTTGGCTTCAGGCCTTCTTTTTTGCTGCCTTCTTGGCTTTGGTTTTCTCTTTCGTCTTCTCCTCCTTGACCGGAGCAGCGACGATGTCGAGCGCGTGCTCGTCCGCTGTAATCTCCTGCTTGGCGACGTTTGAGGTCAAAGCCTTCAAAATCGCGTCAAGTTTGGCGTTCATCTGGACCATCTGTTCGATGAACTGCTTGTTGATCTTGCCGTCTGAAGATTCGCCGCCGCCAAAAGCCGGTCGACGTGAATCCATCTCGCCACGATCGCCGCGTCGATCCATGCCTCTGGATTCGCGCGGTTCGTCGTTGCCTCCGCCGCTTTTCTTGAAGCACCAGCTGCAGAGAACCGGTCTGCTTCCATTCGGCTTGAACGGAACTTCGCAAGGGCTGTCGCATTCTGCGCAGATTGCCTTGAATTTCGGGCTATCCGAAAAGCCTCGGTCTCCGCCGCGTTCCCAGGGTTTGGACTCGCCGTAGCGGTTTCCCCCTTTAAATCCGCCAGAACTACGGCCTTGGCCGCCTTTCCAGTCGCCTGAACTATTACCTCTTCGTGGTTTGAACATGTTGTTTTGCTTGTATCCCTTAGTTGAGATTTCAGAGCATAGCCTATATCGGTGAAAAAAGCAAGGGTTTGAGGATGATTTCAAAAAAGCGCACAATTTCATTAACACCCGCCTGCTCACTAAGAGGATAGGTTTTTGACCGCGTCCTCCACGCTATCCAGAAAAAAGAAGCTTGTTCCCCTATTGCACTCGGTAATGAAGTCGTTAAGGCTTTTGCTCGTGATGTCCTTAAAATCCCCGACTATTGCAAGCTGTACCCCGTAATTCACGAATTTCTGTAGAATCTCGCCTGCTAAGCCTGTGCGCAGTTCAAAAAAGTCCGGCGAGATGCTGGGTTGATGCAGGATAATCTTCCTAGTCCCCTGCAGAGCCTGATTGACCATCAAATCCAGTGCATCCTGGACTTTGGAGATGATTATGTTGTCTGCTACCACCTCGGCGATTTTATCGTCTATATCGCCGTGGAAAACGATTTGGGTTATCGGCATAATGCTAGTTTATAACAGAAGGCTGTGTAACCCAAGATAGCCATGAACGCAAAGCACCCGTCTAAGACGGATGCTGTATGGTGGGGAAGAAGTGTCTTGGGTCAGTTGATGCGGCCTTCGGCCCAGGCGCCGTAGAGGGCGTCGAGCTGGAAGCGCTTCGCGACTATGTCATCAACCTGACCGTAGTCGATCATGCCGGTGCACTCTGTATGCCTCTCGGCGTCGCGGATGTCGCTCTCGATTTCCCGCTTGAGATCGCGGATGTCGCGCGGACGGTAGGGATATCGCGCCAACTCCATCATGTTCATGACGGCGTCTGGGCTCAAGAGCCTGAAGCGCTGACCGCCAATCAGGCAGTCAGCCCAGTCGTGGAGCGTATCGGCAACCGTCGATCGGACGCCTTGGAGCGCCAAGATGAAGAGCAACCTGGCCGGGCACGAGTAGAACAGCTCCCAGCCGCAGAGAAGATTGATGACCTGCGCGCCGTCAGTGCACTGCTTCGACGCACGCCATCCGCGGATGTCCCGCAGGACGACCTCGACCACTTCTGAATCGCCTCTCAACAGAATGGACCACTTCGTCTCTTGTGGCATGACATTCCTCCGTTCTGATACCCAAAAAAGGACGGATAAGGAGTACCCCAAAATGGGGAGGATGTCAATGGTGGATGCAATATTCTTTAGAAAAACAAAAACTCCGCCCTTAAGCGAAGAATTTTTGTATGGCTCCGAGGGTGGGGCTCGAACCCACGACCAAAGGATTAACAGTCCTCTGCTCTACCACTGAGCTACCTCGGAATAGCGGGAAGATATTATCTTCCCACAATGTCGATGTCAAGGTTTCTAGCTGATGTCCAAAGAAACCCAAACTTTGTCCATTTCCTCGTCAGTATAATCCCTACCCTCTTTCTTGACGTGTCTTGCGATCTCCAAAGATTCTTTCTGTGATTCTGTCAGCGTACCGAGCGCCTCCCTCTGGACCAGCTGTCTTTCGATGTTGTCCGAAAATGGATTTTTGAATTCATTCCAACCGGCCAGCTCCGCCTCCTCTTCTTGCGTAATCGTTCCTGCAAGTTTTTTCTGCTCAAGGTTGAAGCCAACGGAGTTTCTGCCCCATTTCTTATACAACCCAAAATCTACGGCTTCATCATCCGTCATCTCCCCGTTTCTAGCGGCTCTCTTCTGTAGCTCTGCATATGTATCTAATCGATACGGTCTGGACGAGCTGGGTGTGGGGGTGGATTCGAATTGAGTCATACGTTTGGCGATAAAGAGTGCTTTAGGTTTAGTAATCGATCAGCTTCTTGATCAACGGATGCTGCTGGATCTTTTCGATCGACTTGGCTTCGATCTGGCGTATACGTTCGCGGGTGACGTCGAATTCCTTGCCGACCTCTTCGAGCGTGTGGCTGACGCCGTCTGTCAGGCCAAAGCGCATTTCCAATATTTTTTGCTCGCGGGGAGAGAGATCTTTGATGATGTCGCCGACGTAGTCGCGTAGCAGTTGCAATGCTGCTGCTCGATCCGGGGTGACGTTCTTGACGTCTTCGAGGAAGTCTTCGAGCGTCGAGTCCTCATCGTCTTCGCCGACCGAGGTCTCGAGCGAAACGGTATCCTGCGAAATCTTGATGATATGCCTGACCTTATCCACGTCCTCGCCCATTTCGGCGGCTATCTCTTCCGGCAACGGTTCGCGGCCTAGGTCTTGGATGAGCTGGCGTTCGACCTGTTGGAACTTGTTGATCGTCTCGACCATGTGCACCGGGATACGGATGGTGCGGCTTTGATCAGCCAGAGCGCGCGTGATGGCCTGGCGAATCCACCAAGTGGCGTAAGTCGAGAATTTATAGCCTTTGCGGTATTCGAATTTCTTTACGGCTCGGAACAGGCCGATGTTGCCTTCCTGGATCAGATCCAAAAGCGAAAGCGACTTGCCCATGAACTTTTTGGCGATAGAGACCACCAAGCGCAGGTTCGCCTCGATCAGCCTTTTTTCAGCCTCTTTCTCCCCTCGCTCCTTTCGTTTCGCAAGCGCGATTTCTTCTTCTGCCGTCAAGAGCGGAATCTTGCCGATCTCGCGCAGGTACATCTGGATAGAGTCAGCTGTGATATCGAATGGATCAATCTTGATGGCGCGGATGTCGTCAGCGCTATGCAGCGTCTCAAGGACGTCGTGGCGTTCTTTCTCGCGACCCAATATGCCCTCTTTGACCTCGACGAACGGAATGCCTGCAGCATCCAGACGGTCGATGAATGCCTCAAACGCCCCCAAATAGTCTTCGACCTCCGGGAAAGCGTAAAGTATTTCGGTCTCTGTGATGAAACTTCTGGTTTTGGCTTTATCGAAAAGTTTGTCCAAAGTCTCCGTCGAAGGAGGCTGGGATTTTAAATAGGGCTTCTTAGGAAATTGTTTATCCTGCTTTTCTGGTTTCTTCTGCTTAACTACCGGCTGTGGTTTAGCTTTTTGCTTGACCTGCTTTTTTGCCGGCTGCGGCTTGGGTTTGGACTTCACGAATTTCTTTGGTTTGCTTTTTGGCATAGCGTATGGCATTCCAAATCGGCAGGTGTCCCGATCAAGCGGGGCCGCCGTAACGGAAGGCGTTACGTGTTAGTAAGTTTGTTGAATTCCTCAATGAGCGCCGTGATCTTGTCTTGGTCCCCTGCAAGTTCCGCTTCTTTCATCAACCTCTGTAGAGACGCTCTTTTTCCCGTCAGTCCAGCTTCTGATAATGTCTTTGCAGCAGCGATGATTTCTTCTTCCAGTGTCTCCTTATCCTGCTCCGTAAACTCTTTATCTGCCAAAACCGCTAAATAATCAAGCTTTTCTTTTTCCTGTGGAACGGGCAAATAATACCCCTTGAGGCTCTCCTTGGCAAGCGTCTCAAGTTCCGGTTTGAGGCACAGTATAGCCCAAATCCTCTCTAACAGCTCCTCGTGTCGTGTCTTCGTGGGCTGGGGATTTACTTTTGCTGTATTTTGTTCGTTTTGGAGCATTGATCTTACTGGAATGACGTTCTTTTTTGGAGCAACGGAATTTGTGCGTAATGCCTCTCTTAACGCACCTTGGGAAATCTCCAGGTCATTGGCCAAGCGGCTGATCCAAGCATCTCGTTCAACAGCATCGGTGATTCTGGCAAATTCCGTCAAGAGCTCTTTCGCGATTTCTTTTTTCCCTTCTGGCTTAGCGGAGTCATGTGTCTTGAAAGCCGACATGTACATCCAGTCGATGATCGGTTTAGCGTCTTTGATGGCATTTTTCCAAAGTTCCGGGTTTTTTCTGACTGCATCATCTGGGTCTTTTCCGGCTTCCGGCGGCAGAGTAATCACCTTAATGTTGAAATCCAGCTGACGTGCCAAGTCAAAACCGCGGATCGTGGCAGATTTTCCGGCGTTGTCGGCGTCGAACGCAATGGCTATTTTTTGGGTGAAACGCTTGATGAGATTCAGTTGGTCCAGGGTAAGTGCTGTACCTGAAGACGCGACTACGTTCGATACCCCGAATTGGTGCGAGCTGATCACATCCATGTTCCCTTCCACTAGTACGGCAAGATCCTGTCGTTTTATTTCACCTCGCGCTTTATCTAGGCCGTAAAGAATTGAACTCTTTTTGTATACAAAGGTTTCAGGCGTGTTTACATATTTCGCTTCTTTCTTGTCGTCCGACAGGATACGCCCCGTAAAACCTACAACGCGCCCATGTACGTCCCATATTGGGAACATAATCCTTCCGCGAAAGCGGTCGTAGATTCCCCTGTCTCCTTTTTGGGCTAACCCAGCCTTCAATAGTTCGTCATCTGTCACGCCCTTGGAACTCAACGCTGGGACCAGATTCTCCCAGCCTTCAGGTGCATATCCGAGCATCCAAACGTCTGTGGTCAGATCGTCTAATCCTCTTTTGTTTACGTACTGTCTGGCTATATCCGCGTTCGGTGCAGTCAGTAATTGTGAGTGAAAATAGCGCATCGCCAAATCATTGACCTCGTGCAGGCGTTTGCGCTCGGATGATCCACGAGAATCATATTCGGGCAGCGTGACACCGGCCTTTTCGGCCAAAATCTGCAAGGCCTCGGGAAACTCCAGACCCTCCATCATCTGAACGAACGAAATGATGTCTCCCCCCTGATTGCAACCGAAGCAGTGCCAAGTCTGTCGCGGACGATTGACGTAGAAGCTTGGCGTCTTTTCCTGATGGAACGGGCAGCATGCCCTAAAACTACCGCTGCCTGCGGGCTTGAGCTGGAGGTATTCGCCGACGACATCCGCCACATCCAGTCGGGCTTTGATCTCCTGCGGTGCATCCATACCCACACCTTACATCAGTTATCGGCTATCAACCAGACGTCAGATTATCCATGACGTCCCGCGTCCGCATGATTTCCGGCAGCTCTTTTTCCGAACTCATGGCAAAAGCCAGGCTGTTTATGCGATTCAGGCCGCCGTGTGTCGATTCGATCTTGGCGAAACGGTTGAGGAAGCGCGAACCGAAGAAGAAGCCATCTTTCAACCCCGCTATAACGCTGGGCGCAAATTTCACCAAGCCGTGATGTGCCCGCCAAAGCCGTACCGGAGCATCCGGATATTTGTCGTGCAAAGCGCGGCGCAGCCACTCATCCTGGTTTAGGGTCAGCGAATCCCCATCCGCTAAACCGAGATGCAACACGTCGCCATGGAAGTTTTTGTAGGTATAAGAATCTTCATTGCGCCAAATTTCCCCGGTTCCGCCATGGTTGGTGATTTTTACCCTGCCGTCCTGCACGTAGCTGATGATATCGATGCAGTCGATATGATTGAGGTCCTCGACCAATTCTCGCGCCCTATCGGTCCAAAAACCTGCACAGTGGACCAGGCCGAGCCCTGGGTAAACAATGTCGTTCGGCTGTTCTATACGGCTCCTGAATTTCCAGCCTTTTTTCCTTAAGGCTGACCTGATGTCGAAAGAGCGACTGGGCGTATAGCCGTGTCCATGGTCGGAGACGAGGCTGATGTGCAGGCTGGGCATGGTTTTTTTCAACTCTGCACAGAACTCATCCACCCTGCCCAGACACATATTTTGTCCTGCAGCGCCATACTTCGTCCCTATGCCAGCAGTGCTTACCAGATATGCGACGAACTCCTTACCGCGGAATTTGATGATTTTCCTGCGCAGACGCGACATCTCGAGCTTAAAAGCAAACCAGGGAGCTACGTAGCACATCGAATCGATCCAGGGGCGCGGACTATATGCGATGGTATCCCGATACGGTTGGTTTACGTGCAGAAGATAGCCTATTTCGCCTCCGACTATTTTCTTTTTCTCCGGATGGTAGTATCGAGCTTCCAAGGAGTCGCACTGTTCGCCTTGTATCAGATCCTGGCTGCATAAATCAGTCAGTGAAGGGTACGGTGCCACGACAGGCGAAGTGTGTTTGAAGTTCTTGAAGCCGCCGGTTGATTGGTACTTCCGCACCACGTCATAGCCGAAGCCATCCAAAATCATCATCAGATGCATATCACAAAGATCTTTATCTCGTGCGGCCGTGTCTTGGTGCGCGTCTTGGTTTTTTTTCGATTACGGTTTTTTCGCGATTTTTGATCTCTTTGTTCAAGGTGATCATCTCGTCCCGTAGGATGGCGGCAAGTTCGAACTGCAGGTTTTGCGCCGCCTCCTTCATTTCCGCGTCCTTGGTCTTCAGGATGGTCTTCAGGTCATGCGTCTCGGCTGTCAGCTCGAGTTTCAGGATATCTTTCACGTCTTTCGGACCGGCCGAAAGCCCCAATACGTCTCGATAATCTTTTATCGCCTTGATGATCGTCTTTGGCGTAATGCCATGTTCGACGTTGTACGCGAGTTGTTTCTTGCGGCGGCGATCCGTCTCGGCGATGGCCCGTTTCATCGAACCTGTGATGTTGTCCGCGTAGAGAACGACTTGGCCACGCACATTGCGCGCAGCGCGACCTATCGTCTGGATCAAAGCCGTATCTGAACGCAAAAATCCTTCCTTGTCGGCGTCCAGGATGCAGACCAGTGAGACTTCCGGTAGGTCCAAGCCCTCGCGCAGCAAGTTCACGCCGACGATGACCTCGTATTCCCCTCGCCTGAAATCGGACAAGATCTCTAATCGTTCGATCGTATCGATATCCGAATGCAGATAGCGTGCCTTGATCTTCTTATCCGTCAGGAAGCCTGCCAAATCCTCTGCCATTTTTTTCGTCAGCGTCGTGACGAGTACTCGGTCGCCTCGTTCCGTCGTCGTCGCGATCCTTTCGATGGCATCATCGACTTGGGAAAGGTTTTGTCCAGCCGGTGTGATCGGTCTGATGATGACCTCTGGGTCGACCAGACCGGTCGGCCTGATTATCTGCTCGACGACCTGCGAAGAGTTCTTGAATTCGAACGGTCCCGGAGTAGCTGATACGAAAATCGCGTGCTTCATCTTTTCCTCGATCTCATGGAAGCGCATGGGTCGGTTATCTTTGGCGCTAGGGAGCCTGAAGCCGAACTCGACCAAGGTTTCTTTGCGTGATCTATCGCCTTCATACATTCCTCCGAGTTGAGGTATGGTCACGTGCGACTCGTCGACGACCAAGAGGAAGTCCTCGGGGAAATAGGAGAACAGCGTATCCGGCGCAGCGCCTTCCTCGCGGCCAGACAGATGGCGAGAATAGTTCTCGATGCCGTTGCAGTATCCGAGGTTCTCGATCATCTCGAGATCGAATTTTGTGCGGCGTTCCAAACGCTCAGCTTCCAACAGCTTGCCGTTCTTCTCGAACCATTTTAGGCGTCCAGAAAGTTCTTTACGGATCGCTTGAATAGCTTTTTCACGTTCCGGTCCGTGGGTAATGAAATGCTTCGCCGGAAAAATCCAGACATCTTTCAATTCATGTTTGATGCGTCTCGTTACCGGGTCTTGAGCCAGGATCGCTTCGATCGTCCCGCGGGGTGCCTCGATGCGGTAGATGACCTCCTCATTCGCCGGCATGACCTCCAGGACCCCTCCGATGGCTCGGAACATGCCACGCGTCAGGTCGGTCGTGTTCGAACGCACGAACTGCATCTCGACCAACCGACCCAAGACGTTTTCGCGTCGCATGTCATCTCCGATTTTCGCGTGAATCGCCGTCTGCGCATAAGCCTCCGGTGCGCCCAAGCCATAGATGCACGACACTGACGCGCAGATGATGACATCTTTCCTGGTCAGAAGCGACTGTGTCGCATTATGGCGTAGACGATCTATCTCTTCGTTAATCATCGCTTCCTTTTCGATATACGTATCAGACTTGGCGATGTAGGCTTCCGGTTGGTAGTAGTCGTAATATGAGACGAAATACTCGACCGCATTATCAGGGAAGAACTCGCGGAATTCGTTTGTCAGCTGGGCGGCCAGGGTCTTATTGTGCGCTATGACCAGAGTCGGTTTTTTCACCTCCTGAATCACGTTGGCTATGGTGAACGTTTTGCCAGTGCCGGTAGCGCCAAGCAGGGTCTGGAACCTGTCGCCTCGCTCCACGCCATTTATCAAAGCAGCGACTGCTTCTGGCTGGTCGCCGGCAGCTTCGTACGGTTTTTTGAGGTTGAATTCAGGCATGCGGATATTCTTGCATGTTTCCGACCATTCGTCATCCCGGCCATGGGTTTGTGCTGTAGGGTGATGACAGTTGGATAAGCTCCTGTTATGCTTTCTTCATATGAGCCAACAAATCGACTCCTTTGTTTACGAGGCTTTAACTAAAGGCGTAAGCCGTCCAGCGATTAAGGCTGCCCTGAAGGACGCTGGCTGGTCAGACGATGAGGTCAAGCAAACTCTCGATGCTTACCACGAATCTGACTTCCCTATCCCTGTGCCCAGACGTAAGCCCTATCTTTCTGCGCGCGAGGCGTTCATGTATCTGCTGATGTTCCTGACGCTGTATATCAGCGCGTTCAGCTTCGGCACCATCCTTTTTCAGACCATTAACATCTACCTGCCGGACGTCTTGTCGAACCCGTATGGATATTACTACGATGGCGCCCGTCAGATGATCCGTTGGAGTACGGCTGCGCTCCTTATAGCTTATCCGTTGTTCCTCTGGATTTCATATATGTTGAGCAAAGCCATGTCTAAGGACTCGGCGAAGCGTGCCTCAAAAATCCGCAAATGGCTGACCTACATCACGCTCTTCATCGCTGCTGGCGTCATCATCGGAGACCTGATCGGTCTGGTCTATAACTTCCTCGGCGGCGAGCTTACGTTGCGTTTCATTCTAAAAGTCCTGACTGTCGGTTCTATCGCTGGAGCTATCTTCGGTTATTATCTATGGGATTTAAGGAAAGAGGAAAAAGAAGCTTAAAAATATGAAAATCAACGGAGTAAAGATTTTTGCCGCTATCATCACCCTTTCTGTCGTCTCGGCCGTCATCCTTGGCTTCGTCATGGCCGGGTCTCCTAACACCGCCAGGTCGCGTAATGCCGATCAGAGCCGTGTCGAGAGTCTGCAGCAGATCACGAATGCCCTAGATAACTACTGGAACGCCAACAAGTCACTGCCGAAAGACCTGGTATCCCTAAGCGCAAGTCCGAACGTTTACCTGCAGAGCGTGAACGATCCGAAAACCGGCGAGCCCTTCGGCTATACGGTCGTATCTAGTACGGCATACGAGCTGTGTGCCGATTTCGAGACGCTCGGCAACCAACAGGCCGAATACGCGGAACGATTCAAGCCGATGGCATCGAATTCTTACGATAGGCTGATCAACCACGACAAGGGTCGCCAATGCTTCCAGTTCAACGTCAACAAGTGGAACGAGCCGATGATGAAATAGTTTATTTTCATCCCTGTATAAAAGGACAAGCGTTCCGCTTGTCCTTTTGGTATTGCATTATTTTTTTATCTGCGTTATTATCACGCGCGTTCCTTTTTTGGAGGAGGTCCAGGAAATGCAAGAGTTGGCATACGAGATCCCCCGACCCGCGAATCGCGAAATCAATGCCGCCATCGTGCGCGCCATCCCCTTCGATCAGGTTTGCATGAACGGCATCCTGAACGCTCCGCATGAGCTCATCGAAGCCGGAAACGTCGCGTTCAACACCGGGCACGTGTTCGGTCGTGGCCACAGCATCGCTGCCAGGGCGCCCATCGGAAAGTCTGACCGCTCGAGCGACGTATTCGGACTCATCGTGGAACGTAAGCTGCCGGACTTCGTGGCGTTCCAGGACGTCGGGCTGGTGAATGAAGGGCTTGTCGGCAATGCCGATTTCCGACGTGCCGTCATCGACTACCTGCTTCGCGGCTACAGCGGCGCGCTGCACATCCGCTTCGGCATCTTCCCGCGCCTCGAGCGTTGTGACATGTTCTTCGACGTCACCGAAGGACGCAGTCGACTACGGGGTCCCAAGCACACCAACCCGCCGCACATCATGCTCTCCACCGACGACCGGAACGGCGGATGGAGCCACCAGCAGCCGATCATCGACGCTTGCATCAATCTGAAGCTCGCGGAGATCGACCCCGACTCGCTGGTCAGGCCCGACCTCGAGCACCCCTCCTTCATCCGCTAAAGGCAAAACGCCTTTGATGCACTCTCATCTCACCCCGACGTCTGTTCGGGGTGTTGCCTTATATATCGACAATTTTACCGAATCGTGTTATTTTCCGCAGCATGCTCGACTGGAAAAAAGCCACAAAACCGATAATCGCCTTGGCACCCATGGCTGACATGACGGATCAGCCATTTTGCCGTATCTGCAAAGAAATTGGCGTTCCATATATCTGGCGCGAAATGGTATCAGCCGAGGCGATAATCCGCGGCAATCAAAAAACGCGCGCCATGACCGGAATCAGCGCTTTTGAACGTCCTGTCATCCAGCAGCTTTTTGGCAATGATCCGGAACGCCTCGCCGAAGCCGCCCGCATCATTGAAGAGATGTTTCAACCTGACGGAATCGACATAAATATGGGTTGTCCGGTCAGGAAGATCACGGAAAACTTTGATGGCTCTTCGTTGATGCGCGATCCAGAAAGAGCCGCGGCAATAGTCAAAGCAGTCAAGAACGCCGTCAAGGCACCAGTCAGCGTAAAGACCCGTCTCGGTTGGTCAAAAGACGACGAGATACTGACTTTTGCCAAGATCATTGAAGACGCAGGCGCAGATCTGTTGACTGTACACGGGAGGACTAAGGAACAGGGCTACGCAGGCGTCGCCAACTGGACGCGCATTGGACAAGTTAAGGACTCATTATCCATTCCAGTCATCCTAAACGGTGATGTTACAGATGGGACAAGCGCCAAACACGCGCTCGAGCTGACGGGCGCGGACGGCGTTATGCTTGGTCGCGGTGCGCTGGGTAATCCGTGGGTATTTAATGAGATAGGCTCTGTGATAGGCGTACCTCGTACTTCGTACTTCGTGCCTTCGCTTGAGGACCGCGTCACTATCGTCTTGCGTCATGCTCGTTACCAGATTGAGCGTTACGGTGAAGGTGGATTGGTAAAACTGCGTAAGCACTTTCCTTTCTATTTCAAAAAAGAGCTGCATGACAAGCATCCCCAGGTCGATTTCATCGCGCTTCGGTCAGCTTTAGTGCGCGTATCTAGCTATCAGGAGCTAGAAGAGGCGCTAAAAGCAGTTTTGGCTCAATAGTTCTGGAACGCGTCAGCCTCCAGACTCGGAGTGAAATTTTCTGGGTCTACGGGTATCCCGTTTTGTCGTACTTCGAAATGTAGGTGCGGACCGGTCGATAATCCCGCCCCGGGTTGTCCCGGCATGCCGCCCGAATAACCTATGAGCTGCCCTCTTTGGACATACGTATCCGGTTTGGCGACGAACTTGGATAAATGGGCGTAAATCGTCGCGATGCTCCCGGGATGTACAAGCATCAGGTAATTGCCATAAGCAGAGCCAAGTTTTGTCCATGCGACATAGCCTCCTGCCGCTGCATAGATTGGCGTTCCGACGGCAGCACGTAAATCGATGCCCGGATGCGCGAAACGCTTGCGAAAAGGATAATTCGGGTCGTGGAAACGAGCTGTGACGATTATATCCCGCTTCAACGGCCAATTCAGCAACACGTCTCCCCTGGCCAATGCCTCATCGACGCTGTCTAAAGTATCTTTCAGTCTTGTCTCCAAGAGGTTGATGTCTTCTGCTGTCATTTGCTGCTGTTGTTGCAGCTCGTAAACGACGCGCTCGTATTCTGATTGTTTGTTCTTCGTTTCCGCTATCAGCGAAGCTTTGAAATTCCTTTCTGCAGCCAAGGCAATCTCCTCCTCTTTCAACTCTTTTTTCTTGGCTTCAAGGGAAGTTTTCTTGGCGTCTCTGCTGGTTTTTGTGTTCTCAAGCGTCTCTTTGTCATTTTTTACCTCTTGTAGCGTGTCGTTGAGCTTATCGCCGAGTTTTTTCTGCTCTTCTACGCGATCGAAGAAGGAAGATAATGACGGCTTCTTAAGCATCACCTCATACACCGGCACGTCGTCGGCTTTTCTGATGTTGCGCAGGATTTCTGCGGCGTAAGTTTTTTGGCGGTCTATCCTTTTGCCATGTTCCACGATCTGCTGATCCAACGACTTGATCTCGAGCGTCGTCAGATCCAGTTCGACTCTGGTGCGCTCTATATCCAGTTCTTTCTTGATGATGCGGTTGTCCAAAAGAATCAGATCATTGGCTAAAGAAGCTTGCTGCTGCTCCTGGCTGTCGATGTTCAGTTTGTATTTCCCGATCAGCCCCTCTAGTTCTTTGACGCGCGACTGTTTCTTGTTTATTTCCGAGTTCAGGGTATCGACCTGCTGTTTTGACTCCAGCACGTCGTCAGTAAAACCTTGGCTAAGACCCTTGTGTGGCGTAAAGACAGACGCAGAAAATACAATCAAAAATACCGTTGCTGTAAAGATGCGTTTTGATTTGTTTTTATTATTTTGATGCATTTTCAAAAAATACTGATCTCAAATCAATTTGATTATGCCCTTTCCGCAGTTTTTGGTCTAGGTGGATAAGTGGCTGATTGCCGCTTCAAGCCTCTTCAGGCTACGCTCCTTCCCCAAGACCTCAAGTAGTTCAAACGGACTAGGTGATTTGTCTTGTCCTGACAAAGCCACGCGCAACGGCCAGAGCGTGTCTCCGTTCCCCCACCCTTTGTCCATGATCATCTTTTTTATCCTTTGTTCATGCTCTACGCGGGCTTCTCGCTTGGCGAAACTTGACTCGTCGATATCAGACAGAAGTTTCTTGACTGCCTCCAGTCGCTCCACAGCCTGTTCTTTAGGTTGCGTTTTCCAGGCGATATTTGCCTGGGAATAATCTACGGTTTCTTTGAGTATGGTCGAAACCAATTCAGCTACCTGACTGGGGAGTGTTACACGGTCACGGACCAAAAGAGCTGCTCTATCTACAAAATTTTGATCACTATTCAGGTCTTTGATGTATGGGTGAGTCAAAGCCAGATACTCATCTTCAGGAATTGACCTCAAATAGTGTTCATTTATCCAATCTAGTTTTTCCAGATTGAACACGGCACCAGCCTTGTTGACTTTGGCTAAATCGAACATCAGAATAAGCTCTTCGTGTGAATAGAGCTCCCTGTCACCTGTCGGATTCCAGCCTAATAGCGCCACGAAGTTAATGATGGCTTGCGGCAGGTAACCCTTATTCAAATAATCCTCGACCGCAACGTCGTTTTGCCTCTTCGAAAGTTTCGAATGATCTGCGTTCAGCAAAAGCGGCAAATGCGCGTATTTGGGAGCTGTCCAGCCAAAAGATTCGAAGATAAATAGATGTTTGGGGAGTGAGGGCAACCAATCTTCGCCACGTATGACATGAGTTATCTCCATGTCATGATCGTCACATGTTGCAGCGAGGTGATAAGTAGGCAAACCGTCTGATTTTATGATGATTTGGTCATCGATAAGTGACCAATCAAAAGAAATATCGTCGCGGATTACATCCCAAGCGGTTATTCTTCCTTGTTTTGGTAATTTGAGCCGAATGACGTATTTTTCGCCGTTTGCGATGCGTTTCTCCGCCTCTTCGCGGGGAGTGGCGCGGCACTTCCCGTCGTACATGGTCGGCTTCCCTGCTGTTTGCTGTTCGTGCCTCAAATCTTCTAATCGTTCCGCTGAACAGAAGCAATAATAAGCTTTGTCCATCTCAATCAGCTGTTTGGCATATGCAGTGTGCTTATCTTTACGCTTGGTTTGGAGATATGGGCCGTAATCCCCTCTTTCTGCAATTTGATCTTTGTTGTCCAGATAAACTCCCTCATTCGCTTCCAGGCCCATCATTTTCATTGTCCTCACGATATTTTCTATACCTCCCTCGACTAATCGTGTCTGATCAGTATCTTCGATACGCAAGATAAAGGAGCCACCTGTCTGCTTGGCCAAGAGTTCGTTGTATAAAGCGGTCCTTAAACCGCCGATGTGCAAGAAGCCAGTCGGACTTGGGGCGAAACGCACGCGTACTTTGTCGGTCATAATAGGCAAAGATTACGCGATTCTTCTTCTTCTGTCTATAAAAGAGAAGACCGCCTCGGGTAGTCCGAAGCGGTCGGGTTTAGATGTTGGGATGCCGCGGTATAGGCAGTAACGGATGGTGTCTGCCGGGAGAGGTGAATAAAGTCAGCAACGATTTGAAGCTCGGAAGGTCGATGTGCAGTACGGCGAGCTAGTCTTGCCTAAGGGGAAGCATGTTCCCCCTATAGCATTCTCTGACCAACCGCGCATACCGCTCTGGTCCGTAAGCGTAAATTTGATCATCTAGGCTTGGAATGTTTCGACTGCGTGTTTCGTTCCGTCCCACCGCAGCAAGCCCTTTCGATTTTTGATCTCCGTGTATCGAACGGATGCGCTTGTTGCTGGTCTCTCTTTGCCCGAGGATATCAATCCTTTGCCGGATCTTCAGAAAACCGTCTGACTCGATATTTCTGATGCGTTCTCTGCTTAGTCCGTAGTGCGCCCCTATCTGTTCAAGCGTCTGTTCCGGCTCATCGTCTAAGCCGCAACGCCAACAGATGACGCGCTGTTCGATCGGAGGGATGGTCTCCATGATCTCTCGGATTTTTCCGTAGATGATGCTGTATTCCAGTAGCTCTTCGTATTCCGGGCGTCCATCCTTCTGTTCGAGCCAGAGTTGGTATGTCTCCGCGTCTATCGGCTGGTCCCGCAACGTGTACTCGTCCTTGTATCCGTTGTGACGGAGCAAGAATCTAAGCGTCGCGCCTTCGGGAAATGTCTCGCTTAGCAGCCTGATGTACCCGTGGGTCGATGGTTGGTATCCGAGATAGCGCAGTAGCTGGAAACCTCGACCCTGGAAGAGCTCGTGCCTGAACATGACCCAGCGGAAATGGGTGTATTTCGGTGGAAGAGCTGGATTGAACTCTGGATTCGATATCAGGACCTGCCTAATCGACGCGAAATCGCTCTTCTCGAGCCTGTGCTGCTCTTGCGTCTGAGTAAACAGGATTCTGGACTTGAGATCTACATCCTTGATTGGGGTCCTACTTAGCCTGTCAGCGGCAGCATCCTGACTTTTGCTGGATTTGCAGCTAGTCCCGATCAGCTCTCCAGCCCTGTAACTCGTAAGCGATGAGCCGAAAAGTTCGAGAGGTAAAAGCGGCATGACGGGCAGATCCTTGGGCACGAACGCGATAATCCGTGCCTCATTGTCGCCGTCCCTGGTCAGCGGCCGGCTGAACTTCTGTGTCGCCAAGACACGTGAGAGCGTCATCGCCAGATCGATCAACAGCTTGCACCGAGGCGAATTCCATCCCTGGACCAGTACTTTGACGCTTACAATCGTGTCGACCTCGCGTGCCTCAAAGGCATCGAGTATCTCGGTTCGCTCTCTTTCTGGAGTTGTGCCAAGAACGAGGCACGGCGGCTTTGTACCTTTTGGGCGATGTGCTTTGAGATAGCCGCATAGCTCCTTTGCTTGCTGGCGAGTGGTACAGCAGACCAGCGCCCCCAGACTTCTGTTCTGAGTGGCATATCTGAACATCTCGACTGCCTTGAAGAAGGGCGCTTCAGAGGTGATGCGCGCCACGTCTTCATCGACGAAGTCGCCGCAATGGAGGCGGACGGCTGATCCATTCACGTCCACCTCGCCGAGCCAGAAACGGTAAGGGGCCAGAAGATCCATATCAATCGCCTCGTCGAAGGTGATTTCGTGGATGAGATCTGGGAAGAATTTTGCGAGTGCCTTGTCTTCCGAATAGTCCGGCGTGGCCGTCAGTGCAATCCGTACAGCCTGTGATTCAAACGCCGAAAGGAGAACTTCTTGCCTCCCTCGCGTCATCGTCTGGTGTCCCTCGTCAGCGATGACGAGTGCAGAATTACGAATGGCTTCAGGCACAGTATTGGTCTTCATGTGCGCCTGTAGGATGGCATAGGTCACGACATTGACGCCGTTCTCCAATACCTCCTTGCGGTCGCCATAGAACATTCCGATCGGGATGTTTCCCAGCCATGTCCGCAGCTCATTTACCGTCTGCTCAATCAACATGCGCGAAGGTACGATGATCGTCGCGGTCAGCCCTGTCCCCAGGATCATATGCGCTGCGATGACGGTTTTACCTGTTCTGGGTGGCTGAATGATTCGCGCCATAGGTGAGCCGTCGGGGGGCTCGTCGCTAGTGACGAGATCCCTAAGGTAATCAAGGAAATCGCCATACACAGACCTTTGGTCCGTGCGGAGCTGCTGATCGATTCGGGTTGATCTATTGCTGTCCCAGGACTTCTTCGCCCGGGAGGCACCCATCGCAAGCCTGTCGATCATGGGAAGATGAATCGAATCGCTTTCGAGCGGCTTCATGTTTGCTCCTCGGGTTGGGGTTGAAGTAAAAAGAGCATCAATCCTCTTATCACTGTATTGTCGAAAAATCAAGGGTCGCTATTTTGATCATCTAGCCTGTAATCAGCGGAAAAGTATTTGTCGAAAATGCTGCAAATTTATGCGTTTGTATAATTTTCGAGGCTTCAATTGACTCTGATTTTGTTTTATCAGCCCTATTTAGCGTCTCTCTTGCAAGGATTAATGAAGAATCGAGATAAGGGACTTCACCATTGTCTAGAGCCATCGCAATTTCAGTGCAACCTAAAATGACACATTGAGCACCATTATTGACCAAAGATTCTGCCGCATGTTCAAGAAGAACTCTTCCGGTGAATATGTTGCCCGCTTTTATGCCCATCGGCCCGTAAATCGCATCCATAACAAAACTCTTCTGCTCGTCGAGACTCGGATAAATTGTGGTTAGTCCTCTCTTTTCCAAGGCTGCTTCGAACGTGCCGCTCATACGAGTGCCGTCAGTACACAGAACCCCAACGTGCTGCATCCGAAGCCTTTCAATCACCGAAACCGTCGCGTCAATCATGTCCACGAATTCGACTTCTTTTACTGTGCGTTTCAGCTCAGGCAAAAAAGCGTGCGCAGTATTGCATGGCATGCAGATTAATTCTACGCCGGCATTCTTGAGCTTTTCTGCATTCTCAACTAGCCTCGGCAACGGGCTCTCACCTGTTCCTATGAGTGCATCTGTTCGGTCGGGAATGCTCGGATCGTTAAAAGAGATTATTGTCGGATAATCTTGATCAGATTTTGCTACGACCAATGAGAGTAGCTTGTGTTCGAAATCCAAGGTCGCAAGAGGCCCCATCCCACCAAGGATTCCGATAGTTTTGTATTTCATTTTAGTCTTGATTCAAGTAAATCGACTACTTTATCAATCGGCAATTCTTCCAAAACTTGTCCGTCTCTACCTTTAGTCGTTTTGGCTACAAACAATGCATCATAAACTGATTCTTCAACCGTTTCGACTGCAGCAAGGAAAAATTGGGTTAGTTCATTGTCATCCAGACAGGTACCTTGCTGGTCTGAACCCTCGACCCCATTTCGGCTAGTCGAGAAAGCTACTGCGTAATCCCCACTCCCGTGAGCCATGACAGAGCCGGTTCTCGCCAGCCCCAAGAAAGCGCGGCTGGCAATGCGTTTAAGTTGGCGTGCCGTGAGTGGCGCATCGGTCGCCAGGACTATCATGCACGAACCGTCTGGCTTTATTTCTGGCAACGGAAGGTCGCTTTTTCCTAACGCCCTTCCCACGGGAACGCCTAAAATCATCAATTCACCGCCGAAATTGGTCTGGAGTAGAGCGCCAAACGTGTATTCGCAGTCTGTGACTTTCACTCGCCTAGAGGCTGTCCCGATTCCGCCTTTCCATGAAAAAGCCCTTGTACCTGTCCCAGCTCCAACGCAGCCAAGGGGGAAGTCTTTTGCGGTATTCTGGGCGGCTTCAACCACATGTTCAGATTTAATTACGTCCGCATGAATACGGTTAACTCTACCGTCATTTGTCTCGCCGACTACGCCGTTTACGGTCTCGAACTCCTCCATGCCTGGATTTCTCGCCAGGGTCAGGTCTACCAACCCTCTCAAGACCGGTCCTACGGCCAGCGTATTCGTCAAAGCAATCGGCGTTTCTAGCGTGCCCAACTCCTCGATTTGCGTTGTGCCCGTGAGTTTTCCGAAACCATTCCCTACCGCCACTGCAGCAGGCAATTTATTGCGAAATAATGCCTTTGTTCCAGGATCCACCAGAGTTACGCCGGTTCTGATGTCTTCGCCTTCGATCAAAGTCACATGTCCGACTAAAACGCCCGGGACGTCAGAGAGCACGTTCCCTTCTCCCGTCGGTAAAACTCCGGTTTCAAAGCCGTAATCGCGAAAACGTTTTTTATTTGGTGTTGTGGGCATATTTGATTCATTCCAGGATCTGACAGCTTATCGGATCCTCGAGGGAATCCGGGTGCCTACAAGAAGGCAGACACCCGATTGGATGGAGTTGAAAGAACGTGTGAACTAGACGTATTCCACGGGTTGGACGGCCATATCCGTCATTCCGTGGATTTTTGTCGTGTAGGAGGGAGTGCAACAGTTGTGGCTCGAGATGAGTCGCCCGCCGACGACCCAGGGGCGCAGCAGTACGCGACAACGAAAGACTTCCGCGGCCTTCATACTCGTGTTCCAGACGCCGAGGGTTTCGATTGACGTCTCGAAGCGCTGTTGTACGATGAAAGGCTCGTTCGACTTGATCCGGTCGAGGAGCCAAGCGCGCCAGTCTTGCTCGTTGCGTGCGTGACCCATGAATACGCCGTAGGACCGAGCTGATTGGCGGTTTGCTCCGGTAATCTTGAGGACCAACTTGTCGCGACCTTCGATATCCAGGCTGATCAGGTCTTCGAGCATGCGGATGCGCTTGCCTGCAACGGTGAACGGGAAGTCGTTTCGCTCGAACGCGACGAGGTGAGACTGCGGAATCATAGAATGGATGATCTCGATATCCTCGGCCGTCAGCCGTTCGGCGAAGAATTCCTCGTAACGCCAGAACAAGCTGAACCAAGTCTTGCTGCCGTAGTGGGCAAACTCCGGCACCATACGTACGAGACCATCTTGGGCGGCGAACACCAGCTCTGCCAACTTGCCGGTCGTCTCGAACACCGGGAACTGCCGCCAGATTGTGCCGACCTTGTGCCCGTCGAGGAAGACTCCGTCTTTACGTATCTCTACGCGATCCAGCTCCGAAGTGGTGACCATGTGGGCTGCAAAGCCACGCCTGCGCATCTCTTCGGCCAACCACTTGGTGACCGTGATGTAGGGGGCGCTCCAGTCGTCGGAAACGACGAAAAGCAGGGAGCCTTCCGACGTCAGCCAGTCGAAGCACCACGTCCAGGCTTCCTGATTGATGTCGTATGCCATATCCACATGGGCAAGGTCGGCGAAACCACCGGGCATCTCGTCATTCTCGGACGCGATGAGATGGCGTTCGTTGACGTGCATGTCCGGCCGACGGACTGACCATTCGCTGATGCGTGTCTCTCCGTTACGTGGTTGCAGGTAGCAATCACGCAGACGAGGCAGGCTCGCATCCAGCTCTACCCCCACCAGGAGCTCTTCCTGGACGGCAGGATTGCTGTCCACGAGGTCTTGGCAGGCGCGCTCGAACGCCGCAAAGGTATCGAGCGTCTTCTGCATGACCGCCTTGGGATACTCTGCGACATCGATCGGAACTCGAATCCAGCTGATCCGGCTGTCTTTGGGCAGGACGTGTCCATGACCGGCGTTGACCGCTCCTTCAGCCAGATCCGGACCTTGGTTCAGCCGCTCGATGAGCTGCGGAGCATGTTCGGGTAACTTGATGCGCGTCGGTGCAGGCTCTGCCTTTTTGCGCTGTCCCCAAGGGAACGCACCCTGGTCGAGATTCGGCTCGAACCGCCGTGTGAAGTTAGCGCGCAACTGTTCTGCACAGCTGCGTGTGCGCTGCCTAAGCGTCACAGGCTCGCCGATAGCAACGCCCCAAACGGTCCGCTGCGCCCAGTCTGGAACCGGGATGTGATTCTGTCGCCCACGCGCCACATACTTGAAATGGCCGCGGATAGAGGTGGCATCGAAGAGTGCGATCGCCTCGTCATGGTTGTGTCCATTCGACAGCACGGCGTCTGCTTCTTGCTGGCTCGCGAAAACCCTGAATTCACACCCCTGCCAGGCCACATCCGGGTCTTTTTCCAGGACCTTCGAGGCTTCGATGACCTCGATGCTCCGTGGATTCTGGATTTCCGGTGAGTTGATGGTGTAGACCAAGCGGGGTCGCTTGAAAACGATAGCGTCGATGTGCGTCTTCAGCATTTCGTCCTCTCAATACACGATGTCAATGAGCGTCCAGCTGTAACCTTACAGGCTGGGGATGGAGGCGCTGCCGCGCATCCTGCCTCAACCTATAAACCACCAAAAACCTCCTTCGGTCGAAGGAGGTTTGGATTTGTCGTTTTTGCTTTCTACAGCATAATCCGATGTTTCACATCTCCTTCGCGTCGGGCCAAAAAAATAAACCAGTGGCAGGATTGACCCATCCGCTTAGAAGAAAGACGATACATCGATTGTTTGAGCTGTAAACTCATGCTAGTCAGATTAAACGTAGATAAAAAGTTTGTCAAATATCAGATTGACTTCCTGTCTATGCAGTAGCTTCCTGTGGCAGAATAGCCATCATCCAGTGATTAACTTCAACGCCTCTAGCACTATCGAAATCATGCCAAACTTCATTAAAATCGGTGATTTTCATTGCGACTTTTCCGCCCTCTTCTTCTGGATCCATCAGATAGATATTCTCTTTATCAATACCATATGCGACTGAATAGTGGTTTTCGTCGGTCGACCACCAACCGACGATAACGGGCGTGCTTTGCTGGATGAAGCGACTTAGTTCTTCGAGCGTCGCATTTTCTTTTTCGATTACGCTGAAGCCGAGCTTTTTTGCGCCCTTGATGAGGCCGCGGTGGCTTGTGCCCTTGTCTATGGTGCTGTCGCACAGCGCCGCCAGTTCTTCCTCGGAAAAATCCTTTCCGTAATGAGCCAGCATGATCTTAAGGCTTGCTGGGCCGCACATGGCTTCTGATTGGAAAAAGGGATTCAACTCGATCATAACTTAATTTATCCTGAATCTATCGAAAAAAGCCATCAACGGAAAAACGATCACTGCCGTGAACATTCTTTTCCATCTCCTCGGCTCAAGGATGAGACGATAAAGCCATTCCAAACCGAGTTTTCTCATCCAACTCGGCGCTCGTTTTATCTTTCCGCTCCAATAGTCCAACGTCCCCCCAACGCCTATTGCGACCTTGACCGAGGGGATATCAGATATATGTTTTGCAATCCAAGCCTCTTGGCCAGGGAATGATAACGCTACCAACAGAATATCCGGAGCTGACTGTGTCAGGCGGAATATTGCCTCATCATTCGCCTCATCGCCGTTGCCGTCTGCATCGACTCTTCCGCCTGCTTCGGCGACGACGTTAAGTTGCGGATACCTTTGTCTAAGCGACCACGCTGCCTTGTCCGCGATCCCTTCTGCCCCGCCTATCAGACCGACTCTCCAACCATTTTTTTCGGCTTCTTCACACAAGTAATCAGCCAATTCCACGCCGGGCGTCCTGTGGGGTTTCACTGAATGCAGCAAGCCGGCGCAAACCAACCCGAAGCTGTCGACGGTACGCAAATCCGCCTGCCTCAAAACGTTCCAGTATTCCGGATGAGTCTTGGCGAAAATCAGATTTTCAGGATTGGCCGTGACTATCATCGTTTGTCGGCCCTGTCGTACCGCGTCGCGAACGTATGCTAAAATCTCCGGTTTTCCGTAGCCGTGTATGACAAGTCCGAAACAATTAAACGTTAAGTTTGAATTCATGTAGCACGTCGTAAGTCGTTCCCTGGCTGCTCTGGTTGCTGCGGTAAAGCAAGATGCGATCGGTCTTCCAGTCTATCGGCCCTATCTTCGCGCTCCAACTCGGCAGCGAGCTGCCTCTCGGCGCGGCGCGACCGATGGAAATATGCGGGGTCCATGGTTTACGGTCGATATTTGAATCTATTATGGAGACGAAGTCGCGTAGTCGTTTGACGAACTCGTTCCAGCTTTCGGGATTTTCCGGCAAGGCGCACGCCGACAGGTGGGTCGGTTTTTTTTCAGGAAAAGTCTTGAGACAACGCGTCGAAAAACCACCAGCAGGCGGTCTTTCACAACAAAGCTCGACCAGGTGGATTAGTGCGTCCAGCTTTTCTTCCTTCAGGTCCGGAAGAAAAGTCAACGTCAAATGCCACAGCTCGGGGTTCGTCCGCTTGTATTTGCCTACTGGCTGGTCTAATTCGTCTCTTTTATTCTCTAACACTGACCGTAAAGCGGGTTCTACGGGTAGTCCAAGGAAAACACGCATAATTCATTATACCGGATTCTCGTCCGATGGTAGAACTGCGCTGTCAATCGTCGGTGTTTGCTTGGGTGTCCGGCGTCGCTTGGCTAGTTTATAGCGAGCCATCTCACGTTCCATGGCAGCCATGGCTGCCGCGAAAGATACGTCATCCTGTCTGGCCGCTTCTTGCATCACCTTCTCCGCTCGCTTCTTGGCCTCCTCTATCACAGAAATCTCGAGCTCCTCCCCTCTTTCAGCCGTGTCGGCCAAGACCCGGACTTTATCTCCACCTACTTCGATGAACCCGCCGG
Source organism: Patescibacteria group bacterium (assembly GCA_031082005.1). Taxonomy (GTDB): domain Bacteria; phylum Patescibacteriota; class Patescibacteriia; order 2-12-FULL-60-25; family 2-12-FULL-60-25; genus CAIKNB01. The sequence continues at coordinate 637,258 of JAVHLR010000001.1, forward strand.
ATACTGCTACCTCCTCCTCAACGCCCCTGAGCTTCAACCGTGCGATCCCAGGCACAAGCGCCGCAACCAAAGAAGCATGACCCGGCAAAACAGTGATTTCGCCATTCGCGGTCGGCAAAGTCACCTGGTCAGCCTCTTGCCGATAGACCACGCGTTCCGGTGTTATGAGTTCGAAGTGGATCATATTGTATGTTTCCTTTTTCCTTTCTTCCTTTGCGTAGCTGCATGATGTTATTCGTGCAGCGAGGACTGTTTGAGTGAGCGAAGCGAGCGAGTTCCGGAGTAAACGAATAATATCATGCAGCTACGTCCTCAATTCCCCCTTTCATATAGAACGACTGTTCCGGTTTGTCGTCGTGCTTACCTTCCAGGATTTCTTCGAAGCTGCGTATCGTGTCTTCGAGTTTGACGTATTTTCCTGCAGTACCGGTGAAGACCTCGGCTACATGAAAGGGCTGCGAAAGGAATTTCTGGACTTTGCGGGCGCGTGTTACCGTCCTCTTGTCATCTTCAGAAAGTTCTTCCATGCCCAAGATCGCGATGATGTCCTGCAGATCCTTATAGCGCTGCAAGACGTTCTGCACGCCGCGAGCTACGCGATAGTGCCTCTCGCCGACGATATTCGGATCCAGGATGGTCGAAGACGAATCGAGCGGATCGACAGCCGGATAGATACCGAGTTCTGACAGCGAACGTGCGAGCACGACTGTCGAGTCCAAGTGGCTGAACGTCGTGGCCGGCGCTGGGTCAGTCAGGTCATCTGCCGGAACATAGACGGCTTGCACCGAAGTGATCGAACCCTTGTTCGTCGAGGTGATGCGCTCCTGCATGGCGCCCATTTCAGTAGCCAAAGTCGGTTGGTAACCTACAGCGGATGGGATGCGTCCGAGCAAGGCAGAGACTTCTGAACCCGCCTGGGTAAAGCGGAAAATGTTGTCGATGAAGAGCAGGACGTCTTGATTCTCCTCGTCGCGGAAATATTCGGCCAAGGATAGCGAGGTGAGGGCGACGCGTGCGCGCGCTCCGGGCGGTTCGTTCATCTGACCGAAGACCAAAGCCGTCTTATCCAGCACGCCCGATTCCTTCATCTCACGATACAGGTCGTTTCCTTCACGTGAACGTTCTCCGACGCCCGCGAAGACCGAAAATCCTCCGTGTTCGCTGGCGATATTGCGGATCAATTCCGTGATGACGACCGTCTTGCCCACACCGGCTCCACCGAACAGGCCGATTTTTCCGCCTTTCAAGAACGGACAGATCAGGTCTATGACCTTGATGCCGGTTTCGAGGATTTCAGCTTTTGTCGCTTGATCCTTGAAGGCCGGCGCCTCGCGATGTATCGGGTATTTCTTCTTCGTCTTGATCGGCGCCAAACCGTCGATCGTCTCGCCGGTCACGCTGAACATGCGGCCTAGCGTTTCACGTCCGACCGGTACGCTGATCTGTTCATCCGTATCTTCTACCTGCATGCCGCGCTGCAATCCGTCGGTGGATGACATGGCGATGGTGCGCACTTCTCCGCCTCCAAGATGCTGCTCGACTTCAAGCACGAGCTTCTGCCCCTGGTTCATGACGACTAGCCCGTTGTAGATAGGCGGCGGGTTGCCTTCGAACGTGACGTCGACGACTGGTCCGATGACCTGCGATATTGTTCCGTGTCTGTTGCTCATATGTTGGTTGATTCTGAATGAAGATTTTATTCGATGGCTGCTTTACCTGCCGAGATTTCGGATATTTCGCGTGTGATGCTTGCTTGGCGTGCCTGGTTGAAGGTCAACGTAAGGTCGTCGAGCATGCCCGTAGCGTTATCCGTCGCGCTATGCATAGCTGCCGTCCTCGAGGAATGCTCGCTTGCCGCCGATTCTAGGAGCGACTGGTAAACCTGCATCTCCAGGAGCCGAGGCAGAAGATTGTTCAGGAGCGCTTCTGCATCCGGTTCGAAAATGGCTTTTGGTTCGGATTTTTCCGTCATCTCATCTTCATCGTGCTTAGAGACCGTAAGTGGCAGTTCATTTTCCGGGATGACGGGCAATAGCTGTTCGACCTTAGGGATCTGGATGACTGCATTCTTGAAATCCGTATAGGCCAGGAAGACGCGATCGATGTTGCCGCTCATGAATTCCTTATAAGCAAGCTCGCCGACGGGCTGGCTGCGTTCGAAAGACGGGGCGTTCGATATGGCTTCGAAGGCTGCAAAAATTCTGAATCCGGCCCGTTTCAGGACGCCTTCAGCTTTTTTGCCGACCGTGATCACATCGATGGGCTCCTTGCGCGTCTTGAGGAACTCGAGCGTCTTTTTGATGAGCAACGAATTGAAACTGCCGCACAATCCGCGGTCAGCCGCCGCAATTATCAGGAGTGAGCGCTTGGCTTCGCGTCGTCCTGCGAGCAATGGATGGGTCATCGGATCCACCAAGGGGCTGACGTCTTTGACGACACCGATAATCGTCTTCGCATATTCTCGCGAAGCCAATGTCAACTGGACCGCTTTGCGCATCTTTGCGGCAGCCACAAGCTCCATCGCTTTCGTGATTTTCCTCGTGTTGGCCACCGACTTGATGCGTCGGCGGATGAGCCGTGTGGAGACTGCCATAGATTACTTGGTGGCGAAAATCTTGTTCCAGTCCTCGAGCGACGCCTTCAACCCGTTTTCGATGTCTGGCTCGAGCGCTTTCTTTTCGGCTAAAGACTTCATCAACTCCGCTTTGTCAATGTCGAGATAGTTGTGGAATCCGCTTTCCCAGTCCTTAAGTTTGTCAGTCGGAATCGAATCTAGGTAGCCGCGTGTGACGGCATACAACACCGCGACCTGATGTCCCATGGACATAGGCTCATACTGTCCCTGCTTCAACACCTCGATGGTCTTGCGTCCACGTTCGATCTGTTTGCGCGTCGCTTCATCCAAGTCAGTGGCGAATTGGGCGAAAGCCTCAAGCTCACGGAACTGCGAGAGGTCCAGACGCAGCTGACCGGCAACCTTCTTCATGGCCTTCGTCTGTGCCGCCGAACCGACGCGAGAGACTGAAAGTCCGACGCTGATGGCTGGGCGGATGCCGCGGTAAAATAGATCGCCTTCAAGATAGATCTGTCCGTCCGTGATCGAGATGACGTTGGTCGGGATGTAAGCCGAGACGTCACCCGCCTGCGTCTCGATAATCGGCAAAGCGGTGATCGAGCCTCCACCGTTCTCTTCGTTCCTGCGGCAAGCGCGCTCCAAAAGACGAGAGTGCAGATAGAAGACATCTCCCGGATAAGCTTCGCGTCCCGGCGGGCGGCGCAAGAGCAAAGAAACTTCGCGATAAGCCCAAGCTTGTTTGGACAGGTCATCGTAAACCACTAAAACATCCTTGCCTTGATCCATGAAGTACTCGGCCATAGCGCAACCGGCATATGGCGCGATGTATTGAACCGATGCTGCTGATGAAGCTCCGGACAGCACGATGATCGTGTGCTCCATGGCGCCGGCCTCTTCGAGTTTGGCGACAATCTTCGCGATTTTTGACTCCTTCTGGCCGATGGCGACATAGACGCAAATCACGCCCGTCCCCTTCTGATTGATGATAGTGTCAATGGCGATGGCTGTCTTGCCGGTCTGGCGGTCGCCGATAATGAGCTCGCGCTGTCCGCGCCCAATCGGAACCATGGCGTCGATGGCTTTGATGCCTGTCATGAGCGGAACGTTTACTGACTGACGTGCCATCACGCCTGGTGCGATCTTTTCTACCGGATATTCTTTTTTGGCTTTGATTTCACCCTTACCGTCTATGGCACGGCCTAGCGGATCCACAACACGACCGACCAACTCATCCGAAACCGGAACGGAAAGGATTTTACCTGTCGTCTTTACGCCTTCCCCGGCCCTGACTTTTTGCCATTCGCCCAAGATCATCGCACCGACGCGATCGTGCTCGAGGTTCAGTGCCACGCCCGTCTCTCCGCTTTCGAAACTCAAGAGCTCCATGGATTGCGCTTTTGACAGACCGGAGATCGAAGCAATGCCGTCGCCCACGTTACGTACGACGCCAGATTCTTCGGCTTTGGTTCCAGTCTCGAATTTCTCTATTTGGTGCCTCAAGCTCTGCGCGATCTGCGCCGCTGCGGTCACGTTCTTTGTTTTCGTGTCAGACATATAATGCTTGTTTCAATCGAATGATTTTAGTCTTTAAGGTACCGTCGAATGACCAATCGCCGATCTTTACTTTGACTCCGCCCAGGACCGACTGATCTATTTTCGTGTGGAGCCGTTGCGTCCCGCCGAACTTCTCTTTCAACGTCTTGGCCAATTTTTCGAGTTGCTTATCGTCCAGCTCGACGGCGCTGATTACGCTCACTTCGCGATGGTCTGCTGATTTTTCCGCCAGCTCTACGACGGTCGATCTGAAGCTCTCCAGCTCCCCTAGCGCTCCGTGTTGCTGCAACAACAGGAACGAATTCATCGCATATTCGTGAATCGTACCTTTCAGACCCTCGCGTAACGCTTCTCGTCTTCCGTCCAGCGGTATGGAGACTTCCTTCAGCGTCGATAAGGTCGCCTTGTCTTCAAGCAACGCCGAACAAGTGTCGATGATGTCCGCCACTACCTGGGCGACTACGCCGACAGCCTTGGATTGTTCCACCAAGGCCTGTGCGATGTCCTTTACATAACGGTTCTGCGCCATATCAAGCGGTCTCGATTTCCTTGATCGCGTTATCGATCAATTTACGCTGCGTTTCTTTGTCTAGTCCGGCAGCCACTTTCTCCGTCGCCATCGCCACCAGATCAGCGATATCCACCTTCAGCGCCTTGAATGAGGCTTCGCGTTCGTTTGCTATCTTTTCCTTGGTTTCGCCGATGATCTTCTCTATCTCTTGTTTGGTCTGGACAATCTTGTCTTGGCGCAATACCTCAGCCTTCGACTGGGCGTCTTCGATGACGGTGTGTCCCGCGGCTCGAGCTTCGCCTAGAATCTTCTCCTTTTCGATGTTGGATTCATCCAGATTCTTCTTGGCCTCCTTCGCGTTCTTCAACCCGTCGGTGATTTCTTTGGCGCGATGATCCATGGTCTTCAGTAACGGCTTGTAGACCCATTTCCACATCGCGAAGACGACGATTGAGAAATTAACTAACTGCGCCACGAACGACACCCCGTTGATGCCGAGTGTCCCGAGTACGCTATTTGTTGTCTCTGGTTCGATCATATTGGTTTCATTCAGCCGGCCGACGTCATGTCAGCCAGCAAGAAAAACCGATATTACAAGGTAAATACGACTACCAAGGAATAGATGGCGATAGCTTCAGCGAAAGCCGCGCCCAACAACATGGGTACGAACAATTTATCCGCTGATTCAGGATTGCGCCCGATCGATTCCATGGCTTTGGAGACGATCTTGCCGATGGCGATGGCCGGAGCGATACCGCCGATGGCGATGGCCGCTGCCTTGGCCATTAACTTGATGGCTTCTGCTTCCATAATACATTTGCGTTTTCGGATCGACTGTAATTGTTTTTTTGTTTAAAGTCGTCCTAATCGCGCTGGTTAAGAATGATTCGGCCCGACCCGTATCCCTACAGGTAGGCCCGCTCACCCTCAAGCGTGATGCGCTGCGGTCGCCGGTTCCGTTCCGTCGTGGCTGTGGCTCTTGCTCTCTTCGTGTCCTTCACCGTGCGGCTTCGATGACATGATCGACAGATAGACGAGCACGAGCATCGCGAAGACCGTGGCTTGGACTACGCCGACGATCAGCTCAAGCAACATGAAGGGCAGAGGTACGATGAACGAGACGAGCGACAACATGACGGTAATCAGCACCTCTCCGGCGAAAATGTTGCCGAAAAGACGTAAGCTCAACGAAAGTACTTTAGCGACTTCGGAAACCAGCTCCAGCAGCCCGACGCCGAACTCGACGATTGCGGTCACGATTTTCATTGGCTTGCCCGATACTACGGCTTTGAACAGCGAGCCAAGCTGGATGAATTTGTTCCAGTGGACGAAGAAGCCTAACGTGAAAATGCCAACCAGATGCGTCATGACGATCGAAGTCACGGCCATTGCCAGCGTCATGTTGAGGTCGCTCATCGCAGGACGGAGCAAGGGAACTAATTCCAGTTCGCCGTGCATCATTTCCCAGACTCCTATCGTTCCCGTGCCCGGCAAAAGCCCCATCCAATTGGAGACAAGGATGAACAGGAACAATGTCCCGACGAGCGGCAGGAACTGACGTGATTTTTCGCGTGAACCCGTGACTTGGTCGAAATAGCCCAACAAGAACTCCAATAGAGCCTCGACTGCTGCCTGTAAACGACGCGGGACTTGTCTGATGCCGCGGCTGAACAGGAACGCAAAAATGACGAACGCCATCGTCGCTAATGTGGAATTAACGTAAGCATTCGTCACGGCAAATGATCCTATGTGGAATATCGGTTCTGCGGCTATCGGTATGTTCATGATTTTGGGGTTTTCAGCATTTCAGCTATCTTTTTCGCCTGTCGCATGACCAACAGATACGAAATGCCAAGGGCTACCAGGAGCCCCACGATGGTCATCCATGGAGAACTGCCGAGACGTCTGTCAAGCCAGCGCCCGCCCAGAGCCATAAGTGTGGTCGGAAGCGCGATCGAAACGATCACGTTCCATACCATGCCTATTGCCTGGAGCTGTCGCAGTTTGTCGTTTTTTCCGGGTTCATCCATAAGCCAGGTGCGCCGCGAGTGTACCGGAATACGCGCAAAAGGTCAATGGAACTTAAAAACCGGTTTTTCCCTCGTTACTGTAGATTGAAGAATCTTATTGCGTTCTCCGTCGTGATGTTAGCGATCTCTTCGCATTCCATTCCACGTAGTTCCGCTATCTTGCGTGCTACATATTCGACGTAAGCCGGCTCATTCTGTTCTCCGCGGTGTGGTTCCGGCGCCAGCCACGGCGCGTCCGTCTCGATCATCATCCTATCCAGCGGCATCCTTTCGATGACGCGGTGAACGTGTTTTTCCGGATCCGAAGATTTCTTGACTCCAAAAGTGACTATCCCTGTGAATGATATGTACAGCCCCAGGTCGAGCAGCTTCTGCGCTTCCTCCCAGTCGCCTGTGTAACAATGCATGACGCCGCGGATTCTTCGGCCACGCTTCTTTTCGTCCGCGATGATAGAGATGAACCTGTCACCCGCCTCGCGACAATGGATGGTCATCGGCTTATCGACTTCCTCGGCCAACGCGATGTGTTTACGAAATACGTCTTCCTGCAGCTGTTCTGCCTCTTGCCGATTCCTGTCCGGGTCGATGCGGAAAAAATCCAGACCAGTCTCGCCAATGCTTACGACTTTAGGGTCAGCCGCCAAATCTTTGAGTTCGTCGAAATCGAACGGATCGTCAGCCCCCTCGTACTCATCTTCGAACGAACTGGTCAGATGTTCTGGGTGATGACCCACGGTCGCGTAGATATTTTGATGTTGCTGGGCGAAAGCTATCCCCGCTTGAGAGGTCTTAGCCGTCGTTCCGACTGTTATGGCCGCTACCTCGCTCGCCTGCATGCGCTCCAAAACCGCAGAGAGTCCGTCTCCGTAAGCCGGAAAGTGCAGATGGCAGTGTGAATCTATCAGTTTCGGTTTCACAGCAGTACGCCCAGGAGTTTGGAGAATACGCTCCCGATCCATTTAGCTACTCCCGAAGATGTCGCCCAAGTCACGAGAGTCGGTGAAAGCTGGTAAGCAGTGACGAGGAAGATCGCGCCTCCTAACATGATGAATCCTTCTCCGAAACCGAGGATAGCCCCCAACAATTTGTCAATCGACTTGATGAACGGCAAAATCTTCACGATTTCGAATAAGCCGTCTATGAGCTTGAATACCCAGCCTGCGACACGTGTGATGAACAGGAAGATGACTATGAACGCGATAAGCCTGGCCCACCCTTGCGGCATCACGATGGCGAATATCCAAGCGATCTTGGCTGACCAGGCTCGCGCCGCCAAAAAGGCGATAATCGCGCCGAGCAGGCGACCGAGCGTATGGACGAACCCGTCTTTCGCTCCAGCGCCTGCGAAGCCCAGCAGAAGCAGTATGAGGATGATATCGACTAAAAACATATGTTTTGATTTTATCCTTTCGGCTTAGGTCCGACAATGACGATGAACTCACCCTTGGTGCTTGTCGCCGCCAATCGTCTGATGACTTCGTCACACGTACCGCGGTAAAGCGTCTCGTGCAGCTTAGTCAGTTCACGTCCGACGAAGACCAGTCTTCGGGATTCAAGCGTCTCGTGCAGCGAAGCAAGGGTCTTGTCGATGCGATGCGTCGATTCGAGGAAAACGCTTGGGGTCGGATTTTCCGCAATCTGTTTAAAAAGCGTTTGCCGGCCTTTTTTGTGGGGTATGAATCCCAAGTAATGGAAATCCTGCATATCGAACCCGCAAACCGATATTGCCGTGGTCAAGACCGAAGCGCCAGGGATCGGCACAAGAGTCAGTCCTGCTTCGTAGGCGGCTTGCGCTAACTTGCCGCCAGGATCGTTCATGTTGGGTGTTCCTGCATCGCTGACATAGACGATATCTTCCCCCGCCTCAATCCGACCTATCAGCTTATCGACCGATGCTGGTTGCGTATGTTCATGGAATATGATCAACGGTTTTGATATCCCATATGCCGCCAGGAGCTTCGAGGTGACACGTGTATCTTCACAGGCTATCGCAGCACAACTCTTCAGCGTATCCAAAGCGCGCTGCGTCACGTCCTGCAGGTTGCCGATAGGCGTCGCGACCAAAAAAAGTTTTCCACTCATATGCTTAATACATGCGAAATATCGCTTTGATGATGTTATACAGATACTCCGGAAGGTCTGCCAGCGCCAGCTTATCTTCCCCTTGTATGTTCAACGCATACCGGCCGAGTTTGCCGTTCGGCGACTTAACGGCTAAGCCATAGGTGGCTGTCTTGGGAAGTTCGATTTCTATTGTCGGACCGGAATAGAAGTCCGTGAAGATGAATTTATCCCTGAAGCTCGCACGCTCGTCCGCTACGACTCTTCGTACGATAGCTCCGTTACCGCTGCCTAAGTCGATGACCGCGTCTTCCGACGGACTCGGCAGTTCAGGACCGAAAAAAATCATTATCGGGTTGAACTCTCCGTCGTTCTTGACCGTGTCGAGCGAAATCTTGAGCGAAGTCCCTTCGTCTGCGGTAAACGAAAAATAATCGACGTCATCCTTGCTCTGCAGACGCCCGAAAAAAGTCGCCGCACTGGTGGGTCGTCTGATCACATAGGCTTCTGCCGGCGTATCCAGGCTTCCGGACTTGAAGATCAACTCTTTGGCTAAAGCTGGTTCTGCAGTATTATAAAAGTACACTAGAGCCGCCAGCAGCACCGCAGTTATATGTATCTTCTTCATTTAACCCATTATAAGGCTATTTTGCCTTTTTTTACAAAGCAGTATCGGTGCATGACCAATGGATGTATTTTTGGTATGCTTAAACACGGATTATGAGAAAATCTGTTTTTACATTATTGATTGTATCGATCGCTTTTTTTGGCGCTGGTTGCTTAAAGTCAAAAGACACGCAACAGAGTGTGGTGCCGCAAAGCAATGGCGTGGTCCAGACGGAAACTCCTGCGAAAACACCTGAACCGATAAAAGCATCTGATCCAAAAGCTGAACTCATAAGGGCCTTTGAGAAATTCAAGAACGCCAAATCATACAAAGCCAAATACACCATGCCGACCTCGCAGGGCATGTTGTCCGGTACGCTGGCCTACTCTATGCCCGATAGGTTCAAAGGAACGATGGAGCTTTCACCTGACGCGAAGACGGATGTAGTGCTGGTCCAAAATTCACTCTACATGCGGGCTAATGATGGGGCGTGGGTAGACATCTCGGATAGTGAGACGGCCAAGAAGACGATCGAAACGATGCAGTTGGCCGTGAAGGGAGATCAGGGTTTGAATTCAGCTGGTTCAGACGCCTGGAACGTGGATAGCAAGACGGAAGATGCTAAGCGCGGTTGTTGGGAGTATCAAGTCAGGATAGAGGGTGGCGAAAATCCGGACCGCAACATGTCGGTCTGCGTCAAAGATGGCTTTCCGAAATTCTTGAGACTCGAGTCTCCGCGGGGCGAAATGAACATCGAATATCTCGAGTACAATACGATTTTCATCATCGAAAGGCCGATCTAAATCAAATTTCAAGACCCTGTTTGACTTTTAGCACTCTCGATTGTAGAGTGCTAAAAGGGTTACTTGGGGATTTTCGCTTTCGGCACCTGATCATGTCGCCAAAGGCGTAAGTCCCAAATATGATACCGCAAAATTTCACTACAAAATCGCAAGAAGCGATCCAGGAAGCGCATAAGCTGGCCTTGGACGCTGGTCACCAACAGCTCGACCCGGTCCATCTGGCTTTAGCTTTGATGTCCCAGGACGGCAGCGTGGTCCCCTCATTGCTTAAGAAACTGCAGACTGACGTTTCATCCCTGCACGGCGCTCTGGAAGCTCAACTTAAGCGTCTTCCGCAGATCCAGGATTTGAGCGGTGGCTTGCGCGATATCCTTTTGTCCCAAGAGACGGCCCGTGCTTTTGTCGCGGCCGAACGGGCGGCGCGGTATTTCAAGGACGAATACATTTCCACCGAGCATCTCCTTTTGGGCTTATGTGAAGGCCAAAACGAGACAGCCCGCATCTTGAATGAATTCGATGTCGTGACCGACTCTATCCTTAAAGCACTGAAGGACGTGCGCGGTTCGGTCAAAGTGGACAGCGCTGAACCGGAAGCCAAATACCAAGTGCTCGAGAAATATGCCAAGAATCTTACCGAGTTGGCGCGCCAGGAAAAACTCGACCCGATAATCGGCCGCGACGAAGAGATCCGTCGCGTGATGCAGGTCCTGACGCGGCGCAAAAAAAATAATCCGGTCTTGATCGGCGAAGCCGGGACGGGCAAGACCGCTATCGTCGAGGGTTTGGCGCAACGCATAGTCGCCGGAGACGTGCCGGAAACCCTCAAGGAACGTGAGGTGGTTTCGCTCGACGTGGGTTCGCTCGTGGCCGGGACGAAATTCCGCGGTGAATTCGAAGAACGTCTGAAAGCCGTGGTCAAGGAAGTCGAATCATCCAACGGCAAAATCATCCTTTTCATAGACGAGTTGCATACGCTGGTCGGCGCTGGTGCCTCTGGCGAGGGCGGTTCGTTGGATGCTTCCAACCTGCTTAAACCGGCATTGGCGCGCGGTGAGCTGCGTGCTGTCGGCGCGACGACTTTGAAGGAATACCAGAAATACATCGAAAAAGATCCGGCCTTGGAACGTCGTTTCCAGCCGATTTTCGTGGATGAGCCGACCATCGAAGATACAATCGCCATCCTTCGCGGCATCAAAGACAAATACGAACTGCATTTTGGTATCCGCATCACGGATAATTCGCTGGTGGCTGCCGCAAAGCTCTCTTCTCGTTACATCACGGACCGCTTTTTGCCGGATAAGGCCGTTGATCTGATAGATGAAGCCGCTTCAGCCCTCAAGATGCAGGTCGAATCCATGCCGGACGAACTAGATCGCCTGAAACGCGAGATTGTCCGTCTCGAGATCGAAAAACGTGCCCTGTCGAAAGAAGAGGATAAAGAATCAAAGATAAGGCTGAAGGATCTGGATAAACGTTTGGCTGAAGTGCGCGAAAAGTCGCACGAGCTGGAGCTTTCGTGGAAGGCCGAAAAAGACGTCGTGACGGCCAACGCCGAACTCAAGAAGAAGATAGAAAAACTGAAAAGCGAGGCTGAAATCGCCGAGCGCCGAGGCGACCTGGAGAAGGTGTCGGAAATCCGTTACGGACAGTTGCCGCAAGTCCAGAAAGACCTCGACAGCGGAGAGTCGAAGCTGAAAAAGATGCAAGGCGAGCGCGGTCTTTTACGTAATGCCGTGACAGACGAAGACGTGGCTCGTGTTGTGGCGCGTTGGACCGGCATCCCTGTCTCTAAGATGCTGTTGTCTGAAACCGAAAAACTCGCCCATCTTGAGGAGGACCTGCATAAACGCGTGGTCGGACAAGAACAAGCTGTACAAGCCGTCGCGAATGCTTTGCGCCGTTCGCGCGCCGGTTTGAGCGACGAACGTCGTCCCATCGGTTCATTCCTCTTTCTCGGTCCGACAGGCGTGGGTAAGACGGAACTAGCGAAAGCTCTGGCCGGATCCATGTTCGATGACGAGGACGCCATAGTGCGCCTCGACATGAGCGAGTATTCCGAACGCCATACTGTCGCCCGCATGATCGGTTCGCCTCCCGGATACATCGGACACGACGAAGGCGGTCAACTGACGGAAAAGATCCGTCGTCGACCATATTCCGTGGTTCTGTTGGATGAGGTGGAAAAAGCGCACCCTGAAGTCTTCAACATGTTGTTGCAGGTCTTGGATGATGGTCGTCTGACCGACGGCAAGGGCCGCGCCGTATCTTTCCGGAATACTGTCATCATCATGACGTCCAATATCGGATCGGATAAGATCCTCGAGTGGGGCGTCAAGAACAACGAAATCGGTTTTGCGGATGAGAGCGCCAAAAGCGACAAGGATTCATCGTTGCGCGGCCAAATCATGGAGATGTTGAAAGACAGCTTCCGCCCGGAGTTCCTCAACCGTATCGACGAAGTGATCATGTTCCAGTCGCTCACGAAGAAGGACCTCCTGCGCATCGTCGACATGCAACTCGATCTGCTGATCGCGCGTCTTAAGGAAAAACGCATAACCATAGATTTCACGGAAAAAGCGAAGAAACATTTGGCTGATGCTGGGTATGACCCATCATACGGTGCGCGCCCCCTGAAACGTCTGATCCAGGACCAGGTCATGGACGAGCTCGCATTGCGCATCGTCGAAGGAAAGACAAAAGAGGGTGATGAAATCACCGTCGATTTCCAGAAAGGAAAAGTCACTATCAGCTAGCGATCGGTGCTCCCCTGTTCTCCTCCCTTCTCGCCTGGCGCATCACGTTCTTGACGCGGCGCCGCACCGTCTTGCTATCGTACGATTTGAGCTCTACGGGTATCGAATAATGCTTACATGCTGCAGCTAACCACGATGTCGTCTGATGGAACCACGAATAGAGCTCCAAACTCGTGACGTATACTTTCCCCCGGTCGATCAGGTTTTTGTCTTTAAGGAAAATCAATTTCAGCACGTCACTTGAGAGTTTACGTTTCTGGCCTGGCTTGGGCATATGGTTGCCGGCTTCGCTTTGGCATATCTCTATAGCCTCGCGTGTTCCAGGGTTCCAACCATCTATTTCGGTTGTGATGAATACGCCATCAGATTCGAAGCGTAAAATATGCCCATGAACAAAACCGGGCGGCAATAAATCCGCCTCGGTTTTCTTAAGATAATCCGTGTTAGACATGGGCGGGCTTGCGCCGTATCCAAGCCATCCCGTCGGTTACATCTTTTTCAGTTCTTTCTGGACAGTTGTCCACTTCTTCATCAGGAAACTTCGGATCTCCGGAATCTCTTTCTTGGCCACCTTCTTGGTCTGTACGTAATAATCGGTGACCTTGTCTACCATGTCCTCGTATTGCTTCTTAGTGATGGTCTCGGCGCCCTTGAGCTCATGCATTATCTTCGCTTGCAACACCTTAGCTGTCTTTTCCGCGTCCTTCATCAAATCCTTGCCCTTCTTGCTTTGGGCGAATAGACCTGCAGCGACACCCACAAGGGCGCCGATCGCGAGTCCCAAACCGAGATGGGACGATTTCTTAGTTGGCATGCTTGGCATAAAAAATACGTTTAGGAATAATTTGTTTATGATATTATGCAATTTTCAATCATTTCGCGCAATATCCTCCTGTTCCTGTCAAGGCTCACGCTTGAGTATTTTTTCCATGGCTTGCTTACCTGCTTCTACGCCGGGTTGGTCATAGGGGTTGATGCCATAAAGCTTTCCGGCCAACGCTGTCGCAATCTCGAAAAACATGAACAGGCCGCCGATCGTGCCCGCACTTATCTCGGGGATATGGATTGTGCTGTTCGGTCGTTTACTGTCCGCCAAGGACGCGGCAGTGGCCTGCCTTTCCGCTTTGATGATTTGCTGCAAGGTCTTACCCGCGACATAGGCTAAAGGCTTTATCATCTTGGCTGAAAGCGGGATCTTGTAGTCGTGAGCGAACTTCCCTATCTCGATGAAGGTCACCGTTTTGTTGTTCGGGCCTTCGTTGTAGAGTTGGATCTGCGAATGCTGGTCAGTCGCCCCGAGCGCTGCGATCGGGGTAGAACCGACATGTACCGTTTCCCCATCGACCGAATGTTTCTTGCCTAAGCTCTCGGCCCAAATCTGACGATACCATGAGGACATGCCTGATAAGGCTTGTGCATAGGGCATCAATACGTGGATATTCTGCCTTCGCTCCGTGTCCGCGAGGTATTGGAGCAGGGCGAACTGCGCGGCTGGGTTGTTTTCCGGTTTCTCTCTGAAGAAACCTTCCCTGAAATCTTTCGCGCCAGCAAGCATCTTCGAGATATCGATGCCTGCAAAAGCCAACGGGAATAGTCCGACAGGTGTCAGCACCGAAAAACGTCCTCCGATATTTTCAGGCACTGACAAAGTCAGGTAGCCTTCTTTATCCGCCAGCTCCCTCAAAGCCCCGCTTGACCTATCGGTCGTAGCGATGATCTGGGATGCGAAGTTCTCCTTACCCAGTCGCTTCATCATCAACTCCCTGACTATCAGGAAAGTCGCCATCGGCTCTATCGTATTGCCCGACTTGGAGATTATGTCCACCAACGTGGTCTTGAGATCGAGTTTATCCAAAACTCCGGCAAGTTCGTCCGGATCCGTGTTCGCCCCTGCAAAAATCAGGTTTTTTGCCGAATTCTTCGGTTTAAGCGCCTGGTAGGCGGCTCTTGCTCCAAGGTCTGATCCGCCAATGCCTAGTACGAGGCACGTCTTGAAGCCGGCACACTTCTTGACTGCAGCTTTGATGGCCTTTATATCTTCTGTCGAATCCGGGCAGCCTAACCAACCCTGTTGTTCTGTCTTCCACTCCTTCTCAAGTTCTTTGCGCGCCTTGTTCAGGCGAACCGCGTTTTTTCGGAAAACTGATTTATCCGCGCCGTATATCCCTACGGCGCTACGCAGCATGTTCGATGAATCGTAACTTATCATTTGTTTGATCATATCTATTCCGTGACTACGGATGTATCGTATCCATAAATTTTTTCCGGGATATCGCCGACGAATTTCACCTTCCCTTCGCTTATTTCGACTTTTTCCACTTCAAGTCCGTCGATACCGCTCAATATCCCGTTTACGTAACCGAGGAATTCCTTGCGTGCAATCTCGATTATCGGACCTGGTACCTTGTAATTCCCGACTTGAAGCGTGTCGATCCGCACATCGAACGAACGCGGCCCCGTGTTGGTGACCGAACCTTTTACATACACCGGACCGGGTACTTTGATACGCGGATCCGTCACGATCCCGGAAGCCTCTACCTTGCCATCGCCGATGAAATGTATTTGGACATCGTGGAAAGGTCCTTTGACGTTATTCGAATACTCTTGGATGGCGCTGATTTCTGCGTCGCTGAACGTTTCCTCGATATGTATTTTGCCTTCCGTCCTGAAGCGCGAGCCAAGATAGAGCGAACCTTTGTCGTTCACTGATACTCCGGCTTTTGCCGTCACTGCGTTGTCGTAGTCTTTTTCCGTGTATTTTACGCCTAGGTCCTTCTGTTCGCCGTTGAAAAGCTGGTACGCGCTATATCCAGCATATGCTCCGCTGCTCAAGATGAATATCAGCGTCAGAACTAAAATTCCTTTGATTATCTTCATACGTGTATTTTATCCTACAATCAGTCCTTTGTCTGTTCTTGGCAAATCAGGGGGTTCAATGGCACAAAAGATAGCTCGCCACTACCGCTGCGGTCTCGCCGCGTAGTATTTGGGCTCCCAGGGTCGCGATTTTGAGCCCGGCTTTTTTCGCCTCCTCTAGCTCTTCCTCGCTCCAACCGCCCTCTGGTCCGATCCAAGCGGCTGCCGAACCGTCAGTCATATCTTGCCTCAATTCCGATCCCGATGCGTCGAACAGATGATGCACCGCAGCGGCATCTCGATTACCTAGGGCTATCGTAAAACGGCTCGGTGAACGCACTATCGGCACTTTTCCGCGCCCTGCGAGCTCTGCCGCTTCTTTTGCGATACGCATCGCCCGATCCAGCCTTATGTCCGCTTTGACCGTCCTGTCGCAAATAAGTGGGATTATCTCGGAAACGCCCACCTCCGTCGCTTTTTGGATCAGCAGATCGAAATTGTCATGTTTCAGCACCGACGCATAAAGTGTGACCAGTCTCTTCGGCTCTGCGTCATTCTCACGGACCTGATCGATAATTACGGAAACCGAACTCTTCCCCATCTCCGCGATACTCGCCACGGCATCCATGCCCTTCCCGTCGCACAGGATTATCGTTTCGCTCTTTTTGAGCTTAAGTACGTTCTTCATCTGGTGTGCCGTATCGCCCGAAATGTCGATTTTTTTTCGTGAAAAATCGAAGGAATCGATGAATCTGTGGATCTTCATAATTTGATGGCCTCAAGGTACATGAACAGCGGAATCTCCTTCCGAGCGTCATTTTCTGCTTCTGCGCGTGGTCCCGAATCACTTGCCCTGTCAGAAATCCACTCCTCGACGTTTTTGACGGCGAAGCCTGATTTATTGAACCATTTGAAGAAACTTTGCATCGGTCTGTGATAAGAATATGTGACCGCACCGGGCTCGGCTCCGGGGTGCATCGAGATCTTTATCTTGTGCTCCGAAAGATATCTGTCGACGCGACGGTATTGGATCTGCTCTTGTTCGTCGTAACCCCACGAACTCGCCTTCGGCACGCGATATGCCGGATGGTTGATCACTAGGTACGCGCTGCCTTGTTTCTTCAGCACACGCGCACACGCCGCCAAGACCTCGTGAGGATTGTGCATATTCTGGATAGCGAGGACGATCACAGCCTTGTCGAAAGAAGCCTGGTCGAGAAAATCCAGCTCATGCGCCGCCGAAACCTCATAGCTGACGCCAGGCACGAGATTCGTGCTGTTCGCGATGTCGATCAACTCGGGAGCCGCGTCGACACCCGTGACTTTTGCACCTTGCTTTGCGAACTCTTTACTGAAAAAACCCTGTCCACAAGCCAAATCCAGAACCTTTTCTCCTTTTTTTATGTCCATCAGACGGATCAGATTGGGCAAGATCACCGTATTTTGATAAGTGTCTTTTTGCGTTTCCAGCAGATCCGAATACCAGTCAGCGACTCCGCCCCATGAAGTCTTCGGCGAATTTTTTGGATTTTGTCGTTGGTACATAGTTGATGGTGATGATAGTACGGACGAGTACGTGCCGTCCACCGATCAAACTTCGTAGAGATAGATTCCGTTCAAATCTTCCTTGATTTTCCAATGCGGGAATTTGAAGGCCAAAGATATGATTTTCGAACCAGGTTTCATCTCACGCCTGATTTTCTTGGCTAGCGCCGGCATGACATGGAAAACTCCGAAGACGGTCAGGAGATCGAAATCATGAAAGTCGGTCTTCCACATGTCTTGCCATACTATCTCCGCTTTGTCTTCGAGATGATTTTCTTCCACCTTCTTGCGCGAGATCTTGACCAAGAGAGGATTGAGCTCTATGCCCGTCGCGTGAGCTCCATTTTGCGCAAAGGCCATGACTATCCTCCCATCGCCTGATCCGATGTCGATGACTTTCTTGCCCTTAACGTCTCCAGCCAGCTTGAGCATCTTCTCGACTGTCCCCGGTCTGGTCGGTACATATGGCGCACCGCGCAGCATGAACCAGACGAGTAACAGGTCGAGCGCCATCAATAAGAATGCAAAAAATACCAACATGACAGCATGATAGCACCAATTCCGCATATTTCCTCGGTCGTATGATTGATTAAACCATCTTCGGCCTGTATCCTGTCTTTTGATGCCGAAACACCACAAAAAAACTCTTTTTTATCTGTTTCTTCTGCCTTTCCTGGTATGGGGATTAAGTATAACGATGCCGCTCAACGCGGCCGAAAATACTGATGCACAAACTCCGTCGACCTCTACTGCTATCGAGAGTGCAACTGACCCTGAAACGCAGCCAGTGTCGATCACTGAAGTCGCCGCCGTTGAGCAGGAAGTCTTTGAGGCGCGGGTGATCGAGGTCTTAGAGGAAAGGGAGCGGACGCAAAGCGACGGACGCGTGAGCAGACAGCAACGCCTTGAGCTCATCGGTTTGGACGGGAACTGGAAGGATAAGAATTTTGAATTTAACGGCATCGGTAATATCGACGTCGTGAGTTCTAATGTCTACAAAATTGGCGATCGAGTTCTGGTCCAACGCGTCGACGACCCCAGCGGCGCAGGCGACGTATTCTATATCATCGAGTTCGTGCGGCGTTGGCCGATGCTTGTGCTTTTTCTGATCTTCTTCGTAGCTGCGATCATCGTAGGGAAAACTCGCGGTTTCCGCTCTATGGTGAGCCTGACGATCAGCGCAGCCTTCATCCTCTACATCATCTTGCCGCTGATCATCCGCGGTTATCCTCCCCTGCCGATCGCTATCGCTGGGACCGTGATGATTTTCACCCTGATGACATATCTGACGGAGGGCTGGAGCAGGAAGTCCCACCTCGCTTCCCTCTCGATGCTCATCACGATGATCCTGGTAGGTCTGTTGGCTTGGCTCTTCACTTCCTGGACCAGGCTCACGGGTACGGCACAGGAAGAAACGATGTTCATCATCGGCAAGACGGCGAGGGCTATCGACTTCACCGGATTGCTGTTGAGCGGGATTCTGCTCGGTACGATGGGCGCAGTCGATGACATAATCATCGGGCAGATCGAAGCTGTGGCTCAAATCTATGAAGCCAACCCCAAACTCCATCCAATCAAAGTCGGAAGGATGTCGATGGAAGTAGGGATCGCCCACATGGGAGCGATGACTAACACATTATTCCTCGCCTACGCGAGCGCCTCGCTGCCGCTTCTTATGTTATTCACGATTCGCCAAGCGCCGTTCGTGACGTTTTCCCAGATAATCAACAATGAACAGTTGGCTACCGAGATAGTCCGCACATTGGTCGGCAGTATCGGGCTTGTCTTGGCCGTACCGATTTCGACCTACTTGGCCGCGAGGTATCTGAAGAAAAAAACAGCTCTCGAAGAAGCTTAAAGATATTGCGGCACGCAGCCAACGTCCCATAAAATTCCTCCAATGCGATTGTCTTAAGTACGAGTATGTTTCTGAAGGCTTGATTACAACACTAGATTGAACAAATATCCGATGATGATGATACCGACGGTTACCACGCCGAAGAACCAAGCCAATAGCTGCCATTTGAGGACTTTCTTCAAAATGAGGGCTTCGGGCAGAGATAACCCCACGACGCCCATCATGAAGGCGAGCGCGGTGCCCAGCGGTACGCCCTTTGCGACCAGCGCCTGAATAACCGGAATGACGCCGGTGGCGTTGGAATACATAGGGACAGCTAGAATAACGGCCAGCGGAACGCCCCAAAAGCCCGCTCCTTCAAGGTATCTCTCGAAAAAGCCCTGCGGGACAAAGCCATGAATCAAAGCCCCAATCGCAATACCCGCTAAAATATAAACTGCGACTTTTTTTGTGATGTCAAAAGCTTCTCTGGAAACCAAGGCTGCGACCTTTTTCCAGGGCGTGTGTTCTCTCGTCTGTTCATTGAGCTTGTCAGATTTTACTTTCCAGACGAAATCCTCGACGTATTTTTCCAGCTTCATTTTTCCCAAAATAAAGCCCCCAACCATACCGATAACGATTCCTGCCGAAACATAAAGACCCGTCACTTTCCAGCCGAAAATACCGATAAACATGGCTACAGCCGCTTCGTTGACGAGTGGGGATGTGATCAGAAAAGCAAAAGTGACCCCGAGCGGAATTCGCGCTTCCAAGAAACCCACGAACAGCGGGATGGATGAACACGTGCAGAATGGAGTGAGTGCCCCGAAAACCGTGGCCAAGAAATAATCCAGACCATAAAATTTGTGTCCGGTAAGAAAATCACGAAGTTTTTCGATCGGTAGATAGAAGCGCATCAGACTCATGATGTGCGTAATGACAATCATGAGCGCGAAAATTTTGAGTGTATCGTAAATGAAAAATTCCACTGCGCCCCCAAGTCGTGATCCCTGATCCAACCCGAAAAGACCGTAAGACAGCCATTTGGCGAAAATCTCAAAAGGATAAAAAACATCCAGACTTTCCACTCCGAACGTATACTTGAGGTAATAGAAACCGACACCAATGAATAAAAGCGCAACCGCACAGCGCACCCATTTTTCGACTTTGCGGGTGACATGATAGGCCTTACTCATTTTTTGCAGGTAAAAACCATTAACCCTTTAAAAACAGAATAAACGTCGGCAATGCAAAAATCGATGTAGTGTTTTCATGGTTCTTGAGCCGCTAGCAATTACCTCCGCAGGAACAGCCGCAAGAGGCGTTTTTGTTTTCTGAAGAACACTTTCCCCTGATAATCTTTTCCAGCTCTTCGTTTGACGGCACCTTGCCGGCGGCCATGACCTTGCCGTCAATCGCGAAAACCGGACTGCCCATGGCACCAAGCTTCACGATTTCTGCGATATCCGTGGAATACTCGACCTCGGTGTTCAGATTGAGTTTGGCGACGACACCCTGTACGTTTTTGTGAAGGGTTTTGCAGGTGGGGCAACCCGAGCCCAGGACTTGAATTTTCATAGATTGGAGATCAAGAAGTTATTTAATGATTCGGCGTATTTTTTTATGGCTTCTTTGTTTGACGAATAAATGATTTTCCTGCCTTCTTCCTTGTTCTGCCTGGAATCGATCAGCCCGAAATCCTTAAGGACTTTCAGATGATGCGAGGCAAGATTCTGCGGTATGCCCAACGTTTTCCAGATATCGCAGACGCACTGTTCGCCTTCGCGCAGGAAACATAATATTTTGAGTCGGTTCGGCTCGTTTATGATCTTGACGAATTCCGTCACCTTCTCAAGATCGACTTTTGACCTTGAACCTTTTTGGCAACATGGAGCATTTTTCATGAATTAATATTCATTATATCAATCTATATTGATAGATTAGTGGACTTACTTGATGCTGTCAACAAAAAGTCGAAGCGCTGTCGTCTAAACGAATAAAACCGACGATCGTCGGTTTTATTCGTGGCTCCGGGGCAGGGGCTCGAACCCCGATAAACAGATTCAGAGTCTGTTGTCCTACCATTAGACGACCCCGGAATGCTTTTACTTTGCGGCGTGATGATATGACATCTACGGTCTTCAGTCAAGCTGGCTCATGCTCCGCTTTCGCTTACCACCTGACCCCCGAAGGCACTGATGAGATCCGAAACCGTATCTGCCTTCTTATCTTCGCCGTCCTTTATGGCAGCACCGATAACACCTTCTGCACGCAAATCCTCGATCCCATAAACTTTTCGCAGACAGTCTTCGAGAAGACGTTTTGTTTTTATGTCACCCAGCATCTTCTCTTTATGGAATGGATATTGGAAACTGATCGTCATCAAACTATCTTGCACGTAGAGCGGACGGCTGATTTTGAGGATGAACGTCAAAGACGGGCTTATACCGTCAACCGCCTTGATCAGCGCCGCCCATTTGGCTAACGACTGACCAGCTGAAAGCGAGACCCCTTTGCCTGCCTCATGTTCGCTCATTTCCTCTGCTTGCTTAGGTTTCGATGTTTCAGGCGACGTCTCGTCTGCAGTCTTTTCTGTTTTGGTCGTCTTCTCGGAGGGCGCTGATGGGGTTGGGGGTGGCGGCTGTTTCGGCTTATCGTCTTCTGCTTTAGTCCCTCCATCCTTCGGGCTGTTCGGCAAAAGTCGTAAAGCCACCGCAGCTGCCGCCAGCTCCAGGCAAAACTTAGGATCAGCTCCCTGTTTCGCATCGCGCCTCCGCTCCATCAGCATCAACGCCATGTCAGACAGTTCTGCTGGTTGGAATACGCCTTTCAATGATGCGATCTTCTTTTCTCCTTCATCCCCATTAGCCAATTTATTCATCCATTTTTCTGAATCTGCCGCCAATAGAAGCTGTCTTATGCTTTGTATAAGGTCGTCAAAAAGCGGTACAAGTTGGATGCCCTGTTCCTCGGTCTCGGCCACAACGCCCAACGCGTCTTCAAGCTTGCGTCTTGACCATGTCTCTAGCATCTGTGCCGCCAAAGGCAGCCTCGATATAGGCATGACCAAGTTCGCCAGTTCGAGATTGATTTTCTTTTCCCCTAGCGATATCAACTGCCCCAGTATCGTTTCCGCGTCGCGCACGCTTCCGTCTGAACGAGAGATTATGCTTGCAACGACCGTATCGTCCAACTCAACACTCTCTTTTCCGGCGATTAGCTTCAGTTTCTTAGCCAAATCATCCTCCGAAACACGTTTGAAGTCGAATCGCTGACAGCGGCTTTGGATCGTCTGTGGCACCTTATGGAGCTCTGTGGTAACGAAAATAAACACCGCATACGGAGGCGGCTCCTCTATCGTCTTGAGCAAAGCGTTCCAAGCGCTAACCGAAAGCATGTGTGCCTCGTCCAGCACGTAAATCTTGAATTTTTTGGCATGCGGAACAAAACGCACGTGTTCGACTATCGCTTCGCGTATGTTATCGACACCTGTATTCGAAGCGGCGTCCATTTCGATGAAATCCAAAGATCTGCCAGATCCGATGTCACGGCAAGAGTCGCAGACGTCGCACGGCTCTCCGTCTTTTGGGTTCGTGCAGTTCAAGGCTTTGGCGAAAATCCTGGCCAAAGTCGTCTTTCCTACGCCGCGTGGGCCAGCGAACAGGTAAGCATGAGCTATTTTTCCGCTTGCCGCCTCAAGCCGCAGGGTTTCTTTTATCGGTTCTTGCCCGGTTATTTCGGAAAAGACTTGAGGCCTATACGTGCGGCTGATTGATGACATAAAGCACGTTAGATTTACCACGAAATACCCGTCTCGTACAGTTAACTGAAAACATCAAAAATTGCACTACCAAATGGCTGTCATCCCGAACATTGACCGAAATCTGATAGCTCCGTCGTTCTTAAATTTCCCGTTTGACGATGTTTTCCACAGCCGCCCACTTGGATGGCGCTGCCTTTGGCATCAAAATCACCACTTCATCACCCGCCTCACCTTTATGATAAGAGACTGCTGCAGAGAGCAGTGCGTATTTTTTGCCGTTCGCCAAAGCTTTCCAATCACCAGTAATCTCATCTTTCGTCAGCGTTCCGGTACTGCGTTGACGTTCTATCGGACCGATTTGCTTATACAGGAACGTCCCGTTCGGTTGGATCGTCAATTTCAAGATGTCTCCCTCGACGAGCTTGGATTTTGATGCATAGTTAGGAGGAACGATGTACTGCCTCCCGTCAGAACCAATCATGTTCTGTCCGTCAAAAACACCCTCCACTACCGTATTTTCCCCCGCTGGAGCCAGTACCTCTTCTCCGTCTTTGTCGATCGGTTTGACCAAAAGCTCCATGTCTTCCTGTGTGATTTCCGCCGAAGACTCCAATAACCTCTCAAGATTCGAGAGTTCCTCCCTCATCCGGGAAAGCATTTTTTTTGCTAACGCCAGCTTGGCTTCCATAGCGTTGAGTTTGGCTCTTTCTTCCATATTTTTGGGTATTTGTTTTGGCTATCGACATGATAGCACTTTTCGCTCGCCTCAAGCTAACCTACTAAAGTTTCCAATCATCCGCCTCATCCAACGTCTCTCCTGCCGCGACTTGTTCTTGAGCGCGTTGCCTCTCCAGTATCTCCGCTTCGATCAACTCGCGTTTACGCCCGAATTTATAACGAGACAACTCGGAAATCATCTTGGCCAGCTCTTTCTCTTTCGCTCCGGCACGCGGCGCGAACTGGACCTTCATGCTGAACGGCCTAGACGCCGTGTTGTCGATCAGTAGGCGCGTAAGATAATTGAGTCCTTCGACGTTGACCAGGTCGAACTGCGAAAAAATCGGAGCGAATTCTTTGGCCAAGAACTCCGCATCATCTACGCCCACGCGACCCACGATTTTAGTCCCTACGTTACCGAAGATAGCATCCCTGATACGCGTGTCATTGTTGACGACGAGTTGTCCGATATATTGATGCGCCACAATCAGGTCTAGCCCGTATTTTCGCGCTTCAGACAGGATGGCGGAGATGGAATCGGTCAAAAAGTTCTGGAACTCGTCGATATACAGGTAGAAATCTTTTCGCGCTGACGGATCCATGTCCGTGCGGGACAGTGCGGCCATTAGTATCTTGCCTACCAGCACCATACCGATGAGATATGCGTTCATGTCTCCGAGTTTTCCTTTCGACAGGTTCAAGAGCAGGATCTTACCCTCGTCCATGGCTTGCCTGACGTTGAAAGCGCTCTTCTGCTGACCGATAATCGGTCGCATGATGTCGTTTGCGATGAAGGGCGTCAGTTTTGAGGTGATGTATGGCACCATGTTCTGCAAAGACGCTTCGCCACCCGCCTTCTGCGCTTCTTTGGTCCAAAAATCCTTGACCACCTGCGTTTTGCACTTCGAAAGCTTGAAACTGCGGAACTCCTCGTCCGACAGGACTTTCGGGATCTCCATCAAGGTCGAACCTGATTCCGGATGATCCATTATCAGGATCATGGCGTTGCGCATGTATTGTTCGAACATCGGCCCTCCCGTGGACTTCAGGTCGTACAACTTATCGAAGATCTTGAGCATCTCGTTGATGACGAAGGTCTTCTGCTCGGGATAGTTCTGGTCATACTCCATCATGTTCAAGCCCATCGGTCTCTCGGTATCCGCCGGGTTGAAATAGATCACGTCATCCGCTCGCTCTTTCGGTACGAATGTCAGGCACTCATCCGCCAGATCGCCATGCGGGTCGATGACGCATACGCCGTGTCCGTCGAGTATGTCCTGACGGATGACGGACGCCATCAATGCAGTCTTACCAGAACCGGATCCGCCGATTATGTACATGTGCCGCCGCCTGTCTTCCGATTTCATCCTTATCTTGTAATGGTGCCCTCTGTATTCCGAAACACCTAGCAGTATCCCCTCTGCCGGCAAATTAGGCGGTGGTAAAGCTCTCTTGACCAGAAGCCAATTTATCTTCGGCGTTTCCGTCGAAGCTAAGGGGAAGTGGTACATGGAAGCCAACTCTTCCGCATTAAGCGTGACCTTGAAGCGCGGATCGAAATGTCGGTAGATATAATGCCTGACCAACGACGTCTGGAACGAAGGGATAGTCTTGGAAAAAGAATTTCCGTATTCGTAGATGTTGTATTGCCCGAATGACCCGAGGATATCGTTCAGATATTGCTTCGCCTTCTCCTGGTTTTTCGACGAGACGACGATGCGGATGTTCCCGTCCAAACCGGCTTTTGACGCCTTCTCCTCCAATCCCTTGACCATCTCTTCTTCGAGCGGTGAAAGCCTGTAGGTTTCTTGAGCTTTTTGTTCGCCTGATTTGGCGATTGTCGCCATGCTTCCGAGTTCGCGTCCTATCTTTGACGCAAAACCTCCGCTGACGTCCTTTAGCTTCTTGCCCTGCTGCATCGCGCGGGCGATACGCAAGCCTTCTCGCCTCCAACTCGGCGGCGCGCTGCAGAATATGAACTGCACAGCCGCACCGTCTCCCTCCGCGACTTTCGATAGGGCGTTTGTCAGCGAGTTCAAAGGATCCGATTCCAGTTTGCGGTACGTCTTGATGGGGAACACGGCCCCTCTTTTAAGCGTCAGATAACTGCCCAAGATGATGCTGCGAGGTGAAAAAATATTGTAATCCGGAACCTCTTCCACATCCGCATAAGGGAACTGGGCATGGATCTGCTGTTCCACGAAATCCCTGAATCTTGATGGGACGGCGATGTAGAAGGAAATCTTATTGTCGTGCATCACCAACTCGAAAGAAAAAACATCCTTACGCCCGAACAACCAGGTCAAAACCCCTCTTTCCGATTTCAACGAGCCGATGGTTGCATAGATCGTCTCCATCACGGAAATCAGTTCCTGGATCTGCTGCGTCGACTTACCCTGCTCGACATCTTCTTTACGAAGTTCCTTCGGTACCCTGATCAACAGCACCTTCAGGTCAAAGGCGACCGAAGCAACGCCTCTGCGGATAAACAAGTATCTGACCAGATAGACTGCCGCCACCACCAGGGCGACCATACCGAGGACGGACGCAGCCAGTGTTAACCACGGCGTCAAATCCTTGAGCAGCGGATCGCTTGCCGCATAGTCCAACGTCTCCGGATCGATCGCACTAAGTTGTAGCGCAAAAAAATTAATCATTTCTGTTTGTCGTGTTCGGCTTTACGCTCCTCGGCCAACGCGATGATCAGATCGACTTTTATCTTGGCTTCCTGCTCCAAAAAGAATTTGTTCACACCAGGTATCGTCAGTAGCCAATCCCGTATAAGCTGCAATGCGCGTTTAAAGTGCACTTTAAAACTCCTGACCATGATGGACAGTTCTTTTGCGACCTCTTCGCCCTTTTTCTTGAATTTTTGTTTGGCTTCGGGCGGCATCGTGGTGAAGAACTCGCCCAGGCCTTCTTCCATAATTTTTTCCACTTCTACCGTGACTTCATCTGCCGGAGCCTGCGGAACGGCTCGCGCAGTCGTCGGTTGTCCTTCTATGATTTTGCTGACCGGAGCATCTTCTTCGGGGATAGGTTGTTCCAAAAATACATCCTTTGACTCCGGACTCCTTTCGAAAGCCTTTCTGTCTGCTTCTAAACCACTCTCCTCAACCGGCAGGATTTGTTCGGGAGTTCGTGTAAGTTTCTTTTCCAGGGACTCGTCTGCCATAGTTTCCCCTATTTTACCACATCCGTCCCAACTCGGCTCGTGTCAAGCTCTATCCCCTCAAGAGATACCGGAGCTTCTGCCGCCATCGTCGGGAGGATGTGGTAAAATACGCACATGCCGAGGAAAAGCATCAAGAAAAGACCGAGTCGCGCTGATGTCAACGATCCGAGCGTTTGGTTGCATCTCGAAAACAATACTTCCAAGGAAGCGGAATACCTGCGTAAACGTTACGACTACCATCCGATCGACCTGAAAGAGATCCTGCCACCCCTCCAACGCCCCAAACTCGTCTTACGCGACGATTATCTGTTCATGATCCTGCTTTTCCCGATCTTCAACCGCTTTGACGGAACGATAAGGACCTCTGAAGTGGATTTTTTCATCTCACCCAACCGGCTAGTCACGGTCAATGCGGACAAGATACCGTCCATAAACTATCTATATCGCCAATTCGGCCAACGCTCCGAAGGCAAGGTCGAAATCGCCGGCATCCTGCATGACCTGCTTTCGGCTTTGCTTGAAAGCGTGTTCCCCATGCTGGTCCACATCTCACAGGACATCGACGATGTAGAGAAGCATCTGTTCAACGGCAACCAACGCGAAGTCATATCGGAGCTGTTGCGCATCAAGACAAACATCGTGAATACGCGCAAAGCCATGCAAGGACAGCAAAAGGTGATCCATGCCTTGATGGATGAAGGCGCACAGATGGTGCGGATCTATAACATGCACGAATATTATGAGCGCTTGGTCGAGTACACACGCGAGATTTGGGACATGCTGGATGTCCAACGCGATACCATCAACGCATTGCACGAAGCACACGCCGCTTACCTAAGCAATAAAACCGGCGAAATCATGAAGCTACTGACGATTTTTTCCGTCGTCATCTTCCCTATAACCTTCGTCGCTACCCTCTTCGCCATGGATGTCTCCGGCATCCCTTTCCACGACGACCCTTTCGGTTTCTACAAAGTCCTCGGCCTCATCAGCATCGTCATCCTCATGATGGTTTTATTTTTCAAAAAGAAAAAATGGTTCTAGCACGTCATCGCGAGAAGTCAAAGACACGGCAATCACTGAATACGAATACTTTGACTGCGCTTCGCTCAGGATGACAAAAACAGGTCTTTGCGAGGAGCGTATACAAAAACCGAAGGGCGACGTGGCAATCTTACCTAAAATGTTTTCTTAATGCTTTGGCACCGCCCTTTGCCCTTCTTTCGTATCTTCGATCGTCCAACCCCTGCTCTCGATTTCGGCGCGCAGTTTGTCTGAATCCAACCAGTTCTTTTCTTCCCTGGCCTGCATGCGCTTGTCCATAAGCGCCTGAATCTCATCCGGCACCACAACTCTTTTCCCCACATATCCGTCTAGCGACAAAGCCAAGACCCTGTCCAGCGCGAGAAGCGTCGCGCCTTTATCTTGCGTACTATTCTCGCTATCCAACAGCTTCCAGACAACAGCCAACGCTTTTGGCGTATTCAGATCATCGTTCAAAGCGGCTAAAAAGTCAGCTTCTACATCAGCCAAAACAGTTCCATCTACCTCGAGCTCGCGGGCTATGTTCCGTAATTTATGCAAAGCGTTCTGCGAAGCCTGTAATGCCTCGAAAGTGAAATTTTGTATTTGACGGTAATTCGCTCCGAAATAGAATAGACGTAAAGATAGCGGCTCAAAACCCTTTTCGGCCAGCTCATCCAGCGTATAGACATTGCCGATCGACTTTGACATCTTCTGTCCATCAACGGTCAGGAACTCGTTATGCAACCAATAGTTCGCCATTTTCGTGCCATAAGCGGCTTCGCTCTGTGCAATCTCGTTTTCGTGATGGACGGCGATGTGATCTACACCCCCACAATGGATATCGAACGGCTGACCGAGATATTCATGCGCCATGGCAGAGCACTCCGCATGCCACCCGGGAAATCCGACACCCCACGGGCTCTTCCATTCCATCTGTCTCTTTTTGGAGCTGTCATCTTGAGCGGAGTCAAAAGACCTTCCATTCTGATAGCTGAATTTCCATAATGCAAAATCAGTCTTATTCCTCTTTTCCGGATTTGCTTCGACTCTCGCCCCCTCTTCCTTATCTTCCGACTTCTGTCCACTCAACTTTCCATAATCCTGGAATTTCGAAGTGTCAAAATATATTCCATCGCTCGTCTTATAGCCAAACCCCTTATCCATCAAAATCTTAATCAACTCAATCTGCTGTTCGATATGATCCGTCGCACGACACAGATACGGCTTCTCCGGTAGTCGGATATTGAGCTTAGATGAATCTTCGACGAATTTTTTGAGATAAAGATCCGCGATATCCCAAACGGTCTTGCCTTCACGTCTGGCCGCCTTGACCATCTTGTCTTCGCCTTCATCCGCATCATCCGTCAAATGTCCGACGTCCGTGATGTTCAAAACGCGTTTTACCTCAAAACCTTCGAAATCAAGAAGCCTCACCAGGACGTCCTCAAAGACATATGCGCGAAAATTCCCTATGTGCGCGTTCCAATAGACCGTCGGCCCGCACGTGTACATGCTGACTTTTCCGGCCTCTAACGGTTTGAACTCTTCGAGTTGCTTTGAGAGCGTGTTGAACAATTTGAGCATACGTCTTGATTAGTCCATACACTATCAAACCCACAGCCAAAACAAAACCCCCGCTTAGCGCGGAGGCTTTTTGCTTTCTCTGATCTTTACTCCGCCAATCGTGCTTCTAACTTTTCGATCCTTGCCCTCAAATCGTCGTTTTCCGCTTTAAGTTCTTTAATCGCGTTGACCGATGCCCAGATTATTGGATCCGCATCCAGTTGATAATAACCCTTGTCGTCCTTGCTGACGGCATCAGGAATAACATCTTTTACCTGTTGAGCGATCAAACCAATGTGTCCAGCGTCAGACTCTATACCCAAGGCATTGCCCTTCATGTAATGGAACCTGACCGTACTTAATTTGCTGATTTCATCAAGGCCATATTCGTAGGGTTTAATCCGATCCTTAAGCCTTGCATCTGATGTATTACTCCAGGTCGTGCCGGATGGTTTGTAGGCGACGTTTGAACCGTCAAAGGTATAACGCCATGTAGATCCAGTATAAATACCAAATTTTCTGCTCGCTTCTGCCTGATTGCCTGAAATAGCGTTACCGATAAAAACTTGATCCGTAGTACCTGAAGACAGCCAGATACCTGCAGTACCATTACCGTCCCTTACCCTAATGCGACTAAGTGAATCGAGCCTGTATCCCGGATCCGTTACACCCAGTCCAACACTGTCAGCAAAATAGTTTGCTGAACCGCCATAACCATAGCTAAAATATGTTCCGTTGTACCAAAGCGCTTCCGCGCCGTTCACGAGCAGTGCTGGACCAGAGGCAATACCTTTATTTAGATTCGCAGTACCCGCCACATCCAACGGATACGCTGGCGCCGTTACTCTCGCACCGATATTTCCTGTCGATGTGTAGATGTTATTGTTCGTCGTAATATCATTCGCCGCGAAAAAAACTCCATTATTATGGAAACGGAATGCGTCTCCGTTTACGCTGTGCCACAGCCTTGCCTCATCGCCTGACGAGTAGAGAGCCCATCTGTTTGCCGTCGTCCTGTCCTCAAAATAGTAACCAGCGTTTCCGCCATCGACTTTTAGCATACCTGCGCCGTCAAAAGTCATATTCGCCGATCCAGCGAAGGCACCACCGCTATTGTATTGCACGTTCGAACTCGCGCCCCCTGGTGCACCTCCAGTCGGCCAGCTAGTCCTGCAAACGCCTCCGAGACAGATGTTGCTGTTTGCCGTCAAATTCCCATTTGAGGTCAAAGTTCCGCTGAAATAACCGTTGCCTGTGTTGTATAGATAGCCGCTTCCGTAGAGACTGTATCCCTGCCCTCCTACGTACGCCCAATTCGTAAAATCGTAGAATTTTCCGCCATAGCCATT
The DNA here is from genome assembly GCA_031082005.1 of Patescibacteria group bacterium. Lineage (GTDB taxonomy): Bacteria > Patescibacteriota > Patescibacteriia > 2-12-FULL-60-25 > 2-12-FULL-60-25 > CAIKNB01. The sequence goes on from JAVHLR010000001.1 coordinate 667,983, forward strand.
CATTCCATAACCCGTGACGCCTATGCTACCCGCTCCTCCGTTCGAACCCACCACTCCAGAATTGCCTGCCTTATAACCAATACCGTTCACTCCACCGGCATAGCCTTCAAAGTAGCCACCATATAAACCAGTAGAATCATTGGGCGTATAACCCGCTACCCCATAGGCTCCGTAAAAATATCCACCAAAACCATTCGCCGCTGCATTGTTGCCATAAATCGCACCAGTACCTCCATTCCCACCATATACAGTTAATGCGTACGGAGCACCGGCTCTATCGATTGTTAAGTTGCCCGTCATCGTATCGCCGGTCGTATTGACGTAAAGGTCTGTTGCGTTAATCGTTGCGGTCGGTCCAGACGGATTAGTAATCGTAACACCTGTTCCGGCCGTAAGTGTCGTGATTCCCCCGCCACCACCAGAAGGCCATGCGGTTATACAGTTTGCACCACTGATGCAATATTCCTGTGCATCAACGCGGCCTCTCTGTCCAGTTGCTCCACCGAACCCATGCATTACTAAATCTCCATATAAACCGAACGTAAGAGGCTGTTGACCACTACCCCAGTTTCCCATGTTATATGTTGCAGCGCCAACTTGATCGACGTGAAAAGATTTTGCCGTTTGCAGATAAATATCTCTAGAAATTCTGCTGTCTTCAGTCGCTCCAACATTTATTCCACCATCAATATTGACCTTTGCACCAGACTGCGTCCCACCTCCCGTCATGTTCCATATTACACCAGGCGTGTTTCCCCCTGTGGGAGATTGTGTCGGCCCTGTAAACTGCGTCGCTGCGAATAATCCGAACGGAATTAACAGACTTATTGTGATGGGCGCTATATAGCGCAATTTGGCACGTTTCATATTGCGAACAGTATAGCACAATTTGAACGAGGTAACGTAGAGTCAAGTAAACAACCTGCTTTCGATATATAAAAAACAAACCCGCGGGTGTGGAGTAGCCCGATATTCTTCGGACCGCAACCCGCGGGAGGCGCACAATCATCCGGATGGATGTTGCACGGGATGGGGAACGTTTGCCGTTCCCTTTTATTCGAGGCTAGTTGCAACTAGTCGTGTACATGCCGGATGGCCAAGCGGACGAAGAGTTCGTCACGAAGACGACCTCGTTCGTTCCCGGCACCGCCCAGATCTTCACTGGGTTATACCCCTTGCTGTCCACCGACTGAATCAAGGGATTTCCGACCTGATCGAAAGTGGTCATCCGCAGCGAACCGCTGCCTGCCGGGGGCTTGTACCCCAGGGCGAGTGCGGTGCCTGCTCGCTTTGACCAGACAGGACCTGTGACGATTCCATCGTTGGCGTGAGCCGTCCACGTCGCGAGTCCGTCGGTGACGTTGTACGCCACGCCTCCTCCAGGCCGGGAACCGCTGACCCACAGGTCGTTGAGAGATGTTCCGTGGACCTCTGTGAGCTCCTTGCAGTCCGCAGGCGTCTGGATCGAAGTCCAGGTCGAGCCGTCGAAGTACAAGAGGATCCCCTGATCCGCGTTACCATCTGCGCCGAGATCCAAGTATCCGGTCACGAAGACGTGATTCGCATCAAGTCCCCAGACCCTCTTGAACTCGTAGTAGTCCGAGAAGCCTGGAGTCGCTTGCTGAACCCAGGAGCCTCCTGACTTACGCCAGACCTTGAAGCTCCAGTTGCCCGCCGTGCCTACCAGGAATACATCTTCGGAGTTCGCACCCCAGATGTCCCTGAAGGACTTTGCACTCGGCTTGTTCGAATCATCGACCCAGCCCGTCCCCGTATTGTGGAAGAGAAGCCCGTTCGTCGTCTGGCTCGTTGCCGTCAGCCAGATGTCGCTCGGTCCGCTGCCCCAGATGCCGTTGACGGTGAGCGGGCTCGGCGACAAGTCCGTGTACGTCCAGTCCGTCCCGTTGAAGTGGCACACACCACCCTTCGAGTAGGTCCCGCACGGCACGTAGATGTCGCTACTGCCCGAGCCCCACAGCCCGCCGACGAGTGCGATATCGATTCCGTCGATCTTCAGCGCGTCGAACCCGGCGCCGCGGCTGGTGTTCTGGCAGACGAGCGGTTGCGGCACGAGGCTGCACGTCGGGTAATTTTCGTACCCTGTCGCGCATCCGTCGCACGCCAATCCGTCGAAGCCCGTCGAGCACGTGCATGCACCGACCTGGTCGTTGCATGTGCCGTGACCCGAGCAGTCGCTTGGACACGGGATCACCAGGTAGCACATCGGGTAGGACTTGAATCCGATTCCGCACTGATCGCAAGCAGCCCCACCGAAACCGGTGTCGCACGAGCATACGCCCGTTGACGTATCGCACGTCCCGTTGCCCGAACAGTCTCCCGGACATGGGATGACGACTGCCCCTCCGGTACCACCGCTACCAGCAGTTCCGCCTGTGCCAGAGGTGCCTCCGGTTCCTGCGTCTCCGCCTGTGCCGCCGGTGTTGCCACCCGTGCCAGCAGTTCCGCCGTCGCCTGCAGTACCTCCGGTTCCGCTATCACCAGCGCTTCCGCCGGATCCAGCTTCGCCAGCCGTACCACCGCTACCAGCAGTTCCGCCTGTGCCGCCGGTGTTGCCACCCGTGCCAGCAGTTCCGCCTGTTCCGGCCGTGCTTCCGCCGTTGCCGGCAGTCACGATCGGGTCGCTGGGTGAATCACCTCCACCGCACGCTGCAGTGAAGGTCGAGACGAACGCGAGCAGGGCCCCAGCGGCCCAGCTCATATTCCGCCGAGTCTGCTTGTTCATGACTAACCTCTTGTAAATGTGCCTAACCAAGCGATGTGCCTGGCTAATCCTGTCCCGAATCATTTCGGGGCTTGACAAGTCAAAGTAAAGCAGAAAAGCAACGACTTGTCAATCCACAGCATGTTTGGTAAGTTACTTTGTTTTAGATTGTTTAAAAGCGATTTACACGAAATTTTAAAGATTTTACAGCAAAAAACTCAACTTGCTTATTTTTATTAATTCTACATAAACAACAAGGCGCTAATTAACTACCCTCTCAAAAAACACCAAAAAACGAATTCAGCAGCCTTGGAGTAGGCTGCTGTGGATTGAGTTGCTGCTTTGGTTGTAGTTATAGGGAGCTCGGCTCCCTTGTTTTCAGTCTAGCCACACATGGGCACCTCCTTTGTTGATCACCTTTTGGGTGTATTGGCGTCGCAGTCGGGACGAGCATGCGGCGCCAAGGAGGCGCTATGTATCAGGGTTTTTCTCCCTGATCTGGCTGTCTAAACGAGCAAAGGAACAGCGAAGTGCTTTCTTAACAAAGTAAGCGTCCCGTGTCAAGTCTAAATACTCAATCCAAAATGCGGGAAATAGCGTATAATACTTGCGAAATAAAAAATTTTAAAACCCATATGTCTCATCCGCTACTTTTTAAAAACGGTAAAATCGGAAAAATGACGACAAAAAATCGTCTAGTCATGGCTCCGATGGTCAGGAACTACGCTGATTCCCGCGGTCTTGTCACGCCGAGATATATCGATCATATCGAAAGCATAGCTTCGGGCGGTGTCGGCACATTGATACTGGAAGCTGCTTTCATCCGTCCTGATGGTCGAGGCTTCAAGAACGAATTGGGGATTCACGACGATTCCGTCATTCCTGGTCTGAAGAGTCTCGTCAAGGTCGCTCATAAGCACAAGGCGAAAATCGGCATGCAGATCTTTCATGCGGGCAGACAGACTTCCTCGCAGACGACTGGTAAAACGCCAATCGCCCCATCCCCCATCCCAGACCCGACCGTCGGCGAGAAACCGCGTGAGCTTACTGCGCAAGAAATCGACGAGCTCACCATTGCGTTCGGCCAGGCGGCTGCACGGGCAAAAAAAGCAGGCATGGATTTCGTCGAGATACATGGCGCGCACGGCTATCTCATCACTCAATTCCTCTCGCCATTCTCCAACCACCGCGAAGATAGTTATGGCGGCAGCGCAACGAATCGGATGAAATTCTTGAGGGATGTATTCAAAAGCGTACGGCTCGCGGTAGGCAAGGATTTTCCGCTCATAGTCCGCTTATCCGGCGATGAGATGATTCGCGGCGGTTTGACGCTTGCCGATACGCGCAAGATCGCCGTTGAACTCGAAAAGATGGGTGCTGACGCGCTACATATATCTGCGGGAAATTACGCGTCATATGCAAAAGGCTCCATCATACCTCCGATGGCTGCTCCGGATCTTACCCTGGTCCACTTAGCGAAGGGCGTGAAGGAGGTGGTCAAGATCCCTGTCATCGCCGTCGCCAAGATCAGGACGCCTGCATTAGCCGAAAAGGTACTTAAGGAAAAATCAGCCGACTTCATCGCGTTGGGTCGTCCCCTTCTCGCTGATCCGATGTGGCCAGCAAAAGCCGCTGCAGGCAAAGACGCGAAAATCAACCTCTGCATCGCCTGCAACCAAGGCTGCATCAGCCGCCTGTTCGAGCAAAAAGACGTGCACTGTACCGTCAACCCCGGCTGCGGCTTCGAAGCGAAGTTCAAGATAAAGAAATCTAAAGGCAAGAAGAAGGTATTGATCATCGGCGGTGGACCAGGCGGCATGTCTGCCGCAAAAACTGCAGCCGAACGCGGTTTCGACGTAGTGCTGTACGAAGAGTCCAACCAACTCGGCGGCCAGTTGCACGCCGCCGCCGCTGCGCCATTCCGTGAGGACTGGGAAACCTTCAGGACCTACCTCGTCAACCGTTTGGGTGAATTACCGGTCAAGATAAAACTGAATACCTTAGTCGACACGGAAATCATCAAGAAAGAAAAAGCTGATGCTGTGATCATCGCGACCGGTTCGACTCCTTTGCGCCTCAACATCCCAGGTATCGACAGCCCGAACGTCATCATCGCACGCGACCTGCTGGAGGAAAAATCTCGGGCCGACGGCAGAGTCGTCGTTGCGGGCGGAGGCTGCCAAGGTGCGCAAACGGCTGAATATCTGGTCAAAAAAGGACATCCCGTCACGCTCATCGAAGCGACTTCTGACATCGCACTTGAAGCGCCGATCGATGAACGCAGCCTGCTTCTCGAACGGCTGAAAAGCGCAGGCGTTAATATCCTTGCCGAAACGCAGATCGTCGAGATGGGTTCGAACTACGTCAAGGTGGACGGCAAAAAAGGTCCGAAAAAAATCCCTACCGATACAATCGTATTATGTTTTGGCGCGAAGTCGCGCAACCATCTCTATCTCCAATCAAAACAGTATAGCCCCAAGGTGATAAAAGTCGGCGACGCGTTGAACGTCAGGCGCGTGACGGAAGCCGTGTTCGAGGGGGCTATGGCGGCATTGTCGATTTGAGAATAAAATACATACCGAATTATGAAAAAAGCGAACGGCTTACATCATCAACACAAGAATGCATACATCGTTTCGGTGAACATGGGTTACGGCCATGAACGTGCCGCGTACGGGCTGCGTGATCTGGCCTACGACGAAATCATCACCGCCAACGCATATCCCGGCATCCCGAACAAAGATAAAAAACTTTGGGCCGACAGCCGGAAACTATACGAAACCATTTCCCGCATGAAGCCGATTCCAGTCATCGGCGACATGCTTTTTGACGTGATGGACAAGATGCAGCGGATCGCTCCGTTCTATCCGCGCCGCGATCTATCCGCGCCGAACATGCAGATCCGCCAGACGTATTATTTTATCGAGAATCTTGGGTTATGCAAGCATCTGATAGATAAGCTCGCGAAAAACCCCAAGCCTCTGATCTGTACTTTTTTCATGCCGGCGTTCGCGGCCGAAATCTATGATTATCCCGAGGACATCTACCTCGTCGTCTGCGATGCCGACATGGCACGTGCCTGGGCTCCGCGCGACCCCAAGAAAAGCCGCATAAAATATTTCGCACCGAACGGACGCGTCCGTGAAAGACTTATCCTCTACGGCGTGAGAGCCGAGAATATCTTCTTGACCGGATTCCCTATCCCCAAGGAAGTCATCGGCGGACCCGAAGGCTTGATCATAAAAAAAGACCTGATTGGTCGTTTGTGCAACTTGGATCCGAACGGCATCTTCATGAACAAGTACGTCAAGACACTCGAAGCCGAACTCGGTCCAGGCACTTGCCCTATCCGCGTCACCCATCCGCTGACCCTGACCTTCGGTATCGGCGGGGCCGGCGCGCAAAGCAAGCTAGCCCTGGATGTGCTGCACAGCCTTCGCCTGAAGATCAAAAAGAACGCCATGACAATCAGGCTTGTTGCCGGCACGAAAAAAGAACTCGCCCTAAAATTCCAGGAAGCCGCATTAGACATGGGTCTGAAGAAAAACATGGACAAGAACCTGTTCATCGACTATTACACGGACAGACATTCATATTTCATCGAATTCAGCAAAATATTACGCAAGACAGACATCCTCTGGACCAAACCAAGCGAGCTTTCTTTCTATTGCGGTGCTGGCTTGCCTATCATTATGGCTCCCTCTATAGGCTCGCAGGAGCAATTCAACCGCATCTGGCTCAAGATGGTGGGGGCCGGCGTCGCGCAGAGCGACCCCAAATATACGAACGAATGGTTATTCGACTGGATCAATAGCGGCGGCTTGGCACGCATGGCTTGGAACGGATACATCGAAGCGCCTACTCACGGCTCTTATCGCATCGAAAGCGTGATCACCGGCGAGAAAGTTGAACTGGAAAAACTGCCGATGATCGTTTGATCGCATGTTGAATCCAACCGACAGCCTGATACTCGGAACGGTTCAGGGCCTGACCGAATTCTTGCCGATATCCTCATCCGGCCACCTGATCCTGGCGCGTGAACTTTTAGGATTGAACACTGAAAGCGGGTTGGTGTTCGACGCCGTGCTGCAGCTCGGCACTATTCTGGCGGTTTACGTCTTTTTCCGTAAAGACGTCATCCGGCTTATCCGCGCTTTCTTACTTGTGCTTGCCGGTAAAAAATCCGCTTCTTCGGCGGAAGACCGTACGCTTCTTTTCGCCATCGTCCTCGGCACAATCCCGGCGCTCATCCTAGGCCTCCTGCTGGAGGAGGCCATGGAAACGATTTTCCGTAGCCCTCTGCTCGTAGCCTGTACTTTAGTCGTCGGCAGCGCCCTGTTCTGGTTCGCTGAACGAAGCGCAAAAGAAAATAGCAGCTCACCTTCGCTCAAACAGGGTTGGTGGATCGGCGTGTTCCAAGTGCTGGCATTAGTCCCTGGGATGTCACGCTCCGGCTCTACCATCAGCGGGGGTCTGTTCCTTGGCCTCAAACGTGACGCCGCGACGCGTTTCAGTTTTTTGTTGTCTCTACCCATCATCACGGGCAGCGGACTCTTGGCTTTAGCGAAGATCGTGAAGAACGGAGAGACTGATTTCGCGTTCCTTAGTCTCGCCACCGGGTTCATCGCGTCTTTCATGGTCGGATATCTTTGTATCTCTTGGTTGGTCGGATATCTCAAGAAGCACACGTTATCCGTCTTCATCTGGTATCGTCTACTCCTTTCCGTCGCTGTCCTTACAGCGCTCATATTGAAATAATATGCCGAAATCCATTTCGACCTGTCCCTGGACATGCAGTGTTCAGGACGTGTACGACGAATTCTCGTCCGGTCCGCGCGGGCTGACATCAAGCCAAGTCACCGAAAGACGTAAACAGTGCGGACGCAACTCGATCGACCAAGCCGGCGCACAGCCAGCCTGGCGTCTAGCCTTACGTCAATTCGAGAGTCCCCTCGTACTGATCCTGATCGGAGCCAGCATAATTTCTTTTCTTTTGGGTGAACAGACGCAGACCATAATCATCCTGCTGATCGTCGGCCTGGGGGCGATACTCGCTTTTGTCCAGGAATTCCGCAGCGACCGCGCACTTCAGCGCCTACGTAAGAAGCTGACGCGCTTCGCCACTGTGATGCGTAACGGTAAGACCGTCCGCGTAGACGCGTCAGAGCTCGTCTTGGGCGACATGGTGGAACTTGAAATCGGTACCGTCGTTCCGGCAGACCTCCGTCTCGTTTCCGTCGAAGATCTGCAGATTGACGAATCCATCATGACTGGAGAATCGGAACCAGTCTCAAAAAACACTGATATTCTTTCGCTTTCGCGTCCGCTGCCGCAGGAACAGCACAATATCGCTTTTTCCGGCACCCACGTCGTGCAAGGCTCTGGCCTAGGCATTGTGGTGCGTATCGGCAATGAGACTGAATTCGGAAAGACCGCTGCCCTATTGAGCATCCGCGCCGAAGAGACCAGCTTCCAAAAAGGGATCAGGAATTTCGGTAACTTTCTGCTCAAGGTTACCCTTGCGTTATGCGTCGTCGTGTTCATCATGCTCGGCTTGATACACGGTCGATGGGGCGAATCCCTGCTCTTCGCCATCGCCCTGGCCGTCGGCATCTCGCCAGAACTTCTGCCCATCATCGTCACCATGAACCTCTCGCGCGGCGCATTGGCCATGAACCGCAAGCACGTACTGGTGAAAAGACTTATCGCCATCGAAGACCTGGGGAACGCTGACGTATTCTGCACGGATAAAACCGGTACGTTGACCGTCGGCAAGCTACGCGTCCGAGAATCGATCGCACCGTCCGGCGAAAACGATGATTTACCGTTGGCTTACGCATCAAACTGCCTAGAGCTAGGGAAAAAAGGCCGAGCGACCAATCCCCTCGATCAAGCCATCCTCGAGGCGTCAAAAGAGAAACAATTCAATCGTGTATTCGAACACGCCGAATACCACGACATAATCTCGTTCGATTTCCAAAGACGTCGCATGAGTTGTGTGGTCAGTGAAGGAAAATCGAAAGACCGTTGGCTGGTCGCCAAAGGCGCTGTCTCCGAAATGATAAACGTCTGTTCCTCCGTCAGGATGGGAGCGGATGTTACGCAGGAAATGAGCCCTGAAATCGCGCGTCAACTGCTGCAGACAGCGGATGGCTACCACGATAAGGGCTACCGCCTGACAGCCGTCGCGAGGCGTCCGATAGGAACAAAAGCCAAATATTCCCCTTCTGATGAATCAGGCCTCGAACTTCTCGGTTTCGTGCTCGTGAGCGATGCGCCAAAAGACTCCGCCAAATCTGCGCTTGAGGCATTAAGCCGTCTTAACACACGTCTAGTCGTCCTTACCGGCGACAACGACCGCGTGACGCGTCACGTCGCTGAAACGCTAGGCTTCAAGATCACCAAACTGCTGACTGGCGACAAAATAGAACAGATGGACGACGAAACGCTGTCTAGGGAGGCTGAACGCACCAACGTATTCGCCCGCATCACCCCAGCGCACAAGCTACGCATAATCCAAGCGCTAAAGAAAAGCGGTCACACCGTGGGCTTCATGGGTGACGGGGTCAACGATGCGCCGGCATTACGCGCAGCCGACGTAGGCATTTCCTTCGAAGATGCTGTCGATGTGGCTAAGGAGGCTGCCGGAATCATCTTGCTCAAAAAAAACCTATCGGTGCTGGCTGACGGTATACGCGAAGGTCGACGCACCTTCGTCAATACGCGCACATATATCTATGCCACGATAAGCTCGAACTTCGGCAATATGCTTTCTGTCGCCGGAGCTTCACTGTTGCTTCCTTTCATCCCACTTTTACCTGCTCAAATCCTCCTTCTCAACCTCATCAGCGATCTGCCGATGCTTGGCATCTCAAGCGACCGCGTCTCCGAAGATGAGTTGGCTAAACCGCAAAAGTGGGATATCCAAAAGATATCCAACTTCATGTACTTCTTCGGGACCATCTCAAGTCTAGCCGATTATGCGACCTTCGCTGCGCTGCTGTTCGTCGCACGAGCCGACATCGTCGCTTTCCGCAGCGGTTGGTTCATCGAATCGATGCTGACGGAGATCGTCGTCATCTTCCTCGTCAGGTCAAAGAAAATCTCTTTGGGCAACATGCCCAGCACCATCTTGTCGCTTTCGGCAATTCTGGTCACCGGCGCGACGTTCTACTTCGTCCAATCCGGCCTCGGCAACGCTTTCGGCCTGACCGCCTTGCCGGCAAAAATAATAGCGATGATAATCGTCATCGTATCGGCTTATACCGTCCTCACTTTGCTGGGGAAATCAGCCTTCTACCGTTTCAGGTCTAATGCCTCGGGAACTATCTAGTACTCGCGTTCAGGGCTATCTTCCGAGGACTCTTCCTTGATGTTTCCGCGCATCTCCAGATCAGCTTCCCGCTCATATTCTTCCCACATATCCGAAAGGACCTGAATTTTATTTTCGATATCCTCATCCTCGTTAAGCTCGCCAAGCTGGACATGGCTGTCGATTGCTTCAGAGACCAATTCGCTCCACACGTCTTTTGTCGCCACTCCCTGTTCTCTGGCTAATTCCGAGATTTCTTTGAACAACTCCGCGTTAGAAAGTGTATCAAGTTTCATAGTAATCATATTTTGGAAGGTTATCCGATAAAAAGCAACCCAACGACCGATAACACAAAAACCCCTTTCGGGGGTCTTGTGTTTGGTAGCGCGTACGGGAGTCGAACCCGTCTTACCAGGTTGAGAACCTGATGTCCTAACCGATAGACGAACGCGCCCTGTCGCTCGCTAGCGACAGGGCGCGCCTATCGCTTACAAGCATAATTGAAACTTCTCTACCTGGCTAACCAATCAGGATCGTGGCGTACCAGCAGTTCTTCTGCCCGATCCGGACGCGCCATAAGCTCTTTGGTGACCTTTTCCATCCTGATGCTTTGCGATCCTTTGACCAACACGACATCATTCTGACCCAATCTTTCTTGGATGAACAGTCCTGCTTCAGGGCTCTTGGGGAAGGTAAAAACCTTGTCTTCCGGCATGCCCGCCTCAACAGCGCCGCGTGCCGTGACGTGCGCGAGTGTACCACACGCCACCAATAAGTCAATTCCAGACTCTGCCGCTGCTTTGCCCTGCATGAGATGCGCTTCATCAGCCAAGGGACCCAGCTCCAACATGTCACCTAACGCCGCAATCCTCCTACCTCCTTGTTCGATAGGAAAAGACGCTAGATCCTGTAAAGCGGAAAAAGCCGCCAAAGGAGATGAATTGTAAGTATCGTCCAAAAGCCAGGTCCGCTTGATTCCGCGTAGGATTCTCATCCTGCCCGGCACGCCGTTGAAGTCATGCTGGAGTCTCTTGATTGCAGTCGCCATATCTTCACCGACCGCTTTTGCTGCCGCGATTGCCGCACATACGGATAAAGCCTGTGGCTTGCCCACAGTCCCTCTTATCATCAGCTCATTGATCCTTCCGTCGGAGCTTATCTTTAGACGCATGCCGGAATTATCGGGATTCTGTTCATCCAAAACCACATCTTTCGAGACGAGCCTGACATCGGCGAGCGGATCTGTACCGAAAGAGATTTTCTTCTGTGGCAAATCGCGGCATATCGCGATGACACGCAAGTCATCTTGATTGAAGATTATGGTTCCGTCCGACGGGAGAAGCCTGACGATTGCCGCTTCTTCCTCTGCGACCGCATCGACAGAACCGAAAAATTCCGTATGTTCAGCCCCTACTGCAGTAAAAACACCGATTTTTGGCGTCACCAAAGACATCAACCGTGCCAAATCGCCTGGTCGATCAGTACCAAGCTCCAAGACGAATGTCCTGGCACGCAACTTAGACAGCCCGATATAAGAAAGCTTGGCCTTCAAAAGCAGCTTAAGCCACCTAACCACGGACCTCTTAGGCATTTCCTGTCCATAAATAGTCAGTGGAACTCCAAGGTCGTTGTTAAAATTCTTTTCGCTCATCACCGTTCCGCTATGTTTCTCTTTTGCTCCTAAAGCGATACCCACAGCGTCTTTAGTCGACGTCTTTCCGACCGAGCCTGCGATGCCCACTATCAAAGGCTTTTCGCGCCGTACGGCCCGTTTAACGCACATCGCCAGTATTTTCTCTAAGGTTTTCTGCATATTGGTTGCTACTTTAAATTCTTAACGCGTTTGATGCAAATCTATTTTCTTTCAGGCGGAACCTCCAGATACGTCAACAGGAACTTGGCCATTTCACCGAACACCGGAGCCGCAGAAGCTTCGGCCCACTGTACATCCCTCGGGTGGTCGATCTCTACGATCATCGCGAACTTCGGATCGCTCGCAGGCGCATATCCGGCGAATGAACCTATGGTGATGTCCGGCTCATAACCCAAACCGTTCTTTTTGGGGACCTGCGCGGTTCCGGTCTTACCTGCGACCCAATAGCCAGGAACTCCAGCTCGCTGTCCGTGCCCTTTCTCAACGACTGACACCAACATTCCGCTGATCAAACGCGAGGTCCTCTGCGTGATCGGACGACCCAGCTCCATTGGTTTGGTTTTTTCCCGGCGTCCGTCGGCATAGATTATCTCGTCGACGATGTACGGTTTCATCAGCATCCCTCCGTTCGCCAGCGCGGCATAACCCTCGACCAGTTGTATCGGCGTCGTAGAAATTCCCTGTCCGAATGATGCCGTAGCGGCAAAAATATCGCCTTTCCTATCGAGAGAGATGATCGTGCCTTTAGATTCCGGTGTCAATCCTATACCGGTCTTCTGCCCAAAGCCAAAATTCGTCATGTACTTACGGAACGCCTCTTTGCCGAGCTGTCTCTGCACGAAAATCGTCCCTGTGTTCAATGATTCTTCCAGCACTGCGGTCATGCTCTTTTCTCCGTGCGCCAACCCATCCGAGTTCTTAATGGTGAAATCATCAATCTCTTCAAAACCTTTATCGACGTATGTAGTATTCACCCCGATCTTGCCGGCATCCAATCCCGCCGCCAAGGTAAAGGCTTTAAAAATCGACCCTGGTTCATAAGCGGTAAACGTAGCCGGATTATTGAACACGGAGATATCGTGTGTCTTGCCGTATTGTGCCGGTTCAAAATCAGGGAAAGAACACATGGCAAGTACCGCACCGGTAAAAGGCTGCATAATCACGATCGTTCCGCTGTCCGCCACGTGACGCCTTACTGCGTTCTGTATGGTCACGCAGGCCTGGTACTGGATAGCAGGATCGATCGTCAGAACGATATCAGCGCCCGGGGTTGCCTGCCTCATGTTCAGCAGACCGATGGCGATGCGTCTTCCTGAAGCGTCTTTTTCCGCGAACAATTCTCCCGGCGTACCTGACAAAAGATCGTTGAACGATGATTCGACGCCATATTTTCCCACCGGCTGCCCTTTATCATCCTGACCCACGAAGCCGATGAGCTGACCGCCCATGTTGCTCTCCGGATAGAACCGCGCATTCGATTTGACGTATCCGATGCCCTCCAGCTTAGCGGCCTTCAGCTTGTCGATCGCTTCTTGGTCGACGTCGTCGGCAATCTTTTCATACGGATCATTCGGATCCTTCGTCAGTTGCGTCACCACATCGACGTCCTGCAGGCCGAGAATCTCTGATAGCTTATGCGCCGTCTCAACGGCGTCATCCATTTCTTTCGGTACAGCATAGACCTGCCATGACAGACGATTGGTCGCTAAAGCACGCAGAGTGCCGTCAGACCGATCGCGGACCAGTATCTGCCCCCGTGTCGGCATCAATTTCGTCTGAATATCATGTTGATCGGAAGCCATAAAGGCATAAAAACCGTACTGTAGGATCTGCAGGTAGCCCAAACGCAAAACAATCAACAAACCCGCGAATAAAAAACAATATTGGATTATCTTGAGCCTCTGTTCGTGAAGATCGGACAAGCGCAACGCGCGATTCATCATAAACCGGTTTTAACCGAAATTTACGCCAAAAAATCCATGGCGTAACGCAATAATAGCACACGCGCCATACGGACACGTAGCTTTCATTTCAGGTACTTTTTGCCTTTTAATTTGGACGGTAGATAGTCCTGGTCGACCGGATGGTCAAAAGCCGGATTGTATTTATAACCCTTGCCGTAGTTCAATTCCTTCATGAGAGCCGTGGGGGCATTACGCAGGTGCAAAGGCACCGGTTCATTCGGCAAGCTCTGGATATCTGCCCTGACCGATCCATAAGCCTCATACAACGCATTGGATTTCTTGGTGCGGGCGAGATAAGCCACGCACTGCGCCAGGATCACGTTGCATTCCGGCATCCCGAGATAGTGCGATGCCTGGTACGCCGTCGTCGCCTGGACAAGAGCCTGCGGATCAGCGAGCCCGATATCTTCCGATGCGAATCTCACGAGCCGACGCGCGACATACAGCGGATCCTCGCCGCCCTCCAGCATCCTGCCGAGCCAATACAAAGCCGCATCCGCATCCGAGCCTCGCATCGATTTATGCAACGCAGAAATGATATTGAAGTGCTCTTCGCCCTGCCCGTCATAGAGCAGATGCGACCTTTGCAGCCAGACGCGTAAACCATCTTTCGTGACTTTCTTCGTGCTGGATCCTTTGTCCGCAATAGCGGTCTTGACCAGATACTCCAGCGTATTCAAAGCCATCCGCGCATCTCCATCCGCCGCCTGCGCGATCTGTCCGAGTAAATCAGGTTCTATCTCGAGTCTCGACTTGCCGAAACCCTTTTCCGTATCCCTCAACGCTCGTTCAAGCAATGAGACTAAATCCGTTTCCTCCAAACGCTGCAACACGAAAACTTTACAACGAGATAAAAGAGCGGAGTTGACTTCAAAACTCGGATTTTCCGTCGTCGCCCCGATCAAGATCATCGTCCCGTCCTCTACGCAAGGCAAAAAAGCATCTTGTTGGGCTTTGTTGAAACGATGGATTTCGTCGATAAAGAGTATCGTCCTGCGGCCACGGAAATCCAAAAGATTTTCCGCCTCTCTCACCGTCTGACGCACTTCCGTCACGCCCGAAGTCACTGCCGACAGCTGCACAAAACTCATATCAGAGACTTCCGCCACGACCCGAGCCAAAGTCGTCTTGCCCGTACCCGGTGGACCCCAAAAAATCATCGACGGCACTATCCCGGCCTCGATCATCGTCCTGAACGCAGACCCCTGCGAAACCAGATCCTTCTGACCAACGACCTCATCCAAAGTCTTTGGCCTCATCTTATCGGCCAACGGCGCATAAACACTACGTTTTTCCTTATTCGACGCATCAAACAATGTGGGCATATATTTACCCCGCAGCTTCAGCGAAGGGGCATAGAACAAATATAGAACACTAACCAACAAGCGTCAAAGCTCAAACCGCCCTCTTTCCCAAGTGGAGTCGCTGCAAAATTTTTATGGCGAGGATGTGTTCGAGATAGACAAGCCGAGCCCCGCAGCCTAAAAATTTTGCAGCGGCTTCACGCCCCTACCCTCCTCCGTATCTCCTTTGTCTCGAAGCGTATTCCTCGACAGCCTTATCCAATTCCTCTTGATCGAAATCAGGCCATTTTTTTTCACACCAATAGATTTCGCTATACACACCCTCCCAGGTCAAAAAACCCGAAAGTCTCTCTTCTCCGCTTGTGCGTATGACCAAATCCGGATCAGGCATCTCTGGCCAATACATCCGTGAGGTTATCGCACTCTCATCGACTTCATCCACCGATAGTCCGTCCGCTATGATTTTCTTGCAGGCATCGACGATTTCCGCTCTTCCTCCGTAATTGATGCAGACGGCTAAGGTGCCTTTATCGTTCTTCTCCGTTTGCGCTTCGATGTCATCGATAGCCTCGACTATTTTTCGGGAAAGACCTTCGCGCCTCCCGATGACTTTTAGCCTAATGCCCTTATCCGCGAATTGCAGGAAGTCCTTCGTCAAAGCGAGCTCGAAAAGCTCCATCAGATACCCCACTTCTTCTGCTGAACGTCTCCAATTCTCGGTCGAGAACGCAAAAACCGACAAGACATCAATCCCCCTTTCAAAAGTTGCTTCCGCAATTTCCTTTAGGCGTTCGTAGCCAGCTTTGTGCCCCGCTATCCCGGGCATCCCCCGCTCTTTGGCCCAACGTCGATTGCCGTCCATGATGATCGCAAGATGCTTGATTTGTCCTGGCATAATGAAGCTAGGTTATGTCCTTTTTGGCATTTCATCAAGCCTTGCCAGTAGACCCTTTGTTTGCTAATATCTGGCAGCGATTGATATTCGGGCTATAGCGCAGTTGGTAGCGCGCGTCGTTCGGGACGACGAGGCCGTGGGTTCGAGTCCCACTAGCCCGACCATAATAAAATCCGGCACACGCCGGATTTTATTATGGAAAACTTTCACCTCATTTCAAAAACCCACCAGCTTGGATATTCCACAGCTTCTGATACATCCCCTCTTTGCCTAACAGCATCTCATGCGTTCCCTGATCTATTATCCGCCCATTCTGCATGACGACGATCCTATCCATCTGCATGATGGTGGAAAGCCGATGTGCGATGGCTATCGTGGTCCTGCCTTTCATGAGTTTCAGCAGTGCATCTTGGATTAACGCTTCAGACTCGGAATCAAGCGACGATGTCGCTTCGTCCAACACCAGGATCGGAGCGTTCTTCAGGATAGCGCGCGCTATCGCGACACGCTGGCGCTCTCCACCGGAAAGTTTGATGCCGCGTTCGCCCACGTAAGTCTTATATCCATCCGCCAGCTGCTCTATGAACTCGTGACAATTGGCTTTTTTCGCAGCAGCAATCACCTCTTCATCCGTCGCCTGCAACCTCCCGTAACGGATATTATCCATCAACGTCCGATGGAACAGCACGGGATCCTGCGGCACGAGCGAAACGTATTCACGCAAAGAGTCTTGAGTGACCTTGGCGATATCCTGTCCGTCGATCGATATCTTGCCGCTGTCCAGATCGTAAAAACGGAAAAGCAGCTTCACGATGGTCGATTTGCCCGAGCCCGACGGTCCGACGAGCGCGACATGTTCGCCGGGTTTGATGTCCAGGCTCAAATCCTTCAGGACCGTTCGCGTCTGGCTATAGCTGAACACGGCTTCGTCGAATACGATTCCGCCCTGTTCGACTTTCAATCTCTTGGCGCGTTTCACGTCCTGTATCTCATGCGGCATGACGAGCAGATCCATCATTTCGCGTCCGTCGGAGAACGATTGGAATATGCCCTTCATCAAGCTTTGGAGATTCCACAGATTGCCTATCAAGGTGAAGAGATAGCCATGGAACATCACTACGTCGCCGATGGTCAATTGGCCTAAGGCGTAATAACGCAACGAATAATACATCACACCGAGTTCGACGAAGATAAAAGTCGTCGCGCTCAAAGCCCTGTTCAGGTTGCTCGTATTCCAAGCCTTGACCGTGATTTTCCTCCACTCGTCCAGGATGCCTTTGAAGCGGTTCTCCTCGTAAGCGTAACGCGAGAACATCTTGACGCTGACGTTATTCGAGAACGAATCAGCCATCGCTCCGGTGACCTCCGAATCCTTCTCCGAACTCTGGATGTTGTATTTCTGGACCCTCTTGAACATCAGGATGTTTATCAGGATGAAGACCACGACCCAAATCGATAGCGTCAAACCGATGTAAGGCTGCTTATATGTCGTGATCACCAGCGCGCCGATGACCAGCAAGGCCTGCGGGAGCAGATGGAAAATCAACCTATCGGTCAGGTCTTCGAACGCTCTGACCAATCTGCTGACCTTACGCACCAACGAACCAGTGAACTGGTTTGAGAAGAACTGATACGAATGCCGCTCGACGTAAGTGAAGGCCATCAATGAGATGTCAGCCATCACGCTCGATTCCAATTTGACGACCGCTATCTCGATCATGCGCCACGATCCTTGAAACGCGACCCTACCCAAGATGATCAGCGCCAAAACCATGAACGCATCATTGGCGCGGTCTTGTGACGACGCCGGACCCGATGCCGACAATATATCGACCAATACCTTATAGAGCCAAGTCGCCGCTAAATCGAAAGTATTGACCAGCAGGCTGAAAAAAACCGCCAGCAAAAAAAGCCACCTGTATTTTTTGATGTGACTATAGAATAATTTTATGACATCAAAATTCGTCGCTGCCATGCGACACATGATAATCCCACGGGCGAATACCCACAATGGCCGTATGTCGACGGAATCATCTGAACAAAAAATCCCGCAACAACAAGAACGAATAGCCCATCAAAGCCGGGAGATGCTTCAGTTTCAAGACGACGAAAACCAGGCTTTTACGCTTATCCTTACTGTCGCAGAATTGTCCCAGGAAACCGTCTTTTTCTGCTTCGATGATCCGATACATAGCGAAAAACGTATCATTCCGCTTCATCACATTCCACAGCATGCGATAACGAAGCTGCCGCCTGTAATAACCGATCAAGCCTGATTTCTTCTCGATCGTCCGATGATAATCGTCCAAAACCGTCTTTTTCCCCTCCAGATAATCCTTAATCAGACCCGCAGCGACTTTGGCCGAAACTAACGAACCCTTTATGCCATCAGCCGCGAAAGCTCCACACATCCCTGCCGCATCGCCGATCAGCAAAGCCGAATCGCAGCTTGGCTTATCGACTATCCCTCCAATCGGTATAAAACCGCCGAACGCATAATCCGCCCTCGTTCCGTTCACCTCGATATGCCCGAGATCGATGAGGCGCTGCACGAATTTATCCAACAAGCTCACGGCCTCCGCCATATCTTGCGATTTCTTGGCCAAACCGATGCGGATAAAATCCCCGTCCAGCATTTTCGTCGGCGACATCCAACCTCCGTAACCCAAAGAAAAATCACCGAACCAATAGTGATATATCGTTTCATCCGGTTTGCCGCCTAAAAGTATCTTTCCTTTTATGACCTTTTCGTAGCCGAAAAGGAATTTCTTGTTGCGGCCCAAGCCTAAGCTCTCTGCCACTCTAGATCGTCCCCCATCTGCGCCCACCAAGAATCTGCAGCGTGCCTGCATCTGGTCGTCACCTTCCTTGAACCTGACCGAATAATCCTCGCCGTCCTTTTCCGTCGCGAGAACGAATGCTCCTGTCTTCAAAACTACGTTCTCGGACAGCTTTTGCGCCATAGCCTGCACCAATCCCCTTGTGTCTGTCTGATAAATCCAGGGCTCTTCGGTCATGGATTCGAACGACGTCTTGAAATCAGGCGCCACGACGCAGATCCTTTTTATCGGATTAGTGATATAGCTGTCGATATCGAAGAACTGAAGGAATTCTTGCCTGGTTTTTTCCGTGACCAGACCCGTCGACTCGACGCTTGATCCGACCGACGGTTTCGTCTCCAGGACCAAAACTCTCAACTGACGAGGCAGATGTAACGCAAGCGACAGCCCGGAAAAACTTGCCCCGACGATCACCACATCGTATTCAGTCATGAGGCATAAGTTATGTCACCGACAAGCATATGGCAATATTCCCGCCTTTCCCTGAAAAGTGCTATACTGCAGACAATAATATGGACGGACAAAAATCAACCAGCCGTTACATCCTTACGGCCTTAGCCATCATTTTAGTCATCACTGCCTTCATCCTGGTGGCGCTGAATGCGCTCGACATCAACACGCCGCTGCCCAATCCTCTCGCCGGCGGCAAATCAGCTGAAGATGCGTATCGCGAAGGCTTCCTGAAGGCACGAGAAAAATATGCCGCCATATGTCCGATGATCGGTCTGGACAGCGACATAATTTCCGGCAAGGTAACAAGCGTCGCAGGAGACAGTGTCGTCATCGAACAGACCACCTTCGGCACCGATGAAACCATCGACGGAGTCAGCGACCTACGCACCATAAAGAATACGGCCACGACTAAAGTCGTAAAGATCGTACCGAAAGACCAAGCCAAGTTCCACGAAGAACTGTCCGCTTTCAAACCGACGGCCGAAGGTAACACGATCCCTCCATCCCCCACATCTCTTCAGGCCGCGAGCTTTTCTGACATCAAGGTCGGAGACACCATTCGCATCACTAGCGACAAAAATCTAAGGCTCGAGGCCGAGATAACGGCGGTTGAGATCGACATCACTCCAGCTGAATAATCAAGTCAATCAAAAAAACCTCCGGTCTAAGGCCGGAGGTTTTCGTTTCAGACCGTATCAGTTCCTTTGCTCTTCGGAGCCAACGCCATCAGCACGATCGGCAGCACCATCCATGCGCTGCGTCCATTGTCGCTCATGAAAATACTCTTCGTGCCAGCAGACAGACCCTGCGTGATCTCTTGAGGCAAAAAATTCAAAGTGATACTGATAAGCAAGCCGACCTGCAGGATGCTGAACAGGATGGTCTGCCACCACGAACCAGGAGCGTTCGATCCGCCGATCGTCTTCAGCAGAGCGCTGCGCGACAGCAGGAAAAAAAGCGCTACGAATATCCCGACGAAAAAAGTGATGCGTAAGACGTAATTATCGTTGACGTGAAGTTGGAAATTGATCTTATTCAAGAGCGGAGTGCTCGACACCACCGCTAACGCCATATAGACCGAAACCAATATCACGATCACCCTGTCTCGACCTAAAGACAAGCCGTAAAGCAGCGCACCTATCACGAAAAAAAGCAGGATGAACAAATCCCAACTCGGAGCCGACCAATTCAAAGAGCTTAAATAACCCATTATTTGATCCATAATGGGTTCATTATACCACTAAAACAACAAAATAAACCTACAACCCCGTCTTTTTCAGCTCTTCCAATGCCTTCTTCTGTTCGTGAGTGATTTTTTTCTCGACTTTCGCTTGGATCGTCACCAGATGATCGCCCCTGCCGTGGCCGCGCAGATATGGGAATCCTTTGGCATGCAGCTTGAATACCGTACCCGAGGTCGTGGCTTCGGGTATCTTAAGGCTTCCCGGCCCATCGACTGTGTCTATCATCACCTCACCGCCCAACTGCAGCGTCGAATAAGGTATTTCGGCCGTAGATAACACATTCTGTCCTTCACGGCTGAACGTGCCATGCGCTTTGACGCGGATCCTGACGAACAGATCCCCTGGCCTTCCTCCAACACCCGGATATTCTCCCTCGCCATTCAATTTCAACGCCTCGCCATCATCGATACCAGCTGGGACATCGACTGAATATTCTTTAGTCGTTTTTTCGATACCCGCACCCGAGCAGTGCTTACAATCTATCGTATGTCGCTGACCTTGCCCTTGGCACTCCGGACATGTGACAGCTGATTGGATCGCACCAAAAATCGTCCGCGCCGTCTTCTGGACTTGGCCCTTGCCATTACACGTCTTACACGTCTCCATCTTTGACCCAGGTTCCGCGCCAGTACCTTGGCACACGGCACAGACCGAATTCTTATACAGCTTGATCTGCTTCTTGGCACCATGCGCCGCTTCAAGGAAATCAATTACCAATTCTGTCTCGATATCGCGACCACGCTTCACTCTTTGCCCGCCGCGTCCACCGTCGAACCCGAACATGCCGCCCAAGATGTCGCCCAGATCTCCCAAGTCCTCAAAATTGACCCCACCTTGAAAATCTTGGAATCCCCCGAATCCTCCACCAAAGCCTTGGCCACCACCGAATCCGCCCTGCTCGAATGCAGCCGAACCGAAGCGGTCGTATTTCGCACGCTTTTCCTTGTCGCCCAAGACCTGATAAGCCTCGTTGATGTCCTTGAATTTCTGCTGATCGCCGCCCTTATCCGGATGATGCTCATGCGCCAAACGACGGAACGCCTTTTTAAGCTCATCGTCAGTGGCGGTCTTTTCGACGCCTAAAATTTTGTAGTAGTCTTTGGACATTTGTTCCAACTCAAAACGAGTTATTCATCACCACAAAATTTATTTACGTTCTCGCGTATCGTTGATCATTTTTGTTAACGTTTCTGTTTGGTTATCCAGTTTTTCATTCATTTCCTTATATTTTTTTTCAATCTTCCTAGATAGCAGTGCCGAGCTCAACCCAATGAGGATTAATAGTCCAGACACTATATGTAGATCTGACATAGTTAAACAACGCTTATGTTAAATTTTTTCATTTGTAGAAATCGATCTTTCGTACCGCAACTTCTCCCACTGCTCCAAAGTCTTCTGCAACGTCGCGATCAAATCGCGCGCCGCGAAATGGTTCATGAAGATGCGCGAAACAAGTTGTGCTTGGTTGACGCCATGCGCATTCACGTGGCTCAAGAAGTCTACGACTACATCTCGTTCTTGCGAAGTGACTGAAAACGCGTTGGCGTAATGGCCCTTCATGTCCTTCGGGTCGGCGTTCACCGTAATCTGTTGCGGCTGTTTTTGTTCATCTGACATATGATTCTCTTTTTTTACGTACGGTCGGCAAGGCGCTGAGCGCAGCGAGGACTGTCTGAGCGAGCCCTGAACAATCCTGCGAGCGAGTTCCGCAGCAAGCGAAGCGCCTTGCCGACCGTACAGTTTTATTGCTTAAACTCCCCTTCTTGCGGTTCCGGTCTGTCTTTCTTGTCTTCTGTTTGTGTCTGCTCTCCCTGTTTCGGTTCGTTTTCGACCGTCGCGCTGTCGTTCTGCTGTTTCTTGTACATAGCTTCGCCGACTTTCTGCGCAGCCGTTGCCAATTCGTCTCCAGCTTTCTTGATGGCTTCGACGTCGTCCGTGTCCTTGATTTTCTTCAGAGCTTCCAGCTTTTCCTCGACCGCCTTGCGGTCATCTTCGCTCACATCCTTCGCCTCCTTCATCATCTTTTCGGTCGTATAGATCATGCTTTCGGCCATGTTCTTGGCTTCGATGAGCTCACGCTTCTTCTTGTCTTCTTCGCCATGCAGCTCCGCTTCTTTCTTCATCTTCTCGATATCGTCTTTCGAAAGGTTGGTCGAAGCCGTAATGACGATCTTCTGTTCTTTATTCGTCGCCTTATCCAAAGCCTTGACGGACAAGATGCCGTTCGCATCGAGGTCGAAACTTACTTCAATCTGCGGGACGCCACGAGGTGCAGTCGGAATACCCGATAGCGTGAAACGGCCAAGCGAACGGTTATCGACCGCCATCTCGCGCTCGCCCTGCAACACATGGATTTCCACCGACGTCTGTCCATCCGCTGCGGTAGAGAAAATCTGCGACTTTGAGGTCGGGATTGTTGTATTACGTTCGATGATCTTGGTCATGACCGAACCCATCGTCTCGATACCCAGCGACAACGGCGTCACGTCAAGCAAAAGCAGCTCGCCCTTGATGTCGCCTTGCAGATTTCCTGCTTGGACCGCTGCACCGGCGGCGACCACTTCGTCCGGATTGACCGAGATATTGGCTTTCTTGCCGAAAAATTTCTCGACCGTCTGCTGGACCAGAGGCATACGCGTCATGCCACCCACCAAGATGACTTCGTTTATGTCCGATGTCGACAACTTCGCATCCGCCAAAGCTTTGCGGCAAGGCACCAGGGTCTGTTCGACCAAACCGCCGACCAACTCTTCGAGTTTGGCGCGCGACAACTTCAGCATCAGATGCTTCGGACCGTTAGCGTCGCTCGTGATGAAAGGCTGGTTGACTTCGGTCTCCATCGAGCTCGAGAGCTCTATCTTGGCTTTTTCTGCCGCTTCCTTGATGCGCTGCAGAGCCAGATTATCTTTCGACAGATCGATACCCTCCTGTTTACGGAACTCGTCCACGATCCAGGTGATTATCTTCTGGTCAAAATCATCTCCGCCCAAATGCGTATCTCCATTAGTCGCCTTGACCTCGACCGTATTCTGGTTCGTCGTCGCATCGAACGCGATTTCAAGTACCGATACGTCGAACGTACCTCCTCCGAGGTCGTACACGATCACTTTCTCATCTTTCTTACGATCAAAGCCGTAAGCCAAAGCAGCAGCCGTCGGCTCATTGATGATGCGCAAGACTTTCAAACCCGCGATTTCGCCCGCGACCTTCGTCGCCTGGCGTTGTGAATCATCAAAATACGCGGGGACAGTGATCACTGCTTCCGTTATCTTCTCACCCAAACGGGCTTCCGCATCCGCTTTGAGTTTCTGCAGGATTATGGCAGAAACTTCTTCCGGAGAATGTTCCTTGCCTCCCATGACGACGCGCAGTCCGTCGCCCTTCTGCGTAATCTTATACGGCAACCACTTGAGATCACGCTGTACTTCCGCATCATCCCAACGGCGTCCGATGAGTCGTTTGACGCTGAACACCGTATTCTCCGGATTGACGACGGCCTGACGTTTCGCCACTTGCCCAGCCAAACGCTCCCCTGTTTTTGATACAGCGACGATCGACGGCGTGGTCTTCGCGCCTTCTGAATTCTCCAGGATCTTCGGCTGTCCGCCTTCGACGATCGCCATGCACGAATTGGTCGTGCCCAAGTCTATCCCTAAAATCTTTGACATAGTTTTATTTATCTTCTTTCTTCAGTTCGATCGTTATCTTCTTTGGTTTAGTGAGTTCTTTCTTCTTCAGCTCGATGGTGAGGATGCCGCCTTTGAAAGACGCTTTCGCTTCGCTCTCATCGACGCCCTGGGGCAAAGAGAGCTGCCGGCGGAAATGACCCTGGCGGATCTCTTTGCGGTAGTAATCCTTCTCATCGATTTCTGTTTTCCGCTCCGTACTTCCGCTGATCGTCAGCATCCCGCCCTCGATGGATATCTCAACGTTCTTCGGATCGACACCGGGCAAGGCCGTCTCTACGACCAGCGTGCTTTCCTTCTCATACACATCGATCGCCGGCACCAGCCCGTTCTGTTGGTTAACTGCAGCCGGCAGACCGTCGAAATATTTGTCGAAGTTATCGAAAGGTTCGAAGAAATTTGACCATTTGATGAGTGACATATTTTTTAGGTTTGTTGATTACTGGATAGGTATCTATGTCGTCTTAGCCCGAGCGACGACTACGCGAGCCGGCCTTAAGAGTTTGCCGTTCAGACGCCAGCCAGATTGAAGGCATCTAAGCACAGTCCCTTCAGCCGCGTCATCCGTCGGTTCTTCCGAAACCGCCTCATGCACCAGCGGGTCGAATAGGCCTTCGGTCATAATCTTCTCCAGGCCGATGTCCTTGAAGACCGTTTCCCAGGATGCCCTGACCGCCTCGATCCCGCTTATCCAATTGTCGAACTTTTTCTTGTCCTCCTCCTGAAGTCCTTTCAGCACCGGAGTGAAAGCCAAGGCCATCTCGAATTGATCGATAGCCGGAAGAAGCCTGTTCAAGAGCTTTTCGTTCGCGTAAAGGGCGAATTCGGCCTTCTCTTTATCGGTCTGTCTTTTCAGATTGGCGTAATCGGCCTGCGCTCTCTTCCAACCGGATAGGTATTCGGCGCAACGGCAATCATTCTCCTCGTCCACACGTTTACTTTCGGACGACACCTCTTCATTACTCACTTCGCGCTCATCCATATTCACTTCAAATTGTTCTTCAGATTGACTAATAGGGCTTTGGCGTACGGGTAATCGAGACGCATCGGACCGAGGATCGCGAAAAATACGCCTTGATCCAACGTCACCATAACCGAACCGCACATCGATCCGAACGGACACTCCTTGCCGAGTCTTATGGTCGGCTCGATGAATTCTTGTCTTTTCACCCGGCCTATCATCCCATCCAGCGAATCCAACAGGGCGCCAAGGTTGAGCACGCTCCTCATCTCGTCGAATTCCGGCTGGGCGAAAAGATGCGTCAGACCGGTATAGTAAGTGTCGTCCTTATGCAGACCGACGATCACCGCATTGTCGACCGCTGCGGCGATGCACTTGGCGGATTCCTTGATGCGCGACTCGAAATCATTCTCACCGGAATTGATCGATTCGACCGCCTGACAGTCTTTTTTGGTGGCTGCTCGCTTCGGCATCAGCTCATCGACATAAAGTCGGTAACCCTGCTCCGTCGGCAACCGGCCCGAAGAAGTATATGGCTGCGTCAGATATCCCAACTCCTCGAGCTCCGCGAACCAATTCCTGATCGTCGCCGAGCTGACCTCCATCCCGTACTCCTCAACCAAACGTTGTGATCCCACCGGTTCACCCGTCTTGATCACATCTTCTATGACGTTCAGTAGGACTTTTTTCAGTTTCGGTTCCATCGTTTATGCTGATTAGCACTCTTCATTCTCAAGTGCTAATTAGCATACAAGGCACTTGATTGCCAGTCAAGTGCCTGAAAAATCCTTATTTTGGACAAAATCTATTCGTACCGCAACGCCTCAATCGGATTCAACTTTGCCGCTGTGCGTGCCGGAAAATAACCGAAGAAAATCCCTATGGCCGCCGAAACTCCGAAACCAAGCTGTATCCCGAACCAAGGCATCTCAAAAGTCCAACCCGCGGATTGCATCGACTGGAGCAGTAGTATCCCCAAATATGAAACCCCTACACCAATCACCACCCCCGCGAAACCTGCCAGGACAGATAATAATATCGCTTCATACAGGAACTGTTTGAGCACGTCGGAAGATTTCGCGCCGATGGCTTTACGCAGCCCTATTTCCCTCGTCCTCTCCGTGACCGTCACATACATGATGTTCATGATGCCTACGCCACCGACGACCAGCGATATCGCCGCTATCGAAGTCAACAGTATCTGCAAGATGGTACCGATGATGCCAGCACGCTCCATCGTGTCTTCCTGCGTAGCCACAAAAAAATCATCTTTCGCCAAATCTCCCGTCGGGTTATCGAGCTTATGCTGCTCGCGCAGCAATATCCTTATCCTCTCTTGGGCTTCTGCCGGAGGAGTATTGCCGATCTTCACCGTCATGAATTGGAGACGCTCGATGTTCAGCTGCTGCATTAACGTGGTGACAGGCGTATAGACTTGCCGATCCAGATTGGTGAAGAATTTCGTTCCGGCTGTTTTCATCACGCCGATTACGCGATAAGAGACCTTCTTTATCTTGATCCTTTTATTCAGCGGATCCTCATTACCAAACAGATCCTGGGCGATGTCGTGTCCCAGTACGGCGACATGGGCCTTCGAATCTATGTCATCCGAGGTCATGAAAGAACCGCTCTCGATTTCCGTATTGAAGATGATGATGTCCGATTCGGTGGTACCGCTGATCTGTGTCGTATAGTTGCTGCCCTGGTATTCGACGACCAGACTCGAATAGATGTTTGCTCCGGCTGCCGTGACCCAACTCTGCTGTCGGATTTTCTTGTAGTCATCCATGGTCAAGACCTGCTTAACGCTCGTGGTCGGCGGACCCGCCCCCTGTTTTCCGTCACCAGGTCCATTCCTCACGAAAAGCAGGTCAGAACCGAACGACGCGACTTGCGATAAGATATATTTTTCTGCGCCGCGTCCTACCGACAACATCAGGATGACGGACGCGACTCCGATGATGATGCCCAACATCGTCAAGACAGCCCGACTCTTATTCACCATCAGGCTGTGGAAACTCAAACGGATCGTATCCCTGAATCTCATATTATTCGTGCCTTAGGGCTTCGATCGGATGGAGCTTCGCCGCTTTCCGTGCCGGCAAATAGCCGAAAACCACGCCGATGATCGTCGAAACGCTGAAACCCAACAAAGCGCCGTTCCACGAAATCAGATAAGTCCAACCCGGTTGGTAATGATTGATGATCTGTATCGCCAACCAAGCCAGGAAAGAACCGGTCAAAAAACCGATCGCGCCGCCTGCCATGGTCAAAATCACCGCTTCCATGAGGAACTGGCGGAGAATATCCTTATATTTCGCGCCGATCGACTTACGCAAACCTATCTCGGCTATGCGCTCCGTCACGCTGACGAACATGATGTTCATGATTCCGATCCCACCGACTACCAGCGATATCGCCGCGATGGCCGTCAACAATATCTGCAGAACTGACGTAATCTGCTCCACCATCTTGACTGCATCCTCGGCCGTCATGACGAAAAAATCATCCTTCGTCAGATCGCCCGTCGGATTATCAATGTTATGCGCTTCGCGCATGATGATCTCCAGCCTGCTCATCGCTTCAGGCAACGGCAGCTGCGTTTTTACGATAAAATATTCGAAAAATTTCTTGTGATAGACATCCAAGAGCGTAGTGCCAGGAAGATAGACGAGTTCGTCCAGGTTGGTGAAGAACTGCGTACCCGCTTCCTTGACGACGCCTATGACGCGATAACTCGTAGTCCCGAGCTTTATCCTCTTTCCCACCGCTTCCTCTTGCCCAAAGATCTCGTCCGCGATCGCGCTTCCCAAAACCGCTACTTTCGCGTGGCTATCGACATCCGCGTCGGAGATGAATTCTCCGGCAGCCATCGAATAACCGCCGATGCGTATTTCGTCCGGAAACGTACCGATGACGGTAATCGATTTGTTGACGTCGCCGGCTTTGATCAAGTCGGTCTGCATGACCTCGGCCGACAACATATCGATCCACGGCTCTTTCCGCAGCCTCTTGATGTCCTTGAACTCCAACGTTTGGTCGACGAACGGCGTCGCGCTCTGCAGCTCTGACATGGATTTAGAACCGGGATGGACGATCAATTTGTCCGGACCGAAGACTGAAATCTGCGACAGTATAAAACGCTGCGCGGATTCCCCGATCGACAGAGCCAAAATTACGGCCGCGATGCCGATGACGATACCGAGCATCGTCAAAACAGACCTGCCGCGGGTCCGGAGCAAGCTTTTCCAGGAGCTTTGGACCAGGTCTGAATATTGCATAACCTATTTAGTCAAATCGCCCGTGCTCAAGCAGCGATGCTTGACCGTCTCGTCGCTCAAAAGAAGTCCGTCCTTAAGCTTAATGATGCGCTCTGCGTGTTCCGCAGTATATGTCTCATGCGTGACCAGGATGATCGTATGTCCCATCTTCATGTTCAGATGCTGCAGGATCTCCATCACCTGGGCACCGGATTTTGAATCCAGGTTTCCCGTCGGCTCATCGGCAAAAATCACCGGCGGTTTACGGATCAAAGCCCGCGCGATGGCGACGCGTTGTCTCTCACCGCCCGAAAGCTGGTTCGAAAGATTGTTTACGCGATGACCTAAGCCGACGGATTCGATGGCTTCCATGGCTAAAGCTTTTCTCTTGCTCGCCGGTACGTCCGAATACAATAAAGGCAACATGACGTTGTCCAGCACCGACGTCTTAGGCAACAGATTGAACGCCTGAAAAATAAAACCTACGTTCTCGCCGCGCATACGCGCCAACTGATCCTCATCCAATGTCGATACGTCTTTATCTTCAAAAAGGTACCTGCCCCCCGTCAGTCCATCCAAAAAACCCAAGATATGCATCAAGGTGGACTTGCCCGAACCCGATGGACCCATGATCGAAAGGAATTGCCCTTTGGGCACGGTGAAACTTATCCCATGCAGGACCGGGGTCTCGAGTTCCTCGTTGAAGTAACTTTTTTTTAGGTCTTCGACCTTGATGACGTCTGGCATGTGCTTATTTCTTCTCCGACAAGATGACCGCCTCTTTTTCCTCCAGACCCGACAGTACTTCGACCCTGCCTTCATCGCCCTTCAGGCCGATGGTCACGTTACGATCTTCCGGTACATCGCCTGCTTTAAGCACCCGCACCGTACGCTGCCCGCTTCCGTTGATCGTCCGTATGGCGCGTAACGGAATCACCAGAGCGTCCTTCACTTCGCCCGTCAAAATCGTGACGTTCGCCGTCATGCTCGGCTTGACTTCATGCCCGTTCGGCTCGATCTGAACCCTTATCTTGTAATACACGGCATCCTGTACTTTGGTTTCCGCTGGGTCCTTGGCCGTGACCGTACCCTTGAATTTCACCTCGTCTCCGAAAGCATCAAGCGTGATCGTCGCGCTTTGCCCGACCTCTATCTTCGGGATATCTGTTTCCGGCACTTTCGCTTCGATGTCGTATGATTCAGTGCCGATCATCTTTATCGCTGCGACGTTCATGGTGATCTGCTCGCCTACGTCAGGTACGACTTCTGATATCGTTCCGTTGACTGGCGAAACTATCTGGACGTTGGTCAGATCCTGCAACGCTTTCTGGTAAGCGACGTTCGCTTGTTCGACTGCGGCGCGTAACGGCGCCACATCGACTTCGCGCGGCCCCGAACGCTTCAGATCCAAAGTGGCTTTCGCGGCTTCAACAGCAGCTGCTTGAATCTGGACATTGACCTCTCCGGATTTCAACTGTACTTCAGCGTTTGTTTTTGCCGTATCGTATGCGAGCTGCGCGCTGCTGTAGGCGTTCTGCAGCTGGTCGATCGTCTGCGTCTTGGTCAATTCCGTATTCAGGATCGCTTGTTTTGCGGCAAGGACCGTAGAGTCTTGAGCCGAAACGCTAGTCCTATCCGCATCAATCGCTGTCTTCTTCGAAGATAAATCGGTGGATGTGAAATAAGAACTCGTCAAAGAAGCCGAGAGCACTTTTTGGACATCAGTCAGGTACGTCTGCACGTCGTTTATGGCCACCGAAACCAAATCCGCGGCCGCACTAATCTGCTCCTTGGTCGAGGCGCTATTCAGGGCCTTTACCGCCGTTTCGGCCGTCGATTTAGACTGCTTGGCTACTCGATAGCTGCTCTTCGCCCTTTCCATGGAACCGAAATCAAGATATCCGAGCAAGGAGGCGTAATTCTGGTTAGTCGCCGTATCATCGACACCGGTGACATCATCGCCGTCAGTCAAACCGGTCTGCAGCGGTCCAAGCGCCGTGAGCAGCGTCGTCTTGGCCGAGTCGTATGCGTTCTGGATGTTCTGCGTTACTATCGCCCCCTGATTGTCCAAATTGCTCTTCGCAGTTGATAACGCGATTTCCGCCGTCCTTATCGAATCAGCTGTCGTTTTCTTGACCGAATCCAAGTCAGACACGGCTTTATCATATGCCGCCTGGGCTTGATCGACCTGCGTCTCCGCGACATGAACGCTCTGTTTCGTCTCACCCGCTAAACGAGAATTCAGGTTCGCCTGCGCGACCGACAGCGCAGCTTTGGCGCTCTGCACCGCGAAATGCGGATCTTGTCCTTCCAATTCAGCCAGGACATCCCCCGTCTTGACGACATCGCCGACTTTTACGTTCACGGCCTGGATAGTACCCGAATTCTTGAACGCTAAATCTATCCGCGCCGCGGGTTTGATTTCACCCGTCACTTCGACGGTTTGCTGTAAGGATCTTTTTTCGACCGGCGCCGTCTCGTAAACGATCTTACCCGACTGGCTTCGGCTATACATATACCAGACACCGATGACTAAGATGATAGCCAGGACGATGTATGTGCTCTTCTTCTTCAGTATCTTAGGTAACGCCATATTCTATTTTTCGTTCAATTTCGATAATTTGTCGCTCATCTTATCCAGAAGACCTTTCATCATTTCAGTCGGTACAAGCATCAACACCCCGTTGCCATGCGAAACGACCATCAGGTTGGAGCCTTGTCTGATCCCCATGGTTTCCCGAAAATTCTTCGGTATCACAATCTGCCCTCGTTCACCCACAACGACTGTGCCGATCATCTCTCCTTTGGCGATTGCTGGTTTCTTTGGCATAGTATGAAAAGTATGAATTGTATGAATCTATCACCCCGCCTCAAACGCGTCAAGCCTAACTGAAATCCCCCTTCAGCTTCCCGTATCTTAGTATCAGGACGGCACGCAGCATCTGGACCGCCATGACGACATATTCTTTTACTCCCTTGATGATTCCGACCTTCTGCATCTTCTTCCGCATGTTCAAGCCATGCATCTTTCGTCGGCAAACCTTGAGCTTATGGATCCGGCAATAGTAGTTCAAAGCCGTCTCCACCATGAAACCTCTTAAGTACTTATCCGGTATATCCTCGAATATCTTCCGGTTCAGGACGCGCTCACCGCTGATCAACGGCAAGAACTTCGTCAACGCAGTCAACCACGCTCCCCTGTCCCGCAAACCCACGCTCATGTCGCATTCACCCTTTAGCACCGGCAGGAGTAACGACTCGAGATGTCTCTGCTCCAGACCTTTCAGATCCGCATCGAGAAAGAACAGGATCGGCGCATCCGTGTGCGCCACGCCATGCATCATCGCAGCACCCTTGCCGTGCTTCCACGGTAGCTGGTGCACCAGGGTGGCTCCGGCGGCGACCGCTTTCTCCG
This sequence comes from Patescibacteria group bacterium, assembly GCA_031082005.1. Classification (GTDB taxonomy): domain Bacteria; phylum Patescibacteriota; class Patescibacteriia; order 2-12-FULL-60-25; family 2-12-FULL-60-25; genus CAIKNB01. The sequence continues at coordinate 699,693 of JAVHLR010000001.1, forward strand.
CCGTCGCGTCTGTCGAGCCATCGCTGATGACGACGACATCCCTGAAAAGGTTAGAGCCCGCAAGCGTCTTCACTATCTGCCCGATCGTCGGCTCTTCGTTATATGCGGCGACGATCGCTGCTGCGGCAAGTTTGATCATACGTTGAAGCTTAGGTCGTATTTTATCTCTTCCAGCTTACGTATGTGCTGGCGTGCTTGGTCGACTTTCGTCCTCGCATAACCCGTAGCGTCTAAAGACAAGAGCATCTCGAACACTTTATCCGCGATTTTCGCCACACGGATGATTTCAGCGTTATTCTTGTTCGTCGCGCAAGATATGCTGTAACGGACCAACTCGCCGATCAGATCAGACAGCGCGCCGATCATGATCAAAGGGTCTTCGGGCCTATCCTCCAGATCCAGGATATCTTCGCCCAGTACCGCATTCAAAAACAGATTCGCTTCCAGCATTTCTTCGGTTGCCGCACGCCAAGCTCCCTCATCCTCGATCAGGCGCTCCTTCTTGATCAACGACAAACCGCCCTTCATCAACACTTCCGCTTCTGATGATTGCTTCATCGCCTCATCGTTCTTTCCTCGGTGCAATGAAAAGATTATCTGCTTCGAGATCTTCTGCAGCTTGGCGGATAATTCGCGCAGCTCCCTTTTCTTTTTCTCCGCCAGAGCATAACGCTGCGCGATTTTATTCAGTCCTGAATTCAGATTCATATATTTTTTAATGCGGCATACACGGCTTCCGTCCGGCTTACGACCGAATCCCAAGAAAACAGACGGATAGCCGATTCTCTCGCCCTTTTTCCTCGCTCTTCCGTCATTTTAGGATCCGCTAAGACATAATCAAGCGCGTTCTTCAATCCACCGATGTCGCCTGATTTATAGGAGACGCCCGAGTGGTCTATCAGCTCAAGATTCTCGGGTATATCGCTCATTATCACGAGTTTCGCGAAGGACATCGCCTCCAATACGGATACGGACAGGCCCTCCGATCTCGAGGGATGGATCATCGCATAGGAATTCGCGATCAGTTGTTTCAGGGTCTCACCCGTTTGTCTGCCGGAAAAGATGATCCTGTCGTCACCTAAAGCCGCGGCCTTCAGTTTTTTTTCATAGCGCTGCTCGGCAGAGTTGTCTCCTGCGAACCCTATGATCAACAACTTCTTGTCGGTCAGCACCGACTTGAATGCGATGATCGCATCCTCGATCGCTTTATGCGGTATGAAGCGCGACAACGTAAAGAAGTAGCCGCCGCTTTCAAGACCGAACTTCTTGAGTTCGTCTAATCCAGGCAGCTTTTTCGGGATATCTACGCCGTTCGGTATGTACCAGACGTGCTTGTTGAATTTATTCCGGCAGAACAGCTGTATCGAATGGGAAGTGGCCACGGTGGTATGCGGAAAGAATACAGCCGTCCATTCCCCGAATGCCAGATATGCTTTCGCGAACCAGCGCCATTTCTCATGGAACCTGTCGCGACTATGGAAGGTAACCACAATCTTCGTCTTCCTTTTCAGCAGGCGCGGTATCCAGGCCAGGGTCGAAGGACCGACGCCGTGATAATGGATGACATCAGCCGGCTTGAAAAGCACGTGCAGCGTAGCGAAAAACGTATGGACCAAAGCATCAAGATTTTTCCTTTTTACCGTCGGCAACGTGATGAGCTCCACTCCTTTGAAAGACTTTATCCGACGGGGATTCGCGTAGGGTCTGACATACACGCTGACCTCGTGACCTAAAGAGACCAGCCGTGTGGCCAGTTCTTCGACATGCGTCTCGATACCGCCGCCCTGTGATGTCGCGGCCGGTATGCCTTTTGCGCCAATCATGTAAATGCGCATAACATGGGCGATTCGCGCCCTTCGCTCTTAAGCCAGGCATGCCTTGATTAAATTCCTGACTTCGTATATCATTTTAGCGCAAAAGTAGGATTCCTGCACGCATTTGAACCGTCAGGATCCGTGACTTAGACACAGCCTGGCGCGGTAGCTCAGTCGGTAGAGCAGTGGCCTTTTAAGCCAACGGTCGTGGGTTCGATCCCCACCCGCGTCACCAACGATAAAGCCCGGAATTTCCGGGCTTTATCGTATACAAAAACAAACAACGGTCCGGACGACACACATTTATGTCTATCCGAACCGCAAGTCTTCAGTTGGCTGCAGCGAGGGCAGCCTTTTCTTCACGCCGACGTTTTCCTTGCTGCTGGAGCCAGGAATTTACCGCTGGCCTGATCCTGTCCTTGACCAGCCGCCGGTCTGCTCGACCGAGCGACTCGATCAAATCGTCGTCGCAGAGAAACCCAACGAGCTCCTTGAGTTCGCTCGGGAGGATCGGATCTTCGCGTACGATGCGCTCGATGAAATCCCTGAAGCGTTCCAGAGGAAAGCCGCCCTTCGGGGGGCACACGTTTACATCTTCGTTCCGGACCGTGTAGCTGACTCGCTGCATCTCGAAAACCTTTCTCGGCGAAACGCCGAACTGACGCTGACCAAAGAACCATCTGATAAGATAGATGGTTTTTTTCGTTCGGTCAACCCTTCAGCAACCCTAGCCAGAGTTTCGCCAGTTCCGTTCCGTCATCCGTGCGCAAGGTATGTGACAGTGCTTCAGCGAAAACCTTACGTGCGTCCTCATCTTCCATCAAAGCAATGATCTCTTGACCAAGATGCTGTCCGAAACCATCATCTTGTTCGACAACCGCCAACGCACCCTTCAACTTCGTTAGGTTCTCCAGCTGCGGGCTGTTCGGCAAAGGCACCGCCACTACCGCTTTATGCAACGCCGCGAGTTCGCTAAGCGCACCAAAGCCCGCCCTCGAAACGACCAAATCAGCGGCGACATACGCAGCGAGCATCTGGCCTTCATCCAACGTTTCGTACTGTCGGTAACCGTCCCTTTTAAGATCGATCGCCTTTCCTTTGCCCGTCTGGTGCACGATCTGCATCTTGGACAGAAGCGAATCAGCGATTGAAGCGATGGCTGCGTTAAGTGATGCCGCACCAGTCCCTCCGCCCGTCACGAACAAAACAGGCCTTTCCGACTCCAAGCCCAAACGCTCGCGCGCTTCCTCACGGCTTGGCAGCTCCACACCTGAAAAGCGGCACGGCGTCGCGATCTTCTTCGTCTGTATCTTGGCACCGAACGGTTTTGATCCAGGATAAGCGAAGGAGGCCGTGACTTCAGCGCAAAGCCTAGCCACCGCTTTATTCGAGAGTATCGGCGTCGCATCCAGCTGGTGTATCGCACAAGGGATGCCAAGTCTGGCCGCAGCACGCATCACCGGAACCTGCATGAAACCGCCGGCCGAAAAAACAGCGTCAGGTCTTTCGTGCCCGATTATGCGCTTAGCCGCCCGAAGCGCTTTCAAGTAATCGATAGGGAAAGTCAACCAGCTCCGGCTCGGATAACGCGCCAACTTAGCCACCGGTATCGTATGGAAAGAGACTCCTTCTGCCTCGACGAACGGGGCTTCCGGACCATTTGCTGTTCCGATCCATGCGAATTCCACGTCCGGCCTAATCCTGCGCATGCATCTCAAGACCGCAATCAATGGCGTTACCGGTCCGAGAGTTCCCCCTCCGCAAAATAATATCTTCATACGCTAGATTGTTTCGAGACCGAAGCGACGATGCCTGCGCCCATGGCTAAAGCGACGAAGGCGGAACTGCCGTAACTGACGAACGGCAAGGTGACGCCGGTCATCGGCATCAAGCCGATCATCGATGAAATATTCAATATAGCCTGTATCGCGAACCATGCCCCTACGCCCGTAGCCAAAAAACGCCCGAACTCATCCTTAGCACCAGCCGCTATCACGAAACAACGGTGGATCAAAAAAGCTAAAGCGACGATGAAAGCGGCACACAAGAAAAAACCCAATTCCTCCGCCATCACCGCAAAAATCGAGTCACCTGCGACTTCGGGTAGATATTGATATTTTTGACGCGAATGGCCGTATCCCAATCCGAACAGCCCGCCCGAACCGATGGCCAAAAAAGCTTGGTTGATGTGATAGCCTATGCCCTGTGGATCAAGTTCCGGATGCAAGAATGTCATGAACCTCGCCGCCCGATACGGAGTCAACTTGATGAGCAACGCGACCAGACTCAAGAAGGAAAAACCCAACACTACGAACCAGATAACCGGCGCACCAGCCACGAAATACATGAGCAGCGCCATGCCTGATATGACTGCCATCGAACCCGTATTCGGCTGGAAGATCAGAAGCGCCACCACAAGACCCAGCACAGTCAAAAAAGGCAAAAGCCCTTCCTCCAACGTCTTGGCTTTTGATTCGTGCTTCGAGGCCAGCCAGGCGGCCACGTAAATCAGGAACCCGACTTTCACGAATTCCGAAGGCTGGAAAGCGATACCCAGATCGATCCAACGACCGGCACCGCCAAAACGCATACCGACGCCAGGCACATAGACAAGGATCAACAGGATTATGCTAAGGATCACCGCAGGCAACGCAAGTGGCCGCAACTTGCGATAATCCAGCTTGGCCATGATGAAAAAAACGAAGAGACCCGGCACTATCCCATTCACCAGCTGGTGCTTGAAGAAATACCAGGAATCATCGAACTTCTGGACACCTAACGGACCCGCAGCCGACAATAACATCACCAAACCGAACAGGACCACGCCCGTCAAAAGCAGCAGGAACCTTTTGTCTATCGGTTGGTTGATGCGCATCGTTCAAGATTCAGAATTTATCGGTCATCGCCAAGACGACGCCGACCCCTGCACAAAACATTGATATGAGCCAAGTCCTGAAGACTATCTGCGACTCTTTCCAGCCGATCGCTTCCAGGTGATGGTGGATCGGCGCACTCCTGAAGACCTTCTTTTTCCTTATCTTCTTGGAAATGACCTGGATAATGACGGACAACGACTCGATGACGAAAGGCAGACCGATTATCGGCAAAAGCAGTGGCTGGTTCGTCAACATCGCTACGATACCCAGCAAAGTCCCTAAAGACATAGCTCCGGTGTCGCCCATGAAAAAAGAGGCTGGAGTGACGTTAAACCATAGGAAGGCCATCAGAGCGCCGGAAATCGCTGAACAAAAAATCGCCAAATCGTGTTTGCCCTGTGAATACGCTATTGCGGCATATGCGGCAAAAGCCGCCATCAAAGGACCTCCCGCCAAGCCATCTAACCCGTCTGTCTCGTTGACGGAATTCGACGTCGCGATGATGACGAGCGCAAAAGCAGGGATATACAGCCAACCTAAGCCGAAGTCGCCGACGAAGGGAACGTGCAAGATGTCCCAATCGAGTTTCGAATAGAACCACCAGGCCGCGACGAAAGCGATCGATGAATATGAAATCAACCTATGCCTCATCCTCAACCCGCCGCCCGCCGGACCGATTTTCCTGACGTTCAAGTAGTCGTCCAACAGACCCACCAGCGCAGCAGCTATCATCGCGCCCAACGGAAGCAGGGTCTGCGATCGGGTGAGGAAATTCCATGAACAAAAATCACTGTCCCAAATCCCGCACCCCATAGACAAGACCAGGATGATGAACGTGACGGTGCCCCAAACGAGTATGCCTCCACCCACCGGCGTACCGGACTTCGCCGCATGCAAAGCGGCAGCGATCGGCGCGCTCTCTGCAGTCCTGATGGTCTTACCCATCTTCAGCTTACGCAAAAGCCTCAAGAGCAACGGAGCGAACAACATGGCCAACAAGAAACTGCCGAATGTGATGGACAACGTGCGGACGACATCAAAGGGTGCAGGATGCATAAATCAGATATTCACGAGCATTAAAAAGAATGAAGAGACCGACCAGATGATGATGAGCAACGAGGTGAGTCCGGCCAAAGTTTTCGCCGCCAACGCGTCGAGACGAAACAGGTAAAAGGCCAAGAGATAATTCAACAGCAGCACACCAAACATCGATCCCGGGATCAGGACGATCCACCACCATGCCTGGACGTTATCGATCCCCAAGAAGATATTATAATGCATCACAAGCACTCCCGATCTTAGGCCTTCCGGCACCAAGCGCCAGAGCAGAAAAGCGCCACCGGATACCACAACCGCCAAATCCGCGATGAGGTTCCATCGGATGAACGGATTTTGCCACGCCCTGCGGGCTGAAAGCTTGAATTCCGTCAATGCCATGTGATCAGTCGATATTCACTACTTCCGTGACTTCTGGGATGAATTCACGCAACGTCTCCTCTACCCCCTCTTTCAACGTCTCCCCGGCGTAAGCGCAACCCACGCAAGCCCCTCTCAACCTGACTGTGACCCGACCCTGGGCTGCATCAAAACCCACGAATTCGATATCGCCGCCATGCATCTTCACGCCTTCCCTCAACTTATCCAGTACGGCCTTGATTTTTCCCTCAATTTCGAGCTGTTTTTCATCCATAATTAACATAAATTTACTTGTTCCGCAGAGCCTTGACAAGATGCACGTTTTCCCGTAATCTTGTGGCTATCTGCGAAGGCATCCCTCATACAACGTTCAACTGACAAAAGGATGACCGAAACACTGCAGACTAACCACTAAAACTATATGGCACATAAGAAAGCTGGCGGCTCTACTAGTTACGGCCGCGATTCCCAAGGTCAACGCCTTGGTGTTAAGTTGTATGCCGGCGAATTCGCCAAGGTCGGCAACATAATCGTGCGCCAACGCGGTTCCAAAATCCGCCCGGGCAACAACGTAATGATGGGCAAGGATGACACCCTGTTCGCCGCCGCCGATGGCCTCGTCTCATTCATCGACAAGAAGGTAAAGCGTTTCACGGGTGCGTTCAAGACGGTAAAAATCGCGAACGTTACTCCGGTCGAACCAAAAAAATAACAGTAAAAAAAACAAAGAGCCGGATCCGTCCGGCTTTTTTGATGCAAGCATCGCAATCGAAGGCACATCGTAATGGACGCCCAAATCTGGTAAAATATCTCCATGCGTAAAAAGGCTCCACAGAAAACAAAAAGCAACACTAACATTTTAGGCTTGGCCGCAACCGGCCTCGCGCTCGCCGCTGCTCTAGGATTTTTGACCGTCAGCAACAACGATAAATCGACACACAATCTAACCAATCTGCACAAGACGGACGCGACCTCCGTACGACCCGCAGTCGCCAAATGATCGCGACGCGAAAACCCTTCACACAACAGACCACCCTATTCCAAACACCGTCGATCCAAATCGACGGTGTTTATGTACTGTAAGATGATATTATTTCTTTCCTCTCGCCGCAGCCTTAATGAAACCTAAAAACAACGGATTGGGTCTGAAAGGACGCGAGGTCAACTCTGGATGGAATTGCGAAGCCATGAAGAATGGATGGTTCTTGAGCTCCATGATCTCGGCCAACTTATCATCCGGCGACATGCCGGAAAATACGACTCCTTCTGCCTCAAAATCAGATCGATATTCCGGATTAGCCTCATAACGATGACGATGACGCTCTCTGACGATCTCGGCATGATACAACTCTCGCGCCTTACTCCCCTTCTTAAGCACACAGGGATAATCTCCCAAGCGCATCGTACCGCCGTAATTCCTGTCCTCCATCTTCTTCTGTTGTTCGTCCATCAGATGTATCACTGGATGCAAAGTTTCCGGATTGATCTCCGTCGTATTCGCATCTTTCCATCCCAACACGTCCCTCGCGATTTCGACCAAGGCTAACTGCATTCCGTAACACAACCCCAGATATGGGACTTTGTGTTCGCGAGCGTACTTGATCGCCATCAGTTTGCCCTCAATCCCACGCGAGCCAAAACCTCCAGGGATCAATATGCCGTCCAATCCTTTTAATGTCTTCGTGACCCCGGCCGAATTACGCTCAAAATCCTCGCTATTCAACCAGACGATCTCCGGTTTACGATGCTCGTGCCACGCAGCATGCTTGATCGCTTCCAGCACGGAAAGATACGCGTCAGTCAACGTAAAATCTCCAGTGGAGAAATATTTCCCTACCACGCCGATCTTGACGGGTTTTGTCGAGGTCTTGATGCGCTGCACGATACTGCGCCACTGACGGCCGTCGGATTTAGTCTTTTTAAGCTTCAGTTTTTTGATGACTTCGTCCGCAGCGCCCTCTTCCTCCAGCCTCATAGGAACGGCATAAATCGATTCTACGTCCGGACATGCGATGACGTCCTGCGGCGCGACATTGCAGCTTACGCTCAATTTACGTTTACGCGGCGCATCGATCGGCACGGAAGACCGGCAGATGATCAAATCAGGCTGCAACCCGGCTGCATTCAACGAGCGAACCGCATACTGCGTCGGCTTGGTCTTCATCTCTCCGACGTTCCCTGGGACCGGGAGATAACTGACCAACGCAATCAAGACATCGCCCGGATGCTCCAACCGCATCATGCGGCAAGCTTCGAGATAAAGCAGATTCTGATATTCTCCGACCGTTCCGCCAATCTCCACCAGCGTCACATCAGCATCCGCAACTTTAGCCGCCTGCTTGATGCGTCCGATTATCTCGAGTGGCACGTCCGGCACCCACTCGACCGTCTTCCCGCCGTAACCCATGGCACGCTCTCGATTGATGATGGTCTGGAACACGAGCCCCGACGTAATCGAGTTCTCTCGACCCAAGTCCTCGTCCAGAAAGCGTTCGTAGTTCCCCAAGTCCTGATCCGTCTCCAAGCCATCCTTAGTCACAAAAACCTCACCGTGTTCGGTGGGGTTCATGGTACCTGGATCGACATTCAGATACGGATCGATCTTGACGGCCGTGACGCGTAAACCGCGCGCTTTAAGCAGTGCTCCGAGCGAGGCCGTAGCCACTCCCTTGCCGACGCCGCTCATCACGCCGCCGGCAATAAATATAGTCGTCCTACGACGACTTTTCTTGTTCCGTAAAGTTTTCCCCATACGGAATTGGATTATACACTATACGCGGCTAGAGATGAAAAACCGTAAACACCCTCACCCCCTCATCTGCGTCGTCTGGGCGATCGCCCTCAACGCGCGAGCCAAAAGTCTATCCAAATTCTTATATCCACTGATGGAGAAGACGTTCTGTGCCTTAACCCATCTTCCTTCGAAAATCGCCCCTTCCCCTGTCAGATGTTCTTTGGCGTTCGGAGGCGCTTCGAACAAAAAGATGTGCACCACTTTTTGGATCACTCCTTCCGCCCGTCGGAAACGGAAGGACGTGCGTCCCAGCGTCGCGACGTATCTCAAACCAGTCAGGCCCGTCTCTTCACGTATCTCGCGCACAGCCGTCTCGACCAGCGTTTCGCCTTCTTCCTGATGACCCTTAGGGAAAGTCCAACGCGAAAACGGATCTTTGATGAAAAAAATCTCGATCGATCCGTTGCGCCGCCTGAAGATTATCCCGCCTGCGGAAATTTCGTTATTTATCGCTTCCAGCGCACTATCACTCCCGACCCGATGCCTGGAGCCATGTCGCACATCTTGGACGCGTTTATTTCTGCGCGGTGAGTAGTTCGACGGCTTTGTCGAGCTGCGGGTCTCTGTCTGCATGATAGTCTTCCTGGGTCATTTCCACGACAAAGTCGGGATCGATGCCAAGTTTATCGATTAATCTTCCGTGCGGAGTGAGCCATTCAGCTATCGTTATCTTGACCGCACTACCGTCTGCGAAATCCATGTAATCCTGGACTGAACCTTTACCGTAGGTCTTCGTACCTACGAGTTTGGCGAGCGCATAATCCTGTAAAGCTCCTGCCACGATCTCTGAAGCCGAGGCTGAACCTTCGTTGACCAAAACGACCGTCGGCAACTGGCGCAACAAACCGCTAGCCGTGCCGTGGTACTGGTCGACGACTTTGCCCTGCCTACGTTCTTTGACGACGACTTGATTACCGGCCCATTCGCCAGCCACGCTGATCGAACTCTCCAGATAGCCTCCCGGATTATTACGTAAATCCAAGATTATCCCCTTCACGCCCTTCGCCGTCACCTCGTCAGCGGCCTGTTCCATGAGACCCGAGGTGTCTTGGTTGAAACTCGAAATTTCGATGACAGCGATTCCGTCATCGCGATATTCCACGCGCACGCTCTTGACTACGATGACGTCGCGGACAATCTTGATCTCTTCAGTATAAGGCGTCTTCTTTTCGTTCCCCTTGCTGTCTTTTTCCACCTTGTATCTGCCGACAGTCAGCACGACTTCCGTCCCTTTGTCTCCACGAATCAAGGAAACCGCCTTCTCGACCGGCATTCCGGTCGTATCTTCTGAGTCAATCTTCAGTATGAAATCGCCTGCCTTCAGACCGGCTTTTTCCGCAGGCGTATCAGGCAACGGCGAAATCACTTGTAGTTGGTCATCTTTGATGCCGATTTCCGCACCAATACCTTCGAATTTTCCCTGTAACGACTGGCTAAACTCATTCGCAGTGATCGGTTCAAGGAACACGGTGTACGGATCCTCAAGAGAATCCGCCAAGCCCTTCATCGCGCCGTACATCATCTTGCGCTCGTCCAAGGGCTTCTTGTAGTAATTATCCTTCAGCTTTTTCCACAAATCCCAGAATTGCTTGAAATCCGTACCCAATTGCAAATCGCCCGGCGGAACCGATCCGACGCCCGAGATGCTGGCGACTGTACCCGAAACCGCGGCTCCGTCCTGGGCCGCCATCAGATTCTGTGGTCTCCCGACGGCAAAGCCCGCCCAAAACGCCAAAACCACCGTGACGGAGACGCCCAAAGCCCAAACTACCCTTTTTACGCTCGAATTATTTTGGAGTTGCATGTTAACGATAATAAGATGATAATCTACCCTAGTCAATCGTTATGCATAAAGCGCCATTTCATCGCAGGATTCTGCCCCTGATATTTTTCGTCGCCTTCATCGCCGTAGCTCCGACGATACTTTTTTATACCTCCGGATACCGCTGGAACCCGAAAAAGGGCAAAGTCGAAAGAAACGGCACCGTCATAATCGATTCAGTCCCGACTGATGCGACAATCTATGTCGACGATCGTCCATTAGACAAGACCACACCCTTCACCATCCAAGACATGGCGCCAGGCACGCACCAATTCAGGATCGAACGCTCTGGCTATACCTCGTGGTCAAAATCGCTGGACGTATATCCGGAAAAAGTCACTTTCGCCAATTCAGTCTATCTATGGAAACAGTCTGAACCGCAATTCACCCTTAACACTCCTGCAAAACACGACTCGATCAGTCCTGATGGGACTAGGTTGGTCCTGGTGGACAACACGCATCCCTCGAGCACCAATATCGTCATCCTCACGACAAATGACATGAGACGACAGGATGTCGAGATAGATAATCCTATCCCGGACGATGTCACGTTTGAATGGTCGGACAACTCACGCTATGCGGTGATCCGGACGGTGGACGAGAACAAAGCCTGGCTCATAGATTCATTCGCCCAGCACGAACCGCTGTCCTTGCCCGACGGTTTCTTCCGTTGGGAAGGCAATCAGCTCATCGGCATCGATCGAGGCGTCCAGACGACGTTGCGGACCAGCGATTATTCGCTGGAAAAGACGCCGTTGGAAAAACCCATTGCAGATGCTTCCGATACGGCCGACCTGAAGACGACAACCGATACCTCCGCCCTGCTTTATACGACCGTCAAAGATCCCAACCGCGCGCTGCTTTTGCCTTCCGGCGACTGGCGATTTTACGCTTCGCTGAACAATTACGTACTGTTGAACGACGGCTGGGATTGGTTATCCCTGCAGCCCGAGAACAATCCGCCGCAATATCGAAAAATCACCGGTGACTACCCCCGCCTGCTGGTCAACAAAAAAATCAACCACTATCTCTTCGTCAACGGAACCGAGATGCTGATATGGAACCCGCTCGCAGAACCCGATCTGATCCTGCGCCAAAGCGATCGCATATTGGATGCCGCCTGGCACGCCACGGGCGACAACATATTCTACGCGACGGAAAAAGACGTACGCGTCATCAACCTCGACCCGCGAGATGGACGGGAAATCTCCACGCTGGCTTCTTTCGACAAGATCAACGATTCGGCTTACTACGATGGAAAAATATTCATCCTCGCAACACGGGGTGACCAATCAGGCCTATGGACCTTAAGCGTAGAATGAGCGGGTCTGACGATCAGGTCATCGTCGACAAGACCGTAGTATTCGTCAAAAACCAACTCAAAAACGCCGAGGGCGGCCACGATTGGTGGCATATCCAGCGCGTCTGGACGACGTCCAAAGCTATCGCTGCGCAAGAAAAAGCAGACGATCTCATCGTCGAACTTGGAGCGCTCCTGCACGACATCGCTGACTCGAAATTCCATGCTGGCGACGAAGACATCGGTCCACGAACGGCACGAAACTTTCTTGCAGACCTCGGAGTCGACGAAAAAATCATTGAACACGTCGGGCTGATCGTCGCCAACATCTCTTTCAAGGGCAGAAAACACGAACAAACCTTCAGATCCCCGGAGCTGGATGTGATACAGGATGCCGACAGATTGGACGCGATGGGTGCCATCGGCATCGCGCGCGCCTTCAACTATGGCGGTCACGTAGGGCGCGAGTTATACAATCCCGAAATCAAACCTAACCTCGAGATGACCAAAGAGGAATACAAAAAAGCCGACGCGCCGACGCTCAACCATTTCTACGAAAAGCTTCTGTTGCTCAAAGACAGGATGAACACCCAAACAGGTAAAAAGTTGGCTGAAAGGCGCCACATGTTCATGGAAAGATATCTCGAACAATTCTATTCGGAGTGGGAAGGCAAAAATTAATCGTTCAACCAAGATCCTGCCTGATCCGTTCCGCCACAGTTTCCGCCTCACCCGGCGCGTATTCCTTGCCCGGCCAATGTTTCAGTCCATCATCGACCGTACGCGGCACGACGTGCAGATGCGTGTGCGGAATCACCTGACCCGCGACTGATCCATTATTCATCTCTAGGTTAATCCCAGCCGCTCCGCCCTTGGTCAGCGCCTGCGCAATTTTTTTCGCCAATTTGATTATCGACCCCACATCCTCTTCCGGCGCGTCCATCAAATTCGTGCTGTGTCTCTTGGGCGTAATAAGCACATGCCCCGGATTCACGGGGTTGATGTCAAGAAATGCATAAAGCCGTTCGTCCTCGTATACCGGAGTCGATGGGATCTCTTTGCTGACTATCTTGCAGAATAAACAATCATCCATATTTTTCTATTAGATCGTCCTGATGTATCGCAGGACCAAGAAATTATTTTCGTCCGTATGTCATCCCGGGCTTGACCCGGGATCTGATATTTTCCTGAAAAGCACTAGACTCGCCGATCCGACCGCGATCGCCAAAAGCAAACCAGGTGTACCGACATCTACTTTGGCGTATACGTAACAACCAAGCAAGCCGGCGATGATGACGACCAAGGCGTTCACGATCACGTTCGACGTCGCATGGATGCGCGGCAACAATACGCCCAAAACCAAAAGAAAAAGGACTACCAAAGCAAAGAACGGTAAATTGACGAACGGCGCCACGAACCCTGGCACGAACTTATCCATCGCCGCCCACGCAAAGCAAACGAAAGCCGAGGCTAATGCTATTTGTCTGAATAATCGCTCGACAATCTCCAGCGGCGTCATAGTCGTCAAAATCTATGCCAAGCGTTCGCCGCCTCGCGTCTTAATATTCCGAACCAATCCTGCATATCCACGGCCTCACGCTTATACTTCAGAGTAATTTTACGTACATAAACCGCACCGGAACGCGACATTATGCCCGGTGCCGACAGCACGAACCTCAACTTCTCCATATTCGGGTTCAAGCCAAAACTAAAACGCGATTTCATCCAACCCTCCTGCAGCTGCTCTGGTTTTACATAGTCAGTGAGTACGGCTCTGACGCCTTCCGCCTCCAGTTGCGTCGAATCGTTGAATCTACGGGGCTGCGGTTCGAAATAGCTTTCTGACGTAAAAGCGAAATAACCGTCAGCAACGATCCTGACATCGCCCAGCGGCGCCTTTAACGCAGCCAGACCTTTATCAACCGCATCGCGATTCGCCCTCACGGTCGTATGCGTCCGCTTCAGGGCGACTGATTTGTTACCGAATGAAATCGTCTGCAGACCCTCTTTGTGGAACGTCTCCGCGACGATATGACGCGAATTCGTCCAGGCTAAACCCGCCTGCGTCGCAGTTGCGAATCCGACCACGTCTCCGAAGTTCAGCCGCGGTCCGACGACCCAGTGCTTCGCCGTCGTGTTGACGTTCCGGATGAACACGTCATCGCTCGAGACGACCGCGACACGATAGACGCAATGCTTCGGATCCGGGATCGAAATTGTATGCTTGAATTCTTTCCCCATCCTGACGTCCCGACTGCCCGAAGCGCCCACGGCATCCTGGGCTATCTCCTCACCCCCGCAAAAAATCCTGAAACCCACGGTATCATTGCCTTTATCGCGGTTCGCGGCTTGCAGGCTGAAGACCGTCTTGAATGGCTTCGTAGGTACGAAATAAAAATCATGCGCCCCACGCAGGGAAATTCTCGTATCCTTCGCTTCACCCGCTGGACCATCAAAGACCTCGGGCGAAACGCTGCTTGCATTCCAGACGGCCAGCGACGAAACATCCTGTTTATTCAATACATTTGTCGCGTTATTGAAAACAAAAGCAGAAAGTGGTTTTTCGATTTTCACCCAACGAGAGTCATCCAATTCGGATGAATACATGGGGTGCATCTCCAATTGCTGCCCAGCAGCATCGCGCGCCAAACCGAAATCAAGCAAAGGCTGGCGTATCGGCATGTATTCGATCTCGATCTCAACGGTCTGGTATGGCCCTGGTACGGCCGCAGTGAAATAAACAGGGTCATCGATGACAGCCTGTCCCACCCAACCGTCGTTCTGTTTGCCTGGTTGCGTAGTCCGCTCGCTTGGTAAAAACGGATTGATCCAAGCACTACCGCTGCCCAAATCCGTCTGGACCACGAAAACACCTGACGGCGGAAAGCGCATTACTATAGGCCAAAAAACCAAAAGCACCGCAGCTATCCACGGTAAAAAAATCAGGGTGTAGGCCAACGGTTTAGGTAAAATCACAATCTTATTTCGTAAAGCGTCTGGTTATCGCTGCTCAACAAGGGCGTCAGACTGAAGCCACGTTCCAGCCATTTGCCCAGGCCTACTTCATCTTGCGTAGTCAAGAAAATCATCACCCTCTCCTGCGCCACCAACTCCTTTATTCTATCATCATCAGGCAAAGGACTAGCGGCGCTGAATTGGGGAAAGAATATCTTATCGCTCCGTTCGGATAAAACAGCTACATAATCACCCCCGACAGCTTGCGCACTCGATCGGATATCCGCATAGCGCAGAAGTTCCCGGCTGGATATGACGACACCCTCCCCATCCTGGTACAAACCCAAATACGTTCCGTAAATCGACAAACCGACGAGCGACGGGATGATGACTAACAATCCGGATATCCGACCAAGTTTTTTCTGGATCGCAGATATCGTCGCCGCGACCGACAAGGCGAACAAGGGGGTAAGCGGCAAAAAATAACGCAAAAACGAGTTCCCTATCGACGCTATGTTTACACCCACATGATCCTGATACAACGCCTGACCATACAGCAGCGTCAGGATTGACGCCGTCGCAATACCCGCTCCACCCAGTATCTGCGTCGTCCGATCCCTCCGGCCGACAAACAAAGTAAGGACGGTAGCCACAAGCCACGGCCAATACATGCCCAACAGATATGCCCTAAAATTCGCCAAGACAGCCCTCGGATGCAATCCAAAGGGCAACAGGTTCTGGCTCACTTCGGCTGCGTTGCTCGGTTGCGGAGCTAAAACAGTATCGCGCAGGTTATATCCGATGGACCAGAAGCTTCCGTAAGTCTTGTACGCCATCCAAGCCGATATCATCGGAAGGACTGATACCGCCAAAATAAAAACGCAACTTTTCAGTAACTTCTTATCTATTTTTTTTATCGCTCTTTGCCTGATGATCAAAACCGCACACAACCAAACCAATATCCACACAGCCTCGACGGGTCTTATAGCACAAGCCGTGCCGACAGCCACACCGGACAAACCGATGCATACGACACGCAACCATTCAGCGATTTGCCGTTCCTCGTCCGACGCAAACCAAATCAAGAAAGTCGCCCAGACCATGAGAGAGACGGCTACTAAATTCGGAAAAAGACCGCGGTTCGCATAAAGAATCACGGTCGGGAACGTTAGCCAAGCTAATATTGCCGAGACCTGTGCCGCCTGACCCAATTTTTTCGTGGCGCACCAAAGAGGTATCGTCGCCGAAAGCGCCAGCAGAGGGGTAAACCACAGCATCCCGAACTGACCTAAGAGCAAAAAAACGAAAGCCATGATCAGCGGTAAACCCAAAAAACCAACTGGCACCATGTATCCGCCCTGTGAAACAAAACTCCGCGGGTGCACCCAGGGACAAAGATCCAATAAACGGTCCTTTATCTTCATCGTCCCTTGTCCGGCCAGCGTTTTCGCACTGACTGCCACTGCCGTCTCATCCGGACTCATGTAGACATCCAAAAAAAGACGCGGAATCACGCTGAATAAAGTTATCCCCAGTGCAAAAATCCCTAAATAAACAATGACTTTCCCGGATCTTGTCATACCATAATCTTAGCACGATTTTTGCGCTACGCACCACCACCCCTTCAACTATCGCCGAGGCAAAAATTGTGCTACCGTAATCATATGCAAATGAAGAAATTCGCAATTTATTATTTATTAGTCGCAAGCACCTTCCAGCTGCTGGTTCCGACTTATATCCAAGCGCAAACACCGAGCATCGACGCCGGCTTTGATCCTAATAGGATTCTTGAAGACGAAGACATCTTCGACGCCAATGGCATGAGCTACGAACGGATGGTCAGTTTCTTGCGTTCCAAAGGCGCTCTAGCCGACTACATCACGATCGACATCGACGGCGTACCCAAGACGGCGGCTGAAATAATCTGGCGTGTTTCGCAGACCTACAAGATGAATCCCAAATATCTGCTGGTGCTGCTCCAAAAAGAACAGTCACTCGTGGAAGACCCTAGCCCCAGTCAACGCCAGATGGATTGGGCTGCTGGATACGGCGTATGCGACTCTTGCAGCAAGAACGATCCATCTATCCAAGACTTCAAGGGCTTTGCCTCCCAGCTTGAGTGGGCGGCTAAACAACACCGTGAAAAATACCTGTTCCAGATCCTGATGAAAGGCCGGACGATAGCAGGCAAGGCGCCGGGACAAGCTATCCCGATCGACGGGATGATCGTCACTCCGGTCAACAACGCGACCGTAATGCTTTACAGCTATACCCCGCATATCCACGGCAACCTGAACCTGTGGCGCATCTGGCACCGCTGGTTCAGCCTGACTTTCCCTGACGGCAGCGTGGTCCGCGGTAAACCTTCCGGCACGACATATCTCATCCGTCTGGGCCAGAAACGTCCTTTTGCCAGTCCTGTCGTCATGGCTTCGATGGTAGATGAGAACAAAATCATCGAGACTTCAGACACCGAGTTAGCCGCGTATGCCGACGGAAGCCTGATCCAATTCCCCAAGTATGCTCTTCTCAAAGATCCCCAAAACCGCATTTGGCTCTTGAGCGACACCGGGCTCCGTCACATCGCAAGCATGGAGATATTCAACAAATTCGGCTTCAACCTTGATGAGGTGATCGAGGTCGAGGAGGAAGATATCATCGACTATCCTGTCGCCAAAGCCATCGACGAAAACACCCAATTCCCCCAAGGCGTCCTGCTGCAGGATAAAGTCAGCAAAAAAGTCTGGTATGTCGACGACGAAGGCAAGCATCTTATCGCCCATCCGACGATCCTCGCCCTCTACTTCAAGAATTGGAAACCGAAACAAGTCACGACCAAGACTCTGGATACCTATGCGACGGCGCCAGATTATACTTTCCATAACGCCGAGCTGGTCAAAGGCGAAAAATCAACCGCTGTCTACGTGATGGACGGTGGCGCGCTTCGTGCCATCCCGAGCGCCGAGATATTCGAGAGCATGGGTTGGAAATGGAAAAACATCGTGACCGTTCCCGACAAACTGATTTCAAGCTATCCTATCGGTGATATCTTTGACCTTAAACCCGTCGCTTCGGTCGCTTCCGCAGCATCCGAACCGACGCCAACGGCTTCAACCACACCAATGATATGATCGTTTTCGCCGCCATCGTCCCGCATTCCCCGCTCCTCGTGCCGTCCATCGGCAAAGAACACCGCGAAAAACTTAGCACCACTCTGGCCGCCATATCAGAAATCGAGCAAGCGCTCTATCTGGCGAAACCAGAGACCATCTGCATCATCGCGCCGCACGGAAGCCGTTATCCCGACGCGTTCAGCATCAATCTCGCCCAAAAATACGTCGGCAACTTCAAAGCTTTCGGCGATTTCTCCACGACCGTCACGGCCAAAGGCGACTTCCTGATGATCGATCACATGCAGCGCAAACTACGCGAAGAAAACGTCCCCTTCACCTTGACGTCCAACGAAGAAGTGGATTACGGCTACAGCGTACCCATCATGCTCCTGACTTCGCATCTGCCTGAATGGAAACTCATTCCTGTCTCGCCCTCGATGCTGGACGGCAAGGCTCACTATGATTTCGGAACTCAACTGAAACGCGTCCTGCACGCCGAAGAACATCGCGTAGCCGTGATCGCCAGCGCCGACCTTTCGCACAAACTCGACGCCAATTCACCAGGCGGGGCGTCCAAAGAAGGGCCTGAATTCGACAAGGCTGTCTGCGATATGGCGCTCGCCAATCAATGGGAACAATTATCCAAACTTCCGTTGGAGATCGTGGAAAATTCCGGACAATGCGGATATCGGCCGATCATGACCTTACTCGGTACCCTTGATGAAATTAACGTAACGCCGAAAAAACTCTGTTATGAAGCACCCTTCGGCGTCGGATACCTTACCGCCAGATACGACATCATCTGACCGGTTGTTCGCGACAATAGTCCCAGCCCTGCGCACCATCCCTGGTGTGGAAATTTTCGATTACGCGATAGACAAAAAAAATAATCTCACTCCTGGAAACATCATCCGCATCCCCTTCCGCAAAAAAAATATTCCGGGTCTGATACTTGAAATCAAAAGCGAGTCCGCATATGCCGCAAAAGCCAAGGATATCGCTGATTCGACTATCCTGCTCGACATCGGCAATACTGGCTGCGACCTGTTGGACGCAACCGCCCAGCGCACCCAAAGTTCGCGTCCCAGCGTCTTGACCTCTTGGATCAGACAGATACCCAAACGTGCTTTATCTTTCAAGCCGACCGCACGTCAACTTGCTCTTCAGGGCAATAAGATAGAGACGACTTTTTCTCTGGATCCGGCCAAAGACCTGATAGATCAAGCGAAGCAGAGTCCAGGGCGTACGCTTATCGTCGTTCCCTGGATCAGCCAAGCCCAAAAGATCTCCGTTGCGCTAGGCGTACCCTCCTTGGATTCCACGACCGCCATGGCCAAAGCTTGGAACTCGCTTAAAGCTTTCGCTGAATCCACGGAATCAATCTTGGTCACGACCAAAATCGGTGCCTGGCTCGCCTCCGTAGCCGATACCGTACTGGTGCTCGAACCCGAGAATGACGACCATAAACAAGACGAAATGGCTCCACGCTACGACGCCAGGTGGCTCATCTCGCAAGCCAATCTATCGCGCCACGACTTGACGGTGAGATATTTTTCACTCACGCCTCGGCTCGGAGCGAACGTCTTTCCGACCTTCGAGATTTCCGCCGACATCATCCGCGAACCCATCACTAAAGCCAGCCGCTCCGATATCCGCGGCATAAGTTCTGTTTCGGTGAACAGCATGCGCGAAGCCCTGGAAGACGGACGCAGTGTTTATCTCATCCACCCGATCACAGGCCTGCGTGCCCGTCACACCTGTAGCGACTGCGGCTGGCAAGCCACCTGTTCCTCTTGCGGCTTCGGGCTATCCGCTGTCGGGAATACGGGTTTATGCAAAAAGTGCGGCCGCAAGGGACAACCGCTGCCCATCAGCTGCCCTAACTGCCAGGGCACCAAATTCGATCGCAGTGTCGCCGGCATCGAGACGATCAGAGCCCTATTGGAAAAATCATTTGGCGCTGGGACTCTGACGCCCCTGACGACGACTCAAGCTTTCGAAACAGACTTTGCACCATCATCCTTTGTCTTATTGACTGATATAGATCTGCTCGCCGGAGCGCTTGAGGATATCCGCCGCCGCGAGCGCCTAATCATTGCTTGGCGTCGCTTGACGGCAAAAATCCAAGCCTCGTCAGCCATTTTGATGGTACAGGGCAAGGACACCTCTCTGGGAGAGTGCCTGTCTTGGCTTACTCCGCAAGGCCTAAAGACAGCTTGGGACAAAGAGATGGCTGACCGCGCACTCTTTGGCTATCCACCGGCAAAACGGCTGATCAAGCTGCTGGTCGACGGCAATATGTCGTCCGCCACCGCCATACTTAAAGACATCACAAACGTAGTACCAAGCGGCTTCCAGCTCAATGGACCTTTTCCCGTGCCTTTTCGAGCCGACACGCGAACTGCGCGCTGGGTCATCCAGCTCACCTGTCCAGCCGAAACACGGGACCATGAGCTATCCGAAATGCTCAAACCCTTCCGCTCCAAGGCCCTGATTGACCTTGACCCGATTGCCTTTTTCAGCTAGACTGAATGACTATTTAGGATAAAAATAGAGTACATGGGCAAAATCTACAAAATCGTCACGGTTCCAGCCAAAACGCTACGTCAGCGCTCGGTTGAAGTTGACCCAAAAAGCATCGGCACGCCGGAGTTCCAAAGCTTTCTCGACGATTTGATAGCCACCATGGACTCCCAATCCAGTCCGGCCGGGATCGCTGCGCCGCAGGTCGGACGCAACGAACGCATCTTTATCGTCAACGAACGCTGGGGACCCAAGGTTTTCATCAATCCCGAAATCGAAGTGCTGTCTGAAGCCATTGTAGAAAGCGAAGAAGGCTGTTTCAGCGTACCTGGCGTCTGGGGCATCGTACCGCGTGCCAAAAAAGTCCGCCTCAAAGCCCTCGATCGTCATGGCCGTAAAATGGAGATAGTTGCACGTGCTTTCGAAGCCATCGTTCTGCAACATGAATTCGATCACCTCGAAGGCGTACTGTTCATCGATAAAATGACACACACCACAAAAGGCGAAAACACCAAATCAGTCTGACCATGAAAAAAATCATCTTCTTCGGCACGTCCGATTTTGCCGTACCAGCACTAAAAGCCCTCCTTAACGACGAGCGTTTCGAGGTCGTCGGAGTCGTCACTCAAGCCGACAAACCCGTCGGCCGCCACGCCATCCTGACTCCACCGGCCATAAAAAAATTTCTCGCTTCCGCCGTACCTGCACGAACAGGGATTCCGATAAAACAACCCCTCAAGCTCAAGGATGAGGACTTCAAGTCTTGGATAACCGATATCGGACCGAGCTGTGACGCCTTCGTCATCGTATCCTACGGCAAAATCCTTCCGCAGTGGCTTTTGGATCTGCCGAAAAAAGGCATCGTTAATGTACACGGCTCGTTGTTGCCTCGTTGGCGCGGCGCCTCTCCGATCCAAGCCGCTATCGCAGCCGGGGATGCTTTGAGCGGCGTAACCGTCATGCTGATCGACGCCGAAATGGATCACGGTCCGCTTTTGGCGACGGCTGACGAAAAAATCCTTGCTGAAGATACGGGCAGTACGCTCCATGACAGATTGGCGCTACTCGGCGGTCACATACTGCCCGACATCCTTTCCGACTATCTGGAAGGAAAAATCCAGCCGCAAGAACAGGACCACGAAAAAGCGACATACTGCAAGATACTGTCACGCGACGACGGTAAGCTGGATTTCACCAAGACCGCTGACGAACTCGAACGCCTCATACGCGCCTATGATCCATGGCCTGGGACCTGGATGGAAATTGACGGTAAGCGCGTCAAGATCCTGTCAGCGAAAATCAGTCAGAAAGCAGACGAAACAAAGCCTGCTGATCGCTTCGTCCGCAACAGCTCACCCTGCATCACCTGCGCTGACGGTACCGTTCTGGAGATAGTCCGTCTCCAACCCGAAGGCAAAAAGGCCATGGAAGGCAGTGATTATTTAAGGGGCAAAAAGAGCTGGTGAAGCGCTTCTTAACGCCCGATACCGGTCACTGCTCTGCGCTAGCTCCTCGTTTTTGAGAAGTCAGCTTCCACCATCTCCAAATAATCTCCATCTCTGGTTCCGGTCCCGACCCACCTCCACGAATAACAGCACTCTTATCGTAGCTTCCGGCACGAACATCACGAAACTTACGGACCACTTCCAGGAAAGGTCCGAATTTTTCTGGTTCACCCTGGGAGTTCATGCCCAGATAGGCGACAAACTGTTCTACTTCCTGAAGCGTCATGTATTCCGGATTCGGCATCAAATTACCGTTACTCACGTCAACATTCAAACTAAGCATACCCTGATCCGAAATCACCTTAGCGTAAACAACAACCCCACGACGCGCCAATATCTCTAACGCTTTCTCGCCATCCGGGTCTAACCGAAACACATTTACATATACTCGCCTGATCCCCGATTCAGCGATTATTTCAGCCTCATCAACAGAGAGATTGTCATAACTTAAAGAAACACCTCGTTGCCAGCGCAAAGGATTGACCTTATTCTGGAGACTCACCGCTGATAGGACGCGCCTCAGCTGATTTAGGGGAATATGCAACGGGATGTCTCGTGCAACCGGATCAGGCGGCGTATTGATCCGCAGCGTCTGAAAATAATACGCGTAGCCGTCCATACCTTGACGTTTCCGCGACGCATTCTTCTGGAGCGAGGACAAGAAATTCTCCGATAAATTACCTTCTTCATCCGTCGATATGGCCAGTTCCACTCCACGCAAGCGTAACATCTCTTCCAACGAATCTTCGCTCCACCCATCTACTCTACCGAATAAATACTGACCGACCAAAATAGGCGCGGCAGGGCTGCTGTTCAGAGCTCTCACGCTTTCCCTACTGGGCGAATAGAAATCGGTCGCGTCCAATGTCTGATGGTTATATGGATTACTGATTTTCTTAAGCCTCTTTTGCGCTTCATCCGCGCCAGGATCACCGATCAAAAGTTCAAATTCCAGCGTATGGTACGTCTTTTCATACTCGTCCCTCGCTATCGGCCGCAAACCCTGCCTCACCGACTGCCTCAAGACGTAATCCGAACTGCGCAATTTACCCTCGACGACTATCCCATCATCAACGGGCTGATTAACGACAAAATCGATCCTAGGCCCTTGCCGTACATCGCGCTTCTTATCCGCAGCGGCCTTAAGTTGAATCGGTTTCTCCGCAACAAGTGCTTCTTTCAACTTTGCGCTTTCCGCATATACGGTGCCTATCGATTCGGCGGCTGAATCAGCTCCCGGGATTACGACCAAAGGCGGCTCCAGCCGATAAGTGTCCTCTGTTTCTTTATCCAACAAGACCGCGTACTCGTGTTGCTGAATCTTATTCTTTCCCAATACAAAGCGCTCTTGCTGTTCGTGGGGCAAACCCTTGATGACCAGCTCGAAAACTATCAGTTCAGCGCCAGTGATGGAAAAACAATTACGTTTATTCGTCAAAAAATATTCAGTGACTGAACCCTGACCCCAATCGTAATCGTCATCGTTCCTGAACATGCCTTTGACGACATCCCTGATCTCATCCTCCTCAAGATCATCCCCGATCTGCGACAAGATTTTCTGTGCCATTTTTTCCGCTTTCCTTCTCGCTTTCTCCACCCTCTCGTCATCTACACCGTTTATTTTTTCCAGATTGAAATATAAATCACCAAAACTCAAGGTTTCACCTTGTTCGAACTTATTTCGCGCATCCTGTTTGAACCGCTCGAGGGCTTTTTCATCCCGCCTCTCCAATCTCTCGCGCACCCGCTCACCGACCTTCGAGCGTTCCCGCTCGCTCTGCGGCCGCAATATCTGGTCAGGCATCTCCCACTGTTCTCTTACTTCCTCCGAAACGTCCGGTTGGGTCGATGATAAGGACCTTCCGACATCAGGTATCAATGGTGCGTGCAGACCAAACGCCACTAAACCAGCCCTAAATATGGGTTTTCTCGACAACTCCCTCCACCAAGATAACCGCACGGCAGGTACAGGTATTACCTCATCGTCCTTCTTGGCGCTATCTTGTTTGATGCTGGATTTCAGTTGCTCGATTTTTTTTCGCCTGGTTTCATCATCGATTTGAGCCGCTTCACGGTTTAAAGCTATCCCCTCAATATATTCACTTTCCCGCTGCTCCTCCCGCACACTATGCTCCCTGAAATCAACGTGCTCCTTTTTATCTAATTTTTCCGCCATACTAGGTTGCTATGCAAAATTATTTAAGATTTTGGTTTTACGCTCTCCACCATCCCCTCACCCAAGAACAGAAACGCAAAACCTAGCGGATGATTGAGATAAGGGGTGAAGAAATGTAAGACTGCCAAGGCGAACAAAGATGAAACTGCACCGACGCGCAGCCATCGTGGTTCTTCAGTCCTCCAGATACGCCAACCGAGCGAAATCAATATCCATAACATGACGGGAACACCCAGGACACCGAATTTTATCCAGTGCTCCAGCCAGCCCCATTCAAAAGCGTAAGTCTCGAATGTCCCACCCGTAGATTGGACGACTCTTGGGTCTTTGGATTCATACGTCACAGTCGCGCCAAAGCCCGAACCAAGGATCGGATGCTCCGATATCTTTTCCCACATCTTCGGCAATAATTTCCAGCGGCTGACGGCGGCTTCCTCGCCCATATTTGCGCGCTTGATCACCGCATCGGCGAAAGATCCGAAAGCAACGTAAGGGATCGGGAAAAGCAAAGCGACCAAGACCAGAATGACGGAGAAGACACCAGCCGAAACGACCATCTTCGCCTTCTTGAAGTCCAATTGCTTAAGAGTCAAAATTCCGACCAGCACCAAGCCTACAGCTGCACCCATCCAGAAGCTTCGCGATAAACCAATCAGCAACACCGAACCACTGACCACCATAACCCACCATGCGATCTTCTTGTCAGTGTTCTTTTTTTTGTCATCCTGAACGAAGCGCAGCGCAGTCGAAGGATCTTTAGCACTAGACAAAATCCACGCCAACGAGAGCAGCATGGCCGCGACTTCGAACACATGAGACTGGAAGAAGACGCGCCAAACATTTTGTCCCGCGAAAGTAATCTCACCCACCCCGCTCCGTCTTATCCAGATATACAGGCTATCCGTGAACCATAAACCGTGCGAAAAGACATATTCGATTAAAAGCGTCTTCAGCGTAACCCAAAATATCCCCACAACCGCTATCGGGACCAAAGTCGAAACCAGTTCTTTTCTTTTTCGATAAGATATGTCGAGCACAGGAATCAGCAGCAGAAGATCCACCCAGGCGTTCGCGTCGCTGAAGATGAAACGGTGGTCGCCGCTTTGCCATCCACGGATGAAAGCGAAGACAAGAAGCGCGGCTAAGACGAGATACTGCCAACGACCTGACAACACCCGCCCTACCTTTCCTGTCATCCCGGCCAAGCGCAACGCGAGCCGGGAACTGGATCCCGCGTCTTTGCCCGGGATAACCAAATTAAGTAGCCATCCCGCAAAAAACGCGACAAAAAATGCGATACGCAGAGAAACCGTATCCGGCCACACGCCAATCTGGAAAAGATACCCTTTCGACCCCAACATCAGCTCCAAAAATAATGCAGTCAACGCCAGCTCCGGTTTTTTCCACGCCCAATAGAAAACTAAAGCCGAAAGCCCGGCTGCTATCGCGCTATTCAGCCAGCTGACGTTCAAGGCTAGATACGAAAGCAGCTCGAGGCCAGCCAATGCCAAAAACCATTTACCAGCCGTCTGCCTGAAAAAATTCACCGCATCGACCGTCAACAAACCAAAAGGGACAGCAAGTGCTATAAGCCAATGCCTCCAACCCGGATGCCATTTGGCGAAATATTGCTCTAGGCTTGTCGTAAAATATCTTTGGCGCAACGGCTGGAATTCCTTGGCGAAGGATTGTCCGAGATGGTGTATGACCGTCACTTGTGGCAGATAGGTCACATTCCAACCCTTTAACCTCGCCGTCTTGCAGAAATCCACCTCCTCCATCCAGATGAAATACCTTTCATCATACCCCAAACCTTGATCCACCAACTCTTTCCTGACCAGGAAACACGCGCCCATGACCTGGTCCACGTTTTGTTCCTTGTCCAGATCGATATCACTACCGAAATACTTCTTCAACCAAGGCAACCAGGGAAAGAAATGTGCGATCTTGAGGACGATCGACAGTTGGTCCATTAATCCGGGAAACCGTCTTACGCTCTCTTGCGTCCCGCCATTGGGATAGACCAGTTTAGGACCAAAAATCCCTGCCCGCGGCCGGTCATCGGCCAGCTTCACCAACTTCGTCAATGATCCCGCTGGAGACTCCGTATCCGGATTCAGGAATAGCACATAACGTGCATCTGATCCCTTCGCGCCGATGTTACATGCCTTCGCAAAACCTAAGTTGGCGTCATTCACGATCACCTTCAAAGGCAAGGAATGCTTCATCCCGACGTCTCTCGCCAACGTCACGCTGTCATCGCTCGATACATTATCGACGACCACACATTCCCAATCCAAGCCCTCACAGGCCTGCGGCAAACTCAAAAGATTCTTCTCCAGTAGATCCGAAACGTTCCACGAAACTATGACAATCCTCAAATCTTTCATATGCCGTGCTTCATTCGAATTATCTTCTCCGCATCTCGATACTTCTTGATTTCCTTCGGCATCCAACCGAAAATCGGCCATGGAACCTTGTGGATGAAACTTGGCAACCAAGAACTTATTCCGGATGACCTCTGCTTCACCCTGAACAGATATTCGTCGACGAAAACTCCTTTCGCTCCGTTCTTCGCCATGGTCAACCACAAGTCCCAATCCTGGAATTTCTTAAGCGTTTCATCAAAACCTGGAAACGCCTTTCTCCGAACCAGCGCCGTGGTGTGTATGTAATTCATCTTATGCAAAGCCGCGATGTCCCACGGTCTAGACGGAAATTTTTTGAAATCCCAGTAGAAATTCGAATAGGCAAAGGCGGCTTCGGCATTCTTATCCAAGGCATCCGAAAGGTGAGCCAAGGCATTCGTTTCCAGAACCACATCAGCATCCAAAAATATCAGTCTTGCAGAAGTCGTCGATTCGGCTCCATGATTCCTTGCCGCAGGCGCACCCTGCTTTTCCGTAAACCTGATGATGCGAAGCGGAAGACTGTCCTTGAACCCTTCCGCTATCGCCTCTGGATGGTCTTCCGAAACGTTATCGACCACTAAGACCTCTGCGGGCTGCAAGGTCTGCCGTGTCAAACTCTCTAAGCAAGCCGCCAACTCCTTCGCGTGGTTAAAACACGGAATTACGACCGCGATACCCCTTCGGTTCACGTCAGAATTATTGTCGACATCTTGCATATAGAGTTTCCCATCTATCTTTCCAACTAAAATCCTTCGACACCCTCTCGCGTCCCTGCGTACCGAGTCGATGCGCCAAATCTCGATCATCCAGCAGACGCATGACAGCTTCCTCTATCTCATCTATCGATATCGGCTTCACTAATAGACCTGTATATCCATCCCGTACCGCCTCCCCTGCCCCTCCACTCCTCCCTGCGATCGCAGGGATACCGGCCTGCGCCGCTTCGAGATACACGATACCGAAGCCTTCCATGTCATTCTCCTCTTCACGTACCGGCAACAAAAATACATCTGCCGCCGCATACCATAGCCACTTTTCCTCATCATCCGCGTCCTTGATCCATCTGACCTTAGTCCGATGCTCTACGGCCAGCTTCTCCAACCTCTCACGATCAGGCCCATCGCCTATGACTACGTAATCGACTTCTTGTTTTGCCTGGATCCGCGCCAACGCATGTAGCGAAGCATCAATGCCCTTTCGTGGAACCAGCCTGGTCAACGACAAGACGATAGGCGTTTCGCTATCCACACCCAATCTCCGTCGCGCCGTCGCCCTATCTACGATCTCTCTCGGTTCGGCCCCGGGTGTCATCACCGTTACTTCAATCTCGCCCACTACTTTCATCAGCTCCGCTTTTGTCGCCTCACTATTCGTGAAAAGCGCTTTTGCGTTGCGGCAAATCCGACGCAAAAGCCATTTTTTCCATCCAGTCGCGGCGAGTTTGATGTCTAAACCATGAAAAAAAACCACATACTCCGGACCGCCTGATAATCTCGAAAGCCACGCTGCGGTACCCAACGGAAATACATGGCTGATGAAAATCACTCTTTTCTCTTTTTTCGATTTCCGCATCAACGACACCGTCGGCCACCAGCTTGGCCAAACCTTACGAAACATCCTGATCGTCCTGACTTCTCCCGGGCCGTCGACTGCGTGATTCTCTGGAACCAAAACCTCGATCCTTCCTTGAGCAACGTTGACCAGATTACCCAAATACCTAGCCACGCCCCCGCGCTCCGGTGGATAATCCAGCGTAATCAATGTTATTTCAGGTTTGTTCATGTATTTCTGCCTGCGGCACGACCCGCTTACGTAAGTTCAACATGAAATCTAAATCTTGTTTAGTGATGATGCCAAGCAATAAAGATCCTGCTGTCGCCGTCGCCGTACCCAATAGGAAAGCCAATGTAAAAGACAGCTGCGATCCGATTCCACGCCAGACATACCAAGAAAAAGCCGCGACCAAAAGTGCACGTGCCAATATCCACATGACATTTCTCCAACCTCCAGCATCTCTTCGCGTAAAATAAATTCCAAAAAAGAACAACGACCAAAAACTCAACACGCTCGCCCAAGCGGCACCCAGAGGTCCATACTTAGGCACTAAAATCGTATTCAAGACGATGTTGATGATCATGGTCAACACCATGGCCGTAGTCTTGAGGTGCGCCCGTTTAGTCGCATTCAGCAAAGAACCCAGTGGGAAATCCATGAACAGCGCCAAGAGCACCCAGGGCAACACAGAGAATGGGATGACGGCATCCAGATACTTCTCTCCGTACACGAGCGGTATTATCCGCGGCGCCAAAGCCGAAAGACCGGCCGAAAGACCAAGACCTAAATACGCCATCAGACGCAGCGCTCCGGTGTAGGTCCTCTTTATCTGTTCGTGGTCATGTTTCACCCAAGCCGCTGCAATGGCCGGATAGACCGCGGCCGTCACTGTCATCGGTACGAACTGCAACGCATACGTCATCTTATAAGCGACGGAATAGATGCCGACCGAAGTCAATCCATGGAACGCTTCAAGGAACAACGTGTCTAGATATGAATACGTCTTGACCGCCAACCCGGCGATCGCGAAAGGCACAGCTTCGTGTGCCAAATGACGGACGTCAAACCAAGTGGATTTTTCCCATCTTATGCCTTGCGTTAAAGTTTTGCGCCAAGCCCAAACCAAATTCCACAGGCTCCCCAAAAACAAACCACCTACCAGGCCTTTTGCACCGAAACCCAGGAACGCAGCCGTTATCGATGAACCGGCTGTCAGTATCTGGCCAAGCAGCATCCCGATCGCCTCGAACCTCAAATTCTGCTTGCCGCGCAAAGCCCCATAGAACATCAGATGAATCGTATCCGCCGCCATCACCAGACAAGCGATGGAAATCGCCAGCATCGTCTCCTCATTCGCTCCCTTGAACCAACCGTATCCAAGGGACGCTGCGACCGCTAAAGGCAACAACGCCAATTTCACTTTCAGCGCAGCGCCTAACATGCGGTTCGCATCCTCACGTCCTCCGGCATACGCCAGGATGATGACCTGCGTAATCCCCAAATCAGACAAAACAACGAACAACGAAGTCACCGATACGCTGAAAAAATAGGTACCGGTTATGTGCGGCCCCAAGAGCTTGGCGATGGCCCAAAAATACGCAAAAGCAATGAGCTTGTTCAGGCTCATCGCGCCCACCAACCAAGAGGCATTCTTAGCGATTCTGGTACCTTCTGTCACGTTTGAATATTAGCTTTTTTTAGCTGTTTTCGCTAGTCACAAAGCCGGTGAGCAAGAAACGCCCACCGGCTTCGAGTTTGGTTTACGGAGCTCTCCACTGATGCACGAGCTCTAGCACCTTGGCCCTGACCGCTCGCGGGTCAGCACCACCGGCCTTCGCACCGAAAAAAAGCCTGACGACGGACTCTTCCTCCTCTTTCAGCGTCCGCATGATTGGCGAAGCTTCAAGCCAAGAATCTCCGTTGACGTCACAAGCGTACTTGCCCTCTTCGTCCAAAGACAAGAGATAGGCACCACGCTCCAGATCACGCATCGCTTTTAGGGGCTGACGGTCGACTATGAACCTCTCGTCAGGATACGCCTTCGACATGACATCGAGCACATGCCGTGCCAGGTCGTCGTCGTTCTTGCCGAACTCGTAAAGCCTCTTCCAAAGGTCTCTGGCGACGATACGTCGAGCCAACTCCGCCGTACCGTTACCGCCACCTGAAGCTGACCCGAGTCCTTCCATCAGGGCTTTCAGGAAGGACTCGTCGCTCATCCGAAGATAGCCTTCGACGAAACCGTCGAGCGTAGCCGTCTTGAAGACGCACGCTCCGGACTTCCCCGCTTTTCGCGTGATCTCGTCCATCATCAGTTCGATGGCTCGCAAGGTCTTGTGACGATAGATCTGCGCAAACATCTGGAACCTCGCCTGCACGAAATTCTCGATAGCGCGCAGACTGCTCATCCTCCAACCCAGACGGTACGCATGAAGGTCAGCTCCCTTCCCTCTTACGCAGAGTACGGACTTGAGGATACGGTTCGGTTCGTACAGGCCATAACTGACGCCACAAGCGCGGCTATCGCGCAGCATGTAGTCCATGCGATCCGCATCCACCGGTGCCGATGAGATCAAATCACGCAAGAACGGCACCCAGGGACGCAACTCTTCCGGCACGTCAGCATGAGGTCGCGCGTTCAACATAACCGCAGCCAGTAGGGACGGCATCCAATATTCATCATCACCACCGTTATCCGACCACAGTACGGCAAAAAGCAGGCACGTAGCCGCCTCATGGCTAATTCTGTCTCCATTGCCCTGAAACAGCTCCGCTCTATACGGCCGTAAAGGATCCAACCTCGGATCGTCCAACAACGGTTCGACGTCATAGAGCTTCGGTGCGAATCTCTTGTAGGCGTGCGAAAGCGGACCATGGCCCAAATCATGGACTAGCGCCAAGATCCTCGCGACACGTTGCAGCGTGGCTTTGAACTTAGCATCGAGTTCATGGAACTTGATGGCCTGCCCCGGTTCGGCTTGCGCTCGGCTGCGCAGTTTCGACGAAGCGGCTCGCGAACCGCTGCTCACGGCATCAAGCATCGACTGCGTCATATGCACGACGCCGATGCAGTGCTCGAAGCGCGTGTTGGTCGCCGTCGGAAAGACATAGCGCAACAAGCCCGTTTGATGTATCGAACGCTGCCGCTGGAACAAGGGATGGTCGATGATCCCCATCTCTTCCGGCGTCAGCTTGATCAGGCCATACAGCCCATCGTGGATCGAACGACTGCGCGTGAGATAGTTCATGACCCCTCTCCTCATGACTAGAAAGATCTTGTCGAATCTTCGTCTATTAAAACCACGATGTCAAATTCAAAAGACCCGGTAGTACCGGGTCTTTTGAATTTCAATTTAACGCTTGCTCCACTGCGGTGCTCGTCGCGCACCCTTCAAGCCGAATTTCTTTCGTTCCTTCTTGCGCGCGTCGCGTTTCAGGAACCCTAACTTCTTCAAAGCTTTACGATATGTCGGGTTGAGCTGCAACAGGGCGCGGGAAATGCCGTGACGCACTGCGTCTGCCTGACCGCGGATGCCGCCACCAACGACCTTAGCACTGACATCGACTGCGCCTTCCTGGCCAGCCGTCTTCAGCGGACTCGTCACAGTGTCACGCAACTCGAAAGTCGTAAAATATTTATCGTATGGTTTGCCGTTCACGGTTATCAAGCCTTTGCCGTTCTTGATCAGACGAACCCGCGCAATGGAAGTCTTACGACGACCCACTGTGCTGATGAAAGATCCGCCCTTTGCCGCGGCGCCTCCGGCCAGTTCATCCTCTTCAACTGCTTCCATCGCCTTCAGTTCTTTTTCCGCTGTTTCGGCAGTGTCTTCAGACACCTTTTTCTTGGCGGTGACTTTTTTTTCCTTGGTCTCCGTCTTCTTGGCCTTTGCGGGCTCCTTCTTCTTGTCTTTGTCTTCTTTCTTGGTCGGCATAGCTATTTAACGAAAGTCAATCTCTTAAGCCTTCTGTCCTGTGTAGAGTTCTTCGGCAACATATACTTGACTGCATGGCGCAGAATCTCTGAAGGATTCTCCTCACGCAGCTTAGCCACCGGCTTCCTCTTTAGGCCTCCCGGACGGTTGCTGGTGCTGAAATGCTCCTTCTGTTCCCACTTCTTGCCGGTGAAGACTACTTTATCTGCATTCTTGATGCGCACGAAATCACCCATATCGATATGCGGTGTGTATTCCGGTTTATGCTTACCCATGAGCAAGGTCGCGATCTTGGTCGACAATCGTCCGACGACCATCCCTGCGGCGTCTATCTCATGAATCGCACGTTGTACCTGGGGCATCCCCTTCTGTGATTTCCACGTCATATCATTAGTCTTTAACGAATTGGATCTGTGCCATTTCAGCCCCATCACCCTGGCGCTGACCTATCTTTATGATGCGGGTGTAGCCGCCTGGGCGCGTCGCATAACGCGGTCCAAGCTCTTCCAAGACCTTGTTCACTGCCGTTTCCACCGTCAAGACTTTCGCCAATTCACGGCGTGCGGTCAAAGTCTTCTTGCGTCCGGTCGTGATCAATTTTTCGACCATAGGTCTCACTGCCTTAGCTTTCGCCAAAGTCGTGTTCATCCTTTCGTACAGGACCAAACTTGTCGCCAAACCTCGCAACAAAGCCTTGCGCGGGCCGTTCTTGCGATCCAGTGTCTTGCCTTTTCTGTTATGCTTCATATTCCAATTCTTTAAGCAGGTTCAAATGGTCCAGCATGATGCTAACCGCTGACTTACAAGCGTCTATAGGATCGATCGTACCGTCGGTTTCTATGGTCAGGACCAACTTATCATAGTCGGTCTTTTCGCCTAAACGCGTCGCTTCGACTTTATACGATACATTAATCACAGGATTGTATAGCGCATCGATTGCGATCGTACCAAGTTCCAGTTTCTCCTTTATGCGCTCTTCGGTGGATCTGTAGCCACGTCCCGGCGATATCGTGACTTCCATCTCTAAGGATGCGTTCTTATCCGTCAACGTCGCGATCACCAGCTCTGGATTGACGATTTCGACATCAGCGTTCTTAGAAAAATCACCTGCTGTCACCGCCTTTTCGCCCTTTACGTTCAATGTGACCTTGACCGGTTCTTCTGCGAAGCACTTCAGACGCAGCGATTTCAGATTTAAGATGATCTCCAATACGTCTTCCTTCACGTTCGGTATGGTAGAGAACTCATGTTCTGCGCCCTTGATCTTCACCGCTGTGACCGCTGCTCCAGGCAAGGACGACAAAAGTACGCGACGCAGCGCGTTACCGATAGTCGTGCCGTAACCCGGCATACACGGTTCTACTGTAAGTATGCCCTCGCCGGCTCGTTCGCCGCGGGCAAAGACTATTTTGGACGGAAGAAGTAATGACTCCATACTTAAGGTACGTGATTATTAACGCGAATAATATTCGACGATTAGTTGGGGTTCAAATATCTGCTTCAGATCGTCCGCTGCCGGAAGGCTCGTTACCTTGACCGTCAGGCTCTTTACGTCCGACGTCAACCAAGACGGGACTTCCACCTTGGGCAGGTTCTCGAGGAAAATCTTCCAGATCTTCTTATCTTTTTTGTTGTCACGAACAGTGACTATATCGCCCGGTTTCACTTGGAACGAAGACACATCCACCTTCTTGCCGTTGACCGCGATATGGGCGTGAGAAATCACCTGACGCGCTGCAGCCCGGGTCTTCGTCAGACCGGCGCGGAACAAGACGTTATCCAAGCGAGTCTCCAAAAGACGCACCAAATTCTGCGCTGTATCGCCCTTCATGTTAGTCGCTTTCTCGAAATAATTGCTGAACTGCTTCTCCATCACGCCATAAACCAATTTCGCACGCTGCTTTTCGCGCAGCTGT
Organism: Patescibacteria group bacterium; assembly: GCA_031082005.1. GTDB lineage: Bacteria > Patescibacteriota > Patescibacteriia > 2-12-FULL-60-25 > 2-12-FULL-60-25 > CAIKNB01. Next base: position 733,803 of record JAVHLR010000001.1, read on the forward strand.
TTGCCGTAATCGGTGATGCGCCTGCGGCTCGTCGGACCATGCACACCAGGACCATAAGGACGTTTCTCCAAAATCCTGGCCATCTTTTCACGGCCGTCCAGGTTCAATCCTTCGCGCCTGACGCGCTTTGCTGTAACTCGTAATCTCATAATGGTTTATACCCTACGAGGCCGCGGCGGTCTGCAACCGTTATGCGGGATTGGGGTGATGTCTTTTATGCTTAAAACTCCGACATTATTGGCCTGGAAAGCCCGGATAGCGCCTTCCCTGCCCTGACCGACGCCGGAAACCAAAATGTTGACGTCCTTCAGTCCGTAACCAGAAGCTTTATCCACAGCATTCCTGACGACAATCGAGGCAGCGTATGGCGTAGACTTCTTCGGCCCCTTGAAACCCGCGGCACCGGCGCTCGCCCAAGACAACACGTTGCCGTTCAAATCCGTCAGCGTGACGATCGTATTGTTGTACGTCGCTTGGATATACGCTTTACCATGAGGTATCACGCCCTTGGCTTTCGTCTTCGTCTTCTTACGCCCCTTCGCACCCTTCTTGTCTGTCGTGGCGGAAGCTGTCGTTTCGACGTTTTTTGTTTGCTCGTCAGTCATACTTTACTTCTTTTCAAGTTTACGTTTACCCGAACCCATGGTACGGCGCACATTGCCCTTCACGGTACGGCAGTTGGTTTTTGTCCTTTGTCCGCGAGCAGGCAACCCTTTGATGTGTCTTGAACCGCGGTACGATCCAATATCTTTCAAGCGTTTGATATGGCTCATGACCTCGCGTCGCATCTCGCCCTCAACCTTATAATTTTTTTCGACGTAATCGCGCAGGGTGTTGGCCTGATCTTCAGTCAGATCCTTTACCCTGATGTCAGGGTTCATTCCCGTCTCTTTCAAGATCTTCTTTGCCGTAACCTGGCCGATCCCATAAATGTAGGTCAACCCGATTTCGATTCTTTTTGCATTGGGGAGAGTTACTCCAGCGATTCTAGCCATAATCGAATTTAATTAGCCCTGTCTCTGCTTATGTTTAGGATTTTTGCAAATCACAACAACCCGCCCTTTCCGGCGTATGACCTGACAATTGCGGCACATTGCCTTTACCGATGATCTAACTTTCATAAGAGTCGTAAATTAAGCCATGAACTAATACGCGAAGGGCTGTCAAGTGGGCTATAATCTATATGTTATTCTACCTTTTGTCAAATCGTAGGGGGTTATCTCGACCTGCACCTCGTCCCCTGGAGTAAGGCGGATACGGTACATCCTCAATTTTCCTGCTAAATGACACAAAATAGAGTGTCCATTATCGAGCTTTACCCTGAACATAGCCGAGGGTAAGGCCTCTTCGATGACACCTTTGACTACGATAAAATCCTTGGCGGCTTTATTGGCTCCCATAATTAAAATTTGTCGCGTTTTTGATGCGAATGATTGTGATAAACGTTGGAAACAACTCCGAGATAATAGCAGGGCTTCACGGATTTTACAAGGTTAAATCCCGATATTCGCTTTAATCCGTCTGACGCCGGAAGAGACAGCTTCTTCCTTCAGTATCTTGAACGAACCCAATTCCCCGGCATGCGTCACATGCGGCCCACCGCAGATCTCCTTGGAAAAACCTTCGACCGTATAGACGCTCACCTTTTCGCCATATTTCTGTTCGAACAGACCTATCGCCCCAGCTGCTTTAGCCTCATCGACCGTCATTTCTTCGCGCGTCACAGGCAAATCACGCTTGATGACGTCGTTCACGATATCCTCTACTTTTTTAATTTCTTCGGGCGTCATCTTTTGCCCATGCGAAAAATCGAACCTCAACCTCTCCGCCGTTATGTTGCTTCCTTTCTGCGCCACATGCTCGCCCAAAACCTGTCGTAGCGCCTGATGCAGCAAATGCGTAGCAGTATGCAGACGAGTAGTCTCTTCCGAGTGATCAGCCAAACCTCCCTTAAAGGCACCAGCAGAAGCTGCACGCGAAAGTTCTTGATGTTTCTTGAATTCTTCTTGAAAAGACACCACGTCCAATTCAGCCCCTGCCTCCTGAACCAGCTCCTGCGTCAATTCCAACGGAAATCCATACGTTGAAAATAAAATAAAGGCTTCTGCACCGGAAATCATATGCTCGCGTGACATACGTTCGAATTCCTTCAGACCTTTCTCTATGGTTTTGGCGAACTTTTCTTCCTCCTTAGAAATCTCGTCAACAATCCTTTGCCGATTAGTCTCAAGCTCCGAATAATATCCGCCGTATAACCCGATCACAACAAGGGCGACGTGCGCCAAAAAAAGATCGGATATACCCAAACGCTTGCCCTCACGGACTGCACGGCGGATCAAGCGGCGTACGACATATCCCTGCCCGACGTTAGATGGCACGACACCTCTCTGGTCGCCGATGATGAAAGTCGCGGCACGGATATGATCCGCAATTATGCGGAATGAGCGGTTCGCCTGCTCTGCCTCGCTATCAAATCCATCCACCGATTTCGAATATTTCAACTTAGCCTTGTCTTCAATCGCCCCGATGATGACCTGAAAATCCTGAATATCAAAAACTGTGGGCACACCGGCTAACATAGCCGCGGTCCGCTCTAAACCCATCCCAGTATCAACGTTCTTTTGAGCCAATGGCACATACGAACCATCCGCCTTTTTCTCATACTGCATGAAGACGTCATTCCAGATTTCGATAAAACGTCCGCAATCGCAATTCGGGTGGCACACCGGACCGTAAGACTGGTCATGCTCTTTTCCCGTATCATAAAACATTTCTGTATCTGGACCGCACGGTCCGGTCTGACCCGCCGGACCCCACCAATTCTTTTCTTTCGGATACGTGTAGATTCTAGGGCCATCATTGCCTCGTACAGGCTCGTCCCTGCCGGCAACGCCCACGGCAGCAACAATTCCCTTGACTTCAAACTGAGCCTGCCAAATGGCGATAGACTCTTCGTCCCTAGGCGAATTCTCATCTCCTTCGAAAACAGTCACGTAGAGCCTATTCGGATTCAAGCCCAACCACTCAGGCGAAATCATGAACTCGAATGACCAGCTGATCGCTTCGGGTTTGAAATAATCGCCCAAAGACCAGTTACCGAGCATCTCAAAAAATGTCAGGTGCCGATTATCCCCTACTTCCTCGATATCACCCGTACGGATGCACTTCTGGCTGCTCGCCAATCTGGCTCCCATCGGATGAGGCTGACCTAACAGATAGGGCACTAACGGAAACATGCCCGCCATGGCGAACAAAGCGGTCGGATCGTTTTCAGGGATCAGTGAAGCCGAAGGGATAATTTCATGTCCCTTGCTCTTGAAAAAATCCAGATATTTCTGGCGTAATTCGGATAATGTCATATTCAGGGAATAATCGTACCCTGTACTTCACGCTTCGTACAGTCCTTTTTGCCAAGCGGCCCGCGCCCTGCCTCTCAACCGACATCCCCAGTGACCATTTTCGACACATCATCTACGTGCTGCAGCGCCGTGCCGTTATTGTTCTCTTTTTTCCGCAACAACTGGTGGTACACCAATTCAGCCTGATTCACGAATACTTTGAGCAAAGAAATGTCGATTTCCGTAATTTTCGAAGGATCGACCTTCATCAGAAGGTATGCCTTACATCCGGTCTGTTTGCGATCCGAAGGCACCACGAGCACCTCCTTGCCGTCCTCTGTCCCGACGAAAGCATGAGAAGCGCTGTATTGATGCAGACTACGCAATTCCTTGTTCGCTACTTTGAGGCTAGACTCGGAGGACTTGTGATAAATTTCGTATTCCGTACGGAGCTTATCCAGCTCCATGACACGAATGAAGGCATTCTCCGCCTTCACGATAGAAACCGCATCGGTGATCATCGACTGCAAGATGTCTTTGCCGTAAGAACTCTTGTCCACTAACGAAAGCGAGGTTTGGTTTACCAATTTCTGGAGCAGTTCGATGTGGCGATTGATCGAGCCGATGTATTTGTATGATTCTATCAGTTCGTTCAAAGCGCGTTTTGCCGTATCCTGGGCTTCATCGCGTTCTTTCAGGCGCTTTTCCATGATCCTCTCGTATAACGAAAAAGTGGCCAAACCCACCAAACCGAAAATAAAAATAAGGATTTCTTCGACGTGCGCTTCAGGAATACCCAAAAAATCGCTTCGTACGATAGAAGGCGACATCACGGCGAAAACAAAAATCACCAGATAGACCAAGGATATCCACTCAACTCGTCCGGCGAAAGCTAAACGACCTTCGTCATTCATTTCTGGCATATTCTCCATTAAGTACCAATTATTATGCCTCCACCTAGGCATTCTTCTCGCTTATAGGCGACAGCCGACTGACCTGGAGAAACCGCCTTGACTGGCTGTTCGAAATCAACACGTAATTCACCCTTTTGCTGGCCTTTAGAGATCTTCGCCCCAACCGCCTCTTGTCGATATCTTATCTGGACCTGGCATCTTAGAGGCAAAACTGGTGCTTTCTTGCCGGAAATCCAACAAAAATCTCCGATCTCCGCATATTTTGCATACAACAAGGGATGATCAGCTCCTGCGACTACGACAAGCCTATTTTCCTGCACATCCTTATCGGCAACATACCATGCCTGTGCGCCATTGGAAACCAAAATACGCTGTCGTTGCCCTATTGTGTACGCATCAAGACCAGAATGTCGTCCCAATACTTTTCCTTTATCATCGACGATATCTCCGGGCTTTGACGGTATCTTTTTCCGCAAAAACTCGACCATATCCAATTTACCCATGAAACAGATTCCTTGGCTGTCCGGCTTATCGAAGACAGGCAGCTTGAATTTTTGCGCCAAGTGCCTGACGTCTGTTTTTTTCAGATCACCCACGGGAAAAAAGGTCCTTCGCAACGACCGTTGCGTGATTCGGCACAAGAAATACGATTGATCCTTGTCTTGGTCAAGACCGCGGAACAGATGTGCCTCACCGTCTTTGTCTCGTTTCACCCTGGCGTAATGGCCTGTAGCGATGAAATCCGCGCCCACCTTATCCGCCGCATCCAGAAAAAGACCGAATTTTATGTACTGGTTGCACAAAACATCCGGATTCGGCGTTATTCCCGCCTCATATCCACGAAAAATCTCCTCAACGACTTTCTGACGATATTCTTTTTCGAAATCAAACGTCATGAGCGGAATACCGAGCTTTGCCGCGACACGGATGGCATCTCGCCTTTCGCTCTTCCAAGCGCATTCACCCGTAGCCAGATCTTTCGTGTCGCTCCAATTCTTGATGAAACCACCGATTACTTCGTATCCCTGTCTCAACAACAAAGCCGCAGCCACGCTAGAGTCGACGCCGCCGGACATGCCGACCAAGATTTTCTTCTTTTTATCCTTCATTCATCTCTCTTTCCTGGCTTATCTTGCCCGAGCGAAAGCTAAACCCGACCATTTCTGGCCGCAAGCTGTCCGCAGGCTGCGTCTATTTCTTCCCCAAAAGAGACACGGAACGTGACCTTGATACCACGTCGCTTCAACAAATCCATAAACTCCTGCCGGTCGTCCATCTCGGTCGCCTGATATCCGCCGGTACTATGATATTTTATAAGATTCACTTGATACAGCCGCTTATTCTGCTCCATCAGATCCGCCAAACCTTCTGCACAATCCAAAGAATCGTTCACACCTTTCAGCAGCAGATATTCGAACAGCACCTTGCGGTTCGTCTTTACGGCATATTCGCCCACGGCATACATAAGCTTGTCGAGCGGGTAGGCCTTATTCACCGGCATAATCCTATCTCGCATCTCATCCGTCGGTGCATGCAACGAAATCGCCAAGTTGACCTGTAACGACTCGCCCGCGAACTTCAGGATTCCCGGTACGATACCGCACGTCGAAACCGTCATGTGCCGCGCGCCAAGACCGAATCCATCCGGATCGTTCAATGTGCGGATGGATTCCATGACTGCGTCGTAATTATTGAAAGGCTCACCCATGCCCATGTAGACCACGTTAGTGACGTACGCATCGTCTTTTTTCAAGATGCGCGCCATGTGGAGGACCTGTTCCACGATTTCATCTGCCGTCAGGTTGCGTTTGAGGCCAAGCTTTCCCGTGGCACAAAAAGCACAACCCATCGGACAACCGACCTGGCTGGAGACGCAAACCGTATTTCGCCCTGTTTCGTGACGCATCAGCACGGCTTCGACCGCGCTGCCGTCAGAACATGCGAATAAGACCTTATACGTGCCGTCCGAGGGATCCGTCCTTTCATCCGTCACCTTCAACTCATCCCAAGTGAATTCCTCTGCAGCCGCCTCACGCAGTGCCTTGGGGTAAGTAGTCAACCCATCCCAATCTAGAACCAAATCCTGAAAAAACGCACGTTTAAACTGACCGAGACGATATCCCGGCTCTTTGCGTTGCTCCAACCATGCGGCAAACTCTTTATTTTTCATGCTTTTTTGATCACCTAATGCGCCAAAGAAAGCTGGGCGGCAGAGGGTGACCAATCATAAGCATTCCAAGCCCACAAAGCAAGTGCCTTCGTCGAGTCGAACGATGCTTGCTTGGTCGGTGCTCCCATCACCACTATCGTCAGGACGGGAACCGTCTTTTTCATCAACTTGACTTTGACCGCCAAGTTATACATCGCTTCATCGATATAACCGGTCTTACCGCCTAACACGTATATGTCCTGATCTCGGGTCAAAAGATGGTTCGTGTTGATCAATGTGTGCAACAGACTGTTTGGGCGCTCATAAAAACGATAGCGCATCGTCGAGGCCGCACGCCGGATCGTATATTGAGAAAAAGCCGCTTCCGTCAGCTTCGCCAGATCCGCTGCGGTAGTCATGTTGGTTTCCATGATTCCAGTCGGTTCCGTGAACACCGTATCAGCCATCTTCAGCTCTTTGGCCTTCTGATTCATCCGTTTGATGAAACCCGACGTGCCCAAACCACTAACTCGCGCAAGCGTCATGGTCGTATTATTCGCACTACCGACCAGGCTCGAATAGAACAAATCCCTCACTGTCGCCCTTGCCCCTGGCTTTACGTTCAGCCTGGCGCCGCCTACTTCATCTTTCGACGAAACAGACACCAAACTATCCCAGGGCTGATGATGTTCGAGCGTAACCAGTGCCGACATCAGCTTAGTTATGCTGGCTGGAGGCCACTTCTTAGCCGGCTGGTATGAATACAACACCTTGCCGCTAGAAGAGTCCATCACCACGGCCGAAACGAACTGGTTATCAGCACGCGAATATTGCGCGGCATTCGTCTTGAGGACAGGCGTTACGGCAGCACGTGCGCCCTCGGCCAACGCAAACACCAAAGTCGCACCGAAAAATAGACCAAAAAAAGCTATTGATATGCGGATAAAAATTTTGTCCTGAAAGCCCATCTTAGTCATGAAGCAGCGCTTCAGCCCACGCCACGATTTTCTCCGGCAATTCTCGATCATAAGCGAACATGGACGTGCCGTGCCCTGCCCCCTTATACGGAACGAAGATCTTATTCTCGCAAGCGGCCATATCGAAAAGCTTCTTGCTGTCGTCGTAAGACTGCTTGTCCTCCAGGGAAGAAGCGATGAACAACGACTGATTGTACGTCAGATTCCTTACGTGATCTTCTGTCTCGATTCCATGGTAATTCAAGCTCGGGGAAAGCAGAACCGCACCCGGCAACATCGGGTCACTGGCTAAAAACTGCAAAGCCAGATTCGCACCGTAAGAAGCTCCGCCGAGGATTATTCTCCTTCTGTCTATGCCCCGTCCCCTGACCCAATCGACTGCTGATACCACGTCCCCGTATGTCGATTGGTGTTCCTCACTTGAAAAATTACGGTAATCGATCTTCCCGCCATCAGATGTTTCGACGCTATCACCATGTCCTCGCATGTCAATCGCTAAACTGGCAAGACTCAATTTCACGCAAGCTCTCTGCACCGACAGCCAAGAGAGCCTGGTTTCCGGCATCATGTGCAGCAGTACCATCGCGCCGAGAATCGTCGGTGCAGACTGCCAGTCGCCCACTAGCCTGACGTCATCGTACGTTTTTAGATTGATTTTTTCCGCCATATTTCAATTGGTGTTATCACGCCCCGTTTGTCCCCCACCTTCATCGTCACCGACTTCTTGCGACTGACGCGTTTGTCCGGAAGCGCCGGGGATCTTTCCATGTGCCAAACGTTTATCGAGCGGGTTAATGTTAGTCTGACGCGACACCTCGACCTCGAAAGCCCTTGAAAAATCCTGTTCGGGATCCGTTTGAGGTTGCCGCGTCTCGCCGTTTACCGAAGAAACGGTGCGCCTAAAGACTGTCGCCGAAGGCTGCGTCATGATGGACTCCGGCAACTCATCCCGCTTCTCTGGCGACGAAGACGAAGAAATAATAGGTCGCTCGTCAGAAGACCTGTTCTTGTGGCGTTTCTTTTTATGCTGCCCTGTTGGTTGTGGATACTCTGGACGTGATTGGAAATTCCGTGGTGCTTCGCTGATCAATTTGTCCTTGTTGGTCTCCACCTTGTTCGTCCTCCCCTGCATCAGCTGCTTCATCAGACCGTCTTCATCCTCACCACCCCCTTCGACTATCCTGACAGTGCCTTTCGGTGGTGCGTAAGATCTAGGTTCGCCTGAAATGCGAGGCTTGTTCTGCATCGCTCCGGATGGCTGCTGCGTTCTTGTTTCAGGTGTCCCTTCGACGCGTCTGAATGTCTCAACAAGCTTAGATTCAGCTGGCGCTGCCGGCTCGACATCCTCTACAAGCAAAGGCTTGAAATCCGTACCCGGACGCGGTCCGCGGAAAGCGTTCTTCTGCACCGCTTGCTTTGCATTCCTTTCCTCCCTGATTATCGGCAGACACTCGGCGCAAAAAATCGGCCTGCTCGGATCGAGTTGTACCGGCATCTCCCAGACCTTACCGCAACGATTACACGTGTGGCTGAACATCGGCTTGTCCTTCTTTTTGCCCTGTTGCTGTGGTTTGGCGAATGACGCCATCCGCTCGTCCGAAATCTTCAGATACTCACCGTTATCTGACGAACCCTCGAGCTCATCGATGCCCTGTTCGGCTTGAGTCCTACCCGACGTATCACCCGCCTCCTCCATTTCCTCGGCTGTCTTGATTGCCGGATATTCCAGCTTGTTACCCATGGTCAATTCCATGCCGCTCCAACGGAGGACCTTCTCTTCGATCAAGCTCCTGACTGCCGCATATCTTTCACGCGAAACTGCGATGACTTTCTGTTCGCTACCGGTACGTTGCGCGATCGGCGCCAACGTGTTCGCCGAAAACGGAGTTGTCGCCGCACCATCGACCATCAGTTTGAGGTACACCTCGTATTTAGCCAAGTTCACCAAATCCTCCGGCGTGTAAGTCGGTGTGAATTCGTTCTCCATGAACATCGCATCATCGGCGCCGACACGGAAAGTGACGATGGTGCCCACGTTGCCAAAAACCGCCCAGGCTACTTTCTCGTCCAGCTGTTTGATGTACTGGTGCGCTACGACCAGGTTAAGCCGATATTTTCGCGCTTCCGACAGGATACTCGCGAAAGATTCGTTCGCGAAGTTCTGGAACTCGTCGACATACAGATAGAAATCACGTCTGTCAGGCTCCGGGATGTTCACACGTTCCATGGCGGCCATCTGGAGTTTAGTGATCATCATACCGCCCAAAAGACGCATGTTGTCCTCTCCGATCTTTCCTTTGGACAGGTTGACGATCAGAATCTTGCCCTCGTCCATGATGCGCAACGGATCGATCGTGGATTTTACTTGCGCGACGATATTGCGGATGACCGAAACCGAAAGGAACTGTCCAACTTTGTTCTGCACCGGAGCGATAGCCTCTGTCGCATATTTCTCCGACCACGCCGAGAATTCAGCGACCCAAAAAGTCTTGACGATGGGGTCTCGAATCTTGGCGATGACGCGTTTGCGATATTCCGGATCGACCAACAGACGGTTGATGCCCAACAGCGTCGCGCCTGGATAATCCAGCAGTGCGTTGACGCAATTCTGCAGGATATATTCCATGCGGGCGCTCCACACATCAGGCCAAATCTTCTTAAACACCCCCATGAGGCCCGAAGCGACTAAATGTTTCTTATCGTCTTCAACGGTTTCTAGGATGTTGAATCCGACAGGATATTCCAAGTCGGAAGGATTAAAATAGACGACATCATTGATGCGGTTCGAGGGTATGTAGTCCAGCAGCTTTTCCGCCGTATCGCCGTGCGGATCGACATAACATACGCCGTGGCCCGCTAAAATATCGGACAAAACCATATTTTCGATGAGCGTTGTCTTGCCCATACCGGTTTTTCCGATGATGTAGATATGGCGGCGCCGATCATCCGTCTTGATGCCGAAACGCCTTTTTGCGTTACGAAAATTCGTCTCTGCAAAAAGAGTTATCTCATTCTCATGATCGTGGTTATAGTCTAGTGGCATAAGAGGGAAAGATCGGACAAGGTGCTCTGTATTCCCGTCCTCTATCCGAACGGGATATTCGCAGGAGGTTCGGTATATTTAGATTCCGTCTTTCGTAGCTGTGGCGCTTTCACCTGCAGGCTGTTCGGGAAATGCCATAGCGTCGCCAGCTCTTCGGTGCATAGATGGAATCTCCTGTATCCAGCCCAGTCGGAACGGCTCTTATAAGCGCTCATGAGCCGTGTCTTCCTCCAACTGTTGCGCCAGTTTTTGAACAAGATGATGGAACTGCTCATGCCGATCTTCTTCAGCTCCGGCTTAAGCGACTGCATGTTATTCGTATTGAACTGTTTGATGGCACCGATGAACGGGTTGACTGCGCGTGGATTGCTTTTCTTCTCCTTACGCGCCACATAGATGAACCTTATCTTCACTTGATAAAGCAATTTTGATAGCTTGTTCTCGATAGCGGCTACTACATCCCTCTCCCCCGGCGTCATAGCCAACATGCGGAAATCAGGACCTGATTTAGCGTCTTTCTTCGGCGCTTCCGCTCCGGAAATCGCGTCCATCGTCATCGTCAACGCAGTCAAAGGCAAATCCACGGTCTTATCCAGCAACGTCCTCTTGACCTCGACTTTCTGACCCGTCAATTTTTTTATGAACAGAGCGCCTTCTTTCACGAAATCCATTTGCGCTATCGGCACCAACACGATCTGATACCACACCTGCTCTCCGGGACCCAACCGCCCGAAACTCTCGAACATCGCAGCCAGAGGATCTTTGAACTCCTGCGACACTTTGTCTTCGAACGCCGGATATGTCCGCAAGGGATAAAAATCGACTTTCTGGGTAGGTATCATCTCGGTGCCCCACATGTCCCACTCCTCATCCGGAAACTGCTGCGGCACCCGCGTAACATAGTCTTCGACTTCTGTGATTCGCGCATCCGGGTATTGTGCGTAAACCGCTGCCTCGACGATATCCCGATACTTCCGCACAGTCCTTACGATGAACTGGATATGCCCTTCGATCGAGACTATCTCAAAAGAAAGATTATCCTGTATCTGTCCACCCACCCACTTATCCATGAAGCTATGGCTGCCGTGAGCACCTGCGAGGTATGCGAACATGTTATCAACGGCCTTCGGTCCTTGTTCCTGGACTCGCGGCACGTCTATAGCCAAAACCACAAAAACCCTCTTTTTGACATACAGCACCTGCCGCCATTCCAACCAAAGATGCAATACTCCCCACCCGATCACCACCAGCAAAACCAACCACCCGCCATTAGCCAGAAAAAAGCCCATGGCCAAAAAAGGGTTGTCGCCAATCCTGTCGATGAAGGACCAATCTATCATCAGATATTCGTCCATGATTCTGAAGCTAATTATAGCAGATATATCAGCGACACGTAAGGCAAAGCACCAGCCCAAGCCGACTCAACCGAAAAGACGGCCTCAAGACCGTCTCTTCTTCTCACTCTAAATACTAACCACCTAAATGCTAAATCCTTTTTGCCTGCTATTTCACGCCCTTTGCCGCTGCATTCCTGCGCGTCCAGCGATTCCAATCGACCAACAACGGTGAAGCAATGAAAATAGACGAATAAGTACCGGTTACGATACCCACAATCAAGGCTAAAGCGAAATACTTGATCGACTCCCCACCGAACAGATATACGGCGACCAAAGACAAGACCGTCGTCAAAGAAGTGTTCAGCGAGCGGACCAACGTTTGGTTCACCGACTTCTCCACAATTTCCTCAAAAGTTCCTGTCGCCTTTTGTAGATTTTCACGCACGCGATCCAAGACGACGATCGTATCGTTGATCGAGTAACCCATGATGGTCAGGATAGCGGCGATGAATGGTGTACCGATTTCTACATTCATGTATTTACCCAGCACCGCGAATAATCCGACCGGCAATATCACGTCATGGAAGGCTGTCGCCATGACGATAGCACCGTACTTCCAGCTCTTCACGGGCGCCGAGACGCGACGGAAGGTCCAGGCGATGAATGCCATGATGAGAAGGAAGATGATGACCAGGGAGTTGATGGATTTATGCCTCAACTCTTCGCCGACTACCGGCCCGATGGCGTTATATTCCAGCTCCGTCGCGCTACCGAAGGTAGATTCCAACGTCTGCAGTATCTTTTCATGAGTATCTTCGTCTATCGTCTTGAAGCGGAAGATGAGATCCTTTTCCCCTGCCGGCTGTATGGTGATGGCGCTCAAGTCAAATACGCCCAAAGCCTTCTCGGCTTCCGTAGTCTCCGGTCTGTTCTCGAAGCGGACCGATAACATCGTCCCGCCCGTAAAATCGATTCCCTGCTTGAGTCCGAACGTGGCCAGTGCGCCTATCGATAAGGCAATGATGACTGCCGAGAAGAGATACCAAATCGCGCGTCGTTTGATGATTGTCATATGATTATTTCTTTTCTTCCGCCTGGCGGGGAATCATGAATAGCCATGGTGCGCGCTTGACCAGCGAACTCGACATGGCCACGCGCATCAACGTCCTAGTCACGACGATGGCGCTGAACATGGAGAGCATAACGCCTATCGCCAAAGTCAAAGCGAAACCCTTTATGACCGCTGAAGAGAACCAGTAAAGGACTCCGCAAGATATTAGCGTAGTGAGGTTACCGTCGCGGATAGAAGTCCAGGCGCGACGAAAAGCTTCTTCCAAAGCCTGTTGCCAAGTCTTACCTAGTTTGAATTCCTCCTTCAACCGCTCGAAAATAAGCACATTCGCGTCTACGGCCATACCTATGGACAAGATGAAGCCCGCGATACCGGACAAGGTCAACGTCACAGGCAACAGCTTGAATACAGAGAATGAAATCCCGACGTACAGTAACAATGCAACAACGGCAATCAACCCCGGCAAGCGATACCAGACGATCATGAAGATAGCGACCAGCAAAAACCCAAGCAGACCGGCAACCACTGATTTATCCACGGAATCCTGACCCAAAGTCGGTCCAACCGATTGCTGCGCGATCAACTTGATCGGCACCGGCAACGCGCCAGCCTGCAGGCGTTGGGCCAACAGCTTGGCTTCATCGATCGTGAAGTTACCCGTTATCACCGCTTCGCCGCCCGTGATTTCGCTCTGGACTGTCGGTATAGAGATCGGCTCGCCGTCCAAGAATATCGCGACCGGCTTGCCCAAATTGCGCTTGGTGATTTCCGCGAAGAGCTGTTTGCCCTCATCGTCGAATTTAAGCGACACCTGTGCACTTCCCACGTTTTGGTCGAAATCCAATTGCGCGCGATCAAGCTGCTTGCCAGTAAGCTGCGTGGCCTTCCACTCGCTCTGTGGGGGCAAAATGTCTGACTCCAGTGTTTTTTTCGCAAAGACAGCCCGCACACGCACGTCGTTGACCGGACGTTCGCCCGTCTTATAGATCAGATGATAACCGAACTGGGTTTCGACGATGTTGGAGATTTCACCTGTCTTCAGGCCAAATACCGCTTTCTCGAAATCTTCGACCATCACACCTTTGCCGAACCAGCCTAAATCGCCGCCGCTCTCGTCCGCTCCCGGCTCTTCCGAGTATTTCTTGGCTGATTCAGCGAAGTTCTCCGGCCTGACCTCCTTCTGGATCTCTTCAAGGCGTTTCTTGGCCTCGTCTTTCGTCGCGGTCGTCGTGGTCGGAGCGCTCGTTGCGCCTGCGAACTGGATCAAGATGTGACGAGCTTGTATCTCCGGATCAGCCGCCTTTGTCTCCTCGACTTTTGCCACGATGAATGAGTCCGTGGTCTCGATGACCTTCTCATATACCTGACCAGCGCCTAAATTTTTCGTCGCCTCAAAAATGTCGATATATTGTTGTTTATCCTTGATGAATCCCAAATCCCCGCCCAACGCCTTCGATGCGTCATCGCTGGAATGGTCTTTCGCCAATTCTTCGACCACCGACGGGTTAGCCTTGGCCTTAGCTAAGTCCTCATTCGCCTTGGCTGCCGCCGCTTTATTATCGGCCTCCATCTTAGCTTTTTCTTCATCCGTCAATGAACGCGCCGGCTCACTATTCTGTTCCTTGAACTCAAGGATGGGAGTTTCACCGATCAACTTGATGGCCTGATTGATGTCGCGCACGCCTGCCAATTCTACCGAGACGCGCCACGAATCACCCGCACGAGCCGTAGTGATCGAAGGCTCCGAAACACCGATACTGTTCACACGGCGCTCAATCACGTCACGCACGCCGTTCAAGGCAGAGGCGCGCTCGTTGGCAGTCACCTGCGATACATCAGCCTCGTAATCAAGGTGCGTTCCGCCCTGAAGATCAAGGCCGAGCACGAATCCCTTCTCGATGCGACCAAAATGCGTGCCTACCCAGTAATTCAGGGTATCGATGACTTTATTAGCCGCCGGCGGATAAGAGATGCCTCCGACGATTAGCGCCAGAAGCGCCAGCAGTATCGCCCGTTTTTTCAGGGCCGACCGCGAGACGAACGAAGTTGTTGGTTTTGACATAGAATAATCGCGCCAAGTCTAGCGAAAAAGCACCAGAAACACAAGTTTCTCGCCTCCGACTATCCACAGCCTGCCCGCGAATATCGCGAACCTCTTGACAAGAGAGGTGTTTTACACTAGTTTTCTGACAGACGCGATGAGGCTTAGCCGACCTCGTCGTCTACTCTGGACGAGAAGCTCCTCCCCGACTTGTCCGGAGCCGACAGTCTAGGCTGCCGCGAGGTTCGACTGGTCTACGCCTCAGACCTTATCGATGCTTTCCTCGCGGCTTTTTTTATCTAAAAAATACCTCTATGGTCTCAATCCGATATACGCAACCATCCCCTGGACCGGTTTAGTCATATCATGCCGCGCTGAATACAAACGATCGGCCGCACAAAACGTACAAACCGGATCAGCGGTTATGTCCACGACACCAGCCGTCTTCAGCCTCCGCACGGACTCGCGAGTCAAATCAACAAACAGTTTTCCCTCACGGCTCTCGACATTTTCAGGGCCAAACCGATCCGCGACCTCACTCCCGACTTCGTAATGGCAAGCCTTAATATGCGGACCGACAGCGACGCGTATGTCACGCGCCTCCGAAGAAAAAACCCGTCGCATCTCCTGGATCGTATTTTCCAGGACGCCAGCGACCAATCCGCGCCACCCGGCATGCGCTATCCCAATACATTTCTTCACCGGGTCGAAAAAAAATACCGGTATGCAGTCCGCGACTGTGACCGTCAGATATAAATCAGGCGTATCCGTGACTAAAGCATCCGAATCCAAGATGTATTTCCCGGCATCCGAATCACCCACACACGTCACATGAATACCATGAGCGATGCCCCCTGCGACCGCTCGCTTCGGTTCAATCCCCTGCTGCGTAAAAAAAGAGTCCCGATTCTCCCTGACCGTTTCGTTGACCGGAAGAGTATTCGACCAGACCATGTTCCCGTCGCTTCGCTCGGACAGCCCGGCGACGACTCCAGAAAAACCGCCCTCAAATTCAATCTGCATATAATGGCATCACACGACCTCCAATTCCTTGAAGCCCGTCTCTTCATCAAAAATCCTTTTGTATTCGACGTCATCAAAAATTCCGATTACGATTTCCGCGGTGTATTTGACCACGCAACCGTCTTTCAGATGTCCACCGATTACGTTCCCGTTCTTATCCGATAAAGAAACGTGGATATGACAACCGTCGAGCGAAACCGTCCCAGTCCCCGACACGACCTCGAACGGTTCATCCCACTCCTTAACAATCTGATCATCAGCATCAGACCCCGCCATCCGCAAACGCGCGTTCTGCAGACCTGCGACGATCGACAACAACACTCCGGCCTTGATGCCCTTTTCCTTGACTCCCTTCTCGATCTCCTCAAACAGTAGTTGGCCTGGTTTCAGGCGAAAAGACACCTGCTCCATACTCACTCTATCCCGTGGCACTTCTTATATTTCTTTCCCGAACCGCACGGGCAAGGATCATTCCGGCCGACTTTATCGAATGCCTTCGCGTCCGTGGCCGTGGTTTTTTGTGTATCTGAATTTCCGCTGCCCGCCTCTTTAGCCGGACCGGAAAGCTGCATCGCGTTCCTGCCGCGCATCTGCATCGCTGCCTCTTGCTTGGCCAAGTCCTGCGCAATCTGGATCTTGAAGATAGCGCCCGCGACCTGCCTATCCATAGACGCCTGCAGATCGTTGAACATGCGATACGATTCGCGTTTATATTCCACCAACGGATCACGCTGGCCGTAGCCCTGCAGGCCAATACCTTTACGCAGATGGTCCATCGAATCCAGATGCTCCACCCATAACGTATCGATAGCATGCAACATCAACGCCTTTTCCACATCGCCCATCCTCAAACTGTCGCCCAGCATCTGTTCGACTGCGGCATACGCCTCTTTCGCTGTCTCCATTATACCTTCGATCAGTTTAGTCCGGCGCGTCGCGATATCCAGCTTGCCCTGAAGACCGGTTTCGATATTCTTCAATCGGGATTTGACGTCGAAATTAGACGGGAAAATCGCCTGGCACGCTTTCTCGATCTCCTGCATGTCCCACGCTTCCGGGTCTTCTGCGGCGGTATGGAAAAGGACCGTCTGTTCGATCTCTCCTTCGACCGCATCCATGACCATGCGTTTCACGGGACGTTCGCCTTCTTCCGTCCTTTCGTGCGCCAACCGCAACACCTCGTTGCGCTTGCCATAAACGACAGTGCGATGCCGATTCAACACATCGTCATAATCAAGTAGATGTTTACGGATATCAAAGTTGTGCCCTTCCACTTTCTTCTGCGCCGATTCGATGGCACGTGACAGGACGCGGCTTTCGATCGGCTGATCGTCCGGCAAACCAAGGAATTCCATGCGCTGTTTCATACGCTCCGATCCGAAGATGCGCATCAAATCATCCTCCATCGACACGAAAAATTGCGTCGAACCTGGATCGCCCTGTCGTCCGCAACGGCCGCGCAGCTGATTGTCGATGCGACGGCTCTCGTGGCGCTCGGTACCCAAGACGTGCAATCCGCCCAAAGCCCTGACCTCCGCCGACTCTTCCGGCGTCACCGGATTGCCTCCCAACACGATGTCGACACCACGGCCAGCCATGTTCGTCGCTACCGTGACCGCACCCTTGCGACCGGCTTGTGCGATGTATTCGCCCTCACGCTCATGGTTCTTCGCGTTCAAAAGGTTGAATGGGATGCCTTCCTGCTTCAGTAGTTCCGCCAGGATTTCGTTCTTTTCGATCGACGCCGTTCCGATAAGCACCGGCTGACCCTTCTTGTGGCGCTCTTTGACCTCCAGCACCACGGCTTTGAATTTACCCAACTCGTTCTTATAGACACGGTCAGGCAAATCAATCCTCTGTGGCGCCTTATTCGTCGGAATCGACAAGACTTCAAGTTTGTAGATCTTCGAGAACTCTTCGGCCTCGGTCACGGCAGTACCCGTCATACCGGCCAATTTTTCATACATGCGGAAAAGGTTCTGGAAGGTGACCGTCGCCCAAGTGATAGATTCGCGCTGGATATCCACATGTTCCTTAGCTTCAATGGCCTGATGCAGGCCTTCGGAATAGCGGCGGCCGTACATCAAGCGCCCCGTGAATTCATCCACGATGATGACTTGGCCTTCTTTGACCACATAATCCCGATCTATCCGGTAGAGCGCGTGCGCGCGCAGAGCCTGTTCCAGATGATGGACGAGCTTCACCCCACCTTGGACATACAGATTATCCACGCCTAACGCCTTTTCGACTTTGGTGATACCGTCTTCCGTCAAAGTCGAAGTCCGCAATTTCTCATCCACCACGTAGTCCTTTTCCGGCTCCAGATGTTTCACCAACTCCGCGAAACGATAATACAGATCAGCCGCCTCTTCGGCCGGAGCCGAGATGATGAGCGGCGTGCGCGCTTCATCGATCAAGATCGAATCGACTTCGTCCACGATCGCAAAATTCAATTCGCGCTGCACCTTATCTTCGAAACGGTTGACCATGTTGTCGCGCAGATAGTCAAAACCGAATTCATTGTTGGTGCCGTACGTGATGTCCGAAAAATACGCTTCACGTCGGCTGACCGGACGGAGGTAATCCATATCCACACGGAAACTTCCCGTCTCATCGCGTTCTTCGTCGTGTTTCGGCTCGGCTTTGAAATTCGGATCATAGACGAATCCGCCCTCATGCTGGATACAGCCGACCGTCAGACCCAAAGCGTGATACACCTGCCCCATCCAGACCGTATCGCGTCGCGCCAGATAATCGTTGACCGTAATCACGTGCACGCCCTTACCGGTCAAGGCGTTGAGATAGACCGGCGCCACGGCAGTCAATGTCTTGCCTTCGCCAGTCCGCATCTCTGCGATCATACCGTGGTGCAGGACTATTCCGCCGATGAGCTGGACATCGTACTGGCGCTGCTTCAAGACTCGATACGAAGCCTCGCGGACCAACGCGAATGCTTCAGGCAAAATATCATCCAGACTGGCGCCATTCGCCAAACGTTGCTTGAACTCTGCCGTCTTTTCCGTAAGTCCTTCAGGGGAAAGTGTTTTGATCGTCGTCTCAAGCGTCCCGATAGACTCGACGACGGGCGTAATTTTAGCGATTTCCTTGGCATTCGGATCTCCGAAGATTCTGGTTATTATGCTCATATTGATGTAGGCGCATTCTAGCCGCATTTACCGATAAATACAAACCCCCGCGCGTTAAACAAACCCCTCCCGAAACAGGAAGGGTTTGACGTGTTTCAGCGTTTTTTTGACGAATTATCGCGCCGCTCTACAGGTCTCCAACGCCGCTAGATAAGTGTTACGAGCAGTCTCCCTCGCTGCCCCCCAAGCATCTGATGCGGTCTTTTTTGCCTTTGACCATGTCTCACGCGCCGCAGTGCGCTCGGCGACTAAAGTCTTCCACGCCGAATCCGTCGTCGCTTTGAAAGTATCGCGGGCTGTCTTTTTCTCGGCGGTCAATGCCGTCAAAGCCGTCTTCTTTTCAGCTACCCAAGTATCATAAGCAGCTTGAGCTGCGGCCTTGTCACCCTTATCCAACGCGGCTTGGCGCGCCGCCTGATATTTGTCACGCGCTGTCTTCAAAGCAGCGGTATATTTTTCCGTTGCAGCTTTTTGCGCCGCAGTAAAAATCTCGACTGCGGACTTCCTGGCTGCATTATGCTTATCCAGAGCCGACTTCCGACTGGCATTATATGCCTCAAGCGCCGTTTTCCGTGCTGTGTTATAGGTTTCGACAGCGGTTTTCTTCGCCTCGTTGTATTTCGTCGAAGCGTCTTTGCGGCAAGTTACCGCCGTTTGGCTTGGATTGGCGGCCGAAGTCGTATTTACCTCGGCCAAGGCTGGCATCGCCGCCAAAGAGGCGAGCATCGAGCCTGCGATAAGATATCTGCTTAGCTTCATATGGTTTTGCCCATTAGGCTTATTTTTTGATGAGATACATCATTCTTTCCGCTTATCGTCACGGCGTTTTTCCTTCATCTTCACGACCGCCTCACGCAGATGATCCTTGACCTTGTCGATCGCCTTATAGAGATTCTTCTCGGTTTTTTCCACCTTTATCACCTCCTGCGGCAGCTGTACCACGACCGCACAGGAATAAATCTCACCCTTGTTGTGGTGGTGCGTATCCAAACCGATATCCACGTCCATATTCAGGATGCCGTCAAAAAACTTTTCGATCGATTGCATCTTTTCCTCTACATAGTCGCGGATGGCAGGCGTCAGCTCCATACCGACCGCTCGAATATTTATAGTCATATAACCGAAATTTATTAATAATTAGACTACATCCAGATGATATCCGACGCGCAACAGGATGCAAAATCCCTTCAGAAGCCTACCAACTGGACTTCATCTTCCAACATGATGCCCAATTCGTCTCTGACCTTCATCTTGACGAGCGAAGTCAGCTGCAACACATCCTGTGCCCTTGCTCCTCCTGTGTTGACGAGGAAATTCGCGTGAGTGTCGCTGACTTTCGCCGCTCCCACAGCCGTGCCTTTCAAGCCCAGCTTATCGATCAACCAGCCTGCAGAGATGGATTTCCTTTTCAGCATGTCTTCGGGGATCTGGTCTCCTTGACGCTTCAGGATCTCAAGTTCCGTCTCGTCCTTGAATTCGAAGTTCTTGAACATACAACCCGCGCTGAACTCGCCTTGCGGTTGAGATGCTTTCCGTTTTTCCTGGAGTTCTCCGGCGTGAGCCTTTACCGCTTCTTTATCTCCAGGCGTCAGAGACAGCAGCGTTTTGAGTATGACGTATTTCTTACGCTTAAAGAGGCTATCGCGATAACCGAACTTACATTCCGCTTTCGGCAAGGCGCGACGCTTTGACGTTTCGGGATCATAAACATCGACCGTGACGACCAGATCCTTCATCTCTCCGCCGAAACAGCCTGCGTTACCGTAAACAGCTCCGCCAATCGTACCAGGAACGGTCGTCCCCCATTCGAAACCCGTGAGCCCAGCATCAGCCGCTGCCCGCGCCACCAAAATCGTCATCGCACCTGCCGAAGACACGACAGTACGTTCGCGCACCGTAAAAGTCTGCTCGCTGAACTTGATGGCCAGACCTTTGTATCCATCGTCCGAGACCAATACGTTCGAGCCTCCGCCCAAGATATACCAAGGCAGATTCTGCGCCTTTGCCGTCTCGATCGCGCCGATGAGGTCATCGGCTGTCTTCGCATCGAAATACAGTTGCGCCGGTCCGCCGATCTTCAGATAAGTATGTGCCGACAACGGCTCGTCACGTTTAGCTTCCGGAAAAACCGACAGAAAAGTCTTGACTTGCTGCTCTGTTAATTCATGCATACTGGTGATTATTTCGTAATGAATTCTTTCCGTGCTGCGTCATCTATATCCCCCGCTCCCATTATTATCACCACATCTCCGGGTTTAGCCAAATCTTTGACCTTTGCGATACTCGATGCCGGGTTTTCCGCGTATTCGACGAGTCGTCCAACTCCTCGCTCTTCATCCCTCGCTTTGACGGCTTCGACAAGTTGGCGCGAAGAGATATCCGCGTCCTCCGATGCGTCACGGCCTGCGACGTCGTAGATTTCGCACAAGACCAAGACGTCCGCCGCATCGAATGACGGTACAAAGTCCTTGAACAGATTTTTCGTGCGATTACGGTGATGCGGTTGGAAACACAACACGATCCGACTTGCGGGATACAATTCGCGCGCTGCGGACAATGTCGCCGCGACCGCCGTCGGATGATGGCCATAATCGGAAAAAATTTTCGCGCCACCGAATTCTCCGAGCGACTCGAACCGTCTCCAGATCCCCTTGAACCCATCGAGAGCTACCGCAATCTTTTCGTATGGCGCACCCAACTGCATAGCCATCAAAGCAGCACCCGCCGCATCCAGCACATTATGCGATCCATGCACGCGCAAGAAAAAGCGATACGTCACACCGTCTTTGGACAACTGCATTTCGGTCAGGCCGTCCGAAATCTTATGACTGACTTTCCACGGAGAGAAACCAGCATCTCGTACCGCCCCATCAGCCTCGTCGGTATCCAAAAAAGTCACGATCGTGATGCGTCTGCTCCTCAACTCTTCCTGCATCCGGCGCAACAATCCAGCGATACGTCCATCTCCGACGTTTGCGACCAAGAAACCGCCATCCTTCATCTTGGTCAATAATTCACGGAACGCACCCACATAATCCTCCAACGTCGGATAGATGTCGGTATGATCAAGCTCGATGTTATTGATCAATACGGCATACGGATTGAACTCCAAAAAATGCCGCGCATATTCGTCGCCTTCGATCACGGACATGTTAGTACCCCGTACCTCGTGCTTCGTGCTTAGCCTCAAATTTCCGTCTACGAATTGCGGCAGTTTGCTGCCCAAAATCACGTTCGGATCGAGCCCCGCTTCGATCAACATCAGACCAAGCATTCCGGTCGTCGTACTCTTGCCGTGCGTTCCAGTCACCAAAATCGTCTTTTCATCTTTGAACCATTCGCCCAAAAAACGGAAATTCGTCATTTCCGGGATACCTCGGCGCCGTGCTTCTTCCCGCTCCGGGTTATTCTCCGGCGCCGCTGAAGTATGGATCACGACATCTGCTTCAGGCGTAACGTTTTCCGTCGAGTGTCCGATAAAGACTTTCGCTCCGCGTTCACGCAGCGCCAAAACCTGTTCGTTCTCCGCCTTATCCGATCCGGAGACCGCCACCCCCTGCGAAAGTAGTAGCTTTGCCACTGCCGACATATTTATGCCGCCGATGCCCACAAAATGAGCGGATCTGATGTCCCTAATATTCATGCGCATAGGTTACGCGACCGTAAAAATTGAAGCAAACGTAAACAGCTCCGACGCATCCAGGATGGACGCATCAGAGCTGCTAGAGATTCCCACGGGGGTTGTCAGAGTTTGACATTGACATTGGCGTTGGTGGTGGGAGTCACCACGCCGATGGGATTGCGGACGCCGTTCAGGGAGTAGACGAGCGTCTCGCTCGTCTGTTCCTGGCCGTTGACGACGCGTTTGACGACGCGCCGCTCGAGACCGATCTTGACGTTCTGTCCGCAGACAGGCGCGTCAAACGGTTCGACGACCTTGACGTACGTACCCTCCGCGTCAGCGGCATCGGGAGCCTTGGTCTGAAGAAGTCCGCAGTCGATCGGCATGTCCTGGAAGTTCCAGTTGAAGAAGTAAGCGCTCGTAGTGACGCGCTCCGCACCGATCTCCTCAAGCTTGCTCTTCCAGCCGACGTAGACAGGCTTGCCCTCGACGAATCGCGGCATCGTCGTGTCGGTGTAGGGGCCGACTTTGCTCTTGCCCCAGTACACATACACACTCGGTGACGGCGCGGCCATTCGGATCTTCGCTAGCATTCCGCTGACACGGTAGAAGACGTGGTCTCCATCAGCCGTCCTGCCCTGCTTTCCGTAGTTGTAGATCAGGTAGCTATTGAGCTTATCGCTCGACTGGAAGGTGTACCCCTCTACGACTCCGCAAATCGGGCTCTCAGTCTCGCCGACAACACACCACGAGCCCTCCTTACCACGCTCCAGTATGACCTTGAACTGTCTGCCGTCGGCGAAGAAGTAGTAGTCCTTCTTGTCCGATGGCTGCAGTTCTTCTGTTCCGTTCCTGGTGAAATACTCAGTCACCGCTTTCCGACTATCCGGCCTTTGCAGTTCGATTCTCGAGCTGCCAATCTCGGCGATCTTCAGCACCGAGGGCACAGGAAGATCCGAGTACCACACGCCACCGTAAATGCCGCCGCTAACCACAACGAGAACAAAAACCGCCAGCAACGCCTTCTTCATTGGACATTCTCCCGCCGGGTTTACCGGCAAATCTGACATTAAAGGTGAAACGAGCGAAGGAGTATTTATATCATTAAATAGAACTTTTGTCAATAGTAACATTAACAAAAAATACTGCGTAATATTGGCTTTTTTAACTAATAACTCTGATAATTTAATTAAAAGTCAGCCCCGGGCTGGACAGCTCGGGGCTTTTGCGTGATTCCAGAGCAGAATCACTTGAAGAATTCGGGGGTATAGACACCAGAAAGGAGCTCGCCGAAGCGCGAAGGTACCTCGCACCCAGGCAAGAGAATGACGCCCGGATGAAGCTTCACGCTTCCCACCTTACAGCCATCGCCGATGAATGCGCCGAGGCGTTGATGTTCTGTGCTGAACGGTTCAGCCTCCGCGCCGTTGAAGCGGTGGATGGTTATCTCCTTCTCCCGGTCGAAGCGTTCGTACAGGATAGTCGCGTTCGGGTCGATGATCACGTTGCGTCCGATGACCGAATACATGACGTCAGTCCCGGAGGTGATGCGTGCACCCGCACGGACAATCGATCTCTGAACCGAGACGTTACGTCCGATGACTGCACCGTCACCGACGTTCCCGTCCGGATTGGAGCTCCCGTCATTGAACGATTGGCCGTCACCGATGATGACCGGGCCGAACACCGCGCTATTGTGGCGCAGCTGGACTTTGTCGCCCAGGAATACGTAGTCGGTCACCTTCGCGCTACCGTCGATCACGCAATTCCGTCCGCCGCGTTGCCGCGATGTGCGCCAATCCAGGACTGCGCCATATTCGATCCGCCGGCAAGCGTCACGCAGACAGGGGTATTTGCTGTCGACGTTCTCTTTGACGAGCATCGACTTGGACCTGATGTCCGAAGGCGCGCGCCCTGGTACGACCTTGCCGCTTGAATCGCGGTAACTCTCTTCGATCACGCGAGGATTGAACTGCGTGCAGAGCAGCGCAAGGAAGTCCTCCAAGTCGTCGAGCGCCTGCCAAGGAGGGCCGGGCGGGAACAGCCGCACCTCGCGGATCGTCGTCCTTCCGGCTGCCTCGCTCTTTTCGAGCAACACCAGCGCTTCGATCCCGACCGGGTCACGGAAGAGATCTTTCGTCTCCGGGATATAACACTTTTCCATCTTGCTACCTCCGAAAGAACGTCCGGCCCAATTTAAGTGCAGTTCGGGATTTAAGTCAACCTTCAGTAACCTCTTTGCCGCCGACCGGTTCCGCTGTGGATAACTCTATCGCTTGGCAGATATCTCGCTTGGTTCTAACATTCATCCATGCAATACAATTTTCTAGGACAAAAGGATCCGCAGATGGCCGAGCTCATCAAGCTCGAACAAGAACGGCAACGCGACGGCTTAGCGCTCATCCCGAGCGAGAACTACGTAAGCCCGTCCGTGATGGAAGCGCTCGGCTCATCACTGACGAACAAGTATGCCGAAGGCTATCCCGGAAAGCGTTACTACTCGGGTAATGTCGCCGTAGATAAAGTCGAGAATCTGGTACGCGACCGCGCCAAAGCTCTGTTCGGCGTGCCTTATGCCAACGTCCAACCCTACTCAGGCAGTCCCGCCAACTTCGCAGTTTATTTTGCGCTACTCGAACCCGGCGACACCTTCATGGGCTTAGACCTTTTGCACGGTGGCCACCTGACGCACGGCTGGAAATTTTCTGCGACTTCCAAATTCTGGAAAAGCGTTCCCTACGGCGTCCTACCTGATGGCCAGATAGACTTTGAGGCGCTCGAAAAATCCGCACGTGAGGTCAAACCAAAACTGATCTGGTGTGGCGGCACTGCCTTGCCACGGACGATCGACTTCGAACGTTTCGGAAAAATCGCAGACGAGGTCGGCGCTTATCTTGTTGCCGACATCTCGCACATCAGCGGTCTCGTCGTCGGAGGTGCGCACCCTTCGCCCGCCCCGCACGTCCACCTCATCACCACCACGACACACAAGACATTGCGCGGACCGCGCGGCGCGATGATCATGGTGACGGAAAAAGGCTTAGCGAAAGATGCCGAATTGCCGGAAAAAATCGACAAAGCCATAATCCCCGGCCTGCAAGGCGGACCGCACCTTAATGCCATCGCTTCGATAGGCGTAGCCCTACACGAAGCCGCACAACCCGAATTCAAGGACTATTCACGTCGCATCGTAGAGAATGCCCGCGCTCTTGCCGACGGTCTGATCAAGCATGGCTTCAAGCTCGTTTCCGGCGGAACCGACAACCATCTGTTGCTCGTTGATCTGACCCCGGAAGGCAATGGACGCGGCGTCTTCCTTCATGAGGCTTTAGAGGCAGCCCGCATCTACACCAACAAAAACATGATCCCGGGAGATCCCAGCACGCCCTTCTATCCCAGCGGCCTACGCCTCGGCACCCCAGCAGTGACCACCCGCGCCATGGGTAAGGATGAAATGATGCTCATTGCAGATTTCATGGCTCGCGTGGCGACAAAAATCAAAGACGTGCAACTTCCAGGCGACAAAGAATCCCGCCTCGCTTTGCTCAAAGAATTCCGCGCAAGTCTCAAAGATACTTTCTACTCGGATATCGCAGCAGAAGTGAAGACGCTCTGCGATAAATTCCCGATTGAAGTCTGATAATCTCCTCTCCTCCCCTTAGCTTAAGGGGAGGTTGGGTGGGGTTAGTGCCCTGTCGCAAAAAAACCGCATAAAAAGAAACGAGCGTCCCCTTAGTAAGGACGCTCGCATTGGAGTAGAAAGAACGTTCGGGCGGAAAGCTTTTCGAGCACTCGGCTGGGTTTGTTTACCTGCCTGAAGTCGCACTCAATGCTTATCCTATGACGAGGCCTGCCTCGCGTCATGCTGACGGCACTCAAGCCGAACAGCTACCCAACACGTCTTCGAGAGAAGACCTTATCGCCCCTAGAGCTTGCCGGAGCTCCAGAGCGCATCGGCTTTTCCTGCAAATCACGCAATCTTGCATTCACCCTTTATCCCGAAGGACAATTCTCGACACGGCGCAAGCACCGCTCCAGGCGTGCCACGGATTCACGGGCTGACCCTGGTGGTCGACCTTATGGGTGAAAGACGTCCTACCTCTTTTAGGTTTGGCTACCTTCAATCGGTAGATCGACGTTTGCGACGGAAGACCTCACGGTCGACCGTGGAACCAGCTTCCCTTGTTGATGCGACAACGTTGCGTCACCTTGCGTGCCCTTACGGCGACCTTGGTGCCCATCCGATGCCCCACACGGAAATCACTGATTCCTGATACTGCAGTATCCCTCACAGGCCTTGCGGTAGCGTTCCGCGACACCGTCTGGCCAGTGCCCTCGCGCTTTCCGCACGTATCAACCCAAATGCCACTCACGGCACCCCTTATCCCCGATTCACCAGGATGTGTCACTTACCGACTTGCGCCTTCGCGCTTATTGTGGACCGAGCTATCCTTGCGGAATCGCCCTGCATCCTGAGACCGGCTCTGGGGGTACCTGGACAATATTGGGTTGAAATAGATTCAATGAACGGTAACGAGCAGTTTATTCTTGACCTATGGACTCGTCAAGTTTGTATTGTGGATAAACTAATGGGACTGGATATTTGCAGCTATTTGGCATACTATTCCCAACGATATGAACTTGATTAACGGGAAAGAACTTGCGCTCTCGATACGCGAAGGTCTGAAAAAAGACATCGCATCTTCTGATCTCCATCCGAAGCTTGGAGTGATGCTTGTCGGCGAAGACGCGGCATCGAACCTATACGTCAACCTCAAAGAAAAAGCTGCCCACGAAGCCGGGATCGAGACCGACATCCGCCGTCTGCCTTCTACCGTCTCGGACGAAGAGCTGGTCAAGATCATCCAGGATTGGAATTCGGATGAAGCCGTAAACGGCATCCTCGTGCAACTCCCCCTGCCGCCAGGCCACGACACCGACACGGTCACGCGTGCGGTTCTGCCGCGCAAAGACGCCGATGGTTTCCATCCGAAGAATATCGACGCCCTCTATGCCGGTGAAGGTTTTCTCGTCCCCCCTTTGCTTGAAGGCATCCTGCGCCTCATCGGACAGAGCGAAGTGATCGTCAACCTGGCGCACACGGTCATCATCGCCAACAGCGAAATCTTTGCCAAACCGCTCGAATATCTCTTGCGCAAAGCCGGATCGTTCGTGCAGATCATGCATCCCGATGAAGCGGATGAAGAGATCCTTCAGGCGGCCGACATCATCATCATCGCCGTCGGACGTGCTCGCTTCTTGAGACGTAGCATGATCAAAAGCGGTGCCTGCATCATCGACGTTGGGACGAACAAAGATGCCGCCGGAAAAGTCGTCGGAGACGTCGATGCAGAGAACATACGCGACATCGCCGGCTGGCTCACGCCCGTACCAGGCGGCGTAGGCCCCATGACCATCGCCATGTTGCTCAAAGCCGTCTTCGAACTGGCCCAAAAACAAAAGGGCGATTAAGCCCTTCTTCCGCGTTCCCACCGACCCATCACATCACCATGCCCTCTGATGCGACTTTTTTGTATTTGATCTTCCTGATCACCAGAGCCGCGGTGACCACCATCAAAGTCTCTATAGCCAGCTGGATCCAGATATCGAAACCAGCGAAGATGAACATCACCTGGCCAAACAACACGAAATCATAGATGACCTGCAGGATGAAGAATATCGCGACCCACAAAGCCCACAAGACAACGATATCCTTAAGCGTCGGCAACTCTTTATCGAACGCCCACCAGGCGAATATGAATGCCACGAGTGCCGCCAACACCCACATCATGATCCTTACCCAGATGCCGAAGAAGAAAGTCGGCAGGAAAAAAAACAGCACAGAAAGAAGAAAGTTGAATGCCAGCCACTTGACCGTCGAGATGCCTGCGAATCTAAGCCACATAAATTTATTGCATTATATCAAAACAAACTCCAAATGAATATCACACCAAAAGATCCCGCACACAAAAGCGGCGCGCCGATCCGCCAGACCCGACTAAGGTCTTTACGTTTAGCCAGGAGCTTTATCGCCGTCACGGACAACAACAGCGCATTGATCGAGGTGAGCGCCGAACCCACGAAACCGATCGACTGTACCGCCTGCCGAGATGTCAGGAAGAGCAACGATAGCGGTACGCCAAACGTGATTGCGTAGCTTAAAGGTTTACCGAATTTTGCATCACGCCTGAATGACTCGACCAAATCTTGCAACAGGGTGATATAACTCGTAGCCACGGCCAGCAGTCCGACCACCGGGATGAGCCAAAAAAGATCGGACGGCAAACCCTTGGACAGATCCCCCACGCTTTCTCCCAAACCTGTACCAATCGCTGCATAAGCCATAACGCCGAATAACCAAATCAAGAATGCAGCGCTCAACGAACCGATGACTACGGCCTGACGTGTCTTACCCCGATCGCCTTTGAAGAACTGTCCGATCTCAGGGATCACATTCCAACCCGCTAGCGAAAAAAGGAATACGCCAAGAACGACCGAAATATTCTGCCAACTGGAAACGAAGAATAATTCCGGTTGGATACGGCCGAAGTACAGGCCAGAAGAGACCAACATCAAGAATATCAGCATCATCGTCAGCCAACCCTCGATCTTCATCACCAATTTCAAGCCGACAGAGACCGCCACGCTGCCTAAAACCCAAAAAATCAGTTGCCAGACGAATACGTCCCCCATGACCCCGTTGCCGACCAAGGCAGCCATGAACTCTCCACCCAAAACTAAATAGATGAAGCCCGCGCCAAGGATTTGCGCAGAATGTGCGATAGTCGCCAAAAATTTGAACTTATTGCCCAAAACCAAACCGACATAGCCTGGAAAACGTTTCTTTTCCGTGTTCGCCGACGATAATGCGACATCCACGAACAGCAGATGCGTAATCAAAATCAACAAAGCAACCAACCAAAAAGCCGCTGTTCCCGCAGCGACGCCCATGGAATGCATGGCAGCCGGAACCGCAAACGTACCGGCTCCGATGACAGTTCCCGCCATCGAATAGACGCCTTTCCTGAAACTTTTTTCACCCAGTGACATCGGCAAAAGTATAGCATACTGTCCACCGTTCTTCCCCATGATTTTCCCTTGCCGAGGTGTCAGTTTAAGGGTAGGGTTTTAGCGTATGTCAGGCATCGAAAAAATCCCTCCCCAGAACCTTGAAGCCGAGCAATCCCTTTTAGGCTCACTTTTGCTCGATAAGGACGCGATCATCCGCGCCGGCGACCAAGTCGTGGCCGAGGATTTCTACTCCGACAAGCACCGGGCGGTCTTCGAAGCCATGATAGACCTGTATCGCCACCACGAACCGATCGACATCCTTTCGCTCTCCAATCGTCTGCAGGAGAAAGGCGAACTCGAACGCATCGGCGGACGTGCTTACTTGATCGAACTGTCCAACACCGTCCCGACCGCGAGCCATGTCGTGCATTACGCGCAGATCGTGCAGAAAAAAGCCACGCTGCGTCGCTTGATCAATGCCGCCGGCGACATCGTGCATCTGGGTTTCGACGAGGCTGAAGACATCCAAGTCGTACTCGACCAGGCGGAACAGAAACTTTTCAATGTCTCGCAAAAATTCCTCAAAGCCAGTTTCACCGCCATCCAAGACGTCCTGGACGGTGCCTTCGAACGCATCGACGAGCTGCATCGCGACAAAGGCAAATTGCGTGGCATCTCCACAAGCTACATCGATCTGGACAACATCCTCGGCGGATTGCAGAAAAGCGACCTCATCATCCTCGCCGCACGTCCGGCTTGCGGAAAGACATCGTTCGCCCTGGACTTAGCGCGCAGCGCGGCAGTCAAACACAAAGTCCCGGTCGGAATCTTCTCTTTGGAAATGAGCAAAGAACAGCTCGTCGATCGTTTCCTGTGCGCCGAAGCGAACGTGAACCTATGGAACCTGCGCACCGGCCACCTGACCGACCAAGGCGAGAACGATGACTTCTCGCGCATAGGCCACGCCCTCGGCACGCTCTCCGAATCCCCCATCTTCATCGACGATTCCGCCAGCGCCGGCATCATGGAGATCAGGACTAAAGCCCGACGTCTGCAGATGGAAAAAGGCCTCGGACTCCTGATCATCGACTATCTCCAGCTGATGGAATCGCGCAATGGAGGTAGTGATAATCGTGTGCAAGAAGTTTCGGAAATCACTCGCGGTCTCAAATCTATCGCCCGCGAACTCAACATCCCGGTCATTGCGCTTTCGCAGTTGGCTCGTGCGGTCGAGCTCCAGAAACCAGCCATCCCCCGCCTCGCCCATTTGCGTGAATCAGGTTCCATCGAGCAAGACGCTGACATCGTGATGTTTATATACCGCAAAGCCGCAGACAAGAACTATAGGACAGAAGATCTGTCCCCCGAAGAACGCCACTTGGCCGAGATCCACATCGCCAAACACCGTAATGGTCCGACCGGCGTGGTCAATCTGTATTTCGACGAATCTCGCGCCAGCTTCAAGAACCTGGCCAAAAAACCGCAATACGGCGGACCGTCACTTGCGCCCGTCGGCACGCCTCAAGCCGAAACGCCAAGGTTCGATCCGAATACACCCATAGCTTCGACTCCACCCCCAGGGGCGTAATCGCAATCATCAAAAACGAATAAGCGGTCTGATCCATCCGTGAATCCACGGGAAGCGATCAGACCGCTTTTTGAGTAGTCAGACTCTCGAAAAGTACGCTTTAACGACCGTCACTACGGCCCAATCTTGCATTTCAGATGTGGCCATCTGCCCCAAGTAGTAGACATCGTGCGCTGCCGCCCAGTAATCGAGCAGTAACTTACCTTCCAGTTCGGAGTGCCGCACGAAAGCGTCGGAGTTCACCCACTCTCGGTCTACGAGTGACTCGACCTGCGCATTGTCGAGCACGATCGTCAGGACATTGTCACCGTCCATGCCGAAAGGATTCGCTTGGATCAGCCCTTTCCAGCAATCGGTATAGGTCTGACCGGAGAGGACAAAAAGCGCCTCCTGCTCCATCTTTTTTCTCCTCTGCAGCGAATTCAGGAGAAAAGCCTGGAACAGCGTAGGATCATTCGGATAGATCCTGTTACCGACCCTAGAAGCATCGATGAACTTTTCCGGCTTCAGCTCCAAAAGCTTAGTCGTAAGCGATTGCCTCTGCGCTACCGTGCCGCCACAGAGCAAGATCACCCGCGTCTTATCGGGCAACTCGCTAACCATGTCGAGATCGTCGACAAGAGTATCGACTTTTGGAATGCCGAACGAAATGAAATCAGCCAGCAGTTCGGTACAGATGAGATCGGTCACCTCGATAGAGTCACGCCACCAACTGGGCGTCGTCACCTTCTCGTCAGCCGACTTCATCTCGAACTCTGCGACGATGAGCGGCTGACCGCCAGTCAAACCAAACGGCGGGTTATCCAAGATGTCGATGTCCCAACCATCCTGCTTGACGCGCGTCTTGTGTATCACCGAGCTTGTTCTCGCAAGTTGAAGTCGCGCCTCTTCGATGTCAAGCGCTGTCTCCTCTTCCCGACGAATCTTTCCCTCGCCACGTTTGATGGTCATGACCGCCTCGCGATCATCTGTGATACGGATGCGTTTTGATGCGCCTACCACGTCATCAAAATAGCCTTGCACGATCCGCATACGCGGGCCGACCAAGGCAGCCGCGTCATAATCAGCGACCAACCACCTGCGTTCTATTTCCCAACCTTTGTCCATTTCCGCCCTCCGTTTTGATGAACAGAACGAACTTATCCGAATTTACGTTTGGCGTCAAAAATACGCAGTCAAATGTGTAATAATACGACACCTTTCCTTCGGTCGTCTGACATTTGCCTCTTACCTTCCTTTTCTGTAACCTGACCGCATATGTTCAACAAACTCAAACAAGTGATGGACCTCAAAAAGAAGCAAAAAGAGATCCAATCAGCTCTATCCAACATCACCGCCGAAGGGTCTGCTGCGTGGGGCAAGGTCAAAGTCACCATGGACGGCAACCAAAAAGCCTTGAAGGTCCAAATCGACGATTCCATGCTGGCTGATAAGGCAAAACTCGAAGAAGCAGTCCGCGACGCCTTCAACGACACCGGAGACAAGCTCAAACTCGCCATGGCCAGCAAGATGGATTCTGTCCTCGGACCTGACACCGCCAAACAGCTCCAAGACATCATGAAGGGCTAATATGCCTTCTGTCCCGCGTCCCATCCAGGAAGCGGCTGCGGCTTTCGACGGCCTTCCCGGCATCGGACCGCGCGCCGCTTTGCGCTACGCCTATTGGTTGGCCGCCCAGCCAAAAGATTTGATATTGAAATCAGCCCGCGCCATCCAAGGCTTGGCCGACGGCGTGAAGAAATGCCCAACCTGCGGCGCCTGGAGCGATGACCAAGGTTGCATCTATTGCAACGACCCGAAACGCGAAGGCACGTCGCTTTGCGTCGTCGGCACGAGTCAAGACATCCGAGTCATCGAAGAATCCGGAGCCTTCAAAGGCAGATATCACGTCCTCGGCGGCCTAATCGACCCGATCGAAGGACGCCTGCCGGAGAGCTTGAATCTACAAAGCCTCTTCGACCGCTTAGCGCGACCAGACAACCGATACACCGAAGTCATCCTAGCCCTGGATCCCGACATGACCGGCGATACGACCGCGCTTTATATCATGAAAAAACTAGCCAGCTCCGGCCTGACCGTCACACGCTTAGCCCGCGGCCTGCAGAACGGCGCGCAAATCGAATACGCCGACGGGACAACCATCGCGGATGCGTTGCAGAATAGGAAAAGGGTATAAACAAACCGTAAACCAAAACTCGCGGGTTACGCGAGTTTTGTGATTTTGACCTTAGTGAAAGGTTGACGATGCCCCACCCTGCGGTGGTATTTGGACTTCGGTTTGTATTTGACGATGGATACTTTTGCAGCGCGTCCGTGCTCTACGACCTCGGCCTTGGCCTTGGAAGCCAGCGTCGGCGTACCGATCTTCACGTCCTTGCCTTCTTCGTCAGAAATAAGCAAAACCTCGAATTCCACCGGTTTTCCGGCCTCGACATCCAGCTTTTCGACCTTAAGCACGTCGCCTTCCTTGACGACATACTGCTTTCCGCCGGTCTTGATGACTGCAAACATAGTGCCGAGATATTATCTAAATACGCGTAAATTGTCAAACCCTGTCCAGATATGACGAAACCGGTCCAGGACAGACCGGTTCGACGAGGTTCGGGGATGTCAGGCGGAAGGCGGCGTCAAGGCCTCGGCCAGCGCGACGAAGAGACGTTTCTCGTCCTTGCCGGTGCATACGACCTCGTACTCGGCCGCTGCATCCAAAGCCCGCGAATCGTTCGAGAAGATGAGCGCCGGAGCATCGGACACGCCGCGGAACAAATGCAGGATATCTGCTCCTGTAAAGCCCTGTCCTGCGAACACCCAGTCCGTTATCAACAGATCGATTTCCGTGAAATGATCTTTGATATACCCAAGCGCTTCGCTCGCCTGTTTGAAAACGAGCACTTGATGTCCCTGCTCGGTCAGTCTCTCGGTCATGCCGTCGTACAAACCAGCTTGGTCATCCGCAAAAATGATTCTCGCCATGCGTAACTCCTTTTAAAAGCCCCACATCCATATACGCCCAAACACGCTACTTGTCAATGATTCGCCTTGGCAGCTCCAACCTGTCCCCCACCTCCAAACCCAATTTGTTAGCCTCCCCCGCGTTCAACTCAAGAGCCGCGTCCGCCAATACTAGCGGCATATGAATCGGGGTGAATAATGTGGACGTCGGTGCTTCCAAAGTCACGATATCCTTGATCTCGCCATCTTTTAGCCAAATGATGTCCAATGGGATCAACGTATCCTTCATCCAAAACGGATAGACCCCGGCACGGTCAAAAATGAATAACATTCCCCTATCTTCACCCATTTTCGACCTTCCCGACAGACCCCGCGCCCGCGATTCCGCGGTCTCTGCGACTTCAAGGATATAAGCGCGTCCGGAAATCGACATCGCAACTTCGCGATTAGCCGTCGGAGCCGTTGTCGACCTGCGCGCCCAATAAAAAAACAGTAATATCGCCGCAGCGGCAACGCAAAGAACCAACATCATCTTAAAGTTGACCTGCAGCATTCCTCTTTTTTGATTTATATCCCGCGACATACGACGATAGTGCCGCTGTCACCACCAAAGCCACGACCAAAAAAATCTTACCTTGTGTCTGCAAAGTCAAAGCTATGACCCCAGCCGCCAAAGACACAGCCCACAGCAAGTAAACAGCGATACGATGCGGAACGCCCGCAGACAACAACCGAAAATGCAGATGCGTCCGATCGCCCTTGTACCAAGGCTCTCCACGCCTGATACGTCCCAAAGCGACAAGGAAAAGATCCGTGATGGGTATGGCCAATACCGCCAAAGCTATGGCAATCTTCGCCGTCGACAATATCGCCAAAAAACCTAACGAAAATCCCGCGATCAACGAACCGGCTTCACCTAAATACTGCTTCGCCGGATGACGGTTGTGCGGCAAAAATCCAAGATACGCTCCTCCGACGATCCCCGAGATGGTAGCGACCGCCGGTTGATAATATGCGGGGGAAAAAGACAGCGCCGCCACAAGCCCTGCGCCGATCACCGTCAATCCATCGACCAACCCGTCCAGACCGTCCAAAATCTTCATCGTATATGTCGCCACAATCATCCACGCCAAAGTCATCAAATCACCCGGAAAACTGGTAACACCAGGCAACCAAGCGACAAGATCACGCGACCACCACATCAACGAAAAACCACGCGCGTCCAGCGGGTTGGTAACTTGGATGATGCTCGTGCCGGTCGCCAAAACAATCAACGCTGCAACGATCGGAAAGATTATTTGGATATGCGCCGGCAAAGACTTCTTGTCATCCACCATGCCACCGACAAGCAAGACTATCAGACCGATGAGAAAGCCGGTCAGCTGCAAAGAATCCAACCCAGTCTGTTCCAAAAACCCCGCCCCATCCAACAGACCGATCAGAATTATTATCGCCAAACAAATCCCCAAGCCGCCCCACTGCGGCATCGGCGTGGCCTGTTTGCGCCTCTCGTCCGGATAACTCAAAGCCTTGAACCGCCAAGCCATCCGACGGCTATAAAACGCCAAAACCCAAGACAAAACAACGGCAACCGCAACAGCCACCGCAAAAACCACAGCCGCTATCAACTTTCCTTCGATCATCGAAGTTAGTGTAGATAATCTGAAGATTTAAGACAAATCAGAGTTCCGGCGCTTTCTCCACCCGAATGTTCCCCCCAGGTTCCAAAATCAGAGTATCTTTCCTCCCCACTTTGCCCTGAAGCATCAAGTCGGCCAAAGCCGTATCAACTTTTTCCTGGATAACCCTACGCAAGGGACGAGCTCCATAGAGCGGATCGAAGCCTTCTTTAGCCAGCTCCTCGACCGCCGAGTCTTCTGCACGGAAATTCATCCCCTTTTCAGCCAGTCGCCGCGTGATGCCGTTTATCATGAGCCAGGCGATTTGCGTCACATCATCCATGGTCAACGGTCTGAATACGATCACACCGTCGAAACGATTCAGGAACTCCGGACGGAAGATGCCTTTCAGTTCGTTCTCCAGCAACCCTCGTTTGATCTGCTCCAATGGGGTATTCTTCGTGACTTCAGCCTGGATGAACGGCGTGCCCGCATTCGAAGTCGCGATCAACATCACGTTGGTGAAATCGACCGTTCTGCCCACTCCATCAGTCAAACGCCCGTCGTCCATGACCTGCAAGAACAAAGTCAGGATGTCTGGATGCGCTTTCTCCAGCTCATCCAGCAAAACGATGGTATAAGGTTTATTACGCACCGCTTCCGTCAACAATCCGCCTCGATCATCTCCCGGCGCCCCGATGACGCGATACACGCTGGCCTTATCCTGATATTCCGACATGTCCAAGCGCACCATCGCCTCTTCGCTGCCGAAATATTCCGCTGCTAATGCCTTGGTCAGCTCCGTTTTTCCTACGCCTGTCGGTCCAAGGAAAAGGAAATTCGCGATAGGCCGTTTGCCTTCGCGTAATTCGGCCCGCGATCTCTTTAGCGCCCGTGACACGGCTTGCACCGCCTCTTCCTGTCCAATCACTCGTTCATGCAACTTCTGTTCGAGGTTCATGAGTTTGCTCGCCTCGCTTGTGGTCATGCTCTCGACCGGGATGTTCGTCTTTTCATGCACCACTTTCGCCACATCATCCGCCGTCACGAAAGTCTTTTTGCCACGACTCTTTCGTGCCAAAACCGCAGCCTCTCGGATGATGTCCAAGGCCCGTTCCGGCGAGGCTTTCTCATGCACGAACCTTTCGGACAACGCCGCGGCCTTATCCAAAGCGGCGTAAGAGAAAAAGACCTTGTTGTCGTATTCGATCAGGCCGCTACGCGCCATCAGCACCTTGATCGTATCTTCGTAATCGGTCTCTGGGATATTTATCTTGATGAGCTTATTCGCCAAACTGCGCCTCTCGATATAGCGCGTCCAGGCTTGTGGCGTAGTCGTACAGATCGCCAGCAGATAGCCTTTATCGAGTTCACTCGCCAACATCTCGGCCAAATCCATAGGCCCACCGAGTCCGGCTCCGGTCAACGACTCGATATTATTCATCACCAACACGATATTTCCGGAAACACCCACTTCATGCATCAACGAAAGGAAACGTTCTGCCGCCATGCCTGGATCGCCAGCAGCCACCACCTGCGCGATATTGACCGAGACCAAACGTCTGTCGAACAATTCCGGCGGGACGTTCTCTTCCACCATCATGCGCGCCAACTCCTCGACTAAAGCAGTCTTGCCCGAACCGGGCTCGCCAACAAGGACGAGCGAACGACGTCCGCTTTCGATGCCGCGCAACATCTCCGCAAGTTCTTTCTGGCGACCGACAGCAGGTGCGATATAACCGTTGCGCGCCATCAGCGTCAGGTCTTCGCTGAAACGATCCAGCAGGGACGTCTGTTGTGCCGTCATCGCGCGATTCATCGTGCTCTTCGGCTTCAACGCGGCTAGAGCTTGAAATCGATCATGATCTTCCTTCAATTTGCTCCGCAGACGAATCCATTCGCCCACATGTACCACATGCTCCGGCGGAAAACCGAGCTGATCCAATACATCCTGTATCTTCGGGCTGTTCTTGAACGCCTGCAGGAAAATCTCCATCACCTCTACGTGCCGGCGCTGATTCGCACGCGCATCGGCGTAAGCTAAAGCCAAGACCTTCTTGGCATCACGTGACAAATGCACCGGAGGATTGCCTGCGTCATCCGCCAACAAGACATTGGTGATCGGTTCCTTCACTTTATCGAACTGCATGCCGAGCCTGACCATGAATACGCCCCCTGACGGACTAGCCAAAGCCGCAGCGAACAAGGTCTGTGGCGTAACTTCCGTTCGTTGCAGTTTCTTCGCCAGATTATATGCGCTTTCCACGACATCCCGCGCCGTCACGGAAAAATATGGCGCCACATCAAACCTGAAACCCGCTTTCTTTTCCGCAATTTTTTCCTCATGCTCCAACTGGCGATGCGTCTTACCCCAATTGGGCAGAGCTTTCGATTCTACCGAGTATTCCGACAACCTGAAGACCAAAAAAGTACCGAAGAAACAAGCGAACCAGAAAAGCGTCACGTACCAATACCCTGAAACCCAAAAAGCCAATGTCTGCAGTTCGCCCAAATCCTCCAAGCGGTTCGCCTGCCAAGCGAACAACACCAAAAAAACCAAAACCACAGCCAACAGACCGAGGTGAAAAAAAGCGTTTATCTGCCGCCGCGCCTTGCGCAACGCAATCATGAATTCATCGACCCGTTCTTCCCAGACCAAAAAACCATCCGTTCCAGCAACCCCGATACCTGCCCCGCCG
The DNA here is from genome assembly GCA_031082005.1 of Patescibacteria group bacterium. Lineage (GTDB taxonomy): Bacteria > Patescibacteriota > Patescibacteriia > 2-12-FULL-60-25 > 2-12-FULL-60-25 > CAIKNB01. The sequence goes on from JAVHLR010000001.1 coordinate 772,334, forward strand.
CATAACTTGCATTGCGCGGAAAGCCGCGGCTCGCCACCGCATCCTTTGCAGACAATCGCTTCGATAGTTTGGTTTTCCTGCATATCATCCTAACAGGAATTTAACCTGCTCCATGAACAGACCCTTCGAAAGATTCGTCAAAGCGAAAACAAGAAAAAGCGTTGGTGCAGCCGCCCAAACCGCGACACCCAAGGATAAGACCAAACCCTCGACTACAAGAGCAATACCCCGTCCGATCAAAACCACGAAACGCATCAATATACTGATAGCTCGACCGCCAAAATCGTATTGTCCATACATGGGAACGAAAAAATTCCTGATCCAAATGCGGAAACCGTAAGCTTGATAGCGATATTCCAACGCCCTCACAGCCTTAACAGCCTGTCGCTTCAGACCCACCGTATACCACCAGACAGGAAACCAAGCGATACTCCCCAAGAGATCGATCAACAAATATTTACCGAGCGGCTTAAGATGCGAATTCACGTCGATATTATAGCACAAACCAAGCTTCTACGTTTAAGATTCCCAGGCAATCGGCGTAGAGCTGATTTTCATCAACGAGGACATGTTCGAGATATGTCAGACGAGCCCCGCAGTGATGAAAATCAGCTCTGCCAAAACAAAAAGATTCCTCCAATCACGCACGATGGAGGAATCTTGGACACTCTTTCAAGTAGTCCGTCTTGGCGCCTTGATCGCATGGAGCAAGAGGCCGAGACGGATTACTCCGCAGAAGTCATCTTGCGAGAGCGTAATTCTTCTGCGCCGGATTCACGAACTCGACTTTATCTACGGCGACGAAACCTAATTCGCTGGCCTTGCTCGTCAATTGCTGGATAGAAGACATGGACGCCGCCTTATTCTGCAGAGCCATCGCATCGATGTTCAAGCCCTCGACGCGACGTTCGGCTTTGGAAAGGTCGTAGCCTTTCGAGGCCGCAGCATTGACCTCTATCACATATATCACGGAACACACGACAGTAAACGCGGCGATCGCCAAATTCCAAGCGACCAAGCCGCGAGGCAGTTTTCGTCCAAGGGGTTGAGGCAGACCGAGTGCCTCATGTGGCCGTACCATCGACATGGCGTAAACGTTTGGCATATTTATTATTTGTTTGGATTTTTTGGGTATTAGATTTTTTGCTCGCCCCGCGCAATTTTGCGCTGCGTGAGCGTGGATTTTCCGCCATCTCCTCGTCCGTAGGGATGAGGGGTTTTTTGGTCAGGATCTCCAATTCTTCGTGCTGCTTGAAAAGATGTTTCACTATCCTATCCTCAAGCGAATGGAACGAGATGACCGCGATTCGGCCTTCCGGCTTCAACAGACCGATCGCCGCTTCCAGAGCCTGCTTCAAGACACCCAATTCATCGTTCACCGCGATGCGCAAAGCTTGGAACGTCCGCGTCGCCGGATGAATCCGACCGCGTTCGTAATTCCTCGGTAGCGCAGAAGCCACGACTTCGGCCAACTGCATCGTCCTGCTGATACGTCCGTGCTTACGCGCGTCGCAGATGGCCCGAGCGATCCGTCCCGCCATCCTTTCTTCGCCGTAAGTCCGGATGATTTCCGCCAGTTCTTCTTGCCGCCAGGAATTCACGATTTCCTCCGCAGTAAATCGAGCTGCGGCCTCACCGGAACCTAAACGCATGTCCAAAGGTCCGTCCTCTTTGAACGACAGGCCTTTGGACGCGTCCTCCAGTTCATCTGACGAAAATCCGAGGTCAAAAATCATTCCGTCGAACCCCTTCCATCCTTGCCGTAGTGCGACATCTTCGAGGTCTCCGAAATTCGTATGGATACCCTGCCAACGCGAGCCGTATGCCTTGAAGTGCTTTTTCGCTCGTTCCAAGGCTTTCGCATCGACATCAAGCGAAACCACATACCCGTCCGGTCCAGACCGTTCGAGAAGCTCGGACGTATGCGTTCCCCCGCCTAACGTGGCATCCAAATATGAACCACCCGCCCGCGGTGCGACGAGCTCCATGAGCTGGTCAGTCATGACCGCGATGTGGATGCTTTCGGTTTTCATAGGCTAGATCGCGGATCCTAAACGTTCCGCGATATCATTCCCCGTATTTTCCGTCTTGGTCGAGTATTCGTCCCACGCTTTCTCATCCCAGATTTCTACACGGTCATACAGACCGGTCACGACTGCATCCTTGAGCAGTCCCGCGTATTGCCGTAGATATTCCGGGATGGTGATTCGGCCTGATTTATCGATATCAACGTCCATTGCACCCGCAAGCATGAGCCGGGCGAACGCACGAGTATCGGCTTGACTTAATGGCAGGGCAGCGATTTTCGCCGCCAACTTCTCCCATTCCTCCTTTGGATACAAGAAAAGCGATCGATCAAGTCCGCGCGTGACTACGGCGCCCTGCGCCAATTCAGCACGAAACTTAACCGGTACTGCCAACCGGCCTTTGTCATCAAGCGTATGATGAAACTCACCGATGAACATTTTGTTTCCCACTTCTTCCCACCGAGACCCATAATATGCCACCAGTCCCCAATCGGTCAAAGCAATTCAAAACGCGATTTTGAAGCTAAATTTAGCCTAAAAAGTGTTCTTTTTTTGTTCCAATGTGGATAACGCCATTCCCCACTTTCCCCCTAAATAAAAGAAAAACGCGAAATCGCGCTCCTTTCACCTCTTTCCACAAAATTGACTGACTGAATTATTGCTTTTCAAGCGAGGACTGTCTGAGCGAGTAGTTTATAAAATCACGAGCGAGTTCCGCAGCGCAGAGAAGCAACAATTCAGTTAATAAAATCACACCGCCCATCCCTTTGATCTCTCCACCGCCCGCTCGTACTGCTTCATAAAAGCTTCACCTCGTTTCGCCCTCTTGGGCGTAAAAACCTTGGCGCATTTCGCCAGCGTGGCCAACTCGCGCCAAGTCTTCCACATCCCCGCTCCTAACCCCGCGATCATCGCTGCACCCACCGCGGTCGCTTCGATCTGCTGTTCACGACAGATCCTCACCTTGCTGATATCCGCCTGGCTCTGCATCAATACGTCGGACCGCGTCAGTCCTCCATTCACCTGCCAATAAGTAATCTTTTGACCTAGCTGCTCGCCCAAAATCCGCGCCATCAATTCCGTCTGGCAGGCCAAAGCCTCTACCGCCGCGCGACATATATGTGCCCGATGCGTCCCACGATTCAAACCGATGATGACGCTGCGCGCCGTCGGATCCCAATATGGTGCAGCTAAACCAGTAAAAGCCGGCACGATAGTCACTCCGCCCGTGGTCTGGACCGATTCTGCAAGCGTGTTAAACTCTTTGATGTCTTTGACCAAACCCAACTCGTTCTTGAACCACTCCAACATCGCACCGCCGGTCAGTGCGCTTGTTTCGTATGCATATTCTGCTGGATGGTTTGGCCTGCGCCATGCGACCGTAGTCAGTATTCCGCTCGCAGCAGGACGCGCGGTGTGTCCGATGTGTTTCAGAGCAAAAATCCCAGTACCGTAAGTCACGGCCAGCGCATCGTCTTTCATGGGACCATGGCTGAACAACGCAGCTTGTTGATCGCCTAAAATGCCGGTAATCGGAATTTCTTGTCCGAACAAACTTTTCTCCGTAACTCCGAACTGCCCCTGTGAATCCAAAATCCGCGGCAGCTCTATCTCATTGATGCCGAATAACTCCATCAGCTCGTCATCCCACGTTCCGCGCCGAAGATCCATCAACATCGTACGCGATGCATTCGATGGTTCAGTCGCGAAGGTCTTTCCTCCGGTCAGTTTCCACAGAATCCAAGAATCAATCGTGCCCAATGCATGTAGTTTCCCGTTCCTCACGTTTTTCTTCAGCCATTCCATCTTGGTCGCGCTGAAGCTCGGATCCACGACTAATCCTGTCTTGCTCCTGATACGTCGCGCCAAAGCGCGATCCGCCTCGATTTCCCGGCAACGCGCAGCGGTCCTACGGTCTTGCCAGACGATTGCCGGCGCCAAAGGTTTGCCGGTGACCAGACTCCAAAATACGGTCGTCTCACGCTGATTGGTGATGCCGATGCCTGCGACGTCCGATGCTTTTACCTTGGAAGACTTCAGTGCCTGCCGCGCGCACGTTAGCGTCTTGTCCCAAATCTCCATCGCATCCTGCTCGACCCTTCCTTCTTCCGTAGCGACAATCCCCAAAGGTAATTGATGAAACCCGCGCATCACGAGCTTGGAGTCGTAAAGAATCGCCCGCGTCGAAGTAGTTCCGATATCAAGAGACAAGATGCATTTCATGCGGGTATTTTAGCGCAATAAAACATTTCCAAACAGAGGAAGATGCATTTTCTGGATTCCAGCCTGCGCTGGAATGACGAATTATTTTTTCCTCCGCAAGGGGTTCAGGAAAGCATAATTCTGCTCGAGGACCTGTTCGAGATAGACTGAAACGAGCCCCGCAGAGCAGAATTATGCTTTCCTGAACCCCGCCCCTCTCACTTTGCGATGATAAGCAATCGCGAACCGATGTGCCTCGTCGCGTACGCGAACAAGCATATCCTTGTGCCTCTCGCACACTTTGCAGATCTCAAGGTTGTTATGGTCGCAGATCAGTTCATCTTTTTTCCTGTCAGGCCCTTTTGCCAATCCGACAACCGGAATCCCTAACCCAAAATGACGAACTACCTGCAAAGCCGCGTTGACTTGCGGCAGACCTCCGTCGATCAGCAACAAGTCCGGCTTGCGCCAACTGTTCCTAAACCGTCGCATCAACGTTTCGCGCATGCTCGCCACATCATTCGAACCCACTACCGACTTGATCCGAAACTTCCGATATTCCGCCTTAGCCGGAGCGCCATCCTGAAATACGACCATCGACGAGACGGAAGATGTCCCGGAGATGTTAGAGATATCATAGCCCTCGATACGTCCGAAGATGTTTATCGGCGCCTCCCCTTCCCGGATCTTATCGACGTCATCGTCTTCGCGTTTCAGGATAGCAATATCCTGGATGTGTTCAAGGAAATATATCTTATTCCGTATCTCCGCCGCTTCCTCGAAACGTCTGGCCTTAGCCGCAGCCTTCATTTCGCGTTTATATTGCTTGAGCAGGTCATCTTTCTTGCCCGAAAAAAACTTGATCAAGTCACGTATGATCTTGGCGTAATCTTTTTTCGAGACGGCTCCAACGCACACACCCGGGCATTGGTGCAGATGATGATAGAAACAAGCTTTTGGCGATCGTGCAGCATACCTCGTACCGCGCGTTTCTGGAGAATCGCACGTCGACCACGGAATCGCTTTGCGGATCAGGTCGAGTGCGGCGCGCAAAGAACGCGGTGAAGTATAAGGTCCAAAAACCGCTTTATACTTTTGTGCCGCATCATCGCCGATTTCCGTTCCCCGCACCAACAAGGGTTTTGGAAAATCTTCCCGCGTGATCACGAGATAAAGGAAACTCTTGTTGTCTTTGTCCTTGACGTTGTACGGCGGAAAATAATACTTGATCAGATTCGCTTCGAGGATAAGCGCCTCGATAACCGTCGGCTTCGTGATGTAGTCGATGGATCTTATTTCCGAAACCATCTGCCCGATCCTAGCCCCTCTTTCGTCATCCATCTGGCCTTGGAAATACGAGGTCACGCGCCGCTTCAACGACGTAGCCTTTCCGACATAAATGACGTCGCCGGAGGCGTTCTTCATCAGATATACCCCAGGATCATCAGGCAGCTTGCCTCCCTTGATTTTTACCTCTTTAGGAATCATGAAAATAAGCATAGCACGAGTCCCACTTACTCCGCATTATGATTGACCAAAAGCATAAAAAATGGTGTACTCGACCAGGCTCTTTTCACCATAGGTATCATCATGAAAAGCGACTTCCACGCAACGGTAGGCCTGCTCGCCGCATTTATGCTCCATAGAGGCACTGAAAGCTGGCGTGCCAAGTTCCTCTCTCACCGCATGGTCAGGGCGTTCGATGAATCCGCTTTCGGCGTCATCGGCGCCTTTCTTCTGGCCGAATGGTCCTTCACGGACATCTACATGCTCGACCAAGTGGGGAACAGATGGCGCAATGACCCACGCCGTCCTTTGCAGCTGGAGAAGCTGCTGCTAGAACTGGATTTTTTCCCCATCGTCGCGCGCCGCCTCTCCTGGCAGTACGCGATCTATTGTTCGGAACCGGAAATCGTCCGTACCGCCGTCCAGACGTTCCTAGATCTCGGGTTGCGGCACAACGTGCTCTACGAACATACGATGCGCCGTCCCTACACCCTGGCTCTCTCGCGAGAAGAAATCCTGGCGTGGCAAAAAGCCGAGACCGACGGCGTCTGGCCCTTGGAGCGTAAGATGAGCCGTCTGCCCTGCAAGCGCTTGGCCGAATTCAACCTGGAGCCGGTCTCGATAGACTGGTCCGCGACAGACATCCGCCTGCTTTTTCCAGAGGAGATCGCGGCATTGCCGGAAACGAAGCTACCGCCGCCCGATGAAGAAAAACCGCGTGCGCGACATAAGCCGAATCGCACGATTATCGACCGGCCAGCTGTGCCAATCGACGAAGACGTGCTCGCAGTTCCTCCGAAGAAAGAGGAACCTACTGTTGACGCCGCTTCCTTGTATGCACCATCTGACGAGGAGTCGACCGCTGCCCAACCGCTGATCCCGGACGAAGAAGAAGGCGGTTCTGCAAGATTCGTCGATGAAGAATACGTCGCTGCATGCGATACGAGCGACCTCGCGGACGAAAGCGACGATCCTACTTCGACGACGGATTCTGCGCTTTTCGATGACCTCGAGATGGTCAACGTCTTGAAACGCGAGGTTCCGCAGTGGCTCGAGGCGCACGATCCAGAATGGTTCAGAAGCAAGTGGGAAACCCATCGTAAAAACAACGCCTGGCTGGACGACAACCTCTCTCCCGTATGGGAAATCATCCTCTTGCTCAAACGATGGTTCGACCTCCACGCCGCGCCGAGCGGGGAAGATCCACGCCTCGCTTTCGTCTCCTCCCTCTTGCGCAACGAAAACCTGCCGGCCCAAAAAAGGCTTCGCGAACTGCGCCTCAAATCGTCCGTCCTGAACCGCATGCTCCAAGCCAGCCAAAATAAGAACAGCAAACAGGACAAGGACGCCAAGGCACTCGCGCGTGAACTCAAGCTGGTGAAAAAACAACTGGTCCGAGAGCAAAAGCTTGTGGACCCCGCCGCGTTCGTCCATGACCTGCACGTCGAGGCGCAAAGTGTAAGCCGACGCAAGAAGGATCGAGACACTATCGACGAAGAACTAGCGCGGCTCAAAGCCCTATCGGATCGGCTCGAGTGTTTCGCCAATCCCGGATCCTTCCTCCACCTCGAGCCAGAAGTCGCGTTCCTTCGCCTATACATGGCGCGCAGCATCTTGGAATACGACGCCCCAGGCAGCCGACAAGATTTTTTGCTCCATCCGGAGTTCCTGCTCCATCCGTTCGAGCAGATTGTCATCGCCCAGGGTATCGATGCTCGCGGACTCTCCATCCCCCCTCCGCCATCGATCGACATGCAAGCCATCCAAAAAAAATGCACGGAGCTCCGTTTCCGCGTCAACGAAGTGAAGCGCTACACCGAAGAGCCGTGGAAAAAACCCTACATCGACATGCTTCTCGAGCCCTCGCGCGAGAAATTCATGAAGCGGCTTGCACGTTACCTCTCCGGCTTAAGCGAACAAGAGAAGCTCATACGCGCACCGCGCGCCAGACGCAGCCGACGCAAAAGGACAGCTTTCTCGACGCTCGCCGTCTAACCGACCCCACACCCGTCATCAAAAACCAGGGTGTGGGGTTTCTCGTTATTCTGCGCAATAATCAGCGAAAACGTTAACCGAACCCTTGACAAATCCAAAAAAACCCTACACACTCAAATTATCTCGGGAATGGGTCCCGAGTCCAGCTCTTTTCAAGGTGAACCATGGAATTCGCACGACGGTTCATGATGTTCGTTGCGTTCCTGCTGCTGCTCCTCTTGGGTGCTTCAGCGAACGCGCAATCTGATGTCCGAACGCCGGATCAGAAGGTCTACTTCCCGCAGATGGACCCTGTCCTCATCGGGATGTGGGAAGGCCACGACGACCGCGAAGGAATGCGGTACGATCCGCAGGCTATTGCCTGCATGATGCGCGCTTGCGCCGCGATTCAAGCAACGATTCCGCGGACCGCGGAACGATGCCAGGACTCGACTGACCCGAACTGCCTCTACACGGAAGTTAGGGACAGCCGCAGCAGCCTCTATAAGAGCTGCTACTCCGCGCACCTCGCGCGAGTCGAACAACCTGGCTACACGCGCTTGGCGAATCCGCCTGCGCTGACAAGCCTCGTGTGTTCCGTGATCGCCGCGCAGCAGCTCTCTACGGACGAGCGAATCTACACGGCGACGAACGGACATCCCAGGCAGCGAGCGCAGCAGCGGCCGCCTACCGCAAAAACCAAGCGTTCGCCGCTCCGCGCAGGCGAGGCAAACGAACTCTTGGCCGAGCTGAACAGCATCGCCGCAGCTACCCCGCTCACGCCGCCGGACGAATTCAAGAACACATACGCCGTGCAGCGCAAGACGTATCCTGCCTCGGCGAACGAGACGACATACGGAGGACAGCTCCCCGGTTTCAGGATCATCTCCCAAGATGACAAAGAGGCCGTACTGCTCGTCCTTCCCGGTGGCGATTACTACGCGGTCCAACACTCCTTCCTCACGAAGGACTACGAAACCGGTTCAGTGGCGGTGATGGCGTATGCGGGCAACGATCGCGCACAAATTTTCTTCCCATACATTTTGACTCCCGGGAAGATCGAACTCTACAAGCCGCGTCTGCGCTTGAAGGGCGACGACGTCAAAGGACGCCTCGGCCCAATCGATGCAGACACGCGTGAGTTCGTGCGTCGATGCGCCGACGGAAGCTGCGAAGCGCGCTTCGCGCTCCAGGCCGGAGAGACCCTCCGCCTGCCGCGCAAGTCAACGACTCCCAGCGCCAACCCGTCAGCACCCGTCGAAGAGAAGCCGCCGACAGCCAAAGGCCAGACGGCGGCTAACGAGCCTCCGCCTGCCGCATCCACGCCGCCGGACATGGAACTCGACGATGTTCCGCTGCCTGCCGCTTCAGCCGCCGCGTCGGTCGCTACGATCGCATCGGTTCCTCCCGAGGAGCCCATGCCTCCTGCCGTCGCATCCTCCTCTGCTGCCGCCACTACTGTTCCGGACACCTCGAAGGGAGTCCCAGCAACAAGTGCCAACGAGGAAACCATCGAGGGATGGGATGAAGCGACACCGATTGGGTCAGCCGAACCGGTGGCTGTACCAAACGCAAGCCCGGAAAAGACAACGGCCTCGGTTGATCAGCAGAACTTCCTGAACAGGAACTTCCTGCCGATCATGGTCTTGCTTCTCACGGCCTTGCTCGGTTGCATCATCGGGTTCGCAAGGCGTCATCACAAACCGCCAGACGCCACCGAGCCGTCTGAACCCGCGACACCGGATCCAGGCGAAGGAACCCCGCAGCCAACGGTCTCGATAAAGACCGTAGCACCGGCCAGTGGCGTTCCGCCTGACCCGAATCCGCCCGGGACGTTCACCCCGGTGCCGGTCGCGAAGGTGAGTGAACCAAAGGCCAAGGTAGTGATTCTGCTGCCTGGCAGCTCGGGACCGAACGAGCCGACGATTCCCAGCAACAATCAAGCCGCAGCTACCGCCGGCCAAAGCGGAAGCACAGCTACGGGTGGGCTAGACCCACCCAAAGCACCAACCGGCAGCACCTAGCTGCCCTACTCCACGGTGACAATCCACGCTTCCTCGGAAGCGATACCTCCACGGTGACAAAAACACGACCACTCAACTCTCGAGTGGTCGTTATTCGTTTATGATTTTCTTTCTTGTCATCCCAGCTCGGTTATCGTACCCACATGATCTATTCTCCAAATTCTGTCATTGCGAGGAGTGTATTCAAAACCGTAGGGCGACGCGGCAATCTTACAGTAAGTTAAACTTACTTCGCCGTGCTCGCCGTGACAGATGATGGCTTGTCGGGTCCGATTACTTAAAATATCTCTGCAAGAATTGCCCCGTCGCACTTTTCTCGTTTTTCGCCAAATCTTCAGGCGTGCCTTCGGCAACAACTTTCCCGCCCTTGTCCCCTCCTTCAGGTCCGAGGTCAATGATCCAATCCGCATTTTTTATCACATCAAGGTTATGTTCAATCACCGCGACCGTATTTCCGCGCTGCACCAATTTTTGCAAAACTTCAAGCAACTTCCGCACATCCTCGAAATGCAGACCTGTCGTCGGTTCGTCCAAAAGATAAAAAGTATTTCCCGTGTCGCGACGCGCAAGTTCCGTCGCGAGCTTCACACGTTGCGCTTCGCCACCGGAAAGCGTGGTCGCGGCCTGTCCCAGTTCGATATAACCCAAACCGACTTCTTCCATGACCATCGTCTTGTCGTGGATAGCGGGGATGTCGCGAAAAAAAACATTCGCCTCCTCGACGGTCATGGTCAAGACATCGGCGATCGACTTCCCGCGATATTTGACTTCGAGTGTCTCCCGATCAAAACGTTTTCCTTTACATACATCGCACTTAACATACACAGTAGGCAAAAAATGCATCTCGATGGCAATCTGTCCGTGGCCTTCACAATGTTCACAACGTCCGCCGGGTACGTTGAAGGAAAAACGCCCGAGTTTGTATCCGCGCATCCGGGCTTCGGCAGTCATCGAGAACAATTCGCGCACATGCGTCCAGATGCCGGTATAGGTCGCCGGGTTAGATCGCGGAGTGCGGCCGATCGGCGACTGATCGACATCGACGATCTTATCCGTCCATTCCAGACCGAGTACCGCCTCGTGTTTGCCCGGCTTCGCCATCGCGCCATGCAATTTCTGCGCCATGGCGCGATACAAGACATCGATCATGAGAGTCGATTTACCAGAACCTGACACTCCAGTGACGCAGACGAATCGTTTTAAGGGGATCTTTACCGTCAGGTTCTTCAGGTTATTCTCCGCCGCTTTTCGTACCGTGATGAATTGCTTCGCTGCCGGTCGTGGTTTGGACAGCTGGATCTTCGCGTCGCCCCGTAAATAGGCGCAAGTCAGGCTATTCTTGTCTTTAAGGATTTCCGGCATAGATCCGGCTGCCACGACATTCCCGCCGTGCTTCCCCGCTCCAGGCCCGAAATCGACCAGATAATCCGCCGCCGCAATCGTATCCTCATCATGTTCTACGACGATGATCGTGTTGCCGGCGTCGCGCAGCTTCTCTAGCGTCTGGACCAGCTTGGCGTTATCGCGTTGGTGCAGACCGATGGTCGGTTCATCCAAGACATACAAGGCACCGACAAGACGCGAACCGATCTGCGAAGCCAGACGAATACGCTGCGCCTCGCCTCCGGAAAGCGATCCGGCGATGCGGTTCAGGGTCAGATAATGCAATCCGACGTCGAGCATGAACTGCAATCGAGCCGTGATCTCTTTTATCAACGGCTCCGCTATGTCCGCTTCGACAGGATTCAAATCGAGCAATGACACGAATTCATACGCCTTATCGATGGTCAACGACGTCAGATCCACGATGCTTTTCCTCTTGCCGTCGCCTTCGCCCTCCAAGCTCTCCAAAAAAACATTCAACGCTTCCGGTCGAAGACGCGCTCCGTTGCAGGCTGCACAGATCTCTTCCGAAAAAATATCCTTCGTCCCCAGACCATGGCACGCTTCGCACGCTCCGTAGGGCGAATTGAAGGAAAACAGGCGCGGTTCTATTTCCGGGAAAGCGAACTGATGCGTCGGGCATGAGAAGCGTGACGACATCAACAATTCCGAACCGTCGTCTAAGACGACTATTACGTTGTCGCTTCCCCGATCCAAGGCGACAGAAATCGATTCCGCCAAACGCGAACGCAAAGAATTATTCCCTTCGACTGGCCAGGCCAACGGCACGCGATCAGCCACGAGTTCGATGGTGTGTTGCTTATACCGTGCCAACGGCACACGCCCGCGCAATGAATGCATCTTGCCGTCCAACCTGATCTCCATGAAACCCGCTTGGTACAGATCCTGCAGCAGCTGATGGTATTCTCCCTTTCGTCCGCGCACGATCGGCGCCAAAACCACCAGCTCGTTAGCTGAATCTTTAGACTTCCGCTTCGCGATCTCGGCCGGGTCAGAGTGCAACTCGACGGTCCTGCGCATTACGAGATCGACCATCTCATCCACCGTCATCTTGCGGATCGGCTCTCCGCCGATCGGACAGTACGGATGGCCAATGCGCGCGTACAGGACGCGCAAGTAATCATAGATTTCGGTGATCGTCGCGACTGTGGAACGCGGGTTCGCGCTGTGTGCCTTCTGGTCGATCGAAATCGCCGGACTCAAACCCTCGATCTCATCCACGTCTGGTTTGTCCATCTGACCCAAGAACTGCCTCGCATAAGCGGATAACGATTCCACATAGCGGCGCTGCCCTTCGGCGAAGATGGTATCAAAAGCCAAGCTCGACTTTCCCGAGCCGGAAACACCGCTGAACACGATCATCTTTCCCCGCGGTAAATCAAGCGATACGTTCTTGAGATTATGTTCCCTCGCACCTCTGATGGTTATCTTGTCTTGCATAAAGCAGAAATCGGCGTCTGAACGACGCTGTATATGGAGGGTATAAGCTCAATGGGGAAAAGTCAAAAACAAGGACTTTATTCAATCTCAAAATGATAACGCAATATCTTGCGATAGATGTGGCTACGGGAAATCACCCCGATGACCCTGCCCTCTTCCACCACCGGCAATCTGTTGATGTTCCTCGCCAACATCAGAGCCCCGGCACGCATCACAGGAGCTTCGGGATCTATCGTCAAAACCTCTTTCGTCATGAACGATCTCACCGGATGGGAGCGTATCTCATCTATCTTGTTCTCGCGCTGCTCGTAATCCACGTACGATTCCGGATGTTCATAATAGCTCTTGTAGTAGGGATACATGATGCGGAAAAGGTCTTTTTCCGAAACCGCACCGACCAGGTTGCCCTGTCCATCGACTACCGGCAAACCGCTGATATTCTTTGTGTACAAAATGCGAGCCACGTCCTCATATGAGGCGTCGACCGGTACTACTTCGAGCTGGGTTTCCATGATATCCCTGACTTTCATATGTTTGTTGGTTAGGACTTACACGTCCGGTGCGCAAACCGCTTGTGTATCCAGACGCGGAAGTCCGGGGCCTTGCTATCAGGGATATCTGCATTCAGAATAGCCCTCCCCCCTGTTTTTGACAAATAAAAACCGGCGTTTTGCCAAGCAAACACTTGACATACTGCACCCACCCCTTGACTTTTACACCAAAAAATGCCATAATGTCTCCGTAAGTTCTTATTTTCTTTACCTTGTCCGAGAAAGGCATGTGTGTAAGAAAAGGAGAAAAAGTCGACTTACAGTAATAAGTCCAAGTTCATCAAACACATGCCAAAGAAGTTATTCGTAGGCTCTTTGTCCTACGACACCGGAGAAGATTCGTTACGCGAACATTTCTCCCAGGCTGGCACCGTCGAAACGGCCACGGTCATCTATGACCGCGCCACCGGTCGCCATAAGGGTTTCGGCTTTGTTGAGATGTCCACCGAAGAAGAGGCGCAAAACGCCGTAAACACTTTGAACGGTTCGACACTCGACGGCCGCGCTATCACTGTCAGTGAAGCACGCCCGATGCAGCCCCGCGAAGATCGCCCCCGCCAAGGTGGAGGCAATCAGCGCTACGGCGGCAGCCGCTACTAAGTAGCAATTTAAACACACCCCGGTTCGCCGGGGTGTGTTTTGTTAATACGCGAATTCCATCACGTAAAAAATATACTTACCGCTGCGCGACGGTCTCTGTGTCTTATTCATCAAAACAAACCCGTTCTGCTCCGCCAGTTTCAGCGGTAATCCGACGTCGATATCACCGAAATTCGCCCAGCCGAAATACACGCGTCCGTTCGGCAGCAGATGCGCGGCCGCGCCATGAAAAAATTCTTTCTTCAATCCATCTTCCGGGTCCCAGAACATCCGCTCGATCGGGTCTGACGTCGGCAGATTGTTATACGGCGGGTTGCACAAAAGCACATTGAATTTCTCGTCCACACCGGCGAATCCGTCGCCCCAGACAAAAGAAACGTTTTCTGTGCCTAACCGATCCGCGTTAAATATCGCGTTTTCCACAGCTAAAGGATTGATATCAGTCGCGACGCCACGCAAACACTTTTTCGCCAGCAACAGACTGATTGCACCGGAACCGCAACCGACTTCGAGAAAAGTATCGTCTGAACCCAGCCGGACTGTCTGCGCCATCAATTCCGTATCGACGCTTGTATCATAGACACCCCTCTCGACGACGAAATCAACGTCACAGACCTTCACCGCGACAGGCGCAGCAGTCTTGCGCTCTTGTAGTCGTTTTTGTTGTGAATCTTTGGCGGAATGCGAGCTAGCTGACAAATCGACGTGCATAATCAGCCAAAGCTTAGCACAAAATCGAGCGGCCGCAAGGCAAAAGTCCCCCACTTGATATATATCCCCGACTCGTCTAATATCCAGGCACAATTCAAGAGGAAACCACGGAGAGGTCGCATAGTGGTCGAGTGCACTTGCTTGGAAAGCAAGCATACCGCAAGGTATCGAGGGTTCGAATCCCTCCCTCTCCGCCATGAAAAACACCCACTACTTGCAGTGGGTGTTTTTATCTGTATATAAGTTACTTGCATAAATTTATGGATGAAGACGAATATAAGAATCATCACTATGTACCCCAATGGTATCAAAAAAAATTCATGTTACCCGGTGAGTCAAACCTTTTTTATCATGACATGAGGCCAGAATCTTTTACTGACCCTAGAGGCGTTAGTCATGCTAAAAAATCACTTTGGAGACAGGGTAGCAAAAAGTGTTTCGTTGAAGAAAATTTATACACGACGAAATTGCCGAATATCCAAGCAAAAGATATTGAAAAATACTTTTTTGGTCAGATAGATGCAAAAGGCAAACCAGCTGTAGAATACTTTGAAAAATTTGATTACCCATCAAAAAACTGGAATGGATTCCTTGAGGACATCATGACTTACATGAGCACCCAAAAATTACGAACACCTAAAGGTCTTTCTTTTTTGAGCAAAAAGTTATCGAGTACAAATAAAAATACTATCCTTGGTGCAATGGTCAAGCTTGGAAGAATACATGCGGCAATTTGGGTGGAGAGCGTCTGGTTAATTGCGGATGCATCTCAGTCGAATACGAAATTCATTATTTCTGATCATCCAGTAACAGTATACAATCGAGAATGCGGCCCTCGTTCTTACCTATGCAGAGAGTCTAATGATCCAGACATATGGCTTCAAGGAACTCATACAATTTTCCCACTTTCTCTAGAGAAGGCACTTATTCTTACTAACTTGTCGTGGGTAAGAGATCCGTATCAATCAGCAACTGGTTTACGACCAAATCCTGATCCCTTTAGAGGCGCGGTCTTTAAATTTACAGATATTCAAGTACGACGATACTTAAGCGAGCAAGAGGTACGTGAAATAAACTTTATTATAAAAAGTAGAGCAAAGCGTTATATTGCAGCAGCAAAACAAGAGTGGCTTTATCCAGAAAAATTTGTTTCTAAGTCAGATTGGAATACTTACGGCCATGGTTACTTATTAATGCCAGACCCGAGAGCTATCCATTGGGGAGGAACGGTGATGTGGGGCGGTGGACCTGGGGGTTCAGGAGCTGTGGATGAATATGGAAGGCTTCCAGGCGATCCAGATTTTGAAGCAGAACCAACTAAAGAAAGAGAGTACAAAACCCTCCCCTGGTTTCAGGGAGAGTTTGCTGAGTTATTCGGTCCATACCGTCGTGGACGGTGTATGCAAACATTCGAGATTGAAGAGGAGCGTGATAGTGATGATTTTCATCGGTACCATTTAAGCTTGCGAAAAAAGAAATATAGAGCCAGAAAGAAATACCAACACCTCGGCTCCGACCCACTCGCCTCAAAATCTTTCAAGGATAATTCTTGAATTATCCCGAAAGCCGCTCTGATTTAGGCACTTAACTCACCGACGACGCCATAACAAAATCCGCCTCAAGGGCGGATTTTGGTTTATGATTCGATTCTTTATTTCAACGCTGCATCGATCATGGTCTTTCTTCGTTGTTGGGCGGCCTCACCATATCTTTGAATCGTACATCTGAGGCTCCAAATTTAGAAAAATTCTTCCGAGCTTGGTTAAGGCTGACTTTATTAGCCCCCCCCTCAAAATCTGTATCTTCGTACTGCACGTTATCGTCCTCCCAGTTACAAACTGGACAAATGTCATATGTTCCCGGCGGTTGCTCACTTAAGGTGAGAAAACCGCAACAAGGACAAGGGTATTTTGTTTCCATACTGAGAATCTTATTTAGTTATATTATCCCAATAGTTTTGGCCATCTAAAGGGCGGAAAAATATCCTGATAATTCCATTCTGTGTTTTCACGCCGAATTCGTTCGTCTTGGAATTATACCTCAATAAATCGCCATTTTGGCGCTGGAACGATTGCACGCCGTTTTCGGGATTATCACCCAGCAGATTTTGAGCTTTTTGCAGATATTGAGACATGCCAAAATCTCCAGACCACTCCGCTGAATGCTTATCGTAGTGTTTGCCCAAGCTACCTGGTCTGAAGTTGAGGGTTGATTTAGATTGGCGCTGTACACCCTGTGACTTCGGTACACTCGATGCATCGCCCAACGAGGCATTTGCGGATAGAATTCCATAAGCGGTCAAAGCAGTTCCACCATATACCGACATTGCTCCACCAATCAAGATATCTCCACTGGACCTGTCACCTTGTGCATAGGAATAAGCAGCCGTACCGACGAGAGGGGTTGCTATTGCCGTCGCTGCCGCTGCCGTCCAAGTGATAACCGGCGGAACCCAAACTGGAGCAGTTGCTACAGCATAAGCACAAACTCCGAGCAGAGGACCAATGCACTTACCACTGGGATCGCTATTTGCTATCGGATTTCCTTGGGCATAGGAGTAGCTGTTCAGGCTCTGTGGATTCTCCAGATTCTGATCCTTTGGATTACCCAGGAATACCGGATCCTGTGAAAGGAACTGGCCAGTTGCGCCATTGTAATACCTGGCGTTCAGATAACTCAAGGAGGAGGCGCTGTCCTCAGTAGTTTAACCGGGAGCTGACGCGGAATTAGCAAACTAAACTGTAGGAGTTCCTTTCGTTTGATCCAACAAATCTTGCACTTTCTTCATAAGTTTCAGTGCATCCTCCGGACTTCCACCCAATCTTGTTTGATACTCTTGCTTGTCTATCGCTTCAAGAGATTCATTTATAGCGTTGTTTATTATGACTAACTCTTCGAAAGTAAATTGCATATAAATATTATTTTAAATTCTTAAAGTAATCATATCCCATAAACGGCTGGAATGCGGTCCCAGCATCATTATTCTTTGGGTCAGTGATAATGATGCTATTCGTGCGCCACTGCCAATATGCCGCTCGGCCACCGGAGAGCTGCCGATATTCATCTGGGTTTTTCATAACATTGTATACATGTTTGGTAAAGTCGCTGCGGTTTTTCACAATGTCCACAAATTGGCCCTGCTCAAGTACATGTTTATCATATGCATGACCGTTACCAATTCTTGTCGCAATTGAGGATAGCCTCTCTCGCTGTCCTGTAATTTTGGGCGACATCAACGTATCTGCCGCCATCAAACCTCCGGCACCCATGGCTGTCATCCCTAGCGCAGCGTTGACATTACTCAGATTCTGATCCGCAGCATAATTGTTACCTTCTACCAGATTTCCAACAGCAGATCCCCAATTCCAAGTAGCTACAGTTGCACCAACGGCAGATACCGCGGTGACGGCTCCTGGAATCCAAACCGGTGCATACGCAGTTGCATAGGCAGCGGCGGCAGCCAAGAAAGCAAAATTGCCATCGGAATCACGATAAACGAGCGGGTTACCGAAAGAGTAACTATAAGAATTATTCGTTTGAGGATTAGACAAATAGGTCTGTTGATCTAGTTCAGTGTTCTCCTTCAATCCCACCGAATCACCTAACGACCTAAACGCTGCATCTTGCGACAAAAATTTACCTATACTCGGATCATAATACCTCGCGCCCATGTAGCTCAATTTCGTAGATGCATCATACACATGACCAGCATATTTCCTCTTCGCATCAAACCCCTCCTGTTCATCCAACCTAATCGCTCCATACGGATAATAATCCGAAGTTTCAGCAATATTCCCAGAGGAATCCGTTATCACGCTAGAACCAGAAAGGTGGTCAGTAAGGACGGTATAGACGGTAGAGGAAGCCCCCGTTCCTTCAATTGTCACAACCTCGACGCCGTTTAGGAATACATGCTTGGTAGGAGCACCATCGGTTAAATCGTATTCCTTGGTCGGATATATCGTCGTAACCGTACCAGAAGCATTCTCGACTGACATCTGAATCCTGTTGCCCGATGGATCGTAGGTGTAGGTGGAAGTCGATTGCGAGTCCACATATTGCGTCAGACGGTTCTGATAATCCCAAGAAAATGTGCTAACGGGCTCTGTCGGCCCCGAGGCAGTCTCGGCATCTCCGACGGACTGTAAGGCACCGAAAGCTAGCACGCCGGAAGTACTCTGGTTGTTATATTCCGTCTTGATCCAGTCGGCAGAACGAGTAGTGCTCGCGACGCGGACTTCATCCAAGTATCCAGTCCAATCCGACCAATCGCTCCAGGAGCTGCCGAAACTTAGGCCAGAAGATCCATCGTAATCCCCTATGCTGAATGAATCGGTACGTGTATTGAGCAATTCACCATCCAGATAAAACTTCATGCTGGAACCATCGAAGGTGCCAACCACATATTGCCAAGTCGAAGTGGTAAGCTGGGCGGTGCCGAGACCGTAGCTAGTGTCCACTGATCCAAGGGCGAAATTCAGCGCCGTATCTGAATTCGCATCAATGTAGAAGTTATAGGCGCCCCAGGGATTAACGCTATCTTGGCCATATTGAATCGGTCTGACCCAATCCGGCTGCGTACCATACTGATTGATCCACAAACTGAACGTTAGTGCTGTCGAGGGCTGGAGCGTAGGCGTGCTGGTGACCGTAACCGTATCCCATGCGTTCGTAAGGTCTCTAGCTGCGCCAATCTTGCCTGACGCCAAATTAGTCGAACCATGGTTATATCCATCGTTGCTATTGGACGTTGAATCCAGGGTATTATTGTTGAAGTGCCATACACCCTTGGTGTCGCTATCC
Organism: Patescibacteria group bacterium; assembly: GCA_031082005.1. Lineage (GTDB taxonomy): Bacteria > Patescibacteriota > Patescibacteriia > 2-12-FULL-60-25 > 2-12-FULL-60-25 > CAIKNB01. Next base: position 791,576 of record JAVHLR010000001.1, read on the forward strand.
CAAACCCCTGTCTTGTTTTGTTGATCGCTGGCTGAAGAATTGCCGAAATACACGAAGAGATTGGTATCCATCACCGAGGAAAGCGTTGGTACGCTGACCCAAGCAACTAGTTCTCCGGTGGTGGAAGAATAACTCTCGATTTCATGGTCGAACTTAGTCAATCCATCACTTGATGTGAACAGGATGTCAGAGCCATCACTCTTCCCGACCTCCCCACCATAAGCAATCGTCTTCAAGTCAGCGTCAGTCACCGAGACCAAAAGCGGGAAATCCGTCAGCGTCGAACCTCCATCCGGGCTTACCCTTGTATGGTCAACGACAATCTGTTTGCGGTTATTCCAGGTGCCGCCCGTCGCGTACCAACCGTTACCGCTGGCAGTACCGAGTGTGTAGAAAGACGAAGGCGAATCTTGGTTGTCAAAAGCGGTCTTTATCCAATCACCGGAGCGTGTCGTGCTCGCGATATTCACTTCGTCGATAAATCCATGCCAATCAGCATCCTTATCCCATGAGCTACCGAAGCTCAAACCGTGCGTCGCGTCATAGTTCCCTATCGTGAACATGCTCCATGCACTTGAGACGAGTTCTCCATCGACGTAAAGCTTCAGATAGGTGCCATCGTATGTACCGACAACGTATTGCCAAGTAGAAGTAGCCAGGGTTGCCGGCGGCCAGGTACCGTAAGCCGATGAATCTGAGTCCACGTTAAGATTGACGTTCACGTCTGACGCGGTATCTACATAGAAGCCGTAAGAACCCCAAGGCGCTTGGGTATCATTGCCATACCACAAAGGCTTGGCCCAATCCGGTTGCTCTCCCGTCTGTTTCATCCACATCGAGATGGTTATCTCGCTTGATGGTTCTAAGGTCGGTGATTCAGCCACAGTCGCGGTATCCCAAGAACCCGTAAAGTCACGCGCCTCACCTATCTTGCCGTTCTCCAGGTTAGTCGAACCGCTGTTCGTTCCGTCATTCCCATAAGAAGTGGAATCATCCAAACTATCGTTGAAATGCCACACACCCTTGGTATCTCCGTCCCATGCGCCGGTCTGGTTCTGCTGGTCAGTAGATGAGGCATTGCCGTAATAGAGATAAAGTACCGTATCCGTGGCAGAAGATAGGTTCGGAACGCTGACCCACGCGGTCAACGCACCAGTCGTAGATGAGTAGCTTTCAATCTCATGATCAAGTTTAGTCGTGCCGTCCGAAAGCGTGAAGAAGAAATCATCTCCACTGGCGATTTCAGCCGATCCTCCGTTCTCGGATGTGCGCAAATCAGAATCTACACTGGCGAAAAGCATCGGGAAATCAGTCAAATCACCCGAACCGCTCACCTTGTTGTGGTCAATCGTGATAGCCCGCCGCCGATTCCAAGTTCCCCCATTGACCGACCAGCCTGAAGTCGAGACTGAAGTCGTTATCAGGTTACCGTTTTCATCGTAAGAGAGGCTTAGACTACCGATAGCTGTTGCTGCAGAAGGATTAGCGAATAATGATCCAGTATTCCCCGCGTAGGTATATTCACCTAGTTCAGAGCTGGTAAGATTACCGATCGCATCATAACTGAATGAGTTTTCGTAACCAGAGATGCCCGTCGGAGTGCCTGTGGCCGAAGCCGTAGTAAGCCGGTCAAGGTCATCATAGCCATAATCTACAGTTCGCTCGTTATTCGTATCACCCAATTCATCGATCTGGGTTATGTTCCCTACTGCATCATATTCATAAGTCAGATCCTGCGCATGGCTAGAGCTTGGTAGTGCGCTAATTCTCTGCGTCAATCTGTAAAGCTCTGCCGGATCGTAAGTATTGGTCTGCGCTACCCCATTAGCGAAAGAGATGCTGGCCATTTGGCCGGTAGGCGCATACGTAACATCGTCAATAATCGAGACGAAAGAACCGTCTGTCGTCTCCTTCTTCTCTATGGACCCGATATACTGACCGCCAGAATAGGTATAGCGTATCTGTGAACCATCAGGATTAGTTAAAGTCAGACGATTCCCCTGACGATCATACGTGTAAGAAGATGTATAGCCAGTTCCTGCAATCGTCTTAGTTTCGGACGAGAGGAGTTTCCTGGGATTGAAAGACTCTTCTATTCTTATTGAGGTCGAACTGGCGACACACAGACTACCGATACCGTAATCACAATTATCGTAAGTATAGACCACCTCAGTACCTGACTCGCCTGTGTAATCTACGGTCAATAGCCTATTGATATCGTCATAAGTGTAATTAACGGTTTGGCCTGACGGATCTGTCTGGGAAATCAGATTCCCCGCATCATCGTACGTATAGGACCAAGAACCAAAGGTCTCATCAGCAGAAGCGTGCAGATCTTCGGCCGTCAGCCGATTACCCAGCCCGTCATAAGTGAACTCGCGGATGTTAGCTAGTGCGTCCGTGACCTTTGTCAACGAGCCATTACCGTCGTATTCGTAATATGTCTGATAGGTCGTGGTGGCGTTATGCTCATCCACTTCAATCAGGCGCTTGTAGGCGTCATAGACCAACTCCTTGGCATGTCCATTGGCGTCCGTCAAAGTAGTTATCCAGTCGCTGTATGTTGACGTCGTACTTCCGACTGCATTAGTCACTACATGAACGCGCTGCAAAGGATCATAAGCGTAACTTGTGAAAAGCTCCTGGGTCGAAGTTGGAGAACTCAACGAGGTTCCAGTTCCGAAATATGGTAACGACTCCCTGTCAAGCAGGCCTAAACTGTTATATTCCCTGTCTTTTATGACATACGAAGACGCAATCGCCGCAGTGTCACGCGTTTGGATGAGCCTGCCAAGGCCATCGTAATAGCTATAGTTGTCGGCTGTTGTCGTCGAGGTTATCTGTTTTGAATCCAATATACTTACTGCTCCTGGCGTATCCGTGTAGGTAAATGACTCAATCACGACAAGAGTAGAGCTCGTAGTAAGATCTGGCGCTTTCTGTTGTAAGACGCGATCCAAACCATCGAATATAGTCTGGCTGATCAGACCATTCGGATCCGTTACCTGCTTCGGTTTACCATTCGTATAATCATATTGGTACTGAGTAACATGGCTCAACGGATCAGTAACTCTAGCAGGATAAAGATCATACTCATCATTGGTGTACGACGTTACTTTGCCACGAGAATCCGTTGCAGTAGCGACCAGGCCGTAACTGTCATAGGTCTTCTGCAAATCCACGTATTCACTACCCGTCACCCAATCTTCTTCCTTCGTCTGGTTACCTTCATCCACCGCACCGAAGGACAGCCCATCATAGTAATATTTCGTATCCTTGACCGTAGCACTATCATGATCGGTCACGGTTATCTGTTTAACAGCCTGCCGAACCGTACTTGAAGCGCTCGACGCATAAGATATCGAGGTCGTATGTTCGTCGGATCCGGAATCACTAAATGTACCATTATCACTTCCAACAACAAGCCCGTATTCGACTTTTTCGGTCAAATTGCCAGTAGAGCCATCATACGTGTAGGTTACAGCCTTATCCTTATGGCTCGAATCACCATCGTAAGTATAATCTACTGTTTGAGCCAGCTTCAAGAAATCCGCATCGCTATCCGATATTGAAGAGCTGTCCCATTTATTTATCGTCTTTTGGTAAAGGTTACCGCTTACGTCATATTTCTCTACCCTGTAAACCCTGCCAATCTTCGCGAATTCATCATTATACTCGCCGTGCGCGCTATCACTTGAGTTTCCTTGGTGGAAATAAGTTTTTGTAACATTACCCTGAGCGTCAACCACAGTGGAACTGGCAAAACCCGCAAATCTCGTGTCATGGCCTCCATTATAATATCGCTCTGCCCCGCTATAACTATATGTCGTGGTTGCGATATTACCGAAAGCGTCATCAACTGCTATAGCTGAAACAGTCGGCAAGTAACTAGGCGATTTATTCGCGATACCGCCACCCTCATTGGTATATTGAGCGATGGGTTTATAGGTGAACGAAACACAACCTCCTTCAGGAAAGGTTATCCTATGCAATAAGCTATTTGTCGTTCCGTCGTTTGATTTCGCTTCGTAAACGCTCGTCCCAGCATCATAACTACGGACGAAGTCTGGCATACCATCCCCATCTACATCTGTAATGAAATATCCAGCATTCGTTCCCGGGTAAACACTGAATTGCACGGGTGGTAGCCAGTCAGAATCAGAATCCCATCCATGACCGTTATTTATATATGCCTCATTTGTGTAATGGCCTGCACCGTCGTCATAACCTCGAATGATGTCCGGTAAACCATCACCATTGATATCTACAACCCTATAACCGATATCCTGAAAAGTATTCGACATGAGCAATACCGGCGGATACCAACTCGAATCAGAATCCCATCCATGGCCATTATTGATCCATGCCTCATAAACGTTCGAGCCTGCATTGTAACTCCGGATCATGTCTGGTAGGCCATCTCCGTTAACATCGGTGATGACATAACCTAAATCCTGACCAGTATTCGTCGTGAGCAATACCGGCGGATACCAACTCGAATCAGAATCCCATCCATGGCCATTATTGATCCATGCCTCATAAACGTTCGAGCCTGCATTGTAACTCCGGATCATGTCTGGTAGGCCATCTCCGTTTATGTCTGATATCCGATACCCTGTATCATTCGTACTGTCTGTAGCAAATATCCCGGGCGGAATCCAAGTTGAATCGTAATCCCAACCGCTACCTGTATTTATCCATGCGCCATAATAATCAGAGCCCGCATGATAGCCCCTGATTATGTCAGCATATCCATCACCGTTTACGTCTACTATGCGATATCCCAAATCCTGAAAAGTATTTGTTGCTAGCTCCACGGGTGGATACCAAGTGGAATCTGATGTCCATCCATGACCATTGTTGATCCATGCCTCATAAAAATATGCTCCCGCATAATAACTCCGGATCATTTCAGGCAGACCGTCGCCATTTACATCTCCAACTCTGTAACCCAAATCTTGGAACGTATTTGTCGTCAGCATCACTGGCGGATACCAAGTCGAACTTGTTGACCAACCAGGAATTTGGCTTGAATAGCTAAAAGTTGTCGTTGGTGACACGATTGGGTCCTCACTCTCATCGACACCAGTCTCTACAACCGTTGCAAGAAGCGACCTGTATCCATTATCACCAGCTTCATATCCGAAAGAATAACTACGCACAAGCGATCCACCTACCTTGACGTCAATTTCACTAATACGGTGCTCACTCCTTACATCAAAACCCGTCTTTGTTGATGTTGCGATGTCGTCTCTAGTGCTCGTGACGAAATCAACCTCAAAAATTCCATCCGTCTCTCCGTTCCCCGTGTAAATAATGGAGGATGGATATATCTGACCAGATTCTTTTGTGTAAGTATATTTTATGTAGTTATCGTTAGTATCACGCGCCTCCTCGAGCATCCACTTGTAGACACGAGTGGCATCTTCAGGATCATCTTGTCGAGAAGAAGTTGTGTAACCGAACTTATACTGCGTTCCACCCTTTCCTTGCACGATCCATTGATTAGTAGAACTCGTAAAGGTATAGACACGGAAACTGCCCTCTTCAGTTCTGGGTACGAATACCTGAGCATCCGTAGTTGTCGCCAGTTCGTTATCCCAATAAGAACTAAAAAAATCGGGTGTTGAAGTAGAATAAAGCCGATCTACGCCCATTTTTTGATTCCGCACGATGTATGGGATGTTGTCGGACCAGTTACTGCCGTAAATACCGCCCTCCTGCCTACTCTGGCTGTCATACACAATTTTCAAGTCTGGCTGCAATCCCAGCCTCCCAGGAGGCACAGAGATCCTGTATTCATAGATCAAATCTCCAGTATTTGATTGCACGTTTGGCAGATTCGCCTTCGCTGAACCACCCAAGCCCTGTTGCGTCTCTTGAAAACCTAAAGGATCATCTCCACCTATCTGTATAGAAGTCATTGCAGTCTGTCCCGGTAAATCAGACTCTTCGGTAGGAGCCTCCTTCTTAGTCTTCTCTACATCTGCTGCAATACCATTATCAGTTATTTGAGTATCGTCAAAACCTTGTACTTGCTCATTTTGAGCGTCAAAACTTGTTGGGATCGAGTCTCCCGGTGTTTCATTTAAAAAATCGCCGACTGTTGTGTTGTCGACGATACCCACCTGTTCTTCCGTAGCTGCGAGAAGCAGGTTCGCATTGGGCGCCATTAAACCCAGAATTAAAAAAATAACAGCCATCGTTCGTGGCAATGAGCCTGTTCTTTGATTCCTCATATGTTTAAACATATATTTTACCACCTTTCTCCGCCATACCAAAATCCGCCCTAAGAGGCGGATTTTGTGTTTCGAATTTATGTTCTATTTCAGCGCCGCATCAATCATGGTCTTGAAGTTGGCGAACGGCTGTGCGCCAGAAACCAACTGACCGTTTACGAACGTCGCAGGAGTACCCTGTACGCCAGCTGAAGCGCCTTCGTTCTGGTCTTGAGCGACCTTATCCTCATATTTATCCGAATCAAGACAGGACTTGAACTTGGTCTTATCCAATCCGATATCAGCGGCCATCTGGACAAAGCCGTCTTCAGACAGACCCTCTGCCGTGAACATCTTATCGTGCATTGACCAGAAAGCCTTATTGCCTCCCAATTCAGCCGCACACTCTGATGCTTCCGCTGCCTTTTGCGCGTTCGGATGGATCGAGGTCAAGGGGAAGTGGCGATAAACCAACCTGACGCTGTCTTTATATTCGCTCAATATCTGCTCGACCGTCTCGAAATGGCGCACGCAATATGGGCACTCGAAATCTGAATACTCGATAATCGTTACTTTGGCGTTTGCTGGTCCAAGAATGTGATCCGTTTTCTCGTCGACTGGTTTGACCGGACCTGCGACCGGTTCCTGACCTGTACCGTCATCGGTCGGCTGTTCGACAGCGCTCGGATTCTGCGCAACGGGCTGGGTGGCTGCCGTGGCTACTCCCGGCAATACTCCTCCGGTCGAAACCGCCCATACGAAATAAACCAACATCAGGGTCGTGCTTGCAGCGATACCGCCCAACAAACCCATATAAAACATGGTCTTCGGCGGTCCATCCAACAGGCCAGTCAGGGATGCGGCTTGCTCCCCCTGCTTGATATCCTGCATTTCTTTGTTTTCTTCTAGCATGCTCATACTTAGTCTTTTGTTAATAACAATGCGCTGTTCATGATAAACGACAGTCGATACTTAATCCACCCAATTGGTCAAGACCTGTTCAGGAGGGAGTCCAACTCTTGCTTCCAACCTGCCTCGTCCATACCTCCCACGATCTTCAAATCGCCCAAGAAGAAAGTCGGCGTGCCTTCCACGCGATTCCGCTCCGCTTCCGCCTCGTCTGCCTGGACTTTACGCAAGAATTGCTCTCCGGCTAGACAGCCGCCGAATTTCTGTTCATCCAACTTCATGAGTTTGGCGTAATCCACGAACAGATTGAAAGGCGCCGGATTATCTTCCCATTGCGACTGGAGATCGAACAGCTTGTCGTGATATTCCCAGAACTTTCCCTGATCCTCGGCACACCTCGCAGCCAAAGCCGCCATTCTCGAGTTCTGATGTATCGACGACAACGGATAATCGTTCCACACGAAACGCACGCGGTCGCCGTATTTATCCATCGCATATCGTGTGCCGGCTTCAGCATCCTTACAGGCAGGACACTGGAAATCGCTGAAGATCCTGACGACGTATTTCGATTCACCCGGGCCACGGGCCGGATCGTTGTCGTCAGAAAACGACAGACCCTCCACCCTTTCTCCTCGCGGCCGGATCGAAGCCGAAGGACCAGACACGATAGCTACGACAATCCCGACTATTGCCAAAACCACCAAGGCGACCGTCCCTAACAAAAAATATTTTTGGATATCTTTCTCCTGCATAAACGTTCTTAATTCTTTGAAGTTAAATACTTTATCATGTCCAACGCAGCCTTGCTCCCTTCTCCCACTGCCACCGCGATCTGTTTCTCCGAAACGTCTGTCACATCCCCAGCTGCCCAGATACCCTGTTCCGAGGTCCGGCAGTGTTTATCCACTACGATCTGCGACCAATTATCCTTCTCCACGAAGTCGATGAAACCGCTGACAGGTATCAAACCTATCTCGACGATGATACCCTGCGTCTCCTCGATACGCTCCACGCCATCCGGACCGATCAGTCCGACTCCGGTGACGAACTGATCCCCGAATATCTTGGTAGTCTTAGTTCCTCCAAAAACTTCGATTTTTGGACTTGAAAGGCACTTATTCTTCATGACCTCGTCGCCCCGTAATTCCGGGTTGGCCGAGACGATAGTCACGTGGGTTGCGTATTTCTCCAGAAGTAAAGCCGCGTCCATAGCGCTGTTGCCGCCACCGATGACGTGCACAGTCTTTCCAGCGAATAACGGCCCATCGCATGTCGCACAATACGTCACGCCTTTGCCATAAAATTCTTTTTCCCCGGGGATGTTGAGTTTCCGGTTTTCTTCTCCCGTTGCGATCAAGACAGTCTTCGTCTGATACTCTGACTTCGGCGTGACCACATTGAATCCGCCCTCGACCTTCACGATCCGTTCGACAAGCTCGCCTTCCTCTAGCTTGAACTGATCTTTATAATCTTCAAGGTGTCGCTTGAAGCTGCCGACTAATTCGACGCCGTTGACCATGTGGAACCCCAGATAATTTTCGACATCAGCGCTCCACAACGTCTTTCCGCCCAAATCCCCGGTCAGCATCAAAAAATTCATTTTTTGGCGCGCCAGATAAATCGCTGCGGCCATCCCCGCCGGACCTCCGCCGATGATAATCACGTCATACATAACTGAATCAGTTTATCACGTCGTTTCTTTTCGCGCGCCCGCTCGTCGTTCAGTCATGATCCTCGGACTCCCTGCTATCTTTCAGGCCATGGCTCCAACCCCCTTTTGTCGCCACGAGATATAAACCGACCGTTAACGCCGGAAACGTCAACCATTGGGTCGGCGTAAGCCCAAAATATTTCACATCCACCAAGCGATAAAAATCCAACCACAAGCGCGTAAACGCCTCCACTGCGATCCATGTGCCGAGATAGAAACCGGCACGCCTGTCTTTTCGGTTCAAAACCAAAAAAATCAGACCCATGACCAGCCCGGAAAGCGAAAGATACAGACCCAAATCATGCCTACCTTGCCCGTCAGGATAACGGACCGCCAAAAGCGAATGCGATAATGTCCCAGGATGATCGTGGATCAGGAAGCAGCCGATACGTCCGATCATGATTCCCCACGGGATACCCCAGACCGAAGCATCGGCATAACGCAAGAAATCCAACTTCTTGATACGGACTAGCAGGATAAAAGCGATTGCCGCACCCAAAAACCCACCCCACATGGCGAATCCAGGCAACCTCGGGTCAATCGCATCCCAGGGGCGCTGCAAATAATGGCCGAGATCATAGAAGAGGACGTGGAACAGCCTTGCTCCCACGAACGATGACACGATGACCCAAAACAGCATGTCCCAAATATGTTTTTCATCCAATCCCTTAGCTTTGGCACGTCTGGCGGAAATATACGAACCGATAAGGATTCCAGCTGCCACAAAAGTCCCCCACGTCTGCAGTTGGATCGGACCCAAAGGAATCGTATGGGATTCTATCCAAGGAAGCATGTTTTTAAGACGAACGTCAAAGCACGTTCAGTATCTTCAAAGCGCGTTCGAACTCATCCAGCGCCTGGTTCGCTTCACGCACGCTTATCTGCGCAGACGAATCATGCGCCAGATGGTTACGTAATTTATGCGCCCACCAGACACGTCTCAAGTTCGGATATTTGTAGCACGCTACCTTCAATCTCTCGCCCAATGTCTCTCCCGGCATCAATAATGACTTCAACCCCGAATCAAGCAGCGTATCCGCCTCGAAAATCGCAAGCTTCGCTCCCATGATGTTCATCTTGCTGGTCTCACGGATGCCGTCCCAGCGTTTCCTCATCTGCTCGCGCGTCATGCCGAACATCTCCGGTCGCGTCAACCAGCGCTTCAATTTCCATATTCCGAAAATGATGACGAGCAAAACGACCAACAGCAAAATCCCGGCGATCAGGTAGATGACCCAGCCATAATCCGGAGGTTGATTGTATAATAGTTCGTCTTGCATATCATTTCGCGCTTCTGCCCCCCCCACCTTACTAAATGCTATTTCCCAATCGTTTCCTCGTACGCGCGCGCAACCGCCAAAATTCCTGCCTCGTCGAAGTGTTTACCGATTATCTGCATGCCGACCGGTAGACCGTCAGCCATCCCCGCCGGAACCGAAACTGCCGGTAAGCCTGCTACATTCACGCCGACAGTAAAAACATCTTCAAGATACATCGTAAGCGGATCATCCGTCTTCTCGCCTATCTTGAAGGCTGGGTTCGGTGCAGTAGGAGTGATCAGGCAATCGACCTCCTTGAAAGCTTGAGCGTAAGCGTTCCGTATCAGGGTCTGCACGCGCTTGGCCTGGACATAATACGCATCATAATAACCGCGCGACAGTGCGAACGTCCCAAGAAGAATGCGCCTCCGAACTTCCGGGCCAAAACCTTCAGCGCGGGATCGCGCGTATGTCTCGTAAAGCGGTAAGCTCTCTTTTCGTAAGCCGTAACGCATCCCGTCAAAACGGGCTAAGTTCGCTGATACCTCGCACGGCATGATGACGTAGTAGACAGCCAAAGCTTCGTCGGCATAAGGCAAATCCACTTCTTTGACTTCTGCTCCTAACGCTTTTAGTTTCCCGACAGCCTCTTCGACCGAAGCCCTGACCTCGGGGTGCATCCCTGCGCCCCAAGCCTGTCGCGGCAAACCGATCCGCAAACCGGCAAGGTTCTCACGCCAATCCGGGATGAAAGGCACGGCATCGCTCGTAGTCTGATCAGCCTTGTCCTCGCCCTGGATCGCCTGCAGCAACAAAGCCGCATCTTCTGCCGTCTTGGTCATCGGACCGATTTGGTCGAGCGAGGACGCCATCGCCATCAAGCCGTAACGCGAAACTCGCCCATATGTCGGCTTCAATCCCACGATTCCGCATAATGCCGCCGGCTGACGTATCGACCCACCCGTGTCTGATCCCAAAGCCGCCAAGACCATGTCCGCAGCCACGGCCACCGCACTGCCGCCGGAAGACCCTCCAGGTACGCGCTCCGGATCACGCGGATGTTTGGTCGGACCATAAGCCGAATGTTCGGTCGATGAGCCCATGGCGAATTCATCCATATTGGCACGCCCGATGAAGACCGCTCCCTGCTCCCTTAATTTCCGCACGACGGTCGCATCATAAGCCGAGACATGACCAGCCAAAATCTTCGATCCGGAAGTCACGACATGCCCCTGATTAAGCAGGTTATCTTTCAAAGCCATCGGGATACCATCCATCACGCCCAAACGTTCACCCGCGTCACGACGCTTATCGGCCGCCCTCGCAGATTTCATCGCCTCATCTTCGTAGACTTCGATGACAGCGTTCAACGCGCCATTCAAAGACCTCGTCTGGTCAAGACAAGCTTTCGTCAGCTCTTCAGATGATATCTCCCGCGCGTCCAATTTCTCCCGCGCCAGAGCAATCGTCAGTTCGTTCAAATCAGTCATATTTTATATTCAGAAAACTACTCTCACCATCCATCCACCCTTAAAGGGTAGTGATGCGAATTTTTTCAGCGAGGACGTATTCGAGGCAGACCATAGCGAGCCCCGCAGCGAAAAAACTCTCACCACTTTTCTTCTTTCACAGGGTAGTGATGTGAATTTTTTTCAGCGAGGATGTGTTCGAGATAGACCGAAACGAGCCCCGCAGCGAAAAAAATTCACATCACTACCCGCCCCCTACCCTTTAGGTTTCTCGAACACCCCCGGCGTCTTAAGCAGATCCGTTTTCTTATCCGGGAAATTAGCCAGTATCAGTTCTCGTGTATATTCATCACACGCCAAAGCGACATCTTTACGCCAACCCTCGCCTTTCGGCGACATGCTCGCCGCTTCGACGCCGCTGGCATCTATCTCCTGCAGACGCTCGACATAACCCAAGATCTTATCGAGTTCTTTCTCTGTATGCTCCAGCTCCTCTGCCGTCAATTCCAACCTGGCAAGTTCGGCCAAATGCAAAACGTCCTCTTTAGTCAAATTCATACTTCGTAAGACTACAATAAACGCGGAAAAACAGCCAGATTAACCTTTAAGCTTCTCCAGGAACCCCTTCTCATCCAAAATCTCGACTCCCAATTTCTGCGCTTTAGAGTATTTTGAACCCGGATCCGCACCTACCACGACATATGTCGTTTTCTTCGATACTGATTCTGTGACGTCGCCGCCGAGGGTACGGATCTTTTCTTTAGCCTCTTCACGGGACATTTTTTCCATCGTACCGGTCAAGACCCAAGAAGTACCGGAAAATGGACCGACCTTCTCACGCCTCGGCGTCTGCGTTATCTCGATGTATTCAAGCAAAGCATCGACACGCTTAGCTTCCCGCGCATCAGCAAAAAAATCTACGATAGAGTCCGCAACGACCGCTCCGATGCCTTCGACCGCCATCAAATCTTCCAAGGTCGCTTCGCGGAACCGTCCGAAGGTCCCGAATGCCGTGGCTAAATCACGCGCCGTCTCCTCTCCCACGTGGCGTATGCCGAGCGCATTGATGAAACGGCTCAATTCGACTTTACGATGCGACTGGATCTCTTCATACAGTTTCTTCGATGACACGTCGGCAAATCCTTCGAGCTCGAGCAAATCTTCAGGCGTCAGCCGATACAAATCTGCCCATTCCCGCACCAAGCCGTTCTGAATCATCTGCTCCGCAATCTTATCCCCCAAACCACGTATGTCTAAGGCATGTCGGCTGGCGAAGTGCAGGATGCTCGCTAGCTCTTGCGCAAAACAACCCTTATTCGTACAGACAGTCGCGACCTCGCCCTCTTTACGCCTGACCGAAGAACCGCAGATCGGGCACTCCTTCGGCATCCTGAAATCTTTCTCTTTGCCCGTACGCAGCTTCGGCAAGACTTCGATGATCTTCGGTATGACGTCTCCTGCCTTCTCGACGATGACCGTGTCTCCGATTTTCAATCCTAAGCGTCCGATCTCATCTTCATTGTGCAAAGACGCATGCGTGACGGTCGTACCGGCCAATTGCACAGGATCCATGACCGCAACCGGAGTCAACGCCCCGGTCCTGCCGACAGAAACCACGATATCGCGCACCACCGTCGTCCCCTGCTCGGCCGGGAACTTCCAGGCTATGACGGCGCGTGGCGTCTTCCCGACCACACCGAGCGATCTAAACAGCCCGTCGTCATTCACGTTCACCACGACTCCGTCAATCCAATAATCCAACTTATCGCGCTTGCGACCGATTTCCGCCTGAAACTCCGCGACTTCCGTCAAACTCGCGCAACGCCGAAAATTCGGGTTCGTAGGGATGCCCAAAAGTGAGAGCAACTCATGCGTTTGCTCGTGCGTCCGTGTTCCGTAATCCCCGACCATAGCATAACCGAAAAACGACAAACCTCGTTCTGCCGCAATCTTCGGATCCAGCTGCCTGATCGAACCAGCTGCCGCATTCCTCGGGTTCGCCAATTCAGGCTCCCCCCGCTTCTGCAGCTTCGTATTGAGCTTGGCGAGCTGGGTACGCGTCATATAGACCTCGCCTCGCACTTCGATACGCCCGGCGTGCGTGGTCAAGATGGACCCGACTTTTTCCTGGTCCAGGCGGTCCTTATGTTTCTTCAGAAACTGCGCTACTTCTTCCTGGCTCGGAACGTGCAACTCCAACGGCACAGCCTCTATCGTGCGCAGATTATGCGTCACCTCTTCGCCGACCGTCCCATCGCCACGCGTCGCACCTTTAACCAGAAAACCGTCTTCGTAGATCAAAGACACCGCCAGCCCATCCATCTTCAGCTCTGCAAAAAAATCAAATTTCTCCTGCGGCTTCAATTTCTTCATCCGTTCCAACCATTCTTCGACTTCGGCGAACGAAAATGCGTCTTCGATCGAAAGCATGCGCACCGCATGCGTCACTTTCTTGAAACCCGGTAAGGGCTCACCAGCCACCCGTTGCGTCGGCGAATCTGGGGTTATCAATTCCGGATGTTCCTGCTCCAGCTCATACAACTCATGCTTCAAAGAATCCAATGCCCCTTCAGATATCTCCAAGGCATTCAAAACATGATACTGATATCGGTATTTATCGATTTCCTGTCGTAATTTTTTGATGCGGGCTGCCGCCTCTTGCTTGTTCATGGGGTTAGTTTAGAGGCTTTTTGGACGGATGTCTAAAGTCTTGATCGGCTGATGTTTAGGGACACGTGATGCTCCCTGTCCCCTTCAGCAAGGTGCATTCGGAGAAGATGACATAGCTGAACACGCCGGAAAGGATGTCGAGTTTAGGCATCGTCGCCGCGATTTTTTGCGTCGTTTTACCGAACGTTCCTTCGGCAGACAAGGTGATATCTCCAGGATACGGCACGGGCGCCCCACTACCGGTGAAAGCCGCATTGACGTTGATCGCCGCGCAATCATAAGTGCGCAACCGAATGCGGTAAAACTTATTCGGGTCCAATGGCACATTCATGCTGTACGCATCATTTTTCGGCAAGACAACGAACTGGTTGTCACTCGGAAATTGCGGGACTCCAGCAACGATTTCCCAATAGGCATAACCAACCTCCATCCTGGCAGAAGGGTTTGTGCAAGACGGGTCCTTCTGCCAAGTCAGCCTCATGTTATCTATACCCAACGATGTAGTGAGGTTGTCTGGATCAAAAATATCTAACACGGCGAAACTACTCGTCGTGACGACCTGTATCTGTTTGCTCGTTGTCGGCTCCAAATCGCCCGTCGATTCCCAAGTACCTCCGTTGATATACGTGCCGTCTAAAGCATTGACGTAAGCCAACGTCTGGTTGTTCTTCCTTATCTCGTACAGCTGCTTCTCGATACCGGAATCGGACATGTAGTAAGCCGAAACGCTTTGGTCGGTCTCGACCGCGCGCTGCGATCCTTCCATCACCACCACGCCGATACCAAGTGCTGACAGAAGGATCAAGAAAATCATGACCATCGACAAAGGCAAGATATTGCCCACGTCTTTCCTGACCTTGGCCCTATAGTTTTCCGTTCTGGATGTCGCATTCCATCTCATATGTCATCTCTGATACAGCCTGGACGAAACCGTCGACTGCGCCCGCAGCGTAACCCCCTCTTTCAGGTTCTCCGGCTTATATTCAAGACCGATATTGAACGTCACGAACGGCTGACTATTGTTGTCATAAGCTCCGCTGGCGTTAGGGATGAAAGGCGTATTCGACGGTCTGATGTGCACATCGAAATTCTGGACATTCACACGTTTCGAGGTAGCCACCTGCCAACTCAAACCATCATCTTCGCTTAGCATGATACAGCTCGTGATCGTAGGATCACCACATTGTGTACTGTCCTGTTTGCTGATCAGCAGAGTCCCGCCTGTCGGTCTTACCAGTTTCAAGAAATTACTCTTTCCGGCATAAGGCTGCACACTATAATCGATATAATTGCTCCGCGCCGCACGCGTCATCATCTCGGTCAAATAACGCATGTCCTGGCTCAACAAAGCCGCATTCGCCACCTTCCGCTGCAGTCTGGTGAAAGACACGAAAATCTGCACCAAGATGACCGCGACCATCGAAAAAATGAAGACGGCCAAAAGCATCTCGAATAGTGTAAAAGCATGCGCTTTGTGACCGTGCTTTTGCCGCTCCCGAATCCCGTGCTGTTTTTTAGCGCCAGTCATATAAGTCTTCGTACATCGTGATGTCCTTGGTCCTACCTTTCCTGACGTTCCTGATCTGCGCCATCACTCGAATACCGATTTTCGTACTCCCAACAACCGCGCAAGTCACCCCTGCACCGACAATCGTCCCGTTTGCACAAATGCCGTTAAAGGTCACCAAACGAGAAAAAGTCGATGTCGTGCCAATGTATCCTGTAGAATAATTCGCCAAAAAATCAGCCACTGGTGAATCTGTCAATTTCAACACCTTTGTCTTTGAGTCGGAAAAATCATTCGGACCGAAATCAAAACTATAAGTGGCGGCTTTGCCGTTCCAGATAGGAGTTGCCGAATAGTCTGTCCCGCTGTACATCCCGGTATCGAAAGCTACCCCTTCTAGCCAATTGCTGTCGCGTTTATTCTTCGCGAGCTCCAACGCTTCCCGCGCCAAATTGACGGAAACCACGCTATCCGAGTCGCGGTCGACCAGATTCAAATTGGAAAATACGACGTTCGTTGCGGCGAACAAACCTATGCCTATCACCGCTACCGCCGCAATCAACTCGATCAAAGTCTGTCCGTTAGCTTTCCGCATGATCGTCAATCCATTACGATCCTCCCGGTCAAGGCGTACACCGTCACCGTCTTGACGTCTCCTGTTTTCACGTGACGCAAAGAAATGGTCAGGGTGGAATCGTTGGTGCAGGTGGCTGGACAGGCGTTTATCTTCATCCCGCCGTTTTGCCTCTGGAATGCGATATGCGCCGTCGTACCTACGCTGAAACCAGAGATCTCGACATTCGAAGCGCCTGATTTTGCGAGATCCCTCACAAGAAACGTCTCACTGCTTCCTGTCCATCTCCAATCTGTCGTCGCAGGATCGTATTTAGCAAAAAAAAGATAAGTTGGTGAATCCTCTGTCAGGCGAACCCCCACCCCCGCAGGAGGCACCTGCGTACATGCGAAGGCACACAATGAAGTATCCGATTCACACACCACTTTCTTGCCGGTCGCAGTAGTACAAAACAGAATATTCTGCGCATTCAACGCGCGGGCCTGCAAGGAACGCAAATCGGCAGCCAAAACCCGCTGTGCCGTCCTAATCTCCTCTTTTGAACGCGAAGTATTCAGGGAATACACTGAAATCGTGGAGATGATAGCCAAAACAGCGACGCTCACCAGGAACTCCGTATAGGAAAAAGCCCTTGCCTTATTGAATCGCATGTAAAAACCAAAGAGTTACCCGTTCACCGTACCACAACGCCACCATTGTACCTGCAAACAAAGCAGGAACAAAGGGCAGATGAGAACCACGCTTGAATCTGCCGAGGATGAAGCCGACAAAAGCCACCGAACCACCGATGATATAGGAAAGATAAATACCCACCAAAAGCTTTTTCCAACCCAAGATGCCGGCCATGGCCAAAGCAAACCACAAATCCCCCAAACCGAGCCACCTCTGTCTCGAAAGCAGTATCTGCAGTCCGAAAAAGACCGTCGCAATCGCGAACGCGATAGCTATTGACGATAGCCTCCCCAACACGACTGCGATTGACGCAGGCGGATACACGACTTGCCAGACACCGGCTAGGCCAGCAATGCCGATAAGATACTCCACCGGCACTTCCTGCCATCTGACATCCATCACCACCGGCACAATCAACATCGCCGAAAACAAAAACTCGAACCAGAACCCAGGATCCGTCAACGGATCATGCCGGACGGCGGCGATAATCGCCAAAACCGCCACCAAAGCTTCTACAATCGGATACTGGATGTGTATCGGCTCACCACAATAGGCGCACCGCCCCCTAAGCCACAACCAAGAAAAAATCGGGATGAGGTGTCTCGGCTTGATCCTGCTCTTGCACTTCGGACAAGCCGACCTGCCGCTGATCGAACAATCTTCATGCCAACGGATGACTAGTACATTCGCAAACGAACCTAAAACACCGCCCAATATGGCGGCGAGAACTATCAATAAAATTCGTTGAATATCCATTACGTTCTGAATTCCAGCCTACCCCCTTCGTTGATGCTTTTGGGCATCTCGCTGTAATGACAAGCTATCTAATTAGTCTGAATTATCGCGACAGTTTTTTCGTTCGTCCCTTCCACTCTCACAGAGCCGGAGGAGAAAAGAATCATAGCGAGGATGTGTTCGAGGTAGACTGATACGAGCCCCGCAGCCATAAAAATATACTCAGCAGACCCAACCACCACTATTTAAGTTCATCCGAGGTATCCACACCTCCCGCGTGCGCATAGTACGTCCCCGCCGGTCCATATGCCGTTACCCGCTCGGTCGTGAACTTGATCGAATAGCCTGAAACAGCACCTCTATACACGTAATATTCTCCAGTTTTCGGACCAGTCGGAACGCGCTGAAGGAACAACGGGTCTACCGCCTGATCGCCCGCAACAAAACCGTTTCCCGCCAATACATCAGCATTAGCGCCTACTTGCCCTAAATTCACTCCCTCGCTCACCGGATAGGAGGCCTTTTGCAGCCAATGCTGGCTCAACGCTGCACGCACCACGCTAACGTCTGACACCCGTTTCGAGTCACGACTTGTCGCCCGCGTCACGTTCAACGAATATATCGCTACTGCCGCGAGTATTCCGACGAACACTATTACTACGAGCAACTCAAGGATAGTGAATCCTGCCCGCTTGGAAGGAGTGAAGATCATATAATTTGTCCAAGTATATCCTATTAACAATGCCTTGAAAACAAAACCGCCCAGGGTAACACCGGGGCGGTAATGGATTTTTTAATTAATTATTGCACTATACCCAAGGCATTGGCGGTGTGCGCGCCTTTGACCAAACCAGCGCTGTCAGCCGCGGTCCAGAAACTGATGGTGAAAGATGCGTTATTGCCGAGTGCCGGAGCGACCGTAATGAACGCAGGAGTACAGGCGGCCGCAGGAGCTGCTCCGCAAGCTGTAGTCGAATCCGGATCAGCAAACTGGTTAATGTTGATATAAGTGGCAGTCACGTCATCAGCACCTGCGCACGTGGCGTTATTACAGATTTTGCATTCCGTAATCTTCTTGCCGATGGCACAAGCCGAATCAAACACCTTACCGTCACTCGCTGCTGCGTTATACGCCGCCACGATGCTCTTGACGTTGGAGATTCTCTTTCCGTCCTTAGCCTTATCCCGCGCTCCACCGAAAGCAACCACGGCGAGTGTCGCCAGCAAGCCGATGATCGCGATGACGACCAAGAGCTCGATGAGCGTAAAACCTTTTTTATTTTGCATAGTTCTTACTTTTTCTGACCTTAGCGGTCATTAGTTAAAGAATATTTTACGGACTAATTATAGCACATTTACCTCAAACAACCTAAACTTATCCACAGCCATTTAAACCGCACTAGACAAACTATACAACGGCAAAAGGATGGCTGATACCAAAATGCCCACGCCGATACCTAGGATAATCAGCACCAGAGGCTCTATAAGCTTCGTCAGGTTACCGACCATGTTGTCGATTTCGCGCGAATAGAAAAAACTCACGCGGTTCAGGATGTCCTGGGTTTTTCCCGTGCCTTCACCGACCGACAGCATCTGCGTCACCATGGTCGGGACGAATTTATACCTGGTGAACGCCGTCGTTATCGAATTACCGTCATTCACTTCGCGTATCGTCTCGAATACCACGTTGCGCCAGACTTCGTTGCCCACTACGCCCGATACGATCTCCAACGCCTCGACCAAATCGACTCCGCCCTTCATCAAGGTGGCCAACGATCTGGTGAAACGCACGACGTACATCTCACGGAAGAGATTACCGAAAATCGGCATATATATCTTGATCCAGTCCCAACGATATCTGCCCAACGGTGTTTTGATGTAATACTTTATCCCGACGATCGAACCCAACACGAACACAATGATCAAATACCAAAACCTCTGGAAAAAATTCGACACCGCGATCAAGGTCAGAGTGGTCCAAGGCAGATCGACGTTCGCTTCGGTCAGCACGCCAACGAGCTTCGGCACCACAAAAGTCATCATGACGAAGCCCACGACGAACATGGCCGTGATGATGAATGCCGGATAGATCATCGCGCCCTTGATTTTGCTCGTAAGGTCGAAGTCCTTCTCCTGCTGTTCAGCCAGATATTCCAAGACGTCACTCAACTGTCCGGACGTCTCGCCCGACCTGATCATGTTGATGAAAAACTGGGAAAATACGTCCGAGTGATGCTCGAACGCGTCCGAAAGTCGTGCGCCGCCTTCGATTTCGCCGGCGATATCTATCAGCACGCGCTGCATCAGCGGATTTTCCGACTGCCGAGCGATGTTCCTGACGGCTTCCGGCAACGGCACCGCAGCCGAAACCATGACCGAAAGCGTGCGCGTAGTGATCACCAAGTCCTTCGGCTTAATCCTGTTCAGGAAATAAAGTATCGTCTTGGAAGCCGCCTCGACCGAGGTGTAGGGCTCGATCAGCATCGTCTCAAGACCTCGTTCCTCAATAGCCTGCTGCGCTGCGACCGAATCGTCAGCCTCAATCAAACCAGCCTGGATCTTCCCATCCGGCATCCGCGCTCGATACTTGAAAGTAGGCATCGTTTAGATCAACTCCCCAAAATCTCTTGAATCCGTTTTACCGTCTCATCAGGCAAAGAATGGGCTTTTATCACATATCCTTCCGCTCCAAGCTTCAAGCATCTTTCGACGTCCTCTTTCTGCCCGAGATTCGACAGAACCAAGACTTTAATGCCCTTTGTCGCCTCATCCGCTTTTATCTTCTCCAGCACCTCAAAACCGTCCATCCTGGGCATCAATAAATCCAACAACACCAAATCCGGCCTGTCTTTTTGCGCCAGTTTCAAACCGTCCTCGCCGTTAGTCGCGAACGCCACCTCATACCCCGACAATTCCAGCTTCTGCGCGTAGATGCTGGCCAAGAAACCATCATCTTCGATAATCAGCACTTTTTTCTTCATATGATTCGTTGTTTTTATGCTTAATCAGTGCCTCCCTGTTACGTGTCTTCTTGTGCCTCTTGACTCAACCTTAACACCTCTTCCACGGTCGTGAAACCTGACAATGCTTTCAATATCGCGTCTTGTCTCAAGGACAAAGCTTCTTGCCTTGCGATCTCCACCCTCACTTCTGCCACCGGAAAACCCTTTTCCACGATCCGTTTCATGCGATCCGTGAACTGAATCATCTCATCGATTGCGATGCGCCCCTGATAGCCGCTATTGCCGCATCGTGCACAACCTTTTCCGTGGTAAAAGACTAAAGGCTTTTCTGGATCGAAACCCGACTCAAAGTATCTTTTCGGTATCGCTTTGATGTCAGCCTGCAGCTTATCCAGCGTTCTCTGTTCCAATACCTGCGGCTCTTTGCAGGCTTGGCAGATTTTCCTGGCCAACCTTTGCGCCACACCTAGGTTAAGCGTCGCCGCCAACAAAAATGGTTCGACGCCCATGTCGACCAGACGAGGCACAAGCCCGAACACATCGTTCGTGTGCAAAGTCGAGAACACCAAATGACCTGTGAGCGAAGCATGGATGGCGAGTTCTGCCGTTTCCCTATCGCGAATTTCACCGACCATGATGACATTCGGATCCTGACGCAACAGGGCGCGCAAACCCGCGGCGAATGTGTAATTCACTTCTGGTTTGATCTGCGACTGGTTGACCCCCTTGATGTAATACTCGACCGGATCTTCCAGCGTCGAGATGTTCACGCCCTCGCTGTTCAAAGACGTAAGCGCTGCGAACAATGTCGTCGATTTTCCGGATCCCGTCGGACCTGTCACCAGCACCATGCCGAAAGGTCTATGGATTTCGGCGTGGATGACATCGACATGTTCTTTACGGTAACCGAGATTCTCCAAAGTCGGTGCTGTCGCTGATGTATCCAAGATACGCATCACGATCTTCTCGTTATCCACGACCGGCAAAGCCGAGACACGAAAGTCGATGTTCCTACCGCCTATTTCCTGCGTGATACGTCCGTCCTGCGGTATGCGCGTCTCATCCAGCTTCAGGTTAGCCAGCACTTTAATGCGCGAAATAAGCGCCGGATGGACATAGATCGGCAAGACCAAAGTCGTTCGCAATACGCCGTCGATACGATAGCGCACACGAGATTCGTTACCGAGCGGCTCGATGTGGATATCCGATGCGCCACCCTCCACGGCGTGCCGCATGATGACCGAAACCATGCGTGAGACAGGCGCTCCTTTGATGATTTCTTCCAGCCTACCCACTTCTTCGGTCTTCTCGACCTTCTTTTCGAACTTACCCTTAGCTTGAGCCAATGCCGTCGCCACCTCAACACCCAACCCTCGAAGCTTCCTCAATAGGCTATTGATCTGCGAACTTGGTGCCACGACGTATTTGATGGACCACCCCCGATCCGAAGCCATGAACTCCAAAGCCTCTGAAGCCCGTAAATCCTGCGGATTCATCAGCGCGACCTCCAACACTTTCCCGTCAAACGCGGTCGGTATGGCACTATACGTCTCTTTCGTGTCCTGCGGAATCAACTCAAGCGTCTCCTTTGGTATGACCCTTTCCGTCAGATCCACGAAAGGTAAAGCCAATGCTTCAGCCTTTGCTTTAGCGAAATCCAGCTCCTTCACATACCTTCCGCCAACCAAGGCTTGTTCCAGGGTTTTTCCGCGCGCCATCAAATCTTTGGCTATATCCGTAGCCTTTTGGTCCACTAAACCGTTTTTGATCAAAATATCAAGGATTTTCTCATCCATATCATTGCCCGGTAGTTGTCGCCACAGAGTCGACCGTTTGTGTACCCGAAGGAAGAAGCGTCGCCGCTGTTTCAGACGAAGTCACGGCGTCAGACTGCGGTATCATCTGGATCGCCTGACTCGAGGTTACGCTCCCTGTCGTAGTCGCGTGTGCAGCGACCACTGGTGGCACAAAAGGATTTTCACGACCCATCGCGGGCACGGTCAACACGAACTCACCCAGCGGCCTAAGCGTCAAAAATTTTTCATTGGTCGAAATATCTAATTTCGGATCGAATTTCACCACTCGGCGCATTATTAGCTGCTGTGGAACCTCGACCGGCAACATACTCGTACTTATGAACCAATAAGCCAAACCCAAAATACCTAATGCCAGCAGCACCATGATCAACCTGGAAAAAATCGTTGTCTTCTTCATGGCGTTATCGCAGGGGCCGCATTAGGTTTGATCTCGACCATCGAGTACGTACGTAGCTGCAACAGGTACGACATCTTATCTCCCGTAGCTTCAGAACCGCTAATGCCCACCACATCCATCAGGCGCAAACTGTTCTCCAAGTCGGAAAGGAACCTTTTCATGTTGAAATAGCTCTGCGTCTGTACCGCCAACTGGACGTCCATGGGTATCAGACGCAACGTGGCGGTCGGGCTCTGCTGCACCAAGACCTGTTGTTCGTTGAAGGCCAGGCTTTCGATCTTGACCCCGTTCCTCTCCGCTGCTGTCCCAAGCTGGGATAACAACGAAGGGATGTTCTGGCTTGACGGCAAAGCATTATCAATCTCACCCAACACCGCAGCCGGGATCGACTGCGCCGCTGAAACGGATTTTTTCAAGCCGTCCAGATAGACCGATTCGTTATCGATAGCCGCCAGCAAAGACGCCGTCTCTGCATTCGATTCCTTCAGCGACTGGATAAGCGGCCGATGCACCAGCATGCCCACCGCGATGAACCCGGCGATCGCCAGCAGGAAGATCGAAGCATAATACTCCGTCAACAATTTCGACGGTTTCTTCTCTACGACCACTTCTTTCTCTTTCGGAGTTTTGTTGTTCAGCAATTCCGGCATATCCGTCATTGGCTCGTCTTAGCCAGCTGTTTCAGCAGCGCGCCTTCATTCAACGTCAACCAGATATTGAACGACACGGCCTTGACTTTATAGGGATTCTGGTCGTCATATTCCACCGTATAGCTGTTCGCCTCGACCTTCTTCACGAATGGCGCTTGTTGATAAGCGGCCAGCTGTCTAGCCGCCGAATCAAGGCTGTCTGCCGTTATCCCCAACGAAATTCTGCGGTCCGGAGACAGTGCGAAGTTCGTATAATAAACCGTCGGCAGCGTATTGATCTCCAAGTCTTCCAAGAGCGTCGTCGGACTTAGATGCTGATCCAATAGAGCGGCCAATGTCTGGAGCTTCGGTTCAAGCAGCTGGAACGAAGACCATGCTTGGAGTTGGCTCTGGATATCTGACCTGACGCTCTCCAACTGACGATTAGCTTGGTTCGCATTCTCTTTGCTTCGGTTGAGCTGGAAATCTAGCAATCCGTAAGTCCCACCCAAAAGCAACAAAAAAGTGACTACTGCCGTGATCAGCGTGAACCTTCTGCGCGGTACATCCACCTTCAGACGCAATGCCTCCTCTGAAACAAAACTGACTTTCACCGGTTTTCGCACTCTTCGTATGACCCTGACTCGTCGTGGAGTCTTGGCGAAAGGAGCGATCTGCACCTTGCCTTTCGGCGCACCCGTCATCTGCGCCGTCGGCAAAACTCCCGTACCTACCTTTACTGCTTCTGCAGAAGCGCCCGGCAACCCAGGCATCTGTTGCTTCACCAGCGCCGCACCAGCTTTCATCGGAGGCGCTTTGAAAAATTCCGGAGGCGTCTTCGCCGGAGCCGCTTCCGGCTTAGTCTTGAACAATCTACCTCTAATGTCTTCGACGAATGCAGTCAAATAATATGCAGCCTTGGTCAAAGTCGGTTCCCCTTGCAGGACCTGGTCCAACTCACCTTCATCAACTTCGATAATTTCTATATCCTCCTCTTCTTCCGTCGGAAAATTGAATTTCAAATCCGAACCAGGCTCACCCTTCGCAGGTTGCGCCGCTTTCATCACGTCTTCTTTTTTCCGCAGCTCTTCTGGGAGCAACGAAATATCTTCCGGCATGTATTGTTGATTATTCGATATCCCTCATGGCGCATCCGATGCTCACGCTGAACCTTGGGCCGATCTCATCCAAAATCGGACGCAAATCCTGCGGATAGACGACTCGAGCCCAAGGATCGCCCAGATATGCGTTCACGTTCATGAGTTGTGTGATGAATTCCGGCAGACGCGGCAGCAAGGCCGAACCCCCGGTCAAGATGATCTTGTCGATGCGCTTCTGCTGTCCATCTTCCGTCTGCCCCTGATAAAGATTGAAAGAATATTTTATCTCGTCGATTATCGGCTTCAACAAAGTAGAGAGGATCGGCGAGATATCCCCAGTCTGCGCAAAAGTCTGCATCGCGCGGATGTCACGCTTCATGTTCTCCGCCTGTTCATAGGGTACACCCAAAGTCTTGGAGATAGTTTGCGTTATAGCGACACCGCCCGTGGCTATGGAGCGGTTCAGGAACGGTATACCTTTTTCGATGACAGCGATGTTGGTGCGCACCGAGCCGATGTCGATGACCATGATGCTCGAGCGATCTTTACCGATCAACGCCCTGATCTGCGCAAAAGCTTCGGTCTCCAACGAAATCAGCTCAAGACCGGCCTTCTTGGAGAGGTTCATGTACTTTTGCACCAATGATTTCGGCGCTCCTGTCAAGAGAACTTTTGTCGTCTTCTTGCCCCCTTCTCCCCCGCTCGTCTCTACCACTTTGTGATCCAGGGAAATCTCATCTAACGGGACCGGAATCAGCTTCTTAGCCTGCAGCTGTATAGTCTCATTCAGTTCTTTCTCATTCGACGTCGGTACGCTGATGATCGAGGAAAAAACCGACGAAATCGGCAAAGCCGCGACTGAAAGCTTAGTCGTGCACTTGGCCTTAGCGATCATCTTCTTGAGGAACTCGGCTGTTTTATCGACTTCCTCGTTCATCGCCTTCTCGTAACTCTCGACCGGCAATTTCGCGAACGCATACGTCACCAATCTGGCGCGTCCCTTCTCGTTCTTGAGTTCGACTAGCTTTATGCCTGACTGGCCGATATCCAAGCCGATATAACTTTTATGTGCTGGCTCGTGTGAAAATAATCCCATATATCAGAAAGCGTCTTGTGAAGTCGGTAAAGATTTCGCGACGTCCGACATGCCTGGCGGCGGGTTCGCCACCGCGCGTCCGTCGAACACTACAGTCTCTGCCGCCACAACCGCATCCCTGTAATTCCGCTGCAGGTCTATCTTGTACGCCGCCATCAAGCCCTTCACCAACAAGGGCGTCGTATCGACACCGCCGCTCGTGCCGGTGTGGATCGTATCTTCCGCGAAAATCGCAGCTGCGATCGTAGCGACACCGGAGCTGATGTTGATATTACCTCCAACCAAGCCGTTCTTCTTCACGATGATGCCGAAAGAAGCAAGGTTCCTTAACGATTGGATGTTGGTGCTGCCTGTATAATCTACATTTCCTGTAATCGACAAATCTCCTTCGACTATCAGTAAGCCATTGCCTCTCTCTGTCTGTGTCGAACCGTTAAGCAGCGTCTTTGTGTTAAGAGTAGCATTCCCCACCACCCGATACACCTTACCCGCCAAGATATTCGGCAGTTGTGCCGTAATGTCTCCCGAAGCAAGATTCTGTACCGTGCCATAGCGTCCATTCAAGATGCCGTTGATATCAAGGCTTCCCAAGGTGCCCTTGTACTGTGTCGAACTCTTCGGAAGAGACAACGTGACTGCTCCGGTCTCTGAACAGCCCGAACCGCTGGCGAAATCCGTGATGGCGCCCTGTGAGGTCAAGCAATAAGTCGCTTCCGATTCTTTACCCGCGCTTCCTGTTATGCCCTTCTGTGCATACACATTACCGAATTTCGCCTGCAACCACGCTGGCAGACATGATGGTGCGACGCCACAATTCGGATCTGCGCAATCCAAGCCCATCAGACCATCGTTATCCACACCATCGGTACAGCATGCTTCCGCTCCGGCGCCGCAAGCTGCTTCACCTATGAGCGTACATGAAGCGTAGCCATCACAACTCAAATCGACACAGTCTATCGTACCGTCACCGTCATCGTCGATGCCGTCTGCGCACAGATCATTCCCGTAATAATCGGTATTGGTCGGCGTTTCCTGGCACTGCGAAGCACTCTGACAGGCAGGCTCGGTGCAATCGAGAGTTCCGTTACCGTTGTCATCGATGCCGTCCATACACAGAGGCTGACCCCAGGCATCGGTGTTTCCGGGTATTTCGTTACAGGCCGCGCTTGCGTTGCACGCCGCATCGGCACAATCCGCTACTCCGTTCAGATCATTGTCCACACCATCGCTACAGTTGGATTCGGTCACCGTACTGTTCGCATATTCGAAATCCACATAACCAAAACCATTCCCTCCTACATAACCATTCCAGCCCAAAGAACCCAGCGTCGGATGCGTCGGCGGATTTCCCGGCTGGAACCATTTCGTCGCGGTATTGTAATAAACTTTGTAGGGATATGTTGTGCAAGCGCCAGTAAAATCAGCACAATTCAAGGAAATCCAACCGTTATCGCCTTCGCTGCAGACTTTCACCCAGCCCCTAACTTCTACCGCGCCGCTACCGGCGTTGATGACTGCATTCAATCCGCCTTGAGGGGGCGTGCCATTGCAAGCGGCGTGCAGGCCACATGAAGAGCCGAAACAAACCCAGCCTGATTTATCAGACCAACCGAATCCCGTTATCTCACGCGTAGTAGGGTTGATTTTCACCCCGTAAGTCCCGCAAGAACCTGCACACGTCTGCGGATTCAGGTCGTTCAAAGAAATCCAACCGATATGATCCGACCAGACCCAACCGATGACATTATCCGTCGCTGCGGCTTGAACCGTATATGAGCGGGTATCGGTGAACTGCAAAAAACCCAGCAGCATACCGACGCCCCCAAAGACGACGAGTCCGGAGACAAGATAATGCCAACGCCACAACCACGTGGGGCGCCTGCGTCTCTTATTCAAAAACTTCACTACCTTATGATGTAAAGGATGGCGTTTTTTCACACGCCCCCATTGTACCACAAATCATCTAGACCTACACCAGAAAACCCACCACAAATATCAACAGCGATAAAAAACCTTTTCGTCACACTCGCCCCATCCCCTCATCCATGGCTTTATTCGACAGAGCATCCGCAATCTTGTTCTTATCCCTTGTCACGTGACGATATCTGACCCTTCCTCCCAGACGCGTCTCCAGGTTCTTCATTTCCAAATATCTTTTTGCGATTTCCGCATTCTTTACCTTATATTCGCCGTTAGCTTGCTTGACCATCAATTCGCTATCCGCCACCACTTCGACTGAAGTCGCCCCCAACTCCAAAGCTCGCGTCAGGCCTGCGATAACCGCTTGATATTCCGCCTGATTGTTGGTCGTACGTCCAAGATACCGCGCGATCTCATCCAACAACTTGCCATTTTCGTCAAAAATCGCGACGCCGATCCCGGCCGGTCCAGGGTTTCCTCGCGCGCCCCCATCTGTCTGTATGATCAAATGCATAAATTTCAGATTAAAAATATCTAGCCCGTGACCGCCGTCTGCTTGATTCCCTCCGCATCCCTCACATCCACCAGCTTGCACTGCGCTTCACGACGACCGTTCCATTCATTGATGTCGATTTCGACGACCACATCGAGTTTTTGCCCGAAGGACAGCTCCTCGAGACGCTGCCCGAAATTGAAACCCATGAACTTCGCCCGGCGACCCGCCGCATCGCGCAGCATGCAACGGACGTGTTTATGCGTCTGCCCCACCAAATCACATGACGCGACTTCCAGATCCCTGATCATGAACAGCGGTTTTCGGTTGCCCTCGCCGAAAGGCTGCAGCCGCCGTAACGCGTCCGCCAATCCGACATCCACTTGGCCAAGATCCACTTCTGCATCGATATTCATGAACGGCATCAACCCATCGATGTCGAGGTTCTCTCGAGCATACACATCCAGTTTATGGATCAAAGTCTCGACTTGCGATTCTGCCCCGAAAGAAAAACCGCATGCCTGGACATGACCTCCCACGTGGGTGACGAAACCCTCGCCTGCTCGCCTTACGGCTTCAGTGATATCGAAAAATGCGTATGATCTGCCTGATCCGACCCATCGGTCGCCATGCCGTCCGATGGCGATCGTCGGCTTGCCCGTACGATCAAGGTATTTGCCCGCCACCAACCCGACAAGCGCGGGTTGCCAGGTTTCAGACCAAAAAGACAACAGCGGAGCTTGCTCGACGGCGGACAATTGGGTTTCCGCCTCGACCAACATGGTCTGCATCAAACGTTGACGGTCACGGTTCTGTTCTTCCAGGCGCCCAGCTAATTCCGCCGCAGCCTCATCCGTCTCCGCCAACATCAGATCCAGAGCTAAGGACGCATGGTCCATCCTTCCGGCTGCGTTGATACGCGGCCCCAGCCCGAATGCAATCGACTGCGCGTCCAACTCACCGGGCGTCTGTCCGGCAGCGCGGATTAAAGCGCGCAGACCCGGCCGACGCGTCTTGTTCATCACCATCAGGCCGTACTTTTCCAGGACGCGATTCTCGCCCAAAAGCGGCACCATGTCAGTCACTGTCGCGATAGCCACCAGATCAAGCAACCACTTATCGAAACCTTCGGGCAGTGCCATCCCCTTTTCCACAGCCGTCTCATAGACCGCGCTGGCGAACTTCCAAGCGACCCCGACAGCCGCCAAATGCTTGAAAGGATACTCCTCGCCTTCCAACTTAGGATGCACCAAAATAGCATCAGGCAATGTCTCTCCGAACTGATGGTGATCAAGTACGATGACGTCCATGCCCAAACTCCTGGCCAATGCTATCTCATCCACGCTGGCGATGCCGCAATCCACCGTAATAATCAAATCCGCTCCTTGTTCAGCCAGCGCCCTGACCGTACCCTCATGCAAACCATATCCCTCTTTATCGCGATGCGGAATATATGAGCTTACGTTTGAAACCGGAACAGACGACTGCTTTTCGATCTCGCGCAACGTAGTGATCACGACCGCGCTGCCCGTCACTCCATCCGCATCATAATCCCCATGGACCACGATCTTTTCCTGATTCTCCAATGCAGAAAAAACCCTCTCGACTGCTGGCTTCATCTGCCTGAAAAGCCACGGCTTATGTACTCCGTTGTCCCATGACGGTTCCAGAAAATGTTGTGCTTCCTCAATGTTGGAAATACCACGATTCGCCAATAGATATGCCAAAACTGGAGGCATCCCTTGAGATACCACAAAATCAGTGAGTCGCTCCAACAACTCCCCGTCTGGTTCCTGCGGCGGGTTCCATCGTTTTTTCATCCTTTCGATTCTTTCATGCGGTCGATAAAAAGACAAAAAAGGGAGAAACCTGTAAGTGTACGGATTCAAGCCTGCGGGGCTCGTTTCAGTCTACCTCGAACACATCCTCGGCGATGAATCCGTACACTTACAGGTTCGGAAAGGAAAAAAAAGAAGGGGAACGAAGGATTTACGACAAACCCGCGGCTCAAGTCATGAGCCGCAGGTTTGAGTGGACTACGGGAGAGGTATCCTGCTCGCTTGCCAAGTCCCCAACAAATCAGACGTTCCGTCGTAACCGACGACGCCGTACATGTATGACGAACTAAGCAGTGATCCGACGTAACGGAACCCCTGCCGCACAAACTCGACGTGCCTGACGAAAATGTCGCCATCTTGTGCGGTCGACCCGTCAAGCGAAAGATATCGCCCATCCTGACGAAAACCTACGACATCACAAGCGCTGTCGAAGGTCGTGCCGTCGAAACACCAAGACGCCTCCACATTCACCACGGTCCGAAGAGGCAAAGTGACGCACAACGGCTCGAAGAGGTGGCTCGCCGAGTCACGCGGAATCGCGCACGCCGTGACAATCGTCTCCGGCTCGGAGTCGAAAGCATCGGTCGCGAACAGATCCAGCTGCGCTTGCGGCCGCTGCACCTTGTCGAATCCATGCCCCGACATGAAGTGGAACGTCGCGACGTCCTGGTCAGCGATGCTCCACACGAAATCCGCCGACACCTCGTACGACCCCGTGTCGTCGCTGCGGTAGGCGATAGCTTGAACGACGTCACAAGTACGATCTTCAAGCGGGTTCAACGGCACAGCGACTTCGTCCGGCGAGCTCTCGCATGTCGCGAACATGATATCCGTCGGAATCTCGTCCTGACCATCATCCGTCGTCTGGCCATCCCCTGTATCCAAACTCGGGCGCTTGACCGACGAAGCGTAGATGTCTTGACGAGACAGCTGAAAAAACCTAGCTGGAGTTTTTTCCGCCATAGCTTCACCGACGACATCATCCGTCGAATTCCCAGCCGATTCTTCCGGCTGTTGCAGCAGACAGGCGGAAATGGGGACGGACAAAAACACCACCAAACCGAATAGACGATTTTGCATGACACCTTCTCCCACAAAAAAAAGAACGAATGCGTTGAATCACGCTTTCGTCCTGCACCTATCTATACCGCTACCCTATCCACTGAAACAGTCAAGTGGATAAGTCAAAATGACCCTGCAAATGGAGCGATCAAAAAAAACACTGTCGCAAAGGCGATGAAACCGATGACTATCTTATTTATGAATTTTCTCTGTTTAGCTTTCATATGGATTTAATATTTTTCTAGCCTGGATTCCCGCCTACGCGGGAATGACGAATGAAAGTATGTTCGAGGTAAACTAATACGAGCCCTCCCCATTTTTCCTATCCCTCCTAGTGTTTCCAGAATAATTTTTTGTGGCGAGGATGTGTTCGAGGTAGACTGAAACGAGCCCCGCAGCAACAAAAAATTATTCTGGAAACACTAATCCCCATCCTCGCGCCTCAAGACTTTTATGAACGTATCCGGCGGTATCTCCACCGAACCAGCGCCCATACTTAGCATGCGCTTCTTACCCTTCTTCTGTTTCTGCAGCAGTTTCATCTTACGCGTCACATCGCCGCCATACAAGTAGCCAGTCACGTCTTTACGGAAAGCCGAGATACGATCCGCGGCGATTATCTTCGCACCGATGGCGGCTTGGATCTTGATCACGAACTGCTGACGCGGCAACGTCTCTTTTAAAGTCGCCACGACTTCCCTACCTCGACGATACGCCTCCGACTCATGCAATAGCATGGAAAATGCCGGCACCTTCTTATCGGCTACCAGGATATCCAGCAGGACGATTTTCGCCGCACGATAACCGATGAACTCATAGTTCAATGACGCATAGCCTGATGACGCGCTCTTGAGTTTATCATGGAAATCCACGATGACGGACGAAAGCGGCATGTCAAAATGCAGAACCGTACGCTTCGGATCCAGGTAATCAGTAGATTTATACATACCGCGACGTTCGGTCACGAGCGCCATGATGTTGCCGATGTAATCCGCGGGACAGACGATATCGACCAAAACCCAAGGCTCACGGACTTCGCGCAGATGCGACGGATCCGGGAACTCCATGGCCGAGGTCACCACGCTTTCATCGCCACCCGTCGACGTAATCTCGTAGGCCACGCTGGGACTCGTGATGACGAGTTCCATATTGTGTTCGCGTCTCAACCGTTCCTGCACGATCTCGAGATGCAACATGCCCAAAAGACCGCAACGGAAGCCATAACCCAAAGCCAACGACTGCTCCGGTTCAAAAGCCAACGCCGCATCCGACAACTTCAGCTTCATCATGGCCTCGCGCAACCTCACATACTCATTGCCTTCCTTCGGAAAAATACTGGCGTACACCATGGGCCGCACTTCCTTGTAACCCGGCAATGGCTTAGTCTCCGCAGCGTGCTCGAAACTCGCGATAGTATCGCCGACGCGCACCGCCGAAATGTCCTTCAAGCCCGACACGACATAAGCGATCTCACCTGCTTCGATCGCCTCGGTACTGACATAGTCAGGCTTCAGGAAACCCACATCCAACGCCTGGCCTTCTGTCGCCGTCGCGATGAACTTCAACTTTTCGTTCTTGGATAGTTTGCCGTCCATCACGCGCACATAAGCCACGACTCCGCGATAGTCGTCGTATTTGGAATCGAAAATAACGGCGCTAAAAAAAGCCGATCGATTACCTCTCGGATGCGGAACGTCTTTGACGACTCGCTCAAGAATCAGATCCACGCCAGCGCCAGTCTTACCTGAAGCGCAGATGATCTCTTCGCGCTTACAACCGATCAACTTCATCAGCTCTTCCGCACAACGTTCGACATCAGCCGCCGGCAAATCAATCTTATTCAAGACCGGAATGATAGTCAGGTCTTGTTCCAACGCCAGATACAGATTTGCGATCGTCTGCGCCTGCACTCCCTGAGTCGCATCGACGAGAAGTATCGCGCCTTCGACCGAAGCCAACGAACGAGAGACTTCGTAAGTGAAATCCACATGTCCCGGAGTATCGATGAGGTTAAGTTCGTATTCTTGGCCATCCTTCGCCTTATATTTCATCCGCGCCGGCTGCAGTTTGATAGTGATACCGCGCTCGCGCTCCAGATCCATTGTATCCAAAAGCTGCTCTTTCATCTTACGTTTATCGATCGTCCCCGTAGTTTCCAAAAGCCGATCGGACAGCGTGGACTTGCCGTGATCGATATGCGCAATGATGCAGAAGTTCCTTATTTTCTGTTGCTCCATGTCCCAGGATACTGCCTGAAAAAAGGGTTTTTGGCAATGTCCAAAAGCACGATTACGCTCCTGGACCGATGACTTGCGGTTGGGTGCTGGGTAGAATTTCCTGCAGCAACGGAGCCCTTTCAGGAACGACGAAAGTCGACGAAGTGTTGATCAACATCTCTCTACGCCTTTGGAGCAGCTCCCTGTAAATCATGAATTCCTGACGTAGGACAGGTCTGGCCGGCAATATGACGGGTTTCACCGGCCGCTTCAGCTTATCCGACGTCAATTTCGTGATGCCGAACTTGAAACTATCAACCAACCGCTCGCTCACGCTCAAGCGTCGGATCGTGCTCTTCAGGATACGCGCATCGCGCAACAAAATTCCCTTTGTCGCGATCTTCAAACCCTCACCGGACGTTATCTTGACCGGTTCCGCATCAGACGCCTCTACACCGGCCAATTCAGCCGTCTCGTTCGAGACTTCGACTTCGTGATCGGCCACCTGGATGTCCACGCCGTCGTCCTGGACCTCAACGCCAAAAGCCGTTCCGCGCACTGTCGCCACGACGCCGTTCGCCGAGACCGAATAGTATTCATCCTGACCCAGAAGACGTTCAAAACGCGTCCACACCCGTCCGGCATTCAGCCGCAACTGGATAAAAATATTCCCATCAGCTGCCTCATCCTTCAGCAACACCAAATCCGTCCCTTCATCCAATCTGGCCCGTCCGGAATCAGGGTAAATGATGAAAGCCACGCCTCGCCCGACTTGCATCTCATCCCCGTCTACAAGCTCTGTCCCGTCTTTCCCTGCTTGTTTCGATCCGTCTCGAGTGATGTCGACGCTCGCGTCCACCCCCAACTCAAGATAACCGATGACGGCATCAGCCGAGTATCCCGGTTCGACATTTTCCCCTCCCGTTTCGTCGGCAGTTCGCGAATCTTCCTGCTGCACGGCGATCTGCTTCTGTGTCTGCGCTGGGTTCTTCACCACCCGCGGCCCAAGCCTAAAACACCCAGCACCCAACCCGACCAAAGCGACCAACAAAGCAAACGAAAGATATCCTTTTTTCATAATCATCTTTATTTCTAAACAATACTACCACACCTCGCAGAACCCAGCAGCTTTTTCTCTTCCTGATAAACTGACCAAAGCGGCTTGGTGAATTATTATTTAAGCCAGGATGTGTTCGAGATATGTTGGACGCGTCCCTCACCTCTACTCTCACTCCGAGCTGCGGTTGCGTTGTTTTATCAGCGAGGACCTGTTCGAGATATATCAACCGAGCCCCGCAGCGATGAAACAACGCAACCGCAGCTCACCCCATCGCCTCCTCCATCCCATCGATCTTAGGTTTCTTGCGCCACAATTTTCTTTTTATCGCATCCCTGAAATCAAGCAGCTCTTTTGATCTCAAGACCCACGCCACCAACAAAAAAGTACCGCCGCCGGCCAAACACGCCGCTGCCGCCTGTAACGCGACTTGCCAAAAAGTCTGCAAAGGAAAAATCGAACCCACAAGCTGTCTGACCGGATAACCCACCGCGATTATGCTGGCTGCGGCAGCCATGGATTTCAGGATCGAGATATTCAACGCGTACGTATCGAAAGGGCCATATTTTTTCTTGAGAAACGTCCAAAGCAACAGCGCGTTGATATATGAAGCCGCCGCGAAAGCCAAAGCTAATCCGGTTATGCCGAACAGGCCGCGCCACCAGACGGCCAAAGCCAGATTGCAGGCTTCAGATACGAACGCGATAAAAAGAGGCGTCTTCGTATCTTGCTTCGCGTAAAAAGCGCGGGCGAATAAAGGCACCAGGGCTTGCGCGATCAAGGCTGCCGTAAAAGCGCCCATGACGTTCGCCGTGCGGATCGTATTATCCCAATCGAATTCCCCTGCCCCTAGCGCAAGACGGATGATTTGGGCGCGCAAAAGGAAAAAAATCGCCATGGACGGTAAGATGAAAAATCCGATTTTGCTCGTAGCCGAAACCAATTCAGCAGCGAAACATCGCTGGTCATTCCGGCTCGCGGCTCGCGACAGCAAGGGGAATGCTGCCAAGGCGAATGAGATGCCGAAAATCCCCACCGGAAAAGATTGGAGATTATTCGCCAGATTAAAGACCGCAACCGAACCCGTCGGCAAAGCCGAAGCTAAAGCCAAAAGCACCACCAGATTGAGCTGCGAAAGGCCAAGCCCCAATGTCCGCGGCAACATCAACTTAAGGATGCGCCTGACTCCCGGCGGTCGGAAAGAAGGCAGCGGCAACTTGCCCAACCCAAGCTTCAGCACCACCGTCGTCTGCGTAGCCAGATGCAAAAATGCTCCGATGATCACGCCCCAGGCGACCCCGATTATGCCTAAACGAGGAGCTAAGACCAAAGCACCGAAAATGATGCCGAGATTATAGAAAACCGGCGCCAAAGAAAAAGCCATGAAACGTTTCAAGGCCTGAAGTACACCACCCATCACGGCGGAGATCCCGAGCAAGAACGGAGAAAGGAACATGACGCGCGAAAGCGCAATCGTCTGCTCAAGTTTATCGCCGCTGAAACCCGGCACGGTCCAAGGCACTATCCATTGCGCCGTCAAAGCCAAAACCAGACAGACACCAGCCATCACCGCTCCGACGATCGACAGAGTCTGCGCCGCCAACTTCCAAGCTTCGTCTTTGCTGCGCGTCTCGAGATATTCGGAAAAAACCGGAATGAAACCTGCGGACAATGCACCCAGAATAATCAAAGAATAAATCAAGTCCGGTACTCGAAAGGCAGCGTAATATACATCAAGGTCATATCCAGCGCCGAAACTCGAAGCCAAGACCCTATCGCGCAACACACCGACCAGCCGCGAAGCTACCGAAGCCGCGCCCACGATCAAAGCCGCAGCAGTCAGGCCATTAGCCTCGCCGTGCCACAAATTATGCAACTTGTCGTTCAAAACACGAATTAAGTTCACGCCCGCAATTATGCCGAACAGACACGCTTTAGTCGAGACTGAAAAAAACAATATTCAAATACATCCAATCTCCCCTTTTCCTCACCACAGAGCAGGAAAAGTAATAATACCCTCCGAGGATGTGTTCGAGGTAGACTGAAACGAGCCCCGCAGGAGGGTATTATTGCTTTTCCTGCTCTCCCCCCCCGCCCATTTCGTAAGCGAACAACTCTTTCTTGATCTGCCCTATCGTCATGATGTGGAGTTCTGCGAAAAGATATTTTATCGCGAGGACGAATCTGCCGTCTTTCTCCAGACGCCTGACGGAAACCGATATCGGATGTGATTTCAACAAACCGAATTTATGTCCCAACTTTTTCGCACGCTGCACATAATCATGGTCTTCGGCCAGCACGACTTCCTCATCAAATCCTTTTATGCCTTCGTGCGCATGGCGTCTGACCAAAATACAAAAACCCGGAGCATGAGGTTTTATCTTCTCCGTCGCAACCGCATAGGCGTTATAGATCTCATGCATCGCCTTATCCACCGGTTTGCGCGACAATGGCCTGACTTTACAGCTCGCTACGTCCAGTCCCTTCTTATCCATCTCCGCCACGCAGTCACCCAAAAAATGACTTGACGGCATCTGCACATCCGCATCAAAAAAAACCAAAATCTCCCCTTGAGCGGCGATTGCACCGCGGTTTCGCCCTGGTCCAGGCATTCCGCCCTCGACGACCTTTGCCCCGAATTCCTGCGCCACCTCCGCAGTCTTATCCGTCGAATGGGCATCGGCGACAATCACTTCATAATCCTTGTATGATTGGGCTTTGATGGTCTCGAACAATTTTGGCAGCATCTTTTCTTCGTTCTTGGTCGGTATGATGATCGATATGCGAGGCATAAAATTTCGTAGGGTCATGTCTGACCGCGCACCTACGATACATTCAAAATCCAATAACATGCAATCCCGGCCGCCACGGCCACGTTCATCGACTCTTTTCTGCCGCGCTGGCGCATAAAGACCAAATCATCGCACAACTCGCGCAATGAAGGCGGGATACCGTCCACTTCGTTGCCCAACAGCAACGCCGTTTTATCGGTCGGCCGATACGCAGCGAGTTCGGTCGCCCGCTCATCCAGCTCCAGACCGACTATCCTGAAACCCAGAACGCGTAAGCCCTTGATGACCCCTACGACATCAGTCACCTGCTCACAAACCACGCTATCCTCTGCGCCTAACGCAGTCTTTGCGACACGCGGATGCGAAGGTGCCGGAGAATAACCCGTAACCCACAGCTTTTCTACCCCAAGCGAATCACAAGTACGCAACAACGACCCGATATTCTGGGCCGAACGGATGTCATGCGCGATGAGATGAAGAATCATGACAACAAAGTACATACACTCTCGCATTAAATCAAATAACTCATGGCTCGGTTCGTAAGTAACTTAGGGGTTTGGGGGTCCGTGCTAAGCGTGGCGCATAAGAGAACCCAAGATGATTCATCAAGAGCGCATCACGGGCCCCCAAAACCTTTGGTTACTTTCAGTTATGAAAGTGACATCTCTGACATTCAAATTTGAATTTTATCCTGCATTAAGTTACATTCCTGCCATGCGTTTCGGACATCGAGTGACAGGCACCATCCAAGACTACGACGACAAAGGCCGTGGTTATTTTGAGTTGACCGGAACTGACGGCAGTCAACAAGGTTCTGGCCGTGCCGTCATCCCGTTCTCGGCCAAAGGAGATGAGTTGGATGCAACATTCCTGTCGCGCGATCGTGGCAACAAAATCTGCAAAGTCGAAAAAATCAACCAGCCCGGCTCCGACCGGATCGTTCCACCTTGCCCGCACGCCGGCGTGTGCGGCGGCTGTCTCTGGCAGCACCTACGCTATGACGCACAACTTTCGATCAAGCGCGACATGATAAATCGCGCGCTGGAATCCTTCGGTCACGCTGAACGGATCGATGAAGTCATGGCCTGCCAGTCGCCTTCGGAATTCAAATCGTTCTTCCGTAATCGCATGGATTACGCCGTCGGTTGGAACAGCCAGATCGGACTCAAGGAATACGGTTCATGGAGCCGCTACGTGGACGTCAAAACCTGTTACCTGCTCAACCCACATGCGGCCGAAGTGCTGCAGCATGTCCGCGAGTGGATGGTCGAATCCGATCTCCAACCCTGGGATGCCAAATATTTCACTGGCGACGTCCGCTATGTCGTGATGCGCGAAGGAAAAAACACGAAGCAGCTATTGGTGGTCATCGTAGTCAAAGATGCGACGCGCGTCACCGACATCCATCGCTCATCGCTCATCGCTCGCCTTTCTCCATACTGCACTTCGCTCCTCATCGGCGAACAGAACCTGACGACAGATATCTCACTAGCGCAAAAATTCGAAGTGCTGGTTGGGAATCCCTGGCTCGAAGAGATCGCCAACGATGTCACCTACCGTATCCACCCCAACTCATTCTTCCAGACGAATACCCGCATGGCGGAGGAGCTGCAGAAATGCGTTTTCGAATCTCTAAAACCAAATGTCATCTCGACCGGAGCGGAGAGATCTTCCAGTTGGAATATTTTAGATCTCTATTGCGGCCTCGGCTTCTTCGGCATCTATCTGGCGAAAAATAATACCGATCTGAAAATCCACGGCTTCGAAATAGACGAACCCGCCATCGAACTCGCGAAATTCAACGCCGCAAAAAACGGCGTCGCAGAACGTTGCGAGTTCTTCGCCGGAAAAGCCGAAGACTTATCATGGAAAGATATCCCTGCAGATACGGTCATCCTCGATCCGCCACGTTCCGGACTGCACCCCAAGGTCCTCAAGACGCTGCTCGACATGAAACCGCGCAACATCATCTACGTATCCTGCAACTATCATCGGCTCGTGGATGAGATGAAGCAACTCAAGACTGCTTATCACATCGAAGACATGAAAGCCTTCGACCTATTTCCCCATACCCCGCACGTCGAGGTCGTTACAAAATTATCCCTGTTGTCGAATACTTAATTCTGAATCCTTTTTTTTGTCATCCCGGGCACAGACCCGGGATCTTTGTTTTTTCATCCTCAACCCTATCATCAAGCGCACTTCAATCCGATTCTTCCCCGACCTCTAATCAACCTTCCCTAAATGCTAAATACTGACTACTAAATGCTACACAAGTGCGCTATACTTCCCGCATGAAATCAGGTTTTGTCATGCTTGCGGGACGTTCGAACGTCGGCAAATCGACGCTTTTGAATACTCTTATCGGCACCAAGGTCGCCATCGTCACACCCAAGCCGCAGACCACACGCCATCCGATCCGCGGCATATTGCACGATAAGCGAGGTCAAATCGTCTTTGTGGATACGCCGGGCGTCTTTTTGGGCCGCAAGGATCGCGTCTCCAAGGTACTCAACGAATTCGTCGACGATACGCTCTCGGGCGTCGATGCCGTCGTCTATGTCATGGATCCGACGCGCGACATGGGGCCTGAAGAGGAACATATCCAAAAGATGTTGCGCGCGACACGC
The DNA here is from genome assembly GCA_031082005.1 of Patescibacteria group bacterium. Classification (GTDB taxonomy): domain Bacteria; phylum Patescibacteriota; class Patescibacteriia; order 2-12-FULL-60-25; family 2-12-FULL-60-25; genus CAIKNB01. Next base: position 831,310 of record JAVHLR010000001.1, read on the forward strand.
GTCCCTGTCATCGCCGTCATCAACAAGGCTGATCTGGATTTAGCCAAACGCCCTCACCAAAAAACCTACGAAGCCGCGGACGTCAACCAAGTGACCACTCTGAACATCAGCGCACAAAGCCACAAGAACTTGAACCTCTTGGTCGATGCCCTATTCGATGTGCTGCAGGAGAATGAACCTCACTATCCCGACCTTCAGCTTACGGACATCTCGCACAACCAGTGGCTCGAAGAGCTGGTGCGGGAAAAAATCTTCCTCAACCTCGAAGAAGAGATACCTTACAGCATCAAAGTCCAGCTTGAGGAGCTTGAAATCCGCGAGGACGGTTCACGTTTCTTGGCGATGAACATCTGGACGACCGAGGAACGCTACAAAAAAATGATCATCGGCAAGGGCGCCGAGATGCTGAAGCGTATCGGCATGGCGGCGCGCCACGAAATCGAGGATGTCGTCGGCTGCAAAGTCTTTCTCGAGCTGAACGTGAAAGTCGACCCCAAATGGCAGACCAGATTCGTTTGACATGGCACTGAACTTCGACATGCATCCGTTCTTGGAAGCCGCGGTTCCCCAACCGCGTCAGTTGAAGCCGGCCGAACGTAAGAAAGAAACGCTTGCGCTTTCGAGATTCGAACGGATCATCAGCCTCGAAGATCTTCAAAATCATCTGACCTCTTTGCTCGCTTCTCGGCGCCTGAAAGGCACAGAAGAACAAAACGTGCGCGAAGCGTGTGACAACGTGTTTGGTTGCGACCCCTGGAAATATGAGCCGATCCTGCTCGACCAACTCTTCGCCGAACGACGCGGCGCTGCAGATCCGGAAAAGATCAACCGACTTCGCGGCCTGATCAGAGCCGGCTCTTGGATGAACTATCCGCGCACGACTGAAAAGATGGCTCTTGAGGACCTGGCGGTTGTCCGCCGCTCGGAAACGCAGGATTGGCACGAAAGAATCCGTCATGCCGACCCCGATACATCCAAAGAACTAGCCAAAAACCGCGACGAACTCCTTGAGGAGCTGACGGAGGCGGAACAGGCGCTGACGAAAAAAACCACAGGAGACGGACTCGATCCGGCTGCTCGTACCGTTGAAGACCTGCTCGGCCACGAATGGTTCAGCATGAAACAGCTCATAGCGGCCAACGGACTGAATTGGCAAGCCGCCCGAACCCACCATCTGACCGCTGCACGGATCCAAGAGATCGAAAGGCTTCGCGCTCTACGCGATTTCATCTATTATCGCCTGCTTTATCCGACCTGGGCGAAAGGCCGATAAGCCGACCCGCGACGCCACCGCCTTGACAAATGAGGCGGTGTTTTGTAGTTTAAGGAACGCACCTTTCCTGAAGGAGGAAAGCATAGCATGGTCAATCGAAGAGACAAGAACAGGCAAGCCGCAGACGCCGTATTCAGTCGAGACACCAAGCCGACGCAGGCCGACATCGACCGTTTTCTCCTGCAGTCCGAAGGAATCGAGGTACCGCGCAGCCAGCGCCCAACCGCGCCCTTCGAGTTCAGCTCTGACCAACACCGACGACCCGCGGACCAAGACACCGAGTCCTAGTCCACACCTCCTTCGAACTCCCACGCGCGCGCACGCGCCAAAACAACAAGCCCTGATCACTCGATCAGGGCTTGAATCGTTTTTCGTGGATATCCGCCTACTCCTGCAGATCCTTCAGTTCGACAATCTCGTAATCGAACAGTCCGCCGAAATCTCCGGCCTGGGAATTTTTCGCCAGTTTCAATTTAAGCACCAAAGGGTTCTGCCTGTTATTCAGCACCGTGACCTCACCGAACCAATTATGCGCTTTGATGACCTCGACTTTCGTCGGCACGCCGTTCACGACGAGCTGATATTCCCCAAAACCGCTATCTGCTTTAGCGAAAAACACGTCTTGCCGATCGATGATGCGCTCCACCTCATTACTTAAGGCTGTGAGTCCGGATTTCACCGAACCGCTCGGCAATCTTTCGATCAAGGTCGCGTCCGTCAGGCCAAAATCCAAGCTGCTCTGTTTTGAGATCAATAAGTTCTCATACACATCCGGAGACAGCCATAAGACACCTTTCCCTAAGGCGTTGTCGTCACCTTCTTTCCAGAATGCCGGCGGCATCAACTGATATGAGTTCTTCAGGTTGCCCGCCGGCAACGAACCCGTACGTTGGATCTTCTTCTTATCCGCATCGATAGCCTCGGCCTTCCATTCCAGATCCACCAGGTTGCCGGGTGCGAAACGCTTTATGACGATATTACGGTCGATCTCTTCCGTGTCATACCCCAGCTCCTTCGCGCCGCTGCGGTTTCCTTTCATGAATTGGCGTGACTTGATGACGCTGCCCGCCGTCAAGACGATCTTCTTCGCCGCATCTTGAGGCGACAAATCAGTGATCTCCAACGGTTTCGGTCCGGCAGGCTTCTGATCAGGCACTTTATCCTTGCCTGAAAAACAACCGGCGCCGAGCGTCGCACTCAAGACCAGCACGGCCGACAAGGCGGTCAAACCAAATTTATTTCGCATATGTTTGTTATCTGGGTACATAGTCTATTATCATGACTAAATTTTCGATCTCCGTCTTATCCAACGAAACCGCCAACTCCATCTTGATGCTGACACCCTCCCCGATGGCGAATACGGACTCGGTCCCGGTCTCGCTGTCGCGCATGGACGATTCATCCAACTTCTGCCGGATGAACAGATCCATGTAATGCTTTAACGTCTCTTCGTAAGGCAAGGGTTCGTCCCAGGTGAGGATAACCGTATTGAAGCGTGAAGCGTCAGTCTCCAGATCATCCAGCTTCGAGTTCTGCCATTCCACCGCTTCGCGCGAGCCTAGCACATTGTCCAACAACCCGTCGAGACTGATCGGCAAAGCCAAACCTATCAGCCTCATCGGCCCAGTCATGAAACGCGCGAGCTTGGCCTTATCTTGACCTCGTATTAAGATGGTTGAAGCCGCTTGGTCCGTCCTATACAATTGGATACCAGGGGGGAAGTCCGCAGGCAACACATCCATAATCCTGACCACACCGCCGAGATACAGCCTTGCCGCGACGAATCCCAAAACCACACAAGAAATGACTCCGATGGCTGCCATGACGCTGCAAGTGCGCCACCAAGGGCTGCCTTCCGCGATCCTATCGACTTTTTCCTGCAAACTATCGGCCATATATGGCTGAGGGTAACCGAAACTCCGCGATTAGTCGATAGATGACATTTCCAATCAAACCTCCTCGCTTGGAGGATCTAGAAAAATAATCATCTGATTTATGGTCAAGGACAAAAAACCTGCCAAACTTAGTGTAGGCGCGATGGCGCCAGATTTCAGTCTGCGCGACGAATCCGGCAAAACCGTAGACCTGTCAGGATTCCGCGGAAAAAAGAATGTCGTGCTGGTCTTCTATCCCGGCGACATGACACCGGGCTGCACGGTCCAGCTGTGCGCCGTGCGCGACGACTGGTCAAAATTCGAAGCAGCTGACGCGGTTGTCTTCGGCATCAACCATGGCGACACAGACAGCCATCAGCGCTTCAAACGCGCATACGACTTCCCTTTTCCGCTGCTCATCGACACCGGTAAGAAGACCAGCGAAAAGTTCGGCGCCCTTAAGACCCTCTTCGGTCGGCCTGTCATCAAACGGACGGTGATAGTGATCGACAAAGAGGGCAAGATCGTCTTCCTGAAATCCGGTATGCCCAAGCACTCCGATATCCTGAAAGCGATAAAATAATCCACTCATGAGACCTCAAATATGAAGACAGAAACCAAAGCCCTGCCTTTCGATAAGAATCTGGAGGGCATATCGAAAAACACGATAGCCATACACCACGACAAGCTGTACGCCGGATACGTCGCCAAGAAAAACGAGATCGCGGAAAAACTCTCCGCCCTTTCGCACGGCGGAGACGTCTCCAGCTCCAACCAGACGTACAGCGAACTACGCGCCTTGAAAGACGGCGAAACATTCGCCGTCAACGGCACTTATCTCCACGAATGGTACTTCGAGGTACTGGGCGGCGACGGCAACCCGCAAGGCGAGATTGTGGAAGCGCTCAAAGCGAAATACGGTTCTCTCGAAAACTTCCAGGCGTATTTCACGGCGTGCGGCATGGCTGCACGCGGATGGGTCGTACTCGCATGGGATACGCACGACCAGTTACTGAAAATCTATACCGGAGACGCGCACAACCAGGGCGGCGTCTGGGGCTGCATCCCGATAATCGTCCTCGATGTGTACGAACACGCCTACTTCATCGACCATGGTTCAGACCGCAAAGCCTACATCGCAGCATTCTGGAAAAACCTGGATTGGACAAAAGCCGACGCACTGTATAAAAAAGCCGTCAGCAAATAGCGACGAATAATCATTCGCCACTACCATAATTGTTAAATTCTAACTGTTAACTTCTAAACTTATGATACAAGTAGGAACCCTTGCGCCGATATTCGAAAACATCGAAGCTTACCAAAAAGGAGAATTCATCAAAAAAAGCCTGACTGATTACAAAGGCAAGTGGCTAGTCTTCTTCTTCTATCCGCGCGATTTCACTTTCATCTGTCCGACGGAACTCAAAGGCTTCTCGAAGATGCATGATGATTTCGCCAAGATGAATTGCGAAGTCCTTGCCGCCTCGACCGATTCCGCCTGGTGCCACAAAGCCTGGTTCGAACGCGACCTGCCCGAAATCACATATCCGATACTCGCGGACACGACCCTCAAGGTCGCGCGAGACTACCAAGTACTGAATGAAGCCGACGGCTCCGCCGAACGCGGCCTCTTCATCATCGATCCGGAAGGTATCGTCAAATATTCGCTCATCAGCTCCGGCTCTGTCGGCCGCTCAGTCAAAGAAGTCTTGCGCGTGCTCGGCGCACTGCAATCAGGCGACCTCTGTCCAGTCGACTGGGAACCCGGCACACAGACACTCGGAAAGGCCTAACCGAATCCAAAGGGCCAAAAAGACAGCGTTCGCGCTGTCTTTTTTGATTCTCTTGAACTAAATACAGACCATCTTATCCCTTCACCTTCAAACCCAACGCTTCTTCCAACGCAGCTTTATTCCATCCCACGATGACCGCACTGTCGATCTCGATTACAGGTACGCCCATCTGGCCAGACTTCTTGACCATCTCATTGGCTGCCGCCGGATCCGCAGCTACATCGACATCCGTGAAAGCAATGCTTTTCTCCTTCAAGAAATCCTTGACGAGCTTGCAGTACGGACAAGTGGGTGTTGAATATACTTTGACTTTCATATTTTGCGAAGTGCTCTATGCCGCTTATTATAGCACACCACACCCATAGATATTTATCCACAGGCAAAAAAACACACGACCGCATAAGTATCCAATCTTTTTTCCACCTCTCTCCAGGACTTTAAACCCCTTCCAACCACTTCGCCAATAATCTAACCCCATACCCCGACGCCCCATACGGCTGATCAGGTCGTGATTCTTTTTCCGTGTACGACGGACCGGCGATGTCTAGATGCGCCCAGGGAGTATCACCCACGAATACTTTCAGGAAAAAAGCCGCGCTGATGGTGCCCGCTTGCCCGCGTGCTCCGACATTTTTTATGTCAGCGATCTTTGATTTGATGTGTTCGTTATACGGCTCATACAACGGCAACTCCCACAACGGTTCGCCCGTCTCACGCGCCGCTTTCAATAGACGATCGGCCAGCTTCCCGTTATTCGACATGAGCCCTGCAATCTCTTCGCCCAACGCCACGACACAAGCTCCGGTCAACGTAGCCAAATCGACGATCACATCAGGTTGTAACGTCTTGGCGTACGACAACGCATCAGCCAAGGTGATGCGCCCTTCGGCGTCCGTATTCAACACCTCGATCGTCGTGCCATCCATCGCCTTCAGCACATCTCCAGGACGATAAGCGCCTGTCCCCGGCATGTTCTCCACGGCCAAAAAAATACCATGCACTTCGACGTTGGGATTCAATTTAGGTAACGCCTTGAACAATCCGATGACCGAAGCGGAACCTGCCATATCGATCTTCATCGTCGTCATGGAATCGCCCGGTTTGATGTTCAATCCGCCCGAATCGAAAGTCACAGCCTTACCCACGATAGCGACCTTCTTTTTGGCGTTCTTGGGCTTATAGACCAGATGCACTCCGACCGGCTCGTGTGCCGAACCCTGCCCGACGGCCAAAGCCGCTATCATCCCGAGCTTTTCCATCGCCATCTTGTCCAATACTTTTATGCTGACGCCTTTGCCGGCGATTTTCTTCGCCGCTTCAAGCAAATCTTGAGGTGTCATATGCGCCGACGGCGTATTCACCAAGTCGCGTGCGTAATTCGTAGCGTCAGCCAAAATCTCTCCCCGCTCAAAAGCATCTGCCGCGGACTTCAGGGTTCTGGCTTCCGTCTCGCACACCCAAACGTCCTTCAACTCGTGAGGCGGTTTATCTTTCTTCTTAAGCGCACCGTGATAAACATGAAAGCGATACGCGGAAAGCACCAAGCCTTCAGCTAGCGCCTGCGCTACGGCTTTCACTTCGAGACCACCCAATCCGGCTCCATGCAGGACTGTCGAGACTGTTTCTGATCTGGTCTGCATCGCGAGTTTGACGATATGCCCGCCGATCTTTCTGACCGCATCAGTATCGAAATTTTTCTTGTCTCCCAAGCCGATGACGGCTACGCGTTTGGCTTTGATCTTGCCCAACGTCGGAAAAACCATGATTTGCCCCAGCTTCCCCTCAAAATGGTCCTGACCGATCAATTGCGCGATCGCACCGTCCAATGCTTTATCCGCCGCGCCTGTCGCGCCCGCCGGCTTCGTCACGCCCTGGAACAGATTCACGACCAATAGATCGCAGGCCTGATCCATGATGTCCTTCTGTCGTAGTTCTATCTTCATATCGGATTACTTTAGTAAAGAAGCATCCCGGGCGCAACCTTTGCGCCCGGGATGGGATAGCGACTCAAATCTTAAGATTGATTCCGTGTTCGAGCCTGAAAGCATCGATGCGACGCCGGAAGGCATTGGCCAGGTCAAGAGGCATCATGTCCCAAAGCTGTGGACGATGGATCGCCCCATCCTTGCACCGGTACATGTGGACCACATCCTTCTTCTCCGCGACGATGGGCCAGCCTTTCGTTTCGGCCAACGAGGTCAGCTCAGCATCAGGATTGAACGCGATGAAGTGTCCGACGACTTCGCCCATCTTACCGTCCAAAAAGCTGTCACCGACAGCAGTGCATTCCGGCAGGTCCCATCCCTCAGCCTCCGCCATCTCCAGGATGATCTCATCCTTACGATGGCTGCACACGTCCGGCTTGCCGCCGGTGAAGTATCCGTTCTCTTGAGGATGACGGGTGCCGCGCCAACGCTGCACTCCCTTAGTCTTGGCGAAAGCCGCGACCGCCTGCTCGATCGAACCCGAAAGGATGATGGGCTCGATATTGACGTCGCGTGCCGCCTGCATCAGGAGCTCGGTGAACAGATGGACTTTGTCGGCGTTGCGCTGCACGGCACACTCTGCGACGAACTCCGCATCAGACACCCGCACGCCGCGGAGCCGCTCCTCGCCCTGATAGGCTTCGACCTGCGCGCTGACCCATTCACCGAACGGCCTGCGCCGGCTCTTGTAGTCCGAACGCTGCCTTAGGGCTTTGGACTGGACGATCTTGGGCAAGACCCCGTGGTAAACCGCTTGGCTGATCCATGCATCATACATCTGCCAACGCAAGCATGTCCCGTCAAGATCAAAAACCACCTTACGCTTCTGTGTAGTCATGGGTCACCTCAAAAAGTACTCACGGAGTAAACCAAAAAACGGGCGCATGGTCAATACCCTGCACCCGTCTGAATTCGATTTTCACCTATTTTTTTAATTCGTCGTCGATCAATTCCTTGAACTGCTCGTAGGTGGGGATGCCTCCCAAGACCTGATCATTGAAGAAAATCGTGGGCGTTGAATCGACGCCCAAAGCCTCGCCAGCTTTACGGTCAGCGACTACCCTATCCGCCGCCGTCGGATCGTCCAAACAGGCATTGAATTTTTGTTTGTCGATGCGCAATGCCTCTGCATACCTCACAAGATCAGCGCGCGTAAGATTCTCCTGATTGAGCAAAGCCGCATCGATGAATTCAAGGTACTTCCCTTCACGTCTGGCGCACTCTGCGGCGATACCCGCGCCTTTTGAATTCGCATGGATCTCGGGGAGGATGAAAATCCGTGATGCAAATTTGACACGATCCTTATATTCATCCTTAATCCGTTTCATCGTGGGGAAAAACGCCTTACAGCCCGGACACTCCAGATCCAGATATTCCACGATCGTCACGCTCGAAGTCGCCGGTCCTTCGTACGGCAAATCAGCCGGAAGGATGTCGTTCAACGTCGGTGTTGAATTGCCGGAAAGCAACGAAGGCAACGCCCCACCCACGCGATCCGTCAGCAACAGCCACAAAGCCAACCCGCCGACCACGATAGCGGCTGCGATTGATATGAACACAACCTTCAATTCGCGCAAGATGAGATTCTCCGGAAGATGCTCCTCACCTTCAAAAAACGAAAGGATGAAAAGAATCGTCGCGCTGACGGCGGAAAGAAGGCACCAGGTGCAATACGCACGTATCTCGAACGTCTGCACCAGCGTCAGGAAGCCTGATTCGATGAAGCCGAAAAAAGTGGCGAGCAACATCACGTTCTTCCAGAATTCAGGTTTATGCCGCGGCGTGTATGTCCGGATGACGAGCGCAACCAAAATCGCCCCGTAAAACACCAAACCTAGTATCGGTCGAGGGATACCGAAAGACGTGGCCCAAGACGAGGCCCTGACCACATCGCATCCCGAGACTATCCCGCAGACTATCGGCGCGCCGGTCAGGTACGTGATCGACAAATAAGTCGAGGCGAACAGACCGATCAAGGACGTCCAAAGCATCAGACGATGCACCCAAATCATTTTCGCGACAGGTATTGTCTTCAGATATCTCATAACTTTTCCCTTTGATACACGATAATCAATCATTATTCGGACACTTCGCCGTATTCCATAAGCCACGCCCTGCCATCTTGGCATCATTTTCCAGATCCTTCAACTCCTGCTTCCTCAAAGGATTCAAAGGAAAAGAAAGATAGGCATAAGCATAGCCTTCACGCACCATATGGGCGTTCAGATCGGTCCCATCATCCAAAAAGACATTACGCAGCAGCCTGCCATATTTATCCTGTTCGTCGGCTTGTGGATCGGCCTCAAGACGGACACGTTTCCCTTCAGCCAGTTCATGCATCTTGGCTGATGCCTCCTTCCCATAGCACTCCACGGTTTTACGCGGATCGACCGTTTCGGGAGTATTGATGCCGAGCATGCGTATCTTGCGCGCCTTATCGTCTTCATCGATCTTCACCTCAAGCGTATCTCCATCCACGACCTTGGTCACTGACGCGTTCGTCTCAAGTTTCACCACGGCCGCAGGGAGCGAAGACGACACTACACCCCCTGTCTCCGACGACGGCATCGGTTGCGGGACGATCGTCACCGTATCACCGACAACAGGGCTTATCTTGAATTGACCGCTTGAATAACCATAAGCCAAGTCACCGAACGCCAGCAGCAACAGAATCCCCAAAAAATAGAACAGTCTTTTCTGCATATGCGACATGATAACCGTCTTTCGGCTAATTTGGTAGCGCGATGTTCTTTCTTCGTCGCACATGATGTAACATCACCCCATGGGCAAAGAACACGTCAAAGACATACGGATAGAGGGACCAAAACCCCCTTCCGACGATTTCGAGACCGCGATCTTCTCCGCGGAAATCGGAGAATGTCCAGGTATAGATCTTCACGGCTTAAGCGCAGACTCCGCACTGCACGAACTCGACAGTTTCATGCACCAAGAGCTGATGCGCGGATCCGAAGTCATAAAGATCATCCACGGCAGAGGCGAACAAGTCCTGCGTCGCGCCGTCCACTCATGGCTCGAAGAGCAAAAACGACTTGATCTGGTTGCACTCTATCGTGATGCCCAAAGCCCAGGCCAACAGAATGCCGTGACCTACGCCGCATTGCACAGGTTGAAATAGCCGAACGCAGAGTCTCCGTCATTTCATCGCCGACACCAAAAGATCAAGCGCCGCTTCAGCCAACAGGTGGCTTTTATGATCAAAATAGCAATCGACGGAATCCACTTCTGGCGTCAGTTTCGCGTGCAAAGCCAACAAATCGAAAGTATGGCTTACCGTCGCCGCCACCGACCGGGCTTTCGCTTTCTTGAGGACCGATGCCGCTGCCTTCAACGTCTCGCCGCTGTCTGCCATATCGTCGACCAACAAAATGCGTGCGTCTTTGACTTTCGTCCCACTGGGCAATTTCGCAAGCACCTTCCGTCCCACGCGCTTCTTCTCTATGACGATAAACGGCACGCCGAGCCTGTCCGCCGCTAAAGAGGCACGCGAAACCGCACCATGATCCGGCGCCGCGACTAAATCGATTTTTTCCTCGACCTCGATCCCCTGCCAAGGCAACACGTCCTCCAGCTTGCCTTTGAACGATTCCACGAAGGCTTCGCTATGCGCATCCAACGTCACGATACTGTCGAACATGGCGGACAGGAGCTTCCCGACCATCAGCCCGGTTGCTTCATCACCCGGACGCGTCGGACGATCCTGACGGCCATAAGCTATCCACGGCGCGATCAAGCTAAGTCGCCGTACGCCCGCATGACGCAATCCGTGGGCCAAAGACAACACACGGAATAGCGATTTAGGCGCCTCCCAAATATTCGCCACGACCAACGCTGAATGCGACACCTTGGCCGGACCAATCAGTTTCATCTCCCCGCGGCGATATTCGCCTTCTTCTACGAACTGCGGTTCGATCCCGAGTTTTTTCGCGCAAGCCAGGACTAGTTTCGACTCATCACCGAATCCGACGACATTTATTTTTTTCATAGTATATTTTTTCATCATTCTTTCCTGCCTTGTTCGAGTAGCCTCAAGACTTCCTCATCTTCGACCTGCGGAAAATCCCGATAGAACTGTCCGACCGATCCATACCGCTCCGGTTCGTCCAAGGCGATGACTTCATCGGCTTCCTGGCGCAGATACGCCAACGTCTCGGCTGCTCCGTTCGGCACAGCGACGACGATCTTCGCTGCGCCTCTCCCCTTAGCCGCAGCGATCGCTGCGCGCATAGTCAGACCGGTTGCGATCCCATCGTCGATCAACACGACTGTCTTCCCCTGCATATCAGGCAAATCCCTGTCTGGCCGATATCTCTTCACTCTCCGTTCGGCCTCTTTCGTCTGCTGCTCCACGATCTTATCCAAAGCGTCTTTATCGGTCGCGATGCGCTCGCTCTCGTTCCACACCGTCTCGCCCGTCTCCGCCAGAGCGCCGATCGCATATTCAGGATTATACGGCGCACCGATCTTTCGTGTGACTAAGACGTCGAACGGTATGCCAAGAGCTTTCGAGACTTCAGCGCCTAACACTGCGCCGCCGCGCGGCAGAGCCAACAACAAGACATCCGGATTGCCTTTATACCCTTCCAAGCTCCCCGCCAACTGTGTCCCTGCGTTTCGCCTATCTTCGAAGATCATACTGCGTCAGTATACTTCGCTTTGGCGCTTACGGACAGAATTGACGGGTTAACTTCGACTTGTTAAAACCTACTCGGAGGTAGAGATGGCCCAACCGATCAGACATGAACTTTCAGCAAAAGACCTCGTCTGGCTAGAGATGCTTTCCGCCAAAATATGGCAGAGGCACCAGACGGTGCAGCGCGCCAACTTGAGCGGCCACACGATGCGAAAAGATTACTGCACCGAAAAACGCAGTCTTACCAGACAAGAGTTCAAGCGTCTCGAAAGGCTCATCCGCGCACATGAGCTGCCCTGCACTCCCGGAAGCGGCGTCTTCGGCTTTGGCCTAAGCCTGACCATCTTTGCCCATTCGGCTTCGCCCGGAGTAAAACCCGACGCCCTCATCCGCATCACAGGCAAGCAACTCCCTCTCATGCTCTTTCCGGATACCCAGAGCGACGAGGGCAAAGTCTGGGAAATCTTTTCGTCCTTCACTCACACAGCGCGCAACCGCGAGCTCTTGAGCCTCTATGGCTTCGAGCCGCCTCGTGAACGCGAATACTACGAATACTGAAAGCCGGGGATGCTCCTCCCCGGCTTCGAGTCATCAGATTAAGGTATCGGCCAGGTTGACTTTAACGACGAATAATCATATTATTGGCCGGCATTCGGGGATCGTCTAATGGTAGGACAGCGGCCTTTGAAGCCGTGAATCTAGGTTCGAGCCCTAGTCCCCGAGCCAGACAAAACGCACCGCGCAAACGGTGCGTTTTGCGCTGTACGAAATATCGATGACATGCAACAATTGCTGCAATAACTAATTTAGTGAAAAAATATGCCAGAAAAATTCCCTGCGCCGCCTTCAGAACATTCTCCTCAACAAAGCGACGAATCCAAGACCATGCAGCAGCTCGGTGAAATAGCTTTCTCCGAATCATCAGACTCCTTCAGCGCCGACGTAGCCCACCAGAGTTTAATGATGGGTCATCATGCCAACGAAGCAGAATCCCGACGCATTCAGCGGGAATCCTACAAAAAGAATGAAGGGACTGAAACAAAAAAGTAGCTATTCCCTTGAACAAAAAAGCATCCCCAGAAGGGGTGCTTTTTCTTATTTCAGGAAACTCATCAATCTCTTCACCATCTCCTGATGCTTTTTCTCATCATTCTCGATGTGTCGCACGGCGTTCGCGAAGCCGTTGATTTTTGCCTCATGCAAGATCTTCTCGCAATTATCCTCTGCCACGACTTCCGCCTTCAAAGCCTCTTCGAGTATCAGTTCTAATCCTTCTTTTGAAGCCATATTATTTTGCGTTCTCTAGGATATTATTCAACACATTCTTATGACCGGTACTTTCTTGGATCATGGTATTAAGCAATTCTCCGGCTTCCTTCTCATGCTCCCCGAAATACTTCATAAAGCCTTCGTCGTGGACCACCTTAAAATACGTAGTGATGAAATCCTCTTCATAGACCACACCCTGTCTGATCAGATCCTTCATGTGCGTCAAAGGGTCAGAAGATTCACCCGGCCCCGTGCTCCGACGGAAGTAGAACCAATAGACCAGAACAGCCACCACTGCGGCAAAAACTATGGACAAGGCGTAATACATATGTCCATAGGGTAAAGCCTTAAGCGATATTTGACAAATCGCACCTCCCGTCCTCCGCAGACGGACAGAGTCACGCGTGCGACTCGGGCATTTGCCCGGATGCCGATTATGAGGCTAAAATCAATGACGACATGAAAACACACCGCAGGATTGTGCCGCTGATCATAGCATTCGCCGCAACCAACGCCGCAGTCATCGTGTATTTCTGGTGGCTCGGCTCGAACAAATTCCTTTTTGGGACGCTTGGTCAACAACTCATCGCACTCGGTAGACTCTCTGGATTGTCGCTCGTATTCTTCGTCTTGCTCCAGATACTGCTCATCGGACGGATCGGCTGGCTCGAAAAGACCTTTGGCTTCGACAAACTTGCACGCCTCCACCACGGGGTAGGGTTCAGTCTTGTCATCCTGCTGTTGGCTCACCCGTTCCTGCTCTCGTTTGGTTACGCCCTGCGCAGTTCTGACACGATTTTCCGGCAATTCCTCGGTTTTCTTGCCTGGGAAGATGTGATGAAAGCGTTCATCGCAACGTGCTTGTTCATCCTCATCATCGTCATTTCTGCCCTGACGGTGTTGAAGAAACTCAAATACGAGACTTGGTACTTCATCCACCTGATCATATATTTTGCCATCCTCCTTGCCTTCGGACATCAGCTCGCCGTTGGTCGATCGTTGCAGGACAAGACCTTCGCCGTTTACTGGGTCGTGCTATATGCCTTCGTGGTGCTCAACCTGCTGTACTACCGCTTCTTCCTCCCGTTGCTCAACCACCTGAAACATTCGTTCAGGATAGAGAAAGTGGAATATCCGACGGCCGACTGCGTCTCGATATATCTGTCAGGGAACCGACTTGAACGGTTCAGATTCGCTCCGGGTCAATTCGCCATTTTCCGTTTTCTCGCCAAAGGGTTCTGGCACGAAGCGCACCCCTTCTCGTTTTCGCTCTTGCCCGACGGAAGATCCTTGCGTATCACGGTAAAGGACCTGGGCGATTACACCGGAAGGATGAAGAACCTCAAACCGGGCACACCGACGATCATCGACGGGCCGCTCGGGATATTCACTTTGCACAGAAGGACGAAGGACAAGATCCTGCTGATCGCCGGCGGAGTCGGAATCACGCCCATCCGCGCCCTGGCTGAAGACGCAGTCAAAAAATCAATCGATACCGTCATGTTGTACGGCGGTCGCGACACGTCCTCATTGGTGCTGAAAAACGAACTGGACGGGTTGGCTGCATCGAAGCATCTCCGCACCCATTACGTCCTAAGCCACCAAGAAGATTGGGGCGGAGAAAAAGGCTTCATCGATGATGAAAAGATTTCACGCCTCGTCCCCGACTTCGCCGACAGGGATCTTTACCTTTGCGGTCCTGCGCCGATGCTGAAGACCGTCCTTTCGCTCGCAAAACAATTACGGATACCGAAGGATCAAATCCATTTCGAAAAATTTTCGTTATAAAAACTGCCGCCTGATGCGAATCGCCGAGCTTGAAACACCGGCCTATCTACACTACAATCCATATATTATGTACGAAACCTGGATTTCCGCCAGAAACGCCTTTTTCCACTTCAGCTACACCAAAATCCTGAAGCCTTTTTATTTCAGGCTGGATCCAGAGTTCATCCATGATCGCATGACCAAGGTGGGCAAGATATTGGGTCGCTTCGGCGTGACACGCGCCTTGACATCAGCTGCTTTCGACTATCGCAACGCCAAACTCGAACAGACCATCCTCGGAATAAAGTTCGCCAACCCGCTCGGCTTAGCCGCCGGCTTCGACAAAAACGCCGAAATCATCGACATCTTGCCGAGCGTCGGCTTTGGTTTCACCGAAGTCGGCTCCATCACCGGTGAACCATGCCCCGGAAACCCCAAAAAACGCCTCTGGCGCCTACCTAAATCCAAATCCTTGGTCGTCTATTACGGCTTGAAGAATGACGGTTGCGAAGCGCTTGCCCGACGCCTCAAAGACAAAAATTTTCCTCTGCCCGTCGGCGTCAGCGTCGCCAAAACCAACAACCAAGCCTGCGCCGATGCGGAGACTGGCATAGCCGATTATGCCAAAGCATTCGAAACGATGAAGGACATCGGACAGTACATCACTGTCAATATCAGCTGCCCCAATGCTTTCGGCGGCGAGCCTTTCACGGACCCGCAAAAACTCGAAACATTGCTCACCAGGCTCGATGCAATACAAACGGACAAACCGATCTTCCTCAAACTGGCTGCCGACCTATCGCACGCCGAGACGGATGCCATAATCGATGTAGTGCGCCGGCACCGTGTCCACGGTTTCGTCTGCACCAACCTGACGAAAAGACGTGACAATCCGAAAATCATCGACGCAGAAGTGCCGAAGGTCGGCGGATTAAGCGGTAAAGTCGTGCAGGAGATGTCCGACGAACTGATCAGGTACGTCTATTCCAAGACCAAAGACACGCACGTCGTCATCGGCTGCGGAGGTGTCTTCACGGCACAAGACGCCTACCGAAAAATCCGTCTCGGCTCATCCTTAATCCAACTCATCACCGGCATGATCTACGAAGGACCGCAACAAATCGGCGCCATAAACCAAGGCTTGGTCAAGTTGCTGGAAAAAGATGGGTTCAACAACATCTCGGAAGCCATAGGTGTGGACAACAGATAATCAACAAAGATACACTTTATCCACTGACTATTAAAAAATAATATGAACAAAACATTCATTGTTCTCGCTTTACTCCCCCTTCTCGGCGCCGGGTGCTTCGGCTCACCCGCTCCGGACGGCGAAGGACCGTACACCAACGAACCGACACCAGCCGTTTCCGAGGTGATGCCCGAAGAAGAAGGACCGCCGCTGTTGGAAGAAGCCGAAGAACCGACCGCCCAACCAGCGGTCAAAGCGCCCAAAGACAGCCTATTAGCCGAAACACAAAAAGCCGGAGCTGAAGCCGTGGTCAAGAACGTCAACCTCGCCAAACCAGGATACGTCATGATCCACGAAGTCGCCGACGGAAAACCAGGTAAAATCATCGGTACCGGTACGTTGCTCAACGCCGGCGAAACCAAGGAGGTCTATGTCAAAGCCACCATCGTCAGCGGCAAAGAATACTTCGCCATGCTGCACACGGATAACGGCGACGGATTCTTCAACATCGCAAAAGACTCGCCGACCACGGATGCTGACGGCAACATCGTCATGATGAAGTTCAGCGTCACGAAATAAGCTCCGTACGACATAAAAAACACTCCGTCATCAACGGAGTGTTTTTTATGAGGCGATCAGCTCAACTTCTTCAGCCCTTTCCACCAATCGTGCGCCGTCGCATCTTTCAACTCTGCCCAAAGCCGCTTGGCCGATTCGGTCTGCAGCGCGTTTCCTACGTTATCTATCCAATCTTGCACCAAGGGATGACCCATCTCCAGATATTCCTTGGCGGTCACGGCAGTCTCCAGATAATCCGCGTCCTTGGCGATGACCCCGGCTGGCGGTTCCTTGTGCTCTATCGTTTTCCACAGCTGCATTATCCTCTCCCCGGCTTCACCCAATGACCCTACTTGCTCATCAGCGGCTTTTTCGTCTTCAGCCGTGACGTATCTTCGCGCCAATTTATGCAGATCCCCGATACGTGTCTCATGCGCATCATGGAACACCAACATGGCACAGACTTCGTCTGGTTTCTCGTACTTCTCCATCACAGCCAAGACATATCCGATCTGCGCCGCCCGCAGCGAATGTTCGGCGATGCTATCGGGATTCTCGATTCCGACCAACGTCCAGCCGCCGTGCTTCACCCGGCGCATCTGCCCGAGTTCAAAAAAATATTTTAGGATATTTTTCGAATCCATATTATTCATCATTGTCATCCCGACTCGATGGCCAGGATGACGGAATTAAGTAAACCGACGCCTAATCTACAACAGCGACGTTCCCACAATACACTTGATTCTGCAAGCTGACCGCACAGACCCGATAAAACGTCGTTCCTTGCGGAGTCCGCTGATCTACATAGCTGGTCCGCGCCAAATCTAAGACATGCGCCAGATATCCGTCATTCGGATAAGATAAATTCGGGTTGTTCTGCGACCTGACTGGTTTATAGAATTTGATCCCGAAAGACGCATCCATCGGCGTCCACGACAGTACGGCGTTGCCCTGTATGTCACGGTCTACTCGCAACGTCAATTGTCCTGCGGGCGCTTCGTTAATCTTGACCACAGGCTCTTCCGTAAGGGCTAGTTTCTTTTTTTCTCCCTCCGGTAATCCGATCTTTATCGTCACCGCCTTATTCGCCGAACAAATCCGCTTCGTCTTGGTCACGATGCACAAGCGATAAAAATATACGCCCTTATCCAACCTCTCGCTGAAATTCGTCGAATAACGGTTGGTCGTCGCAGCTACGGTGCTCGCGGCTTCAACGTATTTCGCGGCAGCCTGATCATCCGCGCGTCTGATCTCGTAAGACACAAAATCTTTGGGTTTGTTCCACCTGAACCAACGGAATTCCACGCCATGTGTCTGCACGATAGGACGAAAATGCAGTTGCGCATCGATCACCGCAGGTACGTCAGCGCTCTCGGCTGATGCCGAAAACGGCACGCACAACGCAAGCGTCAGGATGATCATCGAAACAAAAATATTTGGCTTCATGTGTAAACTGATAAAATCAACTTCGGCCGCAGATTATCGAGTCCAATGACTCGAGCGCGGTCTCAAGCGGCTCTTGCGCTAATCTTTCTATCGCATCCAACTTCTCCCTGTCCGTCAGCGGCGCTGCTTGGGTCGCGTTCCACAGTTCGATCTGTGGCGCCAATAGAGTCACCAACCTACATCCGTTATTCCCGCACCAAACGCCGAACGCATCCAAAAAATCCTCGTCACGCATCTTAATCGGTCCCGCAGCCTCGTCCTGGGTCAATCCCATGACTTGCCACGATTCCACCACCGGCCCCAAGAGCTCATCCCCGGCGCGTGACATGATCAAGCTGGTGAAACCGCCGGATCGCGTCATCATCTCGCCCAGGAATATCCCATCAGCGGAAAAAATCACGCTCGTCTTTTCTTGCTTGCTGCAACCGCAGCTCACAGGGCAACCCACGACGGCATCGTGCAACAGCTCGAGTTCAGCCGTCATTCGCGACCTGTCTTTCTGGCTCAACCTACTCAACAGCGACTCGTAAGCCCTTAAGCACGGCCCAGCGTCCGTAGTCGGACGCTGTTCCGCGACCCCCTGCTTAGTCTCCACCTTTTTGGATTCTGTCGCCTTCTTCATTTTCCCCTTTTTCGGCTGGGGTGTCTTCTTCTTGGCCATATCATTTCTTCAGATATTTACCCACAGCCGCCCACGAAGACAAAGCGACCAGTCCGGCCAATACGCCACACTCGACTGACGCCAAACGCGGCCAATTCGCCATGAAGAACTTCAGCAGACCAGGATCGGCGCCATCCAAAAAATTCGCCAGATACGGTTCGAGATAGACGATCGCCGAGAAAACGATTCCACCGGCAATGAAAATCGCGAACAGCGCAAGGAATATTCCCTCTAACACGAAGGGCATCCTGACGAAAGAGTTCGACGCACCCACGAGCCGCATGATCCCGATCTCTTCGCGTTGCGTATAGATCGCGACGCGGATCGTATTATAGACGATGAGTATGGAGAACAGGGCGAAAACGGAAATCAAGATCAAACCGAATACCTGCACTGAACGGCTGATTTCCCTGACGCGTCGGATAGTCTCCGCGTGGTCATCGTAATTTTTCGATTCTATGGCGAAATTGAATTGAGGGTTATCCAGAGCCTGCAGCAAAAACGGATAATCAGCCGTGTTCTTGGCCTTGATGATCAAAGTCGCGCCGAAAGGATTCTGTTCGAGCTCGGACAGGCTGCCCAGGACTTCAGGCTCCGCGGCATGTTCTCGCTTGAAATTCTCCAGAACAGCTTCAGCTCCGACCAGTTCGGCCGATTGGACTTGCGACAAAGATGTCATCAAGAACTTCGCCTGATCTAGGACCGCTGGGGGCGTATTCGGCAAAAAATAAACCGACACGTCGATCTTGCCTTCCAGCTCCTGCGCCGCGCGGTTGAGCAGCACGTTGACGCCCAACAGAACATTGACCGAAAGCATGGCCAGCACCAAGACGAACACTGTACTCAAAGCCAACCACAAATTCCGCACGAAGTGTTTCCACGCGCTGACGATTATCCTCCAGATATTTATTAAGAACGACATGGTTATTATGCGGGCAGGAGATATTTCCCTTCGGCCTGGTCAGACACCACCATCCCGCCGTCCAAGGTGATGACCCGACGGCGCAAGGCATTGACCACTTCGCGGTTATGCGTCACCAGCACGATCGTCGTGCCGAAGGAATTTATCTTAAGGAGCAGATCGATTATCTCACGGGCATTCAGCGTATCCAAGTTCCCCGTCGGCTCATCCGCCAAAAGTATCTTCGGCCGATGGACCAACGCACGGGCGATCACGACACGCTGCTGTTCTCCGCCGGAGATCTGGTTCGGGAAACGATGCGCCTTTTCATCCAAGCCGACTATCTTGAGGACTTGCGGCACGATCTCGTGGATCCGACGGCCCGACATGCTCGCGACTTCCAGCGCAAAAGCCACATTCTCGTAAACCGTCTTCTTCGGCAACAATTTGAAATCCTGGAAGACGACGCCAATCTGCCGCCGCAAAAACGGCACGTCACGTCCAGGGATACGCGTAATGTCCCAGCCTCCGATATCGATGCGTCCGCGCGACGGCCTCTCTTCCGCAATCAACAATTTCGCCAAAGTGGTCTTACCTGCTCCGCTCTGCCCGACGATAGACACGAACTCACCGTGGTCGATCTTCAGATTGACTTCGCGCAGGCCTTGCACGTTCGGCGGATAGATTTTCGAGACTTTTTCCAGTGTAATCATACGTTTCAACCGGACTTGCCGTCTTTAACCGGAATAGGTAAAGGCAATGGCTCGACCAGAACCTTCAGTTTCCCGGCTGACAACGGCGAAAGTTTCTTGAACGCGACAGAATCCAAATCGATCACCCTGTTCGGGAACAGATCACGGTCCGGCCCATAGTCGTTGACGGTCACGACCACTGATTTAGTCGGGTCGTCTTCCAAGCTGACTTTCAACTTCGTCCCTTTAGGGAAATCCGGCGATGCCGCGAACAGACCACCTTTGTGCCTGTACCACGTCGCTTCGCCGCTACGCATGCCGCGCGGCGCCAAGGCCAGACGGACGCGCACTTCAGGACCGACGCGCGTGATGATGAATCCGTCTTTCTCTTCGACGTCAGCGCGGCGCCATGCGCCGAAAGGGGTTTTCGTCTCAAGTACGACATCGCTCCATGCGTCATCGTGACTGAAATCCAAATAATCTTTCTTGACCCCGATTTGGACGCCTTTTTCGGTCAAAGCATAGGATGTTTCCCACACGACCTCGATCTCCGACGAACTGGTCGATACATAGAGGTCGGTCGGATACGCCAATTCACCGTTATCCCATTTGATGAAGGCCTGGCCTTCCAGGATATCGAGATTTACGGGGTGACCGATGAATCCAGAATCAAGATGCAAAACATGCATCACCTCGGCTTTTGCCGGCGAGCCATTAGCTAAAATTCCGAGAGCCAAAACTCCCAGAAATACTCCAATTTTCCTCCACTTCAGCATCGCATCCATATTAGCAGCTTTTTCTCTAAAATCACAGACTGCAATGTGGAAAAAATACACGCGCCATAAAACAAAAATGACTGCCTGTTTGCAGTCATTTTCGCTGGAGCCGGCTCCGGGATTTGAACCCGGGACCTCTGCTTTACGAAAGCATTGCTCTACCGCTGAGCTAAGCCGGCACTCATCCTTAGCGGCGCTAGGCTATCAAAAAAACAAGCGAGGCGCAAGAGGCGGATAGATCATCAGGATTGCCGCCTCGTTCACCTGGACAACGCCGATGAATCGCCATAAACTAAAACTATATGGAACAACCCTTTGAATTCCCGATTGATCAAGTACCTTCCGCAGTCGAACAGCCGACCTCATACGACCCAGAAGAAGATCCGCTGAAAAATGAAGTATCAGGCATTTTGGATGCGTACCGGCATAAAAAATTCGCTCGTCTGTTCAACCCGAAGACCAAGATGTTCGAAAAACCCGATGACGCTGACGCAGCCGAAGAGATTTTCCGCATCCGCTACCCTAACGGTCTAGGCCACCCACAAAAAGGTAACTTCGCTGTCGTGGCTACGGCACTAGATGAACACGGAAGAAATATCGGCGGCGGTTGGGTCGAATCCTTCGAGACTGAATACGAAGCCGAACGTTGCGCCTACATCATCCGAAAAATCAATCCAGACCACGAACCGGAAGTCGCAAGCAACAAAGATTGGTAAACAGGGATGACAAATATACAAAAACCGACGTCTAACGTCGGTTTCTGTTTCTGGTAATCCCTCGAAGCTCCTTCAGGAGCGAAGTGAGATGGAGCGGGTAGCGGGAATTGAACCCGCCTCTGGTGCTTGGGAAGCACCCATAATAGCCACTATACGATACCCGCACTATCGGTCACCGAAGATTCGCGTTCCTCACAAGACGCATAACCGATGACCGTATGGACTCATTTTTTAAAATCGCAGATATCTCTTCACGTCCGAATCTGCCACACGCTTGTTCAGCTCTTCGTCGTATTTGGCGTAATCATCCGTCGTCGAACCGTAGGAATTCGCCAATTTCTCTTCCAACAATTGTGGCTTGACCACTGCTTCGCGATATTCCGCCTCGGTCCAATTGAATGTGTCTTTCAGATATTTCGATACGTCCGGCACAGTGCTGCTGGCCATCTCGACGTAGCCTTGATACATCTTCAGCACCTCGTCATCGGTCATCGCGACGCTCTTCTTCTTGGCCATGTCACGCACTGCCGCTTCGTGGATCAGACGCTCGTAAGCGTTCTTCTCCATCGTAGCGTCCATGGTCTGCCCGCCACCGGCTTGCTGCACCGCCTCTGACTTCAGGAATGTTTCGATGGCATCGCGCGCGACCAGGTAATCGGAGAAAGAGATCGTCTCGCTTCCGACCTTAGCGACCGGGAAAAAACCGGCCAACTTGCGTACCATCGCGTTCGTATCATGTTTCACATACACGGCCATGATCAACCAGGAGAACAAAAGGGACAAAGCGATGGCTCCAGCCAGGACAGCCATCACGATTTTCGGATCGTTGATTTTCTTGGGATTCTGCATATTTTAGAATTTATCAGGCTCAAAGAAATATTTAAACCACAGGTTTGGATTAGACTCCACTAGCGGTTTAGGTTCAGAGATTATATCGGCTGCAGGATTTTTACCAGCCGGCTCGAACCCCTGCATGACATACACCGTTTCACCCGGTTTTTTCCAGCCCAAACGCGCCCGCGCCTCGTATTCCACCTTCTCCGGCGTAGCCAACGACTCCGTCAACTGGACCAACTTCATTTTCTTGGATTCCAGCGAGTCAGCCTTGGCTTCGAGCGATTTGATTTCCTTCTCCAACGAATAACCACGATACGTCTCACGTACCGTAGATATTCCGACGAACAACAACAAGGCCAGATTGAAGATCAGGAAGATGGGCCAGCGCAAAGCCCTCTGCAACCAAGTCTTTTCCTGGTTACCGTTCCTCATAGCTTCTCTTCGATGACTTCCTCGATCTCTTTTGCCGCTTCTTCTGTCTGCTTCTCCATTTTGTCGGCCTCTTTCTTCTCTTGCGCCAAAAACGCTTCCGTCACGGCCGCGCGCTCACGCGTCTTGAGGATCGTCTCGATGCGCTGCAACTCTTCCAACGAATAATTCTCCAACATCTTACCGATGGATTTGACCTTGTCGCCCTGATCCGGAGCTTTGCCCGAAGCTGCCGGTTGCGCGTCCTGCTTCAGATCATTGATCATCTGATGCAGCATCTCCGGTTTGGAGACCTTGTGCGCCTCGATCATCGCCGACGCTCCAGCCGTCTGCACTTTGACCGTACCGACCCTGAAGATCGATTCAATTATCCCGACCTTACTCCAAGAGACATCCTGGATCTTCTCCAGCAACGCCTCGGTCACCAAACGCGTGAATATCCCCTTCTGATCGACATCCACCAGACGGATGTTGGTGAGGACCAGCACGTCAGCATCCCAAATCAACAAAGTCCTGATGGCGATCGCAATCCCGATGACCACAGAAATGACGAACAAGGCCAACCCGAACACCCCCCAGGAGAACATGGGGAACATCAAAAAGAAGGGCAAAACGATCAAGACCAACGCCAGGAATAACCCCGGCGCAAGCGTAATCGCATGCCGCCTGACGATAAAACTGACCTTTTCCCCGTCTTTCAACTGAAGAACGTCTTCGATGTGGAACATGGCGTAATATTAGCTTAACGGAGGGGGTTGGGCAACATACGGCCGTCGTACCAGAAATTGAAAGGACGCCGTCTTCCTTACGGCGCGAACGGGTGCTTATCGCTCTCCACGTCGCGCTTCAACGCTTCCAATATCCTCACCATCCCATATACATCCAAACGACAATATTCGATTTCGTCAGCGATGAGTTTTTCTTTCTCCGCCTCGGATATCGTGGGGTCGGTGATTACCGGCCAAGTCGCAGACGCTTGGTCCCCTTTGCGGATATTCAAATTATCATAGGACAATTCCGGCACTAAAACCGGCATCACTTTTTTGAGCGATGCGCTGCCGCGAAAACCCGGGTGGACGTAGGCATGCTGCTTAAACGGTCGAATCAGGTCATACATGCGGTTATTCAAGCCAAAAAGAAAATCCGCATGCTCTGGATGCGCTTCTGCCAGCTCCCGATTCCTACCCATCTCGAAGCTCGCATGCCATGCGACAAGATTTCCCGAAGGACCGATTTCTTGTCGCATATCCGCAATCAAATCCAATGCTGGATCGTCGAAGGTCCGCATTAAAAAATCATGTCGGCGCGATTCTGCATCCCTGCTTAAGACAAAAAGCGAATATTGGAATGGAACCTGCTGATATGGCCGATAACCATCGAACGGCGGAATCGGAGAACTATATGTCTCATAATCGAAAAAATACAAAGGGTACTCTAGCGCTTCGATATCTGCTCGGATCCTATCTTTGTCTATCCTGTGCGGCCAAAGCACTTCCGGTGCGCGATATGGAATACTCGCCAAAAATTCATCGGACAGCCCCTCAAGCGTCACCCCACCACTTTCCAACATTGCCGCAGCCGTGGCTGGACCCAGCACCCGCATAATCCCCTCTTTTATCGGATAAACAAAATGGTTCAACCAACATCCGGTGTACTTACACGTCACTAAATCATGACATTGTGCAAGATGCACCGCGGCAAGCTGCTGCGGCCAGTCCAACACTTCTTTAGCACGCGGTATCAAATCCTCTACCGCCTGTATTTTTCCCAAAACCAAATCCGTGACATCTTCCTCAATGAACAACTCGTTGACTTCGATAGCACCACGCCGCACGTATCCGTTGTTAATATGCGTCAAAAAAGTCTTTCCGATCGGTATGCCCGCCAGCTCAAAACAGATCTTCTGAAACGCCAAGTCAAAATAATAGTCATCCTTTACGCTTGTTGCCATTTTGACCTCGTGGATGTTCCATTTTCCATCAGCACCCAGCGTCAAGATATCCGCTCGCGCGCTTAGGCTTGATGCAAACGCGGTTGGCTGGAAAAGTATCTTCGCTCCACCAGACATCGCAACCTGCGTGTCCCTGAATCCTTCAAGATTAAAACTTCGTATTTCAACCCCACCTGGATAAAGGCCTCGTGCCAACAAATCTACTTCGCGACCCTGCTGTGCGACAAGTCCAACTCCACCTTCTTCTGGGACGCACACATCCGGTCTAACCTTCTCGAGCCACAACCTGATTGGACACTCTTTAAAGTGCATGAAGGACGATTTAGTCAAAAGCGGTGCAGGCATATTTTCAGATCTGATAAATCACGTCCTTCCGTTCGACCACCACTTTCCAACCGTAACGCTTGGCCGCGGCGTAAAGTTTCGAATTCGGATTGAAACAGATGGGCTCGGCTACAAGCTTGAGGAAAGGGATATCGCTCTCCGAATCACCCACGCCAACCGAACCGACCAGAGTCAGACCCTCTTTTGCCACCGCGCGTTTCAAGATCTTGGACTTATCGCATATCAAATCATGGAACGAGGTACGTCCGGTATAACGGCCATCAGGACCGACCTCATTTATCCTGCCGTAGACTTTATCAAAGCCCCATTTCGCACAAAAAGGATCCAATGCCTCTTTGGGTGAATTCGAGATAGCCAACAAAAAATATCCACGGCGCTTGAGCTTTTCCGCCAAATCACGCGTGTACCGATACACATGCGCCCCTGACCGCGCCACAACCCGCTTAGCCTCGACCATGAAGGCCTCATGTTCTAAACCCTTGATACGGCTCTCGAATGCTTTTATCACAGCATCAACATAATCATCATAAGAACCCTCACGATCAAGCCACTTCATCCGAGCCTTAGCATACGAACGACCAGCGTTCGCAGACAACACTCCATCACTGACCAAAGCATCGGTCAGCTCGATAAGCAGGCTAGAACGAAAGATAGTACCGTCGATATCAAAAATGGCGACTTTACGCATATGAAAGGAGTTTAGCATAAAAGCTACCCCTCACTCATGCGCGCTGCCGAGGTGCTAGCTGACCAGAATCGGTGTGCCACCCGGTATGACAAGGATAATAGAGATAATAAACGCCCCGTTCCTTGCCCTCCATGGATTGCCTAAAAACCGAACCGAGCACCGTTGTCCAAATAAATCAATTAAGCATTTTAGGAGATGGAGTCAAGGAATCTTCTTTCAAAAAAACAACTACTATCATCTCAAAAACACCTCCAAAACTTCTAATAATGGACTCTTTACCTGAGCCGAATAGCTCTCCTCATCTGTTTAAAATACGTTTCAGACAACCACCTTGAATGAGCACGTATTGCTACAGAGTCCCATTTACCGCTCCTTTTAGAACATTGAATTACATCTCTAGCATGCTCATTTCCAACCTCTTCCTTATATAATTCAGCCTTCTCTTCAAAAGACTTATCCTGCAACTGGCTGTTCTTCAGTGTGTTAAGGAGCATCATATTGCCAATGCCCTGAATATAGTAATCGTAATAATAATCTTTAATTTCCTTTTTGCTTCTTCTATCTCCAATTTGTTTTTTGAACTCCGAGTCTTTCAATAAATCATTCACGGCGATACACCAATCATAACGAAAAGAATTATTCCCTTTCAATTTTTTCTTACCTTGCGGAAAAACATGCTCTAAGCTATTAGCGTCGTAATCATTAATACGGCTATGTTTTTTTGGACCTTCGCCAATAGTTCTAAATAAAATGTATTTTTTTGCTTTTTCATTTAAATCCTGGCTCTCAAAAAGTTTTTTCTTTGCCCCGTCTTGCAGCATTCCATTTATCTGAGAAGAAAAATACTTTTCGATTTTCTTTAAGTCATTTCTACTTTTGAAATCCCGCATTTGCTGAAAAATTTCATCTTTAATATCTTGAGGCATTTGAGAAAATAATTCACGTTTCAAAAACATTACAAATTCAAGGAGGTTCGCGAACCTCACTAAGCGATTAATATTAACCTTTGATCGTACTTTTAAAAATAGTGGATAATGCGTCTTAAATCCCAAATAATTTAAACACATAAAGGCCATTGCACACTCTCTTTCCTTTATCTCAACATTAACCAGCTCTGAATAAAATTTTTGTTTTTCCTCCAAGTCGTGCATCAACTTAATAGCATCTCCTTCAAATCTCATGAGGTGCTCGTCCTTGAAATAATCGTATAACTTAAATTTTTCTAGATTCTTTTTAGTGTCTGAGGATGAATATACATCGAGATAATCTTTCAAAAAGCTTAAAGCCGCATCTGAGTCTGGAAATTGATTAATAAATCTATTCCACATTAATGCTATTCTCTTTCTGCCATTCCTTCGACATTTTTCAATTAGCAAACTTTTAATCAGATCTATTGGGGTTAATGGCAATCTCTTATTATTCATCGCTTCAAATACTTCAATTTCGTCTGAACTTGCGGACAAGTTTATAACGACCAACTCAATATTCAAAGTAACAAAGTTATAAATTTCTTTTCTTTTCTTTTCGCTTTTCTCTGCCTTAATCAGTTCCGTAAACTTATCGTATGAAGAAATTATATGTTTATAAATCTCATCCCTCCGTTCTTCTTCAGTGATATCATAATCATCACAGATGATTTTATTAAAAAGATCTCTCCTTTTACCCTCATGCAGCTCTATAGTCCTCCTCTTAAACCTAACAACATGAAACCAGTCATCAATTTTTTGTATCTCAGAAGACTTCAAACGCACATTTCGAGATAGACACCTTAACAAAATAGCTAACGATAAGAGCCTTTGTTGGCCATCGATGATCTCAAGTTTCCCTTTCACATTCTTACAAATGATCGCGCCCAAAAAAAGCTTCTCGTGCCGTCCGGAATGGCTCTTAACATCCTCATACAAAGACTCTGCCAATCCAACCTCCCAATCATAAAATCTCTGATAGTCCGGTATCACCATCTGAACACCCTTTATATCCTTAAAAAAATATTCGCGTTCGACGTTGCTCACGGTTGGGCTAATTTTCATAACTAACTTGCTTGCGTTATTTTTGGCATTGGGAATCCCAATTTATGTAATGGCAAATAATTAAAGTAATACTGACAGCCGACTGAAATCACATAATCCAAAACGTCCTTATATTCAGGCCTTCTGAACCAATCATTCAAAATGTAAATATACTCAACTTCAATATTCAAAGGCGCCATTAACTTCCGATATTGTTTCTTCTTGAAATCGCAAGTCTGTAGCTTCTCATCAACCGATCCGGCCACCTCCTGAAACTTCATTTCAATAACAAATAAAGTGTTGTTATGAATCACATAAATAGCTTCGTCTGGCAACAGCTTTTTTGATATGTATTTTATGTAATCAATCCCTTGAAACTCAAGATACCTGTATAAAGCAAATTTCTTGTAACTTCGTGCAATCTCCTTGCCTTCAAAATAAATTACATTACCTTTGACGGAGTAACCCTCTATCTCATTAACAACGGAGCCGATATCTTTACCTCTTTCAAAATTCAATCCAGTTAATGTATTCCCTCCCCCTTTTCCTAGCTTAATCATATTCAACCTTCTTACATGCTCATAAAACGCAACTTGGACAAATCCAAATACTTCTTCTCCGTATCAATTCCTATGTATCTTCTCCCATTTGCTACTGCCGCCAAACCGGTCGTCGCGCCGCCAGAGAATGGATCTAAAACCAAATCGCCCTTATTAGTGCTTGCTAACACAATCCTCTGAAGTAGCGCGAGTGGCTTCTGCGTAGGGTGCTTGCCAAACCTTTTTTCATCTGGCTTGGGCGAACCAATCGCCCAAACAGACCTCATCTGTTTACCCGGTTTCTTTATCAAATCACCCAGCCATTCGCCTTCCTTCATCGCCTTGTAATTGAATAAGTGCTTTGCCTTCTTGTCCTTTCTAGCCCAAATGATCGATTCATGACTCGCAGTAAAAAATCGACAACTTAAATTCGGTGAAGCGTTTGGTTTAAACCAAGCAATGTCATTCAGGATGTGGTATCCGAGTTTCTGCATCGCATGACCACACTGATAAATTGAATGGTAGGTCCCACTTACCCAGAGCGTACCCTCTGGCTTGAGGACTCTTCTGCAAGCATCAAGCCAGCGTTCATGAAAATCATAGTCATCCTCAAATCCCTTGCTCTTATCCCAATCTCCCTTATCAACCTTGACCCTACGCCCGGCGTGAACCGACATCCCCCCGTTCGATAAATTGTACGGAGGGTCAGCAAAAATCATATCTACTGTCTCTGGCTCCATTTTATTTAGGAGTTCGATTGAGTCACCGTGGTAGAGTGTAAAATCGTTTTTTTGGAAGTAGGGCTTGATATCCAGCATGAAGTTATCCACAAAGCGATCAGATCGTAGCACAAACCCCAAATTGGATCTAAAAATAGCTGTTTTTTAGCAATTTTGTATTTCACCCCAAACCCCACTCTCGCTACTCCCCACCTCCGATACAGAAGTATATTTCCTCATACCGTCGACTCGTACACCTTCTTTGCCATGCTCCCTCACGACACTTAATCTCACCCCATCGACCTCACAGCCTGCATTAAACCCACATCACAAAAAACCAATCCCACCCGACGGAACAAGACAGAAAAATACCGTCACAGACCCCAGCGTCACCTTGACTTCATGGCCTCAACGTCGTAGAATATACTCACAATGTCTCCCCAAAAGGGAGATCCGAGGAACCTCCGGCCAACCCCGGAGGTTCCGCTTTTTTATAAAGAAGCAATTCCACTACACGTTGAAGAACGAAACCAAAATCCTCATCATTCATCCAATCTATCTTTCTTAATAACCGACGTGCGCTCATCGCACGAACTTGGGTCAACATCAAAGAACGCGATTCCCCGTGGAAAGAGAACATGTAATACCACTTTCACAAGTCCTCCAGCACCCGCAGATAATCCTCGACATCAAAACCTAAAATCCTAAGATTGTTGCGTATGATGAAAATCGGCAGCTGGGTGTCACGAGGTATGACCACAGGTCTTTTTAATCCGAATTTTGAATAAATCCGATGGTCACCTTTCTCACGTTTGAACTCACACCCAATATGGAGAAGAAACTTCTCGAATTTCTTCCACGATATCGGAGTTAAACCGGACATAACAGAATCAAGCCGGCATTCTGACAAAGCTGTCCTCCTGCGCCACCAAAACAGGAGGCTGCCATACCCTTTTTGACTTTGCCCAGCCCAAATCGCGCAAAACAGCGTCCAAAGTACCCATCTCTTTAGCCTCTTCAATAAAAATATCCACCATCTCGGCAAACCGCTTCTTAGTCTCTTTGAGGGTCTTGCCGGACGTAGAGATATCCAAAGCAGGAGAATAGGCTACATAGCGCTTGCCTTCCTTCAAAAAACTCACAGGAACAGTGATTTGGTACCCCGTTTTCATACGTTTTGAGTATACCGAAAATCCACAAGAAGACAAATTATTTTGCATATATCGAGACGAATTAGAATAAGTGACTAAAGCCCTACTTATACAGCTACCACAAACCAAAAAACGGTCAACTCGACCGGACTTTCCTACAACCCGTACGTATACAGCGACAAGACAGCAAAAACTATCGCGATAGACAAAGTACCTACGGAGAACGGAATAATCAGATCCAAACCCGACCAGCGGGCGATGAGCAGAGCTGTCACACCCAAGACTTGCAGCAACATCTTGACCTTTCCATACCAATTCGCGCTGATGAACGGTCTGCCTTTGGCGCGCCTGACCACTGCATTGACCACAATCGCCAATTCCACGAACACGATGACTGCAGCAAAATAAATATTGATTTCGCGCGCCACGAACAGGATGACGACTGAACCTATGAGGAGTTTGTCCGCGATCGGGTCGGCGATCGTACCCCACAGGGTTATCTGTTTGCGTGTCCGCGCTAACGATCCATCGAGCAGATCCGTGAACGCCGCGAACAAGAAAAGCGGCACCACCACCACCCAAGCTTCGTGCCACAGATAAAACAGGATGAACGGCGTAAGAAGCACGCGCAACACCGTCAGGTGATTCGGCTTGATGTCGCTCGGGATGAGCTTAAGGAAGGTCGCCCGCATCAGACGATCATGGAAATAAAGTTTTACGTTGTCGTTCGTCATCAGACGACAGGACTCCTGGTCAAATAGCTGCATAAACACTCTCCCCTCCAGGGGATAACGTGCTACCATTATGGACGCATATGAAGGAAAGATACAAGGACTTGCTCGCCGGCCTGGTGCTTTTGGGCGTTTTCTTCACTAACCAGACCTGGATTTCCGGCTATACCGTGGGCCATTTCGTGACCTTTTTCTCCATCCTCTATCCTTCCTACCTCCTGGGTCGTCGCACCATCCCGGGCGCAAGCTGGTTCGCCTCTGTCGGTTTCGGTTCCCTGCTCTACTTGGCTTTACAGTCAATAGTGCAGACGGCTTGGTTCTACGCCGGAGGAAAACTCGATCTGCAGAGCGACATGTGGACCATGGGTATGACCATGTTCATTTGTCTCCTCATCTCCGCCACTCTCCCAACGCCTGAAGCCGAAAGAAAAGTCCAAACACAAACCGATAAGAACGCCATCATCTACGGCATCATCCTCACCGCTATCTCCGGCGTAGCGGCATATTTCGTCATCCATGGCGCGTGGGTCTCGGGTGTCACGCACAGCATCCGCACGCCCTGGCCCCTGATGCCTTCGGGCACGCTGCTGGCTTTGGCTCTGGCGTGGCTTAGTGTCCTGCTCTCTGCTTGGCTCGTCGCACGCCCGGTTTTCACCGCATGCCTCACCGCCGTCGCCATCTTCTCTACGACCGCGCTGGCGCCGCTCATCTATCGCATCGGATTCGGCTTCGACGGCTTTCTGCATATCGCTTCAGAGAAAATCATCCAAAACACCGCGACGCTTTCGCCCAAACCCTTGTACTACATGGGGCAATACGTCTTCACGACCTGGCTTTCGCGTTTCACCAATTTGCCCGTCGAACAATTGGATAGATGGTTGGTGCCAGTCGCTGCGGCAATCTTCTTTTCCGTCTGTGTATATTTTGCTTTTGCACGTCACGGCCGCATCACTTCGCTCGCTGCGTTCCTGCTCTTGCCGCTCGGCGTTTTCGTGGCCACGACGCCTCAGTCCCTAGCTTACATCCTTGGCCTCTCCGCCATCCTTCTAGCGCTTGATCAGGATGAAAACCGCGTCCGCTTCATTGCTCCGCTCATCCTAACTGCCTGGGGCGTCGCGGCTCATCCCCTCGCTGGCATTCCTTTCAGCCTGATGGTCATCACCATCCTATTGGCTAAAGCAGGAAACACACCACGGATCAAGATGATATTCGGCGCTTTAGCCTCGCTCTTCGTCATCGGATCCGCCATCTCCGTGCCAGCCATGTTTCTTGTGTTGAGCAAGAGCGGCAACACGCTCATCAACTGGCAACCCCAAACCATCTTCTCGCTCCAACCCTGGTCAGATTTCCTGGGACATTTCCTGCCCTACATCGGCAATCATTACGTCTTTTGGCCGGCTTGGTCCACGTTGGCCGAACAGGCACTACCTTGTCTATTGCTCTTGGCTTCCATCATTACCCTGACCCGCAAGGACATCCGTCGCACGCCTTACGCTATGGCTTTAGCCGCAGCCATACTCTTCCTTATCGTCGGCGCATTACTCAAGTCAGCGGGAGAATTCGCTTTCCTCATCGACTACGAACGTGGCAACTACGCTGATCGGTTGAATACGATGTCGATCATGCTACTTTTCGCCGCAGCTCTCCCGGGCATCACCGCACTGCTGGAAAAAACAAAAACCGCCGGACTTTTGCGAGGCACAGCGACGATCGTACTACTCTTGAGTTTCAGCGCTGGTCTAGCCTTCAATTCATTACCGCGACATGACGCGATGGTCGTTGGACGCGGTTGGAGCACCAGCGCGACAGATATCGAAGCGGTACGCGCCATCCAGAGCGACGCAGACAAACATCCCTACACCGTGCTGGCCAACCAAAGCGTATCAGCCGCCGCTGTCCTGCAATTCGGTTTCCAACGCTATGCCGCTGACGACGTCTTCTACTATCCGATTCCTACCGGCGGTCCGCTTTACCAGATCTATCTCGACATGACCTACAAAGATCCCACGCGCGCTGCTGCGCAAGAAGCCGGACGCTTGGGCGATTCAAGCCTGGTCTATGTCGTCATCAATGATTATTGGTGGCGCGCCGAAATGACCAACGAAGCCTTGTCGGCCATCGCCGACGAAGAGATGGAATTCGGCGACGCCACAAAAGGGGTCGGCAACTCGATCAAAGTCTATAAATTCGACTTGAGCAAGCCTTCCAAGGCAGCACCACAAACCGACGGTTCGTGAGCCTGTAAGATTTCTTTCACGGCCGCATCACGTTCCAGATCCGTCTCCGGGGCTGCCAGCGCTTCGCGCACAGCTCTGACCAAATCATCGACCGAACCAGGCTTAAAAAGCCGACCAACTCGGCCTAAAGTTTCGCTTACTCCGCCGACGTCTGAAGCTACAACATTGCATCCGCTAGACAACGCTTCGAGGATGACCGTGGGTTGATTTTCCATGACCAAGCTCGGCACGACAACGACGCCGCTACGCGACATCTCTCTGGCGACATCTTGCGGCGCTAGATTCCCCTTCACTTCGATTTTCGTGTCACCGATACTTTCTATCGCACGTCGCATCCTCCCATCTCCCACAAAAACCAAACGCTCCACAGAATCACGAATGATGCGCCAACCTTCCAACAACAGACCCACACCCTTATCCGCATCCAGCCGACCGACAAAGAGAATTTGTTTTCTATCGCGGCCTCCTTCTGTCATTCTAAAATCTTCTTCGTCATTCCCGTGCAGACGGGAATCCAGGCCCTGCACTGCTGGATCCCCGCCTTCGCGAGGATGACAGAAAAAACTAATTGGGTTCGGAATCACTTCCTGCCTCGAATCAACAAAAAAACCTCGCGCTACGTGCTGTCCCAAAAGCCATTTCGTCGGCGATATGACCACGTCAGGATTTCCCAAAGCCTTTTTCCTCAATCCCGCCCAACCCCGACGCCACAGACTTCTCGACAGACCAAAAGATTCGCCGTAAATAATCTGTCCCGATGGCTCAAACAACTGAACATCGTGCAAAAAATGGGCCCACCTGACGTGTCGTCCCGAATGCAGCGCAGCGAAATCGAGGGACCTTTTTATTTTCCACGCCGTCCCCATCCCACAACCCGTCAGATTATGGCTAATCACGACATCCGGCTTCCAAGTGACTATCTCATCGACAATCACTTTACGCGGCATCAGATCCCGCAGGTGAAAACTCAAACGCCCAAGCACCGACTTTCTCAAGAGTGTCTTAAAATCATCGCTCGGTCCCCAGACTTTTATCTCATGTCCGCGTTCTCCCAAAAAATCCGCATACGTCGCGGCGATGCGTCCGGCTCCGCCCTTACTCTCGGGTGGATAGTCGTTCGTGATGATGGCGATTCTCATGACTTCAAAGAAGTATACACCTCAACCAACCCATCGATATGCCTCTTCCAGGTGAATTTCTCCAGCACCTTTTGGCGTGCCGCTTTTCCCATCTCATCCCGCATGCCCGGATTCTCAAGCAACAAACGCAGATGCGCTGCCAACTCCTGAGCATCGCCGGGCGGCGACAGGAATCCCGTCACTTTATCTTCAACGACCGTCCTGACACCCGGTAAATCAGACGCGACTACTGGGATGCCGCAAGCCTGTGCCTCGACCGCGACTAAACCAAACGCTTCAGCGCCGGAAGTGGAAGGGAAAGCGAAAACATCACCGGCACGATAGACGTCAGGCAAATCCGGTTCTTCTACACGTCCCACGAACTTAACGCGCTCAGAAACCCCGATTTCATGCGCCAACTTTTCGTAACCCGACCTCAATTCACCCTCGCCGCACAACAGACAAAAAGTATCCTGCGGCAATTCCGCGAATGCCTTCAGCAGGACATCGACACCCTTGAACGCATGCGGCCTGTCCATTCCACCTACGAACGAAACAACTTTAAAATTTTCGGGGATCCCGAACCGTTCGCGGCATTCAGCACGCAGTACGTCATCGATAGGCGTGAATCTCTCTTCATCGACACCGAACGGCAGCTCATGCAGCCTCGCCGAACCGACGAACTTCTTATACGAAGAATGCTTAATGTAATCCAAAGAGCTGCACAACAAAGCATCCGCACTGCCCACGACCCACGGCTGAAAAAACATCCGGTTCACGCCCAAAATCCAATTCCGCTTCGTTTCGACCTGCGCATCCATGTGCAAAGTCATAACCACGCGTTGTTTCGCGCCAAGTATCTTCAATATTGCCAACACTTCTGCCGTCCCATAAAAAGGAAAATGCAGATGCACGATGTCATAACCCTTGATGAGCTTTTTCAGCCCCCAGGGATTCGCCACCGCCGTATTCCCATATCTCCACAGCGCCGGGAAACTCGGCATCCCAGCAGAAAACAAATCCGCCTCGATTCCGCGTTGCCTCAAAAACTCGACTTCTTTAGCCGCGACTTTTCCGATGCCGCCAACCTGCGGCGGTGCAACACACGATAGATGGATTATTTTCATACTTATTCTTCTGATTTCTTCTCAAGCAATACCACACTTCAACCTTCGTCATTCCCGTGCAGACGGGAATCCAGAAGGGCCTGGTTCCCCGCCTTCGCGAGGATGACAGAAAAACACAAAAACGACGAATCTCGAACTACCACAACACAACCATCTTAGTCACCCAGTGCAACGTTTTCCCGATAGGATTCAGCAGCGCCTTCACCGGCCAGCTCTCCACATCCTGATAGGCGATCGTCGGCGAGGTCATGGCTAATATTTCACGATCGCGTCGCACCCGAAAGCCGTTCACCGCTTTTCTTTGATCGGCGATGTAACGCCACGTCTCTGCTTTCAAGAAATATCCATACACCTTAAGCTTATCCCTCCACCAACCTTTGGCGACGGCAAAAACCCACAAAGCCGACTCTGCCGCGATCAATTGCGGCGCGAGCCAGACTAAAGTCGCGATCTTATAGTTCATGAGGATCACGAACCACCGGTTGCGTTCCATCCAAAACCATTTCTGGATCGAACGTGAAAATTCGTAATGATGTTGCACCACGCTCTGCGGCGCCATGACGCAACGGTATCCAGCCAACCAGATACGCCAACCCAAATCCAGATCTTCGTGATAAGCCTGAAACCTCTCTTGGAACAAACCGCCAGCCCGCGCGACGGCAGAGACGCGCAACAATACCCCAGCTCCGGAGGGATACGCGATATCAACGACATTTCGCGGCGCTTCCTTCCTTCTCTTATGATAGCCATAAGCGTAACCGAAACCGAGATAATGCAAGGCATTACCCCACGAATTTATCTCGTCAGGATTCTGTTGCAGCACAAGCAAGGATTGGACCGCACCGATCTTTTCATCCGCTTCCGCCACGCGTACCGCGGCTGATAACGCACCGATCTCGAAAGCCGCGTCGCCATTCAACAGATAGACATAATCAACTCCTTCTTCCGCCGATTCTCGGAAGAGAATATTATTGCCGCCCGTGAAACCTAGATTTTCCCCGGGTTCACGAATCACCACTTCAGGCAAACGACCCGCATACTCCTGCATTAGCCGCTTCACTTCATCCAACGTCCCATCGCCAGGATTATTGTCGATGAATTTCAAACGCCAAGCTTCACGCGGATAATCCTGCGCCGCAACACCTTCGAACAAAGCGCGCATGAATTGCGCGTTCTTATAGAGCAGGACGAGGACATCGACTTTCGGAAAGTTATCCGGCATCTTCTTTTTTCGGTAAGTCGCGTAAAGCGTCGCGCCGTACCATCTCGGTCAATTTGCGTTCCAAACCTTCCATGGAGACGAAAATCTTGAACACCAGAACGAACAACGTCACGACCGATGCATAGATGACGAAGTCAGAACCGCGTCCGACACCGAAGAAATTGGCGACAAGCGTAGCGGTCTGCGGCAACGCGATAACGACCCCGGCACCGATCCACAACACAGACCAAAGCAACGTCTCGCCGAGGGTTATCACGTTCTGTCTCATCCTGCGCCAAGTCACATACAACGCTCCAAGCAAGACTGCGATAAGTACGATTTGTATCAACATATTGTAAATGTCATCCCGACCGGAGCGGAGGGATCTTCCAGATGGAAGTTTTCTCGACAAGCTCGAAATGACATATTTTTATTTACTGAACATCCCGATGAACAGCTGCCAGGCGATCTTCACTGCATCAAGATTCTTGTTGCCTTTCGCCAGGGTATCTTCGGAATAAGTGACCTTGACCGGCACCTCCACCCAACGCAAATCCGAACGCGTGATCAAACGAAGCAATTCAGAACAATGCGCCATCCTATCTTGCCTGAAGTCGAGCCGTCGCGACGCTTCGGAGTTCATCGCGCGCAGACCGCTCTGCGGATCCGTCAGCTTGCGCGGGATGCCCATGACGAGCGCGTTGAAGATTTTTATGGCGCGATGCAACAACCGACGCGATAGCGGAATCCCTTCCGGCCGCAAACCCATAAACCGAGAACCCATGACGACATCCGCCTCACCACGCTTGATCGGATCGACCAGAACAGGGATAAAACTCGGATCATGCTGGCCATCTGCATCGATATGTACGATCACGTCAGCGCCTATCTGCAACGCCGCTTCAGTCCCTGTCTTAAGCCCCGCGCCCTGGCCGCGGTTCATGGCATGGCGCAAGACAGTAACACCAGACTGCATAGCCGTATCGAACGTAGCATCGCTCGAACCGTCATCAACAACAACCACGCCGTCCACCAACGGCCGTACTTTGCGGATAGTCTCACCTATCCGTTTTTCTTCGTTATACGCCGGAATTACGGCAATAATCCGCATGCGCTTAGCTTACGCTATCCCACAATTTTTGACTACACCCTATATTCATCGAAACGTGCGCTTCTTGACCTTTTCCAGGTAAAAGACGAAACTAGTCACAAGCGAAACCGTCGCCAAAAATCGTACCAAAAACTCAACTTTTCGTACCTGTAGGGTCAAGACAGTCGGGACGTCTTGGCTTGCGACGGCGGTATGCCTATTGGTCGCCCCTAGCGGTGGGCTGTCGGCTCTGTGGGCGCTAGTCGCCGTCACCAGAGTCGCCTAAAAACCAAAGGTGGAAAGGCTGGCAGTAACCCGGTCCTGGCCTTGTCCCCGGCCGCGGTCGACCGTCGACCGCGGCAACATCTATCTATCCAGCCCCCGCAAGCTATTCTCGCTGCGGGGGCTACACGTTTAAATAAATAAACACCAGTTCTTCCTTTTTTTTCCTTCCTTCCCTAAAACCACTTAGTACAAAAAATATCGCGTGAGGACCTGTTCGAGATAGACTGAAACGAGCCCCGCAGCGCGATATTTTTTGTACTAAGTGGTTTCTTACCCCATTTTGAACCCCAACAGACTCTTATGCGCAATCGTATAATCGATCGCCCGCTTCAACCCTTCATCCAATCTGACGAGCGGCAACCATCCCAACCTCTCTTTGGCTTTGGCGATATCCGGCAAACCTAACTCCGACATGAACAAGAGCGGCGGTTCGAAGGTGATGTGCGAAGTCGAACCCGTCATCTCGATGATCCGCTGCGCGACATCCACGAGCGGCATATCCAAATCGCTGCCGATATTCACCGGACCGATATCGTTCGGCGCAGCCATGAGCTTAGTCATCCCATCCACGACATCCGAAACATACACGATTGACGTGCGGAAAGTCTCGTCACCATAAATGACGAGGTCTTTGTTATCCAAAGCGTTAGTGACGAAATCCGGGATCATCTGGCCGTCGAACAAGGGCATGCGCGGACCATATGTACGGAAGATACGCGCAATCCTCGTCTCGATCCCATGCACCTGCCGATACGTCTCGAACATCGTCTCGGCATAACGCTTGCCTTCGTCATAGCATGCACGTTGGCTCAACATATCGACCGAACCGAACATGTCCTCCTTATACGGCGCGTTATCCGCGAGCCGCGGGCCGTACACCACGGAAGCCGAAGCCTGCATGATCTTGGCGTGATAACGCACCGCCAAATCCAAGACATTCTTCACGGCCAACGAATTCGCCAAAAGCGTCTGCAGTTTATATTGATCAAATTTCTTCGGACTGGTCGGACACGCCAAATGATAGATCTCCTGGATGCCTTGGAATTTTATCTTGAACCTCCCTAATTCAGGGAAGATCTCCGGATCGAAAGACTGTGTGAAGTCATGACGGATGAATTCGAAATCCGGATTCTTCAGCAGATGGTCGATATTCGATTCCTGCGAGGTGATGAAATTATCCACGCAGATGATCCGCGCTCCGCCCTCGAGCAATTTTTCGCACAAGTACGAACCGATGAAACCGGCGCCGCCCGTGACCAGTATATTCTTCTTTTCGAGATCCAACTTTTCATCCATATATTTTTTAGAATGAGACTAAATTACGATGCGACTTTGAAAAATCTATCATCTTCTGCAACCCGTCATCCAATCTGACGAGCGGAATCCAACCCAGGATATCCCTGGCACGCGTCACATCCGGCATCCCTGCTTCGACGTAATGCGAAAAAGGCATCTCGAACCTGACCTGCGAACGCGAACCCGTCATCTCCAATATCTTTTGCGCGACCGATACGAGGCGCAGCTCCTGGTCTGATCCGAGGTTCAAAACGGTGATATCCACCGGCGTCGACATGAGCCTAACCATTCCATCCACGATATCCGTCACGAACGCCAAAGACGTCCGTGTCTCCTCGGAACCGGTTATAACGATATCACTGTTATCCAACGCATTCAGGATCATGTCCGGGATCAGGTTACCGTCGAATATCTTCATGCGCGGGCCGTACGTCCGGAAGATGCGCGCGATCTTCACATCCAAACCATAGACGTCGGCATAGGTCTGCATGATGGCTTCGGAGAAACGCTTGCCTTCGTCGTAAGCGCCGCGCGAAGTCAAATGGTCGATATGGCACTCGTCTGTTTCGGAATAATATTGTTTGTCCGGTTGGCGTGAACCGTAAAGCACGCTTGAGGACGCATACAGCATCTTGGAGCGGTATTTCACGGCCAAGTCCAAGACATTCTTGATCCCGACCGAATTCGTCAGCACGGTCGCTATCTTGAAATCATCGAAATGCCTCTTCGAGATGGGACAAGCGAGATGATAGATCTCCTGGATGCCCTGGAACCTGATCTTGAAGCGCTCAAGCTCGGGCAGATTCTCGAGATCCAGCGGCTGGATGATATCGTGGTTGATGAATTCGAAGTTCGGTTCCTGCAGCAAGTGCTCGATATTGGAGAGCGAGCTGGTGATGAAATTGTCCACGCAGATGACGCGCGAATCCTTGAGCAGACGTTCGCACAGATGCGAACCGATGAATCCCGCGCCACCTGTCACGACCACGTTCTTCCTGTCGAAAATTGGTTTGTTTTCCATGTTTTGGTCAATTATAACCCACTCGCTCCCTCGGTGCTACCTTTAACCGGTTGTTTGCTGAATAATCTCCACGGTTCGGGATGGAAGGTAAACAGGCGATGAGCGGAAAAAGTGAAGACCGCGATGATGAATACGTTGGCTACAGCCATCAAGATGTCGTGTATATGGAAGACGTCGTGGCCCAACCAGAACAACAAGCTGCTCAAGCCGATCGCGACCACGGCCACTGCCGCGAAACGCAGCGCAGCGCCATAAGACCTCGCCGCCAAAAAAGTGAAGCGTCGGTTGGCTTCGAAATTCGCTATCGTCCCAAGAATGACGCACAGCGCGTATTCGAAAGTCTTCGGTCCGCCAGGCCAGACGACGCGCGACAATAAAGCGTACATCCCGATGACCAAGGCATTAGCCGAAACACCGACCGCGAAGAATATCATCAGTCGCCTCCGCTCCCTTTTTATCGCCGCCAAAATCTTGTTCACGCCATCCATCATCTGGGCCATATCTCAAACAAACGCCATCCGTCTTCCGCTGGTTCGCCCGCCGGAGATTGCAGCCAACGCGAAACCTTCATTTCACCCTCCACGAGATTCAATCCAGTCGCATCCTCGACAAACATCAGATGCTCACCAACCGTTGATAAGTCAAAAACACCGTTACTCGACACATCGCGCGACCGGCGCACGATCCAGCCGCCATCGCTCCTCGGCGCATCGATATTTCCAGAAGACAACACCTTTCCGCCGTCGCCCAGCACGACCAATCGACCATCACCCGCAGCCGGCGCGACCAGGAATGAAGGAACTGGCCGGTTTACCGAAAGCGCGACCAAACCCCTCATACCTTGTCCCAGGCCGCTGACCGATTGAGGCGATGGATTTTTCTGCGCCACCAACCAGGCTCTGTCGCCTTCCGTCTCTCCCATGAAAAGCGAGTCCGAGCCCCGTGACTGCAAATCTTGAGCCGCCAAATAGAGTCCGCCGTCGACTGACCCGAGTTCTCCTGCAGCCAACAACAGACCGTCGAAACTGAAAATACGCCACAAACCTGACGGATCGTTCTGATAAACGACGGCGATCTCGGGCAGATCGTTGCCCGTCCAACGCACAAAAGCGGCGCGCAAACCCCGCCTATCGCCTCCGCCACCGACAGAAAAACGCGTCAATTCTTTTCCCGTCGCTGCAAGCACCCTGACCTCCGGCGATCGGCCCTGATCAGCCGCTTGGAGGTGCAACGGTCCGAATGATTCCGTCTGTTCGTCATCCGACAAGGCTCGAGCCGCATCGACAATCCCGCTGCCTAACCCTGCTACGCCCTGCGGCAAACTGCTCGCCGTATCCTTAAGGCGTTCCGCCAACTCTATAGCGCCCCATTCCGGATGATGCGCTTTCAACAAAGCCGCGACCCCGCTGACCAACGGTGCGGCCAAAGACGTACCGTTTAATTCACCGACGTATCCCGAACCCGGCAAACCGGTCTTCTGATCCTTGACCGGACGCGCCGCAAAGATGTCATAGCCAGGAGCGCTCAAATCCACGCATGAACCGAAATTCGCATATGGCGAACGTCGTCGCGTTTGGTCGACGGACGAGACTGTCAAAACACCACGTCCGGCCACACCCTTGTCGCAAGCCGGATAACCGGGCACCAGATCCAGATTATCGCCTGAACTCGTCTTTCCGTTTCCCGCCGCACTCACCACCAAGACCCCCTGCGCCGCAGCTTCGCTGATCGCATTGTCCAACCCTTGGTTGAAATCACTACCCACGAAACTCAAATTGATGATATCCGCGCCATGCGCCACTGCATATCTTATTGCGTTGATGATGTCCCCGTCCTGCCCGTAACCGTCCTGGCCCAAAACCACCAGCGGCATGATCCTGGTATTCCACGCCACGCCCGAAATTCCGATACTGTCGTTTCCTTTAGCCGCAACAAGCGAAGCGACTGCCGTACCGTGAAGATAGGCTTCCTTGCTGCCGTTGCTCGATCGTCTCGGGCGCACCTCTCCGTCGCCATATACGAAATTCCAGCCGTGCACGTCGTCAATATGGCCATCCTGGTCATCATCCCTGCCGTTCCCTGCGATCTCATTCTTGTTCAACCAGATGTTATCCTTCAAATCAGGATGATCGATATCGATTCCGCTATCGATAACGGCTACGACGACATCATCCGTACCGGTCGATACGTCCCAAGCCTGCGGAGCATTTATCGGCTCCAAATACCACTGTTTTCCTGCGAATGTGTCATCAACAACCGCAGCATGGACTGACTGCGTTGAAACAAAAACGAAAAATGCCGAAGCAAGAGCGTAAAAGCAAACTCCAGGGAAAACTACCCTAAACATGACCTTATGGTAAGTCCTCGGCCAACAACGGGCAAATGCTGGACGAAACGGCTAAAATTTGACACTCTAATGCCATGTTCAACTTCGGACTCAAACTGAAAAGGCTCATCCTCGTAGCCGGCGATTTTGCCGTCTTCCAACTCGCCCTGATACTGACGCTCTTGCTGCGCTATGGACGGATAGAAATCGCGACATGGGAAATGCACGCGCTCCCCTTCACGACGCTGGGTTTCATCTGGCTGCTCGTCTTCTACATCGTCGGCCTGTATAACCTCAAACTCGTCAAAGACAACCTGGCGTTTTTCCGCACCTTCCTCGAAGGCATGCTGGCCAACTTAGTCATCGCCCTGGCTTTCTTCTATCTTTTCCCGATGTTCGGGATCGCGCCTCGCACGAATCTTATTTTGGACTTCGCGCTCATCCTGCTTCTCGGTTATGCCTGGCGTCTGGCTTTCAACCGCTATATCGCTCCATCTTTGTTCCGCAACCGCATCCTGTTCGTCGGACATGCGAACGACGCCGAACGCCTGCACAGCCTGCTGAAGACCAGTGCCATGGGTTTTGAGCTTGTGGCCGTTGCCGAGACATCGCCAGGGACGCGCTTCGATGATGGCACCATCACCTGGTACGTCAGCATCGAATTGATCGATTCCATCCTGAAAGAAAAAAATATCCATACGATCGTGCTCGGACATCGTACCGAGGAAATCCCTGGATTGCGCGATTCCCTTTATCGGACGCTGTTCACGCCGGTCGCCTTGCTGGATCGAGCTTCCCTCGAGGAAACGGTCACAGGTCGTGTGCCGTTGGAATACGTGTCACAGACCTGGTTCCTCGAGAATCTGCGCGAACACGACAAAGTCTGGTATGACGCCGTCAAACGCGTCGCCGACATCCTGCTCGCCATCCCGTTCGGCATCTTCACCCTGCTCATCTATCCCTTTGTCGCTCTGGGAATAAAACTGACTTCCCCTGGCACTGTCTTATACTCGCATATCCGCATCGGGAAACACGGCAAACCTTTCCGCATCTGGAAATTCCGCAGCATGCGTCAGGATGCCGAAGCCCAAGGCAAGCCGCAGTTCGCCACCGCCAACGATCCGCGCGTGACGAAGTTCGGGTCTTTTCTGCGCAAGACACGTCTGGATGAGTTCCCTCAAATCTGGAATGTGATACGCGGCGACCTCTCTTTCATCGGACCA
Organism: Patescibacteria group bacterium; assembly: GCA_031082005.1. Taxonomy (GTDB): domain Bacteria; phylum Patescibacteriota; class Patescibacteriia; order 2-12-FULL-60-25; family 2-12-FULL-60-25; genus CAIKNB01. Next base: position 875,184 of record JAVHLR010000001.1, read on the forward strand.
CGTCCTGAACGCCCGGAGTTCGTGGAAGAACTCACGAGGCAGATGCCCTACTACAATTTGCGTCACCTGGCGCGTCCCGGTCTCACCGGCTGGGCACAGGTCAATTTTCCCTATGCCTCAACGATCGAAGACAACCTGAAAAAAGTCCAGTTCGATCTGTACTACATCAAAAATCGTTCGCCGCTGCTCGATGTCGCCATTTTACTTAAAACGATTGGGATAATTTTGAGACGGCAGGGCACGTGAAAAACGTATTCAGTATCTAGTAGCTGGTAGCTAGTATGTCGAACCCAATACCAGCTACTAGCTACTAGATACTAGCTACAAAATAAAGACTACCCACTACCAGATGCTCCCTTACTCAACCACCGCCTCCAACCCCTCCGACTTCAACAGCTCCCTCAAACCATCCACGAACTTGATTTGCGGCGTCCATCCGATCAATTCAGTGGTCAAAGAAATTTCCGCCAAGGTATCTCGCGCCTCCGCCGGACGGGCTTCGATGTGTACCGATTCGCCGCCGACGATTCCTGCTATCTCGTTGACGCTGTGTTTTTCACCTGCGCCGACATTGACGACCTCACCCTTCCCGACCTTCGGCGATTCCATGGCCAGCATATTCGCCCTCACGACATCGTAGACGTGTGTGAAGTCACGCGTCTGTCCGCCGTCTCCCGCGATGGTCAGTTGCTCACCGGCCTTACGCTGCCGCATGAAGACGGCGATGACCGTCACATATGCCCCATCATTCGCCATACGCGGGCCATAAACATTGAAATAACGCAACGACACGGTCGGCAGGCCATACAGACGGCTGAATTCCTCGCACAACAATTCACCGACGTACTTGTGCAGAGCATACGGATTCAACGGATTAGGCCGCATCTCCGGTTTCAGCGGCATTTCCTTTTGATCCCCATAAGCTGACGAGGATGCCGAGTAAACGACGCGCTTGACCTTGGCGTCCCGTGCCGCCACCAGGACATTCAGTGTCCCCATAACATTCGCCTGCATGGTCTCGATCGGCTGCTCGATCGAAAGAGGTATGCGCGGAATCGCTCCTACATGGAACACCCCGTCGATGCCCGCGAAGTGCGGCTTAATTTCATCCAGCTTGGTGAAATCAGCCAAGACGAATTCCGCCGCCGGATTCACGTTGGATCGCTTGCCCGTGTAAAGGTTATCGAGTACGCGTACTTGGTGGCCAGCTTCGATCAGCTTATCGACAAGGTTCGATCCGATGAACCCGGCGCCGCCGGTGACTAGATAGTGTGACATATGAAGAAAGATTATTTTTTATCCGGGCTGCCTTCTCTCCATTGAATATCTATCCCTTGGGAAGTCTGCAGCTCATTGTTATATTCCTCTGCTTTTTTGAGCAGCGTCAGATCCACTCCGATATTCTCCGCCAGCTGGACTATCGAACGCGTATCTTTAGGCAGGCACTTGCCGCCATATCCACGATAGCCTTTATGGAAAATCTCCAGGTGTGTGTTGTGCGGGTCCCCGACGATCATCGGCTCGGCCTTGGCGCATTCCTTGACCGCATCATAATCCACGCCCATCTTCTGGCACAGATCGTACATCTGGTTGGCGTATGCGACCTTCAACGCATAAAAAGCATTGCCGAAATATTTCACCATCTCCGCCTCTTTCGCGCTGACAATCTTTTCGAACGGCGCGCGCGGCAAAAGCCCCATCACCAGCTCCGCATCGCGTCGGCTCTCCGGCGTATATCCGATGATCTGCCTCTTGGGATGCTGCATGTCGCTATCCGCCGTCGTTTCGGTCAGGAACTCCGGGTTGAACAATATGCGATGCTGCGGATACATGGCCTGAAAACGCTCCGTCGTGCCTGGCGTGATAGTCGATTTGAGGACGATCGTCTTTCCCGCTTCGGGGATGGCGTCGATCGCGGCGCGCATGAAAGAATCATCAAAACCCGAACCGTCCAGATAGTAAGGCGTAGGCACGGCCACGAATATTACTTCGGCGTTGCCTAGGATGTCCGTATCGGATAATCCTTTGGGCGGATCGAACAATCCCGTCTGCATATTCTGCGTCTTGAAATAGCGTTCAAGCGCTCCCCCGACCATTCCCGTACCCATGATGGCTATTGTTGGCATATGTTTGAGATTATCACTTTACCAGATCCAGACAAGCCTGCGCGACGCGAAGATAGGAGTTCCCGTCCAAAGGACCGCACATCGTCTCACGCAGCGTCCGTCGACCCGCAGCACGGTAAGACGGCTCGTCAACCGATCGGATCATCGCTTTCTTCAGCTCTTCCGGATCATGCACTATCTCGACGGCATCGCTCGCGACGACCGGCAGATAATGTTCCATCTTATACAGATTCGACGTCGAATCGGTACCGTCCGGTCGGATGAAGGAACCGAAAGATACATTGATGGTCGGCTTATCCAAACAAGCAGCGTCTAACGACAAAGTCGACGCATAACATATTACTGCGTCCGCATACTTAAGTTCGCACGCCAATTTAACCATGTCATCCTTGGCCGGATCCCAGTAATCATAAAAGAAGCTGCTCCAACGATATTCGTCGTCGACGAAAACTCCCGGCAGACCCTTGAACCGCTTATACCTTTCCTTCTGCACATCGCTGAAATGCGGCCGCAGGATGAAAGACACCGGAAACGGAAACTCGCCGCGATTGCGCATCTCCAGCAACCGTTCGATCACCAAATCGTCTTGCGGAGTCCAGTGGCCCTCCGAACCGAAGAAAAACAGTCGCGTCCCGGGATCAAGACCGAGTTTGCCGAAAAACTCGTCACGCGTCGGCAAGCCTTGCTGATGAACATAAATATCGAACTGCGGGAAACCCGTCAGCTTAATGTTCGCCTGATCGAACCTTTGGACCTGTTGTGACGCTTCAGCCATCAATTTATTCTGCACCAAAAACATTTCCGGGATGACCCTGACCAACTGGCGCTGCAGATTGTCCCACCCTTTTTGCATGGTGACAACCTTGGCTTCATGCCTACGGGCGGCCTTGATGATACACGTGTCAAAATTCGAGATGATGGAGCCGGCAAAAACTACCGCTGGTTTATGGCGCGCGAACAAATCATCGTATTTTCTTATCGGAAAAAGCCTGACATCCCAGTTACGCGCGATCTTCTTGAGCGCGTCGAACCTGGACAAAAAACCGAACAGCCTCCGATGGATGGGGTACCACCATGCCGGCACGGGCTTGACCTTGGCGCTGCCTTCCCGCGCCAACAAATCCGTGGACTCGGTATAGACCAGGTTATTCACGACGGGTTTCCACAAACGTCTGACCCACCTTGATTCGGAAATCTCTTCGATCTCTTCGATGACGATGCGCGGATGATTGAATTCTTCACGCAGATATTCCGGCACCCCGCCCTCACGTCGAGGAAAAAGAATCAACACCATGATGCGCGGATCCTTCAACAGTTCCTCAAGCACGCCGGTGCGCAGGATGTTCCTGCACACCAATCCTCGACTGACGGCAAATGCGATAGTTATCATTTCTTGTGGCATATCAGTGCACTATCTTCTTCAGGACGAGCTTTATTTTTTTTGGGATCATTGGTTTGAGCCTATCCCGCACAAAAAGCCTTAATGACTGCTTTAGATGGCCGCGCTTCACCAGACTTACGACCTTGTCGTAGGGCACGCTTGTCTTGATCGCAGCTTCCCAGCTCGTTGCCTGTGCCGCTGTCGAGCCGAAAGGCATCGCAACCACAGTCAACGGTTGATCGAAGGGCCCGTGCGCTACGACCTTAAAACCATTGCGCCGCAAAAACAAGAATAGGCTGAAGGGCGAAAAATATTGGACATGCGGAAAACGGAAATACATGTTCCGCGGGACCGTCAGCGCACAGATATTCGGTACGCCGATATACACTGCACCATCCTCGGCACACAGCTTCCGCAGCGCGTCCCCCACCTCATCAGGCTGCAGAAAATGTTCAAGCACGTGGTGCATGATGATCAGATCGAATTTCCCGTCTGAAAGGCGGGCGATATGTTCACTCAACACCCCAGGCAACAATTCAAGTCCAAAAACCTCATGCGCCACTTTTTGCCCGATGGGATCAGGTTCGATACCCACGACCTCCTGCGCCTGATAGTCATCCCTTAATGCCGCCAAGACATTGCCGTAACCAGCGCCGATCTCTAAGACCCTCATACCAGGACGGATGTACGGCGTGATGAATTTCAGCAGCCTCGCCGTCTTCGCTTTGTTGCTGTCCGCTAAGGCGACCAGACCCTCACGATCGTCGATCTTGTTGAACTCAAGGCTGAATCCGCTGCGGTAGAATTCATCGTACGTCTCTTGCCTGGCTCGCGGATTCAGATACACGTGGCTGCATCGTCTGCAGATGACGCTGCGCAATTTTTTGCCCGCAGACGACCTCTCATCCAATACCAAGCCGTCATCACTCTTGCAGACTGGGCAACGCACCGGTTCTAGCGTTCCGTTATCGTTGTTTTCCATATCAAAAAGAATCGCCGATCTTACGGATCAGCCGTCTGACTTTGAGGCTTAAAGGCTGGATAAATCGTCCAGGCACGACCCTCTCCACCGCTCCTTTTACGCCACGCAACAGGCCATACACCAGCTTCGCCTTCCGAATCACCCGCACCACATCACTTGGCTCGCTCCCGACGGAAAAAGCACTGGCCTTGACCATATTCTCCGGCTCTTCGAACCTCGTAGCTACGGCCTCCAAGCCGCTCCGCGGAGGCCTCAACCGTGGGTTCAGGCTGATTGTCTTCAGGCCAGACAGATTCAAAGCATGATTCAAGCTCCAGGGCGAATAACTGACGACGTGCGGATATTGGAAAAACGCCTCGACCGGCTCCTGCAATTCGGTCACGTTGGGCACGACGATATAAAATTTCCCGCCAGGCGATAATTTTTGCGTCAGCCTCTTCAAAGCCGCGACCGGTTCGCTGATATGTTCCAACACGTGGTGCATGATGATCATGTCGAATTTACGCCCGTCGGCTTGCGACAAGTAATCGTCCAACAACCCATGGAACACCTCGATCCCATATTCCTCCGCCGCGAATTTCCCCGAGACCTCTGACGGCTCGACTCCAAAAACCTGCGCACCGCACTCGTCTTTGATCCTTTTCAAAAAAAATCCGTATCCGCAGCCGATCTCCAAGACCTTAGAATCCGCAGACAGAAATCTTTTTATGCTATCGACTGGATATTTCTCCAGACTCTTCTTGTTTTTCGCCCTCTCCCTCGCTTCGTCGACAGACGCAATATGGTGACGCTCCTGGATGAATTGTTTGTGATAATAACTATCCAAATCCTCTTTCGTCGGCACGGGATCTATATAGACCAAACCGCAGCGACGACATACGACATTGACCAAATCCTCCACATAATCGGCTTTTGTCGCGACTATCTGGGCATCATCCGAGCTGCACAGTGGGCATCTGGTCCTTTGCATATTTAACTCGCTTTCCTTCTCCCTCCCAAACCCAACGGAAATAAACTCTTTATCTTTCGAAGCGCCCTAAACATGTAATGTCTACGATCGTGTCTTTTTATGTAACTAAACATTTTCTCGGAATCAGAACCTTCCAAGAATTCATTGAATGGCACCGCTTCAAATGGCGCCTCCGCCCTCGTCGCAGCTATCTGCAACTGCATGGCATCATCAAAACCCCACTTTACTATCTTCAAGCCGTGGCTGTTCAACAGATGATGGATAGACCAAGGGGTATATGTGAACAGATGCCCGTATTCAAGAGAATGAGCAAGTTCTCGAGATGCGCGCATCCTGGCACCGTTCGGGAATGCGAGATACAGGGCGCCTTCACTCGTCAGTAGGTTCTTGAGCTGCTCAATCCTTCTATGCGGAGATTTCAGGTGCTCTAAGACGTGTCGCAGGATGACCAGATCATAGGTACCCTGATCACGCGAGCAGAAATCATCCAAGAACTCATGCCTAATATCAGGAAGTTTAAAAAATTCCCGCGCGACCCGCACGTATAATTCGTCCGGCTCTACGCCCGTGACTTTACCGGTATAACGCTCATGCAAATCAGACAATAACGCTCCGGTGCTGCAGCCAATATCCAAAATATCAGTGTCCTTCTTCAATAAAGGCTCAAGAAAACCGATCACACGCAATTCTTTCCGTCCCTCGTTCTTCTTCTTTCTCTCTGCGCTCAAGACGATTTCTTCATACCCAGCAGCAGTCTTGTCCTGCAAAAACCCACCCTGGTAATACTTTGACAGCTCCTCATCAGACGGCGCCGGGTCATTAAAAATCAGTCCGCAGCGCATGCATAAGACATTAATCACCTTCCTCGGCTCACCCTTTTTGAGTGCAGCAAGATGGCAAACCTCTCGGCGTTCCGCAGAACCACAAATCTCACAACGGCTCATAAATGATTATAAAAGGATGAATTATTGCTTACCTCCTCCGTCGCCCTTGCCAGCTCTTCCGGAAAATCTACCTCCAGCCACCTTGATCCGCTGATATCGGCGGTTTCGATGCGCTGTCCCATGTCCGCCATCCTCTGCCAAACATGTTCCAGGTTGGCGGAAGGACCGAAAACATCCTCAGCCTCCCCGATAGTTTCCTTGACTAGACCGATTAATGACTTGGGGCAATAAGAGAATCCCACGTATCCACAATCGTACTCCTTCAAGGTCTTGGACAATTTCAACACCCGTCCGTCTCCCGGATCGAGAGAGACTTTCATGTCATCATCGCCCAAGACGCGATCCCGATCGATGAATATCGTCAACGATCCGCCGAACTGTCGCTTAGCCCTTTCTGCTATGTCTTTCCTGAAGATATGGTCAGCGGTCATGACCACGAACGACCCATCAACCTTAGCCAAAGCGCGCTCCAGTGTCGTCGCACTTCCTTTTAGATATTCATCATTATGTATCAACTCGCATTCAGGATCGAATTGACGGACGACCGACGACAGAGCCTCGGCGCCATAACCTGTAACGACAATCCGTTTCTCGACACCCAAATCCCTCAAAAAAGCCAGACCGAAGCGTATCAATTCCACGCCCGCGACCTGCATCAAAGGTTTAGGTTTGTCCTGCGTCAGCTCACCCAATCTGACGCCTCTACCGGCTGCCATGATTATTCCAGTCAAGCCTTCCATATCTTTTCGATGGATTTCCTGCTCTTGGCCAGATCACGATACGCAGCCAAGAAGTGCCGATGGTTCTTCAATGCTTGCTCGGTAGAGAATCGCATGGGCCAATCTAAAGCTTCGCGCAACAACCTGAAACGGATCAAATCGTAAAAAAGCCGCTTCTCTATCTTCGTCAAAGGCTTCACCGATTCATATCCTGCCAGCAAAGACGATAGCGAACCCTTCACCAACTCACCTCCTGGAAAACAGGTCCAGATGATCGTCGTCGCCAAATCGATCAGCAAAGCGTCATCATAGACATTATCGAAATCTATGAAACTGATGGTTCCATCATTACCCATCACGATATTGTCCGGTTTAACGTCCTGATGCGTCACACCGGTGGGCAGTCTCTCCAGGTCACCCAGGGTGGCATACTCGGCCGACATGAAATAGATATCATCGACGCGGATACCGTCACGTAACGCCAAAATACGCTTCACGCCATTCTTCATTATCCACGCGACTTCCGGGAAGCTCCAACGCTCCCGATCGACAGACGGAAGTTTCATGCCTTCGGTAGCCATATGCATCTGGCCCAACATCCTACCGACTTGATGCAGAATCTCGGCGTTCCACCTCTTCAGAGGCTTGCCCGGAATAAAATCCAGAAGGATCGTCGGCTTCCCTTGCCATACCGTCTGGCTCTTGCCGGCCAAGGTCTTACGGACCCTCGGACAACTGAAGCCGTGCTTCGCCAGACGATCGAGAACCGCTATCTCATACGCGACTTGTTGCGGGTTCCTTAAGGTGTAGCGCTTGAATACGAAATCGCCCTCCTCGGATTTAATCCGATGGTTGATGTTGATCATGCCATCATCCAACCCTAAAAGCACCACGGGATGGATCCCGTACTCCTTCATCAGGAAATGCTTAAGGTCTTCAGACGCTCTCTTCATAACTACGGTTGATCGCCTCCCTGATCACATCATCGCCGCATGAGACGAAATAGTGTCCCCGATCGTGCCACATCTCCCCGATCTTCCTGATCAGCACGAACTTCGCCTCGCCACCATGGAACTTCTTGTTGCACCGCAACAGGTTGATGATGTCATCTGCTTTGATGTCGCGCGGTATGGTCGTGGGCAAAGCGTAGCGCTTCATGAGATCCACTTGTTGTCGCAACGTCTCTTCGTCGCTTATGCCCATGAGGCAAGCCAATTCCGCCGAAGTCCGCATACCGACAGCTACAGCCTCACCATGACCCAACTTGTATCCGGAAAGGTATTCGACTGCATGACCGATCTCATGCCCGTATTGGTAGACCAAAGCCACATTGTCCTCATAAAAATCCTTCTCTAACGAATCGATCTTCAGCTTGATGCTCTGCCGAATTGCGTCTTCCAAGAATGGGATATCTTTAGGCTTTCCTTCATGCGCCGCGAAGAAATCGAAATACTTCTTATCCTGTGCGAATGCTTGCTTCAGACACTCGCTTAACCCGTCACTCACATACCTGTCATCCAAAGTCGCCAATACATCCGGATCGACTAATATCTTCAATGGCGCATAATAACTCCCGATCAGATTCTTTCCGCCCTCGCCGTTCACGCCCTGTTTGAAGCCGATGGCTGCATCACACTGCGCCAAGACGGTCGTAGGGATGTGTATCGAACCGACACCGCGATAAAGCGTCGCAGCCAGAAAGCCGGCGATATCCTTGATCACTCCGCCGCCCAGGGACAAGATGATGGATTTCTTATCGATGCCTTCACCCAAGATCTGGTTCGCCAAACGTAGATACACATCGACACTCTTTGACCACTCACCCGGGTCGACGACCAGCTTCGACATGTTGTAGCCCAACTCCCGGAACTGTGCGAGGACCTTTTCGCCATACAGGCTATCGATGTTCTTGTCGACGATGAGACAATGCTTTGAATAGTAGGATTCGTGCGGAATTATCTCGTATTCTTTTATCTTCTCGAGCAAGCCTCGCTCCACGAAGACATCGAAGGATACCGGCTTCTGGTAATTCAAAGTGATCGGCGAAGTCATGGCGCGTAGCTCGCGAGGCTCCGAACTCTGCTGGGAAGATAGCGAACGCAAGAATAACTCGGCCCTGATGAGCACAGCCGGGGTGTTCACGTCGAACCATCTGCTGCCGCCATAATCGACGGACCTTACTCTTCCTGTCTCGATATAATCCTTGAGCAAAGTCTCTAAAGAATTTGCAGCCGTACATGTCGCCGCCTGCTTGAAGAAATCCTGAGCGACTTCCTTGCCCAAATGAAGTATCCCGATCTCATATGCCGACGGCTTCGCCAGATCGACACCGGTCTTGACGATCTTGTCGTTCTCCAGCTCAACCCGGGCGGTCGCGCCTGAAGCCTCTCCGGACTTCTCATCCGTACCGATTAATACCCGAATCAAACCATCTCCCTCATCTCCATGTTCGAATAATGCAAATGGATTCTTTTCAAAAATCAAATCGCACGGCGTGACGAAAAGCGGCCCTTCGGCCCTCCCCGACATCGCCGCGATCGAACCCAGCATGCTGTTGGATTCGGGATCTTGCTCTACATATTCGATTTCCGCCTTGACCGCAGGCTCACCCAACAAAGCCCGCTTGACCAGAGTGTCCCGAGTCGGCACGACGACGAATATCTTCTTGATACCGACATCCTGCAGATATTCTATCATCCAAAGAATCAGAGGCTTGCCTCCAAGCCTAACCAGTGGTTTGATGGTCTCAAAGCCCTCCAGCCTCTTGCCTGGTCCCCCTGCCAGGATCACAGCAGTTTCCGTCACTGTTTTTTCCGCCATATCCTTTGACTTTCCTTGCTTATTTGAGTAATATCCCTTCTTAAGAATCCAACAGACCTTAACATGAAAGCCGCACTCATTCAATCACCCGGAAGACTGGAAATCCAAGAAATTCCGGAGCCGATTATCGGCGAATACGATGCCTTATGCACCGTGCTTTGCGCTTCCATCTGCAACGGCACGGATCATCACGCCATCCGCGGCGACGCCTTCTTCGATCTCCGTTTCCCGACCATCCTGGGCCACGAAGGCATCGGGCGCGTGGAAAAGATCGGATCTAAGGTCAAATACATAAAAATCGGCGACCTCATGACACGGGTAGTGAACAAACTTCCTTCATCAAGCGGGATCTCCGTCAAACCCGGATGGGGCTCGTTCGCCGAACGCGGTATCGTCGTAGATTGGCAAGCCATGCGTGACGACGGAGTCCCCGAAGAAGTATGGCGTCCTTTCATGGTCAACCAGCAGTTGCCGCCCGACGCGGATCCCGTCAAATCTACGATGGTCATCACTTGGCGCGAGACCCTGGCCTTCCTCAACCGACTGGACTTGAAACGGAAGGAAAAAATCCTGATACTCGGGACCGGGGCGAATGCGTTAGCCTTCGTCGAGCACTCGCGCAACAAAGACGCTGATATCACCGTCTGCGGCAACCCTTCGCGCGAAAGGACATTCCTTCAGGGCGGCACGCACAACTTCGTCTCATATCAATCACCGGATGCGGAAAAAACGATCGGGTCCTTCGGGCCATTCGATACGATCCTTGATGCGATCGGGGATGCGGCCGGTTTGAACAGACGCTTGGTGCACCTGAAACCCGGAGGAAAAATCGCCGTATACGGACTGGACGGAGTCACAGACTACAGATTGGACGTTTTCCGCATCCCGCAGGGGTTCGCTTTCTTCAACGGCATCTATTACGAGGAAGGCACGACGCATGATGAGGTATTACAGTCGATAAAAGACGACCGGTTGTCAGCCGATCTGTACATCTCACCGGAGCACATCTATCCCTTCTCGCGGATGAACGAAGCTCTTTCCGCCAGCCGAGACAGAAAAACGCTGAAAAGCGTCATCGATTTCAGGCTCGCCGACTAATCCGCGGCCTGTCCCTCTCCTGGCATCTTTTTTATCTGTCTCAATTGTCTCCAAAAGACCAAAACCCACAATACAAAATAACCAACTCCGTAGAACGCCACATACCAATGGACCTTGTCGAAGATTGCAGCAAGCAGAAGCGGCAATATGACTCCGTTGGAAGAAAATATATTGCGCTTCAACCAAGAGATAAAACGTCTCGCGGAGGATCTTTGCGTCAACGACTGCCGGGAAGCGACCCTTTCTTCATCGCTTACTCCTCGCGGATGGAGCAGCTGCCAATGCCGGATTTCAGCCAGACGCGTCAGCAGCTTACCGACGGACGCTGCGAAAGCAACGACCATAGGCCAGAGTTCACCGACGAAAACCGAAGCCGCCAAGCCTAAAGGCAAAAACATCAGACCATACTGGATGTCGTGGCTGATAGGTTCGGCGTATGTACCGCCGACGATACTGCGGATTCGTCTGAATCTCGCGACCTCACCGTCACAGCCATCAAGCACCGTGGCAAAAAACACCAGACAAGCGCCCAGTATCGACAACTCACGCGACTGGAACAAGAACAGCCCTACCCCCAAAAAGAAAACCAAGACTGAAAGCGCGGTTATCTGGTTTGGGGTTATTGAGGTGTAAAGAAAAAGTTTGGTGAAATAAATCGAAAAAAAACGCGCTTTTTTACCCGTAAAAGTCTCTCTTTCAGGCGCCGGCGCAGTTGCCTGACAGCGAGCCCGCAATTCCTTTATGCTGATTCCTTTTGCGCTTTCCATACTGATACTCCAATCTAACCGCTTTATCCCCTACCGTCAACCGAGCACCTTCCAACTATACAGCTTCGCTAGATGCCGCAAATAATTCACCGTCTCCCGTGAACCCATCTTGCTCTTGCCGACTTCACGGTTACGGAAGACGTAAGGTACCTCGGCGACGGAAGTGACTTTGGCCTTCACCAGTATCTCGAGCAAAATCTTATATCCTAACGGCGAAAATTCCGCCCGCTCGAAGACTCTACGACGCAGGAAAAAATATCCGGACATCGGATCGCTGACCCTGATACCGAGCGGACGCGTCAGCAATGTCGCGAACCAAGACATGAACCGTCGATACCACGGCCACTCTTCGACCTCTCCGCCTGGGATATTCCGGCTAGCCACGACCAATTCGTTATTCTCCAAACGGCGCAACAGCTCCGGCAGCTTATGCGTAGGGTGCGACAAATCCGCATCAATCACGCCGAGCACGTCACCCTCCGCTTCGGCAAAGCCGCGCAATACCGCAGTAGCCAAACCGCGCTCCTTGCGCTCGATCACTTTCTTCGTGAAGCCGGAAGGCAGAGAGCGCACGATCTCCGGTGTACCGTCGGTCGAACCGTCGTCCACCACAATGACCTCAAACTCCCAACCCGACGGCAGCTCGGCTGCCGCTGAATCCAAACCACGGAACAGTTCGGATACCGAACCGCTCTCGTTCAAGGTCGGGACGACCAACGATACTTTCATAGCTTAAACTTTTTTCCTGGCGCAAATAATGATATTCCCTCCAGCCGCGAGAGCCTCCGGTTCATGCAGATCGGACAGGCGTCTGACCAGACGTCGTTTGAAGAATCCCGCCAGCGGCACCCAACCGAACCGTTTCGCGGGCAAATGTTGCAGATAAGAAGGAATCAACCAGCGTTCCCACTCGCCCAGATTCTTGTCGGTCAGAGTATAGCGCGCTGCGACCAACTCCAAGCCCACCTCTTCCAAATCCTTCCTCCAAGACTCCGGAGACTGCAGCCAATAGTGTTTGAATTTGCCATTGATGGCACCCGTCCATAGCCTGTTCAACCAGGTCTTTCTACCTCCCCACGTACCGAACCTCAACCACGGCGTAAAATTCTCCGACGGCGCGCTGAATAGATACACACCTTCTGGCTTCAGGATACGCGCCACCTCTTTAATCGTCCCTGCCTTATCTTGGATGTGTTCGACGACGCTGTTCGAAAAAACCATATCGACAGAAGCGTCCGGCAACGGTATGGCGTTGGAATACCCCACGATGAGCTCATCATAAATCCCCAACTTCTTCGCTTTTGCTACTTCATGCGCCTGCGGATCCAGACCGATCATCTTAGTCGGCCGGCCAACGCATTCCTGCATGAGCTTCATGTAACTTCCGTCTCCGCAACCTAAGTCGAAAGTCGTCTCTTTGAACGGCAAGAAACTCGCCAAAGCGGCAGCTTCGTCGATCCTCCAGACGCAGTGGGAATAGGGATAGACGGATGAGAACTTTTCCAGGAAAAATTCGACGTGATCCATATTTCGGATATGCCACATCATAAGCTATCTCCGATGTGCTGTCGAGCGCGACGAATCAATTTTTCCGCCACACGGCATAGCTCCCCAACAGCTCCGAAACGGCATAATCTGCGGGCAAAACGATAGTTTCGGGCAAAGGATTGGGCGTCATCAGTATCTCCGCCTCATCATCCATCTCACCCAGACGCAACTTATCGGTGATCCTAAGATATTGCCTGTAATCAGAACCCTCATAAAAATAAACCGCTTCCGGTACATTGATGAATGCGATGTTGCCCACAGATTTTTTTCCCTCAAGCCAAGCGTTCATCTTCCTCCAATCCTGTCCGAACATCGGAGATGGATCACGCAACAAAGCGAATAGGTTAGCCGACAGAAACATCGCCAAAAACAAAGCTTCGGGCACCCAGCGCTTCGTCTTAAAAAATTTTTCAGACGTTACTGTCATGAAAATCGGCAACAGGACGAAACACATGATCTGTGCGACGAAAAAATACCTATACCATCCAGCGGTCCGCAGATAGCTAAAAAGCGTCAACGCGATGACTGTCGACATCGCCATTTCGGTCGCTGATGTCTTACGCCAGCCGCGCAACAGCAGCGCGACCATGATCAGAGCCAGCATGAATAAAAGATGCAGAGGCGTGCTGTGCGTAAACATCCCGATGAGATTCTGTCGCATCACTGCACCGACGTCATCCAAACCATAAGGATTGACATAGTGATGGAGCACGTCGCTTCCAGGGAACCCACCGAATTGAGTCTGCATCCAGACAGCGGACACCAGGACAATCGGTGTAATGATCGCCGCCGCTGATGACCGAGTCGGCCTGAATCCGCGCCAGAATAGAATCACGATCGCAAACGCCATCGCCGGACCCAAAACCAAAAACGAAGGTTTACTTACGGCCGCCAGACATGCGAAAATCGTAAGCCAAAAAAAATCCTGCCAATCCCTGGAGCCTTTCTCAATCTTCGTCAAAAAGATCAAAGACACTAGCATCAACACCAAACCGGGTACCTCGCCCATCACGTTTTTCCCGTTCGCATACCACGGTCCGAAGCTAGCCAAAAATAAAGCCGTAACCAAACCTGCTTTCCTTCCATATAGACGATTGGTCAAATAGCCACCGAAAAGAATCCCCAAAACAATCCAAAGTAGCATCGTGCCGCGCGCCGCTAAGAGGGATGCTCCGAAAATCTTAATCGAAAACGCTACCGGCAATATCACCGGGAATCCCACAGTGACGTATTCCAGACCGACCGTCTGTTGTGGAGAGACACGTAAAGCCCATAGCCCTTCTTGCGCGACATTCTTCGCGACTTGTAGATATATCCCTTCATCAAACCACGGTCGCGGGCTATCCAATAAATTTTTCCCTCCCCAGGATAAACCGACGACGGAAATGACGATCAGGCCGACCCAAAACTCACGGCCTTTCGACACGGCGTGCCATGACTTAATCGCCTTAGCTACGATTCCCATGTTTCTCCAATGCGTTAAAACGCTTGAGGATCGAAATCTTGTCCTGCGGCTTGCCTACCGCTTCGATATCTATCATCTCCTCGGACGAACCGAATTTCGTTGCCAGCACTTGCAACGACCCAGGCTTCTCGGCATACATGCGCACGATCTTTAACCCGCATCTCGCCAACAACAGCCAAAGCGGAAACGGCGAAAAAGAAGACACGTGCTCGAAAATAAAAAAGTCCTTTTGGCGATCTTTCGGCGCCGTCACGTTCGGTACGCTGATGAAGAGTTTGCCGTCATCTTCAAGCACACCCACGACACGCTCCAAAAAATCCACAGGTTCGAGGATATGTTCCAGCACTTGATCCAAGACAATCCTGTCGTATTTCGCAGGGGATCCTTTTGGTTTTTTCTGCGACCAGCGGTCAAACGTCCCGGCAAAAACATTCAAACCTAATTCTTCCTTACTCAATTTGGCGAAAACAGGTTCCGGTTCGATGCCCCAAACTCGGCACCCGTATTCGTCACGGAGATATTTCAATAACGCTCCGATACCACTCCCGATCTCCAAGACTTTCGACCCACTCTCCCAATCGCTATCGAACTTAGCCAACTTTTCCCTGCTCCGCCGGACGCGCCACTCCAAGACCTCTTCCAAACCTTCTTTGCCGTCTTTCAGGCCATAGACGCCAACCGCGTATCCGCTACGGTAGAACTTCTCGTAGGTTTTTGTCGGCTGTCTCGACACGACCCAAACCATGCCACAAACGCCGCAAATGGCGTTCACATGCGCCCGACCGCGTATACGCCGCTTGTCCAAGATCTCGCGGCTTGCACTGCCGCAAACTGGGCATTGGAATTCTGTTGTGGTTTTTTTTGTTTTCATTTCCTGGATTCCAGCTGCGCTGGAATGACGAACCGACCAAAAGGTCAGATTCAAAAATACATTTTATACCATCGCGCCAGATTAATCAGCTGCCAGTAGAAAAATGAGTTATTGTCCTTATCGTTCGCGATAAAGCGCCGGAAACTGTCTTGTGCCTTCTCCGCATCGACCATCGGCAATTCTTTTAATGCCGACGATGACAATTCACGCAGCACATCATCCTTCAGCCGCGTCTTGAACCACGTCGTCTGCGGTGACGACTGCGGACGTTTCTGCCGCGTACGCAGTTCCTCCGGCACGACGCCACGCATCGCCTCACGCAACATGAACTTGCTTTTACCGCCTCGTATCTTCCATCGATCCTGGAGACTGAAGGCGAACTCGACGATACGATGATCCAAGTATGGCACGCGCAACTCCAAACCGTGCGCCATCGAGATATGATCGTTGAAACGCAACACTCGCGGCAATTTGGTATAGATCGTGTCACGATACAAAGCATTCCTTAGCTCGTCCTCAAAAGGTCGCTCGAATTCAGGTCGAGGGTATTGATTCGCCTTTTCTACCCAACCATCTTTTAGGCAATCGAACCGTAAAAACTTCGTCCCGTCCTGAAACGCAGATTTGCCGGCGTCGCGCCACGTCCGTCCGAATGCCATCGCCGATTGCATAAGATGGAGCGGATTATTGTCTTGAGCGGCACGTCCGATCTCCGCTCCTATCTCACCCACTCTCCCCTGCCTTACGAGGTCGCGGTAATAAGGTCCATAGAAATACCTATAGCCTGCCAGAATCTCATCTACACCTTGCCCTTCC
Organism: Patescibacteria group bacterium; assembly: GCA_031082005.1. Lineage (GTDB taxonomy): Bacteria > Patescibacteriota > Patescibacteriia > 2-12-FULL-60-25 > 2-12-FULL-60-25 > CAIKNB01. Next base: position 891,691 of record JAVHLR010000001.1, read on the forward strand.
AAGACGACGATGACTCCGTTTTTCCGATGGGTCGACATCAAATCGTAATAACCCATGGTCGCCACTCCGCCGAATGGCTGATCCAGAGCGGCTACCGTCTGGTCTATGGTGCGATTAAAAATCCCTGGTTCGATGGCGGTCCGATGGAACGGCACGCCACGCTCTTGCGCCAAGTGCATAATGTCTTCCGTCTCATCATACGCTTTTTCCTCAAAACCCATCGAAAAGATATTCAAGGATTTCAGGTCCATTGTCCGGTTCAACTCAAAAAACAGGCTCAATGAGTCGATACCGCTCGACAAGTTGATGCCCACCGGGACATCGCTACGCAGATGCAAGCGCAGACTCTGGTCCAACAAAGCGCGGAAACCATCCACCAGCTCATCATCCGAAAGCGACATCATGGTCTCGACATGCTCCGGCAGATACCACCAGCGTTTGATTTCAGGTTGGTCATCCCGGAACCTCAACAGATGCCCGCCCCGCAAAACTTTGACACCGCTGAAGAACGTCTCTTCCGAATGATCGTAATAACCTTGTAGGAGATAATGCGAAATAATTTTCTCGTTCGGTTCGACTTTGATCCCCGCCGCCAACAAAGCTTTTATCTCTGAAGCGAAAAATAACTTGCCGTCCTGCAAAGCATAAAACAACGGCTTGATGCCCAGCCTATCCCGCACGACCGTAACCGCACCTGTACGCTTATCAGTTATCGCGAAGGCGAACATGCCGAGCATCCGATCAAGACATGTCTCACCCCATCTTTCCCAAGCGGCCAATATCACCTCCGTATCGGTCTGGGATGAGAATGGATAACCCGTCAATTCCTCACGCAGCTCTTTATAGTTGTAGATCTCTCCGTTGAACGTGATCGCAAAACGTCCGTCATACGACACCATCGGCTGTTTCCCGGCATCCGACAGGTCGATGATGGACAAGCGACGATGTGCCATTGTCCCGTTCGACAATTCCAATAATCCGTCGCCATCAGGACCGCGATGCGCCAGCGCATCGATCATGCGCTTGACGACGGCCGAGTCAGCACCTCGTCCGAATGACCCGGCGATTCCGCACATATCTATTTGTTGAGTTTACGGCGCATCAAAAAATCCGCGATCTCGAAGTCGAGCGGGGTGTTGATGTCGACCGACACATCTTCCGGCATGACGTAAGCGCGGGAGTCCTTGCCGAACAAATCACTCTGAGCGATAGACGCGACCTTGGTCAGATACACGGCGCAATTACGTTTGAATACGCCGCCTAGAGCCTGACGCGAACTGCTCTGCGTGCCTTCATCTTCCATCCACGGTTTGATCACGTCGCCCTCCAGCACTTTCAATTTTTTGGCGGCGAAATCCGACAGCTTCACCATACTCATGACCGAATCGCAATCCGTACGCCGCATCAGCTCGATGCACGCATCGATGTCTTCAGCCGTGCGGAACGGACTGGTCGGCTGCAGGATCATCAGCGCGTCATAAGTCTTGCCTTCGTTCTCCTTCATCCAAGCCAAAGCATGCTGCACTACCGCCATACTGGTCGCGGTATCCGTCGCCAATTCTTCCGGGCGCAGGAACGGCACGGGCGCACCGAAATGACGCGATACGTCTGCGATTTCCTGGTCGTCCGTCGAAACGAAAAAATCCGTCAACAGCTTGCTGCCCTTTGCTGCTTCGATAGTCCAAGCTATCAAAGGTTTCCCCGCTAAATCTTTTATATTCTTGCGCGGAATCCCCTTCGAGCCTCCACGTGCCGTTATCACGGCCAATACTTTCAGATCGTTCATAAAATTTTATCCCTTCAAGGCGTCAACCACGGCTCCAGCGATCGCGTCTTCCGTCATAGCCATCGACTCACGCGTCGCGCCGCCAATATGCGGAGTCAATATCAGATTATCGTGTTTCGCTGCATATTCCCGCAACGAATTATCCTCAAGGAACTTGCCGTCAGCCGCTTCATCCTCCAAGACATCCAATGCCGCACCCGCAAGATGCCCTGATTCCAGAGCTGCATACAGGGCAGTTTCGTCGATGACTTGCCCACGCGCCGTGTTTATAAGGCGTGCACCGGATTTCATCCAAGCGAATTCCTGCGCGCCCAACATATGCGTCGTCTCCGGCGTCAGATAGACATGGACCGAAACGATATCGGATCGCCCCAAAAAAGTCCGCAAATCCCCCACCATTTCGACACACGCCGGAACGTTGGTCTGATACGGATCATACGCGATGACCTTTGCCCCCATCTTGTCCAAAATCTCCGCCACGCGATAACCCAAACGACCGCAACCAAGCAGGCCGATCGTCGCACCGCTGATCTCGTGACCGATGAAAAGATTACGGTCCCAACCTCCGCTGACCACATGGTTATGGGCGAACGGTATCCTGCGCAACAACGCCAACATGAGTCCGATCGTATGTTCGGATGTGGCGTAAATCTTTTCCGTGACCTCGCGCCAACCTTTCAGGCTGATGATGCGTATTCCTCGCTTCTCCGCCTCGATTACATCGATATGGTTCAATCCGGTCGTCGGCGTAGCGATTATCTTCAGTCGCGGTGCTTTGTCCAAAAAAGCTGCGTCGATATAAAAAGCCAAACGGAGGACAATCACCTCCGCATCATTCAACTCCTTATCCAGCGCATCACCGTCCAAAACCGCAGAACTGACGCTGCCCAGTTGCGAATATAAAGCAATCGACTTCGGGCTGTAGTTAGTCGGTTCCAAGATGACGGTTTTTGCCATATCAATATGTGATGCTTTTTTGGACTCGGAAGGTGGCTCGCGCCAGGACCTCCGCGATCCTCTCGCCCGCTTTCCCGTCGCCGAACACGGGGTCCGATTCGTAACGTCCGTTCGCCAGCTGTCTGTTCAAGGCATCGAGAATCGACTGCCTGTCGTGCGGGACCTCCATCATCACGTTCCTGCCGTGCTCGCGACCGTGCTGCCGTGACCCCACGATGATCGCCGGCGTCCCCAGGTAACTACCCTCACGGATGAAGGACGAAGAGTTGCCGACGGCGCATGCCGCATTAGCCAAGATCCTGGCATAGGTTTCCGGCGGGAAATTCTTATAAAAACGTATCGGCACTTCAGGATTGAACTCGCGGAAGATGCGCAGTGCTTTTGAGATCTGGTCTGACCCGGCATCGATGTTAGGCCACAAAGCGATCGCCGGCATGCCCGTCATCTTGATGGCTTCTACCGTCTCCATCACCTGATCATGACCCGAGCCATATTCTGTCGTGACCGGATGTTGCATCATCAGGATATACGGCTTAGTCACGTCGATCTTCGGACCCACGCCTTGATAACCCAACATCTCGATCTCTTCAGGCCTGAAATTCCGTTCCATCTGCGCCACGATGTCTATCGCTGGGCAACCAGTGACATGAATCGTGTCTGGAGATTCGCCCATCTTGATCAGTCGCTCACCGCTCGATTGCGTCGCCGGAAAGTGGATATGCGCCAACTTGGTCACTGCATGGCGTACATGCTCATCGATCGAACCCGTCACTTCACCGCCCTGCGTGTGCGCCACCGGTATGTTCATGTATGACGCTGCGATCGCCGTGGCGATCGTCTCAAAACGATCGGCGATGGTCAACACGACATCCGGCTTCAATCGATTCAGGGCGTTAGTGATCTCCAAGATGCCCAATCCGACGGACTTTGCCATGGTCAACGGAGTTTCACCTTCGACCGCCATGTACGCCTCATGATCGACCTCAAAGCCTTCAGCCCGCATCACATCCACGCCTTTACCATGGCGCTCCAACAACAAAGACGAACCGCCGATTATCTGCAGTTCCAAATCAGGATGTTTGCGGATCGCGTCCAAAGCGGTCTTGATGCGTCCATAATTCGCCCGACCGATTATGACGACGCAAACCTTACGCTTCTGCCTCATCCCGGAGTCGATATTCCCTATGTCAGACATGATATTTTAGCCTCCATAAACTACTTTTATTTCGCGGAAAAGTCAATACAGAATCAGCCTCAACCGACCATGCAAACAGAAGCCCGCTCTGGAGCAGAGCGGGCGGTCGTGACTGTCAGATGTAGGTTTCAGACCAACGAAAGGACGGAATCCGCGACCTCGTCGATCGGGATAGAGCGGAAGACATGTTCCGCGTTTCGCCGTATCACCGGCGCAGCGTCTCGTGCCAGGGCGATGAGGTCGCAGGGCATATTCAGCTCGACTGCTATCCCCAGCTTGATGCCGGGATACTTGTCATAGGCGACCTGTTCGCCCAACAGACGGCGGGTCAGCGCTGTCGAGATGCTCACCGCTGCCCGTCCGTGTTTTGCGGCGTACAGCAGCGCTGTACTCGATCCGGAAACGGTGACGTCGGCCATCGCCGCCAAAGCGCGCGAATCGGTGGACGCGTCGAATCCGGTATACACGATACCCCGCGTGGTCTTCATGAAGAACTCCGCGACGACGCCCTCCCACAGCGCCCTGTTCTGCGGGATATCGAGGTACTTGGGATGGAATCTCGGGATGAACGCGTAGGGTTGGCCCGAAGCATCCAGGGAAAGGAGCGTCAACGCCAGGAGCTCCGTCGTGCCGTCGCCCTCTCCGGCGAACATGACCACTGTGCCGAATTTCGCACGCAAGAGTTCCATATGCGCCTTCATCACAGACGGGACTTGGAATGAGTTCAACGCCGCGTTCCCCATGATGATGATCTCCGTCTTCTGGAATCGCGGCAGCTCGCGCATGAGATTCTCGCCGTAGCTGTCGAGTGTGAAAGCCATATCTGCGGAGCACGGCATGCGTCGCGACGTGCCCCACACATCCTCCATGATGACGAGAGGTATGCCGAGCTCGTTCGCCGCCTGACCGCACTTGGCCTCGAGGTTGATGGGCGAACCCATCGTGCTGATGACCAGCTCTGCGCCGAGTCTGGTCAGTTCAGCCTTCACATCGACGGCGTACGGCTCCCGCTGGAAATCGAAGCTCCCCACGAAATCCACCGTATACCCTGCAGCCCCCCATTGGGCCACAGAGACTCCTTCGGCCATGATGGATATTTCATTCCCTCGCCGTTTCAGTTCTTCGGCAAGCGGGAAAGATACCTCATAACCGCCTTTGTCCTTCGTGACGAACACTATCTTACGAGCCATGTCCAGGCCTCCTTGGTCAAAGGGACCGCATAACGTACTTGATCTGACCGAACGTGTCAAGTAATACCAAGCAAACAGAAATCGCCTGCCGGTGAGGACCGACAGGCGATTGAAGAGGTGGGATTACTTGGCCAGGAAGATGAAATACTGGCCGTGAAGCGGGGTGTCGAGGATCTTGCGATCCTCCGTCGCCTCGAAACGCAGCCTGACCTCGATCTCCTTGGCCAGCGCGAACTTTGCGTCGAACGGGATATCGAGGTTGCCGAGCACCATGGGCAACCGCACGAACATGAAGTCCAGGGCATCGCCGTAAGTGACCGGCATGACGCGCTCGAACTGGGCGACGTTCAGGAGGTTCAAGCAGTTACGCCTGAAGACCTCCGACATGTTCTCGAGCGTGAACATGGGCGAAAGCGCCGGCATCTTGCGGTCGATGTCGTACCGCGTCTTGAGCAAATCGTTGATGCCACGATGCAGGGCGACGAACGCCGGATGATTGGCCAACGCGTGTTCCGCCATGTCCTGGTACGCCTGGTCGTCCTTCGTGGTGACGAAGTCGATCGGCTCGAGCAACGCCACGATGCCGTCTCGCTTCTTCACCCGCACAAGCGCCTGCAGAGCATCGTCCTGTGCTTTTGCGAGCGCCCAAATCGGTTCGACGCCCGCTTTGACGTGCTCCGCGCGCCGCTGGTTGACCGGCCAGTGCAGGAAGTTGTTGCCCACGATAGCATCGACTTCACCACCGAGCATCTCCGAAGTGAGATCTAGCGACGAAGCGAGTACCGTACGGAGCTTGCCGCCACGTCGGACGAAGCGGCTCTCGCGGAACTCGCGGCGCATGGACTCGAGGAAGGTCACCGTTGGCTCGAAGTACCTTCCGAGCACCTTCTCCGCTTCCACGCTGCGCAGGATCGATTCCAAGCTCTTGCTGCCGAAGAAGGTATGCTCGAGCAGGTTCAGATGCACCTGCGAGGTATCGGCACAGACAATCTCGGCTGGTGCATGCGCCGCGATAGCGAGTGCCGTCGTGCCGAACCCGCATCCCACGTCCAACACACGCTTGCCCGCGAGCCCACCAGGACACACCGCGTCAGCACATGCTGCTGCGGCAGTCGACTGGATACGGTACGAAGGCGCGATTGGCTCGCACGCGGCATACAGGATGCCGGAGAGCCCTTGGAACACGTTGTTCCTCGGATCCTGACCTTGCGTTGTCTGTGTCTGCATGACCCAACTCCCTTTCAACCACGTGAAATAAGGATGACTCCGATGCTCATAAGCAAGACCGCGACCAACCGCGAACGGAAGGATTTACGCTCGCGCAAGATGAGATAAGCCAATATGACCACGAAGAACGTTTCCGAACGTTTGACGGTCGCCTGATAAGCCACGAACAGAAAGCGGAACGACCACCAAAAGAATCCCGTCGCGATAGCGAACAACGCCCCTCCGACCAACGCCGCATACGGCATGCCGCGCCGTCGATCGAAGAACTGGCTTCCCGCGCCTTTGGCTAAAGCGCGAGCCGTGTGCGCGACGGCAGAGAAGCTGATGACGCAAGCAAGCGCGAAGAGCGGCGGGCCAGCTCGTGAAGCAAGCCCATCGAACGGAATCGCCAGGCAACCGATAGCCGAGGCGGCGAAAGCCAGACGCACTCCGCGGGATCTCCCTAGCGCCAGCCAGGGTTCCAGGAATGCCCTCCAGGTCCAACGACCGCTATGCAGCTGTTCGACCAAACCTTGGATATTCAAGGTGTAAGTACCTGCTACGAGGAGCAGGATACCCACATACCCGAATGCTGATGGACGCTCTCCAACGATGACCCAAGAAGTCAGGACTACCGCCGCCGGAGTCGTGTCCCTGATCGGTACGACCAACGACACGTCATCTTTGGTCTGTAGTGCTTTGAACCCCAAGTAGCTGATCAATATGTTCAGCGCTCCAGTGATCGCGACATATTTCCAGAAACCAGGAGCAAGTTCGATCGTGGTCCGCGTAGCGAACACAGTCGCAAAGAGCAGGACGGCCGCGGTAGCCATGACCCCGCCGTTCAGCACACTTTCTTCCGGCCTTTCTTCCTCGCTTTTCCCTCGATGGAGTAGGGTGCGCAAAGTGATGGCGTAAACAGCCGCCATCAAGGCACCAATCAATGTCAAAAGGACGCCAAAGAGATTCATTTTCCTCTCTCCTTGTTCAAGGCGTCTTACGCCATTCTGGCGTATTTGTCAAGCGTATCTACCCGCTTTTTCTTCTAAAAAAATTTAAATCACTCTAAATCGCGTCGATCCAGCGGCTCTCCGCCCCTCTTTTGGACGATTACCTTTCTTCCGATCAAATTTCCATACTCCTCCGAAGGTAAACCTGGCAAATAAGCCTGCGGCCGCTTTGCATGCAAATGTCGCGCCTCGATGATCGTACCCACCGGCAAATCCTGCGCTACGACCAGCGTCTTGCGGAACAACGGCCGGAATACCGCCTCCCCCTCATCCATCACCTTCTCTTTCTCCCCCATCCCCTTCTGCACGATTTCGTTCTGCAATATCTCCGCACGATATCTTGCGTCGCCGGAAATTTTTCTGATGCCCTGCACCAATCCCGTCATTTCCTGGGGCGTCAACGAAACTTTGTGGTCAGAACCCCAAAAGCCTCTGTCGAAAGAAAAATGCTTTTCGATCACCGTCGCACCCAAAGCGACCGCCGCGATAGATGATTCGATGGTCGTAGAATGGTCGGAAAAACCGACAGGGACGCCATAGCGTTCACGGAAGAACTCTATCGTCTTCAGATGCAGATCCTCGGGCGGACAAGGATAACGCGAGACGCAATGCAGCAGCACCACCTTATCCGTTTTTTCCTGCAAAAAAGCCATTGCCTTGTCGACTTCATCCAAAGTACTCATCCCAGCGCTGATGATGATCGGCTTTCCGCTATTCCTCAAATGATCGAGCATGACGAAATCCAAAATATCACCTGACCCGACCTTCCACAGCTGCGGCTCTACCTGATCGAGCTTATGCGCCGCACCTCGGCTCATCGGGGTAGAGAAAAAAGTGATTCCGATCTCGTCGCATACTTGCTTCAAAGGTCTCCAAAAAGTCTCGACCGGCGTCGAAAGGTCATTGCGTTTGACCCAATTATATCTGTCCGACCCACGGAAGTGCGGAGAGACTACATCGATATTCGCTTGCTCATCTTCAAAGTTATGGGTCTGGAACTTCACCGCATCAGCACCCGCTTCTTTCGCGGCTTTCGCCAATGCAATCGCGTTCTGGAGATATTCTTCGGTCGATCTTTCGTCTTGCGTCTGGATGAAATTCTTGCCTATCTCGGCAATGACAAAAACCGGATGGCCCTCACCCAACCGTCTTTCACCCTCTGGGGAATCAAAGACTATCGACATCAACCCGACATTAATCGAAATAGCGTCCCGAGTCAATCGCGGACGCTATCTTGATGACATCCTACTTCTTCTTATCCGCCATTATCTGGATCCAAGCTTCACCGTGGATCAGACGGCTCTGCCAAGTCTCATAATCGTAGCGCTCGAATTTGACGCGACGGATATTCTCGAACCCGGCATCCTCGAACCACTGCCTGATTTCTTTCTCGGTGTAGCGATGCGTATATGGCGTGTAAAGGTTGTCTAGGATGTTGTAGCGCTTGTTCGGCGGGACACCCACGGCTTTGAATACTTTCTCGGTGAAAGTGAACGGCACCCAACGGATCAGGAAAAAACGGAAGAAATCATTCAATGCCCATTTGAGTCCGCCCTTGCCATACATCGAAAGGAAGATCCTCCCACCCGGTTTGGTCACGCGCACCAATTCGTCGAAACCTTTCTTCGGCTCCGGCATGAGCAAGAGGACGCCAGAGCAGATGACATAATCGAAATAGCTGTCCACGAAAGGGATGTCACCTGCTGAAGAATTCATCAGTTCGACATTGTTCAGCTCTTTGAACCAGCGGCGGTTGCGTCCTGCCTCCAGACCTTTTTCGTTGATATCGACGCCGATGGCTTTTGCCGCACCCAGTCTGCCCAACGCAGTCACGAACCTACCCTGCCCGCATCCGACATCCAGACACACCTTGTCCTTGAACCATTCCAACGGCACGCCCCATTTCTGCTGGCGCATGGGAAACAACTCGACCGATTCCTCGAATCGCTTTTCGTCGTAAGCAGAAAACAGATTGTCGTAAATCTTAGCCGTCGAACCTTCGATATCAGAAGGCACGAACTTCCACTCCGGTCTGACCGGTATTTTCAAGATAGGTGTTTCGTTCATAACCCGGGTATATTAACGATTAACGTCTTATTAGGCAATAAGCGATTTTCCGTGAAAACAATCTGCCGATCCAAGAATTCCCGTCGAAACGCAATTTGCGTCCAAAAACTTTGACATACGCTTCTGAACGATAGACCGTCTTCAACGTCACGCTTTCACGCCACAGTTTCCAGAACAAAGCCTTCGTGAACAACGCGATGTGGTTATTTTTCAGGCCATATGTCGGGATGTCCGACGTGAACAGATACTTCAGACGATTGACGAAACTCGAAGCGTCAGGAATCGATACAAAAATCGTCGCACCCGGCTTTGCAATTCGCAGGATTTCCCTGGCGCAGTGCCAAGGGTTCTCAAGATGTTCAAGAATCTGCAACGCCAATACCACATCAGCTGTCGCATCAGAAAAGTCTAAGGCGTCCTTCGACAAATCTGCTTTGACGAATTTGATCGCCGAAGTCTCTTTGCCGGGAAAATCCATGAAATCGTAGATATCAACAGAGCTGATGTTCTTGAATCCCAACCCTAAAAGTTGCCTTTCCGTTTCACCGCTGCCGCTACCCAAATCGACAATCCTCATTTCCCTGTCCGATGAACCGAATTCTTTTTCCAACAAACCATCACGTAAAACCCAGGACGGCTGACGTTTCAACTCGTGACCCAGCCGTTCCTGCCTTTCCGGCATCTGTTCAGTCGTAAGATACTCTAGCCCCATGGCTATTTCCTCTTATCCGCGTAGAACTGCAACCAGCCTGCGCCGTGCATGATGCGCGACCACAGGGTCGAATAATCGTAACGTTCGAACTTCAACCGCTGCGCGTTCTCGAATCCCGCTTCCTCCAGCCACTGCCTTATCTCTTTTTCGGTGTAGCGATAGCAATACGGGACGTACATGTTATCCAAATAGTTGTAACGCTTGTTCGGCGGTATGCCGATCGCTTTCCACAGCGCTTCCATCGTCTTGAACGGCACGACGCGAGCGATGAGCCGACCGATATCATTCACCATCCAAACCAGGCCGCCACGTCCGTAAACTGACAGAAACAATTTTCCACCTGGACGCAATACGCGGACCAATTCATTGAAACCTTTTTTCGGGTCAGGCGTATGGTGGATCACTCCGGAAGAAACGACGTAATCGAATGACACATCCGGAAAAGGTATCTCCAACACCGAAGACTGCTTCGCTTCGGCCGTACCCACAAACCCTTTTTCCTGTATGCGCTGGTTGGCCGCGGCGACAGCCTCTGCGCTGATGTCGATACCGACGACTTTCTTCGCACCCAAACGGGACAAAGCGATCAGATATCTGCCTCCGCCGCAACCCGCGTCCAAGCACTCCTTGCCGCGGAACCAAGCGGTGTCAATCCCCCATTTCTTGTGACGCATCTCGAACAATGCAACCGATTCCTCGAACCGTTTATCGTCGTATGCAGTGAATAACGAACCGTACAAGGATCCTGTCTTTTTTTCGTATGTCGCTGATTTTTCGCTCATAATTCTTTTGAGATTTTTCCTGTTGCCGCAAGTTCCGACAGATAAGCTGCGATACGTCCAGCGGCTTTCCCATCGTACCTTCCGGCGAACCGACGCACCAGCTCTCGTCTCTGCGCTTGTCGTGCACCAGGCCTGGCGAGAGCGGCATTCAGGGCCGCACGAAGCTCCGTAAAATTCCTTACGATCACGACCGCTCCGGTCTTCAGAACGTGGCTATAGTACTCTGTCTCATACCATCGCGCAACCGATTCTCTGTGCGGAAACATATGATCGCCGTCGAAAGCGACCGCTATGACCGGCACATCGAACATGACCGCATCTATCGCCAAAGTCGATGCCGTGGTCACCATAATGTCACCTGCCTGCAGGATCTCCGCCAGCCGTAAATAATGCTCCCGCGAGAAATCCCACTGGTCATAAAAGACAGGCCGCGGAGTGTTGAAACGATCGATCGCCAAATGCGCCTTTCCTGCGACAGGATCGAACTTATCCGCATCATTTTTGTAACCGAAATGCGGTCTGACCAGCACCTGGCACGGCTTGATCAACTCGCCCTTCTCCATCATCCCGACGATCCCTGCGGCGACTTCGGAATCGTTCGGCGTAACCTTGCCTTCAGATCCGAAAATGATCGTCTTCCTCCGTGGCTCCAGTCCCAGCGTATCCAAAAACTCGTCCCTCTGTCTCAAACCGTCCCGCGAAAAATAAATGTCGAATTGCGGGACGCCTGTCTCGAAAATCCTGTCTTTCGGATAGAGCTGATACTTCACAGCCTCCTCTTTCATGTATTCACCCCAGACTAAGACGTAATCCGTCAGTATACGGAAGCTCGTCTTCGACATGTTGTCCCAGCTTTTCACCAGACCGACAGTCGTGATGCCTAACTGCTTAGCGGCTTTGATGTAGAAGCTGTCCGCGTCCTCCATCGGATTCGTCAAAAATACCAATTCCGGTTTTTCTTTCCTTAGCTGTTCCAAAATCTCCTGCGGAGCGGGCCGCAATCTTGAATCGAACCAACGCACCAACAAACGCAGCTGCGGGATATATGAAAGCGGCTTGAAGACAAGCAACTGGACGACATAACGCAACGACTGGAATCTTCCTGATTTATAGATGCCGTACTTTGCCGCGAACCTGACGGTCCCGCTCCATAACAGATTATGATGGAAACCGGCTAATCGCCGATCCAGCCATGTCCAGCGCGGAATATGGAACTTGATGATTTTCACGTCAGGACGGGAAAAAGTCTTGACGAACTCCGGATCATCGACACCCGGGGTCGCGATGACCAGTTCATTCCCCTCTTCAAGCAACTTGGCGGATATGCCCGTCTGCAGGATATTCCGCGCCAAAAACCCCCGCGACAAGGTCATGAAGATCTTTTTCATAACGCGCTTTTTACCCTGAAAACCGCCGCCTGCCAAATCTTCCTGATCGCCTGCTTGTCGTAATCATCGACCTTGAACACGTCAGAGACGACGAACGACGTCACTCCGTGCCTATCGCGCAGGCGTTTCTCGCGCAACCAAGAGATCGTCAAAGTGGAAAGATGGCTCTCCAATATCGCGCCATAGACGCCGAAGACCCAAGTCAAGAACGGCATGACCGTCACGCCTGACACGGTACCGAAGACCGACAGTTTCAGCAGATATTTCTGCTCATTGTTCGAATACATCAACGGACCATGCGACACCGTCGCCGCATTGATCAGTTGCGAGAACGCCAAGAGATAAAAAGCTGGAATCGCATTCAGATATTTAGGCGCCAAAAGCCAAACGCCCAAAGGCGCACCGACCGCCGAGCCCAGCAGCATCAAGGCAGCCAACCACATCGCATATTTCGACATGCGACGAGCCAAGACGCTGGCCGATTCGGCTTGCGAGCTCATCCTCGAGACGATCGGATAAAGGATCTGGCGGAACGGGGAAAACTGCGCCAAAAGCGAATTCATGCTCGAAGCGAAATTATAGATGGCGACCGCTTCCAAACCCAAAAGCCCGGCGACGATCCACTGGTTAAGTCCGGAAAGCAGATTGCCCGAAAGCATCCGGACGGTTTCCCAAGCGCCCTTCTGCTTGACGAACGAATAAAGGCTTTTTGTCTTCCCGATGAGATTTCCCCATCCGCCCAAATGCCTAAGCGCCGGAAACACCAACACGGTCGGGATCCCTTTGGACAAGATATACACCCATAACACGGTGTTGATGTTCAGGCGGCCGAGCAGGTACAGCAACAAAATCATCCCCGCGCGTAACGCGCTCTCCAGGATATTCGCCTGGGAAAACCTTTTGAACTTCTCGAACATCTGCGTCACGCCGTCGCCGATCCATCTGATGTTCACGATCCAGACCCAAGCGATCGCTTGCCACAGGTAACGGTTCACGACCTCAAGATACTGCTCACCCAACAGACTGCGTACGAAAAAAAGCGACGCCGTGATACCGGCTAAGATGACGATACGCATGGCGATGAAACCGCCCAGGACGGGCGCGAACTCGGCATATCTTTTTTCTCCACGCGCACGCGCGCCTTGCGACAACAACAAATCATCCAACCCTAGACCGCTTATGGCCAATGCCGGCCCCGAGATCGACAACGCCAACGATACGAAACCGTAGTCCTTAAGGCTCAAAGCCCGCAGGATCATGAAATAGCTGAAAACGGAAAAGAATTTCAACACCAAACGCGACGCCATTATGATGGCCGAATCTTTGGCGATCTGTCGGTATACGCTGCTCATAGGATCGCTTCGACGATGGCTTGCGCTCGCGCTTGCCACGTCTGCTTTTGCGCCCGCTGCCACCCTTTCTCCACCCGTCCTCCGTCGTCAGCGCACGCTCGCTCTATTCCCCGCGCTAAAGCTATCGGGTTATCCGGTTTGACGAACAGTACCTCCTCGTCACCGACGGATTCACGCAAACTCGGTAAGTCGCTCGCCACAATCGGCCGTCGCGCCGCCAAGTACTCCCACAATTTTATCGGTGAAGTCGTATACATCGAGTTCCACGATTTAGCGGTGTTCGGGATGACCAGACAGTCAGCCGCCGCAAGATACGTGAGTACGTCCTTATGCGGAACGTGTGCTATGAGCCTGACTTTCTTGAGGTCGTTCTTTTCCAGATATCCGCGCATCCTCGTCGAATCCTCCGGCGTCCCGCCGAGCATCACGACGTCATGATCTTGAGGTAGTTCTTTACTCGCGTCAGCCAAGACATAAACCCCTTTCCAGCCATAAAGATGCCCGGTGTATAGAACGATCTTCCTGCCCGCATCCAATCCGAGGCTGTTCCTCGCAGCTTCTTTCGTCGGCATCTCGAGATACGGTTTCAGCTCGATGCCATTCTGCAGAGCGATGACTTTCCCTTTTATCGATCCACCCCAGCGTTTCAGCATTTCGTTCTTTTTCCACTCGTTGCTCGCGATAAGCAGATCGACACACCGCGCCAACCGCCGATGCAACCAAAAAAAACGCGGCGAGATGTCATGTGCTTCGAAAGCCACCCTCCATCCGGGACGCACTAACTGCTTCGCCAGGAACTGATCGCGCGTCATCACCAACGCTTCGCTCGACGGTTCACTCCTCGACCACTTCTTCACCGCATTTTTAAACGACCATTCGGTCAAAAGGAAAGCCGGCAACCGTGGGATCCATTTGACATCCAAGGCATCCCAAATATTCAATTTAACAATTTTAAAATCTTGCGCAAGCTGATAATAGCTCTGTGCACCCTCTTTGATCGGCGTAACCCTATACGGCACGACCAGCGTGACATCGTGCCCCAAAGACGCGAAAGCATCGCACATCTTGGCGATTTGCCAACCGTGCGCTTTCTCCGTCGGGAAACGGACGTTCGTTACGTAATAAATCTTCATACCGGCTTCACGAACTCAGACATCACCGTCTGCCCCAACTTCATAACTCCCGGGATCGAACAGACCGTCCTGTCTAAAGCATGCAATGGCCCGAACGAAAACCAAAACCGCGGTACGCCATAAAGATGCAACGGCGGGAACATGGTGGTGGCGCGGCTACGTTGGAACTTCAATCCGCTCTGTTCGACCATCCCGATCCATTTACCGACAGGATATTCGTGTTGATGATCATCTGGATGCCAACCCTCTCGGTGGCTTTTCTTCTTCCGCGTAAAAAAACTCTTCATCGCCGATAATCCATCGACGAACTTATCGTGCATCGCAGGAAAAGTGATGAGCAGCCTTCCGCCTGGCTTAAGCAATCTCTGTATTTCCTGGAGTAATTTTTCTGGATGCTCGACATGTTCGATGATGTCGATGGCCATCACGACATCAAACGAATCGTCAGGTGATCCAATTGATTCCACATTCGACTCTAACGTTTCGACATCTTGCTGCAACGACTCGCCCAGTTTACGGAATCCGGCCAACCTGTCCGGTATGATATCCACCCCCAGCATGCTCTTGAATCTCCCGGCATAAACGGCCATCTGCGGACCTTCACCGCAACCGACGTTCAATATCCGCTCGTCCCCGCGTAAGCTAAAAAACTCGGGGTAAACCCGACTGCTAAGGACTTTCCCCTCAAGATGCTTGAATTCAGGCGGCAGGTGGGACATACCTCGTACCATAAAGATACTGTTTTAGCCTTTCTTTAACAATAGCCAGATAATATCTTGAAAACCTCCATTGATAAGCCCACGGCATGACTTCGGAAGAAAAACCATGACGCACTTCAAGATACGACCACTTCGTCGGCAACCATGCGGCTAAGGTCAAATTCTTTAAAATCGATTTCAAGGTCCTGAAAAGTGACGGCCGATGAGTCACGGGACGAGAAAAGGCCAAGCTCAAATAATATCTGTCACGCCTTCGGTATTCCTCCAGACTTTCCCAAGGAGTAAATAAGCTCCCCGATAAATCGACTGTCCCGACACCTTCATCCAAAATCACATGCTCGTGCACCCGCTTGCTCTTCGCCCAATGCGCAGTCTTTCGATTGACGAGACGGACGATCTTATCAGGCAACAAAGCGCCGTATCTTATGACTCGACCATTAATGATCGGCACCCGTTCGACTCGGTACGCCGCATTCACATCGCCGCGATCTGCCGCCGCACGCAACTCGGCCAACAGCCGTTCGTCCACATACTCGTCCGAATCGATCCAGAATATCCAATCGTGCTTCGCCAGCCCGAACGATCTCTGACGTACTTGGGTAAAATCAAAAATCTTTCCCGGCACATCAGACTGCCTCTCGATGCGGACACCGTACTTCTTGCAGATATCCAACGTCCCATCCGTGCTCCCGCCGTCCAAGACCAACACCTCGTCAAAATCCTTCACCGACTCCAAAGTCTTAGCGACCGTGGCAGCCGAATTATATGTCAGTACGGTCACGCTGGCTTGGATTTTTTCCATACGTTTATTCTCGTGCCTTCCTGCCGATCGCTATGACGAGATCACCAAAATTCGGAGAAAGGAAAGATAGACCCTGCGTCACCAGCTGTATCCATTTCTGTGGTTTACGCAGCCACTTCCACTTGAAATATGTCGCACGGGAAAAAACCTTCACCGGTTCCAACCCACTCCAGACGAACATCTGCTTACACTCATTGACCGTGAATTCACGTATATGACCCGTAAACTCCGTCCCTGATCTGAAATAGTCCTCGAAATCCCAAAGCGGCGTCCTTCCTACAAAAAAACGCAGACGTTTAAGCAACATCGCGATATTCGGCGTAGTCACTATTACGATACCGCCCGGTGCCAAGACACGTGCGAATTCCGAAAAAAGATGTTTATGCAGTCCATGTACATGTTCTATTAAGGCGTTACACGTGATCACATCTACCGTACCGTCTGCATAAGGCAACGGATCGGCGATATCGTGCTTCAGCACCTCCATCCTATTTTCCTGCCACAATTTACGCACTCTCGCGAACTGCTCCGGCGTCATCCTGAACGGATTCTCGAAAGTATCCGGAAAGATGAATTTATCCAAACCTTGCGAAGTCTGCGTACCGAAAAACGATGCGGCCAAAGGCATCACGCCGACGGAACTTCCGACGTCAAGAAAACGCTTGCCCTCCAAACCACCAGAGTGCTCATCAGCCAGGCCGAGCGTCAAGACAAGCCTATTCCATTCAGACCCTTCGTCCCGCGCCGCGTCACCTAATAGGTCAAAAGATTTGCGCAGCGCTTCGCTGATGTCTTTTTTCGTCCTCATCATTTTTCGAATTCGATCCACGCCGTCTGTCCCCAATGGGCTGCTATCCAATTCTTCACGAACATCGGAAGATAGCGGCCGAGAGGCAAGCGCCGCATCGGCAAGCTGTCGGCGACTTCCGGACGATCGCAAACTATTACGCGCCGCGTCTTGAAGATGGAGAACAGCTTTTCGAATTCATCCGGCGTAAAGAATTTCGTCAACATATTGCCGCCCACGTCAGCTCCGTCAGTATAACGGTTCGCGATCTCCTGCGGCTTCATCTTCAGAAGCTTGCCTTGCAAGACGCCTTTGCCGAACCACAAAGCCCAGCGCCAATGGATCGAATTCTTGTTGTACATCATTGCACCGCCCTTACCTCCGGTCTTCATCACACGTCTGATTTCGCTGATGGCTTTTTCCGTATCCGGCGTATGCATCAAAAACCCCCATGCCATGACATAGTCGAACGATTCGTCGGGGAACGGTAAGCTCTCCGCATCGGCCTCCTGCACCGTCGCATTCAGACCGTAAAGTTGCAGACGCTTTTTTGTCAGCTCGACCGCATTCGGCGTCAGGTCCACGGCGGTGACTTCGGCTCCGGCACGTACGAATTGCTCAGTCGTCCAGCCTGTTCCGCATGCGATATCCAACACCTTTTTGCCCTTCAAAGCCTTATAATCCACCAAATTAGACAACAACGGATATTTGGTATGCGCCCACGGCGACATCCACTTCATCACCTTCCTATCCACATTCCGAAAAAACTCCCAAGAGCCTTCTTCGTCGACACTCAACAGATAAGCGAACGGATTATCGTTCCACCAAGTGCGAACCTTGGCTTTCAATGCATCGTCTTTCATAGATATGCGCTATGTTACACAAAACTTAAGGAATTGAAAAATCAACTGAAAAATCTCCTATACCACACCTGGAACGTCATAATGCTCCAAACTTGATTCAGACCATACTGTTTTTTGGATATATGATCGTCTAAAGCCCTTCTCGCTTCAGCTAAATCGACATACTCCCCGCTTCCCGGTGCGTAGCCGTCGCTCAATACCTCACGAGCAAAATGCTCAAGGTCGCCCCGCAGCCATTTGGCGGCCGGCGAAAAGAAACCCTGTTTCTTCACCTTCAAAATGTGCGGCGGCAAATAGGGACGCATGGCGTCCACCAAGATACGTTTACCTTGCGACGGTCGGTTCATTTTCCACGTGGACGGAATCCTATACGCCAACTTCCACAGTTCAAGATCCAGGAGCGGTACGCGCTCCTCCAACGCGTGTGCCATTGTCAATTTATCGGATCTGACCAACGATTCGTTCGGCAACCAAGTCTGTGCATCAATCGCCATGAATTGATTGGTAAAGTCTTTCCACAAAGGATCGAAATAAGGAGCAAAGACTTGCGCACCAACCCCTGGCATCCTGTAGTTCTCTTTTATAAAACGCGACGCCCGTTCGTCCTTCTGCCCGATGAACGCAAAAAATCTCTCCATGCCTTGCGGTATCGCTATCTTTTCTGTCAGACCTTTTCTGCCGGATAACTTCTCCACGAGCCGTAAAGCCAATTCATGACGCATCGGCGACGGCAACGACCTGACCCGATCGATGAACGAACTCAACCAATACCTGTCATATCCGCCGAATAATTCATCTCCCCCATCTCCGCCCAAAGCTACCGTGATCTGCGGCTTGGCGAATTTCGCCAAAAGATACGTGGACGGCTGGATGTGGTTCGAGATGGGTTCGTCCATGTGCCAGACGATATCTTCGAAGCACGCCGCCACATCGCGCCCGCTTATCGTGAACTCATGGTGTTCCGTTCCGAAGAACTCCGCGGTGCGTCGCGCCAGATTCGCGTCAGAATTATATTTGTCGCTTTCCTCGGTCGCTTCGTAGCCAACGGAAAAAGTCTTGATGCGACCGACGCCTTGAGTATCGCGCATCATGGCCAAGACCGAAGTCGAATCGATCCCCCCGGAAAGGAACACCCCTAGCGGACGATCAGAGACCAATTGTCTGCCCACTGACTCGCGCACGCCATCCCTGACTGCCTGCATCGCCGCCGGATACTCCGCGAGATACGGACCTTCCTTCACTTCGCTCCAACGGGTAATCGAGAGATTGCCGGATTTCAGCCGCAAGATGTGTCCAGGCTGCAATTTCGAAACGCCTTCTAGCATCGTCCTTGGGCCAGGAACGTACAAAAAACGGAAATACAGATTCAACGCTGTCTTATCGATATGCTTCGGGACACCAATCGCTAGCAATGCCTTCACCTCCGACGAAAAAGCTAGCTTTCCGTCGCGCCAAGAATAATACAACGGCTTTACACCAATCGGATCACGGACTAAAAAGAGCTCCGCGTTTTCCCTATCCCACAATGCGAAAGCGAAGATTCCGTTCAGCTTTGACAAACAGTCCAAACCCCACACATCAAACGCCTGCAACAGCACTTCGGTATCCGACTGCGAAACGAATTTCTTTCCTAGCACTTCAAGCTGCCGCTGCAGCTCACGATAGTTGTAGATCTCGCCGTTGAAGACGATCGTATAGCGCCCATCCGGCGTGGACATCGGCTGGTGCCCTCCCGGCGAAAGATCGATGATGGACAAACGATTATGAGCCAACGAAACGCCATCAATTTCAAAAAGCCCTTCATCATCAGGTCCGCGATGACGCGTCGCAGCATGCATGCGCCTCAGCAAATCAGAATCTTTGAAATTAAATCCGTTTATTCCACACATATCTAAAGTATATAGTAGCTTGTAGCTGGTAGCTGGTATTCACGAATTCGATATACGAGCTACTAACTACAAAATACCAGCTACCTCCCTTCCCTTATATACTCCGACATCTTCTCGACCAGGCTCGCCAAGCTATGTTTTTCGTCGATGATTTTCTTCAGCTCCCCGCGGCTCATTAATCTTAAATTCAAGATGTATGCAGCGATATCTTGTGGCTCTTCACTCTTCGGTGCCGAAGGCAATCCGATTGCTGCTGCGTGATCGCGCGCCAAGACCGGCGTCAGACCGCAATACATCGCTTCGATCGCGCTCTTATCGATCGTCCGTGGAACCATATTGCAGATGACGCGATAGCGCGGATAGATCCTCCGCAACTCCGGCATCGGAACAGAACCCATTAGCTTAACCCTGTTCTCTAACCCGAGCTTTACGATCATGCCCTTGATCTCTGCCTCGAACTTCACGTCGTCTCCCGGATCCTGCGTGCGGCCGTAATGCGTCAACGTATATTCTGCAGGCAAGAATTCCATCGCCTTGATCAATAAATCAAGACGCTTAGAACGCGAGATACGGTGCACAGCCAATAGATGCGTCGCTGATTCACGCTCCGCTTCAGGCAATTCCGGCACATCCCAAAACTTCGTATCGATTCCGTGCCCCGTTACGGTCTTACGCGGATCTTTATCGTATTGCGGCAAACTGCCCTGCATCGCACAAAACATGCGCTTTACCATGCGTCCGCCGATCTTAAGTGACAACGGCTGCGTGTAATGCGTGTACCAAAAATACGTAGGGATACCGCGCAGCCACCACCACCAACACCCGGCACCGAGCATCGGTGCGCTCATATGCACGAACACACGATCGTACTTCAGCCCCATAATCAACCGGAAATAACGCAACAAGGAACGCCATTTTGGCAAACCTTCTTCCTTACCCATCGAATAGACAGGGAAAGGCAACGAGCTCTCGCCCTTCTCCATGCAAATGGCCGTGACCTCAAAACCTGCATCCGCAAAAGCACGCGCCCACAAGCTAGTGAAAGCAAAATCATCGTGCCTCTCATGCACTTTCGGCGTGATGAACAGCAACTTCAGCTTCTTCATAACACGCTGATGATGGCGGCGATCCTCTCGGCCGTCTTGCCGTCCCACAATTCAGGCAACCCGCCCTTCTTCCACTCGCCACGCTGTACACGGTTGAAAGTCTCAAGGATCTTTTCCTCATCGAGACCGACGATTTCGCTCGTCCCTTCAATCACGGTGCAAGGCCTCTCCGTCTCGGTACGCAAAGTAAGACATGGCACGCCGAGCGCAGTCGTCTCTTCCTGCAATCCTCCCGAGTCGGTCAATGCACACGCCGCATTCTTAATCAAAGATATCATCTCGGTATAACCTACGGGGTCGATCAATTTGATGCCGTCACCCAAACCTCCTTCGACCGATTCTATCTTACTTCTCGTGCGTGGGTGTATGGGAAAAACCAAAGTCATCTGTCGCGAAACCTTGCGCAGCGCCGCAATCAACGGAATGAATATTTCCGGTCGATCAACATTCTCGGGACGGTGCAATGTCATGATACCGTACTTCCTTGGTTCCAAACCGAGTTTCGCCAAAACGTCTGACGCATCAGCCGCGGGCTCTATGCTCCTCAAGCTGTCGATCATGATGTTACCGACAAAATGCACCCGTTCATCCGGAATATTCTCGTTCTTCAGATTCTTCAGACCGTCTTTATCGGACACGAACAGATGGTTGGCATGATGATCCGCGATCATCCGATTCAATTCCTCCGGCATGCGCCAATTGAAGCTACGCAACCCTGCCTCGACATGCATGACCGGAACACCAAACGCGACCCCAGCCAACGCACCAGCAGCCGTCGAAGTCACATCACCCACCACGACGATTGCCTCATGTCTGCCGCCCTCAAGCAGAGGTCGAAGCCCGGCGACAATCTTACTGGTCTGCTCGATCCGCGATCCGGATCCGATGCCCAAATTCACATCCGGTTCCGGTATCTCCAACTCCTTAAAAAAAATATCCGACATCGCCTTGTCGTAATGCTGGCCGGTATGCACCAAAAACAACTCCGCCCCACGCTGTTTCAAGGCACGATACAGAGGCGCGATCTTGATGAAATTCGGTCTGGCGCCGACAAGAAGCAACAACTTTTTCATATACGCCAAACTAACACAATTCCCGCCATTTCGCCACTTGAATTCGGGCCGTTTGCGCGAAATCATGGACCTCCGTACGGGCCAACCGGCATTCGAGCTGGCCCGCGGCTTTTTCGACGGCTGCCTGAAAATCCCTGAAGTCACTCCCGACGATTAGCGCCGCGTTCCGTTCCTCCAACCATCGCGCACATCCCGTATCCGTCATCACCACCGGCACGCCCGCCAACGCAGCTTCCACTGAAGCGATTCCCCAACCTTCATGTTTTGAGAGCAGCACGAACACCGCAGCTTTCGTCAAAAACGGCGCCGGGTCTCCTGCTCCAGGCAAAAAAACCGACCCAGCCAATCGCAAATCATCAATCAATCCTTCCAACTTTTTTCTTTCCGACC
This sequence comes from Patescibacteria group bacterium, assembly GCA_031082005.1. GTDB lineage: Bacteria > Patescibacteriota > Patescibacteriia > 2-12-FULL-60-25 > 2-12-FULL-60-25 > CAIKNB01. Next base: position 914,098 of record JAVHLR010000001.1, read on the forward strand.
CTTCGCCGACGATGGTCAGTTTGGCTTCAGGATGTTTTTGCTTGAACGCTGAAAAAGCGTTTATCAATGAATCAAAATTCTTGACCGAGACCAATCTTCCGACACTGACGACATGAAAAGGCTCCGGCTCACGTTGCAGCTCTGCAAACCTCATATCCGCCGCAATCGGTAACAAATAGATTTTTTCGGACAGACCCGACTTCTGCAGAACGTCAAGACTCTTCGGACTGACCGTTCGAATCCTACGAGCCCTTCTCGCTATTCGCAGAGCAAGGCATGAACGCAAAAACCACAACGGCTCATCCGTTTCTTCCCCGTCAAAAAAACCTCCATGGTCCTGTATTTCGAACGATACTTTCGTTTTGCGCGCTAATAGATAACCGACCAGACCCAATTCGAACGGATCTTGAGCCGTGATGAGATCGTACTTCGTACTGCGTACTGCGTACTGCGTGCGTAACCATAGCTTGAACCATTTCGTCAAAAAATTCCCTTTGCTTGAAGAGACTGATAACCTGTCCTCCTTCCAATCTCCCGACTTCGACGATGCGACAATCACATCTAATTCGGCTCCTGCATCCCGCAACAGACGCCAGCGTTTCGCTGTTCCGGAATTCCTCTCCAGCCCCGCGCCATCGCGACTCAACATCAAGATGCGCATATTTTTTTCATCATCTCAAGATACTCATCCGCGATCTGCCCGAATGAACGGGAAAATTCCGGTTTATTTCGTGGCCGTTCCTTAAGCAAAGCCTTGACCCATGCATCGATATCCAGATACGACACGACCTCGACGTGGTTCGGAAACAATTCTCTCGTCTCCGGATTCCCGCCCTTGTCGCTGACGATGCTCGGCAAGCCAACGGACGACGCTTCAGCCACGACGTGCGGAAAACCTTCATAGCCCGACGGCAAGACAAAAACGTCCGCCATCGCATACCATTCGGCGACTTTTTCACGCGGTTGCTTGCCGGTGAATATGACGCGTCCCTCGACACCGATCTCTTGAACGCGTTTTTTCCATGCCACGAGCGACGGTCCGTCGCCGACGATGACGAGCCTGTATTCGTCAGGCAGCTTAGACATCACTTCGCACAAAAAATCCCCATGCTTCCACGGTACGGCACGCACGACGGTCAAAATCACTCTGTTTGCCCCAAGACCAATTCGTTCACGCAAGGCTTCTCTCGTCTCCGTCTCCGGTAACGGCGGGATGCTGTTATAAATGACGCTAATCTTCTCCGGATCGACACCCCAGGCAGAAACAACCGATTTCAAGAAACGACTCGGCGTCACGACAACTCTTGCGCGTCGCGCCGTCCATCTCTCAATCGCCTCAAGCAACCTCACGGAACCGCCATGAACATGCTTCACGAATTCATCCAGCAACTCAATATTGCTCTCCGACTTCTGTCGATAAATCTCCCAAGCATAGTCGCCGACGACCTTCATCATCGTCGGCTTCCCTGCCAATCTCGCGCCGATAGTCCCGGGCAAACCTTCTGACACGGGCCCCTGTAAAAATACCAAATCTGATTTTTTAACCGCCCGAAAAACCCGCCAAGCATATCGGCAATACCTCACGAACGCGCCACCCGACCGGCTGACTACGACGACGTCCCAGCCATCGTTCACCGCTGTAGCCCTGTCGCCATAACAAACCACACACGGCTCTTGACCGAGCTTTTTGAGCTCCCGCGCCAGCTCACGCGTAAAACTCGCCGGACCTCCAATTTCTGGCGGGTAGATACCCGTCGCTAAGACGATCTTCATCTGCACCATTATTACGCGAAATTCAGCTTTCAAGCAATCGCAATAACTGTTTTTCAATGCTTTCGGCGATCGTGACCCAAGAATATCTTTCCTTAACCAAAGCTAAGCCGTTACGGATGATCCTGTCGTGCATATCCTTCTCGCTAGTCAGAAATTCTACTGCCCGTGCAATCGATTCAGGATTACGCGGCTTACAGAACACTCCGGTCTCGCCGTCCCGTAAAAAATCAGGAATCCCTCCGACAGGCGTGCCGACTATGGGCAGTCCAGAAGCCATCGCTTCCAAAAAGGAGTTACCCAGTCCTTCAGACAACGAAGCACGGACGAACACATCAGCTGACTGCAGGATGCCCGGCAATTCATCGTGGCTCCGTTTGCCCAAAAAAACCACCCGTTCTTTTAGGCCTTTCTGCTCTACAAGGACACGTAGCTTATCCGCATCCTCGCCTTCACCGGCGATGAGCACTTTATGGTTCGATGGAAGATAGGACAATGCCCTGATCAAGTCATCTACGCCATTCTTGAGCGACAACCGTGAAGCCGTGACCAGCACAACATCGTCTTCCGTGAAACCGAATCCCTCGCGCAGCTCCGTACGTTTATCCGGCGAGATGCTCCGGGTGAACTTCGCGATATCGACACCGTTCGGTACTACCTCTGGTTTACCTTTGAACCCCATTTTGGTCGCCCAATCGGCTAAAAAGCGGCTGATTGCGTGCACCGCGTCAGCACGCTGAAAAATCTTCCTATGCAAAAATCCTAGCTTTCCTACGCGCTTCGCATAATGCTCCAACGGATCTCCTTCCTGCAAGGTCAAGAGCAACTTCGTCCCCGGACGCAACCATGCATACACCAGCGCAGCGAAGCCGCCGTAACTCGCCATGAGCGACCAGATGCATCCGATGTCTCTTCGCTTTCCTAGACGGAGAGCTCTCCAGACACCTAAGACCGGCAACAGATATTTGTCGTTCGCGGAACCGAAACCGCAGCGATGTACGGTCACATTGCCTATGCGTTCCGACTCAGCCAAATCCGGCCTGATTTTGGCGCAAACCAAATCAAAACCCCAACCCGGCAGCCTGTCAGTAATCTCCTTCATCGCTATCTCCGCACCTCCGACAAGGGGGAAATACGTGGTCGCGAAGATGACTACCCGCTTGTTCATACGACGGACTTGAAATACGTTATCGTCTTGGTCAACCCCTCATCAAGTTTTATCTTTGGTTCCCAACCCAATTCAGTCTTGGCTAAGGTTATATCAGCCTGCCGTCTTTTCGGGTCATGGTCTACTTCGGGCAGATGGACCGTCTCTGAACCGGATCCCGTCATTTTAATGATGAGATCAGCCAGCTCGTTCAGCGTAAACTCACCTGGATTGCCTATATTGACCGGACCTACGAAACCATCTTGCTGTATCATCTTGAGCATTCCCTCGACCAAATCATCGACGTACTGAAAGGATCGCGTATGGGAACCGTCCCCATAGATCGTGATGGGTTCGCCGCGTAACGCCTGCAGGATGAAGTTCGAAACGACCCTACCGTCGTTCTGCGCCATGCGCGGACCATAGGTATTGAAGATACGGATCACCCTGATATCTACTCCGTATTCCCGATGATAATCGAAACACAACGTCTCCGCGCAACGTTTTCCTTCGTCATAACATCCGCGTCGCGAGATGGGATCGACATTGCCCCAGTAAGTCTCCTTCTGCGGATGTTCCAGGGGATCACCATAGACTTCCGAAGTCGAGGCCTGCAAAATCCGCGCGCCTGTGGCTTTCGCCAATTCTAGCATGTTAAGCATACCCATCACGTTCGTCCTGACCGTCTCGACCGGCTCATGCTGATAGTGTATCGGCGAGGCGGGGCAAGCCAGATTGAAAATCCAATCGACTTGGGCGAAAAAAGGCTGCTGTACGTCACGCTCGACGAACGAAAAATTGGGATGGCCAAGAAGGTGTCCGATGTTGGCCTTGGATCCCGTAAACAGGTTATCCAAACAGATGACTACATGACCCTCGCCGATCAATCGGTCGCAAAGATGCGAACCGACAAAACCAGCACCGCCGGTAACCAAGACTTTTTTCATAAATCAATTCATTTCTGCTTGTCGCAATGCATTAAATCACATCCAGCGTTTTTTTCAAACACTGGGCCGGATATGTCTCAACGATTCTTATACAGCCAACTCGACAACGTCAGCAACATCCACAAACGATTTCCGTGATCGAATCCTTTTGCGTTACGGCTAATCAGACGTCTTACCCCTTGCTCGTCCGCGATCTCACGCAACGGACTATCGACGCCCAGGCATCTCTCCTCGAGCACTTTCGCCATAGGCCCACGGAACCACTGCGCCAGCGGTACCTGGAAACCGCGTTTCGGCCGGTTCAAGACATCGTCCGGAAGCACCCCGGCCAACGCGCGCCTCAACAATATCTTCTTCTTTCCCTGATTGACTTTGTATTTGAGCGGTACGGATAAAGCGAATTTAACCATCTCCTGATCCAAGAACGGCGCCCTTGCCTCCAAGCCGAAACGCATCGTCGCGCGATCCATCTTTGCGTTCAAGTCATCGGGCAGATAAGACGTCAAGTCGAAGAACATCGCAGCCCCCAAACCAAAACCGCCGTCCATCTGCTTAGCAACGAACTGGACCGCATCGGTGCTTTCCGTCTTTTCCAGGAAATCCCGCCTGAACACGCTCGGCAACCGCTTAGTCGAAAAATAGGAACCGCAGAACAATTCGCCGTAGGCCAACTCCCTGCAGACATTCAAAGTCCTGACCGTTTCGCCCATGCGCTTGAAACGCACATCCCGCAAGATCCTTCCGACATATATCGAAGCCGGAGCAGCCATCGACCCGATGATCGGCACTTCGCACAGACGCAACGCTCTTTCATATGCGCCATACCTGCGATAACCACCGAACAGCTCATCTCCGCCATCGCCATTCAACACTACCTTGATCTCCTTGGCCGTCTCTTTCGACAGCAACCAAACCGGCAACGCAGACGAATCGGCATAAGGCGCATCATAATGCGCCACGAGTTCATCCAGCAATTCGATCATGTCATCCGGCCTGGCTTCGAATTCGTAATGGTCGGTATGGAAAAACTTTGCGATTTCCCGCGCCTCGCGCCTCTCATCCAGACGCATCACCGGAAAACCCATCGTAAAAGTCTGCAAAGGACGCGCCACATGCTTTACCGCCATGGCCACTACCGCAGCCGAATCGATGCCGCCCGATAGGAATGCTCCCACCGGGACATCCGCGGCCAGCTGGCGCACCTTGACCGAATCCTCCAGTTTCTCGAGTAACATCTTTGCCAATTCGTCTTCGCTCTTCGCCATGCTGCCTTGGTCGGAAATGCGATGATCGTTCCAATCGTTGTACTGCGTCATTTCCATCTTTCCGTCATGCCAGACGAAAAAATGCCCAGGCGACAGCTGCCTGACGCCGTCAAAGCCGGTCAACGGCGACGGCACATACTGCAAGCCTAAAAACAAACGCACCGCATTCCAGTCCGGGCGTAAAGGCAGGCAATAACCCAAAGCCTTGATCTCGGAGGCAAAAGCCAAATCTCCGTTCTCCAGCAGCGCATAAAAAAATGGCTTCTTTCCGATCGCATCACGAGCGGCGAAAAGTTTTTTTTCGTGCCCATCCCACAAAGCGAAGGCGAACATCCCGCGAAATCTCTTGACGCAAGAAGTACCCCAAGCGCGATACGCCTCGATGATCACTTCCGTGTCAGTATTCGTCCTGAATTTCGCACCGAGCGCAGCCAGATCATCCCGTAGCTCCTTATAATTATATATCTCACCATTGAAGACCAGGGCCAAAGATCCCGTCTCATCAATCATCGGCTGACGTCCAAAGTCGTTCAGCTCGATTATGGCCAAGCGTCTGTGCACCAGACCGACTCCTGATGACGACCATAGCCCCGAACCATCCGGGCCGCGATGGATGATGCTCCGCGACATTGACCTAAGCAGCCCCTCTTCTGGAGCGGATCCATCTGTTTTGACGATACCAGCGATTCCGCACATAACCGTATATTGAACTTAGTGAACCCGCTGAAAAATGTAAAGCCCGACATTAATTAGCCCCTCGGATGAATCGTTTGTGTTTTTTCAGTGATTTAGCTATGTTAACCCTAAATATGGCTCACGCCAAGATGGAAGAAAATGCCAACCGACGTATTTTGCTCTTGGTCACCCAAGCGGATTGGGGCGGGGTGCAATCTTTTTTGGTGAATTTCGCTAAATCATTGGCATTAGATGGTTACGAGGTCATGTTGGCCGCCGGTGGAGACGGTGAATTATGGAAAGCCGCAGAAAAAGCCGGCATCCGGACCTTACGGCTCAAACACATGCGGCGCGAAATCAACCCCATCCAAGATATCTTGGCGTACAGCGAGATAAAGACCCTTATCGACACCTTCAAACCTCGTGCCATCCATCTCAACAGCTCCAAGATGGGCGTCATCGGCAGTTGGGCCGCACAGAAATCGAAAACGAAACCGCGCGTAGTCTACCGCATCGGCGGGTGGTCCTTCCTTGAGCCCATCCCGACATGGAAGCGATGGCTCTATCGCACAGCCGAAAAATTCAGCGCGAAGTACAAAGATGTGATCATCACCGTCCACCCCGGCGATGCGGAGTTAGCCGGACACATCGGAATCCGACCACGTGAAAACATGACGACTGTCGCCAACGGCTTGTCCGAAAACTTTACCTGCGCCCTACTCGCGCGCGACGTTGCACGCCGACTTTTAGGCCTTCCGACTGACGCGTATGTCTTCGGCACCGTTGCCAACGCCTATGCGACGAAAAATCTGCTTACCTACCTGGACGCCATAAAACCGATGCATGACGATCATCCGGAATGCCGATTCGTCATCATCGGCGATGGACCGGAGCTCGAACATCTGAAAGAAAAACGCAAGGCTCTCGGCTTGGACCGGCTGAACCTGACCGGACATCGCGATGATGCCAACACGCTTTACCGCGCCTTCGACGCTTTCGTCCTGCCTTCCGTCAAAGAAGGCATGCCTTGGACTTTATTGGAAGCGATGGCCTCCGGAATCCCGATTATCGCCACAGATGTCGGCGCGAACCGCTGGATGACCGGACCGCAAAACGAAGCGCCCGCAGCGATCATCACCCCGCCCGGAGAAACAAAAGACCTCACGACCACAATGGAGTTGATTTTCGGCGATAAAAACAAATCAGCGGAACTGGCGCATGCCGGTCCGCTGATGGTCGAAAAATATTTCCGTTGGGATAGCACCTATCGCGGCAACCGCGATGCGCTCTTAGGCAGGAAGCCGTAGCTGGCTCTTGCCTTCGTCCGTTATTTTCTCGGACCCGCACCACCTGACGATGGCTGTACAGGCGCACTGCTCGTGGCCAGAGTTTGCGTTTGTGCTGCTTCCGCTGCCGCTTGAGCCGCTGCCTCCGTCAGCCTCAAACTATCGTCGATTGACGTAGCTGACCCGTTCTGCAACGGCTCGAGCCTCGGGCTAAGCGTAGGATCAGCCTTCTGCAAAGCGCCCAAGATCAAGTTGCGCTCTTCCATCAGATCCAATTTTTCGCAAGACCTGGCTATCTCCAGATAATAAGGCACGCTGCCACCGCTAAGATTGGGCAACTTGGGGATCAAAGTCTTCAGACCCTCCTTATCTCCCATGATCGTATATGCATCCGCAGCAGCCACCGCCTCGCGCACGTCTTTCAGTTGATACGGCGTCCTGACCTTGAACGCTTGGATGATCTCTCCCGCACCTATTTCACGTTGGCCGAAATCATACAGTTCCGACAGACCTACATACCAATGGCTTTCGCCGATATTCGGGTTGAACTCCAACGCCAGCTTGAACGTATCCAAGCCTTCTTCTTTACGGTTATTCTCCAGATAGTAACGGGCCAAACTATATTGCAACTGTTGTCGTTTCGGGCTGGTACGCACCGACTCCAAATATTGCACTTCCGCCTTGGCGCTGTCCTCCGGCACATAGCGCGACATGGCGTGCAAAAACCGCGCATAGATGAAATGCGGATGCGTGTTGTCCGGATGGTCTTTCAGGTGCCTCTCATTCAGGTCGATGATGAGGTCATGCCATTCCCGCCAATTCTTGAATTGTTCCAACTGGTTCGATTCGACCAAAGTTATCAGGTTACGCGACTGCAGGAAGGTCTGTTCATCCAGATAAGGTGTAGGTATCGTGGAAGCTTTCTTGGCGTACACCAGCGCGATGTCAAAACCCCGACCCATGAAATAATTGTTCGATTTGATCGAATAGTACGATGCCTGCGCCGGAAGGACGGACGTACGATAAACGACGAATAAGGCGACCAGCTGTATCAGACCGTAAGCGATCCAAGGCACTGCCTTCATCTGCTTCTTGTCCTCGACCTTATCCTCCGCATCATCCTTGATCCCGGCGAATCCGGCATACGTCATGCTGGCGACGATCGCGAACATGAGATAGCTCATGGTGAACCCGGCCGGCTGATCGAAGACGAAAAAGTTCTGCATGAAGTATCCGAGCGGCAAACCAATGAATATACTTGCCGTCGGTACATCTATCCAGCGCTTACGATAGGCGCGCAGAACCGTATAGAATAATGCACCGAATATCGCGAAGTAAGTCAGGAAACCGAAGATTCCGGTCATGGCCAACATGTCGATTACGGTGTTATGCGCCCGATCGAACCACGTCTCGTAATACCCGAATTCAAGCGACTTGGGGTTGTAGTTCTTATTGAACAAGATATGGAAGTTATCGAACCCCCAGCCGGTCAACGGCCGTTCCAAAAATCCCTGCCAACCAATCTTCCATGCGATGAAACGTGTCTCCGTGGTGCCCGACAGATCGGTGAAACGGCGCAACGGCGTGTTCATGATCAGGGAAGTATCTTTGAGGGCGAAAACAATGCCGTAGCTGACTACAGCGAAAGCCGCCAAACCAAGCACGCCGAATTTTGTCTTTTTGTTCGGCGTCAAAAGCGCATACGTGAGGCTGAACACGCCGATGGCTACGAACAGGCCGACCAGAGCGCCACGCGACTGGGCTGCGATGAACGCCCATGCATCGAGCAAAGCGACGGCCAAGAGGAACAATCTGAACGTCCTATGCTTCATCTTCATCCATAACAAAGCGATGAACATCAGATTGAAGATCTGGTAACCGGCCATGTATATAGGATTGTCCAACAGACCTCCGACGCGCGGACCGGCCGGAAATTTCAGAAGCTTCGGATAGACAAGCTGCAGCAAAGCCACGCTCGCCATGATGCCGGAAAGTACGACCTCGTAAATCAAAACTTTTTTCCATTGGTTCCATGTACGCAGCACGCCCGTCGCCATGGTGAACCACAAGAAAAAATGCAGCACCGTAAACAATCCGTTCATGCGCTCCTGATTCCCCCACCAGGCACGTTGTACGTCTGCGGCAAAAATCACGGATAATCCGACAGCCACGAAATACGCCAGTACCGCGATATACAGCGGCGACCATCTTGGCCGATACTTAGGTTCAGCCCAGGCCAAAGCGATATACGCCGGAAAAGTCAACCCGACCAATACCTGGTAAAAGATCAGTTTCGAGAACACAAAAGGAAAAATCACGACCGGCACGAAGATAAGCGGAATCAACAGCCCGCCGTATATCCCGATGTAGCTGATTGCCTTTAAAATATTGACTGACGTTTGTCTATTCATAACGCGCACTAGCATAACATGAGGGGCGAGGTGGTAGCTAGTAGTCAGTTGTGAGCAGCAAAAACTGACGCCTTACGACGCCAATTCCATCGTTCTACAGGCTGTCAGAGATGTTTTTGGAGTGCGAGGACTGTTTGAGCGGTGCATATCCCAAAATAACACCGCGAGTTCCGCAGCAATCCAAAAACATCTCTGACAGCCACCCCCCCCTCTGTCTTCCCTCTTCCTAGAGGGCATCGGAAGGGTGATTTGTGAAGCGAGGATGTGTTCGAGATAGACTGAAACGAGCCCCGCAGCAAACAAATCACCCTTCCGATGCCCTCACCCCCCTCCATACCAAAAACCCAGCCTAAGCCGGGTTTTGGTAGCGTTCCCAAGACGAATCTTGGGTGCCATTTTGGATGACGAATCATCCGAAGTCCCTCTGTAAGGGCGACCCGAAGGTCGCCCTTACGTTTTGCCGTTATACGAATCGGGTGAAACCCGAGTTCGGATTACAGGCTGAGGGTCTGCGACTGGGACAGATCCGTAACGTACAGATCGTTGGTCCAATCGCGTGACGTCTGAGCAGCCGACGAATGCGGTATCTCAGAGTTGTCAGACCACACGAACGTGCCGGTGGCGGCCGCAGCAGCGGACGGAGCAGCAGCAGTATCGATGTGGAAGACGTTGGCGCTGGAGGCAAAGCCGCCGAACGCCGTGCTGTTCACCAGGTAACCGGTGACCAACGGGTTGGTGGAATCACGGTAGAACGACAAGGTGACGTTCTGGCCGGAAGCCGCACCGGAAACAGTGGCGTGCAAGGTGTACACGTTGCCGGAGCCGGAGATTGACTCTTCCTGACCCGGTTTCAACGAGACGACGACGTAACCGCTGTTCACACCAGCTGCGAGGCTGCCGCTTACGAGGTCAGCACCCGAGGTGGCGTTGGTGATAGCGTAGACACCCGTGTCCAAATCAGTTGCACCGCGGCGCAGTCTGAAGTTGGTGAGGGCGACGGCCGATGACTTGGAGAAGCTGAACGTAGCCTGCTTCCAAGCGACCGAACCAGCGCTATCTGCCGAGACCTGGAACTTCATCAGATCCTGGTCGATGTTGGCCAAGGTGGTCGACGAGAGCGACTGCTTGGTCACAACCGGCATGGTCTTGCGCATGATCATGGCGTTGCCATGTGAAGCACCGGAAGCCGCGTAGACGCGTTCGCCGGAAGCCGCACCTGTGGAGCGCATGTTCATCTTAGCGACGTAGTTGGAGTCCCAATCGTTGTTCTGGAGACCCGTGTTCACGCCGAGAGCCGGAGCGTGGCCCGAGCGGGCGACGCCTGTGGTGGCACCGCTGACAGAACCGGAAGCTTGGACGCTAGAAAGTTTGGTCCAAACCTGGAACTGCACGGAACCATCTTTCGGAACGACGATCTTGTTGGCAGTCAAGTCGATGTCCTTGGAGCTTGTAGCGCCAGAGGACAAGGTGTCCTGACCGACGACTGCACCGTCCTTAGCGATGGCTACGGCCACGAAGTCAGCACTGTCGGCTGACATGCCGTTGGTCGAGCTGGCCAAGATTGCGATGCGATCGATTTCGATATTTTCGTACTGGGCAGTCGCCTTGTACTGGGCAAACGAGACCCACGCATCCTTGCCGGCCACGACGATGTTGGACACCGGGTGGGCATCAGCCTGGACCGTGATGGTACCGCTGTTCAGGATTGTTTGGACGACCGACGGGGCAGCGCCCGTAGCCTGGTTGGTGACGGATGTATCCAAGGACGGGGTTACCGTGTTGGAATCAGCGTCTTGGGCTGTGATATCAGCCGCCGCAGCCACGCCTACCGCAATCTTGTCATAAGGTGCGGTGGTGGAAGCCGTGGAAGAGAACGAAGCCTTGACCGTAAGGGTCTTGGACGTGCCCTTGGCGATGGTCAGATTCATGTTAGTGATCTGAGCCTTGCCGGTTGTGGTATCAGGAGCCTTGGCGAGACCGACCTGGGTATCGCCGTCGAACAAAGCCAACGAGGTCACGCGCTGTGAGAAGTTGGCGAGAGCTGTCGCGGAACCGCCAAACGAGTTGACGGAGGCGAGAGCAGCCTGGCCAGCGAGCGTCAGGTTGGTGATGGTGACGTCGGACTCTGCCGAAGCGGAGAGGACGAGACCAGCCACTGCGACGTTCTGCTGCTTCTTGACGAGCGTGCTGGAGACCGGGTTAGAGGCGAGCGAGACCGTCAGGCGTGAGCTCTTTACAGTCTGGCTGTTGCCGTTGACCGTCTGGTTCGGGACGATCTTGGTGATATCCAAGTATTCGCCGGTGTCGACCACACGGACATCATTGGTCTGGAATGGCGAGAACGTAGCGCGGTACTGACAGTTGCCATTGCTGAAGAAATCTCCAGCAGTGTCTTCTGACGACGACAAGTCAGCCACGAAGGCCAAGTTGATCGTCTGACCAGCTGCGATGTTCTGGGAATCGGTGAAGGTCAAAGCCGTTGAAGCGGCATCAGCCGTCAATTCCTTCGGACCCATCCAGGTTTCTCCGGTGTCAAGATTCTTGATCTTGATGTTGCGGAAGTAAGCTGTACCGCTCGAACCGTAGACCTTACACGCACCACCAGTGACATCATCGAGCGTGAAGCGCAAATTGCGGATCTCGAGCGTGTTGTCCGGTGAGGTCAAGGCGAACTTATAGAGCACAGCGCCCAACTGACCCTTGGACAGGTTACCTGTCGCAGGACCGTTGAACGAGTTGGTCAACTGACCGCCCTGGGTCGTGACTTCGATGTAGTCAGTACCAGTACCGTCGAAGGTACCGTTGGTAGAGATGTCTACAGCGGCACCGGCATTGTACTTAAGATCCATAGCGGTCACATCCGTGGTGTATTCCACATAGGTCTTGATGGTACGGCTAGCGCGGCCAGCCACATCAGCCTTGAGTGAGAACACCTTGGTGTTGCCGTTGGCGATCGTGTACGCCGGGCTGAACTTCAGGACGATGCGGCCATTGGATTCGACAGCAGCGGCCGAGGCCACCAAAGTCGAGCCCTGGTACAGTTTGAAGTTCGTCAAGTCGGAATTCGTGATCGAGCCACCCTGGTACAAAGTGACCTGGCTGACTGACACGTCATTCGTGTTTGCCGTGAGCTTGAAGTTGGAGATCTCAACTTCCTTGGATCCGATGGTCGGATTGGCAGGAGTTGCACCCTTCGTTACATCCAAGCGGGCGGAAGCCACGCTACCGACAACGAATACGTTGCCGCGTACCGGGAATGAACCGCCGACTGTGGCTGAACCGCTGACGACCACGGAAGCCGCATCCTGGACTTCGAACGAATGTTCGCCGCCCGTGGAAGCCGGGGAGGAGAAGTCACCGTAAACGTATACGGACTTCATGCCACCGGCCGGAACCGTGATGGTCAAAGCGTTGAACTCGACGATGTTGGTCGAAGAGTTGATCGTGCGGCCAGTGGTCAAGCGGACGCCGTCCTGGTTGTACAGGTAGACGTTAGAGAAATCCGCAGACGCACCAACGCCGACGCGATGGAAGCGCAAACCGGTCACCGTGACGTCGGACGAACCGGCGGTCAGGTTGACCTTGACGAGCGGGACAGAAGCGGCGTTGTACGGGACCGTCATGCCAGCCGGGGTGTCGGAGGCCAAAGCCACCGTCAAAGCGCCCGTAACCGGAGTCGTGCCCGCGCAGACCGTGTCAGCCAAATCGGCTTCGCGGCCAGCCACGTCTGAACCGTTGCCGTAGGAGATCGTGGTGGTGATGACGTTCAAGGTGTTGTAGCCGTTGGCAGCGAAGGCTGCGTCAGAGCTGAACTTGCGCTTGGCGCCACTCCAAACCACATATTTGTTCGTATCTCCAGCATACGTGATTAACGAACCGTCCGGGTGGACGTTAGTGGAGACCGAGGAACCTACAGTGTAGTTGCTGAAGTAAGCATCCGGCACGTCAACGACGCGAGTTGCCCAAGCATCTCCGTAGAGAGCCTTGGCGACTGCCTCGGATTCGAGCCAGTGTAAGGTGCCGCACTTAGTGACGGCGTACACCTTGGGGTCGGTGGTGATCTTCACCAGCTTGGTACCTGGTCTGATCGTAACGTTGATGCTACCCATTGAGATAGCAGCGAGTTCCGAGTCAGTGATCGTTTTCACCGCGGAGAAATCGTTATACCAAGAGAAGTAAGTCTTTTCATTCGGGAATACATAGCGCATCCCGTCGGCGGCGTAGTAATACACCGCGGGACCAGAAGCCTTGATCAGGTCGCCGGCAGACAAGGTAGCAGCGGAAGCCATGCTAGGCATGACCAACGTGCCGATCCCGACTGACCAGACGATGGTGGTCAAGGAGACAAAGGTCGAAAAAACCTTTTTAAGCATTTGATTCATATCAACCCTGTTAAGGGTTTGAGTTGTTTTGCGTCAGGGATCCTAGTGGAATCCTTAGACGCTTGGGAGATGAATAATTTTGCCATGCCCCCCGACAAGCATCGGGGCCGACCTTTACGGCTGGCTCGAATGTGTGCAAACGAGCGGACGTGTGGAGTTGAATCCTTTCGAAGCAGGAACGCGGATTACGCGAACGAACTTCTAGAGGCGCATCCCCCGCCCGTCAGGATGGCCGTCAACGAGAGACAGACACCCTGCGAGGCGTAAGAGCCTACAGTATCGCTTACTGACTTTCGGGTGGCGTCCCTGTTTCGCTAGACGAGGGCGCCGTCGCTGTATCGCCGCTGTCCGCAGAAGTCGCCGAACCTGCATCCGCGACGCCGCCGTCGGCTTCCGTCACACCCGTCTGGCTCGATGAGGCCGCAGCCAATTGATCCATCGTCTTCTGCAAAGCGAACGCTTGCGTGGTCTCGTCCTTCATCTTATCCAGGAGCTCCGGCATCTGATCGATCGTCGAGGAAGCAGTGGGTGAATTCGCCAGCATGTTTAGGGTCGATGAAACCATGGACGGCGTACCGGACGCACCGGTCGCGAACTCCAAAGGCTGATCCAACTGCGTCGCATCTGTCACGGCTTTCGCATGATCCTGCATGGCCTGCGCTAATTCTTCCGTCGGAATCAATCCTGACGACTCCTGATGTTTTTCTACCAACACCTCGATAGCCTTCGCTCCGGTTTCAGCCGCGGCCGATTGGGCATCAGTCACCTTCTCCTTCTCCTCCGGCGGCAAGCTGTCTTTAGCCTCGCCTAAAACAGCCATGACTTCGTTCGACTGCTTATCCACCATCTTCGCTGCCGCTGTCGCCGCATCAGGAGAAGAATTTTTCGCGACGTCATTCAGCTGTTCCTTCAGGGTCTTGACGTCACGCTTCAGTATCTCGGCGACTTGCACGACCTTCTCTTTCTTGCCGTCATCCTGCGCACCCACGACTTGCTTCAGTTCATCGATGCGGCGAGAAGTATATTCCGTCTTCAGCTTGAGTTTGTCCTCTTTGGGTCCGGTCAAGACTATCCGCGCCTGTTCAGACGCCAACTTAAGACCATACAACAAGTCTCCCGGCATCGATTTTTCCGCAGCCGAAACAGACATCACCGAACCGCCCGCGATCACCAACACCAAGGACAACCCAGCCAAGACCGGACGGCTGATCCAGGCGAACATCTCTTGAGGGAAAAGGAATCCGTAGATCTGTTCTAGTCGCTTACCCAAAGCATCCTTCTTGGTCGGCAAAGTATTCTTGACCTGCATCAGGATCGTAGCTCGGGTATTCCGAACCCAGGCCGCATCCGGTTTGATCGATTGTCTCATCAGCTTGATCTTATCCAGCTGTTTTGTCGCTTCTTTGTTCATGCTCTTTCAAAGCCTTCAGTGCACGATGGTATATGACCCTTACATTGCCAGGACTCTTCTCCAGTATCGTCGCTATCAGACCGAACGACAGTCCGTCCACCAGTCTCAAGCTCAATACGTCCCGATAGTCCTCTTTCAAGATGCGTATTTTCCGCAGGAGCAAAGCCACTTCGGCACCGCTCCTTATGGCATCTTCAGCTGCACCGTGATCACTGTCTTGTGCCTGTAAATATGTAGACGCAACGCCATCATCAAACGTTACAGACTGGACGCTTATCTCTTTTCCCTTTTGCCGATATTTATCGATAATCAAATTCCTGGCTATCTTGTACAACAGCGCCTTGATATTCAGTATTTCGTTATTTTCGTTGATGTACTGCCAAGCCTTGGTGAACGTTTCGTGTGTAATGTCTTGGGCGTCCTCCTTACTGGGTAATTTCAAAAAAGCGAAACGATAAATCGCTTCCACATATCTGTCATAGATTTTGGCAAACGCTTCCGGATCCCGAGCTATTTTTAGCCGGTACAGCAAGTATTTATCGACTAGATTTGCCATTTAATGGTTTGGTGGACTTACATCATTTTACGCAAAGCAAGTTAAAACGAGCCGCTCTACGCAGATATACCTGAAGCAGAGCGAGCGGCGCAATTTCGGGCAAGGCAGCGCGTTGATGACGAAAGTCCTGTTTACGGTGCAAACGAGGTAAAGGTGGTACTAATACTAGCCCAACAACCTTTTTTTTTCAAGCCTAAACAGCCTGTTTCCGACGCCTTTTAGACACACTAAAGATACTTTTTCGCCTAACGTTCGCTTCTCCTCAATTTTGTCCACACTACTGTTGACAAAATAACACTATTCACCTACTCTAACCAACAAAGATATGCCGACCGACAATGCCGTACGCGTCACTATCTCCGAAGCAGCAAGACTGTTTGGCGTAAACCCGCGAACAATCCGACGAGCCATAGCTACAGGAGAAATCCGCTATATCGTTGTCCAGGGCAGATACAAAGTATTATTCGAGTCACTCGTGACTTGGTCTCAACGTAAAACCAGCGTACGCAACAAAACCAACTCTCACGGCATCGGCCAATGGGTCGATCAATGGAAAATAAAGAACGCAAGATATTCCCCGCGTCCTCCGGCAGAATAGTCCTGCCGGCCATCGAAATCTTTCTACCGCTCGACGACCCCTTTGTCCTGCGCTTTTTCGTCAGCCGTCAAATTCGTATCCACGTTTTTCGCCGTCACCTGGACTACTTCACCGAATTCGTCCGTGGCTTCGACCGAACTATCCGACAGCAAATCAGCATACAGACCCTCCTGGGTCTCATCCGGCCGCAATTCGACTTCAAACCCAAAAGTTATTTTTCCTGATCCCGCCAGCCCGATCTCATCAGCCGACATCTCGACGTTCGTTCCGGAGAAAGAAAAATCCAACGGTATCGTCGAAGCGAACTGTCCTGTCGCACTGACGTTCTTCGCCAACTTCGCCTTATACACCAGGTCGCGCAAAGAACGATCGAACGGACCGAGCGTCCACAGGATCCAATATCGCGTCTTCTCTCCGACGACGGGCGGCAACGGCCCCAACCCCAACTGATCGCCGCTCTGCGTGTAGTAACGTGCCTGCACATCGAACGGCAGACGCGCGGGCTCGGCCTCGACCGCGCGACCGGACAAAAAATAATCCGTCCCATCGAACCGCGCTGCGAAAATCAATCTGCCGGATGCTGGATCCTCCGGTTCTTTGAGCGGTACCTCTCCTTGGCCCTCCTGCAGATCTATCGCATCGAAGAAGATTTGTCTGAAGGCAGACGTTTCTTTTTCGACGACGACAAGACGTGCACCGGACCGCGCTTCAGAGTACTGGACAGTCTTCCCTTCAGCCGAAGCCGTCTGGCGTATCCCATCTATCACGACAGGAACAGTCACATCTCGGACCAGATCCAGTTCAAGCTGATCCACTTTACGGCCGCCTGATTGCAGATGGAGCATGAAATTCAGTCGGTCTTTTTCCAGACTATCGCCTACATCCAGGAACACGATCTTTTGGCTCTTTGCCGGAAGTCCCTGCAGAGAATAGACGCCATCTTCGCCCAATGATGCGCGCGACGCACCCGTCGATCCGGCCAAGACGATGCTTATCGGGCTGCTCGTGGCCGTCGATCGATTCTCGATGACGACCGGGATCTGCGCATCTTCAGAAACCCCACCGACAGGGAACAGGGTCCTCAACCTAAGCGCGGACGAGTGGACACTCCGCGCATCGCTGCCGATCAAAGTCTGCTCGAACAGGATCGGGTGATACTGGCTAAGCGAAAAACCCAAAGCCACGCGCGTATTGATTGTCGCATCCAGATGCACCAACAGTCTTTGCGTGACGACCTCACCTGGAGATAGGCTACCGATCGTCCATGTCCCGTCGTTTGCCGCAGCCGGCCAAGCTTGAATCAGATCCATTTCTTCCGGCAGGCGCAATCCTACCTTCACCCCGGTGTGCGTCCGTCCATCAGTCACCCGCACCTTAAGCTCCAAAGGGATCACGTCCGCCGTCCTCAATTCAGGCGTCGCGAAAGAGACCTCCAGACCCGGATCAGCCGTCTGCATTCCCCGAAAAATCAGGACCAGATTGAATATCAGCAAAGTACCGAGGATCGCCAGCAGGAAAGCATCGAATGCAAAAACCAAGCGCGCGAAACGATAACGCCCCGCGTACCTCCGCCTGAACACGTGCCTGACGTGCGAGGTGACGGCGCGGGCAGGCGCAGCAGCGACCTGACTCGAAGAAGCGATCAACCCGCTGCCATAATTTTTTTTCTGCTTTCCCATATTTTTCCTGCAGTTAAATCGCCGACATTCCCCCCACTAAAATCTCATCGATCCCGTCGCCATTCAGATCCGCTGCACCGACGTCTATCCCGTTCGCCGTTTGTTGCTCGCCTAAATCGATTTCTCGCTTAAGATTACCGCGTGCGTCAAAAATACGCACCCTGGGTTTCGCTCCACGTCCTGAACCGACGACGACCTCATCTTTCCCATCCCCATCGACGTCCCCGGAAGCCACCGACGCACCGCCGGCATCGTTCGGATTGAATGCGAAAAACGAACCACCCCAAGGCTTGCCGTCGGTTTTCCAAATACGTATATGCGGTCCTCCGCCAGGTCCGGCTGCAGTGATCACCTCGCGCATCCCATCCCCATCCAAATCCCCCATCGCCACGCGCACGCCTCCGCCGAAAAGCGGCATGTATGCCGACCAACGGACAAGCTCTTTGCCGTTCCAGGCGAAAATCCGCGTTTCAGGCGGTTTGCCTTCACGACCGATCACGATCTCCAAAGCCGTATCGCGGTTTGCGTTGCCGACAGCCAAATAAAGCGTTCCTGAATAAGCAGAACCGAAGGGCCTGAAGACCACCGGCTTGCGCGTTCCGCCGAAACTCACCGTGATCGTCCCCTTCAATGCAGAGACCACATCGTCTAATCCGTCACGATCCAGATCCGCGATATGAAGAGTCGCCCCACCCTGCTCATCCCCGCGCTGCGCAAAAAATCCGTTTTGCGTCTGTTGCCCTCCCATATCGTAAGCTCTGATGAAAGCACCATTCAAAAAAGAAGTACCGACGATATCGCTTGTCTCCAAGCGCTTGATCAGCAAGAGACCGTCCTGCGCGGCAAGAGTCACGCTGTTCACCACCGCACCGTCATTTGTCTTCTTGTCCTGCGAGCCGCGCAATTTCTCGTACACGCCAGGTAATGCGACTTTTTGCGCTTTCGTCGTGCTGTTCACCAAGACCAGACCGTTATCATAACTCCGCATCCAAACCGCAGGCACGGAGCCTTTGCCTGTCGCCGCAGACAGAATGCGCGGCCCGCCCTTTGCCCGACCTAGCGGGACTTCATATTCGTCGTACCACCAGACGACATGATGGTTGTAATCGCCTTGATCGAAGGAATATAAACTACCCGCGGTCAACGCGCTCCCCAACCCGAAACGCATCAAGCGATAATCTTTCTGGTCGGGACGATTGTCCGTATTCACGTTTATCGCGGTGTACGCCGGCGTCATGTTCTTGGACAGCGTATCCCTGACCTCTTGGAAATTCGGGCCCCAACTCCAACTCGGGAAATGCTCGAACATCACGCCATGCAACTGATCGGCATACGCAGCGCCGCCATTCCCGAGCAGGATGGCATTGGGGCTATACTGCCTGATCAAACGCAGCATCTTCTTCATGCCGGCGTTCCACGCCTTATCCGCCGTCGCTTTATCGTCGGCTTTGCCGTTCCGATCCAAGTCGTAGCTCGATTTCGCGAAATGCGAGATGCCGTCGAACACGTTGTCCAAAAATATCCCGTCCCACATCCCGCTCGCCATGATTTCGTCACGGATAAAACGGGGGAAATACTCATTCCATTTTTCGCCTGATTGGCCTTGATCGGTCACGTTCAGCATAGGCTGACCTGGCCAAAAATAGACCCGCTCGCCACTCGGTCCCGCAACCCACCAATCGCTTCTGATGGCCGCACCCAAACGCGCGAACGGGTAATTCGCCGGCTCTGAATAATGCGCCACCGCATATTCCTCGGTCGGCAGATAGGCCAATATCTTGATCTTCGGGTTCATCTGACGCAGACGCAAAATCTTATCCGGATAACGCGCCTGCTGGTTGGCGTCCAGCACCACCACGTCCCATCGAGCCAAAGTCGCTAGATCCTCATCACGTATCTGCCAATCAAGATAAAGATTGATGATCGTCGGCGATCCCGACACATCGCTTGCCGCATCTACCGGAATGGCAGCCTGCCACACCAGGTAGGTTGCCATGACGGACAAAAGTATGATGCGTCTCATGTTTAGAACTTAGCAGAATCAAGATGGTTATTCAACGTTTACGCACCTGCTTTGCGATAGATAGATTCCAGCTCCGCCAGATGTTTTTCCCAACCGAAAACATCGCTTGCGCGTTCCTTCGATGCCCTCGACATCTTTTCCCATTCTCCTCGCCCTTCTGCCAGGACAGCCTTCAAGGCAGCGACCCACGCATCGACGTCTTGCGCCGTGACGAGCCAACCTGTCTTGCCCTCATCCACCAGCTCCGGCAGACCGCCGATACGCGAAGCGATCACGGGCAAGCCATGTGCCATCGCCTCCAGCACCGCCAGTGGCGCATTTTCATACCACACAGACGGCACCGCCATGGCGCGAGCGTTCTTACGTAGTTCTTTCAGCTGTTCCTGACGTAAAAAACCAAGAAAAGAGACATTCTCCGCCTTCAACGACTTGGCCAATTCTTTCAGCGCATTCTCCTGCGGACCTGCACCGGCAATTTTAAGTTCCAACTCCGGCACACGTGCCGCCGCCCGTATCAGGACGTCTACACCCTTCTCTTCCGACAGACGTCCGATGAACAGTATGAAATCTTCCCCACCCTCGACCGTATCAGACGAAGCATCAACCGGATTATGCACCACCACCGTCTTCGACGGAGGCTCTCCCCACTCCCTCATCTTCCGCGCCACGAAATCTGTCGGGCAAATGAAAAACTTCACGCTCCGTTCATACGCTTGGGTGAACTTCGTCATCCCCATCTCACAAGCGGCTAAGATATTCGGGGCAAAAGATGCACCCAGACAATGATGCCTGACAGCTTCCAGATAATGCCCGCCCTTGCATCGCTCGCAAGGCGCACCTTCGGTGAACATCTTATAGTTAGGACAAGCCAACTTATAGTCATGCAACGTCTGCACACAAGGGATGCGTCTCCGTCTGACCGGTTGCAGGACCGAAGTCGTCAGATGATGGTAGATGTTGTGCAGATGGACCAGATCAGGCTTGTATTCGTCGAGGGCTTTAGCCATGGCCGCCTTCGCTTCGCGATTCCAGATGAAATTCATGGCTTTCCCCACGTCCCTCTCGAATCCCTCGCTGCGCGAAAAATCATGACGTCTCACGAACAGGCGGCTGTCCGGAGTTTCGATGTTCTTTTCGGATGCAGTCGCCATGATATGCGCATCGTGGCCGGCCGCTGCCTGTTTTTCCATCAGCCGGTGGATGTAAATATCGGTGCCATCCCGGAAATCAAAGAATTTATTCACGTGGAGTATTCGCATATCATTCACCTTTCAGATAACGAAAAAGATCGTACAGCCCAGCGTACCTGCCCACCATCTCTGCGACAGAAAATTCGTGACGCACGCGATAGCCCAAGACCGCGCTGCGTCTCAAGGCGGCAGGATAATCGGACATCGCTTGCTCCAGCGCACGCGCGAACGCGGCGTCGTCTTGCGGCAAGGCGAACAAAGCCTCACCCTTGCCAACGACTTCGTAAGCTTGCGGGATGTCCGGCAAGACCAGCGGCACATCAGCCGCCGCAGCTTCGACATAAGTCAAAGCCAAACCTTCGTAACGCGACGTCGAGACGAAAATATCGGCCGCTGCCAATAGCTCCGGTACATCATCACGGAAACCCAAGAACCTGACTTTCCCTTCCAAACCGGCTTCGGTCACTTGCTGCTTCAATTCCGCTTCAAGCTCTCCGTTCCCGACAATATCCAGGACGAAATCATGTTCGAGCCTGCCGACTGCCTTGATCAAGGTCGCGAAATCTTTTTGCTTCGACAACCGACCGACGGCCAACAGTCTCGGGACGGCAGACAGTGCTCGATTACCGCGACGCCTCACCTTCTTCATGTCGATGCCGTTCGGAATGACGAAGATCTTGCGTTCAGGCAAGTGCTCCTTCTCCTGCATGAATCCTTTGACGGTTTCCGAGACAGCGACGAACGCGTCGGTACAAGGCGAAAGGATCCATTTGACCGTGCGCATGAGACCACCGTCATCTGCATTCACGTTATGCTCGGTGGAAAGCACTATCTTGCGCCACGTCAATTTCGCCGCCAGACGACCCCACACGTCGGCGCCGAACAGATGCGTATGCACGATGAGCGGCTTGTCGCGCAAGAAGAGACGGATCAAACGGAAAAAACCCATGACGTTGAACGGACCGCGTCGCTCGAAGACCGTGACATCGATACCGCGTCCATCCGCCTCTCGTTTCAATTCACCTCCGCCATACAACGCCACGACCTTGCTCGCGTAACCATGCGTCGCCAAACGCTGCGCCAGATCCAGTACCAACTTCTCCGCACCGCCGGGCATCAAGGTGGGTACGATCTGATAGACCAAACGCGACTTATTCCTGCGATCCAACTCCGATCTATACAGACCGGCGTACGCGTCGACGAACTTCTCCAGATCCAATTCGACCCGCAACCGATCGCCGCAAGTCTGCGCAAAACGCAAAGCCTCATCCGGATTTTCCAACAATGAAGAAATCGCTTTTGCCCAAGCCGGAACGTCGCACGATTCGACGAACACGGCCTCGTCCTGACGCAAAAATTCGTGCATCACCGGCAAATCCGAGACTATCAACGGTATGCCTGCAGCCGCCGCCTCAAGTACGGCCAAACCCTGACCTTCCCAACGCGAGGGGAAACAGAAAATGTCCGATTCGTGGATCAACGACGGCACATCATCGCTAAAGCCCAAAAACTCGACGCGTGATTCCAACCCGAGCCGTTTAGCCAGCTGCTTCAACTCTTCCTCCGCTTCACCTTGGCCAGCAATACGGAGAATCCATTCATTTTTCACTAACGCCAACGCTTTAAGCAAGACATCGAAGCCTTTTTGGCGCGATAAACGTCCGACCGCCAAGAGGACCGGAACGTCTTTGAACTGGCGGCGTTCGCGCGTGACGATGCGTGAAAAATCCAACCCGTTCGGTATGACCGTCACTTTATCCTCCGCGGTATTTTCGGAAACGCGCAGATACTCCTTAACAGTACGTGAAACGGCGACACCTCTTGTCGCCATACGATTTGTGAGATGTTTAAGCCACCGTCGCACCAGACCGAACTGCCGATTCACATTATGCTCGGTCCACAAGATGATCGGGACGTGCGCGAAATACGCCGCTGCACGCGCGAAGATATCCGAATCGAACAGATGCGTGTGCACCACGTCCGGCCTCTCACGCCGAAAAAACGAAAAAGCGCGGAAAAAAGAATCTACGGCCCAAGGCCAGCGGTAATGACCGATCTCAACCTCGATTCCCGCTTGGCGAAAAAGCTTCTCCAACGGACCGCCACGCAACAAAGCTAAGACTTTCACCCTAAAACCCCGCTGCGGCAAACCGCGGACCAATTCATACAACATCCGTTCAGCGCCCCCCGCATTCAACGTGTCGATCACATGGACGACGTACGGCTTATCGTGCGACTCGCGTCGCGCGGCGATCAGCCACCCGTCAGACACTGCATATGGCAGCCAAGAACTGAACGTCGCATCCCAGCTATCCATCCGATGGAAAACGCTACTGCCGCGCCGCATGAAGAACCTTCCGAGGAGATAATAGAATTCCTTGAAGACTCCTGCCGCTTGAGCCAGCTCGTCCACGCGCCAACCCGCACCGTGCAGCAGATCCCTAAGCGATTTCAAATGAAAAAAAACGAAGTGAGGATGATCCTGCGAGGTCTGCACGTCTTCATGCAGCAAACGCTTCTTGATCATGCGTTTCACCCCCCGCCCAAGACGCGTGTGCGTCGTGATGAAACGTAAAGACTCTTCCAGGCTTCCTCCATTCGGCACGGAAAGCAACAACAACCCTCCAGGCTTAAGATATTGCGCCGCTTGATCCAAAAAAGCCTTCGGGTCCTTCTGGTGCTCCAGCACCTCGCTGGCGATCACGACGTCGAACGATCCTTCGCTGACGCGCTCGAAAGAACCGACGAAAAAATTCGCCTGCAGCCCTAATTCATCCGCCTGCTGTCTGGCACGTACGATCGAAGCCTCGTCATAGTCCACTCCCGTCACCAGGTGACCGAGTTGCGCCAAAGGCAGGCTGATATTCCCGTTACCGCAACCGATATCAAGTATCGCAATGTCTTTTGCCGGTCTTTCACCGCGCCACTCCGCGATCCGATCGACGAAAAAATCCAATCTTCGCAGACCTCCCGGTTCGCGATGATAGGCCGTAAAATTGTGGTACGGCTTAAAAGGCTTCACGCGCTAAGTATAGCAAAAAAAAAGCCTTTGCGCCCCTTCACCTCAATCCTTGGATGCTGACTGGTGGATGCTTCACGCTACTCTCTTCTTTCGTCTGTTTCCTTGCTCAAAACCTGAAATGCCGCCAGACATAATCCGATGGGCAGCCACATCTTGCCCGTCCAATAGTCCGTATTGAAAAGCTGATAAACGAACGCTCCGCCCGCCGCGGCGATGAAAAGGCTCAAGATCTTTTGGTTACGTACACTCGCGATGGACTTCAGACCTTGTTTGACGAATACAACGAACGCGACGAGCAACAGCAACAACGCCGCAAGACCCAAGACGCCGGTTTCCATCATCAGTTTCTGGATGAAGCCGTGTGCATCCAAAGGCGAGCCATATTCGATGGTGAATAAGGCGGTGGATCCTATGCGTTGGATGAAACTGCCGGCGCCGGCGCCGAAGATGGGGTCGTTCTTGAAATAATCCCAGGCGATCTCGGTCAGCGAAAGACGCGTCGTGTTGGAGCTCCTTGCGGTATAAGTCGTGGTGTAATACAGCACGCCAAGGGCGAATGGCGCGAGCAGGATAGCCACCATCACGAGTTGCGAAAAATATTTTTTGGCGCTCTCCCGCCACACCGTCAGACCGAGGAATGTAGCTTGCAGTACGGAAACGATCCAAAAAGTTCGGGTGAACGTCATTATGCCGATGAGCGTCTGGAATGCACCCAGCCACAACAATATGCGGCGCCATCTTTGGTCCTTGACCAGCATCGAAAGCGCCCACGCGAAAAACGAACCATAGACCATTATTTCCGCCAGCTCGTTATGGTTCTCGCCCAAGGCACTCACCCCGAAAATCGGCAAAGGATGCGCGCGACCCAAGAGCATGCTCGGATCAGCCGGAAAAAAAATCGCGATCAAACCAGTCAGAGCAGCCAGAACGCTGGCCGCCAAGACCACCGACAACGCCCCGATCAGTCTCTTCTTCGATCTTATCAGATTGACCGGAAGGGCGATGAAAGCCAGATAGTCGAACAGGACCGGACGCAGACTGAACTGCAGCGTGAATGCCTTATCCGGATAAGCTGAAGAAAAAATCGACAAGACGTGCGCGAAGAACAGAAAAAAATATTCTTTGATGAGCGGAAGCTTCGGGCGCCAATTCACATCATGTCTGCCGACCCACAAGACGATCAGCCGCATAGCCCACGCAGCCAAAACCGGAAACATCGCGACCTCGACCAAAAAAACATCCAGATCACCGCCAAATGATCGCTGACCCAAAAGCAAACCGCCCGTCGGGACCGAGATCATGATCCCCAAAAAAGGAATCAAGAAGATTGCCGTATAGAATGCGGCATAGATAAATCGGTATGCGAACAGAACCGCGAAAGCCAGAGCCAAAAGGACGAGAGGAAGATAAGGCGGCCCGATTGCGCTCAAAGTCAAGGCCAGGATTAAAATCAAAAACATGCCCCACGTGAGCGTCGCGTAGTCGCGCTCTTCGGTGACCTGATGCATAAGGCAATTGTAACATGAAAAACAAAGATAAGCGGCTACACCATCCCCGCCCCTCCTTAAACAAGGAGGAGAATATTACACTAGCTCCCCTCCTCGGATGAGGAGGGGCTGGGGGTGGTTGAGATTTCGCGCGGCACTAATAAAACCAAATCTTAAAACTCTCATTAAAAGGGAAGACCGCTCTGGCGATTGCACAGAGCGGTCTTTGAAGTAGGAAGGAGGTTGAGGAGAGGTCAGGGAGCAGGAGCCGCGGGAACCGGGTTGATCACGCCGTTCAGGTAGAGCGGCCCCAGTCCGTTCGACTGGTATGTGAACGGAACCACGTTGCCGCCGATGGTCACGACCATCGTGCCCACGTCAGCTCCGTTGCCGCCGCAGGGGATGTCGGCCGAACGATCGAACGTGTAGCAGTACCCGCCGCCGCTTGCCGCGTATGCGTACATGCCGTCGAACACGAGGTTCGATCCGGTGGGCAAGCTAGCCGAGCAGCTGTACACACCGGACGCGAACGTCTGGGTGCAGAGCGTAGCCCAGGGATGGATCGGGCCGCTCAACGGCTCACGATACCAGCCCTGAATCACGACTGCTCCGGTCGGCAAACGCGCCGGATCCGGGGTCCAGGTGAAGGTCAACACACTCGTGCCGCCACCAGCACCGCCCGTGCCACCCGTGCCTGCAGTGCCGCCAGTCCCAGCCGTTCCGCCGGTTCCGCCAGCACCGCCCGTGCCACCCGTGCCGGCATCGGTTCCGCCAGCACCACCGGTTCCTGCATCGGATCCACCAGTTCCGCCCGTGCCGGCATCACCGCACGTTCCGTTGCCGGGGTTGATGTTCGGATCCGTATCGTCGCAGTCGTTCGCTCCGCCGTTCTGGGTCGGGCATGCCTGCTCGTCGGATACGCCGATCTTGGACCAGCTGTCACGGTCGTCGTCGACGCCGTCGTCCACGAAACCGTCGCAGTCGTCGTCCAGGCCGTTGCACAGCTCGAGCGCGGACGTGTTGTACGTCGGCGCCGTGAGCGTGTTGCACTGACGCAGTCCCGAAATCTCGTTGCCCTTGTCGCAGCAGTCGCCCTGGGCGGCGGTCTGTCCGTCGCCGTCGGCGTCATCATCACAGATGTCGCCGAGTCCGTCCTTGTCCATGTCGGACTGGTTCGGATTCGAGTTGACCGGGCAATTGTCCGTGCCGCTACACTGCGTCGACTGCGTCACTTCGGGGTCGCAGACACCGTCGTTGTCGGCGTCATCGTCACAGGCGTCGCCGTAGGCGTCGCCATCCCCGTTGGCCTGGTCGGTGTTGGGCACCGTCTTGCAGTTGTCGTTGCCGTCGAGCACGGTGTCGCCGTCGCGATCATCATCACACACGTCGCCAACGCCATCCGCATCCTGATCCGCCTGGTCGGCGTTCGCGTGATCAGGGCAGTTGTCGGAGACGTTGGGGACAAGATCGCCGTCGCGGTCATCGTCGCACAGGTTGCCTTCGTTGTCGGCATCCTGGTCGAGCTGGGAGAAGTTCGGAACAGTGGGGCAGTTGTCCTTGGGGACGCATGCCAGGTCCGTGTACTTCAGCTCGCCGCCGTTGGTGCAGTCCTCGACTCCGTCGCCGTCGGTGTCGCCTTCACAGGCGTCACCGGTTCCGTCGTGATCGCCGTCGGCCTGATTGACATTGGGGACGACCGGGCAATTGTCATTGCCATCGCTGATGCCGTCGCCGTCCCGGTCGCCAGTACACGCGTCGCCGATCTCGTTGTTGTCGGTGTCGAGCTGATCGGGGTTCGGGGTGAACTGACAGTTGTCAGAGACGTCGGGGACCAGATCGTTATCGTCGTCGCTGTCACACGCGTTTCCGAGTGGGTCAGCATCCGAGTTGGTCTGCTCGTTGTTCGCGACGTCCGGACAGTTGTCCGTGCCGCTGCAGGCGATCTTGGGACTGCCGGGATCGCAAATCCCATCGTTGTCGCGATCGAAATCGCAGAGATTGCCGCGGCCGTCCTGATCGGTGTCGAGCTGGTCGGGGTTGGCGACCGTCGGACAATTGTCTGCATACACGCACTCCGCGTCCGCGTACGTCAGCGTCGAGTCGGTGCAGTCGAGGACTCCATCGTTGTCGGAGTCGCCGTCGCACTGATCGCCGTCGCCGTCGCCGTCCGAATCGAGCTGGCCAGAGCACGTGCCCTCGACGCAGCTCCCTCCGGAGTTCAGACAGTCGCCGTCTCCTTCGCAGGAGGGCGGGGCGTTGGGCCGGTATGTGCAGTTGTCCAGGAGCTGCGAGGGTGTGGTTCGCCCACTCCCTGCGCTTGTGTCGTTGCACGGAAGGACGCCGCCATCGACGCAGTTGGGGACGCTATCCCCGTCGATATCGTCGTCACAGACATCACCCTTGCTGTCTGCATCGACGTTGTCCTGGTCGTGGTTGGACCGAGTGGGGCAGTTGTCCACGGGGACGCACTGCGGGATGACATTGCCGTTCGAATCCACTGCTGCAAGCAGCGGATCCGTGCAGTCTTCGACGCCGTCGTTGTCCTGGTCGATGGCCTGCTGGGTCTTGCCGGCCTTGTCGACGGTCGTGTCCGTGGTCGTGCTGCACGCGCCGAAGGCGATGAGGATGATGCATCCGAGCCCGAGTGTCTTGATATTCGTCATGGCTACGGCCCTCCTATTGGCCGTGTGCTGAACTGTGCTCTTCGTGTTGGACATGTCGTATCTCTCCTCTTCCTCTGAACTTGTGAAGAACGACCCCAGCCTAAAAAGCACCGGGGATCCCCCGCCAATATTTGGCGCAATTTGGGAATATCGAACCCTAACAAAAATAGTAGAATCTGTCAATAAGACCAGGATAAAACGATTAAAATAAGCAAAAAGCGTTTTAACTGTAAAAAAACTCCCCTCCTTGGTTAAGGAGGGTAGGGGTGGTGTAGCTAAGAAGCCCAAGTCGTGCATCCCGCATAATTTCCGCAATCAGAAAACCGCCAGGATCTCAATCGCGTGTTTCGCGAGAGCATCCTGGCGGCTATTAGGAGGGAGGTGACCAACTTAAAGGTTGGCCACCTTGTCATGGCAGGTATTGCCGGGCTGAAGTTCCATGACGAGGTTGTAGAGCGAATTGCTCACCTCGTCGCTGACGGTCACGGCCACCGGCACGTAGGAGGGGCGCTTGCACTCCCCGTTATCGTACCCAACGTCCCAGGTCGCCCATCCGCTAATGATTCCCATCTTGATGGTGAAGTCGACCGGCGCGACCGCCTCTTCCACCAGCACCTCGTAGAGGCCTGATCCGATAGAAGACATGTGGCGTTCGAGGCCGTTGCGATCCCAGTCTTGAAGGATGGGGTCGAGACCGCTGATGGAAGTCAACCGATATCGCACTCGGCGCGGCGCGTTCATGCCGTCACAGTCGAAGTCGATGTCATCGTCCGGCGTCTCGACCTGGCCGTGGAACCTACGCGAGTCGTTGTCCGCACAATCATCCGCATCCGGCTCACCGTCGCCGTCAGCGTCGTTCGCCGTTGGCACAAGGGTGACCGCGTGGAACACGAAGTCACAACTGTCGGGACCGTTGACCACGACCTCTGGCGCCGGAACAGCGCTACCGTTGTAGGTCGCCCAGATGGCCGCCGTCGGCTCAGCCTTCACGGCGTCGCAGAACTTCTTGGCCCACGGATCCATCCCGCTCTCCGGATCGTAGTATCCGTTGACCTTCACCGACTTGCCGCTGCCGACGCTGAAGGAGTATGTGGTCCGCGTGACGTTGTTCTCGGTCCACACGGTATTCCAGTCCACCTCACCCGGCACGGGATCCAGGCTCTGTGCACGCAGCGTAATGTTGTGCGTCCCAGAAACCGGAACAACAACCGTCACCAGCATCGTGCCAGTACTACCCGCCGAGCCACCGGAACCGCCCGTACCCGAGCTTCCGCCCGAGCCAGCCGCTCCTCCTGCTCCGCCGGTCCCTGCGCTTCCGCCACTACCGCCGTTGCAGTTGCTGATGTCTTCGCAGACATCCTCGTACCCGCTTCCGTCGGCCTTGCACGTGGCTTCCCCCATGCAAGTCGTCGTGAGCGCGCACGCTGCCTTGGCGCCAGGCACGCAGACCGTCCCGACACTACCGCCCGAGCCAGCCGTTCCGCCAGTTCCCGCTTCTCCTCCGGTACCCGAGCTTCCGCCCGTTCCCGAAGTTCCGCCAGTCCCTGCGCTGCCAGCTTCGCCAGCCGAGCCAGCCGCGCCACCAGTCCCAGCTTCTCCGCCGCCAGAGCCTCCCGAAGGAGGATTGACTTCGGATCCACCAGAACCAGCCTGCGAACCGCCCGTACCAGCTTCGCCGGACGAACCACCGGTCGCAGTGCTTCCACTGCTTCCGCCAGTCGCGCTCGAACCGCTGGAGCCGCCCGTCTGGACGCTGCCGCCCGTGCCTGCTGCTCCGCCGCCACTCCCGCCCGTAGGAGGATTGACTTGGGAACCGCCGGCCGTGCCTGACGCGCCAGCCGCGTTGCTCTCGTCCATGAGCGAGCCTTCGGAGTTGTCGCCGCAGCCGACGAACGTAGAAAGAGACATCGCAACCATCGCAACCAGAGACACCATCTTGCTATTCATCGGACAATCCTTCTCCCGTCGATGACGGGTACAATCACGGCATCGTTGTCTTAACGTTGAAGTAGGTCGCCGAACCGCTTGGTCCAGCAATCCCGTTGGAGACCAGCGTATAGCTAATCGGCTTTGACTCGTGTGTCAGCGTGACCGTGCCGACGTGGGCACTATTGCCCCCGCACGGCTTGTCCAGACTGTAATCGAACGTCCAGCACGTCTTGTCCGTCTTGGAGTCGACGTACCGAATTGCGAACACGAGCTCGCTGCCCGATGGAATATCCACCGTACAGGCGTACTCGTTGCTCGCGCGTCGTTCCATCTCGCACAACGCCTGCCAGGGATGCTGTCTCCCGGCTTCGTTGTACGTTCCTTCGACAGAAACCACACCCTGGGGCACATGGTCCGGCGGGTAAACCCACCAGATGACCAGTCCCTCTGGATGGTTCGCGCATGCTCGCCACACGATCCCGCCGATGATGATCAGCAGGAACGCCGCGGCGATGGCCGCAGCCGCCGCCACAAACGACTTTTTCACGGCAATACCTTTCTCCCGCGTAAAAACGCGGGTTGTTCGTTGTCATCCTGATTCAGAAAAACCTCTCTCATCATCCCAGGCTTGTCCCGGAATCTTGTAGTTTTCCCCAAATCAGAATGACAACGGTTGTCTAAAGAACAAAATAAGATATCACAAAATGCCACTTTTGTCAATAGTCAGACTAAAAAAGATATCCTGAATTTTGGGCTAAAAATAAAGAAAAAACTCAACAACTAATTATTATGTAAACTAACTTAAAAACAAAACAATGACCCTAAAAAATGACTAAAATTAGATAAATTATCTTTGCGTCAAGAAATCTTTACAAAAAAAGATTGCCACGTCGGTCGCAGCGCTCACTCCTCGCAATGACATAAAAACGAGCCCCCGCAGGTAGGAATGCAAGCTCCTCATCTGCCCTTCCCCCACCTCTAGGTGACAATGGGGTGCCCGCTTTCTTAACCGAGGATGTGTTCGAGATAGACTAAAACGAGCCCCGCAGGTAAGAAAGCGGGCACCCCATTGTCACCTACCCCATCCTACTTTTATCCACCGGCTTAGCCACCTGCCACGCCGCGTTGAACATCGCCCTAAATAAATCCGCCATCTCTTTGTTCTCGACCAAAAAACCCAACGGCTTATTTTTGACTACGTACGCAGCGACCTTATCATCCACAATATTGATCTCGCCGGTGAAAGGATAAGCGCCATACGGCAGCTGCTTGACTTGCCAATTCGTCAAATCCATCTTCGGTATCGCCATCTTGGGCTTAAGCGAAAAAATATATCTTCCATGGACCTTGCGCGACATTTTGATGCGTTGATCGGAATTTATGTTCGCCAAGCGCAACGTCCCCTCATCGATCGCCGTAAAGCTCAAATACTCACCCTTGGATTGCGCCATGGATTCCCGTAGGGCAATAATCCCCTCTTCCCCCTCAAAAAACCTGACCTGTGGTTTATCATCGACCGCGTTGTACAACGCCATGAAATACGGAATCGACTCCTGCAATTTTTGCTTCCTGCTCTCCAACTCATCACGTTCGCGATTCAAGACAGCCGAAAGCCGCGACGGCGATTCCGCCATAAACAGTGTCTTCTTGTTATCGGTGCTGGACGATGCCAATCCCCGCTTCTTCAACTCGTCCAACGTCAAATATGTCGTCGAGCGATTCACGCCGGCTTTCTGCGAAATGTCTTGCACGCTCGCCGGCCCGATCTCCAGCATCGCCAGATACACGCACGCCTCCTTGTTGCTCAACCCAAGTTCCAACAATCTAAGTGTCGCCTCATGCATAAATCGAAATGCTAAATTCCAAATTTCTAATCCCTAACTACTGACTGGACTCACCACTTCGTCAGCACCGGCAGGATCTTCTCCGCAGCTGACTTCCAAGTATAGCGCTTGGCCATTTCCAGACCCGCGGCCGACAAAGTCGTGCGGGTTTCCGGCTCCTGGGCGACCTTATCCATCATCCCGATGAGTTGCTCCGGTTCTTCAGGAGAAAAATATAATGCTGCCTCACCCAAAATCTCTGGCAACGAAGCTGCGTTCGAAGACAACACCGGCGTGCCGCAAGCCATCGCTTCGATCGGCGGGATGCCGAAGCCTTCATAAAACGCAGGATGGATGAATGCGTACGCTCCGGCGATGAGATATGGCTTATCGGCTTCCGGAACATATCCCAGTTCGAGGATATCTGACTTCACGCTCGAATTCGCGATCTCGTGTTTGATGTCTTCGTAGCCGAAACCCTGCGGTCCGATCAAGACGAGTTTGAACGGATCGCCGACGCCGCGCCGCACCTTGAACTGCGTAAACGCTTTCACCAGCATCGCGATATTCTTCTTTGCCTCCAATCTTCCGATGGCGAGGAAATACGGCTGATTGACGCGATAACGCCGCAATCTTTCTTCCACTGCATCACCGTCTTTGTGCAGCTTATAGATCTCGTGATCGATGCCGTTATAGGCGATGGCGATTTTGCTGGAATCGATGCCATAGGCTTCAGACATTTCACGGCCGGAGAATTCCGACACACTGATGATGCGCGCCGCTTTCTTGGCGATCTCTTTCATGGCGCGTTCGTGGATGTGGATCTGACGTTTCTTATACAGTCTCGGCAAACGATGAAAGCCTATGTCATGGACAGTCACGACTGTCTTTGGCGGAAAGATCCGCGGCAACGTACTTCCAGGCATCCACAGCACATCGATCTTATGGCGCTGCATCTCGTAAGAAAATGGAATCTGCGTCCAGCCGAAAGGTAAAGGCCACTTAAGCCGCACCTCGTACCAATTCTCGGGCAGCTTCTCCAACCCCCCAGTCAACGGCTTATTCGAGTATAAAATCCACGAGTTACCGTCGCCTGCCGTCAAGGCCTTAAGTTCCTGGATGATATGCCAGGCGTACCACTCTACCCCGGTTTTTGCCAGCTTATTGGCGCGCGTCGCTTCGATTCCGATCAACATAATCAAGGCGATTATAACATGTAAAAGAAAACGCCGCTCCGCAGGGATGCGGAACGGCGAGACGCCGCACGGCTCTTATGGCAAGACGCGGAAAGCGCCTGGCGGCGGAAGTCGAGCAGCGACACACAGATCGCGTCTGACCGAGACGCGTCGTCCTATCCTAGGCAACGCTTCGCCGTGCAGCATCCGGATTACGGTAAAGCGGCAATCCTGCTCATCGATCGCGAAATGCGGTTCGTACCAAGGTAACGCGTCGAATTTCACCATGATGCCGCTTTTGCGCTCGGATGGTCTTCCGACCACGCACTCATGCATCTCGTCTGCGCAGCGATACCCGCTCACCACTCCCTCGGCTTCGCCGTGCCTCTCAAGCCAGACCGCGGGGTTCCTGAAGCAGTCCCAGTGTTCGGCCCCGAAAGTCCACGCATGGATGACCGGAAACACCAAGATAACGATCATGTTCGCCGCAAGCACGAATCGGATCACCCATACGAAAAGAGGACCCGTTATCCTGGGCAGGAACTTATGGTTCGCCAAACCGCCAACCGCGACAAAAGGCATGAACAGGCCGAAGAGCCACGTGTTCAGATAGTCAGATGGCAGTTCGATCCGCCAACTGTTGCGGAGCATGTTCATGACCCACACGTTCAGCATGAACGTGAGGAAAAAAATCGGAGCGACTCCGACCAACGCACCGAAAGGCCAACCAGGTCTCTCCTCCGCAGGCTCACCGTCGGTATCTTGCTCGTCGTCTTGCATCACCACCTCCGCGAAAAGGACTTGAGTGCTTATAACTCACTGCCATAAATAAATCAACCCGCAGCCCTTCTCTTCTTTACCGAGCGTTGGGAAGTTCGATTTCTTGACCGAGGATGTGTTCGAGATAGACTGAAACGAGCCCCGCAGCTAACAAATGGTTACTGCACGAAGCCCCCCTCTCTTGACCAGCTACCCGCATCGTGCCTATTGTATGCGGCGCACCCATGCTAGAACGCCCTTTTCGCCAAGCAATGCGCTCCGCTCCAAAAATCACACTCCGCTATGCCGATATCCTGGCAGCCCACTTTGCCGGGAAACGCACCCTACGGGTGCATTTCGGCCACACGGACGAAAACGCATTCCTTATCGGACTGCTCTATGAAAGGAGTTGTGTCGATCCCGACATCGGCGCCGATGATGAGCGTCTGCCGATCGTAAGCGTATGGTGGAGACACCAAGCCGGACACGACATGTCCGCCTCCGGCACCATCGTAGAGATCGGAAGGTTGTCGTCGCTCTACGACGCCTTCACCAGTTGCTTCATGATCGAAGACCATCTGTACACCCAGGCTTACCGCGACCTGCTGAAAGCCCTGGATGCAGACAGCCCCTTGATCATCGAAGACCACGGCAACCTGGACTACTACTTCCCGGTCGCCAGCGGCGACTCGATCATGGCTGTATGCTTCGACCTCGAACTCCTGCAACGGACAGGCGCGAGACTGCCGAAACACAGCTGAACGCACCCTCGCGGCTCACGCCACTCGACGAACGGATCTCCTCCGTTCGTTTCCTTTTTATAAAAGGAAACGCCCCGAGATTTCTCTCGAGGCTTAGCATGGTGAGTTCAGACGGTTGATGCTTGAGCTACGTATCTGCAGTGTTCACAGCCCTTTGTCGCGACCGGCGGACGCGTTGCCATGAGGACACGCCGTGCCTTCCGGAGCAGAGGTTCGACCCATGCATCATCTCCCACGTAGGGAATCACGACCACATCGAACTCCACCCTGGCATCGAACGCGGCGCGATCCGACTTGCCGGTGCAATACACGAAGTATCCGCGGTCATCCACCTCGAAGCCGTTCCAACGCAACAGCCGCTGGTAGATCTCCATCTGCCGCTTGTAGCTGTCATGCCACTTGCTGTCGAGTGCGGTCACCGTCTCTTCTTTGCCCGTGGCTTTATAATCCACGACGATGAGTCGCTGTGGCGGCCTGACCCAGATGTCATCGACCGCGCCGAAGATCAGCAGGTTGGTCTCGCGATGCAGGAAGCGTACGCCTTTGAAGTTATTGCGCCACTCATCGAGCTTGTCGTGCTCGAACGGGATGGCATCGATGCCGTAGGCATCAAAGAGCGGATGACGCGAACCCACCGCCCTATGGATATCGAACTCCTTCTTGAGGAGCGTATCGACCGCCGTATTCAGCGTGTACGGCGCGCCGGACGGGCGTTTGATGCCCAAGCGGCGATCCAGATAGAAACAGCGCGGGCATTGCATCAGGAGTTCGAGCTTGCTGCGGCTCAACTCATACGGCTTGTCAGACTTGGGGTCGAACAACTTGCGTCGCGATTGCTTGGGTTCTGTCATATCTTCCTCCGCGAGGAAAGTAAGATAAAAAACGCCACGCGTCAATACGTAACGTCTTGTCCTGACGAAAAATCACGAACTGAAAATCGATCGCTTATAACTCTCCAGATTCTCCAACGCGATACCCGTGCCCTTAGCCACGCACAGCTGCGGCGTATCCGCCATGAATACCGGCACGCCGGTGGCCTCTGAAATCAAACGATCCAGATTGCGCAATTGAGAAGTACCGCCAGACATCACCATGCCTTTTTCCATCACGTCAGCGGAAAGTTCCGGCGGAGTGGCGTGCAGCACATCCTTCACCGCTTCGATTATGCCTTGCAGCTCGTGCTGGATAGCGTCGGTCACATCGTCGCTCGTCACGGTGATGATGCGCGGCAAGCCGGTTATCATGTCACGACCCTTGGCCTGCATCTCCATCTTTTCCTCCAGATATAAAGCGGAACCTATGCGGATCTTTATCTCTTCCGAAGAGCGTTCTCCGATGGCCAAGCCGTATTTTCGACGCACGTGCTCCTGGATCGCCAAGTCTATTTTGTTGCCGCCGATACGCACTGACGATGACGACACGATCCCGCCGAGCGAGATGACCGCGATTTCCGAAGTCCCGCCCCCGATATCCACGATCATATGCCCCGAAGCGGAACCGATCGGGATATCCGCACCGATGGCGGCCACGACAGGTTCTTTGATGATGTAAGCGGCGCGTGCACCGGCGGAGATCGTCGCGTCGATGACGGCGCGCCTCTCTGTCGATGTGATGCCGCCCGGTACCGCGACCATAACTTCTGGCCTGAACAGTCGTATACCTCCCACGGCTTTGTTGATGAAATAACGTAACATCGCCTCGGTCGTACGATAGTCGGCGATTACCCCATCCTTAAGCGGACGACGAGCAACGATCGTATCCGGAGTTCGTCCCAGCATCTCCTTAGCCTCTTTACCCACAGCCAAAACACGTTTATCCGCCAAAGACACCGCGACCACTGAAGGCTCGTTCAACACAATCCCCTTTTTGGGGATATAAACGAGCACCGTGGTCGTGCCCAAGTCGATTCCTATTTTTTTTGAAAACATAAAATATTTGATGTCACGCATTGCGCGACGATCGCCCGCCTCACAGCTTCACTTCGAACGTCCTATCGACTAATGAATCCGTCTTATATTCATACCGGGCATCTCCCCACTTTTCCTGGTCTTCTCCCGGTATGGCTGACCTTATGTTCTTACCGAATTTGAGGTCAAGAGTCAATCCCGTTTTATCCGCTCCTGATTGCTTTTGCCAGTCCAATATGTACTCCCCTTGCCCAGCTTTTTCCGCCACGGATTGCGGCAGTCGATATTTGAATTTCAACGTACCGGTCTGTCCCGGTTCGATGGACCAGAACGCCCCGAGCACCGTCTTACCCAGCTCATGCGTGACATCGACACGGCCCGGCACGGACACTCCTCCGGTCCGATACCGATCATCCTTCATGGCGCCGGAAGAAGTGATGAGCTGACTACCGTCCGGCACATAGACGCGGGTATAGCTGCGGTAACGCGTATATCTCCAATCGATGGTCTTGTTCGTGTTCTTATAGGTCAAAGTGACTGTCGCGACCGAACCCTGCGGATCAGTCGCATCCAACTCATACTTCACGTTCTTATCCATCACGCCGTCCGTCTTGAGCGCCCCTAAATTCGCATCCACGACCCACAGATAGTCATTCCGCGTCGCTTTTGCTCGTGCAGTCCAAGCCCGTTTATCCAGGATCGTCAGCACCGCCGGATCGCGGGCGTATGCCATAATCTGTTTCCGCTCAAGCGCCTTGGTCACGACATCCAAAAGTTCCCCCCAGCGTGCAGCCGGCAAAGCCTCTATCTTCGACACCATCTGTTCCCCTAACTTCGAGATGATCGCCTTGCGCTCGCTGACCGGCACGCCCTCTTTGAAGAAACCCTGTTCCACTTCGTACTGGATGCGGTCAAAAAAATTATTCTCATCGAAAACCTTGCCGTCCACTTCCAGCGAACCCGTCAGATGGAGCAACGACTTGAAGAATGAAGGGTTCAGCGCGACCACAGCAGTCGGCGGATGCGGATCCGTCGCACCATATGAAGCTCGCTCACCGGCATAAAAATCCAACAATGTCTCCGCCGAAGTCGGGAAGTCCGGCGACCAATTCGCATCACGGAAATACCAGGTGCTTAATCCGAGCCTTTCCTTGATGGGCAACGGGGGTTCGGCTTTCCACCTGCCCTCTGCAGGGCCATCCAATTTGTACACGTCAGCAAATGCGATTTCCGTCATCTCGCCCGCATCCATGGTCATGAGCCCGATATTGCCGATGAATCCTCCAGTCGGACGTATCTCATCCGTATTCTGCAACAGCAACAGATAGCGCATCTGGTTAGGATATCCGGCAAGAGGAATCAAGACTTCGACCAAAGGCACGGACTGATCCAAGGCTTGACGCAGCACCGGCAGATTGTCGGCAAGAGGTTTGAGCGCGGTCCGGAGCGGCGCATAAAGCTCGTCCTGCGGAACGCGGCTCCACAATTCCACGGCCAGGTCGATGTTGTCGCGCGCCATCCGAAGTTTCGGTAACGCGTTATCCAACTTCTGCAGCATGTCGCGCTTTTCTTCCGCCGAAAGATCCCCGTAACTGCGCGTCCCGCCGACGCGGGGTACGCTGCCTTCAGCCGCCGCCCCGCCCTGCAACGCATCCGTCACCACACGAAAGACCTGCAACAATTCACCAACCCCGTCCAGCGTGCTTATACCCGCAGCCGTCGCTCCTTCCAGACCCTTTATCTGCGTACCGACACCCGGCATATCGCGCCAGAATCCGACGCCTTTCAAATTCTCTTGCGCCGCCGTGAGTTCGTCACGCGCCTCATCGAGCTTATCAGCCGCTCCTCCCACATCCAATTTCTTCAGGCTATCAGCTGCAGCGTTCAAGGCGATCTTGGCTGAATTGAATCGGAGCAACGCCTGAACGCCGGCGACGACAGCCGGGACCGTAAAAATCGCGACCAAAAGTACGACGACCAGCACGCCAGCGATAATCGGCTTTTTCATCCCGAACTTCGGTCTGACCCTGCTGGCTTTCTTTTCTTCGACAGATATCTTCCTGTCATCCTGAGCATGACCCGGAATCCCCTCACCGTTTCGAGACGCGCCAGGTTGGACTACCGGCCTTAACGCAAAAGATTCCTGCGGCAACGGGCCCTTGGTGGGCGTTTCTTTTGAGGGTTCGACACGCTCAACCTTATCCTCCTGCTTCTTAGGCGGAGGTGATTCCGGATAGATCGGACAAGTCAAGAAATTC
Organism: Patescibacteria group bacterium; assembly: GCA_031082005.1. Lineage (GTDB taxonomy): Bacteria > Patescibacteriota > Patescibacteriia > 2-12-FULL-60-25 > 2-12-FULL-60-25 > CAIKNB01. Next base: position 953,222 of record JAVHLR010000001.1, read on the forward strand.
GGCGATTTATGTGTCATGTGTGGTCGAAGGCGTCGCGGGCAACGGCTTGCCGCGGAACTTCCAGAAGTATTTTACCGCGCTTGAGATATGTGCGCGAGCCACACGATTGGTGAGGATGAGCCACGGACGCGAAACCTTGCTTTCGCGCGTATGATAATGCACGAAAACCGCATCCGGATAATATATGACGCGCCAACCGCTTTCACGGATACGCCGGCACAAATCCACGTCCTCGAAATACATGAAATACCGCTCATCGAAATATCCTATCTGTTTGAGCACGTCGCGTCGGATCAAGCAGGCAGCGCCGAAGATCCCGTCCGCGTCGATCGTCCTGTTTTCGTCCACGTCACGCATGAAATACCAATCGACGTGCCGCTTACCCCACGAAGTACGCCCAAGGAACGTACGGCGATATACCGGAGTCATCAATTTCGGATAACGGTGGAACGACCTCTGCATCTCGCGGTTCGGATACATCAGACGCGGCCCGACGACACCCGACTTCGGCAGACTCTCCGCGGCCGCCAGAAGCTTCTCCATCTCCCCCTGGAATACGATCAAGTCGGGGTTTATGAACATGACGTATTCGCCCTGCGCTTCGCGGAACGCTATGTTGTGTCCGCCGGCGAAACCCACATTGCCCGGCGCATCCAAGACTTTCACCCAAGGGAACTTCTCACGCACCATCTCGCTCGTACCATCACCCGGCGCATTGTTCACCAGGATGTACTCGAATGAAAAATCAAAATTAAGCCCGCCGATGCCCGAAAGCAACGTACGGATCAGATCCGGCGTGCGGTAAGCCACGGTAACGAAAGTGACCTTCACCGGATATACGTCGCTCATACGTACCATTTGCGCATCTCCAGACCCGAAACTTTTGCCCGTTTCTTGAGTTCCTCACGCTTCTTTTTCATCTTAAAATACCCGCCCCAAGCCGCGAACACCGCCTTGAAGGAACTTGGCGTCAGGATATATGAGATAAGTTTGCTCGCCTCGTAGGGCACGATCCAAGGTGCATGCACCAAACGGTTCACCAGCTCATCGTTTTTCCAGGTCAGCCAACAGTGGTTTCGCGTTGAACCGAAATTTATCCGCTTCGGTTTCTTGAAGCGTCTGAAGAAAGCCTTGAGCCAGAACAGGCCTTGTCTAGCCGAAGGCGCGCTGCGGTGGTGCCATGCCACGGCTCCGGGCACCAAGCTGACCCGCATACCCAAACGCCGCATACGCCAACCCAAGTCGATGTCCTCTTTGTATGAACCGAAATCTTCGTCGAAATACTCTCCTGCCAGTTTCGCTTCAGCCAACGCCGACGCGCGATACATAGCCAAAGCTCCGGTCAAAGAAAAAACTTCGCACGCCACATCGTATTGCCCCCGATCCGACTCACCGGCGCCACGTTCATACGCACGACGCGCTTTCGTCAATACGATTCCGACCGAATCGATAAGGTCTCCACGTTCCGTCTCGCGCGTACCGTCAGTCTCCGCCACAAAACTCGCCTGCAACAATTTGGGCTGGACCCCGGCCAGGCTCGGGTCAGCATCCAAGGCGGCGACAAGTTGACGCAAACAGTCCGGAGCAAGTTCTAAATCCTGGTTCGCGATCAGGATGTAACGGTCCTTCCATGTCTCCTCCGGCCAACGCGACAAGGCCAAAGTTATCGCCTGATTATTGGCCCTTGAAAAACCCTGATTCTTGAAATTACGCAACAGTGCAGTATCCGGACGCTCGTTCTCCAGCCACTTGAGCGTGCCGTCATCCGAAGCGTTATCCACCACCGAAACGGTGAAATCCCTATAAGTCTGCTCGTCCAAAGAGACAAAAAAATTCGGCAGATAGGCCAGCCCATTCCACGTGACGACGTTGATGATGGTTTTTTTCGCTTCTTGCATAAGATCTGCTCACCGACTAATACCTTACGGTCTCGGATTTAGGGCGTAGTACTTCGGCTTTTACGTTTTTCCCCGCTCTTTTAGGACTGACATTAAACCCTAAACGCCATCTTCCGCCAAGCATGTGCCGCGTCTGCGCATCGATAGCAGGAATCGCGCCGAACAGGACGAATGTAATCGGCAGAAGAACCCACTGCAGGACCGTCACCACGACGTACTGACGCCGCGCTATATGAGATGGCTTGGGGGGTAAAAGGGTAAAAGCCAAACCAGCCGAAACGAACACGCCGACCATCGCCAAACGCATCAAGTTCTGCAGCATGAAAGGGGTATTCTGGAACACCGCGAATTCGCGGAATACGTCCGGCGCGACCCAGAACGGCAGACGGCCCAAAAGGAATATGAGCAAAGGAGCGGTAGCCCAGGTATACATGCCTTCCAGTTGCTTGAAGATGAAGAAAGCCTTCAAGTTCCAAGGCATCGTCCTGTCACGCGAGAACTCGCGCATCATGTACGGGAAATTCTCCACCCCCCAGGCCCAACGCCGCAGCTGTTTATACAGAGCGAACAGAGCCTTCCAATAATCCCCTGTCATGACCGTATCCATCGAGACCGGAAGATACATCGGCGTCACGCGATAACGCCCGTGATAATGCATCAGACCCTGCAGGAAGATACGCGAATCTTCGCTGACGATGTCTTTCTGCCAGAATCCGACGTCAATAAGCATGCGCAGACTCATCGAATGCGAAGAGAACGTCATCATGCCCTCTGGCCGTGAGAGCTCCGTCATGAGCCAGAAAGTAGTTCCGAACATTGCGACACGAACGGCCGCAGGAGAATCCCAAAGGTTGTTGTTGTATAAAGGTATGGGCTGGAACGAACTGCGCGTCGGTTCCGGCGTAGTCAGATACAGATACGTCAGGCAAGAAAAATATTGCGGATGCACGATAGTGTCCACGTCGAACGATGATACTATCACCTTGTCCGGATCAAGCCCGAGCTCCTGGGTCACGACAGGCAGCACCTGATGACCCGACCAATTCAAGTTCGACCCTTTCCCGATTATCTCATCCGGCAAATCCGCCGGATGTTCGGTAGTCATCAGCTTAAGGAATCTTCCGTCGAACTCCTTGCGCAAGACATCAATCAACTGGACGAAGTGATCGTGCGCCCGCGCTTCCCCGGCCAAAACGACTATCATGCGCTCCGGCGGGTACGGACTCTTACATAATGTGTTCAACGTGTCTCGGACCACCGAAACATCTTCCTTGACCGTCGGCAAAAATATCAGATGCCTGACTTCGTCATAACCCTGCACCTTCTCTGCGACGGCCTGCCAATCCTTCTTCAACGCGGCGCGATAACGCCACCACGAGACCAAAAGGAACGGCATGTAGTAAGCGACGCGGAAAAGCCAATACAGATCAAAGATAACGACGAAATAGATGACCCACAGCGGCTGGAAAAAAGACAAAACAACCGACGCAATCAACGTCAGCCACACCAAGGCGCCGGGCAGTATCTCGTAAAAACGCGTTTTCAGTCTTTCATTATTCATGCGTGAGGAAGAGTGATGTTCGGCTCTGCGTCATAGACCGGCTTAACGTACGTGCTTTTTTTGAATTTCCCTTGTGCCAACTTGGCACCTAAGCTAAGCATGTCTTTCGTCTGCCCAAGCTTGATACCGACGAGCGGCTTCTTGAGTTTGCGCGCCAGGATGTTCGCGATGAGTACACCCGTACGCACCGACGTGAAAGATCCAGGGCCGCTCACGACACAGATCCCGCCAAGGCCGGTCAACGCCGTCCGCTTGACCAACGACGATAAGCGCGTCAATACGGAGTTGGACCTGCCCTTATAGGTTTTCACCTTGGCATCCTTTGGACCCAATAACCCCAACCTGAACTCGCCCGGTCTGGTCGTCTCGATAAAAAGCCACTCCATAGTGAGATCAGTTCTTATCAAGGGCATCGATGACTACGCTCTTAGGCGCTTTCAGGATACCCTCGAGGAAACGGTCAGCCATCTCCTTGCGATAAGCATACTCCTGCGAAGTCATGACCGTATAGTTGATTTCCGCACCCAATTTCTCTTCGGCCTGTCTGATCAATTCCTTGAGCTCCGATTTTCCGACCTCTCCGACGACAAAGACGTCGACCGGCTGGTTGGACTGCCCGATAAAATAGCCCATCAGCGCGAGATAACGGATGTCACCCAGGGCACGGATACGATCCTCCAGTTTCCACTCCATCAGGGCATAGGCTTTTAGCAATAAAGCACGGACTTCCTGCATAAGCGGGAAACCCATGTTTGCCGTGTAGTATTTTCGTTTCAGTCCGGGCAATTTCACCTCATCATCTTTGGATGCTCCTTCGATTATCAGCCCAATTCCGCTCAAATTCTGGATTTCGCGCCTGACCGCATTGATCTGCGTGCCGACGCGACGGGTCAATTCACGCACATAGAACACCTCGTCCGGCGACTGGATGAACAACATGAGTAATTTTAGTCTTGTTCTTGAGCCAAATAAGTGTTCAAGCATATTCCATGCCTCCATACTGCCTGCAGAAACCGCTCTTGACAAGGGGTGTGCGTTTTGCCTAACGGTCGTCTAGGATAGACTTAAATGCCTGCATAAAGTATACTCCGCAGTATATTCGCCCTGCAGAAAACACGGCACATGAGCGACGAAAAACAACAATTCCGAATTGCCGAACTCGAAGTGGCCAAAAGCCTGAGCGACGATACCATCGTCGGCATATTTCGTTTCGACAACCCCAGCCGTCCCAAGGTCGGACCGACACTTCTGGTGATCGCTGACATCAAGTCCACGCTCTATGCGTATGAGCGTCTTTTGGATGCTCTAAACGCCGCTGCAGAACGTACCCGCCATCTCGTTAGCCAGGTGGACCAAGACCCGCTTGCGCGCTTCGAAAAACTAGTGCAGCAGCTGAACGAAACAGCCGCCGGATTCGTCGACGAAGAAGCCGCACCATTGCAATGGCAGCGCATCAACATCTACATCATAGAGCTTTCCGAGGGCCACATGTGCTTCACCGGCACAGGCCGGCTGATGAACACCTTCCTTCAAAAACAAGCGGATGGTGGTTTTAAGGCCTTCGACATCTTCGGTTCCCTCGAGCAACCCACCCACACCGATCCGCAAAAACCTTTCGCTTCCATCATCTGCGGCGACATCCGCCCAGGCGACATGCTCATCGCCGGAAGCTCCAATCTCGATAGGTTGCGCGGAGAGCTTCGCATCGCGGAACGCATGACGGCCATGCCACCGGTGACGGCAGCTATGGAGCTCAAGCACGATTTGGAACGCCGCGGCATACCGGATGACTTCGTGGCCGCCATAATCGCTTGCTACGAAAACAAACCGCAGGAACCTCAACTCACTCTCGAACTCAAAAAAGACGACGTGCCCGAAAAAGACGTCAGCACCGGCTCGATCCAAAGGCTCCAAGAGGCGGAAGATGACGCCGAACAGAACCTGGCCCCTGTCCTGACTCCGCTGGACGGGCTGAAGGGCGGCAAAGAGCTCGTCCAGAAATTGATTCGCCTGCTGCAGTCAGGCAGCAAGAAGACCATCAGTGCCATCCAACACCTAGCCAAAAAACGCGAACCGGCTGACCCTGTCGCGATGGCAAGCCTGCGTAGCATGAACGCAGGTTACCGCAGCGCCCTGACGCGCAAACACAAGCTGATGATAGCTGCTGTCGGACTCGCTTTGGCCGGATCCGTCGTCGGATATTTCTGGTGGCAACACTCAAAACGCGTCGCCGCAGAGATCGCCGCCTGGAACACGACTTATGAAACGGCAATCGATAACCGCAATCGCGCCGAATCTGACTTGGTCTATGGCAACGAACTGCGTGCCCGCAGTGAGATCGACCAAGCGGAAAAGATAGTCACGAGCCTGACCGCAGACACCAACAACGAAGACCGTAAGGCTAAACTGGAAAAGGTCACGCAGGAGCTGCAAGGTTTGAAAGAAAAACTGAAAAAGATCGTCAAAGCAACGAACGTTAGCGAGCTCTATTCGCTGCCCGAAGGTACGCCCTCCGGAAGTCTCTCCGGTCTGATTCTAGTCAAGGATACGGCATATATCGCCGACAAGGCAGGCAATAACATCCTGAAGATCAGCCTCGCCGACAAATCAATCAAACCCGTGAGCCTGCCCGCTGGCAATGAACCGATTGTTTCAGCCAATGAAGGCCAAGATTCTATCTACTTCGCCACTTCAGACGGCAAGCTCTATGGTTTGAGCAAAACGACAGATCTCTTGAAGACGCTCAATTGGAGCACAACCAAGACGCCCATCCAAGACACTTTCCTTTATGCCAACAGGATCTATAGCCTGGATGCCGGCGGTAACCAGATTTGGCGCTACAACGCAGTCGGCGGCGGCTTCAGCGGCGAAGCGTCTTACATCAAAGCCAGCGACGTCAGCCTGAACGGAGCAGTCTCACTCGCCATCGATTCGAACGTTTACGTCATGAAGAACGACGGCCAGCTCATGCAATTCCTCTCCGGAGGCCAAGTGAGCTTTGGCCTACCGACGATCGATCCGCCGCTCCGCGCTGCTTCATCGCTCTGGACGGAAACCGATTCGTCGCTACTCGTGATCACCGATTCAGCCGAAAAACGCATCCTTATATTCGATAAAAGCGGCACGCTTAAAGCGCAGGTCACTTCGCCCGAATTCCACGAGCTCCGTGACCTCTCCATCGACGAAGCCGGTAAGCGCATCCTCGTCGTAGACGGAAACCGTCTGCTCGTCGTTCCGCTGCCGTAATAAAAAGCATAAAACGAATCCCCGAGGCCAAGCGGCTTCGGGGATTTAAGTTTTTGATGGTTTTTTCTTCGGACCATCTATCCGGCTATTTGGGGTACGGCCGACGGCGGCACCGATCCTCCCGCGGCTCTACGGCTGAATTCCGGAGCACACGCGAGATGGACTCGATCCACCGCTTCCGCAAACCCTGATGTCACCGCGGCACGAATCCCGGAGCTGTTGACCAGCCGGGAAAGAAGGAATCTGTTCAGGTCAAACGCCTCATGAGGCGCCTCCAGGGTATAAGCCGGAGAATCTCGCTCCGACCTGATCGCCCACTCGTGGATACATGCCTTCAGGCACTGTCCGACTGATGCGTCGGAGACGTCACAGATGGCACCGCGGAAAGCTTCGATATCTATCGCCCTTTCCTGCAACAGATCCGTCATCCTGGCGATACGCACGATGTCGGAAGAGCTGACGAGCGGGATGGTGCTCTGCGCCCGCGCTTCACTGCCGACCGAAGCTCGGCCGCTCGCAACCCATGTTTGGCAGGCATCGGTCACGGCCGCGACGATCTCGTCCGTCTTGATCCTCAACTCATCGAGCGGCTGCGTCTTAAGCTCATCTGTCCAAGACAGCAGGCCGCAGATCCTGGCCAAAGCACGGCGAAACAACTCACACTCCGCACGGGCGCTGGCGAGCCTCTGCGCCATGATGGGAAACAACTCCTCGGGATCCGGCGAATCGACTTCGGCCTTGGCGAATCCCATCGCTGCTTCCACGGAATCTTGCGTGACCGAAGTTCTGCTCGGCGCATCGACGCGCGTGACTTCTTCGTCGAATCCATCGGACGAAGGCGCGTCCCAAGAACGTCCTCGTTCTTCACTCCGCTCGTTCTCGAGCTGCAAGACCTGACCGGCCAAGCGTAGGTTCTCTTCTTCACGCGCTACGACCGCTTCGCGCAACCGGCCGTTCTCCGTGCGTAGTGCCGCCAGCTGCTGCTCTTGCTCCCGCTGCGTTTTCTGCAGTTTCTTATGTGCTTCGTCAAGATCGTTGAACTGCTCGGTCGCAGAGGTCAAGCTATCCTCCAAGAGTTTGAGCGTCGATTTTCCGTCCGACGAACTCGGGCGGACAACCCGCAATGCCTCCAAGTTACTCTTGAGAGAAGCGTTCTCCTTCATGAGCCCGGCGTTCTTCCGTTCGGCTTCGTCCAAGCGCGCCTGCGAAGTCTGAAGACGTCCGTCCAGATCCTTTTGCTCCGTCGCTTCGGCGTTCTTCCGATCCGCTTCAGCCTGTCTCAACCGCGACGCCTCCTCGCGCACGGCGTGTAGCTTCATGGTCAGATCGCGTACAGCTTCGAGCGGGTCGGCATAACCGTATTTGTCGACCGTCAAAGGACGCAGCTTGAAGCGGTATGCGGCGGCCGCAAGGGTGACGAGAAACGCATAAGCGAGCGCGAGGGCAAGCAAACCGACCACGTATGGGAACGTAGCGACGCGATAAGCCTTGTCGGCAATCTCCTGCAGCATTGCCTCAAGCCCTGCGGATCTTTTCTGCTCCTTCTTGAGCTCGCCTTCCGCCTTTGCGGCACGCTTGAAGGCTTCCGATTCCAGTCTCGCTTCTTCGGCAACTTTGGCAGCGGCTGCTGCACGCTTGAGCTTTTCGGCTTCTTGCACCGCGCGCTGTTCCTCCAACTCGGATGGTGTGAGGACACGTGTCTGCGGAACGATGAAGACCGCGTTAGGCACGGCGTAATAGAAGACGAGGTGCTTGCAGATGCGCGCCTCTTCTGAATCGTGATGCGGATCAGGCTCGCCGTCAGGCGTGCAATTTCGTCTGACGGTTCCGGTCACGAACGAACCATCCGCCTGCTTCACCAGGTTGGCGGCGTAGATGCTGCGCATCTGGATCTGCTTGGGCAAAGGATCGCCCTTCGCGTCACGCTGCGGATAATCGCGCAACGCTGTGTAGATATTGCATCGGTCCGTGTTCTCGACCATGACCTTGGTGCCCAGGTCATCCTCGCCGAGCTTGCGGATGCAATAGCCCGAAGTGATCGCCTGCGCTGGTCGCGCAAGCGTCGTGAACAGCAGGAGCATCAACACGCAGGATACTGCCGTCACCACCATCTTCCTCCGAACGGCGCATGCGCCGCGGAGCAGTAGTCTACGGACTATCTGATGAATCATGCTACCTCCAGTCTGGCGCCTGTGAACACTACAGTGATGAAAAGTGCTGTCTTAAGCATACCAAAAGACCCCCATAACACCACCATTTTTTCAGCCATTGGTCAAGATAAGGGACAGAAAAAAAGACGCCCCGCAGGACGTCTTTTTTCTTGAAAAACCTTTGGTTATTTCAGGTTGACCTTGCCGCCAGCCTCTTCGACCTTCTTCTTGATCTCTTCGGCTGTGGCCTTGTCGGCACCTTCCTTGATCATTTTCGGTGCGCCGTCGACCAGGTCTTTGGCTTCTTTAAGGCCCAAACCAGTCACTTCACGCACGACTTTGATGACACCGATCTTGTTGCCGCCGGCTTCCGCCAACTCGACATTGAACGAGGTCTTCTCTTCGGCAGCGGCGGCACCAGCGCCAGCGGCGGCCATCATGACCGGAGCTGCGGCAGACACACCGAACTTATCTTCCAGGACCTTGACCAACTCGGCCAAATCGAGGACGGACAATTTCTCGATTGATTCGACGAAGGCCTTGAATTTCTCCGGCACTTCGACGTTCTTCATTTCGTCAGACATAATTTTTTAATTATCTTCCTGTGAATAATCTTACGCTGCAGCCGGAGCATCCGTAGCAGGCGCTTCCGACGTTTCCGTCGGAACGGCGTCTGCCGTTGGCTCTACCGGTTTTTCTTCGGCCTTAGGCTCTTCAGCCTTCGGCTCCTCCGCTTTCTCTTCTGAAACCACCGTCTCCGTAACCACCGGAGAACCTTTCTCCATCGATTCACGGATTGCATTCAAGGCGCGGACAAAAGCCGAGACCGGAGCGTACATCGTGCCCACCAACTGTCCGAGCAACTGCTGCTTGGAAGGCAGTTTGGAGAGCGCAATCGCCTTATCGGCACCGACGACCTGACCTTCGAAGATACCGCCGACCAACTTGATCGGGGTATCCTTGGTCATATCGCCAAGCACCTTGGCCGGCGCGACCTCATCCTCTTTGCCGAAAGCAGCACCCAACATGCCCGTCAACTTGGAAGTATCCAAATCGAAACCGGCCAGTTTGGCTGCCTTGGACAAGAGGGTTTTTTTGGCGACCATGTAGCGGACACCTGACTCACGCGCTTTGTTGCGTAACTCATCAGCCTTCGCCACGGTCAACCCCTGATAGTCGGCGAACACGACTGACTTGGCTTCCTTGAACTCCTTCACCAAATCGTTGATCGCCACCTCTTTTTGCTGTCTTGTTTTTGGCATAGTAATTTTTTTCTGATTGTTCGACCTTTGGGGAATAAAACACCCCCAGGCATCCTGTGGGGGCTTCATATCTTTCCCTATGTCATCCCGGACTTGATCCTGGATCTAGGGTAGATAGCATGCGCCTCGGCAGGTAATTAAGCCCCTTTTTATCGGGACACCTGCTGTCTCAGGACCTTTGAGTGTTGGCCGTAATTTAGCAGAACCAGGCGAATACGTCAATATCCCCACAACGTACCTTCTTTACAACCTTCTGCTCCGGAATCATGCTGTTTGGAGCTCTTTCCCGAAAGGCAGGATGACGATGAAAATCACAATCGAGGTGCCTGACCATCTAGCGCCCCAACTCCAGAGCATGGTGTACGAGACGCACGCCGCGAACCTGCGCGATCTGCTCCTGCGCGGGATGATCCTCTATCTGTACCTTTTCCGCACCCTAGGCAGGGGTTTGAGGATGTTCATCTTCGACGAGAACGTAGAGGTGGTCGCCCAGCTCGACCAAGAAAAACTGGTCAACCTGACCTTCGACGACGCGGACGGGTCGATCCCGCCCGAAGAACCCAACAACACGGAGAACTGAAGATGAGGTTCGTGAACAGCTCGACCTGACACCCCTGTGTCAGGTCTGCTTTTTTCCGGTCTGACGGCTATTGCTGATTACCCGACGCCATCTTTGGGACCTCGACACTTTTCTTCGTATAGAGTCTGCCTCCCAACACACTGAACAGGAACATGAACGAACCCATGATGAGCAAGACGATAGGCCCGAGCCAGATGGACAAAAACCCCTTGATTTCAGCCCCCTGCGGATCGATGGGGTCGTAAAGCACATTAACCGTCTCTCCCACTCCATAGCTCGGCGACGATGAAGATAGTTTCGAGGTGAACTCGACGCTCGCACCTTCGGCTGTCTTGAAACTCACCTTAGGGGCATACGTCGGTCTGCCCTTGCTTCTGGTCTTCCGAACCATCTCAAGTACCCTGCCTTTCGTTTCGACAGCACGATCCAAAAAATCGTATTGATGATATGCAAGATATCCTCCTCCCACAAGCAGACCAGCTCCAATAAACCCCATCAAAAAACGTTTCCAAACCATATATTTTTATTCTCCGTCGATTATTGTTCCTTTGAATTTTTTATTCTCGATTATCGCTTTCACATTTTTTAAATCATGTCCCGACGCAATAATAGCCTCAAGACCCCACTTCTGACCGAGCTTTGAGGCAATCGGATCGAATGGCGCATTCGCCCCCGGCGACCATTTATCGCCCACGATCTTCCTGAAATCCTTCCACGCAATCCGCTTAATCGCGACTGCATCATCGAACCTCGCCGGATCCTTGTCGTAAACCGCATCAATATTAGTGAGATTGACGACCCTTTGCGCGCCGTATTTCCTGGCCAAACGGACGGCGACGTAGTCAGTGCTCCACCCAGGTTTCCACCCAGCCGCGACCAGAATCGGCTCTGTCCAAGACATACGCTTGGTCGGATCCTTGCAGATTCGCGGATTCGCTAGGTCCTTGAATATCGTACGGACGAGTTGCGCATTCAATCTGGTCGAATGGATACCCAACCAATCGGCGTCATCGTCAGCTAACTTTCCGATCGCTTTTGCGGCTATCTGGTACTGTCTTGCCGTATAACCCCCTCCGATGACGATGATAAAACGCTTTCCGAGCTTGACTTGGTTCCGTATGAACCTATTCAGTTCGCGCAGATATTCGATAGCGATACCGTCCTTCGGTACGACCAACGAACCGCCGATGGAAATGACCGTCAAAGTTTGCGCCGCCATAAGTTTTTCTTCATGATTTTAAGATTTGAAAAATTTAATAGCAACAATAACACACTAAACGCAAGCCCAATCAAAAAACCCTCGAAATCTGCAACGCCAGATAACACACTCGACGACGGCTTCGCGGGATCGAACGATATCTCCGCTTCCTTGCCTGAATACCGTCCCACAAAACTCTTGGCTCGTGACTCTGATATAAGGATGACTTTATGCGTATAGCCTACATAGTCTTTCCCATCGACACTGTACCGATATCTGATCCGCGCATCATATTGAGGAAACAACAGATGCCAGAGTTTCGTCCTCGCAAGACGTCCATAATCCCTTGAATAGCTTGATTGGATGACTGTTGCTTCTCCTGCCTGCCAGGACAATTGATGCTTATACGCTAAAAAAAGCGGATATACCGTCGACCCCAAAAAAAACAAAAACAACAAACCAGAAACTACGCTAGACCAAATGAATCCTTTCTTGGATAAAGCTATGCTCATTTCGTCCCCAGCAATCCGTTCACGATCCACGACACCAACCAAAACACCAACGCGCCAAGGAATGCCGCCTTGAAATTCGCGACGTCAAACCCTTTTGCGATCGACGAAGCCAGCCAGAACATCAACGCGTTCACGACCAAGGTGAACAGACCAAGCGTCAGGATATTGACGGGCAAGGTCAACAACAGGATCAGCGGCCTGATCAAAGCATTAACCAGACCGATGATGAGCGCTGCCACAAGCGCGCTCCACAGATTTGCCACGCGCACGCCGGGAACGAGATATGCCGCCGCCATAACTGACCCGGCGCTGATGAGCCATCGTAGTATTAGATACATATTTTTTTCATGTAACGCTTATCATGTGACATCGGACTAACCAATCCAATGCTACATGCTGCATATTGCATGATTCATGATTCATATTTCTTCTTTATCTCTTTGATCTTATTTTCCGCCACAGACAATTTCTTCTTGAGCGTCGAAGCTATCTCCAAAGCCCGCTCGAACTTCTGCAAGCCCTGATCCAAATCCGTCTCACCGCTTTCGAACCATGTCGCGATGTTCTCAAGCTCCTCGAAACCTTTTCCCATGTCGATTTCTTTCGTATCTTTCTTCATACGTTCATTACGTCATCCTGAGCTCGTCGAAGGATCTTGATCAAAGATCCTTCAACTCCGCTACGCTTCGTTCAGGACGACGAAAATTATCACAACAATTTAGTCTGAAATTTATCCCCCCTGCCATCAATAGTAGCCCCAACCTCGCCATCCTGCAAAACCAAAGTCACCGCATCACCGAAGTGCAGTGTTTTGGCCGAAGTCACAGCTTTTCCTGCCATATCTTTCACCATGGCATATCCTCGACGCAAAACTGCTCTTGGATCCAACGACTGCAGAAGTCTCAACTTATCCGACAAGTTTTGATGCAACTGTAAAAGCCAAGAATCGACCGCCGTCACGACCCTCATACTCATGCCGTCGAGTTCAACCGTCCTGCCCATAAGCCAAACGCCGGGTGCGGCAAAAGCCCGTTCCAGGATAGCCTGTTTCTCCTCTAAACTGGTTGCCATCGAGCCCTCGATCTTCTCGAGCGCCATCGCCAACTCGTACAGCACGTCGCGCTTATCCGGGACTAATCGACGGGCACAATCCGTAGGCGTCGAGCCCCTGACGTCCGCCGCTTCCTCAGCAAACGTCAAATCACGCTCGTGGCCGATCGCCACCAACGTCGGAATCTTCGAGCCGAAAATCGCACGCACGACACGCTCATCATTGAATGCCATCAGCTCTTCGAGCGAACCTCCGCCGCGCGTCATGACCAGGACGTCGTAATACGAACTCTCTCCCTGCTTAGAGGAATGGGAATTCGCTTCCTCGATTGCTTTCACGATGTCTTGCGGCGCACGCTGCCCTTGCACCAAGACATGATAAGAGTCGATCTCCAATCCGCCCCATCTTTCTCCCAATATCTTGATGAAATCTCCGAACGCTGCGCTTTCTCGAGAAGCAATCAGCGCTATGCGACGAGGGAAGCGAGGAAGACTACGCTTCCTAGCCTGATCGAACATGCCCTCTTTCTCGAGCTTAAGCCGAAGCGCAGCTAAAGCCTTCTTCAATGCACCTTCTCCCGAAAGCTCGACCCGCTCCGCGGTAATCGAAAATTTTCCATATTTGGGATAAATCCGCGGAAGCCCAAAGACCTTCACGCGCATCCCATCCTCAAGGGGTACGTTAAGGCTCCACAGCGGCATGAAGATATTCAGCAGAGACTTCTCGTCTTTCAGATCAAAAGTCACCCATTGGCCTTGGTTTACCCGATATCCGGATATTTCCCCCTCAACAGCGAATACTTCCCCGCTCAACGTTTCCCGCAGGATGCCGTTGACGATCTCGATGAATTCGCTGACCTGTAAAACCCGCATCACGCAATCATAGACAACCGGAGAAACAAAGGCAAAAAGACAATCCCAGCCGATGATGACTGGGATGATGAGACGACGTTCGGATATCCGACCGTAAGATGGCAGCGGCAGCGCCTCAACGGCAGCCGCAGACAGGACAGGTGCAGCAGCGCAAGACGCACTTGCCGCAAACGCAGATGTTCAGCTTCGACATCTTCCTCTGACAGTCAGGACACACCACGTCCTCCCCGATTTCATCATCAGAGAATCCATCCTGCGCACCTGCCTGTCTTGTACCGTGGGTCGCGAAATACGATCGCGAAGCCGTCATGGAGCTGTGGCTTGTCTGCAAAGAGGCACGTCGATCCGTTTGGTGAGCCATCACTTCCTCCTGAATCTGTTTCAGAGCTAAGCAAAAAAAGTCTAAGCTGTCTAGTGCCTCCCCCGCCTCTCGTTAAAACGACAATTCCCCTTTTTTGATTCCCTCGGCCAAAGCCGGATCGGAGATCTCGGCCAAACGATCCAAACGTTGTTGCCGTGCAGAACCCTGCAAGACATTAGGCTGGCTCTTGACAATCTGTATCGGAAAAAAATCCAAAGAAGTCCCACTCTCTTTTAGGTTCAAGGTCACGGCCAAACCGTAATTCGTCTCTTCAGACCAATCTTGATCGAAAATTAAATTACCCAAGGAATACACGATCGGCTTGCCTTGGTATGACTCGACGCCCTGCATCCAGTGCGGGTGTCCGCCTATCACGGCATCAACGCCTAAATCGATGAACCAATGCGCCAACGCGACCTGATCGGGATTCGGCTTGGCTTTATATTCGCTGCCCCAATGGATGACGACGATCGTGCGGTCGGCCTGCACCAGAGCCTGGTCGATGGATGCACGCGCCGCTGCCTTGTCCAAGAGGTTATCCGTGATATTGAAACCGACCAAGGCGATCTTCTTGCCGTTGGCTTGCAGAACAGTCAAAGAATTCGCCGCGTCATCCCGCACCTGATCGCCAAATACACCGATGCCATTCTCGAGCAACGTCTTCCGCGATTCTTCCGCTCCGCCGCGTCCCTGATCCAAGGTATGGTTGTTCGCTTGCGAGACCGCATCGAAACCTTGATCTTTAAGTACCTTGGCGATATAAGGGTCGAAACTGAAATCAATACTTTTTACAGGTGCCGCTTTTTTCGCCGTCAACGGTCCTTCGAGGTTTCCCACTAGAAGGTCGACACGTCCGAACGTCCCGCTCCTGAAACCTCCGATGTTCTCGAAAGGATAAGAGCTCGAACCGGCTTTCTTCATGCGCGTAGCGACAGTACGATCAAACATCATGTCACCCAAAAACAGCACCGACACGTCGTGGATACCAGGTTCCGCGTCTTCCGCCTGCGGTAAAGTATGGAGAGATGAAAGTATCGGCGCGACAATCTGCGGTATCTCGACCATCTGCTGCGGTAAAGTTTTTGCGCGCGTTAAGCCAGACAAGGGCAGTAACACCAAAATCGTCCCCAACATCATGCCGGAGACCAAGAAAAGCGATAGGAACAAATGTTTCTTCACCACAAAATTAAAATCCACCAGAACAATACGCCCCAAAGTATGTTTGTCAAGAACAGATCCACCGGAAACCAGGAATCTTCCTTCACTCCGAAGATGCCGTGCCCTTCAAGCGGCATCAGCACTCCGCCGTAGAACAGCATCGCTACCAGACTCCATCCCATGACAGAAATGAATCCTGTGCCATCCATCAAACCAAGATCGACAGCCAGACCGAACAGTGCGCCGGAAATCAAGCAGAACAGGACGTGCAACAGCACGCCAAGATAATGCGCTTCGCGATGCGTTATCTGCTTGCCGAAAAATCTCGGGTCATCCAGATCGCGCACGAAATTCCCCGCCCCGAAGAACGGCGCAAGGTGCGACAAGAACAGCATGATGACTCCTGCTATCGTCCCTGCTGCTGCGCCGAGAAAAATCATATTCATGGCTGGAGGATATCCTCCGTCCTGCCGTCTATGGAGATAATCGGATCCGTATCCATTTCCGCATTACGTTTGTATGTCTCCACGATTTGAGCCCTGATTGCCGACACACGACAAGAGCCACCGACCTCACGTTCAAGATCTTCGCTAAAAGCGACCTCATCATTTTTTTTCAGTTCGGGTTGCGGAACATTTTGCGGCAGGCTGGTGTAATAGCCTTGTGATAATTCCCATTTCGTCGGCCCCTTCAGGAGCTCGTGCATCGCTACCTCGACATCCGACTTATCTTTGATGTGATAAGCAGTAACTTCATGGGCGACGGGATAGACCAAAGAACAATCGGCAGCGTTCGGATTCTTCTGGCTATTGCCCCAATAAACATAGACCTGCATCTTCGCGGTCGGCAAAAGTACGGGAATCGAAACCACATGTATCGGTTCGCCGTCTTTAGCCGAAGCTTCATAGACCATCAAAGTACCGGATGGCGATGACGGGATCACGTCGTAAAACCCTTTGACACGAAAATCTCCCGGTATGCCGATATCAGGGCTGTCCACATAAGTATAACCACGAGCCACAACTTTTCCATCCGACTGCAAAAGCTGCCAGGAAAGATTATTTTCAAAAGCTGTCGTAGTTCCTGAAAAACCGAAAGGATTGAAAAGCGTCGGAGGATAGATGCCGCTGCCTTGGGCATCAAGCACAACGCTCGTTACTCCGTCTTCACTCTTGAATTCGTTTAACGACGTTGGAGCGTCTTCTTGCATCGGCTCTTTCTGCGGCTGCTTCGTCATGCAGATTCCGACACCATCATCCAAGATTTCACCGCAGGCGTAACCCGTTGGACATTGCTCCTGGCTACGGCACTCGCACTGCGGTACACAGACCTGTGCACAGACCGTCCCGGCTGGTTTACCTCTACACAAACTCCCGCAGTCGTTCCACGTTCCGCCTCGCTCCGCACAGGATTCCTCGCTTAACGGCTTGAATCCCGTCGTGTCCTCTTCTCCGGTGCCTTGTCCGTCGTTGTCGCTAGGTTCCTCGACCTGTCCGGCGCCTTTATCCGTAGGCGTCATCAGCGCATTGCGCCAGCTGACGAAAAAAGCCAGAGCGGCAGCTAAACCGATCACACCGACGACCGCAAAAATCAATTTTCTTGTCTTGTCCATATCCGTCGTCTTATTTTTTTCCGCTCTGCGGAGTCGCTTCGAGCATAAAATTCTCTGACGTCGCAACACCGCCCTCAACCAAAGTATAGTCACCGGAAGGTGCTTCAAGCCCAGGCTCTTGCGCTGTTTCTTCTGTCTTTCCGCCAGTTACCGTCGCTTCTTGAGGCCGTTTCTCGTCCCGAGACAGGAAAAACACCGAAAAACCTACGACCAACAGTACAAGCACGGAAAATAAAATGATGGATGATTTCTTCATGTCATCATTTTACACCGAAACACGTCTTTACGTCACTTCTTCGGCTCGACCGTCACAGAAATCATTTTATCCCCCACCCCAATCTTTCCGACCACATCCATACCCTTCGTGACACGTCCAAAAATCGAATAACTCTTCGGCATTTCCCAATCCGGCGTCTCCAGCATGATGAAGAATTGTGACCCGTTCGTGTTCGGCCCGGAGTTGGCCATCGCCACCGTTCCCGTCGTGTACCATTGTGAGACCTTATCATCTTCGAATTTATATCCTGGGTCGCCTGAACCATACGGATGATATGGGTCTTGGGCGTAACGTGTCAGCGGATCGCCACCCTGTATAACGAAATGCGGTACCACGCGATGGAACATTAGCCCATCGTAGAATTTACGTTTCGCCAGGTACACGAAATTCGATGCCGCTTTCGGCCCTTCCTTGGGCAAAAGTTCGAACACGATATCGCCTTTGGAGGTCTTTATCCTGACCTGCTTGTTGGTGATATCCGCGCTCGGCAAAACTCCAGGAAAAGCCAACGGCCCTTCTTCCTCTTTAGCTGCGGTCGTCGTGGCTTCTTCGGTCTTTTGCTCTTCCTCTTGGACTAGATCGTTTGGGTTGGCTTGTGACATATTTTGTTCTTGATTATTTTCTTTCGGAGGTGATGGAGGCGGCTCGACCAACCCGTTCTGCGCCTGATTCATCGCGCCGCTCGGCAAAGGCCTATCCAAATCCGTCGGACTATCGTTCGCGCATCCCGCGCCAAAAAAAACCAAAACTGAAATCGAGATGAAGACAGACCATTTATTTTTCATAGCCGATTTATTCTAGCAGAACCGTTCAATCTTCCCAAGGCAACCCCGGTTGTCCCGCGAATCCCCACAACGCCGCCTCCGAACTCAATCCCGGCCGCTGCCAATCGGACAATACGCGCTTGATCGATAGTTCATCCTTATTCAGCTGCGACGAAAGGTCGTTTCCTTTTTCATCACGCGCTCGCACGTGCGACGGGAATGAATCCCCTGCTTCAAAGACCAACTGCAACATCGCCGACTTCGCACCCTGCGCCACCAACTTCCGTGCCGCGGCCCGAGCCAACCAAGCACCAGACTTCTCCGGATGCCGCAGATCATAACCGATACCTCCGCGCACCGCCGGCAACATCGGTCCATACAACAGCACATCCTTGCCCGAAGCACCCGACATGTTATGCAGACCGCGCACCTCATTCGGACCGAGAGGATTTATTTTGATCCTCGCTTCCGGCGCGAGCGCCCGCACGACTTCCGTCAACTTGTTCCTAGCCAGACTCAAATCATGATTGCCATGCTCGACCAAAAGACGCACGTAAATTTCATCGCCTTCCTCATGCACGGTCACCTCACCATCCGCACCCAACCAAAACCACGCCTCATCGCTCGTCCTCAAATCATGCAGACGCTTGGCTATCACTCGCGACAACGAAACCGGACGCGGCAACAGATCGACCGTATCCTTGGTCGCATATCCGACGACAGTCACGCTTTCTGCAGGCCCTTGAGTCATCTGTTCTTTCTGTTCTGGCGCGACCTGTTCGATGGCGATGAACGGTTCGAACTCTTGGATCACTCCTGCCCGGCCCAATGCCTGCCGCACGATCGCCGTAACATCGAAATCCGCCGTGCTGTTCACGTCGCCACAGACAAAAATCGCACCCCGCCCGCCGATGGCATTGATGCACAGTCGCGACTCCGGATCGCGCCGCAAATATTCATCGACAATAGATTCGACGACCAAATCACAGACTTTATCCGGATGCCCGGGAAGCCTTGTCCTAGCTGATCTCATGCGTGATTCTTTAACATTTCAGAGGCAAAAAATCAAGGTTTTCAGTCTCAAACGATTATACTTTAAAACAAAAGAGCGCACCCGGAGCGGCGTAAGCAGGTGTGCTCTTGCCGCGCAGGATGCGCAAAGGTGGGTGCTACCGCCAGACGGCCTCCAGTTCGAGACCGGCCTTCTTGACGCGATCCACGACGCCTGGATAGCAGTAGCTGTTGCTGAAGAAACCGTCGAAATCGACAGAGATGGGATCGAAACCGTTCACCGCGAGCAAGCGATTGAGAGCCTCATAGCTCTGGTGTTCGCCTTGCTGCCGCCACATGCAACGCCCTTCCGCCTCTGCCTTCTCGATGGCAGTGACGAGCCGAGCATGGACCTCGCGTCCCTTCTCGACATCATCGCGGAAGAACCAGAGCACTTCGTTGCAAGGCTCCTTCTCCTTCCACGGGTCGATGGCGTGCTCCCGACAGCAGCCGAAGTAGAACAGACCGGTTTCAAGGTCGCTCTCCGTGACCTTCCCTGCCTTGAGTGCGCCCAACGTGCCGGTAAAAGAAACGAACAGATGACGCATTTTTCGAGCCTCCCAAACATCCCGACACCTTGCCGGAATGGTTCATTTTGAACGAATCACAATAACACAAAAAAAGGGTTTTGTCAACCCTTTTACTTACAAATATCTCAATAAATGAATATTTTAGCTAATTTTCGCGTAACTCCACGTGCTTCCAAAAGCCTTTTTGCCTCCCACCCCGGAATCTCAAATTCCGCCGAAACGACGACGGTTCCCGGCTTAGCTTTTTCTTTTATCATCTTCCCCACTTCCGGCAGCATCCGCGGCAACAAAAAGAGATAAATCCCACTCGCCTGTTCGAACGGAGCAGCAGAAAAATCCTGTCTCACGATCTTCACCGGCGAACGCGTAATCCAGTTCCAAAATCTTCCAATGAGATACGGCCACAGCGCCGTCTCATAGCCTATGAATGGTCCGCTATATCCAGCGCGCCAAATCCTGCGCAACGCCCAGCCTGTCCCACATCCCAAATCCAATATTAAACCTTCGCGCGGAAAAACCTGCGCCTTTATCACTTTGTCGACCACCGGCCAAGAAGATGATACGGCGGGCACGCCTCGCTTGATCGTGACGCGCCACATCTCGTTCAAGATCAAAGTGAGCGACGTCGTAGTCAAAACAATCAATAAAATCAGGACGAGCCAGAGAAGATAAATCATAGCTCATCCACATCCCTCAAAAACGACGATGGCTTTTGCTTATCGTTATTCGTGGATGTTTTCCACACCGTCTTACCCGCAGTACCCTGGTTCCTATTTCCATGTCCATCAATTTCAATCGCCGGTTCGTCATACCCCTCATCCCAATTCCATTCATCCGCAGTTCGGGTTTTATGGAAAGCGGTAGCGCTCTCCTGCATCTTGTCACGTACTTCAATCCTCTCCATCAATCGCGGCGAAAGTTCTTCGATGAAAAGCGAAGGCTGATTGAACATGAGCGCGTCATAGCCAGCTGTGACTGGGTAACACAAAAATAATCTCTGCTTAGCACGCGTCACTGCGACATAAAACAGACGACGCTCCTCCTCTATCCCCCCTTCTTCGCCCATGGCCCGCTTGTTCGGGAAAAAAGAATCCGCCAGATGGATGATGAACACCGTATCCCACTCCAAACCCTTGGCTTGATGGATCGTGGATAGGATTATCCTCTCGCTTTCTCCAGAAGCATCAGCCTCTTCCCGTTTTGCAGCGACTTCGTCATACAAAGCGATGTCTGACAAGAAAGATGAAAGGTCATGATAATTCTCGGCGAACACGACAAGTTGTTCCAAGTCTTCGAATCTATCGCGCCAATCCGGATATTCGCGCTCCAGATAATCGCGATACGGCGACTGCAAAAAAGTCCGCAGCATGAAAGCCGGCGCCGGCGCTTGCGCCAGCATGTCGCGTTCCATTTCGGCTAAAGATTGGAAACCTTGCGTCGCACGCGAGGGCAACTCCTGACCCGCTCTGTCCAACGCTTGTTCGATACTCTCCATCGTCCTGATCCGATTCACCAGAGTCGTTGCAGTCACGCCGCCGATTCCCGTCTGCAGATTCAAGATACGTAACCACGCGACCTCATCGTGCACGTTATGGATGACGCGCAGATGCGACAACGCGTCCTTGATGTGTGCACGCTCGAAGAATTTCATGCCGCCGCGATATTCATACGGCACGTCGCGCTTCATCAGTTCGAATTCCAATGCCTGCGAATGCGCCGAAGACCTGAACAGCACTGCCATATTCCCCAGCGCCGTACCTTGCGCGCGCAAAGACAAAATCTGCTCCGCCACATAACGTGCTTCTTGGCTGGCCGAGGCGACCGCGACCATATTCGGCTTTACGCCCGAACCACGCACCGCCCTCAAATCCTTCTGGAATTGTTTCGTGTTGTGCTGCAAGGATTCGTTGGCGAGCTCCAAAATTTCCGGTGCGCTACGATAATTCGTCAACAACTTAAAGATCTTTGCCTTCGGCCACTCGTTAGGAAAATTCAAGATATTCTTCACGTCCGCCCCACGGAAAGCGTAAATCGACTGTGCATCATCACCTACGACCAACACGTTGCCATGCACACTCCCAAGTTTCCGGATGATAGCCGCTTGGATCGCATTCGTGTCTTGATACTCGTCGACTAAGACATACTTGAAACGACTGGAGATAGCAGGACCGATATCAGGGTGTTCCAACATGCCGAGCCAGTTGGCGAGCAAGTCATCGAAATCCATCACGTTGGCCTCACGTTTGCGCCGCGCATAAATCTCGGCCACCGCTTCGATATCAGACAAGAGCGGTAAAAAATTCTCATGTTTCAACTCTAGTGCGCTCCCTACAGTCTGCAGAGTATTCCGAGCGTAAGAAACGACGTTCTGCAACACCGCCGCAGTCGGAAACCTACGCGCCTTTGGATCGATTTTCAGCTCCTTCATCACCGCTTTAATCAGACTCTGCGAATCTTCTTGATCCAAGATAGTGAAGTTACGACCGTAATCAGATGTGACTCCGCCTGAACGTAAAATGCGGTTAGCCGTCGAATGAAAAGTTCCGCCCCACACGCCGCGCGATGTCTGGCCGAGCAAAGACTCGACGCGCTGCATCATCTCACGCGCCGCCTTGTTGGTAAAAGTCAGCAACATGATGGATTGCGGATCCACACCCTGCTCCAAAAGATAAGCCACGCGATAAGTCACCGTCCGCGTCTTCCCCGACCCCGCGCCAGCCAAAACCAAACACGGCCCATCACCGTTAAGGACGACCTCCAGCTGTTCCTGGTTCAGTTCACGCGAATAATCAATCCGCCGCGCGCCGACCTCGCCGCCATTCTGCAAGACAAAAACTGACATGGCGCCATGTTAGCGCGAAGACACAAACACGACTACCCCCGGCTACACCACCCCCTGCCCCCTCCTTAATTAAGGAGGGGAGTTCTAATTTACGGCTCCCCTCCTCGGATGAGGAGGGGCCAGGGGTGGTGTAGCCCGAAGGGGGTCGGTTGTGATTGAAAAACCGCCTGCGGGTTAGAGCCGTGGGCGGTTTGTGGCAGAAGGTGCTAAGAGGTGACGTGGCTTCGGTGAGGTTGGAGGCAATTCAGAACGTTACATTTACTACGTCTGATCGCCACCTTTCCCCTCCCGACGTCTCGAACCCCTCCCAGATCTGCTTGGCCTCAGCAATGAGTGCAGAGACGCCTACATCGTCTGCCTTACGCCAGGGCGATCCCTGCTTCCTGTCGCTGCAGTACTGCAGGCCGCTGGAACCCTCGATTCTGAGCATGAACCAGAGGCACACTGTCCGTCGTTCATCCACGTGGAACACTTTGCTCGGGCTGGTCGCGACGGTCCAGCGGTGGCCTGGTCCGGTCTTCTCGATCCGGATCGCGAACTCGGTTGAGTCCACGTGCTCGTCGAAACCTGCCAGGCAGAGACGAATCTCGGAGTCAGGGAGTTCCTGCTCGAGCCGCGACACGAGAACCGCGATCGCTGCGTAGATCTCCGGCTTTTGTGACCTGCCTGGGCTGTAGGTTGTTAAGATGTGCCTAAGGGCATCCAGACTCACTTCAACGAGAGGTCTCTCTTCCATCGTTTCCTCCTTGCGGTGCAAGCACTTAAACATCTACTATTTACGCCTGTCAACCTTAACCTCTCATTCCCCATTCTCGCCCCTCCCCCTGTTTCCTGCTATCCTATTAGCAATTATATGCCTACACCCAACACTCCCCCTCCGATCCGTCCGCACACCCTACGGACCGTCATCCTGACGATCGTCGGAACGATAGTCGTCGTATTCACCTTAATCCTCCTCCTTGCCTGGAGAACCTCCGAAGACTCTTCCGAGGGAGTCGCGCTCCAAACACGCAACTCCGGTGGCATGATGGGATACGGAGTCTCTGATAGCAGCTCGATCTCCAGTAAAGCCATCGCCCCTAGCGCATCCCCCGAGATCGCCTACGACATGATGGCTCCGACGATGCCCTCGCCCATGCCGCCGATCTATGACGGCAGCGGCGCCACCGCCGAAGAGCGGGAAGAAATCGGACAAAAAATCATCCGTAACGGATATCTCAACCTACGTGTTGATGACGCCGAAAAACGCCTCACTGAAGCCAAAGGATTGGCGACGCAATTCGGCGGCTTTGTCGCCAGCTCGAATCTGCAGGATAACGCCGGGGTCAAAACCGCGTACCTGACCATCCGCGTCCCGTCGGATAAATTCGACAGCCTGGTGGATGCCTCGAAAAAACTAGCCTCTCTCGTCACCTCCGAGTCATCGAACGCCGACGATGTCACCGACCAATTCGTTGATCTGAACGCCCGTCTCAAAGCTGCCCAAGCCGAAGAAGCGCAATATCTCGAGATTCTGAAGCAAGCGAAATCAGTGGAAGACACGCTGAAAGTCACGAGCGCACTTAGCCAAGTCAGGGCTCGCATCGAGCAGATGCAGGGTCAATTGCGCTACCTGACCGACAAGACGGACTACGCCACGCTCAACCTGACCTTGACGGAGGACACACGAATCGAGGTTCCGACCCGCACGTGGGAACCGCTCGAGTCGATCCGACAATCTTTCCGCGGCCTCATCATCGCGCTCCAAGCCTTGGTCGACCTGCTCATCGGTTTGGTCTTCTATGGCATCGGCCTGCTGTTGCCAGTCCTATTGATCCTGTACGTGATTTATCGCCTGACACGTTGGGTAATCGGAAAATTCAAGAAATAACATTTCGTGACAAGTAACGTCATTGCGAGGAGCTCGGCGACGAAGCAATCTTACAAATATCCAAGAGATTGCCGCGCGCCGCTAGTCTATGCGCTCGCAATGACAAAGAATTGAAAAGCGCCGCCTCACCTGATTCGGTGGGCGGCGCGAGCCGTGAGAGCGGTCAGGCTACATGAGCCTGGCCGCTTTTACGAGATTGACCTGAGCGACCTTCCAGTTGTCCGTGGCAAGGGCTTCCTTTGCCGTACCGAGATAGAGCTCGACCCGTTTCTTGATCTTGTGGTCAAGATCCTGCTCATTGCACTTTTCGCGGACCCTGGTCCTGACCGATTCGAGAGCTTGCTCAATCAGGGCGAAGTACTCAGGAGCCGCGCTGCGTGGAATCACGAACTTCCGCTTTCCGGCATCGTCGACCACGACCTGTACAGCGCGCAGCTTCTTCAGCGCATCCAAGAGCAACGAAAGACGGAAAATCACCTCACGCTGAAGCGCCTGCAGCGCAAAGACCCAACGCAACCCGCGACGCGTCTTGCGCAGCAGGGGGACAAGCTCCAGCCTGTTGCCCTGCTCGCAGAGATCCTTTGCGCGCGTCAGTTCCTTGATGACATGCGCCGCGTTCTTGCGGAACGGCAGCGCTTGGATCGTCGAGAGCGGGTCGATGTATGACTGGATAACCCTAGCGGCTGCCTTCAGGCCATCCTTGCCGCGGACGTCGCTCAACCAGTTGTCGGAGCCGATCTTCAGGTAGGTGTCTTCTGTGAAGATCCTTTCCGCGACATCCGTCGTACCAGGCCTCTGCGCCATACTAAGCGCCATCCAAAGACGCTCGTGGAGATACAGATGGTCGTCGATCGCATCGATGACCTGCTGCGTGCGCCACTCTTCGTATGCCAGGATGGCTGCAGCGCGTTCACGCCGCGTCTTGAAACGGCCGATTGCTCCGCCGCTCTGCATCGCCTTGGCCACAGGATTCAGCCGTCCTGTCGCATCGACGAGATTGAAGGCGGCATCCATCATGGCCCGCGCCGCGATCTTGTCGCTATCGCGCACCATGGCGAGCGTTCGCGAGAGACCCATGTGCAACGCGAAGCGTTCGCGACGCTCGTCTTCCACGGTCGCGGCATAGTTGAGCAAAAAGAGGGAAAAATCCCTCTGCTCGCCCATCAGACGACGCATCTCCTCTCTATCGAACCTTTCGAAGAGCTGCGCGTGACGACCCGCGAGCTCCAGCTCGTACAGATCGGCGTAGTGGGCATGCGTGGACTTGCCCTTGGTCCGATTCCTCAACTCGGCGTTGCTGCGCCAGAAGGATCCGGAAGGCACAAGCACTTCGCCGTTCTTGCCACGCGGCTGCTTGAGGGTACCATCCTCCAAGACCATGTAGTCTCCGCCCCAAGAAAGCCTGCCCAATACTGCGGTCAGACTCCCTCGGGAATTCTGCACAGTCGCTTCCTCGGGGATATAGCACAACATTCCTGGACCTCTAACCTTTCTGAAAAGAACGTCATTCCTTTCTGGAATGGCTTAATCTAACTGGAACTGTTGAAAAAGTCAACCCATGAACTCAAAAAAGCCATTAAAAACGGCTTTTTTGACGAACATCAACTCAACTTATTCCCCGTATGCTTTCCAACGGTTCACTTTATGTTCCTCCAAAGTCCTGGCGTAATAGCTCTTGCCCTCGGCGTCATGCAGATAATAAAGATAATCGGATGGGGTCGGATTTAAAGCCGCTAAAATCGATTCCTTTCCCGGATTACAGATTGGCGCCGGTGGAAGACCTTTGTATTTATAAGTATTGAACGGTGAATCAACGGCTAAATCATCCAAAGTCGGGCGTGCCCTACCCGCACCCGTCACGTAATTGACGGTCGCGTCCGATTGCAACAACATCCCGCGCTTGATGCGATTCAGATATATTCCTGCCACCATCTTCTTATCTTCGGCACTTGCGGCTTCTCGCTCCACGATCGAAGCCAAGACCATCAGCTCATCCAAACTCCTGCCCTGTTTCTTCAGTTCTGAAGAAATCTCATCATACAACTTGGAGAATTGCGTGAGCTGTTTAAGCACCAAGCTTTCCGGTAACTGGTCTTGCCATACGCGGTAAGTATCGGGGAAGAGATAACCTTCAAGCGAAGAATCGGCGGGCAACTCGGACAGGAAAGCATGATCTTCTTTCAATGCAGGATCGAACCCCTTTTTGGCGTTATAATTTCCGCTCATAGCACGAAAATCTTTCCCCTCGACTCCATACTTCGCCAAAGCAGCTTCTTCGTCGCTCAAATCCCAACCTTCGATGATCTTCACCTCGATTTCGTTGCGCTCCGGACCCAAAGCGAAAAGTCGCGCCAACTTACGGTAGCTCATTCCGCTTTTGACTAGGTAGTCACCCGCTTTCGGACGTCGTGCCGTCGCATCGATCCTCACATACAACGAATAACCCCAAGCCGATCCGATAATGCCCCGCTCCTGCAACGCTTCGCCGACCTCGCTTGGAGTCGCACCGTCAGGCACATCGAACTTTACGGACTGTGCATCGCTTTCGGGCGTCGATAGCCAAGCAGCGGGTGCGAACCACGAAAAAAAACCTGCCGCAAAAAGCAGGATCAGCGCCGACGCGAAAAAAAATTTCTTCATTTCTTTTTGTTTCCGACGAATGCTTGGGACAAATCGCGTCGCTTCAATTCGCCGTGCATGAACCTGACCAGGACGAAGCTGACGAAGCCCACCAAAACTCCTCCGATTATGTCGCTTGGATAATGTACTCCGACAGCCATCCTACCAAACGCTATCGAACAAGCCAACACCAAAGCGAAAATCCCCCAACGCCTGTCGGCATACAGGATGGCGAATGCAATGGCGAATGATGCGGCAGTGTGTCCGGACGGAAATGAAGTATTGAGAGGCGGCGGGATGAGCAGGCTGATCCCCGACATATCGATATAAGGACGAGGTCTTTGGATTAGATAAGCCATCAAAGTCGTCAATATCAGCGCGATGCCGCCGCTCCAAGCTGCTTCCGCAACAGCATGCTGCAACAACTTCTTCTTCGTCTTCATGAAGCAAACCACCGGGACCAAAAACAGATAAATCGCCCAACGCGCCAAAAAAACGGCGATGACTTTTGCCATCGGATCAGCCAAAAAAACGACTTGGATGAAACCGACGGAGTACCAATCGAAGAATGACAACATCGTGATTAGGATAGCATTCGGGAAAAAAAACAAAAAATTCAGCGCTTTCCTGAAGGCTCTTTCGTCTTCGGTTGGAACCTACACCACTTAGCCACAGGACACATCCAGCACTTCGGCTTCTTGCCGCCGATACAGATTTCGCGGCCGAACCTCACCATCGTACGGTTGACGTCGCCCCACGATTTTTCCGGCAAGATCCTTTTGATATCCTGTTCGACTTTCTCGGGCGTCTTGCCGTCCGACCAGCCCAAACGATGCGCGATACGGAACACGTGCGTATCCACCGCGACTGATGGCACATGAAAACAGACGGACAAGACGCAGCTGGCTGTCTTACGTCCGACGCCGGGCAAGGTTATCAGCTCATCCATCGTCTTCGGCACCCGGCCATCGAAATCGCGGATCATCCTTTGCGCCAATGCTTTGACTGATTTCGCCTTGTTCCGATACAACCCGATCGTGTTGATCGATTTCGCGATTTCCGATGCTTTCGCTCGCACCAGGCTCTTCCAATCCGGAAACTTCTTCCGAAACGACGGAAACATCTTCAGGACCTGTACATCCGTCGTCCGCGCCGAGAATATCGTGGCGATCAAAGAATCCTCCGGATTACCCAAATCCATATCCGCTTTCTGCGGATAGCGCTTCTTCAATGCTTCGACGATCTTAACCCCGTCTTCGTTCATGTTTTTGATTCACTTTTGGCACTTCGGACAATAATGCGTCCCGCGCTGTCCGATGACGATTCGTTTTATCGGCGTACCGCACTTCACGCACTCCTCCCCGCCCCTGCCATAGACCTGGAGTAATTTCAAAAATTTACCCTGCTTTCCCGAAGCATCGACATAATCGTTCGCGCTCGTCCCACGGTGCTTGATCGAGAGCTTCAATAGCGCCTGGACTTGCTGCGCGATCTCTAATCTTTCTTTTGCCGTCAACTCTCCCAAAGGACGAGTCGGTCTGACACCCGCGCGAAACAACGCCTCGTCGGCATAGATATTCCCGATTCCCGCGATCGTCGCCTGATCCATCAGAGCGACTTTTATCTTGCGCGTCTTCGGCTTCAATAACCTATCCGCCAATTCCTGCGCGCTTATCTCCAATGGCTCCGGTCCATATGCATCCAAGACTTTCTTCGCATCTTCCGCCGAAAGACATTTCATGAAACCGAATTGCCTGACATCCGACCAAACTAAATCCTTTCCGCCTTTCTTGCCCTTCAGCTTGAATACCGCCCGATCATGTTTACGTGGTTTGTATCTCTTGTCCTCCAAAACCAACCGCCCGGTCATCTTGAGATGCGTAAACATGACCGACCCGTCGACGAACCGCCAGACTATGAGCTTAGCCCGTCGTTCGATATTTTTGATCTTCTTGCCCGTCAGACAAGCCACGAATTCCTTCCCCACCGGCTCTTCCCTACCGGACTTCAAAAGCTCAACGGACTCGATCCGCATCCCCGCCAACGCGTCATCCAATTGTCTTCGGATAGTCTCCACTTCTGGTAGCTCGGGCATACCTATCGTTCATTCTTTTTCCTCAAGCTTATTTGAATTTCGCGTTTTCTGCAGCGAGGACTGTCTGAGGCCGCTATATAAAGGTGCGGCGGCCGAGTTCCGCAGCAAAAGAAAACGCGAAGTTCAAATAAGCGGCTTCCCCGTCATTTCCGCCGGCTGCGGCAATTCCATGATCTTCAATATCGTCGGCGCGACGTCAGCCAACATGCCGACCGGTGTAGTCAAAGAAAGGTCTCCGCCGATCACATCGCCGATCGGTGCTCGCACGCCTTCGAATTGTTTACCGATGATGATGAACGGAACGGGATTGGTCGAATGTTCCTTATCCATATCGCCCGTCATCAGGTTCTTCACTTCTTCCGCATTACCGTGGTCAGCCGTGATGAGGCACACCCCACCGACCGCCAAGACCGAATCTACGATTTTAGCCATGGCCTTATCGACGGTCTGGCACGCTTCGATGGTCGCCTTCTCATCGCCTGTATGTCCCACCATGTCAGGATTGGCGAAATTAAGAATCACTAGATCATAACTCCCCTTGGACACCTCTTCAACGACGCGGTCAGCGATGAGCGGCGCCGACATCTCCGGAGCCTTATCATATGTCGAGACACGCGGACTCGGGATGATGACACGATCCTCACCGGGGAACTCCGATTCGATCATGCCGTTCATGAAGAAAGTCACGTGCGCATATTTCTCGGTCTCCGCGATATGCATCTGGCGCAAACCGGCATCAGACACGATTTTCGCCAGACAGTTGTCGATAGCCAAAGGTGGATACGCCACCGCCACCGGCAAGTCCTTCTCGTACTCGGTCATGGTACCGAAATACAGATCTTTGATCTGCTCACGCGGAAACTTCTCGAAACTCGGCAAGACGAATGCTTTAGTGATTTCACGTGCACGATCAGGACGGCTATTGAAGAATATCACCGCATCCCCGTCAGCTATCGTCGCCACCGGTTTCCCGCCCTTCTCCATCACGGTCGGCAGGATCTCTTCGTCATAAACTTTCTGGTCATACCAATGTTGGACTGCCTCCGTCGCAGAAGGAGCCAAGATCTCACCCACTCCTTTTGCCATGGCATCATAGGCCTTCTGGATGCGATCCCACCGGTTGTCGCGATCCATGGCGAAATAGCGTCCGCACACGGTCGCGATCTTGCCAATCTTGAATTCCTTCATCTTTTCCTCCAAGTCATGGATGAAGCCTATACCGCTATTGAAGATGGTGTCGCGACCATCCAGAAATGCATGGACAAAAACCTTGTCGAATTTCTGACGGCTGAACAGATCGAGCAGCGCGTGCAGATGGGCATCGGAAGAATGGACGCCTCCAGGCGAAACCAAGCCCATCAGATGGATTTTGCCTCCCGTCTTCTTACAGTGCGCGATAGCATCCAAAAAGACTTTATTGGAGTAGAACTCCCCGTTCTCGATGGCGAAACTGATGCGCGGAATGCTCTGGAAAAAGATCCTGCCTGCGCCGATGGTCAGATGTCCCACCTCCGAATTTCCCATCATACCCCACGACAGACCCACGGCAGAGCCTGACGCCAAGACCGTCATCGCCGGATAACTTTCGATATAGTGTCTGAAATTCGGCATCTCCGATTCGACGACAGCATTCCCGTCCGCCGGAGGAGCGACGCCTAATCCATCCACGATGATCAATACTACAGGCTTTGGTCTCATAATATTATCTAAGCAGGTTATGTCCGGTCATCTCTTTCGGTTTGTCTATGCCCAACAACCACAACACCGTCGGGGCGATATCGGACAAAGCACCACGTCGCGCGTCCTTTGATTTTACATACTCACCTGCCGCCAGAAAAGGCACCGGGCTCATATTGTGTTCCGTATCCGCACCGCCGAAAGGCGATTCCATCCTCTCCGCGTTGCCGTGATCCGCCGTGACTATAAGCGTTCCCTTGGCTTGATCCACTTTCTTCCAGATGACGCCCAAAGCATCATCCAACGCCTCACAGGCTTTTATGCCGGCATTCAGATTTCCGGTGTGTCCCACCATGTCGGCGTTCGCGAAATTCACCAAGATGAGGTCATATCCCTTGCCGATCGACTTAGCGACTTCCGTAGCCAGCTCTGCCGCTCTCATGCGAGGCGAATGGTCATAACGCGCAACTCGTTTTGAAGGGATGCGGATGCGCTCTTCATGGAACCTTGGCCGATCATATCCACCATTGAGGAAGTACGTGACCTGCGAAAACTTCTCGCTTTCCGCGATATACATCTGCTTATTGAAACGCAAGGCTTCGACCAACGTGCCCGGCACTTCGCGATGAGGAAAAGCCGAAATAACGCTATCCAAATCCTTGGCGAATTCAGTCATGGTCACATACATCAGGTTCTTCAGCTTGACCTTGCGCTTGAAAGCGTTCCGCTCCTTCTTTTCGAATTCAGGCATGACGAACGGCTTCGTCAACTGTCGCGCGCGATCGGAACGCAGATTCCAAAAGATCATCGCATCGCCGTCCGTCACCGGCGCTTCGCAATAATCATTGGGGCAAATCACCGTCGGTGTGATGTACTCGTCGCTCTCTCCACGGGTATAAGCGTGGGTAATCGCCTGCGTCGCCGATTCCGCGACGACTCCCAGCCCTGACGTCAAAGCGGCATAAGCCATCGCCGTCCTCTCCCAGTACTTGTTCCGATCCATGGCATAGAACCTTCCCATCACGGATGCAATCGTAAAATTCTTCGGCAACTTCCTTTCCAGCTCGGCGATCAAGGAAGCCGCGCGGAACGGAGACGTGTCACGTCCATCAGTGAAAAGATGCAAAGCGACGCGTTTTAAGTCGAACGTCGAAGCGAAAGCGATCAATGAGTTGACATGATGCGGCGACGCGTGACCACTTTTTTCGTCAGTCAGAAGACCCATCATGTGCAGCGTGCTCTTATTGCGCAGACAGTGCGCAGCCGCCTGCATCAAGGCCTGGTTATTCTCGAACGAACGGCTCCGTATCGCGCGGTCAATCGCCACCTGATCGGTCTCGACTGCCCTGCCCGCACCGATCGTGGCGTGTCCCGCTTCCGAGTTTCCAGGTTGCCCTGGAGGTAATCCGACGTTGATGCCATCAGCCCAAAGCAGAGAATTCGGATATTCATCCCACAACTTATGCCAAACCGGCATCTTGGCGTAAAAGGTAGCATTACCCTCTTTATTCTTGCTTACACCAAAACCATCCCAAACCACCACAACCACCGGACCCTTGGAGTGTCTTTCTGACTTGTTTTTTAAGCCCATAAGTCAAATCATGATAGCTTTTAGGCAAGATTGGTACAAGACCGGCGGGTGTTAATTTAGACAAAATAGAGTGTTAACTTTTATCTTGACAAAATCCACGTTTTATGCTATTTTTACACGTTCTCGTATTGTCTCTATTAGGCTTACAGAACGCTTAACTTGTTCTCTCACAACGTAACAGACACAGGTGACTAGCTCCGTTCAACGGAGTTCAACCCCCAACGCACAAGGAGATTGTCCATGGTTGCTCCCCGCAAAGGTCCCGCTGGAATCGCAGCTCCCCCGGCCGTCCCCGCCGTCATCACCGCCCCGCCCGCCGATCCGGCTCCCGTTCAGGAAGTCGGGTTCGACATCGTGTTCGATGAAACCCAATTCAAGGAGTTCGTCGAACGGGATCCGTCTGGCGAGACGCAAAAACTCGACTTCGGCATCATTGTGCCTGCCGATTTCGCGAATGCTGTCGTGGCCGCCGCGCGAAACAAGGCTGGCAACGACACGCCGACCGTCTCGCAGTGGATTGAAGCGGCAGCAGAGAAGGCACGACGAGTGAAGCCAGCCGTCGATACCGGCAAGCTCACGGAAGATCAGGGCGCTTGCGTCCTTATCGTGATCTTGTTCATGGTCTTCACGGCCGCCCGAAAACGCGGCGATTCCATCGACACGGCAATGAAGGTCGTGGAAAAGACCGTCGATGAGCTGTCGAAACCCGTGACACCTCCTCTTCCCAAGGTTGACCCTGCGGCCATGACCGTCGAGGCGCCCAAAACGCCTGCGCCGGCAAGCAGCGGATCACCAGCACCGTCGGCAGATGGCAAGATCAAGTTGGTCAAGCCAACAAGCAAGCCGCCAGCGACGAGCAATCCTAGCGGCCGCCGTAGCACGACACCGACGGATGTCATGGAACGGGTCGGAGCCGCCGCGGCGGAAGGCGGCTTCGGCGATTCCATCCGTCCGGACGCAGCAGCGGCGAAGGCGGAAGCTGACGCCAAGCGACAAGCCGATGCCGACAAGGCGGAGGCCGAACACCGAGCAGCCGAGGCCAAGGCAGAAGCCGAGCGCCAAGCGAAGCAAGCCGAGCGCGAACAACTGCTTGCCGAAGCACGCGCGAAGGCCGATGCCGACAAGGCTGAAGCGAAAGCGGAAGCCGAACACAAGAAGGCCGAAGCAGACCGCAAGAGAGCGGAAGCCGAGGCCAAGGCCGAAGCCGCAAAGGCGGAGAAGGACCTGCGCGTCAAGCGCGCCGCCAAACTCCGCGGCGACCGTCTGCGCCTCATCGCTGCTCACACCGCGGCGCGCGCCACAGTCAACGGCCCGGAACGAGCGCAACTCGACGCCGAACACAAGGCGGCGCTGCTCGAGCTCGACGCGGAGCTGGCCAACTTGGGTGCAAAGCCTTCTGGCAACAGCAGCCGCTTCACCAAGGTCGTTTTCACGATCATCGGGCTCCTGCTCGCGCTCGGACTCGTCCTCGGTGCGCTCAAGCTCGCCGAGAGCCTCCCCGCTTCGGCGCAGCAGCCCGTCCCCACCGTGACGGTTCCCCCCGTTACCCCCATGCCCGGCGTCGAGACCTGTGGACCGGTGACCGCCGCACTTCTCGAGTACTACCTCGGCGGCAACGACCCCACACGCTACGTCGATCGAGGACAGAAATTCGCCAAGAACGGCGCCCGGCTGCAATGCGAAGGCCGTCAGCGCAGCCTCGGCAACAACTCGTACGACGTCACCGCCTGCAACATCTGTTACACCCCCTAATCGCGTTCAACGCGACAACGCCCCGTAGCGAAAGCCATTCTGGCTCTCTCGCTGCGGGGTGTTCCAATTCAATCAACTCAACGATCCATTAAAAAAATCAAGCCAGACGAGCCATCGGATTCTGAACCGAGGACTGTCTGAGGCCGCAGTTTATCAGCAACGCGGCCGAGTTCCGCAGGGAAGAATTCGATGGCTTGTCTGGCGACCTAAATAAACAAGGAGGGTTTCGAGACAGACTAGACGAGCCCCGCAGCGATAAAAAAATTTCAGTACCCTCCTGCACTACTGAAAATTTTTCGACAACTTCAATATCTCCTCAAAATCATCCGCCTTATCCGTCTTATTCCATTTTTCATGCTTACACGCGACACAACGATGCAATATCGCTTGTTCCCCTTTCTCCAATCTGAATCCCACAGGCTGCATCAAGCCTCCGCATTCAGAGGCGCGATCACCTGGGTTGATATCTACATGCTTGCTCCACAAGCACTTGGGGCAGTGATTCGTATAGCCTGAACCACTAACAGCGAATCCGCATTTCTCGCAGATAAAATCCTCTTTGACGCGTGTGAACTTCGGCGTGTCCATCCTATTCTTTCTTGTCCTCCAAACGCGGAAACAAGACCGCTCCCGCTTTCAGCTCACCGCCCGGAAGCAGACCTCCCCACGTCTTCAATACATCCAATCCTTTGCTCCTCTCCGCTTCCGAGTCCTGCCCTAATTGTTCGATGATGCTTTTGGCGATGTTCGGCATCACAGGTTCGATCATCCATGCGAACTGTCTGCAGCCTTCCAACAACGCATACAGGACCAACGCAGTCTTTTCCGGATCTACTTTGATGAGTTTGAACGGCTGCGTCTCTTCCACCAATTTATCCGCCGCGATAAGCGACGCCCCTTCAGAATTCCAGATCGCCTCCAGCATCAGATCCAATCGATTTTTCGCCAATTCCGTCTCGACGCTCTCCCACAACTTTTCCAATCCAACTTTTCCTTTCCAGATCTCTCCGCTGATTTCTGCCGCCCTCGCCACGTCCACCTCGGGGACCTTTCCGTCGAAGTATTTAGCGCTCATGGCGATGGTCCGATTGACCAGGTTCCCCAATTTGTTCGCCAACTCGCCGGAATACCGCTCCTTCAGCCGAGCGAAAGAAAAATCTCCGTCTTCGCCGAACGAAATCTCGCGCAACAAGAAGTATCTTACCGCATCGAACGGATATTCCTTTGCCAGATCCAAAGGATCGACGACATTCCCCAAAGACTTGCTGATCTTTTGTCCGTTCAGGGTGAAGAAACCGTGGGCGAAAACCCGCTCCGGCAATTTCGGCGTTCCATCGTCGTTCCTCAACGCAGCATCAGACTTTGCCGCGCTCATAATCATGGCCGGCCACAAGGCACAATGGAATTTTATGATGTCTTTTCCGACCAGATGCAGACTAGCGGGCCACCATTTGGCGAACAGCGCGTCATCCGTACCGTAACCGACGGCCGACATGTAATTGATCAGAGCGTCGAACCAGACATAGATTTTCTGGCTCTCATCGCCGGGTACTGGGATACCGCAGGATAGTTTTTTTGCTTCCCGGGAAATCGAAAAATCCTCGAACGCCGATTCGATATAGCTCCTGACCTCGTTCAGACGGCTCTTCGGTTGGACGAACTCCGGCCTATCCTCCAACAGCTTCAACAAAGCGTCTTTGTACTTGGATGCGCGGAAAAAATAGTTCTCTTCGCGGATGCGTTCAAGGTCGCGGTTGGGGTGCAGCGGACACCGGCCATCGACGAGCTCCGTCGCCGTCTTGAACGATTCGCAACCGACGCAGTACTCCCGTTCATACTCCGCTTTATATATGTCGCCCGAGGCCTCTACGGCACGCCAAAACTTCTCGACGGCTGCCAGATGGCGTTGCTCCGTCGTGCGGATGAAATCATCGAAAGAAATCCCCAATTCTTTCCATGTTTTGCGCCAAGTCTCCGCCATGCCTTCCAGATAGGATGTCAGGTCTTTTGCACCCGCTTTTTCTGCCGCTTCAAGGTTTTTCTGGCTGTTCTCGTCCGTTCCGGTCAGGAACAAGGTCGGAACGCCGCGCAGACGATAAGCCCGCGCTAATGCATCAGCCACGACAGTGGTATATGTCGAACCTATATGCGGCTTATCGTTCACATAATAGATCGGCGTGGTGACGAAAAATTTCTTCTGTTCCATAGCTTAGCGTAACGGCGGGATGGTCGTCATGTTAATCGTATAATTATTCGGGCTGTACGGCGCAGTGCCGTTCGACGGTTGCAGAGCCGGATCTAGGCTGATGGTGAAGGTCAGGGATCCAGTTACGTTGTTTCCGCCCTCGCTATAAGCGCACACCGCATCCACCTTCCCGGTACCTGACAACGCGGTCATTTTCCTCTCGATGACCGCCGCCAGCTTCGGATCGCTCGTCGACCATCTGCACTGCTGCGTGACATCCTGCGAACGGTCATCCGAATATATTGCCACAGCTTCGACCGGTACGCTTTGGCCAGTCGTAAGCGATGTCGGCCCTAAGGCAGTGACTCTAACGGCCTCCAAAGTCCTTGTCGCCTGCGCGACTAGAATATTGGCTTCCGCCGTACGCCTCACACCATTCTCCGTAAACGACCCAATCAAAACCATACCGCCTGACAAGCTAGGATAAAACAGATTGCCCGAAATCCTGCCTGATTTCTGGTCAGCGGGATAAAATGTCGAACGCATCGTCACATCATCCACCTTCCCGTTGGCACATGCCGCCAATAAAGTCAGTGTCACCTTATCCCCGATCTTTATGCCCGAGGACGGTGTCACGGCTAAAGTCAACGTGTGATAGGTGCAAGTCGTCCCTGCGGCAGGAGCGTTATTCGGCTGTGTCGCTGTTCCCGTCTGCTGGTCGGTAGAATCCGTGCCATCTCCTGTAGGCCGCTGTTCCGCGGGTTCGACCAGACTGTCCAAAAAATCTTCAGTCGTGGTCGTCGCAGCTTCATCCTCGAACGCATCCTCGCCTGACCCATCTTCCCTGATACGCTCATGCAGTGCAGAGACCTTCAGCCAAAGATTCTCGTCAGGTTTCTCATACGCCTGTTTGAGCGCAAGCTTGGTCTGCCACTGCTCCAGTTCCCCTGTCACCGTAGCTTTTTCGTCCTGGACTTTGCGCCCCTCGTGCTCAATACCCCGTACTATGTCGTCGATGCGATCGTCATATTCCAAAGCTCGCGCGTAAGCCTCGCCATTGTCCTGCGGGGCGAACAACGACGAACGCAAATCGATGAAAGCTTTTTCCAGAAAGGAAAATCGATATTCATAACCCCGCAAGACGAACAGGGTCGCAGAAATATCCAACAACAGTGCGTCCCGCTCTTTACCCATCAGAACCAAAGGCAACGTCCTTCTGTTCCTCTGACGAAACTCATCGAGCGACGAATAGCGTGTCAGATCGATACCCGTCTCTGCTAAATCACGTTTAAGATACGACGACGCCAAAACCCTGCGCTCCTCGCCTTGCGCCAAACCTAGATGCAGATTCTCCGAAAGCGCCACCAACCAATCCGGCGCCGCAGTGTGCAACTTTTTGGCGCGTTGGATGAGTTCTTCGCGTAATTCGCGGTCGTATTTTTCATCCAAAACACGATTTTCGTTTGGCCAAGCGTCCTGCTCCGTCAACTCACGCATGCCCTCAAGCGTGCCGCTTGCCGAATACCTGGCCACGCGTCCCTCACGTACCAACGAAAGCTGACCTTCGCCCGACGCAGGCAAGACACTGACGGCAGAATCGGTCACCGCGATATCAGCGCTAGCCGCATCGTCGATCACCCCGAAGGACGTACCGCGCACCGTGGCCGCGACTTCGTTCGTCCTGACTTCGAAACTGCTTTCCAAATCCAACAGCTTCATGACGCGCGACCAAACCCGTCCCGAATTCAACCTCAAACCGACCGAAGCTTTGGTCAAAACGGGCAAATCTATCGGCAGTTTATCGATCACCAGCTCCGTATCGCTATCCAACCGCGTGACTCCTCGATCGCCCCAGCGGATTTCTGCCTTACCAACCGCATCGGTACGCACGGTATCACCCTCGTTGACCGCCGCCGTCGCAACCACATCTTCCCACTGTTGCTGTCCGGCCTTCTTGATCTCTACCTTGGCGTACATCTTTTCGACCCTGACTTGCGCCACGTCCACGGACGCCACCGCACCTAATGACCAAAACCATTCGGCGAAAAATATCAAAACGACGGCCGCAAAACAGCCTAAAGCTATCTTTTGTGCTTTCTTCATGCGGATATTTAACCTGAAAAACCCTAAAAAATCAACCCATCTCGGTCTTACCGATCTTAAGCAGCATGGTGGCTTGAGCTTCACTCACCGGATGCACCGTCAACCTCGATTGGCTAGCCAATGGCATGACCGACAGACCATGGGTATTCCTGATCTCATCCAAAGAAATCACCCTGTTCAAAGGCTTAAGCGGCTTGATCTCGATTGCCGACCAGTCGCCACTGGATGCGGTCGGATCGGGCCGCACATCGCCCACCACTTCGGCCAAACCGACGATCATCCGCTCTTCGCCCGAATGATAGATGAACACGGCATCCCCAGCCTTCATTTCACGTAGATAATTACGCGCTTGATAGTTACGCGTTCCCGTCCAGACCGTTCCGCCCTCTTGTTCCAATTTTTCCCAAGAGTATTTTGCCGGCTCCATTTTGAGCAACCAATATGCCATATGCCGAAATCATAGCAGAAACAAAGATTATTGGCACATTCATGCGTACCGCTTATGATAAAACAGATATGACAGACACAACCGACCTGCTGAAGCGTAATTGCGCACCCATCTTGCCCTGGACCGTACCCATCGACAGACAACACGCCTTGTCCCTGGCCAAACTGGCGGGGAACTGGGCGTTATCCGCCGACAGCAAAAAAATCCAAAAAAAATTCGAGTTTGAAAATTCCTCGGACGTCCTATACTTCGTCAACGGCACCGGAAAAATCGCGACAGAGGAAAAACATTTTCCAGAGATAAAAAACGAAAAGTTCATCGTCACGCTCGTCCTCACCACCGATCAAATCGGTGGATTATCCCAGAACGATTTCATCCTTGCTGCCAAGATAAACGGCTTAGCCGACAGCATGTGATACGGACGTTGGCCGGATCATTTCAACAATCTCTTCAGACCCTCAAGAGCTACGGCCGGCAAGGATCTGCGTCGCGGAAATCCGACCAGTTCCATGAAACCAGTGCCTAAAATTTCCTTTCCATCCAACGAAGCCCGGGCGACCAAAGGGCCTTCCCAATAGTTCATCAATCCGAAGAGCATCTCCTGTTCTTTCATCGTAGCCTTGCAGGTAATCTCGAAATCCAGATCAGCCGCGGTAATCTTCCACTCCAACGGATAGGCCGCGCCCGTCGATGGGCTAATCCAACTTTCTCCCAGCGGTACGATCTCCACCTTATGGCTGAAGGTCGTTCCGCCATGACCATCAGACAACGTCACCATGGCGGCGCGTTTTTTACGTCCGTATTCGAAACACATCGCATCAGTCCCATCGTCCAGCTGGAAGCAGAACCAACGCCACACGTGCTCGGCGCCGAACGATATCGGACTCCACTGATGGTCCATCCAGACCATGCCTTCGACGTCGATCCATTCCGCCTCTCCGTCCAACCGCAACTTTCCTTGAGCCGACATCCTAGGCCATGAATAATAGCTCGTGGTCGAAGTCTTCAGGTCCACGTCACCCGTGCCGCCCACCAGCATCGCCGGCTTAAGCGTCTGCAGATCGAGCGCAATACGTGGAGTGCGGATGAAATATGCACCCTCTTCCTTCTTGCCGACGTCGAACTTGCCCTTGACGCTCGCTTTGAACTGCTTTCCGCTGAAACTGCCCTTATCCAACCCCGTGAAATAAAATTCTATCTGCGGTTCGAACTTTCCTGTCTCGACACATGAAACCAAGGAATGAGAAAACCAGACTGCAGGGACTTTTTGGTACGGCAAAGGACGCGCCTTAAACAAGGCCAGCATGAAAGAATATGTGTTGCCGTCTTTTCCTTTTGCGTGTCCGCTCCAATACCACCATTCGATCGGATCCTTCTGTATCCCCTCATCCCGCGGTAAAATGATTTTTCTTCCTGTCATGGTGATAGCTTAGCATAAAGAGAAGAGGCTTAGGATTTCTCCCAAGCCTCAATAGGTGGTCAGCGTGTTAGCGCCTCCCGAACGCTCTCCGAAATGCGCCGCCTGCTGCCTCGTCTTTCCAGGCATCAGCAGCGGCCTCGAGGTCGCGCTTCGTCGGCTTCTGTCCCGACAGGGCCTTGCCGAAAGCCACGAGGATATTACCCTCGTTCGGCCGGTCCGTGACCACAGCCTGCGGGTGGCAGAACGCCGCGATGGCCCGAATCATCTCCGGCCCACCCTTCGGCGCTCGCTTGACCATCTCATTCCACCTCTTCAGATCCAGCGACGTGAGATGCTCCACGAACAAGCGCATGCGGAAGAGATGGAAGTCGAAGAACGCCTGACGTCCGTCCTGGTAGTAGAACCCGCAGTCCGGAGTCTGTCCCGCGGCGTGCAGGATCACTTCGTGCAAGCGGGGTGACGGCTGGAGCGGCGCCCAGTGCCACGCCTCATAGAGGTTTTCGCCACGCGATGTAGCAGGTGGCTCGATGACCCAGTCCGGATGCCGATAGCTGTGGCCATCATGCTTCTCTTGCCTGACCTTACAGCCCCGCCGACGCGCCCGGCCAAGATACTCTTCCAAAGCCTCTTGGCTCATTGCGTATGTCCCGCAATTCGGGATTTCAACGATCTCTTTCTTCATGCTTCGACCCTCCATAGAAAGGACAATCTGACCGCAAAAAATACACAACAACCGCAATTTTGTCAAGGTCGACACAATCGAAAAACGCCCCAGTCGTCTGACCGGGGCGTTCCTCATTTTATCTCAATCACGGCAATGTTATCTCCCCTCTTGTTGTCGCTTTCTCTGCGCAATCCTGATTGCCGTCGGCTCGCTGACACTCGTCGTCGAAAGTGAACTTCGTCGCCGTGTAGGTCAGGACACCGTCGTCTTCATTGAGTACCTCTAACTTATATTCTGTATCAGGATCCTCATGCAAGACTTTAGTCTGACCACCGAGGATATTTTTGTAGATTATTTTGCTGTTGTTTCTTGGCCCTGGTTGGATATAACGCACGGACTTGTCGCCTTGATCCAGATAGATCACTTTGCTGAAAGCGTCGTAGAACAACGCCGAATCAGTAGCCAGGAAAACCGGTTTCTGTTCGCTTCCCTTTGAGATATCGACTGTCCAGTACGCCGGCGTGGCACTGCCCCCTCCCGCACCGGGGCTAAGCATCAAATCCTTCAGTATGATCAGCTGGTCATTCTTGCTCCAGGCTAGAGGCATCGACAGATATCCGGAGTTCGCTCCGTGGACTTCCTGCAATACAAGAAAACTCTCAAGCGCGTATGTCTTGGCATCGTAAACCCTAAACTCTTCTTCCCATTTCCCGCAAACTGGCGCATCGGTGCCGGCGATCGCTTCGGTGCAAGTAAGATATGCCCGCAAGATCTTATCGCCTTTATTCGATTGAAGACTGTAATAATGGAATCCATTAGTCGGTGGAAAATTCTTTTCCCCTATATCGAACTCGTTCGGAAACAGATATTTCTCATCGAGAATTACACCTACCGC
The DNA here is from genome assembly GCA_031082005.1 of Patescibacteria group bacterium. Lineage (GTDB taxonomy): Bacteria > Patescibacteriota > Patescibacteriia > 2-12-FULL-60-25 > 2-12-FULL-60-25 > CAIKNB01. The sequence goes on from JAVHLR010000001.1 coordinate 995,465, forward strand.
ATTACTCAATTCAGCGTCATTCTTCCAGTCGGCAGACAACTGTTGAAGAACCTGATTCTGAAGATCCTGAGCGCTCTTGAGTGCCGCAGACAAGCTCCCGTCGCTCAACCCGCTGACTGTCGTTACGGTCCCGCTGGCAGAAGGTAGATTCGCTCTCATCTGCATCAGGCGTACAGCCTCTCGTAACTCTCCATTTTCCTCCATCACGAAACCCAAATTCACCTTGGTCTGATAGACCATGCAAGCCATGGCGAAAATCCCAGCAGCCAAAAAAAACGCGAACAGCGACCAAAGCACGCCTGTACGGTATTGCGGTTTCTTTGGCGTCGGTACGACCGTTTTTGTGGCGACTGGCGGCATAATTAGTGTCTCTTCAAGTACCGGCATCAAAATCGGCGTGGGTTTCGTCGTCATGCTGGGCTTGACGACTTTCTTGGCGGAAATTTTTCGTGGCATATGTCAACATATTATACCACACGCACACGTTCATTTTTTCTCGGTAAAGATCACCGTCGCCGGTAAGTCAGTTTTCTTCGTAGCAAAGTTATAATCATGCAGGCTTCGCATGAATAGATCATACCCATAACGGTAACCGAAGCCGGTCTTCTCATCACCGTCGTCGTTCGTGATGAACTCTTGCGTAGCGTCATCATATCCCGTGACCACGATCATGTGATAATACGAACCATACGTGGCGAAAGGTACGTTCTTGTTCTGCAGATCCTTTCCGTAATGTAACGAAATGACCGGACGTCCGGCGCGAAGCTCCGCTTTTATGTCATCTTTCGTCGGATTGATCACGGCCCGCGCGCCATACGCGAAATTGTCCTCGATGATCTTCACAGTACGTGCAGCGTCCGAGTTCGCGTTCGAACCCCAAACTTCATTCTGGTATGCGAACAGTTCCCGCATCTTATCCGCCGCCTCTGCCGGCTCGATTTCCGACTTGCCCGCGTAATAGCCCTCCACCATCACCATACTCGCCTCCTCGCAAGCATTGATCCAAGGACTTTTCCAATTGCCCTCCGGCGCTTCAGTCACGAAAGGGACAGTAAGTGAAACCTTCTCCGTCAACGTCTCCTCCACTTCCGGAGGGACAGATACGACAGGCTCCGCGCGAGGCACTACAGCTCTGACCCCCACCTCCGCCTGGCCAACGATCTGCGTCACTGCGGTAGCCGTCACCCCGTCCATGACTTCCTGATTAGCTCGTGGAGGATTGTTCGTCAAAACCACGGCCAGAAAAACCGCCTCCAGAAGAAAAATCAAGGAGATGACGAGGTTCATATCTCGATTATACCTTATTCAGAGATTCTTAAATGAATCCCCTCATTAACGCAACGCATAAACACTGTCAAAAACAACGGACAATCCCGTTATACCTCAAGTCAACCCCGCCTCAAGGGATTGACAAAATCAACGATTCCTGCTAAATTAACGCATTATTTTTTATGAGCTTGGCTAAACGGTTCCCCAAAATCGCTCCTCTCTGCGCCCTCGGGCTGCAAACCAAACGCCGTATGGCCTGGCATTTAGATTCAAAAAAATACGCCCAACGACGCACAACCAACGTGTTGCCCACCAGTATATTCCGTCATCAATCGTTATTGGTGCGCAAATTAGGCTCGACCGACCTACGCCTCCAGCACAACAAAATCATCAATCTTAGGCTTGCCGCCCGACGCATCAACTCCGTGACCATCCGTCCTGGCGAGACCTTTTCGCTCTGGAAATTGGTTGGCCGGCCGACCAGACGCAAAGGTTACGTCGAAGGCCTGCTTTTAGCGAACGGCGAAGTGACATCCGGGATCGGCGGAGGATTATGTCAGATGGCTAACTTGCTGCATTGGATGTTTCTGCACACCCCGCTCGTCGTGACCGAACGCTTCCACCACGGTTTCGATGCCTTCCCTGATTCTGGCCGCACTGTCCCCTTCGGTACCGGCGCTACCCTCTTCTACAATTACGTCGATCTGCAGTGCCACAACCCGACGGATCAGACGTTCCAGATCACGGTTTGGGTCACCGACCAACATCTCAAAGGAGAAATCCGCTCCGACCGCGACACGCCGGAACGGTACCACATCAACGAACGAGATCACCACTATCTACGCCGTGCCACCGACGGAAAACACTTCCGCGCCAACAAGATATTCCGCGAACGTCGCGAAACCCAAACAGGCCGACGGATCGGCGAGGATCTGCTCATGGATAATTTCTGCGAAATGAAATACGAACCACCTGCGGACGCCAAAGTGGAAACAATCTGAAATTCCAAAAACGAGGGACAAGCCCCCACGGTTTTCATATTGCTTTTTTACCTCCCAGCGCAACAAAGTTTAATCCGCCCATTGCAGGCGGATATCGGGAGGAGGGGCGTTAGGCGGCGGGCACGTGCAAAGCGCCCGCAGGACAATGAGCCACTGGCCTAAGAAACCAGCGTCGGAGGGTGGGGAGGGCCATCTTTTTTGCCCAAAAGTGATTTGCCATTCCAACTCGAGCCTCTTTTGTTTCTGGAGTTTTTGGCAGTCTCCTTCTCGGGTCAAAGCGAGATTCCTGCCGGTCCTAGGTGGGTGCTCCGACGAGAGGTGGATTGGCGTTTGAAAAGTATAGCACGTTCTATTTATCGAGGTACGACGCGACCGATGGCTACTGCTTTTAGAAATTTTAAAAACAACTGGATAAACCAGCTGTTTTTATAATTCATCTTATTCAATTCACCCTTTCGGAGCTGAATATGTCGGCTTGATTTCGACTTCTCCATCTCTCACTTCTATTTGAAGGCTCATCAACTTTTCGCTCAACGGAAGCGCTCTGATCTTAGCGGCAATGGCATTCAAATCTTCCAAATCATCGAATGCAATAATCCGAGGTTGGCCATTGACTTTAACATTTATTATTTCTTTGATTCTTTGCGCATCGTCAAAGGTTAGAGTCGCGCTGATTGATGAGCTCTTGTCGTTTGTCAATGAGTTAAATAGGGTCTGTGCAAATTCAAGAAATTTTTGAGACTGGGCATCATTCGTTTCTTGTTGAATAGACATAGGCATTAACTGATTGTGTTATTAACAACATACTACTTCAAAACGAAATAAAATTCCATTGACCATATTCACTTCACGTCTTAAAAAACACGACGCCCCAAAACGTCCGAATACCGTGTTCCGACACACCACCGACAGTATCACACGTTTATTTTTCACCAATGCAGCGCCCCTCTGAATCAACGACGCATGATTTTCTCTCACTATTCCAGAAACCACATCAGCCCCAACTCTCTGGGGATGACGTGTTTGACGCCGTTTACTGAACCCCAAAAGGGGGTTGACTTATCTGTCTGCATAGGGCAATATACGCTCACAAATTAAGACCCCATCGCGCATGGGTGCGTGGTGTAGCCCGGTTAACACGCCCCGGTGTCCACCGGGGAAATCGAGGGTTCGAACCACGCATCATTCAAAAACAAAAATAGTCCACGCTTGGGTGCGTGGTGTAGCCCGGTTAACACGTCTCCCTGTCACGGAGAAGATCGAGGGTTCGAATCCCTTCGCACCCGCCAGCAGAAATCCCGCGAAAGCGGGGTTTTTGATTTGCGGCTTTATTTAGACTAAACTGCAGTTGAGTAAATGAAACCTATGTCCAAATCCAATAAAATTGAGCTTCACACAGATGAGTATTCTGTCCCTAAAAACTGTCATACGGTTACAAAAAAGGTATTCAACGATTTGGGCTACGAGGTCTCAGACGCAAGGAGCGACACCCATGCAATCGGAGGCCCCAGTTGGATAGCAAGCGACTTTGTTCTTTTCATCGGGAGTCACATATTTGACGCTGTTCTGGCGGCCCTTTTTGCAAAAGGTCTTGATAAAATAATTGAGGTATATAGACAGACAAAAAATAATGCTTCAACGGCACACTTTTACATTTCTTCAGAACTGAGTGACGAAATCAATATTTATTTTGATCTCGACACTTATAACTACGAAAACGGAGAGGTGATCACTGACGAAAAAGAGATTGAAAAAGCTCTCAAAAAAATTCCAAGTGCATTAAAGCTGGTTGAGTCTGTATTATCAATAGATCTATATAAGCTACTGGGGGAGCCTAAATCTATCATTATGAATTATGATTTTCCCACGAAAGAATGGATAATCTTTGATCATGATTCAGATGCCTCCATATTTTTTGCCGATACGCCATTTGCCGCAGCACCAAAACCAAAATTTTAAATCAAAAACTTTGGACGCGTCAGTTCTGCTTTAAAAAAACCTCGGGATAAAAAGAAAAACCCCGCACTTATTAAGAGCGGAGCCTTTCCTCGTTTGCACACTTTCGGATTGCTCCGAAGTGATAAAAAAATACCATAGCCACAGAATGTTTGCAAGACTGCCTATGAGCACCTGAATATCGAGGCGATAATGCTATAAAAAGCTTGATAATGAGCTATCATATATCGGATGATATCCACACTTATGCCCAAGCAAAAAAATACCGCCACGTCGCTTTCGGCTCTGAAAAAAGAACTCAACAGACACGCCAATCCAGACAAGGCTGTCGTCCTGCGTCGCTTCTTCAAGACCGCCAAAGGCGAATACGGCGAAGGAGACAGGTTCATGGGCGTTGTCGTGCCAGATATCCGTCGCGTCGCTAAACGATTCCACACTCTAGACCTGGATTCAGTCCTTTCCCTCCTGCGTTCCCCAACCCACGAAGAACGTCTTTGCGCTTTGCTCATCATGGTGGATGATCACGCCAAAGGCGATTCCCTGACGCGCGAAAAAATCTACCGTGCTTACCTCGCGAATACCCGTTTCATAAATAATTGGGACTTGGTGGATCTGACCGCTCCGCAGATCGTCGGACAACATCTCGCGGACAAACCACGCGACGTACTCTACCGCCTCGCTGGATCGAAACTCCTCTGGGACAGACGCATCGCCGTGCTCGCTTGCTTCTGGTTCATCAGACAAAGCGACTGCACAGACATCTTGGAGCTGACGAAAAAACTCATGGCAGACAGACATGATCTGATCCACAAATCGCTCGGCTGGATGTTACGCGAGGTCGGCAAAAGATGTTCAGAAAAAACGCTCACTACATTCCTCGATGAACACGCGCCAGACATGCCGCGTACCATGCTCCGCTATTCCATCGAGCGTCTGGACGAGAAAAAAAGACGTCACTACTTGGCACTTCCGCGGCGTTGACACGCCTGCTTATTTGCTGTTACCTCCTAGGCGGAGGAGGCCATGGATTTTACGTTCCTTAAAAGTTGCGCCGACCTGACCGAAGACCACTTCGCCGAAGCCGCCGAGACGCGCGAAGATGCCTATGAGTTCCTGCTCCGCTTAGCGGATATCTCCCAACCCCACAACGGGACATCGACGACGATTCTCCGTTTCCTCTCGCGCGTAGCGATCGCCAGCCGCTGGGTCGATGGCGACGTCCGCATCCGCATCGATTTCGCCGGGGTCTTCCGGACGCGGTTGGTCTTCATGCGCAATCTGGGCGGCGACGAGTACGAAGTGCTCAAACGCATCGAGCTGGCCATAAGTTTCATGGAGTTCCGTGAGACCTGTAAGGAAGCCAAAGCGATCCGACCTTTCATCGTCACCGCAACGCGTTCGGCCGGTCAGGATATGCACATCACGTTGGACGCGCCTGAACAGATCAGACGCAGCAGCATCCCCCCGCCAGGATTCATCGAGGCCCAGGCTCGGCTCGCCGAAAAACTCCGTCCACCGCCCATGCCTCGGCTTAAGCCGGAAATTGCCGCCGCGCTGGAGAAGATCCATCGACTGCGCAACGCTTCTGAAGTCGATCAAGAGAGCCCGCCCCCGCTTCCCATCACAACACCCATCGCCAGGATCAAGTTGACGAAACGTACACCGTCGATGAGACAAAATGACGTCCAGCCTGCGACGGACAGGAACCCGGAAAGCCTCCTGCCCCTCATCCGACCCACCGAGCACCAACAGGCTCCGGACAGCGCACGCAAACGTACACTTGCCTACGGCGCTCCTGCAGCGGAAAAACCCGCGACCACGCCACGACCCGACCAAGCCGATGATATCGACGACGGATGGGACGATGGCTAGGCTATACTCCGAACGCACAGACAGGCTCTCGCCTGTCTGTCTCTATAATCATAAAATCTCGGACGCGTACCTACTTCAGCCTTTTCATTATCGCCATCGCCGTATCAGGATTCAGCGACATGCTGTCTATCCCCTCTTGCACCAAAAATTTCGCGAACTCCGGATAATCCGACGGCGCCTGTCCGCAGATGCCGATCTTTGTCTTGCTCTTTTTTGCGGAACGTATGACCGCAGAAATCAACGACTTCACGGCAGGATTGCGCTCATCGTATAGATGCCTCACCAAAGCCGAATCCCGATCGACGCCTAGGGTCAATTGGGTCAAATCGTTCGAGCCGATGGAAAAACCGTCGAAGTATTTCGCGAATTCCTCCGCCAAAATCACGTTACTCGGGATCTCCACCATCATGTAGATCTGCAATCCTTTGACGCCACGTCGCAACCCGTTCTCGCGCATCACACCCAACACCTGTTTAGCTTCTTCGACGGTCCGACAGAACGGGATCATCACGATTACGTTAGACAGTCCGAACACCTCCCTGACACACCGCAGCGCCTCGCACTCCAAAGCGAAAGCCGGTCTGTATGACGGGTCGTAATAACGCGACGCGCCGCGCCATCCCAACATCGGGTTTGCCTCTGTCGGTTCGAACAGTTTTCCGCCTATGAGATTTGCATATTCGTTCGTCTTGAAATCAGACGTCCGGACGATGACGGGTTTGTCATAAAAAGCCGCCGCGATCTTCGCGATACCTTCCGCCAACACTGATACGAAATACTCTTTCGGATTCCTGTATCCCAACGACAACTTATGGATCAAATCGCGCTCCCTATTCCCGACTTTCGACGGAGACAGGGCAGCCAACGGATGGATCTTTACGTGCTCATTCAGGATGAATTCCATCCGCGCCAGACCCACGCCATCGACCGGTAAAACCGCGTTCTCGAATGCGATATCCGGATTACCCACGTTTATCATCACCTGGGTCTTGAGGCCCGACGGACGTTTCAAAGGAGTCCTCTTGATATCGAACGGCAAAATCCCGGCGTAGATATAACCCTCCTCGCCATGTTCGGCGCTTACCGTCACATCCATGCCGTCCTTCAATTTCTGCATCGCTCCTGGCACACCGACCACGCATGGCACACCGAGCTCGCGCGAAACTATGGCGGCGTGGCACGTCCGTCCTCCCTCTTCAGTCACGATGGCTGCAGCCTGCTTCATGACCGGCACCCAGTCCGGATCGGTCATGTGCGCGACCAAGACTTCTCCCGGCTTGAAACGATTCATTTCCTTAGCTGATTTCAGAAGTCGCGCCTTACCCGCTCCGATTTTCTGGCCCACTGCCACTCCCTGCAGGATTGGTCTTGCCGCTGCTTTGAGACGGTACGTCTCCATGAAAGCCTTGGACTTTTGTGAAGCGACTGTTTCGGGGCGTGCTTGTACGATGAACAGCTTTCCGCTCTTGCCGTCTTTTGCCCACTCGATATCCATGGGCCGCTTGGACTTGGCAGTCTGCGAAAAATATTTTTCTATCTCGACTCCCCACTTGGCCAGTTGCAAGACCTCTTCGTCATTCAATACCCAACGCACGCGGTCTTTAGCGTCGATGGAAACCGTCTTGGTCATGCCATCTGCCGTCATCAATCGATGCGCGGCAGGTTGTGCATAAATTATCTTTTTATGTTTATTCCCCAAACGATGTTCGATCACTGACCTGAAACCTTTTGCCATCGTCGGTTTGTGCACCAGATACTGATCCGGATTCACCAAGCCTTTGACTACGCTCTCCCCCAAACCATACGAAGCATTGACCAGAATGACATCCGGGAAGCCCGTTTCCGTATGTAAAGTGAACATGACACCGGCCGCACCGATATCCGAGCGCACCATCTGCTGCACGCCGGCCGACAACGCGACTTTAAGATGATCAAAACCGTTCGCGACGCGATACGCGATCGCCCTATCCGTGAACAACGATGCGAAGCATTTCCTGACCGCATCGATCAGCATATCTTCGCCCTGCACGTGCAGGTATGTCTCTTGTTGCCCGGCGAACGAGACAGTCGGCAAATCTTCGGCCGTGGCAGAAGAACGCACTGCCACGTCAGCCGTTCTGCAATTCAAGCGCTGTGACAGGCTGGCATACCCCTTCAGGATTTCACGCGCGACCTTCTCCGGCATCTCCCCGGACATGAACGCCTCGCGGATGGCTTTTCCGCGGCTTGCCAATCCTCCTGCATCCTCCACATCCAAATCACGCAGATTATCTTTGATGATTTGTCTGAGTCCGTTAGCCTCGACAAAAGACCAATATGCCTGGGTCGTGACGGCGAACCCATCCGGGACAGGGATGCCCCTGGCTTTCAGACGGGAAAACATTTCTCCCAGCGCAGCGTTCTTTCCGCCGATGCGCGGGATGTCCTTCAACCTTAATTTCGAGAACGGGACACAGAAAATCGGATTATTCATAAATTTATTTCTCCATTCCGACCCTGCGGATTTCGACGAAATTGATATGGCCCGAAACGCCTACCGGCTCGCCCGCGATGACGATCAGATCATCGCCTTTCTTCGCTTGTCCCGCGTCCAAAAGATGGATGATCGAACGGTCTATGAGCTCCTCGATGCTGCGGCAAGTGGGCAACACGAAAGGCACGACGCCCCAAGAGACAGCCAGCTGTCGGCAGACACGAGCTTCGTTGGTCGAGACAAGAATCGGCAGCTCTGGACGATACCGACTGACGATCCTTCCCGCCGAACCAGAGAGCGAAGCCACAAGGATCGCCTTGGCATCTGTGCTTTTCGCAAGAATCGCCGCGACATTCGAGATCGCCTCTTCCTCGGTCAGGAACTTCCTGATCTTTGGTGCAGCCACGTCATCGTAGTGCGAGCTCTCGGTGCGCCGCACGATACGCGCCATCGTCTCGACCGTTTCGATCGGATATTTTCCGGCGGCTGTTTCGCCCGACAACATGACCGCATCGGTATGGTCGATGACCGCATTCGCGACGTCAGAGACCTCGGCACGCGTCGGACGCGGGTTGCGGATCATCGAATCCAGCATCTGCGTCGCCACGATGACCGGCTTGGACGCTTCACGCGCCGCGTCGACCAGATGTTTCTGCACGAGCGGCACATCCTCCGCCGGGATTTCTATGCCCAAATCGCCGCGTGCCACCATGATGCCGTCGACTACTTCGAGGATACTCTGGATATTATCGACAGCTTCGCGCTTTTCTATCTTAGCGATGATGCGAATCGTGGCCGTGACTTCTTTCTTCTGCTGTTTCTCGAATTTCTTGATCAGATATTTCAAGTCCAGGATCTCCTTGGCCGTACGCACGAATGACAACGCGACCCAATCCACATCCATCTTCACCCCGAACTCCACGTCCTGTTTGTCCTTATCCGACAACGCGGAAGCACTAACCTTAGTCTCCGGCAAGTTGATGCCCTTGTGGGAAAATAGCGTACCGCCAGTACCGACCAGACAGGTGATATCCCTACCCGTGACTTTCACGACCTTCATATCCATCAAGCCGTCGTCCAGTAACAATCTCTGGCCAGGTTCCACGTCTTTATGGAGGTTGACGTAGGTCACCGGCAATTTCCCTTTGCTTAACTTAGCGCTCGTCGTCAAAACGACTTCTGAACCCGCCTTCAGTTCCACACCCTGTTTCGGCAAGTCCCCGACGCGTATCTTCGGACCCTGCAGATCCTGCAGGATCGCGACTGTCTCACCCAATTCAGCCGCCGCGCTCCTGATGGCTTTGATCAATTTTGCATGGTCAGCATATGAACCATGGGAAAAATTTAGCCGCGCCATGTTCATCCCCGCACTGATCAGTTCTTTTATCTTTTCCTTACTCCCCGTCGCCGGGCCGATGGTGCAGACGATCTTGGTGCGCTTGTTTTGTTTTGACATATCCGTGCCATTGTACCGCGAGCGGGAACAATAGCAAAAACACGAAACGCGCTCTTCCGAAAGGAGAGCGCGTCGAACGCCGCTTCGTGAGGATCAAAGAACCTCGAGAGACCCCTCAAGGCTTCATCTCATCCAGTTTTGCCTTGATCATTGTTTCCTCCCCCGCAGAATAGACCTTGAGCGTCACCTCATCCCCCACGGCGTGCTTTCCGACAAGTGATGACAATGAATGGTTTTCATCTATCGCCGTCCCGTCGACCTCTAAGATGATATCGTTCTCTTTCAAACCAGCTTTATCGGCCGGAGAGCCAGGGGAAATGGCCAGTTCACTTCGATTTTCCCCGCGCATGATCAAAGCGCCGTGATCCACTTTAAGCTGGTTAGCTTTGATCAATTCCGGAGTCACCATGATGTAACGGACCCCTAGGAACGGTCGGGCGATGCGGCCGTCTTTATTTATGCTGTCCAAATCACGCTTGATCACATGCGACGGTATGGCGAAACCTAAATTCTGACCACGGTCCGAGACTGCACTGTTCACGCCGACGACTTTCCCGTTCAGATCCAACAGCGGACCGCCGGAATTTCCGGGATTTATGGCTGCATCTGTTTGAATAGCTTCTTCGATGACTTCGGACTCTACTCCATCGCCAGCCACTATCCTGCGGTTCAGCCCGGAAACCACTCCCTGTGTAACCGTATTCCTGAACTCGTCCAACGCATTGCCGATAGCGATTACCGATTGGCCAGGCATGAGTTGCGACGAATCGCCCAATTCGAGATAAGTGAATCTGACGTCACCAGCGTTCTCGACCTTGAGGAAAGCCAGATCAAGGACCGGATCAGCAGCCAAAAGTTTCGCGTCGTACGTCTTGTCTGTACTCATCTGGATCTTATAATGCACCTTATCTTGCGCCAAGCCATTAAACTGGACGACATGCTTGTTCGTGACTATCAATCCGTCGGCTGACACGAAAAACCCTGATCCCCCGGCGATCCGCTGCGGCCCATCGGCTGACGGTACCTGCGGCACTTGCGGCTGCGGACCAAAAAATTGCTCGAATAAAGGATCTTGAAGATAAAATTGATTGTTTGCTTGCTGGCTCGGGATGTCCGCATACACCAAAACCGCCACCACGGCCGGCTGGGCCTGTTTGACGACCTGCACGACACGCTCATCATCAGGTTTCTCCGCCGCCAACATCGGACTTTGCGGCTGGATGACTTTCTCCTCGCCGTTATCGACTGGCTTCTTTTGCATCAGTAGAGAGATTTGCGGCCTGACGAATGGCGCCAAAGACAACACCAAGACAGCACCAAGCGCACCGCTCAAGACAGCCGCCGATAAATAGACAATTTTATTCTTCATATCCTCCATATGCATATTATAAATCCAATCTCGTATTCGTACTACGGTTTTCTCCGGTCTTGTCTTTCCGCCGACGTCTTTTTGCCTTCAGCATATCCAACTCTTTTGAGAATGAATCGACGTCCTCGAACTGCCGATACACCGAAGCGAAACGGATGTATGCGATCTTATCGAAAGACTTAAGCCTGCCCATGACCAACTCACCTATCTCGGCGCTCGTCAGCTCGTTAGTCTTCTTCTTCTGGATATCCCTCTCGACCGCACTCAACAGAGTCCTGAAAGAAGCATCCGTGTACGGTCTTTTCTCCAGGGATTTCTTCAAGCCTTGTGCCAGTTTATCGCGCGAGTAAGCGTCATGCCTGCCGTCCCGTTTGACGACGACCAGATCCAAAAGTTCGACCTCTTCGCCGGTCGTGAAACGATAACCGCATTTTTCGCACTCCCTTCGCCTACGCACAGACGACCCTTCGCTGGAAATGCGCGAGTCTATGACTTTGGTCTCTTCGTGACTGCAGATGGGACAATGCATAAACAAAATCGTACTCCGTACATCGTACTCCGTGCCTGGCATACGGCCAAGCCTCTGGACACGAAGCGACGAAGTACGAAATCAATATCCTCTCTTCCCTTACATCATTTTCTTACGGATGAAGGCGGGTATCTCCAATTCTTCCTCTTCTGTTTTGGGCGGCGATACGCGCGCGGGAGCGCTGGGCGGTTGCGGTCGCGAAGACTGAACCGGTGCATATGTCGGGGGCTGCACATGCGGCTGGATTGCGGCAGGCGCCGGATCAGGCTGTCTTTGCTGTATCGTCGGCGCAGACGGCATCTGTTGCTCGTTCGCAGTTTGTGCCGCGTGATAGACAGACGGTTCTTGGCCATAGCGCGATGTCGGCACAGCCGTCGGTTGGGCTGGAGCTGGCGCAGCAGTATGCTTGCCCGCGAAAGAGATCGTCTCCAAGGATTCACCGTAAGACCTGGGCGTAAAAGCACCCGAACCCAATACGTTCTTCTTGCCGGATGGTTGGCGTACTTCAAAACCGGTCGCGATGACAGTCACCTTCACCTCATCCTTCAGGACTTCATCGATAATCGCGCCGAATATCACTTTAGCACTGGGATCCGTAGATTGCGTGATTACTTTTGCGGCTTCAGAGACTTCAAACATGGCCAAATTGGAACCGCCAGTGATGGTAAAAAGGATACCTTTAGCCCCATCGATCGAAACCTCCAATAACGGCGACGCGATAGCTGCCTTTGCCGCTTCTGCCGCACGATTTTCCCCGCTCCCTCGGCCGATACCCATCAAAGCAGACCCGCGATCATGCATGATGGCGCGGACATCGGCAAAGTCGACGTTAATCAGACCTGGGACCGTGATGAGCTCCGATATCCCCTGGACACCCTGTCGTAACACGTCGTCAACGATTTCGAATGCATCAAGCAGAGACGTCTTACGATCGATTATCTGCAATACCCGATCATTCGGTATCGTAATGATCGTATCAACCACATCCGCCAATTTTTCATGCGCCGTGTCAGCGATCGCCCTGCGTTGCGCTCCCTCAAAAGTAAAAGGACGCGTCACTACAGCGACGGTCAACGCTCCAATCTCTTTCGCCATCTCCGCAATCACAGGCGCAGCGCCTGAACCCGTACCGCCACCCAAACCGCAGGTGATGAACACCATGTCAGCGCCTTTGAGTATTTCTTTGATCTCATTCTGCGACTCTTCGGCTGCTCGCGCCCCGACTTCGGGATCCATGCCGGCGCCAAGACCACGCGTCACGGTCTTTCCGATATGCAGCTTGACCGAAGCAGCGCTGTGATGCAGTGCCTGCACATCAGTATTCATGACGACGAACTCGACTCCGCGAATTTTCGAAGCGATCATTCGGTTAATAGCAGAACCTCCGGATCCGCCGACACCGACCACTTTTATCTTGGCGAAAGTTTCAATTTCAGGTTTGATCTCAGGCATATGGTATTGAGCACCAAAAGTACTCATAAGTGGCTTCATTGAGCCAAAATTTGAATCTTCTTACAAAGCATACAGAAGCCATGTACCACAGTCAAGACAAACAAAAAACGCTTGGTTGAGCGTCTGTTTGGCTCCGCTTTTTATGGCATGAAAGATTTAAAAATCTTTTTGATCGGACTGCCGAGTTTACTCAACAGCTGCGTTCCCTTACTGCCTAACCCGCCTATCGCGCTCAAGACGCTATCCTGCTCACGCCTCTCGTTCTCAAACGTCCACAAAACAAGTCCGACCGCTGTGCTGTACGCGGGATCTTCGACTAACTCGGGCATCGAGCTGGTCATGTTCTGCGTCACTCCGTAAGCGCACGGCAACTTCAAGACGCGCTTCCCCACTTCCACCATACCTGGTAACTTCGCACCCCCACCTGTCATGATGATCCCTGCGGGCAACATCCCTTGTCGATCTATCTTCTTGAGCTCCGCATCGACACGCTCAAAAATCTCTTCCACGCGCGCTTCTATTATCTCTGACACATAGCGCAACGGGACTATCTCACTCTGTCCAGAACCGTAATCTATCAAATCAATATCCGCACCGCGTTTAGGCAAGGTCTCCGGGTTCGCTGTTCCGTGCATCACTTTAATGTTCTCTGCGGCATCCAGGGCTATCTTCAGACCGATGGCGATATCCGAAGTGATATGATCCGCACCTAAAGGGATAGTGACTGCCTTCAATAATTCGCCGTTCTCATATACCGCTACTCCGGTGGTTGCCGCTCCGATGTTCAGGACGCACACACCCAACTCCTTCTGTCGAGTCGTACAGATGGCTTCGGCCGTCGCTAGAGGCGCATATACAAGATATGAGATATCCAAACCCGTGCGGAAAACCGCTTTTGTGATGTTCCTGACCTGCGAAGACAAGCCCTGGACTATCACCGCATCGACTTCCAATCGGATGCCCTGCATCCCGATCGGATCTTTGATGCCGATCTGCCCGTCAACCGTAAAACTTCGCGGCAGGATGTGCAGTATGTCCTGGTTGGCCGGATTGACCAAAGCTTTAGCCGCCTCGACTACTCGTGCGACATCTTCGGGTCGGATATCCCCATCTGTACGCGATACACCTATGACACCTTTGGCATCCTGTGATGAAATCGTCGTACCGCCCAAACCCACAGTCGCTTCCGGCAACGGCATACCGATCATGCGTTCCGCTTGCTCCAGGCAGGAAGAAATCGCGCTCACCGCATCTTCGAGCGCCGTAATATTGCCTTTGGCTATGCCTTGTGACGAAACCTCCGTCGCGCCGATCAGGTTCAGCCTCACCTGCTTGTCGGTACCAACGCTAAGTTGACCCACCGCGATACGGATTCGCGACGAGCCGAGATCAAGACCGATGATGAGGCGTTCTTTCATACAAGACGGAAAAGTTCACCGATATACGGCCAAATGACGAGTAATCCTATGACTAAAGAAAAAGCCGAAGCAACTAAAACCGCAGCAGCCATGATGTCTTTGATGTCTTTCGCAAACGCGTGCAACCTTGGTTTCGACAAATCCACCAACCTTTCGACTGCGCTGTTCAGTAATTCTAGCACAAGAACGGCAGCTACTGCCAGCAGCAGGATCAGACGCTCATGTTCCTTGAGGGGCAGGACCAGCGCAATAAAAAAAACGACGGTCGCGGCGATCACCTGGATGCGAAAACTCCGTTCACTCACGAATGCCAAGCGCAGGCCTCGCCAGGCATGTGAAAAACTTTCCCCCAATCCTTTCGTCAAGTTCATATTAAGAAGCCAGATGCTGTTTCAGCAGACGTTCCTGAAGACGAAGCATCTTGCCTTTGTCGTCCCGTCTCTCATGGTCGAATCCCAACAGATGCAGCACACCGTGGACCAGGACGCGCAAGAGCTGTTCATCGAAGTCAACGCCGATTTCCCGAGCCGCATCTGCGACGTAACTCGGACAGATGAAGATATCACCCAATACCCTTACACCCGCCTTCTCCGGCACGGCCTCATCTACGGGAAAAGACAGAACGTCAGTTGACTTATCAATCTTCCGCCACTTCTTGTTCAGTTTTCTCATCTTGACGGGCGTGATGAATACGACGCTAAGGAAAACTTTCTTTTTTCCGCCTTTTTTGTCCAACACGGCACGAATCGCGCCCAGAAGAATTTTCTTCGGGATACCGACTGCGACCTCCTCGATCAAATCAATTTCAGTCATGGCGTGATATTACCTTCGGTGACAGGCGCACTCGGTATTCCGGTTTCCGTCACTCCCCCGTTACCCGACGATCCGCCGCCCGGCGAGGGGAAAACATCGATGGTCTGCGGTTGGTTGACGACGCCGGTTGTGGTCGCCGCAGGTTCGAACGGCAATGGAGCACCCGCTATCGGCGGTGCGATCTGGGGCATGCCTCTCAAAATCAAGGAGTTCAACATCATCGAATAGGTCGTGCGATAATTGATGAACTGCTGACCATCTATGTCATATTTGAATACGAATATCTTGTCCTCCCACGGAATATACGTGGTCAAAAGATCTTTTCCGATGATTCCCTCATAACCTTGTTTGGATCTGAAGGCCAAAATCTCATTCCGCTGCACATCAGGATTCTTCTCCAAGTACCAATCGATCACCGACAATCTGCTCGGGTTGTCTTGGATGGTCAAGATGAACGTCTCGCCATGTCCGCTGTCCAATGTTGCGGCAGTACCGTCCGCTTTGTCCATGTTCATCGTCCAGGTGCTTGGCACCTGCATCTCCCAGCCCACGCTACCTTTAAGCTCCTTGACCAGACCCGCATCGATCAAACGAGCAGGAGCTTGGCCGTTCGGATTATACAGATGGAATACCTCGTTCCCGTCCAAGAATCCGTCGCTATCGGTATCCGGGCTGTTCTTGCTCGTTTTGAAGAATTCTTCTTCTAAATCAGTCAGACCGTCGGAATCGCTATCTAAACCCGCCGGTGGGAGCTTTTGCTGCTCGGGCGGTGCTGGCGGCAATGGAGGCACCTGGACAGTAGATTCGCTCGATGGAGCGGAATCGCCGGACTGGTTGGAAGCGAACATGCGGTAACGGTAGGTCGTGTCCGATTTCACCGAAACATCCAGGAAAGAGCTGCTGTTTGATGGCAAATTAGTCAAGCCGAAGAACGGACCCGCTCCTTCAGCACGCTCCAACCTAAAGCCCGCTTCATTGTCCGAAGAATCTGTCCAAGAAATCGCCACGCTCTGTGGGTTCGTTGAGGTGGCCGAAAAGTTCTGCGGCGCAGCCGGCGGAGGCACCGGAATGGGCTCCGGCGGCGCCACGACGACCGGTTGCGGGGCTGGTGCAGGCTTGGGGAAAAATAAATCCTGATTCAGGTAGACGAACGCTCCAGCCGCGCCTAACAACAAGATGACCACCACTATTATGATCGGCAAAACATGGCTCTTCTTTGGTTTTTCCAAAGCCTGGTCAGGCATCCTTGCCATCTCCGGAGCTTTGGCTTTCAATGCCGCACCGTAAAATTTCTCCGGTATGACAATTATTTCCGGTTCTGCGGCGGGAGCCGTATTTTGTTTCATCTGTTCTTCAGGCATAAAAGGATGGGGTCATCATGATTTTACCTTGCGGCGTCTTTTTTTTCTATACTCATCGACGCGTCGGCTTACAGCATTAAGGCTGCTACTGCAATCGCAATGAATTGATTATCGCGTCATACAATGTCCTGTATTCATAGGTCGTCGCGCCGTTCAGATCATACGTGACTGCGATGACGGCATCCCCGGAATATACGTACGTCGTCAACCCGTCCGGACTTCGCATAGCGTCCAGACCGGATTTGGTCTTGAAGGGAGTCGTTTGAGGCAGATCGGACGATGCAGCCAAACTGAACACGAAACGCGCTGCCGATTCGGTCGTCAATATAGCCTGCATCACGGACTCGCCGTTCAACAACCACGTCTGCGGTCTCAAGAAAGACCAAGCGAAACTTTTGACCGGCGTCTTTGCCTCCCAGACAGCTGCGCTGAAATTAGGATCTGCGGACAGCTGTCGGCTTGCCGCGGATGGACTATACAGATTCACGGTTTCACTCCCATCTTTGAACCCATCCCCATCCGTATCAGCTATTTGGTTATTCGTCCCCAACAACACCTCTTCGGCGTCCGTCAATCCATCCGCATCCGTATCAACACCTTCCGTCAGCACTACGCTCGCAGGAACAGATGTTTCGTCAGTCGGCATCGCCGGAGCTTCCGGTGGTGTCTCTGTCGTCGCAGTTTCGTTCGTGGACACCGGCAAAGGGATATTCGATCCAGCCGGTGGGATCGTCGTGACTTCATTCGCGGTAATCGGCGGCTGTTCGATGATTTCAGGTTGCTGCTGCGGAACCGTAGCTTCAGTCTTCTGCGGAGTGACGGTCGCGCTAGGTACGCTATCCTGTCGCAACAAGAAATACCACACCGCAAAAACGATTCCCCCTAACACGACCACTCCTGCGATGATCACTGCGATCAACGGCAACGCAGATTTATGCGGAGCGCTATAGATGTCCTGCGTATTCGCCGCTGCCTGAAGATCATCACCCACCACATTGACGTCGGCGAAGATGTCCTCCGGCTCCTTTTTCATCTGGCTCACCACGATGGGTTTCGGTTGGACTCCGGAAGGCGTCATCGGAGGGGGCGGGATCTGGTTCGCCGGTTCGACCGGCAAGTTCGGGGGTACGTTGTCAAACATAATTTTTTTATTCGCTCAATAGTCCGTCATCTGAAATGATTATCGTCGGCTGTTGCGCCGTCACAGGCTCTCCTTGCTTGTACGGTTCCGCTTTCGGCGTCTTATCCAGCGGCGTCGCATATCTTACCTTACCCGTGGTTCGTTGTCCCGGAAGATTCTGCGTCTGCGGAGCTGGAGCAGTCCTGTTCTCCAAAAGCACAGTCGACTCTACCGGGGCGTTCCTGCTGCGCAAGAACAATACCAAGCCCACCATGGTCCCTAAACCAATGACGACGATGGCTACATAAAAGATCAGAGTTTTCTTGTCCATATCACCAGTTATATTTATGGTAGACCCACTCGTCCAACTTACCACATTGATAATCCGCCGTTTGTCCACACGCCGCCTCTGTATTAGCCCAATAACACGGGCCGATTGTAGGATGGAGGTGATTATTATTTGTCTTACTCACACAATAATTGTTCCCTCCGCCTTGAAAATTGCCAGACCATGCGCCCCAACCGTCCAGATAACTCGGTTTATTCGATGTTGGCGTGTTCTGCATAGTCGTCGTCTGATCCGTATCGCTGCCTTTCAATGCATTGACCTTTGCGATCTTTTCAAGCTTCGGACCTAAATATGCGATCTCCCATAACCATCCGGAACCCGTCGGTTTCTCCATGACCTGAAGCTCCGATGCGCCCGCTAAAGTCGTTATAGCCGTATAAGCCTTGATATTACGTGAGGTGCCGGACAAAACGCTTTTGAAAGAAGAGGAGTCTCCCGGGCCAGCGCTAAGATTGAATTTTATCGAATCATCCTGATTCATTAATGCGGTATAGTTCGTCAGCACAGTAGTCGGACCATATCTGATCGGATTTGCACAATTCGCCAGATTCGCATCATGACTGCATTTATGTTTCGTATCAGCACCACATTCCTTGCATGCCGTTTGGGTGCTGGTGCACACGGTCTTCTTCCTGTCGTTCTCTACAACGACAGTGCAGCCACAACTGCTCAAAGTCTTACCTGCATTCGACAGACACCATTCCACTCCCTCAAAGGGACAACCGTTAGGATTATAATCATCTTCATCTTCATCATAGTTCCAGCCAGAAGTCTTCTCACCCACACGCCGCAAACAGACCATCCTGGTGTACGGCAGGTCATCGATCTTCCATGAGCCAGCCGAGCGCCAATTGATATCTCTGGCACAAGCAACGCCGCCCGCAGCTGGACGGTTGGTATATTCGCACGACATCGCAGTCTCTCCCGCATCGAAATCGACGACCGTATAGGCCGCGGCGCTCGGCAATGTCGTATGGACCTTAAAACCCAAGGTGTCGCTACTCGGCTTCCACGTCATCGCCATATACGCGCGACCTCTTTCCGGACGCGGGAAGATATCGACATGCGGTACGGCATCGTAGTCTTCACCATTCAATACGCTCTTATAGGTATCGAAGCTGAACAGATCCGTCGTGAACGAGAAATATCCACCATTCGAGCCTTCGTCCAAGTCATACGGATAAACCCAAGGACTGGCTCCTTCGCTGAAACAGTTGAAGCCCGGATGATCCTGTCCTGTACAGACGTTATCCTGGTACATGTCGATGACCAGACGATAATTCGTACAACTGGCGTTCTTATTGATGGTGATGAACTTATAGACACCGTCCTGATCGGTGAACATCTCGTCCACCTTGACCCCTTTATACATCAGACTGACACGGGCGTTCGGGATGACTTGCTGGAACACCGCATCATACACCCTGCCTTCGATGACACCATCACCCGGTTCGTCCGAACAACGCTTACACCCGCCGTAGTTGCAGTCAGAGGCGCAGGTAGCTTTGTTGGCCGAAGTATCTCCGTAATCGTAACCGAGCATGGAACAAGTGACCGGATTGCCGCCAACGGTCAATCCCTGGCTACCGTCGCACTGCTCCGGGCCATTCTTGATACCGTCTCCGCAATACCCTCCAGCCGACGCCATCAGCTTACACAGCGTGCTGCAAGACAAGCAGGACGAATCATAATCTGCGTTGCACGTGGTCTGACCGTTCTGTGAACCGGCGTCACACTCTTCTACCCCGACGTTCAAAAGACCGTCTCCGCAGGTGTTTATTTCGCACTGGGAAGTACAAGCCTTCGTATCGCCGTTTGCTGCACCGTTGTCGCAAGCTTCGTTCAGATCCTTGATGCCATCGCCGCAAATCCCGACCGGAACGCAAGCCGTCCAACCGCTCCACTTACACGAGCTGGCCGCCCCAGGCGCGTTGCAATTCCTTACGTGCTGTGTTTCGCGCTTCACTCCGTTGGCATCGACGACGTACACGCCATCGCAGGAATTTACCGTTGTCACAGTGATGGTATTGCCGTTCACATCCACATATTGCGTACCGCTCTGCTGGCCGCCTCCGCCACCCGGTATGACCTGCTGACCCGGTATAACCTGCCACCCGCTACCCTTAAGCGGAATGATCGAGCTCCAAACATTCAAGCCCTTCATGTAGATGATGGAGTTGATGCTTGAACTGCTCTGTGACTGTGGCGGCGGTGGCGCAGCCTGAACCTCTGGCACTAAGACATAGTTCAACCAGGCATCACCCAAGCCATTACCGAGCGAGGCCAGCGCGCCAAAAGCCCTATCTCCCAACTTCGCCACGGCTTTGCCGGCGCATTGCTTGCCCTGCGGACAATCAGCGCTCGTATCGCATAGCGTCGGCGGAGTCGTGCTGATGCAGAATGCCGATTTCGTCACCTCTGCGCCGCCATCGCATTCCTCCGAACCGTTGATTTCAGTATCTCCGCAATACGGACCGACGCCCTTACAGTTCGTAGCGCAAGTCGCCGCGTTATATTGATTACTCCATTGGCCATTGTCCGCGCCCTTGTCGCATATTTCGCCCGGCGACAACTGCGCATCTCCGCAGAAACCAGCATATCCCTGGCAAGTCGCGTTACAATGCCCGTATTTTCCGTTCTCTACACCTTCATCACACTTTTCGGAAGGGATACAACTCTCATTTGAGGAGCAGTCTAAATCAGTAAGGCAGCTCAAACCACCGATTCCTGAACAGACCTTATCCACCCTACCGTTTCCGCAAATCGAATCCTCCACGCAGGAAGGCAAATTCGGGTCGACGCTGTATTGGGTACACGCATTACACGCTAATTGGCGGTGGCCAGGTTTACCGTTCACGGAACATTTTTCAGATTTCGTATCGCCCAACTCACAGATTTCGTTGTTGTTCATCACCCCGTCACCGCACACACCATTTTCCGCATACGCCTGATTAGTACAGACGTCCGCATACTTGAATGTTCCGCCGAACGGTCGGCAGGCATCTTGGATCACCGCGACACCCTGACAAACATCCGGCGCGGCACAGACTCCAGCATCAAGAGTATAATCAGCCCCGCTATTCTTACACTGCTTGCAATCAGCAGGATTCGCACAAACCCGACACAGTACGTCTGAGGGATTCCCTTGAGCGTTTGCGCAATATCTGCCCACAGCACCCGGATTCACGCACTGATACATGGTACTAGGGAGTGCTGGATACCACCAATCTTTCTGGTTCTGCGTCATTGGCCTGACTTCGAACTCTGATGCCAACTCGTACTGCGTGCCGCCAGCCATAGAGCGATATTGATAGAGGCGCGAAACGGAGAACGGATTGCCCGTCTTATAGGCTGGGCAGGTATATGTGAACGCTTTCGAGTCCCAACAAGTCTGCGGATCCAGATCCGGCGCATCAACCCACTCACCGTTGACCAAACGCTTGCCTGAACACTTTCCGTTGTCACCACAATCCTTATCCGTCTGGCAGATTTTCCCATCTGCGCACTGTCCGCAAGTCAAGAACTTATCGACCGGATCGCTCGGCGGCGCGCCCAGGATTTTCCCGAACTCTTCGTCCCATGACGGCCATAACGAATTCGTCAGGCCCTTCAGATATGTACCGGTCTGGAGCTGTAGATATCTGCCCTGCCCGTCGCGCGTCTCGAAAAGGCGCTTGTTGATGGCCTGGAAATCAGCCATGCGCTGCGTATCGCGCGCCATCTTCAGTTTGTTCGCATCGCAGAACACGTTACTCGCATCATCCAAAGGAGCACACTCCCAATCGGCCTTACACCGCTGCGGGATACCCTGGCTGTCCACATACACGTCGGTGTTTATGTACTGATTTGCATTCGTGGCGATATGGCAAGTATTGCTCTGTCCGATGATATTAATGTTGAAAGCCAGATACTGGATCAGCTGCTTGAATATCTCCTGCGTCACCTGCTGCGCGTCAGGATTCAGAGAGAAGACATAGATGTTCGAGTAGATCGACTCGTTGATTTCTGGCTGGTTTGCGGCATCGATATAGACCGTGTTACCGTCCTGCACCGCCGGGTAACCGTCGATAGTCAATGCTTTTGGTTTGCCCGTGAAGCCCTTCGAGTAATACCACTCAAGCGGCGAAAGATGCTGCGGGTTTTCCGCGATGCGGATGCCGATACCATCCTGCTTCAGAGTCTCGTCCTTGAAGGTCAGAAGATACTGTCGAAGTATGCCGTTCGTCTTATCGACCAACGTACGCGGCACCTGGTTGATGACTAGTTCCGGCAGATCGTCCGCCTGATCATGCTCCACACCCGCATCACGGCAATACATGGTGGAGAAGTTATAGAACACAGGCTTGCCGATATACGGATCGTTACCAACAAAGATGTTCGGCCTGACATTGGGCAGGTCAGCCCAACGATCATTCAACCAATCCTTGGCATCCGTGAACGGCGAGGTCTGTAATGAAGGCCACGGGTTTTCGCAAGCCAAGACCGCTACATGCGCGACTCCCTGAACTACCGAGCCTGTCGATGACGGGACATTCACTTCATCGTGCACGACCTTAATCCCCGCTGTCAGTATGGCATGGCCATTGCGTTGTACTCCGCCCTCTTGTACCGAAACGAAGTGCCCCTTCGACATCGGCGGCTGAATCGGGAAACTCGGGCTGTAGTTCACCAAATCAGGGTCGCTCGTCGTCCAGACGTGCCAATCCCACTGATACTCTGCTGTCGTCGAGAGAGGTATGGCCGTCCCGTTCTGAAGCGACTGTGGTTCTGCTTGGAAATGCCTTTCCTCTGACTGGTTGTTCTTATTCACGAACAAGAAAGGATGCTGCTCGTCAGGCGGATCCTGCGTCACATCATAGATCGTCACAGTATTCAGCGTGCAGATCTGGCTTCCCGTCTTGAAATTCCATGTGATGTCGCCATCATGCACCACGCCGTCCCCCGTCTTGATGCCGTTCCGTTTGGCTTTATCCGAGTTGTCTGTCAGATCCTCATCACCCTTCAACCGGATGCGGTATAGGGTCGTGGCGTCCAAAGCATGATCAAGCGTATAGACGAACTTCGTAGATTCTTGTTGTTGGTCTACGGCAGTCAATTGCCCTGTCACTTTGCCGACGCACCACTTTTCGGCGACTGCCGGTTGTTTGAACAGCCATGCGACCACCGAGCGCCAAACGCGCTTGATGAAATTCCATATTCCAGGCTGATCATCCGTCCTCAACACGACTTCCTGTGTGCCAGTGGGGCAATTATTCGCCAAGTCAGGGCCTTGTGAAATCTCGAAATTATTCGTCACCGAGGTCGTATCCATCGGCTGATTGAACTCGATCTGGATCTGGACGTTGCGACAAGCTTCGAACGGTGGCGGCGGTGGATATGCTTTTGCGACGATAGGTCGTAAGCGGCAACACCCGAAATCATCCAAGCCGCGCGGATTCATCAAGCTATCCGGCGAACAGTTCGCTTCATCGTTATAACCGCACTGCAGACCATAAGTCGCTTTGCCCGTCTGTTCCATCAAGACTGCACTCAATTCGGATGACGATTTTCCGGTAGCCGGATCTGGCTCTTTGTCGCCGATGATCTTAGCCAGCTGGATCGCATCGATGCCGCTCTGGATATTCCCAAATTTCTTGTTCAAGACCGGTGAAAACGCAACAGCCGCATTTTTAGGCAAACCAAGATAAACCAGATTCGCAACGCTGTCGGATGATGCGCCTACTTCGCACTGTTCGCCCTTCTCCAGATAACCGTTCCCGCAAAAACTCGGCGCGATCCCTGAAGGCACGCCCGAATAATACGCATCCGAGCCTTCCAACAGACAACTCGAGTCGCAACCATCCTTTGGCGTTGAATTTCCGTCATCGCAATCTTCCCCGACATCCAGCGTCGCGTTACCGCAACAGCTCGAGGCTTGTCCGGGCACACAGGCCAAAACCCCGGTGTGCAGACAGGAACCGCTATCGCAACCGGCCGCAAACACCGGGTTCCCATTGACCATCGTCGCTTCACATGTCTCGCCGGGTTCAATCATCCCATTGCCGCAGACTGCAGCCAGGACACTTGCTGGTTCAGACGCTTCGTGCAGACAATCAGAACTGCATCCGTCACCGTCCGTGTTATTCCCGTCATCGCAGGCCTTCCCGTCACCCAAGTAATCGCCATTACCGCAAGTCGTCTTACCCGCCTTGGCGCCGATGTATCGGCAATTCGCCGAACAGCCACGATAGCTGTTCATGGCACAGATGCCGCCCGCGTTTTCACATGCGGTTTTCGCGGCCGCACCTAAACAAAGGGAGTTCTCGGGCACCGGAGTCGTGCTGGTCGCCGTGCTTCCGCCGACACAAATCGGCCCGAAATCACACGCTTCGCCTGACGCTACCTGGAGCACTCCATCACCGCACGTACCGCCCTGACCGACCGCTGAAACCGAACGGAACAGACATGATTCTACGTCGCATTTATCCAGACCATCGACAGTCGGTTCGCATTCTTCGCCTGCCTTAGCTCCAGATGGCATCAGCTTGCAGACACTTCCCCGCGGCGTTTTTCCGCCAACGCAATAATGCACATCCGTCGTTTCGATCGAACCGTTGCCGCACATCGCCACTTTCCCGAACGTCCCGCCGGCACCCATAGCCAAACATTTTGACGAGCAGCCAATCGGCAACGAAGCCTTATCCGATCTGATGAGCGAAGCGGCTCGCCTGAAGAAATCCGCGACCAATAGATCGCTCGATGTCCAAGCGGTCCCATCTTGGTTGACCAATTGTTGTCCGTCAGCGCTGCACTTGTCAGGTGCGCTGTATGGCGTCGCCTCAAAAAGTTGTCTGGCGTCAACGCTGCTCTCGTACTTCTCTAACGGTTCGACATCGACACGCTCCGCTTTACAGAAAGCTCCCTCGCCCGGCATGACACGGAATGTCCACACGAAACCCTGGGCGTGGTTAGTCCCCGTCATCGGCACGCCATTCAATCCTTGGATACCCGTGTTTTCCTGGGTCACCGGATCGACGGCATTCGGTCCGCCACGCAACAACACACGATAAAAACCACCGGCCGCTAGCGGACTGTGGGATATCTCCAACACTGTATTTTCCTTCAGGTTCAAAGTAACATGCAATGGCTGCCCTAATTCAGACTCAAAACAATTTTCGTTGAAACACTTCTGCACCTTCACGTTGTCGTAATCTAATGCAGTCGCACCGTCGAGCTTGGTCGAAAATTTTGCCCAAATCAATGCATTACTGCAAGCTTCGTTGCATTTCGGGGCGTACTCGACTACCCGCGGCGGGATGAAATTGATGTACATGGCACCCTTACCCACCAAGCTGGATCCGCCTAAAGCAGCAAAAATGTCGACAGGTATATCACCAGTCTCGAAATGTCCCATGCCTTGCTGGTAACACAAACCGTAATTCAACGGTCCGCCTGTGTTATTCGTGACTGAACCGCGCGTATCCCCGGCTGACCAGTTCCAGTTGAAACGTTGGCAATCCAACACTATACACCTGTCCTGCGCATCCACCGGAATCGCCTGATAATCAATCGACAATCCGGTTTCATTGAAGATATACGATCCAGGGGCGACAGTCACGGCACCGACTTGCGAGGATTCGGTCGTCGAACGCGTCTTGAACCTGAAACAATAACCGTAAGTCTCGTTATTCTGTCCCATCCCGCATTCCTTATCTTCGATCATGTTCGCCCCCGTCTCACCCAACCCTTTGATGTTCGTAGAGGCGGTAATCAAATATGTAGTGTCCACGGCGAACACGGCAGCCGGCGTCAATGTCACCACGTCCTGCTGTGTGCTCTCGTGAGTCAGATGTACAGTAAAATCCTGCACCTCTTCCTTCGTATCGCATGGATCGCCCGAGCTGCCTTTACAGGCGAAAATCCTAAATGCGCTTTTTACGGCCGTCGTCGGCTCGAGTGGCTGCGAAAAACGCATGACGATCGCCGCATCTATCGGAGCCTGTTCACCGCCTGCTCTACCGCTCCAAGGCGACGGTGATGGTGTCGGCGCCGGCGAAGCATCAGGCAAACATTCCTCGATGACATACGGCGCCATTGGGATCAATCCGGTCGAAAGCTGCCAGGCGTATTCCGAATCTAAAGCGGCGACGGTACATGATTCACCGTTCGGTCTGCACTCACCTGTCGGACAGCACTGAAAACTACTGACTGGTCCGCAGATTTCCGGAGCCTCGTTGCAGTTACGGACTTGGAAATTGAAACCGTTGGAAGTCGCGCTGTCACGCTTCACCGTGACCGGACCGCTGACCGAATTCAGCGGCACGACGGTCTGGATCTCTTGAGTCGTATTTGACTTGACCAAAGCCTGTTTACTCAAGCTGAATGTCACGAAAGGTGCATCAGTGCCGAAGCGTTCGCCAAAAATCTTAGTTTCTGTTCCGATAGGTCCGACGGCAGGACTGATGGCGCAGATGCCTGGCTTAAGGGCTAAAGCGCTATTGATCACGAAAGGCAGTGCTGCCGATTCCTTATTGTCAGAACGCTTCACCTTGACCTGATACGTCCCATCCGGAACCGGTTGGCCATTCTTGAAAAGCGAAGGCACTTTGACCACGATCGTATCATCCCGCCAAAATCCTTCGCTGCAACCTGCGGGGAAACTCGTGTCACCGATCGCCTCACGTTGATCCGCGGAAGTGAAAATGACCGTCCCCACGGTAAAGCCGAAATTCTTGCCGTACAGGGTCACGTACTGCTGAAGTGGACCCTCTGTCGGATCCAAACTATCCAATTGAGGCGCCTCCTCCAGGCTCTTCTCCAAAACAGTGAACTGTGACGGGTTACTGATCCCGACAGCTGTCTGGACCCATACGCTATACGGTCCGTTGTTGACCACAGGAACCCTGAAAGTCACATTTGCGTCAGACCACGGCGAACCAGAGAGCTGTTGATCCAAAGAACCAAAAATCACCTTGCCTTGTGTGTTTCCGAAACCTTGTCCGATAGCTTTCACGCTCTTCCCTACGCTATCCTCGACCGGATCAAGCGCACATAGTCCTGGATGCTCCGTATTATCGACGACATAATCAGCGACTGCCGGACCAGGCTCTTGATCCGTGCGATCCGCCAATCCGCTCGCCGAGTTGGAAAGTTCTATCGGCCCGGAAGCCGCACCTTCCGGCACAGCGATCGTGACCTGCGAATTGCTCCACGTCTGGCTACCGGCACTTACGCAGGCCGCAGGCGCAAAGGCTTGTTTATCATCTGCTGGCGTCGCTGGATCGCCCAAAAAAATCACCTTGCCGAGACTCGTGCCGAAATTCGTTCCAGCAATAGTCACGAAAGTGCCAGGCTTGCCGTTCAAGGGCGCAGCGCCTGTGATGATCGGCTTCTCCACGCAAACCCCTCCCTGACAAAAACCTGAAGCACATTGGTTGTTGTTAGTGCATGAACCCCCCGGACACGCTCCGCAATATTCGACGCTGTTCGGGTCACCGCCACAATCTATACCGGTTTCACCACCATCCTGGGAACCGTTAAAACAGTGCTCCGGGCGTACCATGACGGAAACGTTCTGGCTCTGCGCTGTATTCGAGTCCAAATCAAGCGCTTTGGCTGATAATAGATGTTGTCCTAAGACAGAACCGGCTGTATCCCAAAAAGCCCGAGCATCGAAGGACAACGGCGTGTTCGTAGCGTTCGGTCCATCGTTCCCGATGTTGTCTGCCCCGTCAAAAAACTGGACCACGGCTACTCCGCTATCATCTGTCGCGTGGGCAAACACGTCGACGAAAAAATTCTGACGCACTGACATACCGTCCGTCGGATACGTGATGGACACATTCGGCCCCTGGACATCGATTAGATTGCCGATGCGCAAACGGGCTTCACATGGGGGAGCGAAACCGCCACACGCGATAGGTTGACCTTGCGCCGATTTAAGTCCAGGACCTACTTTCACTACATAATCCGAATCTGCGTCGAAACATTTCCTGGCTTGATTCGGAGCAGGACAATCTTGTGACGAAGTAAGGGTGATCAAGGAGCCCTCTGTCTTTACGGTTATGCCGACAGTCGTCCCGCCATCTTTCACGACGGTCACAGCCGAAGCCGTAGCTTCATCCACAGCCTTGGTCAACAAAATCTTCACTTCTGTATTTCGCGGCTTAGCCGGATCGCTGCCTTGAGGCGTGATTGAGACGATCTTGAATGACGCGCTCCCCGTTCCCCCGCCAAAGCCGCCGGTATAGCCTGAACTCCCGCCACCGCCGACTCCGCCGCCTTCCTGCGTCGCTTGCAACAATTTTTCGATGACGTAACGCGTGATAGCCCAAGCCGACAAAACGATGATCAAACCGATGATGGCGTTGGTGATGACTTTTTTCGCCTTATCTACCTTCGCACTTTCACCTCCAGAGGTCATGTAAAGGAAACCTCCGTACAAAATCAGTCCGACCAGAACGATACCGACGAGACCCAAAGCGATGTTAATGATGTTGGCGGCGATGGTACGCGGATCGGTGCTGGCGAGCTTCACTGTCTGCCCGACCTCCTGCAGTCCCGTATCCACCTGTGCCTGAACCGGCAATGCGGTGAAAACGACCCCGCCAATCGATAATGCGAGGCCTAAAAGCACGGTGACGAACAAAATTTTTGCTTTCATGGGTTTAATATTGTTTTGCACTCCGCCGAACCCGGCTGGTATTTGCAGCAATTGGAGCCGATGCCATGACCGCATTTACGCCCAGGATTGAAACAATTCTGGTAAGCGTCCTGCACGCCAGAAGTGATGTACGGGTCATAGTAATTGAGGTTCGGGAAAGTCCCTGAAGGCATGAAAGGCCGATGGCCGATGGTCACCAGAGCTGCCTCCGGAATCTCCGGCGGTGTGACGTTAGTGTCGATATCCGACCCATCAGCCTTGACCATCTTCATGTTCACGACCCACCAAAAAGTATCCGGCAATTCTGTAGTCCCATGTGCATCTACGTATATGTTCTCCGAATTCAAAGTTGACGACTGGAGGAATGAATCGAACAAAGCTGTCACCGGCAAATCCAATGACACGTTCGAATTGGTGCCCAAAGTCGGATTCGCGTCCGGTGTGGTCTTCTGTATCACCGGCGGCGCTAGCTTGATGTCGTTAGAAGTCCCGAAAGACCAGATGTAATTATCCGTCGGCGGGCCTTCGGCCGTGTCCCCATGGTTTCCATCAAGCGAATTACCGACCACGCTCACCAACCCGTCATAGCCGTTTGTCGTGAAGACCGCCTGCGGACCTGGTCCGTCCAAGGTCGCAGCCTTGGCGTTGACTTGGATCTGCGCATTCCCCGGCAGACAAAACACGTCACGACCGCATGAGTTCGTCCCGCATTTCGCGTCGCTCACGAATTCCACCGTCTTGTACTGGTTTGAGATCTTGAATTCACCCGTGACCGGAACCGGAGTCGTCGAACCGCTTGGGGTCGCCAGCACCTCGATATTCTGAAAATCTTCCGCTGTAGTGCCCTGCGCCGCAGTCGGATCCATCGCTTTATTGAAATTCAGCTGCACTACTATATTCCGCGCATACAACCCCTCTGCCGGCGGAACGACTGCCGTCACATAAGGCGGAGTCAAATCCAACACAGTGGACACTTCAAACTGCCAGGAATACCGGTTATTAGGCGAACAGCTCAAAGCCGGCGAGCCGTCGAACTTGAGTATCCCGTTCCTATCCCCAATAAGCACGACCGTATATCCGATCTGTTCGCTCGGACTGCCGAGATATTCCTGCGGTTTGAAGACAAAGGTCTTCAAATCTTTTGTGTATGCGACTTTTATCTTATCCGAACCCAAAGCAGCGTCCTCGCCCTGTGCCGTCCGATAAATGAGGACATTATCGTCATTCAACGGCCACAATATCTGGGTATTGCTCGTAGCTTCAGTCCAATCCTTCATGATTGTCTCCGGCTTCATCGGCTCCTTGAACGTCAAAATAATCGGGGAATTGCGCGGTACATCGCCGGCGTTCCTATCGGGCAAATGCGTCTCTATGATTCCTTTACCCAGACACGATGAACCAGGCGCTGACGAGAATTGCGACATCGGTCCGCCCGTACCGCCTGAACCGATACCCCCGAATCCCTCTCCACCAAAAATACCGAGGATATATGCGGTTATCGCCCAAGCCGAGGCGATGATGACAAGTCCGATTATCGAATTGCGTATCGTCGCTTGTGCCTTCTTCACTTTTTCCGGATCACCAGCCGCCGTCATCCACAGATAACCGGCGTAGAGCATGAGCACCAGGAAAATCAACCCCAAGAACCCTAAAAAGATGTTTATGATCCTGCCAATGATAGTGATCAAATCCGATCCGCCAGCCAACCCTGCCGTATCCCCGACCTGCTGGACATTCTCCACAGCAGCCGAGGTTTGGGCACGGATTTCGACTGGCAGCAACGTGACCACCAAGGCACTCAAGAGGGCGAAAAACAGCACCCGTCCGGTGGCAGTTTTCAAAAATGAAAAGAGGAACGCTCTATTTTTTTGCATGGCGAGTATTATGCGCCAATTATACACCACAAAAGCACAAACAAACAGAAAGAGGATAATTATCCAGAGCGCTCTCAACCATATCACCGCCCTGGGTGTGGTGAAAATACATTCTTTACCAAAAACGCCCCGGAAAAACCGGGGCGCCTTTTCTATTTTTTATGCTCTAGCCTTTCAACAATCTCTCGACGACCTGTTTGACCAATGCTCCATCGGCTTGTCCGGCAAGTCGTTTCATGACTGCACCCATGACTTTTCCGGCATCCGAGACGGTCGCATTCATTTCGCCGATGACGATTTTACACGTCTCCTCGACTTGCGCTTCGCTCATCTGCTGCGGAAGATAGCCTTCGATGACCTCGATTTCCTTCGTCTGGCGTTCGGCCAAATCCGTACGTCCGGCTACGGTAAAATCGTTCAGCGCATCCTTATACTGTTTGAGCATGGTGCGCATGACCGCCACCGCATCCTGATCGGACAAGTCTTTGCCGGTTTCGATCTGCTTGTTCTTGAAAGCAGAGCGCACCAGACGCAGCGTCGCAAGACGCAGCTCGTCTCGAGCTTTCATCGCGATCTTCAAGTCTTCTTCGATGCGTTGCTGTATTGTCATGGTTTTATGCTTTGCGCTTACGTCGCTTGAACGTGTCTTCTTTTATCTGTCCGGTCTTGACTTGGTAGTCGTAGGTTTCGCGTTTTTCTTCGCGGTAAAGTGCGCTCTCCCGTCGTTTGTTGCGGCTGGCTTTCTTGGCTTTGAATCTGTTCTTTTTCGCCTGCAATATCTTTCCGCTGGACTGCAAATGACGCTGAAACCTGCGTAACAGCGCATCAAAAGCCTCGCCTTTTCTCTTTTTGACCTCACCCATGGGGAACACCTTCCTTTCTTAAATAGGATTGCTAGTTATTTCGACGGTTGGATTTTATTCAAAAACCGCAGAAAAGTCAATGGTTTTGTCCGATCTTCAGCTCCGACCCAGTTTTTTCTTGATTTCCTGCACGATCTTCAAAGCATCTACGATTTCCTGGGTCCCTGATTCCATGTCGCGGATGACAGCCGTTCCGTCCAAAACCTCCTTCTGTCCGATGATTATCGCGAACTTGACTTCCTTCTTGTTCGCCATCTCCATCTGCGCCTTGATCGAATCTTTGGAAAAAGCTTCGAACGCCGGGATACCTGCTTTCCGCAATTCCTCGAAGATGGCCAGCGCCTTCTTACGTCCTTGATCACCCAACTGCGCCACGAAAATTTCCGCTGCTTCGGTCGATACTCCAGCGCCTTGTTCCTTCAGCAGATTGGCGACACGATCAAGACCCATAGCCAAACCCACTGCCGGAGTGGCACGACCGCCCAGTAATTCAGCTAAACCATCGTACCTTCCGCCACCGCCCAAAGCAGACTGCGCCAATTCCTGATCCGAAGAGTTGGCGTAATATTCCCAAACTGTTTTGGTGTAATAATCCAAGCCGCGGACCAAATAAGGGTTAAGCTGGTAAGGCACGTTCATCTCATCCAACATCTCCAAGACTTTCATGAAATGCGCCTTGGATTCCTCATCGAGCCAATCGATGATTTGCGGAGCCTCGGCTTTCATCTCGACGACCGCCGGATCTTTCGAATCGAGGATACGCAAGGGATTCTTCTGCAGACGCTTCTTGTCATCTTCGGACAGCTTGCTGCGGCGCGAACGGAAAAAAGCCTGCAATGCGTCTCGATAGTTCTTGCGTGCTTCGGGCGTACCGATCGAGTTGATCTGCACGGTCGATTCTATGCCCAAATCCTTGAGCTGCTGATAACCGAGGTGCACCAACTGCGCATCAGCCACGGGGTTCGCATCGCCGATGATCTCACAGCCGAATTGGTGGAGCTGGCGATAGCGTCCATGTTGCGGACGGTCATGTCTGAACATCGGCCCGACATACCAAAACTTGACCGGTTGCGGCAGATTAAGCATGCCGTGTTGGATATAAGCGCGCATGACGGCAGCGGTCCCCTCGGGGCGTAACGTCACCTTCTCTCCACCCGGAGTCTCGAAACTGTACATTTCTTTTTCCACGATATCCGTCTGCTTGCCGATACCACGGACGAATAACGCAGTCTCCTCCATGATCGGCGTATCTATGCGCTCGAAACCATACGAAGAGGCGAGCTGGCGCGCACCGTCCCGGATCCTATCCCACACCGGCTGGTCGGCAGGCAAGATATCCCGCGTACCGCGGACAAGGTTAATCGGAGAAACCGCTTTTTTCGCCGGTTCTGTCTTTTTGCTCTCCTTCGGCTTTTCCTTAGGTGTTGTTTTCTTCATTTTCGGCATAATATTTATTGGATTACAGCGAGTAGTCCAGTTCATTAAATACCCTCCAACGTTCTGGCGGCCAACCCCTCAACCACACACGGCCGACTATCACATCTTTCTTGATCGGCCCGAACAGACGCGAGTCGAGGCTCGCGATGCGGTTATCGCCCAGCACGTAATATTCATCCGCTTTAAGCGTCACGGTGCGCGTCATGGTCGTATACTCCTGATCCAAATATGAAGTCTCGTCCAAAACCGTACCGTTCGGACTCTTGTCGTTATATATCTTGATCTGTCCTCCGGCTATTTCGACGGTCTCGCCAGGCAACCCGATGACACGTTTGATGAAAAATTGCTTCGGATCGTTGGGATAGCGGAACACGACGATCTCTCCGCGATCCGGGGTACGGAAACGATAGCTCAACTCATCGATGATCAGATACTCATGATCCCAAAAACTCGGTTCCATCGAAGCGCCTTTGACATAAAAGGGCTGGATCAGGAAGTAACGGACCGGAATGATGATGGCTAAAGAGATGGCTAGGACCTGTACGAACTCAATGACAAGACCGACTGTAAATCCAGCCGTATTCTTTGCACCAGTTTCTGCATTTTTACGCGAAAATGGGTTGTTCATGTGGGTTACATTATCCTTTTTTTAGATGTCTGTCGAGTAGGCAAAAAAGACACGCTGTGTCGCCGAAAAGCACTAGCCCATCTTCCTCATCGCTCCCAGAATTTTATGCCTAAACCAGGCTTTTTCGATGAATTTTGCGTTATAAACGGCTAAACTCGCTATGATGGATTCAGTCGAACCCAAGGCGGCCAAGATCCAACCGTTTTTCGACAACTCCGGAAACAAACTGAACACCACGGCAGCGACCAACGGAGAACACATTGCGCCGAGGAACAAACCGAGCCTCGCAGGATTCAAGAAATCTTGCTTGAATGCCCAACGCGACAACGACTCCCCTGTCTTCAGCGCCATCTTCTTTTCATCGCACAGGGCGACATACGAACCTCGGTACATGAAGATAGATTGGATAGCCGTGACCAAAGAAAGCGCAACCGCAGAAAGGCCGAACACCACGCCTGCTGCCATGGGTCGACCGGCTTCCAATAATGGCTCCACTTGGAAGGCGCCATACGTCGCCGCGATAAAAACCGGCACGAGTATGCGCGATCGCTTGATCAACTGTCGCCAGGTGAATCCGGAACCACGCAGGGCGAACAGTTCGGCGACTTCAGACAACACATCATCGGCGCTGGCGGCGAATATCTTTCCCAAACCAGACAACGCATGTTCCAAGACGTGGGCGATCGGACCGATGATGATCAGCGCCTTTATCACCGTCTGCGCCACTTCAGTCCGCGTATGGGCATTATCGAAGACTACACGGTGAACGATCGCATCGATAGCCAAAGGATACAGATCTTCATTGACCTCATGCATCAATTGCCGCTGCGTTTCGCTGATGCAGTTATTGTGCAGATCGACCAGAATTATCTTCTTGAATTCAAAACGTTTCTCGAGTATCAGTTTAGCCTCTTCATACAGGTTGACGCCTTTTTCTTCGGCTTCCCGCAATTCGTGTTCGCTGAACACCGGAAGCTCTTCGTTCCGCAGCAGATTCGGCAACCACGGCACTATCGTATTATGCTGGGTCAACCGCGAGATCCTGTCGACCGCCACCAGCATCCTGTCCGGAGTATTGCCCACCGATCTGACGCCGATGCCATAGCCTGCTTCCAGTATCCCTCTGAAGGTCTCGAAGCGTGAAGGCTTCACCGCCAACACGTATCTGATCTCCAACGGCAACGAATCGTTCAACACCAATTCAGCCGGCGAAGTGACGACGTCGAGGGAATAACGATCGATTTTCGTGCCTTTACGCGCTGAAAAAAATCTTCTCCACCAAGGAACGCTGATTGACATGGGATAGATGATACAAACAAATCCGCACTTAGGCGAGCCCCTTCCACTCTTTGATGGCCTTTTCCCACCGCTCTAAAGTTCCGCAGTCATACCACTGTCCTTCCAATTGGCAGCCCGCGAGTCTCCGCCCTTCCGCTAAGCCAGGAAACAGGTCTTTTTCGAGCATCATGAACCTGCTCGTCGCTGCGTCCCGCCGTGCCGCAGACAAGACTGACGGCTCGATGACATACAGACCCGATGAGATCAAAGTCGATGGCGGTATCGCCGGCTTCTCATGAAAACGGATTATCCTGTCGCCCTCCATTTCGGCCACGCCGTACTCCGACGGATTAGGTACACGCACCAATGCGATCGTCGCTCCATGATCCAGATCCGTAGTTTTTTGCGTCTCATGGAATTGCGCCAGCTGTCCCAAATCCAACCCTTTCAACTCATCCCCGTTCGTGACGAAGACCGGCGCGTCACCCAGGTCGACTTCATGCACCAACGCCCCCATCGTCCCCATCGGCTCCTTCTCTTCATGCAACCTTATCCTCGGTACGCGGTACGTAGTACGCGGTACGCCCTCTCCCCATTCCTCGAATCTGTTTTTCCACACCGTCGGATAGATGACAGTCACCTCCTCGACGCCGTGTCTGGCAAAAAGGCAGAGCAACCAGGTCGCGATCGGCGTCCCCTGCACCGTCACCAGAGGCTTCGGTGTCTCCAAAGTCACTGGGCGCAGACGAGTCCCCTGACCTCCAGCCAAGATGATGGCGTGTTTGATCATACCTATACATTGTAGGCACATCAGACGAAGGGACGGAAGCGACATTTCGTCCTTGCCAAATGTCACTTCTTTAGATATATTCTTCGGCACATATGGACGTTTAGCTCAGTTGGTTAGAGCGTTCGATTCACATTCGAAAGGTCGCAGGTTCGAATCCTGCAACGTCCACCACGACGAAACCCGCCAGAAAGGCGGGCTTTGTTTTACCGGCATTTTGAAAGAAAAACATGATTTTCCGCGTATTTATGTTAGAGTTGTACCTATGCCGGACTATTCCGCACTAAGCGACACCGAGCTAGTTGCCCTGGCTTTACAGGATAAGGAGCATTTCCTCCCCCTCATGCGTCGTTATGAGGAGCGTCTTTTGCGCTACATCCGACGCATCTCCAACGCATCACTCCAAGACGCGGAAGACATCCTCCAAGAGATCTTCCTCAAGACCTACCTCAACCTCAACGGCTTCGACCGCAAGCTCAAATTCTCTTCGTGGATCTACCGCATCGCGCACAACGAAACGATGAGCCACTTCCGCAAAGTCAAAGCACGTCCGCAAGCGGCCGAGATCGAAGACGACGCATTCCTGAACTTAGCGTCTGATCTCGATATCAAAAAAACAGCCGAGACGAACGAACTGGCCGCCGGCATACATCGCGTCCTGGACAAGATGGACGGCAAATACCGCGAAGTCCTTATCCTCAAATATCTCGAGGAGCTGGACTACAACGAGATCTCGGACGTCTTGCGCAAACCCTTAGGCACCATCGGCACGCTGCTCCGTCGCGCAAAAATAAATTTCAAGGACGAAGCACGCAAACTCAACCTGGAATTCTAAACATATGGCAGACATCAGCGAAAAAGTATTGCACGAACTCGAGACGAAGCAGCTGGCGCCGCACAGCCGCTTGAGATTTTTGTTGAAGCGGGCTCTTCTCTGGTCGGTTTACACGCTCTCCATCCTGCTCGGCGGTCTGGCCACATCGGCCACGATCTATTTCATGAGCGACCGCGAATGGGGCCTCCTCCCGCGTCTGCGCATGACTTTCCTCGACACGGTATTGACGGTGCTGCCGTTCTTCTGGCTCGCCTTGCTGGCCGCGCTTTTTGTCGCTGCCTACTTCGACTTCAAGCATACCGACCGCGGTTATCGCATCCGCCCGGTCTACATCATCGCATCCAACCTGCTGCTCTCCGTTCTCCTTGGATTCACTTTCCACTTCGGCGGCATCGGCCAGACGCTCGACAACTATCTAGACCTGCGTATGCCCAGCTTCCCCAGCTCACTAGCCCAAAAACGCGCTATCTGGTCCCGTCCTGACGTTGGCCTGCTTTCGGGAGAGATTATCCAGGTTCAGATGGGTCCAAAGCTCTTATTGCTGGACTGGAACGGCGATACCTGGACCATCATCAACGACAACGCATTCTGGCCACCTATGATCGGAAACGCGACCGGCACGCCGATAAAAATCATCGGTCGCATGTTGGATGAAGATTCTTTCTACGCCGAAGAAATCAGACCCTGGGAAGCTCCGGTACACCGGCGTCCGCGCCTGAATCCGATGATGCGTCCCATGCCGTCACCACCGCCCATGCCTTGAAGTACAGCCCGCCACATGGCGGGTTTTGGTTTGACTCGAGACGATACTTGCCTCATCCTACCGTTCATGACGATCTCTGAAGCCATCACGAAAACCTCCGCGAAACTCCAGCCCGACCGCATCTCCTGCGCCGAAGAAAAACATCTTGGCAGGCTTGAAGCGGAGATCCTGTTGTCGCACGCATTGAAACGCGATCGTGTATGGCTCCTCGCTCACCCCACCGAAAAAATTCCAGCCGCCGACTTCCGAAATTTTTCCCGCCTCTTCTCCCGCCGTCTCAAACACGAACCCATCGCCTACATCCTCGGCAAAAAAGAATTCTTCGGCTACGACTTCATCGTCACCCCAGATGTCCTCATCCCAAGACCGGAAACGGAACTGATGATCGAAACGATAACTTCCGATTTTTTCTCTTTCCTCCCCGCTAAAGAATCGTCGGCGGAGGAAATTCTTGACCGAGGACCTGTTCGAGATAGACTGAAACGAGCCCCGCAGGCAAGAATTCGCCCCGCGGGGAGTTCTCCCCCTCTCATCGTTGACATCGGCACCGGCTCCGGCGCCGTCGCCATCACGCTCGCCAAACAATTCCCTCAAGCCACAGTCATCGCCACAGACGCTTCCTCCGACGCGTTAAGAATCGCTCGGCAAAACGCGAAGCGGCTCAAAGCCGACAATGTGTCTTTTCTGAAAGCCGACCTGCTCAACACAAAGGTCCTCACCCGACTCCGATCGGTTTCCAAGAAATCCGATTCGCTTATCATCGCCGCCAACCTCCCCTACTTACCTGAATCGGATAAAAAAATCCTCGATCCTGATGTAGTGAAATTCGAACCATCCCAAGCGCTTTTCACCGGTCGTGACGGATTGGAGCTGATCATCAGGCTCCTCGATCAAATCGCCTTCAACAGACACGGACTGCCCTTCAGACGCATCGCCGTCTATCTGGAGTTCGACCCGCCGCAAGCGCCGAAGCTGAAGAAGCTGGCGAAAAACCTTTTTCCTGCGGCGCAGATGGAAATCAAAAAAGACTTAGCCAAGCGCAACAGATTGTTATCGATTAAAGTAAATCGACAATGACGGATTAGATGCCATTCATGCTATCCTTTGGCTGTTATGCCTGAAATGCCGCTTCATCCTTTTACGCCTTCTCCAGAAAAAAAACGCATCGAAACATTCTCACGCGACCCCCGTTTAGCCGCCAAAGAGCGCCAGCATTTTCTTGAGGAGACCAAAAACGTCCTTAAAGGCTTTTTCGGTACGGACAAGATGCCACGCGAGCTTTTGGAGCAGACGCTGGCGATACGACGCGATATCACAGCTCGAGCCAAACAAGAAACCTATATCGAAGCTCTTGCGCCGGAAACCAATGACACAATCTTCGAACTAGCTAGCGATATCGCCCACTTCAAGACGGACGAAGAACTCTCCGAGGAGCGAGAAGCCGAACTCGCGGCAAACTTGTTGCTCTACTTCGACGCCTTCCGCGAAGCCGAAAATGCTCACGTTTTCCGCAACACTCTCCGCTCGACGAAACAGGAAATTCTGGACGAAACGAAGAGCGGCAAACGTAGTTTTTATTCCAATGAGGACAAGGAAAAATTCCTTCAAGATGATTTTCCCGCAGAAATCCTTCTCCCTCGCCTTAAGGAAAAATACCGCAATGCAGGATTCAGCAATGAAGAGATCGACGAATTAGTCAAACTCTGTTCTATCGAAGATCTGCACGCGCTTCCCATCCATGAAATAAACACAATCAAACAGACCAGTGAACTATTCGCGCGCTACCTCAAAGGAGAACGTGGCAAATTCCTGGGGCTTTCCGTAGCGTTGATGGTTCCCGCGCTTATCCGCGGCGTAGCCCCCATGTTGTTAGCCGACGCCTTCAAGGGATCCGATGTCGACATCACGCATATCGCCCTTTACGGCTTGGCGGAAGTCGCCAGCGCGGGTTCGACGATCAAGATCAATGCCTGGTTCGAAAAGTTCATGCAAGAGAACATGTCCAAGGAAGGCGGCTTCAACGAATACATGGCCGAGAATTTCGCCTATCTCCCCGGAAGTACGATCAAGGACTTCGGCGAAGACGCGATCCGCCGTCGCGCCGGCAGCGCCCAATCTGGTTACGAGATGCTGATGCGTTCGGTCAGCTACAACGTACTGCCTACCGTAGTCACTCTTGCCACCAGCATCGCCGTACTCGCCTACAAGGACTACCGCCTGGCGATCGGCACAGCAGTCGGCGCCAGTCTGATGCTGGCTCTAGATAAGCAGGTGCAGAAATACGGAAAATTCTGGCAGAAA
Organism: Patescibacteria group bacterium; assembly: GCA_031082005.1. Classification (GTDB taxonomy): domain Bacteria; phylum Patescibacteriota; class Patescibacteriia; order 2-12-FULL-60-25; family 2-12-FULL-60-25; genus CAIKNB01. The sequence goes on from JAVHLR010000001.1 coordinate 1,035,311, forward strand.
CGTGAAGCCGTAGAGAAAAAATCCGATGAGCTCTCTCATGCCTTAAGTGAACAAATGAGCGCACACCTCGAGACTGTTCTAGCCGGAGAACGCGACGAGCTTATATCGCGTCTGACCGAGCTGATGCAAAAAACCCGTACCGCAGGATCTGAAGAGAACATCTTGCGCAGTGTCCAAGATAATATCTGGCGCTTCTTCCACGCCTTGAACGCCGTAATCGCCGCCGGCATCGCTTATGCTACAGGCGGAGGCTCCAGCAGTTTCGTTGCCGCGCTCGTCTATTCCGGGAACTTCAACGATGGGATGAACACACTCATGTCGACCAAACGGGAACTCTTGAAGGACATCCGCGCCATCATGGAGATGGAGCTGATGTTCAACGGTCATGCAAAAGAGGAAAAGGAACGCGAGGCTTCACGCATAGGCATGGATCAAGTGCAGGGAAACGACATCGTGCTTGACCGCATCTCTGTTCAATATGGGGACAGGAGAATCCTTGATAACGGGTCCGCCCACATCCCCGGCGGTTCGTTCTGCAGCATCCAAGGCCAATCAGGCGGCGGGAAAAGCACCTTGCTCAAGATCATGTCTGGGTATTACGAACCGCAAAGTGGCCATGCGTATTTCGGCAACCGAGCGGCACAGAATGAAGGAAATCAAGAAGAATTGCACCCTGTACCGATAGGCGACATCAAAAAATCCGGCCCGGATGCGATTTATCGCAAGATCGCCTACCTCTCGCAGTTCCCCTTCATCTTCGAAGGCAGCATCCGTGAGAACCTACTCTTCGGCATCAAACAAGATGTCCCTGATGACGAACTCCGATCAGTCTTAGCGGAAGTCGGCTTGGCGCAGCGCTTCCCTGGCCTGGATGAGAAGCTTCACGGCGGGCGCGGAGACGCGGGCATCACATCAGGCGGCGAGACGTCACGCATCGGGTTAGCCCGCACCATCCTCAAGCTACGCACGGAAAAATCCCGTGTCGTATATCTCGACGAACCGACGGCTTCCGTCGATGTAGCGACAAAAAAAGACATCGCCGACATACTGAATACCGAAAAACAGAAGCATCCTGAAACGACCTTCGTCGTGATCAGCCACGATGGAGAATTCCTTGAACTTCTGGACTTGAATCAGACCATCACCTCTTCCCGCGGCAAGTTGATGACCAAAAAACTCGAACGTCCTACTCCACCTCGATCTTTGCCCCCAGCTTCTTGAGCTTGCCGATGAAGCTCATCCTTGATGGTTATTTTCGTAAAATTCCCTCCCGGCTATCCTGCCGATTTCCTTCAAATCGGAGATGTACTGTAGCGCCTCCTTCCTTCTTTCCGGATCTTTTATCATCCTGCCGAAGGGACGATATCCTTTCTCAAGAATCTCGCGCCGAATTTCTTCGGTAGTCTTTTCCTCTAAAGAATCTAAGTTGTTCCAGGGTGGCGGGTCAGCCATTCTTTTTTTCTTCTTTGCGCTGTCGACGTTGCGTTTTAAAGTCACCCTTGGATACTGCTTCTTCACGGGGTGATTAAAGCGGCCAAAATCCATGCTCGAATGCGAAACACCATAATCATTAATACCCGCATAATACAGATCAATATTCGGAAATGACTTCATCATCTCTTTGGTTGGTCCTCGAAGCGACCTTGACCAAGTCATCTCGTCTGGATGCGAAATCTGACGCGGAGTAATCGGCTTATCATACTCATCGAAGATGATGATTCTAGCTGCGTCTGATTTGATTCTATCTTTCAGGTATCTCGTTATTCCCTCTTGAATCTTCTCAAGGATCGGCAGTTCAGGATCTTCCGGAAAAACTCCGTCGGTTCTGCGATCGATACCGCCGCCCTGGAATAAAAAGGGATTCACGTCTATTGCATGATCATGTTCAGTCCATGACTCTAGCCTATAGAACACCGGGGCTTTCTCATCTGGATAAGCTGTTTTCCAAGCTTCCTTTATGGCATAGCCGTAAGGCACAGAACTCGTTTCGGTCAAAAAAACATAGTCCGGTCTGATATCGTGCCATTCGCTCAAAAGTCTCTTCAACGCTCTGACATTTTTTTCTCGAAAAACAAAAGGATCCTTATCTTTCCATACTTCCCGATCCGGGATGCCTGCATGCGGTGCGATGTCTTCGATGTCCCGAAGCTTGCTCTCTGCCTCTTGTTCCAGATATCTTAAATCGCCGCTCCCCTCTTTTATAGCTTGCTCAATCGCCCTAAGTTCACTCCTTCGTTTCTCATAAAGCTCGCGATGTAGCCGTACCTCCTCCGAAATCTCCTTTTCTTGAGGCTCTACCCCAATCGTACGTCCTACGGCTCTGCCCTCAATCTCGGTGCGCCCCTTATCCTGCGGCATTTTTTCAGACATACAGAAAAATATATCACTTTTATCTTACCGCTACGATTTTAACACGGGCTGTTCGATTTATCCTACTCCACCTCGATCTTTGCCCCCAGCTTCTTGAGCTTGCCGATGATATCCTCATATCCCCGCTCGATTATCTCGACTCCGGTGATGCGCGATTTGCCTTCGGCGACAAGTGCCGCGATCAGGTAGCTGAATCCAGCGCGTAAATCAGGGATGCGTATATCCGCAGCCCGGAGCGGTGTCGGTCCGACGATGACGGCGCTGTGCCGATAGTCACGGTGCTGATAGCGACACGGTTTAGAGCCGAGGCATTCGCTGTGCAACTGGATGTTCGCGCCCATCTGCTTCAACGCGTCCGTGTAACCGAAACGGTTTTCGTACACCGTCTCATGCACTATCGAAACGCCCGTAGCTTGTGTCAACAGCATCACAAACGGCTGTTGCCAGTCCGTCATGAATCCGGGGTGCACATCAGTCTCGATGACGATCGGCCTAAGTTTTTTCGCGCCCATGAACCGCACGCCTTTCTCGGTTATCTCATATTCCACGCCGACTTTCCGCATGGCGTTCAGGAACGACAGGAGCGAGCCCTGACGCGCTTCTTCGATCAGCACATCGCCACCGGTCAATGCCGCCGCGACAGCGAACGAAGCCGCCTCAATGCGATCAGGGATGATGCGATGGTGCGCGCCGCCCAACCTCTCCACTCCTTCGATTATCCATGTACGGTTCGCTTCCAGATTGATGATGGCACCCATCGACTGTAATAGCATGGCGAGGTCTTTGATCTCCGGTTCGATAGCCGCGTTCTTGATGATGGTCGTGCCTTTAGCCAACACCGCGGACAGAATCACGTTCTCGGTCGCGCCGACTGACGGAAAAGGCAGTTCGATGACCGCCCCTTTAAGTCCGGTCGTCCGCGCCATGTAGGTATTTCCCTCGCAAGAAATCGTCGCGCCCATCTTCTGCAACGCCTCGACATGGAAATCTACAGTCCTTCCTCCGATACTGCAGCCGCCTAAAGACGGGATGACTGCCTTACCGAATCTGTGCAGCAATGGGCCGAGGAACAGGATCGGTATGCGATTCTTCCCGCTGAAAGCTTCTGACACGCGTGAGTTCTTTAGCTTGCTTGCATCCAAAGTGACTTGATCCGCTTTCCGGCTGATCTTCACGCCCAAATCCTCCAGCATTTCAGCCGTCACGGCCACGTCCCCGATGTCAGGCGCGTTCGATAAAACCACTTTTTCGTCCGTCAACAAAGCAGCGACCAATTCTTTGGTAGCCGCATTCTTGGCACCTGCTACTTTAACCGTGCCTCTAAGCGGTTTACCGCCGGTGACCAGATACGAACGTTCTTTTTTATTTTTTGTCATATGCAAATCTTATCCAAAATCGCCGTGACTGGCAATCGCACGAAGGCCCGAAGGTCGATATCATCTCATGCCGACAAAACGCACTGCCAGCTGAATGATGACGTTTATTGCGTTTGGCCCGAAGTCGTCGTCGTTCCGGTTGTCGGAGATTCCATCGTATAGACCCGCGGATTCATGGTCACCTCTACCCAAGTCGTCCCACGATTGAGCAACGCGTCAGCTCCATCGACCGTTTCCCACCTGAAATTCTCGCCGGAAGTCCTGCGCCACACCAACTTGTCGGACCTACCGTCGCGATACAGCACAGCCGAACCTTTGCCGGTAGTCCGGATCTGCAGTCTGCCGACATTATCCAGGACCGAGCCGTCGGTCTCCAAGACGATTACGTTATGCGCAGTCACCACCTCGCCATCCTGATCCTTCTGGATCGACCCGCCCTCATACCTGACGTAGATATTCTTCTGCTTATCGAATTTCCATTCGACGTTATATGAACCGCCATATTTCAAAGACGGACCATCTTTATCTCCGCGTACTGTTCCGGTCGTGGATTCCATCTGGGAATCATCTTTGTAGTGCCAAGCCGTAAAATGTCCGGTCGGCCACTTCTTGGCGGCTGCTGCGGACTGCAACAGATCCATCCGTGTATATGTGTTATGCGGCGCCGAACGCTTGGTCGAACGCCAAAAATATTTTCCGCTGGAGAACTCATCCAAATTCCTGAACCCGGAGATCGTCCCGATCTTCGTCAGCGCATCCGGACTCCCTCCGACGTGCGCATAAACGGCGTTGAATCCGTCCGCTATGTCGACATAATACGGTCGTGCGCTACGCACCGGACCGATAGCGTCGACCGTCGAAGTGGCATCGAACAATAGCAGGTAACGCGTTATCCCTCCCTCGACCGGCATCTCAAAAACGATATTCGCCTTTGCTGGGCCCAACATGGGACGCGCATCTATTTGGTTCTCTACCATGACCGCAAAAGGCTGCAAACGTGATTCATCCGGCGTAACCAGCACTCCATCCAAAGACCGAGGGATCAAATCACCCGTCGTAGTCGTAACCTCTATCGTATCTGCAGTTGACGTTGCATTCGCCTGCATGTTCCTTCTACCCTTGCCGGATACCGCAAACCACACCAAAGCTCCGATGGCAAAAACCAATAAAACGGCTCCCAGCGCCAAAATCGGCCAGGACCGTTTTATGAAGACCTCGATGGGTATTTTTATTTTCCGTGAATTCTCTTCCATGTTGTTGGAATCAATTATAACCCTAACGCGACAAACTAAAAGGGTCCGGATTACGTTTTTTGTGCGAGGATCTTTTCACCCCAGCCAAGCTGGACGAATACCACAGCGCAAAAAACGTAACCCGGACCCGATAAAACTATTCTGCCTTTGCTTCTTCGGCCGCTTTCGCTTCTTCCGCGGCCTTCTTCTCCTCTGCCTCGGTCTTGATCGCACTCACATCGACAGTCTCGCCTTCCTCAAGCTTCTTCTGCTGTTCTTCGGTCAACGGAGCTTCGACGGTCGCGATAGTGCTGTTCGGATCGTTCATGATGGTCACGCCCTTCGGAGCGACGATGTCGCCTACGGCAATTGAATCTTCAAAAGTCGCGAGCACAGCCAAATCGATTTCAATGGCGTGCGGCAAATCTCCAGGCAGACACTTGACCGTGACCTCGTCCAAACTCTGGACCAAAGTACCGCCCAAACCTTTGACCGCCGATGATTCACCAATCAATTTGACAGGCACTTCCACCTCAAGCTCTTCATCCATACGGATCTGATACAGGTCGACATGAGCCGGTTCCATAGTAATCGGATCTACCTGGACCTCTTTAATCAAAACTTTCTGCATCGGTTTCCCTTCGAGTTCGAGGTCGATCAAAGCGGAAGTACCCGCAGTCTTCAGGATGCGGCGAAACTCTCCGGCGTTCAACTCCAGATTCGAAGCCTCGGAGCCATGTCCGTACATGACTGCTGGCACTTTATTGTCTGCCAGGAGCGTTTTTGCACGGCGTCCGGTGGCGCTGCGTATGGCTGCTGTGAGCGAATATGTCATATTCTTTGGTTCTTGGGACAAGTAAAATAGTGGCCGAAGCTTACTTCATACCCTCTTTTCTGTCAAGCAATAATGCGCAAAATTCACGACTTTTGCCCAAAGCGGCATGGACGGCCAAACAGTCATCCGCAGAAACCGGTTCACACGAACTAAAACGCAAAGCATCACCCGCCTCCAGGTCAGTCAACATGCCGACCGAGCTTACCGCACCCATAGACTCCACGACCACAGCCAAAACGGCGTGTCCGCAAGAAGGGCAGGTACAGTGGAAAAGCCTTGCGGGGCCGCTTTGTCCCAGCAACCTGACGACGGACTGATCGTACGCCGACTGGCACAACGGGCAATGCCCCACAATCTTATTTGGGCTCAAATTATCCATTCAATAATCCTACATCACAATCCACATTTCTTCCATCCGCCCCTCCCTTCCCACATTCTCCTCTTCCCCGATAAGTCCAGCGAATACATTTCTTTCGCAAGGATGTGTTCGAGGTAGACTAAAACGGCCCCGCAGCAACCGAAATTTATGTGCTGGACTCACCCCCCACTCTTTCGCCCATGCACCGCGACCGATTGCACTAAACCGATGACGATGAACATGGTGACGATAGATGAGGCCGCGGCTGACAAAAACGGCAATGGAATCCCGGTCACCGGCATCAGACCCAAATTCATCCCCGCATTCACCAAAAGATGGAACAGGATGAAAGCGCAAAACGCCACAGCTAAAATCCCGCCGAACGCATCAGAGCTCTGCATCCCGATCCTCAACATCCTCCACATCACGTAACCGAAAAGGCCGAGCACCAAAAGCAGGCCAAGGAAGCCCAACTCTTCACCAACCACCGCGAACATGAAGTCAGTCGATGCTTCAGGCAGAAAACGCAATCTTGCCTGCGACCCCTCTCCGATCCCCTTCCCGAAAAAACCACCCGATCCGATAGCGATCCTCGCTTGTGTCACGTTGTATGCCGCGCCCAAAGGATCAGCTGCAGGATCCACGAACGACACGAGCCTGTCGCGTTGATAAGGTTTCAACCCAAAATTCCATAAAAGAGTCGAACTGACCAGTGCCGTGATGAACAAAATCCACCATGCCCGTCGTGGCAAGCCGCAAAAAACCACAGTCGCACCCCAAATCGCAAGCAGCACCATGCCTGATCCGAAATCAGGCTGCAGCAGGACCGGAATCAGATAACCCAACAAAGCCACCCCGCTTCCGATGAAGATCGTCCAGTTCATCCGCTTGTGCGAATGGCGCGAAACATACGAAGCCAAAAAAACTGCCATTGTCACTTTCGCCAATTCGACCGGCTGGAAGGACAGCGACCCTACGACGAACCAACGCCCCCCGCCGTGTGCGCTCTTACCGACAATCAAGGCCAAAATCAAAAGAATGAAACCGAACGCATAAACCAACCAACCGGACATCATGATGTGGCGATAATCCAAATACGATATCGCGACCATCGCCACAAGACCCAAACCCACCGCTAAAAGCTGTTTCTTAAACTGAAAAAAATCAGTCGCTTGCGACAAGTTGATGCCGTAGATAGACAAAAAACCGATGACCACGAGCATCAAAGACGTGAACATCAACGACCAGTCGTAACGCGAAAAAACTTTCAGCCATCTATCCATGCCAAACAGCTTGCCACAATCGCCGTTGGCGGGAAAGATGTTTACTTGAAATATTCCGTCGGCAAAAACGCCGCAGGATCAAGTAGATTCACTTGCGGTATTATCTCCGTCTTTGTCACGTTAGGCGGGCTGTCCGGCCACACGATCTGCATGTCACGCTTTTCGCCCGGAGAGAGATTCGTGACTTTTATCTGCTGGATGCCGATGATCGACGGTCCGCGATACAGTCGAATGAACAAATCCACGCCCCAAAAACCATATGCCCCATAGTTCTCAAGCTCAAAACTCGTCTCCCCGACCTTCTTCGTGCCTAACGCGATATCCGGAAGATATTTGATGTCATTAAAATTCAACCTAAAGCGTTGCGCCGCGTAATCTTGGTATTCCCCGGGAACCAACGTCCTATCCAAGCGATGCCAGCGCATATTCTCGACCTGCAGGACTGCCGACTTCCCTCCACGAGTTTCCGGCTTGAAACCCAGCTCCGTCAGATGCTGCGCGCTTCCCGGCAAGACATATCCTCGTCGCACCGGCGTATCCTCACCCGACAAGTTGAACCGATAATCGAACTCCGCCCACCACTGGGTGTTCGGATTGATCGCCTCCACTTCCATATCGAATCGGTTATCCGTCGTCTGCAAGACCGTAACGTCAGATAACGATATACCCTGCGGCATATCCTGTTCCAAGGCCGCCAAAAGTTGTTGGTTGATGGCGATATCACGCGTCATCCTCGATTCGCGTGGATATGAAACCGCATAAGCATCAAGGATTCCCCACAGCGTATAACCCCACAAAAGCACCGCTAATCCAATCAGCGTGCCATAACCTACCTTGCGCAACATCAGGCGATTACGCACCCAGAACGACGCCACCTTAAGTTCGCCTTGCGTAAAACCGCCAATCGGGACTTCTTCGGTTGCCATATGCATACAGTTTATCACGTACCACCATCCCATGACAGAACAAACAGCTGCACAGATTCATAACCGAGGAATTGTGTTCAAAGCAAACTAAAACAAGCTCTACTATAAATAATTCCATTTTCCCCTTAAGCTCGGGTGAAAACAAATTCTTAACCGAGGATGTGTTCGAGATAGACTGAAACGAGCCCCGCAGGTAAGAATTTGTTTTCACCCGAGCTCCCCCTCTCTTGGCTAACTTGTCGTTTCACGCTAATATCTTTCCGAATCCTACTTATGCCCAAAGAAGAAAAAAAGACCAAATCAGGCAGTTACGGTGCCGAACAGATTTCCGTCCTTGAAGGACTTGAACCGGTACGCAAACGTCCCGGCATGTACATCGGTTCGACCGGTCCGGAAGGTCTGCATCACCTCGTCTGGGAGGTCGTAGACAACTGTTTCGATGAAGCCATGGCCGGCCACGCCGATGAGATAACTGTAGTCCTGAACCAGGGTGGCACGGTTTCAGTCAGCGACAACGGTCGCGGCATCCCGGTGGACATACACAAACAATACAAAGTCTCGGCTTTGGAACTTGTGCTGACCAAGCTCCACGCCGGAGGAAAGTTCGGCGGAGAAGGATCAGGCTACAAGATTTCCGGCGGTCTGCACGGTGTCGGCGTCTCCGTGGTCAACGCACTTTCGGAATATGTCGAAGCGCGCGTCGAACGCGACGGCGGAGAATTCGTGCAGGAATACAAATTCGGCAAGCCACAAGGTAAGGTCAAGCAGGTAGGCAAAAGCAAACGTCACGGCACCACCATAACCTTCAAACCTGACGCCTCGATCTTCACCGCGACTGACTTCGACGTCAAATACATCATCGACCATCTGCGCCAGCAATGTTATCTGACCAAAAAAATCAAAGTCACGATTTCGGACCAACGCAACAAAGGTCAGAACGACGTTTATGTCTTCTACTTCGAGGGCGGTGCAGCATCGTACGTCCGCCACCTGAACCATACCAAAGCACCAAAACACGACAACATCTTTTACATCAACAAAGAGATCGACGACATCCCGGTGGAGATAGCCCTGCAGTATGTCGATGACTTCAAGGAGACCGTGCTGGCATTCGCCAACAACATCTACAACCCCGACGGTGGTTCGCATGTCATGGGCTTCCGTTCTGCCCTGACCCGCGTCATCAACAACTACGCCCGCAGCAAAGGCTACCTGAAAGAGAAAGACGAGAATCTATCTGGAGACGACGTGCGCGAAGGTCTGACCTGCGTCATCTCGATCAAACTCCGCGAACCACAATTCGAAGGACAGACGAAAGCCAAGCTCGGTAACCCTGAAGCGCGCGGTGCCGTCGAGACAGTCTTCAACGAAGCTTTCGCTACGTTCCTCGAAGAGCATCCGAAGGACGCGGAAGGCGTCATCAGCAAATGCGTCCTCGCACAGCGCGCCCGTGCCGCTGCTCGTGCCGCTCGCGACACCGTGCTGCGCAAAGGCGCACTCGAAGGCTTAATGCTTCCAGGTAAGCTTGCCGACTGCTCCTCCAAAGATCCATCCATCTCCGAGCTCTACATCGTCGAGGGCGATTCCGCAGGCGGTTCAGCCAAACAAGGCCGCGACCGCGAGACGCAAGCCATCCTCCCGCTGCGCGGCAAGATCCTGAACGTCGAACGCGCCCGTCTGGACAAGATGCTGGCCAACAACGAGGTCAAGAACATGGTCATCGCTTTAGGCACCAACATCGGCGAGATGTTCGACATCTCCAAGCTCCGCTACAACCGCATCGTCATCATGACTGATGCCGACGTCGACGGTTCGCACATCCGCACACTCTTGCTCACGCTGTTCTACCGCTACTTCCCCCAACTCATCACCGACAGACATATCTTCATCGCCCAACCGCCTCTCTTCCGCGTGCAGATGGGCAAAGAAATCCACTACGCCTTCTCCGAGGAAGAACGCGACAAAAGGGTCGATGAGCTGATGAAACTGAAGGAAGCGCGCGCTAAAGTCAAAGGCAAGAAAACCGAAGAGCCCTTGCCCGAAGAGACGGCCGAAACGGAAGAGACGACGGAAGGCGCGCCGGAAGAAGAGAACGTCACAAAAATCGCAGGCGTCTCGATCCAACGCTACAAAGGTTTGGGTGAAATGAACCCTGAACAACTTTGGGAGACCACGATGAATCCGCAACATCGCGTGATGAAGGTGGTGACCATCGAAGATGCCGCCGAGGCAGACCAGACTTTCGATACGCTCATGGGCACCGAAGTCGCGACCAGAAAAAAATTCATCCAGACCCACGCCAAGAACGCGAATCTGGATATCTGATACATCGATGCAGATCATGAAAGGCGAGCTAACTGCTCGCCTTTCAGGCAAAACGTCTTTACGCGGCTCGAACAGCCACAGAAAGCCACTCTGCTCGAACCTTGGACTCAACAAATCGAAGGCGATATCGACTTGCCAAATCCACATAAACCTGCTATATTCCCGGCATTAGCCCTGGGGAAGGGGCTTTTTAAAAACTATGAAACTCATCCAGCAAACAGTCGAATATCTTCACGCCGTCCGCTCCGAGGTCAAAAAAGTCTCCTGGCCTTCTAAACGCGACACTCTGCGCTATGCCTCTTTGGTCATCGGCATCGGTGTGGCGACTGGCCTCTTTTTCGCCTTGTCCGACTACGGCTTCAACCAGCTCTTCGAGGCCACCATCTACAAGTGGGCTAAGCCTGCGCAAGAGATCCAACTGGACAACGTCAAGGAACTTCCGCTGACCCCAGGTGCTGTCCAGACGGAACCCACGGCACCGACCACGCCCGACACCGGGACGATCGACCTGAACGATGCTAAACCGATTGAAACCCCGACTAACCAATAATGCCGTTTTGATCCTTATCCGATATGCCTAAACAAACCCTCAACCTCGGCAAACGCTGGTACGCGATCCACACCTATTCCGGTTACGAAGAGAACGTAGCCGACAACCTCAAGCGCCGTATCGAGACCCTCGGGATGCAGAACAGCATCTTCAATGTCCTGGTGCCGACCGAGAAAAAAATCAAGATCAAGAACGGCAAGCGCAAGTTGGTGGAAGAAAAAATCTACCCGGGATATGTGCTGGTCGAGATGGAAGTGAACGATGAATCTTGGTACGTGGTCCGCAATACGCCGAACGTCACCGGCTTCATCGGCACCGGCACCACCCCTTCACCGATCGACGACGCCAAAATCCAAGACATCCTCAAGCGCATGACTACGGATGAAGAGACCGCCTTTTCCATCGATCTGCAAATCGGCATGCCGGTCAAGATCGGTGACGGCCCGTTCAAAGGTTTTGAAGGCAAAATCAACGAAATCGACGGCTCTCGCGGTAAAGTCAAAGTGCTCGTCTCCATGTTCGGCCGCGAAACCCCTCTGGAGCTTGACTTTACGCAGGTCAAAAAGGTATAAATCCGGCGATTCTCGCCAGGGTTTCCGGGACGATGCGCTTCTCGTCGGCCCCGAACACCCTAACGAACAACGCGTTTACCTGTCACCAGACCCAAACTTATGGCAAAAAAAATCAAGACTCTCATCAAACTCCAGATCAACGGAGGCGCGGCCACCCCAGCCCCTCCGGTCGGTACGGCACTTGGCCCTCACGGCCTGAACATCGCTGAATTCTGTAAAAAATTCAACGATGCCACTTCCGACCGCCGCGGTGAAGTCGTGCCTTGCGTCCTGACCGTTTACGAAGATCGCACGTACGAATTCATCCTCAAGACCGCTCCGGTAGCCGAGATGCTCAAAAAAGCAGCCGGCATCCAGAAAGGATCAGCCAAACCGTTGCAGGAAAAGATCGGCAGCGTGACGAAAAAACAAGTCCGCGAAATCGCCGAGAAAAAAATGCCTGACCTGAACTGCCACACTGTGGAAGCAGCGATGCGCCAAGTGGAAGGCACCGCCCGGAACATGGGCCTCAACGTAACAGAATAAAAAATCCGAAACACCCGCTCCAGCACGTGGACGGGTGTTTTGTTTTGTGGAAACTTGTCATGTCGTCCGCGAACGACATGACTTGTGCACTAGCCTCACCGCGTACTAAACTGAACCTATATGGAAATACCGCATACGCCCGACCAAAAGCCCGTGACACCCGCCGAAACGCTTCCTCCAGGCGCAAAACCCAAACGCAACCCGTTCTGTTGTCCCTGGTTCTACCTGATCCTCCTCACCTGTGCCTTGATAATCGGTGCCTTCCTTTATTCTGATTATCGGGCAGCTCATCCCCGCTCCACCCCGAACGCCACGACGCAAGGTGACGTACCTCAAATCGACACACAAGCTTCTTCCATCAGCGGGAATATTGAGATCAAACAAGCCGAAAGCAACCAAACATCTTCGACGACAGCCGAAAACCCAACAGATTCCGGACGTGAATACTCGGCCTACGGCTCTACGGTCAGACTGTTCAAAGATGAGTCGATATGGTTCAGCCCGGACGGCAAAACCGACATAATCAGGCTTACCGCAAAAGATTTTTCCGATTCCCGCTGTCCAGTCGATGCCGTCTGTATCTGGGAAGGTGAACGAGGCGTAGACATCGAAATCGTCCGCGAAGGCACCGAAGACGCGGCCTTCAAACTCTCGTTGAAGACGAAAACCAACCTCGTACAATCCGCAAAAGGCCATACCCTCACCCTCATCGCCATCGACGACGAAAAAGGCGGGACATATGCGGAAGTCAAAGTCGAATAGTCGTACGGTTAAGCAACATATCACGTCCCGGCAGACGGATTTTGCACGTCGCGTCTTTTCCGTCGTCTCCAAAATCCCTCGCGGCAAAACCTTGACCTACAAACAAGTCGCCTTACGCGCCGGCAGACCTAATGCTTTTCGCGCTGTCGGAAATATTCTGAACAAAAACCACGACCCCTCCATCCCCTGCCACCGCGTCATCCGTTCCGACGGCAAACCCGGCGGTTACAACCGCGGAAGAAAAACCAAAATCCGGATACTAAAGTCAGAAGGCGCACTCTAGCGACAAAACGCCCCACCCGACTTGATTTTTCTTAATATCGATGTAAAGTCCCGCCAGGTCCTTTCAAGGAGAGTGTGTGTCATGCCTGACCATCTGCAATCAGCCAGGGATTCCATCATCGTCGCAGTCGATACCGACGACCCGGGGAAAGCGCTCGACATCGTCCAGCCTCTGGTCGATCACGTCGGCGCTTTCAAGCTCGGACTCGAGTTCTGGACGTCCATGTGCGCCAATTTCGTCCTCGGCAGCGCCATCGACGTGGCCGCGTTCCACCCTGCATACCAGATGCTGTTCACCATCCTGAACGGCAAGACCATGCAGGACTGGAAGCTGAATGACATCCCCAACACCATGGGCAAAGCGACCAAGCAGGTTACGCGCCTCAAGCCCAGGTTCCTGACCGTCCACGCGGGTAGCGGAATGGCCGGCATGCAAGCTGCGGTCAAACAGGCCGCTGGTTCACACGTCTTGGCCGTCACCGTGCTGACCAGCTTCGCGGAAGACGAAGCCTTCCTCACCTTCGGTGCGCCGAGCAAAGCCAAGGTCATACAGTTCGCACGAAACGCCCTGCTCGCTGGATGCGACGGTATCGTCTGCTCACCGCAAGAGCTGCAGATTCTCGCCAAGTTCCCGGAGCTGTCCAAGCTCATGAAGGTAACGCCCGGCGTACGCCCGGCAGGCACCGACAAGGGCGACCAGGGACGGGTCATGACGCCCTACGATGCCATCAAGAGCCACGCAGACTTCCTGGTCATCGGCCGTCCGATCACCGACGCGCCAGACCCGGTCGCGACCGCCAAGGCCATCGCAGAAGAGATGGCGGTAGCATTCGAGGAGAGCGAGAAGCGATGAACCCCGTCGAACAGCAGCTCGCCCTTGCGCTCATCGAAGTCGGCGCCATCAAATTCGGTGAGTTCAGGCTCAAGCTGCACGAGAAGAACCCGGATGCACCGCTTTCGCCGATCTACCTGAACTTGCGGACGCCAGACAATCCCAAGTCTGGTCCGCTCACGCCGCAGATCGTCGACACGGCCGCGCAGTGCATGAGCCGGATCGCCCGCGACCTCGAGCATCACTTCGATCTGGTCGCTGGAGTCCCGCGCGCCGGCGACCCGTTCGCCGCCCGCCTCGCCGTGTACAGCGAAGTGTCGCTACTGAAATTGGACAAACACGAGGACGTCGACAAGCGTAATATTTCGCGCATCATAGAAGGCGCTTGGATGCCCGGAGGTAGCGTCCTTCTCGTCGATGACTTGATCACCCAGGCCGACAGCAAGCTCGAGGCCATCCGCGTCCTCGAAAAAAACGGCCTCCGGGTCAGGGATGCTGTCGTGCTGGTCGACCGCGAACAGGGCGGCGTCACCGGACTGGCACGCTTCGGTTGCACCCTCCACACCATCTTCACCCTCACCGAGCTGCTTGACTTCTACGTCGCCGAAAGCAGGATACCTCCAGAAAAACGCGACAAAGTGCTCGAATACGTCAAAAACAATTCCTGACGTACGACCGCACTCGCGATACGGCCCATCCCCCTTCCGCCCCCGAGTCCCTTGACTCCGGGGCGGTTTTCCGTTAGAGTGGCGGCATTAACAAATAACGTGGGAGTCGCGTTGAACGCGACGACCGAACCACTAAACGTATGCCAAGAAGCAAACGCTACGCCGAGCTCAAGAAGCTCATCGACCCCAAGAAGGTCTATTCCCCGGCTGATGCCATCGAGCTCGCCAAAAAGACCTCGAACACCAAATTCGATTCAGCCATCGAAGTCCATATCCATTTGGGTATCGACATCAAGAAAAGCGACCAACAGCTGCGCGCGACCATCGTCATGCCGCACAACATGGGAAAGAGCAAGCGCGTCGCCGCCTTCGTGCCTTCAGACAAAGAAAAGGACGCCAAAGACGCAGGAGCGGAGATTGTCGGCGCCGACGATCTGATTAACGAAATCGCCAAGACCGGCAAGATCGATTTCGATGTGGCTGTAGCCACACCGGACATGATGCCTAAGCTGGCCAAGGTCGCGAAAATCCTCGGCCCTAAAGGCATCATGCCTAACCCCAAGACGGAAACTGTGGGCACCAACGTCAAAAAAATGGTTGAGGAGCTGAAACGCGGTAAAGTCACGTTGAAAAATGACTCCACCGGCAACCTGCACCAAGCTGTCGGTAAAGTCTCGGGTGATTCCAGGGCTTTGCTCGAGAACCTCGAGGTGATCCTCGCCACGGTCAAGAAAAACAAACCAGCCAGCGCCAAAGGCGTCTACCTCAAAAACGTAGTACTGACCACTACCATGGGTCCTGGCATCAAGCTCGACACTTCGGCGATCTAATCGAAAATATCCCACAAAAAAACGGTTCACCCCGTTTTTTTGTTTTCCTCGTCCCCCCTTGCCCTCAAGTTACGCAACCGCTAACGTTCTTGCGATATGGCAAAAATCATCTTAGGTTTCGCCGGCATGCCCGGAGCGGGCAAAGGCACGGCCGCAAATTACATCAAAGAAAAATACGGCGCTTCCATGTTCCGCTTCAGCACAGTGTTGAGCGACATCATCAAACGTCTTTCGCTTCCGGTCAACCGAGAGAACCTCATCAAACTCTCCGAGATCTTGCGCCACGGATTCGGTGAAGACATCTTGGCTCATGTCGTGGAAAGCGATGCATTGAGCGATTCATCTGATGTCGTAGTCATCGACGGCGTACGCCGTATCAACGACCTATCTGGCCTTGAACCTCTGTCTCAATTCAAACTCGTCGCTATCGATGCTCCTCCGGAAATCCGCTATCGACGCCTGATAAACCGTGGCGAACGCGCCGGCGAAAAAGATATGACCTGGGAACAGTTCCAAGCCGAAGAAAAAGCTCCGACCGAAGTGACTATCCAGCCAGTCATGGAACGTGCAGCCTACAAAATCAATAACTCCGGAGATCTAGACGCTTTATTTGCACAACTCGACAAGATGATGGCAGAACTCAGAGCGCAACCAAGAGTATGAAAGTAAGAATCACACGACTCCGCCCCGACGTCGCCATACCCGAATACAAGACTGCAGGGTCAGCTGGTTTTGATTTGGCGGCAGCTGAATCGATAGTCGTGCAACCCAAACAAGCTTTTCCGGTGCCGACAGGTCTCGGCTTCGGCATTCCTGACGGGCATGTTTTATTTTTAACCTCCCGTTCGAGTCTTTACCTGAAGAAGGGTCTGGTTTTAGCTAACGGCATCGGCACAATCGATAGCGACTACCGCGGACCGAACGACGAAGTAAAAATTATAATCCGCAATCCAGGAGATGCCCCAGTTACTATCGATAAAGGCGAACGTCTGGTCAATGCCATCATCTTGCCTTACATCCGCGCCGAATTAGAAGAAGGCCCAGCCGACTCCCCCGACCGCGGCGGACTCGGCTCCACAGGCGGCTACCACAGCTAGCGCATCCTTTCCATCCCCTCCGCTTTTCCCACCTCCTCCAGCACACGCAAGATGGTGCTTTGTCAAGCGAGGATGTGTTCGAGGTAGACTGAAACGAGCCCCGCAGCTGACAAAGCACCATCTGGCGGGTGCCCCCCCTCTTTCTCTTGACACCATTGTTTGACCCTGCGTCGCCCGCTGGCTAAGGTAATGCCGTTCATTCAGAAGGCTTTCGTGTAAAAACGAGAGTCTTTATTTAAGGAGAACGTACTATGCCAGAACCCACCAAACCCAAACTCGTCCTGCCCGCGGACCCCAACAAACGTCGGGTATATTGGCTGAACCGCATGGAGCGCAAGCTCGATGACGGCTCGACCATCACTTTGACGCCCTCGCCCGAAATCATCGCCGTAGCCTTGGCGAAGTGCTCGCGCAGCGATACGCCGTTCGATCAGAACGTCTACGAGGCGACCGAAGCCAAAGCGAGCGAGTTCCACGAAAAATGGGTGGTTGGTTATGGCCATGGTTCGGTCGCCGAACACGCCGTGCCGAGCGTAGCACTCGAAAACGTCTCGCAAGTCGTCATCAAGATCATCGAGGACTGCCGACTCTGCTCTTTCACCGAGAAGAGTTCGCGTTATCAGATCTTCTCTGCGGCCCGTTGCGTGACCCCGGCCAAAATCGCCGCGAGTCATCTGCGTCACGCCTACACCGGCACGGTCGAAGGATTGTATTCGCTGTACGAAGAAGCGTTACGCCGTCTGGACGGCTACATGAGGGAAAAGTTCCCTAACGAAACCGGCATCTCAGAAAAGGCGTATAGCGCGCAAATCAAAGGGCGCTCCTGCGATGTCGCACGCTATCTCCTGCCGTCGGCCGCTATGGCTGCGTTCGGTGTGACCGCTAATGCCCGCAACTGGGCGACCATCATCTCCAAGCTCTTATCCAGCCCACACGACGAAGCGCACGAAGTCGGACGCGAACTCATCGAGGCGTTGCACGGCGGTCCTGACATCGACCCCGAGGTCGCCATCATGACCAAGCCCATCCACACGCTGCTCAAGTATGCAGGACGCAACGAATATCGAGCTTCGCTGCCCGGCACGTTGCGCAGTTTGTCCGACGAACTGCTACGGAACGTCCCCATCGCAGGTCCAGTCGCGAACAACGAAAATCCCGTCGTCCTGTTGGCGGATGATCCCTTCGCCGAACTCCACGTCGCGGCTGCTCTCTTGGCCAGCCACAGCGATAGGCCGTACGCCGAAATCCTGTCAGCGCTTAAATCCCAGGGCTCGTTCGACATGATTGATCGCGTAATCAGCACCGCACTGCGCGATCGCGGACCGCACGATCCGGCACCACGACCCTTCGAGGACTCGACGTTCACCCACGAGATCGTCATCGACTACGGCGCATGGCGCGACATCCAACGTCATCGTATCTGCTCTCCGCTGAACCAGACCCTTGGAGTGGAATTGGGTTACGACGTACCGCAGGAAATCACGGATATCGGACTGGCTGACGACTTCCACGCGCTCATGACCCGCGTCAAAGAACTGCACAAGCAGCTGGTCGCCGCCGGGCTCGAGGTCGAAGCGGAATACGCCGTTCCCATGGCTTTCCGTCGTCGCCTCATCGTGAGTTGGAACGTCCGCGAGCTGTTCCACTTCATCGAGTTGCGCTCCGGCTCCAAAGGCCATCCCTCGTATCGCCGCATCGCACAAGAAGTCTGGCGCACGGTAAACGAGACCCACCCGCTCATCGCCAAGCATATCCGCGTGGACATGTCTGCCGCCACGACCTCGACTCTCGGTGCCAAACCGAAGGGTTTTTGACCTACCTCCGCCAAAGACGCGATCCGACCGGAACGGATCGCGTTTTTCGTTTCTGTCTGGTAGCATGATGTCATGCCATACGGAAAATTCATCGTCATCGACGGAACCGACGGCTCCGGGAAGACCGTCCAAGCCAACCGCCTAATCGAACATCTTCGCGCGTCAGGACGCGAAGCCCAACTACTGGACTTCCCGCGCTACACCAAGCCTTCTGCCTACTTCGTTGAACGCTATCTGCGCGGCGATTACGGAGGCGTCAACGACGTCGGACCCAAAGCCGCGTCGCTTTTTTTCGCCCTTGATCGATTCGATGCGTCAGCGGATATCCGCGCCACCCTGGAACGTGGTGCAATCATCATCTCGAACCGCTATGTGTCAGCCAACAAAGGCCATCAGACGGGTAAAATTTCCGACTCTGAAGGACAAGCGGCCTTCGTCGCCTGGCTGAATGAAGTCGAATACGACTGGCTTAAGATACCCAAACCTGATCTCACCCTGCTGCTTCATGTCCCGGCCGAAATCGGATTCGAACTCTCACGTTCTCGCGACGGCGAAAAGACCGACATACACCAAAAAGACATCGAACATCTCCGTGCCGCAGAACGCGCCTATCTCCGGTTGCCGGAAATCGACAAGGTAGAGAATTGGCAGTCGATCGAATGCACAATCGAAGGAAAACTCTTGCCAATCGATGAGATACACGAGTTGATCTGGAAAAAAGTCGAAACGCTTCTTTAGCAGCTCGCAATCATCACCTCGCAAAACGGAATGACAAAACGTTGATATTTTGCTATCTTTGCACGATATGGATACAAAATTGATCGGCACTTGGTCACTCATCAAAGAATCATGGAATTCCTTCACGAAGACCTGGAGTCAGACCACGAAAATCTCCATCTGGTTCGTCTACATCGGTTTTATCGAATTCATCGACCTGGCAATGGTGAAATTCGCTCCCTGGATGGCTCCGACGTATCTCCTCATCATCATCCTGGTAGGCGTCGGCGCACTCTGGGTCACCATCCGCCTGATCCTCTCCGTGCTTAAGGAAGAAGAAAGTAAATCACAAGACGAAAAAGCAGACCAAAACCTTGCCTGGGAACTCATCCTGCCGGTCGTCTGGATCGCTTTATTGCAGACCCTTGTGCTATTCGGGGCGTTTTTGCTTTTCATCATCCCTGGCATCTACCTGATGATCACACTCTCGTTCACGCAATTGATCGCTGTCGACCAAGGCATAAAAGGGACCAAAGCCCTATCGGCATCGCACGACCTCGTGAAAGGCCGCTGGTTCCAGGTCTTATGGAGACTTTTCTTCGGAGGCCTGGCTCTTTCCGTCCCCCTCTTCGTGCTCATGATCGTCATCTACGCCATCCTAGGCTATGCTGTCGGCCCGAACCGCTTCCTGCTGCTCATCGCCTCCAAAAACCCTGATCCGCTGTTCAGCGGCACCATGACGATGGTGAATAGCGTACTCCAGGCGGCATTCGTCCCACTGTTCGTCATCCTGCAAGTCAAGCTGTATAAAGCTCTGCAGAAAATAAAAGCTTAGATCTCAACCACCCCCACCCCCTCCTCATCCGAGAAGGGGAGATTTAACTTTTTACTCCCTCCTTGATTAAGGAGGGGCGGGGGTGGTGAAGCTCAGATATTAGCATCCCTACGATTTGCCAATCCTTCGCTTAATCCGTAAGCTATTCGCGTATGAAACTGCTTCCCATCATCGGGCTTGAGGTCCATGCCCAACTCAAGACGGAATCCAAAATGTTCTGTTCGTGCCCCAACGTCGGCGATTCAGCCCAACCGAATACAGCCGTCTGCCCTGTCTGTACCGGCCAACCAGGCGCACTACCCGCATTAAACGAAAAGGCGCTCGAGCTTGGGGTCAAGGTAGGCCTGGCACTGAACTGTGCGATACCCGACAAAGCAGTCTTTGATCGCAAAAACTATTTCTATCCAGACCTGCCCAAGGGATACCAGATTTCCCAATTCCACTTCCCCATCGCCCTGAACGGGCGCATCGAAATCGACGTGCCCGGACAAAAGCCTCCGCGCGACAGGATAACAATCGGCATCACTCGTGCCCATCTCGAAGAAGATGCCGCGAAAAATTTTCATGCCGGAGGAGACGAACATGCGACATATGTCGACTTCAACCGCTCCAGCACTCCCCTGATCGAGATCGTCACCGAACCCGACATCCGTTCCGCCCTGGAAGCCAAAACGTATCTGCAGGAGCTGCGTGCAATCTTACGCACCATTGGAGCCTCCGATGCTGACATGGAAAAAGGCCAGATGCGCTGCGACGCCAACATATCCCTCATGGCGGTCGATGACGCTAACATGCCGCTGCAGAACGCATTGAACCCGAAAATCGAGGTAAAAAACCTGAATTCATTCCGCGCCGTGGAAAGGGCTTTGGAATACGAAATCAAACGCCAGACCGAACTCTACGAATCAAATCTGCTGCCCATCGGATCGACCCGCGGTTGGGACGAAAACAAGGGCGAAACCTTCGAACAACGCACCAAAGAGACTTCGGCGGATTACCGCTATTTCCCGGAACCAGACTTACCGCCCCAAGACATGGTAACTGTTCGCGAAAAGTGGGAGGGGCGTTTACCCGAATTACCCGCCGCGAAACGCTTAAGATTGCAGGAGGAATTCTGGTTCACGCCCGCTGATGCCGCGTTCCTTGTGGCGAACGACGGTTGGGCGGACTATGCTGAACATGTCATGGGCGAACTCGGTGGATGGTTGGAGTCGACAGATGACTCGAATGCATCTGCCGGCGAGCTCATGAACGAAAACAAGAAAAAAATCGCCAAGCTTGCCGGAGGCTGGCTGACTTCGAAACTCGCCGGATCGATGGCGGAACGCAACATCCAGATCTCGGATCTCAAGATCGAAGCCGAAGATTTCGCCGAATTCCTCAAAATACTTTATCAAGGCGAGATCAACAGCTCCAACGGACAGAAGTTGCTGCAGCTCATGGTGGACACAGGCAACGATCCATCCCACATCATGGAAGAGCACAACCTCGGCCAGAACATGCCTGAAGGCGAACTCAAATCGATCGTCGAACTTATCGTCAAAGAGAACCCCGACAAAGTAGAGCAGATAAAAGCCGGCAAAGTAGCGGTCTTAAAATGGTTCGTCGGCACGATCATGAAAGCCACCGAAGGCCGCGCAAATCCGACCAAAGCAGAAGAGGAAGTCAGACGCATGCTTTCGCTCTGATGTCCTGAAATATGGAAAAAATAAAAAATCTGCCGCCTTTTACGCCAGAACAGACAAAAAGTTTCAACAGTTTCGATGAAATTTCAAAAGATCCAAAACACGAGGGTCTGCGTCCGGACAGACAGTACGCAGGAGGCCATCCTGACGAGACCGTGATAATCGCCGGTAAACGATACAAAAAAAGACCCGCGCTGACCGTCGAGACGAACAGTCAGGACGAAGACAACCAACGCAGACCGTACACCGAAAAAGAATACTACTCGCACTCTACGCCGGGCGTAGGTCCTGGACCAGGCTGGGATTTCCGCAGAAGTTATCTGGAAGACGGATGGAATATCGACGACGGCAAACCAGACCATTTATCGGATTTACCGCTTTATGAGCTGATTTCGGATGAAGAATGAAATCTTCTATCCGCACAACGAGCCATAACCCAACCATTCCCCCACTGCTTTCACGGCCTCATCTTTTTCCTTGAACCACAAAATCCGGCTATCCCGTTTGAACCAAGTCTCCTGTCTTTTGGCGTATCTATGGACCGAGCGCTTCGTCATCTCGACTGCCCTCTCGAACGATTCCTCTCCTTTGATATATTTCAAAAGCTCGCGATAACCGATCGAGGTCATGGCCGGCGCATTCTCCGGAATGCCCTTGATTTGCGCTGAACGGATCTCTTCGATCCAACCATCCTTCAACATGCTGTCGATTGACTTATCGATCCGCTGATAAAGCTCTTCGCGCGGATGCCTGATGCCTATCTGCAATGCTTCGACCAAAGGTTTGCCCAATTTCTTCTGTTTGGTAAACGGCTTCCCGGAAAACGTCGCTACCTCGAGCGCCCTGATGACACGCCGCGGGTTCTTGAGGTCGACTGCTTGCGAAGCATCCGAATCCAATTTCAACAGCAGCTCAACCAATTCGGACAGGGGCTTTTTTTCATATGCCGCGCGCAAAGCCGGCTGTGGCGGAATCTGCGGGAAGGAATAATTATCGACTAACGCTTTTATGTACAGACCCGTCCCTCCTACAATCAATGGGACGTGTTTACGTTTGCCGATGCCGCGGATGGCTGTCATAGTCTTGTCCCGCCATTCGGTCACGGTGAACATCTTCCGCGGATTCAAAAAATCCATCAGATAATGCGGCACCCCCTGCACCATGAAAGCGCGTTGTCCTTCATACCTACCGCTCTTACCCGGTGGCTTGCCTGTACCGATATCGAAACCTTTGAAGATCTGACGAGAATCAGCGTTTATGATTTCTCCGCCAAAATTCTGTGCCAGCACCAAGCCCAAATCCGTCTTGCCGGAAGATGTCGGACCGACCACGAAGACCACCCTAGGTAATGCTTTTGCCGCCTTATCCTTCATGCGTTCATGATAACAATCTGCCCAGTAAACGCCATGTCTGCGCCTCGAAAATGTGTACGGGTACGATTTTACCGACCAACGAACCATCATCCGAGTCGAAAATGGTCAGTTTAAGGTGTTCGGAATTTCCGCTGGCTTTTCCGCCCTCCACCTTCTCAACCAGCACCTTAACAACCTTATCCACATAGGCTTGGTTTTTCTCCAAAACGATCTTTTCCATCAGCGCCTGCAGGGTATTCCAACGCTGTCGCTTTGTCTCAACCGACACGTCATCCTTGTGCAATTTTACGGCCAAGGTCCCGCTCCTTTCGCTGTATTGTGCGGTATAGGAGATGTCGAACGCGCAGCGCTCATACAGATCTACGGTCTCGGCGAAATCCTCATCCGTCTCGCCGCAAAAACCAACGATGATATCAGTCCCCAGGGCAAAATCAGGATAGCGGCCCTTGATCTTGCCGATGATGTCCAGGTACTGCCTGCGCTGATATTTCCTGTTCATCCTTTTTAGTACCACGTCTGAACCAGACTGGACCGGCAGATGCAGAAATCGCACCTGTTTCGGCAAGCCTAACGCAGCGACGACTTCGTCCGTCATGTTAGAAGGATAAGCGGCAGTCCAATTCAGTCTCTCGAGTCTTTCTATCTGGTTGATTTCCCACAGCAGGGCGGCGAAATGATCGCTAAACGGATTCTCCGCAGAAAAACTCTCTGGGTCAGGCGCGCGATATGCATTCACCGCCTGACCTAACAATGTAATCTCTAGTACCCCACCATCCACGGCCTCCTGCGCTTCCTGCAGGATGTCCCTCACCGGACGGTTGCTCTCCAACCCTCTTGCATACGGCACGACGCAATAAGTGCAAAAATTATTGCACCCGGTCTGGATCGTCACGTAGGCCTGTGCCGAGGGCAAACGAAGCGGCCTGATCTTGAGATAATCGACTTCTGCCCCATTTCCGTTCGCCAACTCCGGCCGCAACTCCGCGATCCAACGCGGCAGATTGACCATATCCCTTGTCGGAAAAAACAAATCGACATATTGCAGACGTTTCTTCAACGCTCCATCATGGTCGCGCCCTGCCATGCACCCCGTCACAGCCACGATGAGTTTCGAATTTTTCTCCTTAAGCTCCTTATAATCCTTCATCTTGCCGAAGATCCTCTCTTCAGCGCTCTGTCTTACGGAGCAGGTATTCATCAGTATCAAGTCAGCTTCAGATTCGACATCGGTCGCGCTGAAACCAATGCCCGACAACAGACCCGCGATCCTCTCGGAATCATTTTTGTTCATCTGACAACCGAACGTGACGATATGATATTTTGGCATGTCTTTGATTGATGGAACCTATCACAAAAATTTTCCCGTGGCCAGTCAAGGCGCAATCTGTATATAATGATATACGGCACGAACAAAAGGATAATCATGGGAACTTTCGCGCAGTGCCCCCGATGCCATGGATTTCTCTTGCCGGTTTCACATGTCTGCGTGAATCCAGTCTGCAGCACCAATCGACCGACGGCAAGACCCAACACGAGCAAGCCCGCCGTCGACGCCGAAAAGACTGCCGGAGAAGGAAAACCGAAGAATCCGTGCAGTTTCTGTCGCAAAGACATGCCGGACAAGGCTCGTTACTGTCCGCATTGCCGCGCGCCGACTCGACCCTCGGCTACGGCAGCCTACCACGTCTGGGAGCACTCCCATCTCGTGCCGCCGCCATTGCCGCGAATAGACGAAGATGACGACGGGATGGAGACTGCTCCCCCGACGCACCCGGATGCGGGACACAGCGGTTTCCGCAGAAAAGTCGCGCAGAGCGATGACGATCTTGAGCCGAAAGAGGCTTCCTGCGGCGGCAAGAAACCCCGCTGACCAGGCTCCGTGCCCTCCTTGACCCGCCCGACTCCTGGCGGGTCTGACTTTAAGCTATAATGCCTTCATGCCAATCACCGCCGAACAAAAAAACGTAATCAAGAAAATCCTCGTCGATTACCATCAACGCACGAGGCAGATCGTACACGGCTTCAGGCACAAAGCCGTCAAAGCCGTAGAGGAAGTCGATCGACGCAAGGTCCAAGGGATCAAAGAAAAAATCCAATCAGTCTGATCTTATCGCCGATCAAATCAGAAAAACGATAATCCCAAAATCGAAATTTTTACTTTTTCTTCAGCTCTTCCTCTATCGCCAACAACCGGTTATATTTCTCTACCCTCTCCGACCGCGATAAGGATCCCGTCTTGATGTGTTCCGCCCCGCTGGCCACGCAAAGGTCCGCGATGAACGTGTCGTCCGTCTCTCCCGAGCGGTGCGAGATGACGACCGCGAACTTAGCCGCTTGAGCCATCCGTATCGCCTCCACCGTCTCGGTCAACGAACCGATCTGGTTCAGCTTGATCAAGATCGCGTTAGCGGCCTTCTCTTTGATGCCCCGTGCCAATCGTTCGATGTTCGTGACGAAAAAATCATCTCCGACGATCAAAGATTTTTTGCCCAACGAGGGTAAGGATTTTTTCCACGCATCCCAATCGTCCTCCGCGAACGTATCCTCGATGGAAAGCAACGGAAATCTCTTCTGCCAAGACACATAACGAGCGGTCAGCTCATCCGAAGTATATTCTTTCCCGCCTTCAGCCTTAAAGACATAGACCCTGCGCTTCGCGTCATAAAATTCGCTCGACGCGACATCCGTCGCCAACGCGATGTCTGTGCCGGGCCTATAGCCCGCTTTCTTGATTGCCCTTACCAGCAGCTCGAACGCATTCTCGACCGTCTGTAGCTTAGGGGCAAAACCTCCTTCATCTCCCACCGTCGTGGCGAATCCGTTCTCTTTAAGCAGCTTAGCCAAGACATGGAAGGTCTCAGCGCCGGCGCGCAGCCTCTCCGAAAACTTCTTTTGGAGCGGCATGAGCATGCACTCCTGTACATCCAGGGACCAATCGGCATGCGCTCCGCCATTCAACACATTCATCATCGGAATCGGCAGACTGGCTTTTTTCTTGAACTCGAATGTCTCGCGCAAAGACCTCCACAACGGCATCTTACGTTGCACTGCCATGGCTTCGGCCAAAGCCAATGAGACCGACAAGATGGCGTTCGCGCCCAAACGCGATTTGTTCTTCGTACCGTCCAATTCGAGCATCACGTGATCGATATCCTGTTGCCGTGCAGCGTCTATACCTACCAGAACCGGTGCGATGTTCTGGTTGACGTTTATGACGGCTTTCAAGACTCCTTTTCCGCCATAACGCGTACCGCCGTCACGCAGCTCCAGCGCTTCGTGAACTCCAGTCGAAGCCCCGGAAGGCACTTTGGCTTCAGCCGACGCGCCTGACTGTAAAGTGACACGGCAAGCGACCGTAGGATTACCGCGCGAATCGAGGATTTCCCGCGCCTGAATCGATGCTATCTTTGATGATTTCGGCATAATTTCATTTATTTTCTTTTTTATCCAGGACTTTCTGCAGTTTTGACAACTTATACCCGATCCAAACCACGATGCCCGTGATGGCGAAAGCGTAAAAATACTTCGCCCATAATCCGCTCTGTGCACCGAAGAGTTTTACGAACGTGGTCTGTATCGCATCGTTCCAAGCCAAGGCCGCGACCAAAGCGAAGGCACTCGTCATCAATTCCAAGGTTTTCTTGAAGATGGAGACGCGCAGGTTGAACTGTTCTTGTGTTTCATTCGGTTTCTTGTCTTCTGCAGGCATAGATAAAAATTATTTTTTGTTCAATACTGCTAATCCTGGCAGTTTTCCTTTCTTGGCGATGAACTCCAGCATCGCACCACCGCCGGTCGAGATATGATCGAACCACTCGTCCATCCCTGATTCCATGACGACAGGCAGCGTATCTCCACCGCCCACTACGCCGTATGCTTCACCCTTGCTGCGGATCGCCATGGCACGTGCGATGACCAGCGAGCCGTGGGAAAAAGCCGGAATATCGGCGACACCCAGAGGCCCATTCCACACGATCGTCTTTGCCTTCTTGATTTCAGCCGACCACGCCTGCATAGTTTGAGGTCCGATATCGCCGATCGCCTCGGTCTTATTCACTTTTCCGACAAGACATGCCGACGCTTTTGCGCCTGGCGCCACTTTACGCGCCACGACGACATCCAGAGGCAGAATAATTTTCGGATTCTTGATCATCTTACGCGCCGCCGCCAAACCTTCTTTTTCCGTATACGATTTGCCGATTTCGATTTTCTTGACCGCGAAAAAAGGATGCGCCATGGCGCCACCGATCATCACCTTATCCGCGACCTTGAGCAAAGCGTCGATTACCGGAAGCTTGGTGGTCAATTTCGCGCCGCCGATCAATGCGACATACGGTCGCTTCGGTTTACCCAGCAGTTTTTCCATCGCCGATACTTCCTGCACCAGCGTAGGTCCGGCATATGAAGGCAACAATTTAGCGACCGCCACAATCGACGCATGCGCCCGATGGCTCGAAGCGAATGCGTCATTCATATAAAAATCAGACAACGCGACATACGCCTTGGCCAACTTCAAATCGTTCTTCTCCTCACCGGTATAAAATCGGACGTTCTCCAACAAAAACACATCACCTGGTGTCGCTTTCACGATCTTCTTCGCCGCATTCTCCAAACCTGTCTTTTCGTCCAAAGCGTCACCCAAAAAAACCGGCTTCAACCCTATCTCTGCAGGCAAACGCTTCAACAGATTCTCCGTGCTGTATTCAGCCTCGCGTTTCTTTGGACGCCCTAAATGTGTCGCCACCAACACGATCGCCCCACGTGAAGACAAATCCTTGATTGTCTGTGCCGACCTCAAAATCTTAAGCGACTCATCCGCAGCAAAAGCGCCTTTCAACGGTACATTCCAATCGACGCGCAAAAAAATCTTTTTGCCTTTCAGGCTCTTACTTGGCGGTAAAAGTGGTAATTTCATGGTTGTAGAATAGCACAAGCTACCGACTAATCGCTACCGACCGTCATTATATTCCGACCTCAACGAGCACGATCTGCGGACGAGCCAAAAGACGCGGTCGCGCGTCACACTCGCCTAACCCGTTCCCTACGATGCACGACACGCCGTTAATGCGCACCTCACCATGCTCAACCTTGCGGCCAAGCTTAGCAGGGATCGGACGCAACGAACCGATAAAAGGGAATCTCACTTGGCCGCTATGTGTATGTCCGACCAAAACCAAATCTGTTTCCCCTTCCTTGAAGTCAAGTAGCATATCCGGCTCATGAGCCAAGGTTAGATGCGGCATCTCCTTTGAAGACCTCTTAACCGTCATCGGACTTCCATACCAAGGATCATCCAACCCCTGGAGTTCCAATTTTTTTCCGCCGCGCTTGATGACGGCAGTTTTATTGGTCAGATCGACGTAACCCAGGCTGTTCACGTATGCAGAGATTTTTTCCGGCGCCTCAAAATAATCATGATTTCCCATCACAAAATACTTACCCAATGGGGCCGACAAGTCCTTCAGCGGCTCTATCTCAACGACGGTTTTCGCCTCATAACACACATAGTCTCCGCCTAAAAGCACCAGATCCGGCTTCAACGCCTGGACCTCGCGGGCAATCCTCGCGAACCAATCACGAAACCTGAAATCCCCGGCATGAAAGTCGGATAAAAACACTATTTTAATCCATTCACTCGGCTCTTTAACCGATGCCAAGCGATATCTTTTGACCTCCAGCCGCTTTGGTTCGATGAATACCCCATACGCCAGGATTCCCTCACACACCAACATCGCCCAACCCAAAACCCTCCATGCTCCGCCTGCCAAAAAACCGTAATACGCCAACCCGAAACCCAGCACCGCAATCAGCACCAGCAATGCATCAAACGATTTCTTCAGACTCCGCGGCCTTTGCAGGTCTAGACTCATTTCTTACCCAAATTTTTCACTGCCAGAAGAGCTATTTCGGCCAATCGATGCGAATATCCCCACTCATTATCATACCAAGCCAGGACCTTCACCATGTCGCCACCAACCACCTGAGTGAACGGCAAATCTACGATTGACGACGCTGGGTTTCCCACAAAATCCGATGAAACAAGCGGTTCTTCAGACACCTCCAAAATACCCTTGTATATCGCGCTCTTAGAAGCCTTCTTGAGTGCGGCGTTGACTTCGTCTTTTGTCGTCTTACGTTTGAGCAGAAACGTAAAATCAGCCAACGAAACACACGGTGTCGGGACGCGGATAGAAATCCCATCGAACAACCCTTTGAGTTCCGGAATGACTTCGGTCGTCGCGATGGCGGCCCCTGTCGTCGTCGGAATCATGTTCTGCCCCGCAGAACGGGCGCGTCGCAAATCCTTATGCGGTCCATCCTGCAATACCTGATCAGCGGTGTAGGAATGCACCGTGGTCATCATAGCCTTTTTGACTCCGAAAACCTCATGCATGACGGCCGCCACCGGAGCGATGCAATTGGTGGTGCAGCTTGCATTATTGATGATCCTCGCCGTCTTCCCCGCGTCTTTAGCGTTCACCCCGATGACATGCGTCGGGACATTGCCGCCCTTGGCCGGTGCGGAGAGGATGACGAGTTTTGTGCCCGCTGTGATGTGCTGTCCTGCGCCCTCTTCGGAGGTAAAACGGCCGGTACACTCCAAGACCACGTCTACTTTCATGGCGCCCCAGGGCAACATCTTTGGGTCTTTCTCGGCGAACACCGGTATTTTCTTACCGTCGACGATGATATTTTTTTCATCGAATCCGATCTGTTTATCCCAGGCATGGTATGTCGAGTCATGTTTCAGCAGATGAGCCAAGGTCTTGGCGTCCGTCAAATCATTCACAGCCACCACATTGAATCCCGGTTTATCGAAGCCGGCTTTGAACACGTTGCGACCGATGCGGCCGAAACCATTTATCGCGATGTTTGGCATATATTATCCGTTTGAGCGCTTGTCGTTAGTTGTTAGAGATTCCCCCCATGATACTTCCGGCGCACAAAAACCAAAAGCCCCGTCATTCCGGGGCTTAATCTCTCTAAGAGGATTTTGGCTTATCGATCTAGAAGAAAATATTGATTTCTCGTGTTTCCTTTGTGGCGCTCCCATCAGCCTTTTTCACCATTACGTCATACTGGATCGTATCGTTATCTATCCAACGCACGGAAAGCATCGACTCATCCGGCGTACCGACAGCGCTTGACTCCGAATAACGATTAAACAATATGACGTGCCTCAATTTATTTTCCGCGAACGACTCCACGCCCAACCCGATTTTCCCTTGCGTCACGTCATCATAACCCGCATATTTTTTTCCGTCGGGAGAATAGGAGCCTCTGGTCAAGATACCGGTATAACCCGAAAGGTCAGCTTGGCCAGACGTCGTAGATGGCGGTTGGGTCGTAGCATCAAAAGTCGGAATCTCACCCATCATCGGCGGCTCTGACGGCGGAAGCGACATATTATCCGTAGAGAAATTCTTCAAGCTGCGCTGCATCCACTGCAACCGCATCTCGGAATCGAATAATTCACGGTTCAAGGTGTCAACGTTACGTTGCTGCGCATCGAGCCGCATGTAGCTGATGAGCATGACCCATGCGAAACCCAAAGATAGGACCGTGATCAGCACCCATATCAATGTCATCGACTGGTTGCAACAAACGGCCTCTTGTCGGGGTGGTTGGCTATTTCTTTTGCTTGCAGCGGCTGCGCTGCGCGTGCGTAATGTACGGGAAGGCATAAGGTTCGGGATTAAAAAATTACTTTCTTCATCATTTTACACTAAATACCTGAAACTGTGAACGACAGCACCTTCCGAATGCCGAAAACCGATACGCGTATGGCCGCAGCGTGCTAAAATGTGGACATGTTGGAAGTAATCCTGCTCTTATTGGGTTTCGCGCTGCTGACGAAGTCGGCCGATTGGCTGATACGCGGGGCTGAAACGCTTGCCGAGCGCTACAACCTTTCCCAGAATTTCATCGGCCTGACCATCGTCGCTATCGGGACGTCGGCTCCTGAACTGGCAGTCAGTCTTTTCTCCATCGAAAAAGGCTCTGAAGCGTTATCGGTCGGAAATATCTTGGGCAGCAATCTTGCCAACCTTCTGCTCATCCTGGGGATCGTCGTCCTCGCCAAGCGAATCCACGTAAAAAAGCCCACCTTCAACATCGGCCTGCCGCTCAACCTTTTGGTCAGCCTACTCGTCGCCCTATTGGTAGGAGGTACTTATTCCATAACGCGCACCCCTCACGCGCTGACCCGACTCGACGGCATATTGTTGCTTTGTACCCTTCCTCTCTATTTATATTTTGCGTTTTCCGTTTACCGAGGCGAAAACCCCGAGCATCAGGTGACGCGACGAAAGCTCCTGATGTCCTACGGCTCTATCGCGATCGGCATCATCGGTTTAGCCATCAGCGGCGACTGGATCGTCATCAGCGCGAAAAGCATCGCCAGCACGTTCAATATTTCAGAGCACCTGATCGGTCTGACCATAGTCGCGCTTGGGACGAACCTTCCGGAACTCGCTACGACCATCACAGGCCTGGTGAGGAAAAAACACGATCTCGTCGTCGGCAACCTGATCGGCTCCTCGCTCTTCAACATGATCTTCATCCTCGGTTTCACGGCTCTGTTGCATGATTTGCCGTTTGACGAACATCAATTCATCGACCTCGTCGCAGTCGGATTATCCTCTGTCTTGATCTTCATCATAGTACTTTTCAGCCGCGACAAGATCCTCCAGAGGATACACGGCTTCATTCTGGTAGGCGTCTATGCCGCCTACCAGGCTTTCCGCATTTCTCAAGGCTAAACATATGGACGAAAGAACCCAAACAGACCTGATCACCCCCTCTCCGCACTGGTCCAACGCGACAGACGATGTCATCGGGAGACTGCATACGAGACCCGGCGGCCTGACGCAGGACGAAGCCGAACAACGACTGAAGCTTTTCGGCAAGAACGAAATCGCCTTACGCGAATACCTGTCCAAAACCAAGATCCTGTTGAATCAATTCAAAAGCCCGCTTATCGCCATATTGCTCTTCGCCGGCTTGTTGACGATCGCATTAGGCGAATGGATCGACGCCAGTGTCATCCTCGCGGCGGTCGGTATCAACGCGGCACTCGGTTTCTGGCAGGAACACAAAGCCGGCAGCGTCCTCCAAAGCCTCATGAAATATGTTCGCGTCATGGCTCGCGTACGACGCGATGGCCGTGACCTGGAGCTTGATGCAGCGCGTCTCGTACCAGGCGACGTCATCCGTATCTCGCAAGGCGACCGCATACCGGCCGACTGTCGCCTGATCTACGTCAACGGTCTCGAGATAGATGAATCGATCATCACCGGAGAATCTTTGCCCGTAAAAAAAACGATCAGCACACTTCTGGCCGGCACGCCTTTAGCCGAACGGACCAACATGGCCATGAGCGGCAGTTTGGCGGTCCAAGGTTTCGGTGACGCTATCGTCACGGCGACCGGACATGGGACGGAATTCAGCCGGATAGCAGCACTCGCGTCCGGGACGCAGGATGCCAAAACACCGTTACAGAAAGCCGTTTCCGATTTCGCGCTCCGCGCGAGCATGATCCTGGCCGGCTTGACCTCGCTGTTGTTCATCATCGGTCTGGCACAAGGCCATCCTTGGCTCGACATGCTGCTCATCTCCGTAGCCATCGCCATCTCCGCCGTGCCGGAAGGGCTGCCCGTCGCCTTGACCGTCATCCTTGCCGTAGGAGTCGAACGTCTGGCGAAACGCGGCGGCATAGTACGGAAATTATTGGCTGCCGAGACGCTTGGTTCCACCAATCTTATCCTTACCGACAAAACCGGCACGCTGACCCAGGCCAGCATGAGCATATCGGCAGTCCTGCCGTTCAAAGATCAAGGGAAGGAAGCCGAAAATCGATTACTACGGGATGCGTTGCTCGACACCGACGTCGTCATCGAAAACCCGGAAAATAAACCCACGGATTGGCGCATGGCCGGAAAACCCCTCGAAACATCGCTGGTCAGGGACGCGGCGCTGCGCGGCATTTCGCTGCCCGAGATCTTAAGGACGACGACAGAAGTCGATCGCGTACCTTTCAATTCGAGCCAAAAATTTTCCGCCGTCGCCGTGCGTCGAGGCACAGGATTCGAGACCATAGTCCTTGGCGCTCCTGACATCATCTTGGAATATACGGACCTGCCGTCAGATACACGTGCCACCATACTGAAGATCATCGATGAACATGCCCGTAGCGGCGAAAGGATATTAGGCGTCGCCAGCCGGCAACAGGAAAAACAACCGCGTCTGCATGACATGCGCTTTTCCCAACTCACTTTCCGCGGGCTGATCGCCCTACGCGACCCTCTCCGTCCCGACGTCAAAGAAGAAATCTCGAAAATCGAAAAAGCCGGAGTCCGTACGGTCATCGTCACCGGCGATCATGCAGGGACAGCGATCGCAGTCGCCCAAGAACTAGACATCCTGGACGCGGACGATCTCGTACTGACCGGTTCTGAATTGGGTAGGCTAGCGGCGACCGAGATCGAAACCATCCTGCCCAAAGTCAGGGTCTTCGCCCGCGTCACGCCCGAACAAAAACTACAGATCGTCCGTGCCTACCAAAAGATCGGTTATCGTACAGCCGTGACCGGAGATGGCGTTAACGACGCTCCAGCGCTACAGGCAGCGGATATCGGAGTCGCAGTCGGAGCAGGCACGGAAGTAGCGAAAAGCGCCGCCGATCTGATTATCCTGAACAACGATTTCGCGACCATAGTGGCAGCCATCGAAGAAGGCCGCCGTCTAGCGGGAAATATCAACAAAGCCATAATCTACCTGCTTTCTAACGCCTCGAACGAATTGGTGTTGATCACCGGAACCATGCTGCTGAATCTACCCATCCCCCTGACTGCACTCCAGATACTCTACATAAATATGTTCTCCGACAGCCTCCCGGCCGTGGCCTTCGCCTTCGAAAAAAACCGTGACGGCATCCTCTCCCCCCGGAACGCCGATGACCCCGTCCTGAATCGCGAAATGAAGTTCTTCATCCTCATCATCGGCACACTGACCAGCATACTGCTCTTCGTGCTCTATCTGCTGCTGCGTCACCTGGGAGCTCCGCACGCGTTCATCAGCACGTTCATCTATGCGACATTCGGGACATACACGCTATTCGCCGCATTCAGCTTGCGCAGCCTGAAATCAAGCATCTTCACCTATAACCCATTCAGCAATATTCACTTGACCGCCGGCGTAGCCGTAGGTCTAGCCCTGACAGTGGCCGGAATCTATCTTCCGTTCATGCAGAAAATCCTCGGCACGGTTCCGCTGCCGCTCGAATGGTTCCTTGCTGTTCTGGCTGTCGGCGCCGGCAACGTAGCCATGCTTGAACTAGGCAAATATTTCTTACGCCCCAAACACCCAACAAAAAAACTTTCAGCCTCAAAAATGCTGAATGCATAAATACTGGATACTCGATACTAAGCCGACTCGTTGCCCGCCTGCCCCTTCCTCCATTCCTCGATTTTCTTGTGATCCCCTGATATAAGCACCTCCGGCACTCTCCATCCGTGATAGTCTTCCGGCCTCGTATATTGCGGATACTCTCGGCTTTCACCGTCGTTCCACGACTCCTGATCCAACGAGGCTTCCTGCCCCAAAACACCCGGTCGCAATCTTATAACTGCATCAAGCATGACGAGCGCCGGCAATTCCCCACCGGTCAAGACATATTTCCCGATCGACAACTCTTCATCCGCCAATTTCTTGGCCACGCGTTCATCCACACCCTCATAACGTCCGCACAAAAAAACCAACCTGTCGTACTTAGATAATCGTTTCGCGTCTGCCTGCGTAAAGACCCTCCCTTTAGCCGACGTCAAAATTATCCGCGTCTTTTTCGCCGTCTTAGTCTTGATACCTGTTTTATTCCGCAACTTGAGGCTGACCAAAGCACGATGGAAAGGTTCGACCTTCATCACCATTCCCGGACCTCCGCCGAAAGGCTTATCGTCCACGGTCTTTCGTTTATCGTCCGTCCAATCCCTCAACTGATGGGCGCGCGCATCCAACAGCTTAGCTTTTTTCGCTCGGCCCAAAATCGAATAATCCAAATAGCCCGGAAACATCTCCGGAAAGATTGTGAGGATATCCGCGCGCAAAGACTTCAACTTTTTCATACCCACACTTGATAACACACCTTAAAGGTTCCGGATAGACCCAAGCACCCCATCTCTCCCTTTAGTCCGCAGGGTGAGCCATATTGTTAGCCGAGGATGTGTTCGAGATAGACTAAAACGAGCCCCACAGGCGACAATATGGCTCACCCTGCGGACACCCCCCCTCTGGTTACGATACAAAAAATCCGCCGAAGCGGATTTTTTGTTGCTTGAATTCTAATTTATATTCCCAAGTCTTCCAAGTCTTCGTCGGTCACCAGACCCGCTTCTCCGCGACCTGCAGCTGGAGCCTGACCCTGGCTTTGTTCGCGCTTCTCTTGATGTTCGCGACGCATGCCCTCTGGTTCATAGATGACGAGGCCGACGCGAGCATCTTCCTTGGCGCCAACTGTGCGCAAGAGGATGCGTAAAGCCTTTGCCGTCTTTCCGGCGCGGCCGATGACATAGCCCATGTCTTCTGGGTTGACATACAGGGTGATTTTCACTCCCTTACTGTCAATCTCGCGCTCCGTCCGAACGTCGTCGGGGTGGTTAACGATTGACTTAACTACGTATTCAATGAACGCCTGATCCTTGTGCGTTTCTGCCATAGCAGTATTTCCCGGGTACGTACCCGATGATTAGGAATTTATTGCGGCCTTTCGGCCATGTGTTAAGGAATACGGTCAGAACCGTATTTGACTTATAAGATAGCACTTGGCGCCCAATAAATCAACACCGGATATCAAAAAAACAGGCAATTAAGCCTGTTTTTTCTTCTCCAGCTTCTCTTTGCGTTTCTTGGAGATGCTGATTTTCTTGCGCTTTTCTCCAGTGACGATTTTCTGATCAACGAACAGATTCCAGACTGTATCCGAGGCCTGCGCGCCCTTATCTAACCAATATTTGATGCGCTCCGTCTTGAAATCTATGACAGAGGGGTTAGCAATCGGGTTGTAGATGCCCAGATTCTCTAGATATTTACCCCACGGATCCTTGGTTTTTTCAGAAACAATCAGCCTATAGCTGGGCTGTTTCTTCTTGCCGACCCGGGAAAGACGGATAGTAATCATGAATTTTGCTTAAAACTAAATGTTTTTACGGCGCAAAATGCGCTATTGAGCTTGACGGTGCGCATAACATACGCCTTTTCCGGCCAACCGTCAAGTCATCCACCTTGACAAAAAGCCTTATTTTATATAGGTTCTCAAATCGCACCTTTAACCGCTGGAGGACTATGGGCAAGCGAAAAGTTGCTGACCGATTCCCCGACAAACAGCCTAACAGCAGAGGTTCCCGGTACCGCGTCTGGCAGGCAAGCCAGATCCAGCTGTTCCAGGCAATACTCCAAGGCATGGCCGAAGGCGTCATCGTGATGACCCCGGACTACCGCATTACCTTCGCCAACTCCGCCGCCGAGAATCTCGTCTTCATCGACCAGACTGACCCGCCGAGCCTCATGATCAACAGCCTTTTCTGCGATGAGCAAGACTGCCCTTGCGGTCTCAAACTGCTCCTCGAGGCTGAATCCGAACCCATCAATTCGAAGCTTGTTCGTCTTCGCCAACGCGGCAACAGCTTCATCTCGGCGGAAATCAGCATCTCCTCGTTGAAGATGGACGGCGAGACGGTCCGCATCATCGTCACTTTACGCGACGTCAGCCTCGAGTTGGCGCAGAAAAAGAAACTGGAGGTCCAAGCTTTGACCGACCGGCTCACCGGCTGCTTCAACCGCTGGTGGTTTGAGGAAGAATACCTCTTATCGCTCGAGGCAGCACAGGCGACACCAGGCTGGCTCGGCATCATCTTCATCGACCTGGACAACTTCAAGAAGTTCAACGATGAGTCCTTCCTCTGGGGAGACCGCCTGATAAAGGCCGCAGCTGACATCATCCGTTCCGTTCTGCGGCCAAGGGACAAGCTCGTGCGCCTTGGCGGAGATGAATTCCTCTTGCTCTACTCCGACATCAGCCCTCAAGGCATCCTGGATATCGCAGAACGCATCCAGACCGCCCTGAAAAGCCGCGACCTGCGTATGCCACGCAATCCCGACATGAAATTCCTCTTGACCGCCTCAATCGGCGCCTCTGTCCTGCACGGTACGGATGCGCGCATCATCGATCTGTTGGACCTGGCGGAAGAAGCCAAACGCACCGCTAAACGTCTCGGCAAGGATCGCATCGTCTTTTTGCCCGAAGAAAATGCATCCGTTACCGTGATCCACTAACCCCACCTTTTTCGCCCTCCGGAATTCATCTCGGAGGGCGTTGCTTTTTATGCGGATTTACCGCTTAACGACTGCGGGTTAAGATGGGCACATGAAAGATCGAAAACAAGAAAAGAAAAAAGCCGTCAAGGCCGACAAAGCGACCAGGTTCAGATTCGCCGCCAAACAACTCGAGACGGAACGGCAAAGGCACCTTGAACTGGCCAAGCAGCAGCTCGAAGCGCACCGCCGTGGCATCAGATCTTTCGCCTTTGCGGCCAGCATCAAAAAAAATCTCGCATGGGCGAACGCGACACCTGACTCTCTCGGCATCAGTTCCGATGAACTCGACGATCTGGAACTCGAATTGATCATGCAGGCAGAAGAAGAGATGGAGCATCTGCGCCGCAATCCAGATTCCACCCGATTACTGGTATTAACCACGGACATGAAAAACGCCGGATACTCCCCCGAACTGCTTGGGACTACCCAGGAAGAACTGAAAGAACTCAATAGGCAAGCGCAGCAGGCGGAAAACTCCAAAGAAGCAAGGACAGAAAAATTCATCTAACAATGATATGCGCCATAACTTTCTCTACATCGTGATCATTTCGCTCATCTCTTTCGGAGCTGGTTGCGCTGGACAAAACTCCTCTACGCGTCAAATCCCACCGACCGACAACTCACGATATTCGGCCACCACGACAAGTCTTGAAGATGCTCCCCAACAGCTGCTCGGTGGAGATCGCGACATCCACGGTTGCATCGGTTCTGCGGGTTATTCCTGGTGCGAATCGACAAGCAAATGCCAACGGCCATGGGAAGAGAAATGCCCGGAGCCAACCACGCCACCGCAAGCCACAGAACAATCCGACGCCCCAATCCTATCCAACATCTACGATTTTTGGGACAGCGATTCACAAGACTGTTATTTCTTCGAAAATGCCAGTTATTCAGGCTATGATCTGCTACAAGTATTGCAGGAAAAAGGCCCAGGCCAATCCGTGCGCTCACAACCCGTTTTCTATACCCCGGACAACGTAAAAAAACTAAACCAAACCATCACAACCGGCCTGATGGATGACGACCTGAAATTCCGCGCTGTCTCCACGTGCCACTTAGCTTCCGGTTTAGACGTCGTGTCTGGCGTCGTCTGGCCCATCGACCAAAACTGGGACGAACCTGACTACAAATCCGAAGAAGCCACTTACCGTGCCTACCTGAATCAGCTACAAAACGCCAATCGCGTCCTCATCGTGAACCAAGATAAAGTCACCATCATCGAAGGCTTGCCGCTGCACGGTCCGACCGTCACCGGCGGCGATGTCGAATCCTGTCGCGCCAAAATATCCGACTCGAACATCACCTGGAGATGTTTCACCGGGATGGATATGGATGAAGCCACAGGCCAACTCGGCGCTGCACATTACACGACTTGGACGCTATCCAGAGAGGGAGAGGTGTTGAAGAGGGTCGATACGGTGGGACGATAAAGATATCTATCAGCATAAAAAACAACACTTCGCTCACGCGAAGTGTTGTTTTTGGTAGCCCCTAGGGGAGTCGAACCCCTCTTAACGGCTTGAAAAGCCGCTGTCCTAACCGATAGACGAAGGGGCCATATTATGGCCAATTGTGCGCAAATGATAGGCGAAAAAATCCTTTTCGTCAAGACACGGCGACTTATACTGCATCTCCGCACCAAGGCGTCTATTTCGCCAAGGAATTCTTCAATTTAGAGATCTGCTCGATGAGCAAAGTATTCGCCGCCAAAATTATCACGAATATCAAGATCAAAGAGTTGCTACCTAAGAAGATACCACCCATGATGGCCACGATAGCTGCGCCCAGGGTCGTGACGATATTATCCATCGCGACACCGACGATGGCGTCGCCCACTCTACCCTTGGGATTCACGGAAAAATTATGCACCACAATCATCTCGCCCATACACCCGATCAGACCCGCCAGGATACCGGTGATCACGAACGGGATATGCGTAAGGTGAGAGAACGTCTCCATGGACATGACCATACTCTCGGCAGCGAATAATATCGCGACTCCGGACAGCACCAAATCGAACCAGATGCGCAGTGTCGCGCGCGACGCATAATATCTTTCCTCGTATTGAATTTCCCCTATGGGCGATTCCGGCTTTTCGCTGCCACGGAAAATGTACAAAGTAGCGACGCACAGGACGAACAGCACAATCCCGACCGGCAGGATCAACTGGTACAGATCACCGCCATAGAGCTCTACGGAATTCTTCACTCTGCCAAAAAGGACCATGCTGACTGCCACGAAAGCCGTCAACAACGTCAAGGCCGTCAATACTCTTATGGCGCTATCCATCTCCCTGATAGTGGGCTTGACTTGATGATCTTTAAGCGGCCTAAGCGATCCGCCGGCTTTGATGTACGGGAACATCAACACCATCTTTTTCTTTGCGTTAGCCAGGTTCTGTCGATAGATGCACCAAACGGCGTGCATTATGTTGTAGATATTCGAACCGAACGTCGTGGAGGCAGCGATGATGGCAAGATTCACTGCGCGGACATAATCCGTGTCCCTCAACTGCAAAGAGATGACGGCAGCCATGACGCCGATCACCATGTCCGGAAAAGCCGTGCCGAATGCCTGCAGGAACCCGCCTGCTAATTTGGTCCTATCCTTCAAGACGTCTGTCGTCTCTTCGATGACCTTGGCCGTCCCCCGAAAAACATAACCGATACCCACGACGAAGATGATAAGTATCGCCAAGACCTGAAGCCACCACTGGCTCTGCCCTTCGAGCAGATGATCGACGACCAAGAAACGCAAGACTAAGGCTAAACCGACGAAAGTCGCTATCTTAAAGAGCTGGTGTTTCAAAAACATAAAAATGATTAGCGCTATTTTAGCACAAATCCCATCCGAAATCTCTCTTTTGGTCGCGCCCCCCTGATTTCCTCAATCCAACCGCAAAGTCAGACACTTAATGCTTCCGCCGGACTTAAGATACTCCGACATATCCAATGTCACTATCTGATAGCCCATCTTTTCCAACGCAGCTTGCGCCTTCGGACAATTTTTATTCATGACGATCGTCGTGCCCACATTGATACAATTGCATACATACCTTTCTGCCTCGTCGATGTCAGCTTCGATTACACGCGGAAATTCTTTCTTTATCTTTTCCCGCGACTCTTCATCAAACGCTCCCGGGTAGTACAAGACCGTATCCCCTTCTTCGAAATACGCCAGACAAGTATCCAAATGATAAAATTTAGGATTGACCAGTCTGATGCGCAGGATATCGACTCCAAGCATCCGGCCTACCTCATAGGCCACGACTGGATCAGACCTGAACCCGTTAGCCACCAAAATCTTCCCGTGACGCAAAATCCTGTCGGCCTCTCCCTCAAAAGACATGCCCTCGGGCAAATCCAGGACTTCGTAACCGCGGTCAGCGAACCATCGCCTGAAAGCCGGCTCTTCGCCTTTCCTCTCATCGAACTTGAAACGCGATGGGATAAATTTCTTCCCCAAGACCAGACCGGCGTTCGCCGTAAAAACCATATCCGGCTGATCTGGCACCGGCTCGACCAACTCGACTTCCGCACCCAAATCAAGATACGTCTGACGCAACCGTTCCCATTGTTCCAACGCCAACTGCTTATCCGGACGGTTGTCCACATCCATCCACGGATTTATCTCATACACGACATCAAAATACGTCGGACGGCACATCAGAAGGTTCTCTTTTTTCATATTGATAAAAAACTTTATAGCATACCGTGCACGATTCCCCAAAACTCTATCTATTTTTTCCTTGTCCGTAAAAATAATCCATGCTATCGTTGTTTTTACAACTTAAGAGTTATCAAGAGTGCAGGAATCTCCGAAATGTTCGGGGTGCGGGATCTGGCCCGCCACGACCTGCCGACAACCTAGTCCCCTTCGCATGAAGCTACGGGAATCAAGGTGCCACCTCCAGCCCAAATCCAATCGAGTCCAACTCGACGGGTCGTTGGGAAAGATAACCGATTAACAACGGCGCCTTTCACCAACGTGAGAGGTATTTTTATTCATTTACTAATTCAATCATTCAATCTTTGTGGCCGCTGAGCCATTTCGTGCAACGAGGACCTGTCCGAGATAGACTAAAACGAGCCCCGCAGCGCACGAAATGGCTCAGCGGCCACACCCCCCCACTTCTATGATCCTCCCCTCCAAGACCTACACGGTCGAAAGCGTAACCTCCGGTCATCCGGACAAAGTCTGCGACCAAATCTCTGATGCGATTCTGGATGCTTACCTGCACCAAGATCCAAAAAGCCGCGTAGCCGTCGAATCATTCGGCAGTCACGGCCTGCTCGTCCTCGGCGGAGAAGTCACAAGCGCGGGTCAAGTCGATGCCCAAGCAATCGCACGCCAAGTCTATTCCGAAATCGGCTATCCGGAAGACATAAAGATCATCACCCACATCGCCGCGCAATCGCCCGACATCGCTCAAGGCGTGGACACGGGCGGCGCCGGCGACCAAGGTATCATGTACGGTTATGCTACCGACGAAACGATCGAACTCCTGCCTCGCGCAATCGTCCAAGTCCACGCCTTAGCGCAAGGCCTCGAAACGTTACGGCGCAACAATACCCTCCATTGGCTCCGTCCTGACGGCAAAACCCAAGTGACGATCCACGACGGAAAATTGGAATCGGTTTTGGTCAGTTGCCAACACGCGCCTGAAATCACACAAGACGAAATCCATTCTTCCCTCATCGAAAAACTCATCGCGCCCATAATCGGAGATATCCAAGACATCGAAATCCTCACCAACCCAACAGGCTCATTCATCCCCGGTGGATTTGAAGCGGACGCCGGACTTACCGGAAGAAAGATCATGGTCGATACCTACTGCGGACTAGCACCGCACGGCGGCGGCGCCTTCTCCGGCAAGGATCCGACTAAAGTCGATCGTTCAGCCGCTTACATGGCACGTTTCGCGGCAAAAAACATCGTCGCCAATGGACTAGCTAAATCATGTCTCGTGTCCGTCGCATATGCCATCGGCCGCTCTGAACCATTGATGGTACAAGCCGTTGATCAAGACGGAAAAGAAATCAGCCGAGATGTCTTGGCGCATTTCGATTTCCGTCCGGCTGCCATAATCGAAAGGTTGGACTTACGCCGGCCCATCTACCGCCAAACCGCAGCTTACGGCCATTTCGGCAAAGCGAACTTGCCTTGGGAACAAGTCGTGGCGCTATAAAGCCTCGTGGCAATCGCGACAACGCGCTTCATACTCTTTATCGCCTCCGACCAGGACACGCTCGCCGCTCTGCACCAGACGTTGTGACCGCGTCGCTACACCTCCGCAACGCATACATACGGCAGTCAACTTCGTGACCTTATCGGCAAGTGCCATCAGCCTTGCAATCGTCTCGAAAGGAACACCGCGAAAATCCGTATCCAACCCCGCCACCAACACACGCGCCCCGCGATCGACCAAAGTATTCACGATTCGGATCAAGTCTTCGGAAAAAAACTGCCCTTCATCGAAAGCTACAACTTGTATACTGTCGTTCCAGCAACTCAAGATTTCTTCGATATCAGAGATGGCAATCGCGGTATAGCTCTTTCCGTCGCGTGATGCGATGACGGCAGCATCCGTCCGCTTATCGACAGCTGGTTTGAACACCATGACTTCACGCTTAGCGATGACCTCGCGCTTGATGCGCCTGATCAATTCCTCGCTTTTTCCGCACGACATGCATCCCGCGATGACTTCTAGGCTTCCTTTCGGCATATTGAAGGATGATAAAATCCGGGATTGATTTGCGCAAACTTAAAGCCGTCCCAGTACCTGCCCGGAACGGCTTAAGAAAAGCACATCGTTTCATGTGTAAGAAAGAACTGCCTTGTTGGCCCTGAAAGCTATCGCAATCGTACTGATCCGCCCCTCGCGCAGCGCTCTCCTCCAAGGCGCCCAGCTGGATCCGTCGGCGATTTCCAAAATCGCCTTGGCCGTCATCGGGGTGACGAGCGTCAGCAGCTTCCCGGCCGCTTCGCCTGCCTTGAGCATTTCGCTCCACCAACGTCGCGCGGAGGTTGGAATATCATCCTCAACTCTGCGCCACTCAATCTGCGGCACCGGTGGCAAATCACGAACTCTGACCCCTTTTCGTTCGCGTGTCGAAGCCGGCGCATCATCATCCGTAGAATCTTCTTCGAGCGCTGGATCCGAAATCGGCGCCTGCGACAGCCTCAATAGCAACTTCCGGCTGAAAGCATCCGACGTCTCGACGAAGACCTGCGAACCCTCCTCGGCCAGTTTCCTGACCTCGGATGCGACCTTTCGCAGCTCTTCTCGCTCCGCCTTTTCTGGCAGGATGAACACCGTCCAGACGGCTCCATCTTTGCCTTGCCAACGCGGCAACGGCGGCGCCTCTCGCCGGAAGTTCTCCTTGCGCGGCACACGGTGGACGCCGCTGTCTCGGTTGAGACTACGTCTGCTTCCGCGGCAGTGTCCCAACAAGCTGGGAGCCTGCCGCTCCGTCTTCGTGACTTCAGGCATGAGTTCACGAAGCGTTTCGAGCTGGTTGGAATCCGGCAGCACGACCGTCATAAGCACGTTATGCTCGATGACGAACGCGGCATATCCAGTCCAGAAGTACTGGCTGTCACGCCGCTTGGAGCGGCTAAAGCGATTACTTCCTTCGCCTTCTCGGTCAACCGCAGGACCACGCCGCGTTCCGATTCTCCCCTCCCTGTCGGGATGGATGAAGATCCGTCGCGCAAGCGTGCTCATCGGTACTGCCCGCTCCAGTTCATTGCCCAAAAACTCGGTCGCCTCCTGCCTGGAACAGTCCAGGACTTGTTTGATTTCGTCTGGCGAAGCCCCCTCGCATCTTACGAGGTACCTCGCGATGGCATGATCGACCACCACCAAGCGGTCAACCACTCGTGCCAAACTCATCGCCTTCATGGGATTACTCCTGTGAAAGGGCATGCCAAGCCCCGTTGCTTGACGATGAGGTAACATACTGCATTTTACCTCTTTTGTCAAGACTAGGAGGCTTAAAATACGTAAAAAAACGCCAAA
Source organism: Patescibacteria group bacterium (assembly GCA_031082005.1). Classification (GTDB taxonomy): domain Bacteria; phylum Patescibacteriota; class Patescibacteriia; order 2-12-FULL-60-25; family 2-12-FULL-60-25; genus CAIKNB01. The sequence continues at coordinate 1,079,949 of JAVHLR010000001.1, forward strand.
TAAGAGAAAGGCGCACCCCTTGGTACGCCTCGAAGAAAGAACGTCACGAATCCGCGCGGCGAATTGTGGCAATTGGGCTAGAGAAGCATGGGAGCTATGCCCAGATACGGCGCTCTCATGTCATCCGCATATAGGGTGAATTCCAGGCCCGTCTGGTTGAAATCGATACACGCATGACCTTCGGAGCCGACTGCGGTATACGTCCTGACCGCTTGGTCGTGTGTGTCATGCACATCACCCGCATAGACAGCCGACGCAAGCGCGAACATCAGGTCTGTCGCGTCTCCAATGGCGAAGAACGTCGGTTCGATCTCCAGATATTCGGCCAGCTGCCGCATCACCACAAGCTGCTCGGGCTCGGACTTCTTGAGGCTCGGAAAGAATGCTCGCGGCATGTGCAGGCACCAATAGCCATCAAGCACACCCAAATCGTCATCGAATGGCGCATTCGTGGGCAGCTGCGGATAAAACTCATGCTGCCGCAGCATCAAATCCGGGAAACGGATGTCCACCGGAAGCTTCTTCAGGTCACGCCACGAGATATCGTTTGGTATCCAGCGCAGCAATCCTTTGCCGTGGTAACCAACGCGCCTCGCCATCTCCTGATAGACCAAAATCTCCATCTCGGAAAACGGCACGGGGCAGACATTCACGCAAACCTCACGCCCCAAGGAAGAACACAGGCGCGCCGTCAGTTCGAGCGCCTCCTGCGCCATATCTTTGATGAGCTGGCTCTTGGCTTCAACGTGGCCGATGGCCAAGCGCTCTTTGACGAGCTTGTAGTGCGCCAACAGAGCGCCCTTGATGCTGTGAGCGTTCAGCTCGGACTTCACGCCATTCAAAGGCTGCGGGCTAAAACCGGATTCAGGTTCCTGGATACTTCCGTTGTTTTTTGACCACAGGAGCCTCGAATCGTTCACGACAATCGACCGCGCACCATTCGCTTCCGACGTGCCAGCAAACGGGGCCGGCGCAGTTTCGCTCACCAAGACGTCAGACGGACCGAGAGCCTCGGCGTCTTTCTGATCAGCCACGGTTCACCTCCTCAAACTGCAAAGAACATCAAAAAACGTTAAGCTTTATCCTCGTCTCTGTCAAGACAAAACCACCCCGGTCGGTACCGGGGCGGTCATCATTTATCTGCAATTTTTCAGCAAGTCTTCGGTCCCTGCGTCATCTCATAACGCACGAAACGCGATATGACTACCTTCTCGCCGGTCTTGGCGATAAGCTCGGTCAACATCTGCTCGATGGTTTTCTCTTCAGCTTTGAAGAAGGCTTGCTTCGTGAGACACACATCGGCGAACCACTTATTGATCTTACCTTCGACGATCTTAGCTTTGATATCATCCGGTTTATTCTCGCTCGCCATCTGTTCCGTGAAGAAAGTACGTTGCTTCTCCACCTCTTCCGCCGGCACCGTCTCTGGCGAAACGTATTCCGGGTTCATCGCCGCAACTTGCATCGCCATATCATTGGCGAAATTCACGAAATCTTCGTTGCGCGCGACGAAATCAGTCTCGCACTGGATCTCTACGATGGTTGCCAAGCGGCGGTTGTGGTGCAGATACGTGGCAAGGATACCTTCCGAAGCCGTACGCTCCGCCGATTTCTTGGCGGCCTTAGCCGCACCTTTCTTACGCAGGATCTCGATCGCTTTTTCCATGTCGCCGTTAGCTTCCTCCAAAGCGACCTTACAATCAACCATTCCGGCCCCTGTTCGGCCTCGCAACTCCATGACTTGTTTTGCGTCTGCCATATTGTTCTTTGTGTTTGTCCTGACGAACCGACTGATCGATTGTCGTCGGGATGCCGACAAAAGTGTCGGCATAGGCTGTAGGCAGTTGCCCACGCCAAAAGTACGTTAAATTCTTAGAAACTTGATTTTGTAGATTCGCTCTTCGGCTGGACCAAAGCCCCGCCCAAACGAGCACGACCCTTCTCCCATTCGTCGTGACCTTCCTTGCAAGCCGCAGCCACCATCTTGGTGATGAGCTCGATGGACTTCACGGCATCATCGTTAGCCGGAATCGGATAATCCAGGTTAAGCGGATTGACGTTCGAATCGCACATGGCGACAATCTTGACGCCGCGACGCTTGGCTTCGTCCAGTGCTGTCTTGTCTTTGCGCACATCTTGGATAAAGACAGCCTCCGGGATGCGAGCCATGTCCTGCATGCCGCCCAAGCTCTCTTCGAGCTTCTCGATCTTCTCGCCGAATTTGACCTGCTCGAACTTGGTGTACTTCACCAATTCGCCCTTCTCCTGTTTGCGTTTCAGATCTTTGAACATGCGGATACGCTGGGCAATGACCGAAAAATTGGTCAAAGTCCCGCCCAACCAACGCTTGTCGACGAAAGGCATACCGCAAGACGTCGCCGCATCACGGACAATGCCCGCAGCTTGGCGCTTCGTACCGACGAACAGCACGATACCGCCACGTTGTGTGACTGATTTTACGAACGCCAGGGCCTTTTCCAGCTCTTTGCGTGTTTCTTCCAGGTTGATCACATGGATCCCCTGGCGGCTCCCGAAGAGGAATTTCTTCATCTTAGGATGCCACTTGGATGTTTGGTGCCCGAAATGGACACCGGCTTGAAGAAGCTCTTCAAGTTCAGGAAGTTTGGACATAATTGTCTATTTGCCTTAAGCCTCTCCGCAAATTTTCGGAATCCACCGAACGGTACCGATGGACAGGCCTCCGAAAATCTTGGCTGCGGATGAGAGATGAATAAGTTATGAAACCCGTTTAGGGTGGGCTAAATTTAGCAGAAAGCCTTTAAAATGGCAAGACCCCGTACCAGAATGGCACAGGGTCCTGAAGGAAGGTGTCCAGCCCGGCTACTGGACGTCGAAATAGAGGTTCAACCGGTTGGGAGGCGTGAAGTTGGGGATGAAGTCGAGCACACCATCCGGCGTGCTGTTCAGCATCTTCCCAACCACCACGCCGTTGTGGTAGATGTAGGCCTCGCCGCTGCAGGCCACGGTGTCGCAGCCCTGCGTGCCAGCCATCAACCCGTCGTTAGGATTGGGGTGCAGAGCGGCGATGAACTGCACCCGCGTATCGGAATCGAGAGCGCCAAGCGGACACAGCACGTAATCGAGCAGATTGCTCGGCGAGATGCACTTGGTGTTCGCCTCGCCGTTCATCGGGTCGTTCCAGTAGCTCTCGATGCTCTGCCCCGGCGGAACGATTCCACCGGACAGCCCGACGAACCCTTGCGGAGTTCCCGAATGCTCGAGCACGTAGCAGACCCACCACCCCGTCGGCGGGATGATGTCGCAAGGCGGAAGCGGACCCGTGTCGAGCGGCGCGTCAGTCGCGTCCTGTCCTGCCTCGTGGACGTCAGTAACGACATCTGCTTCGGCTTCGCCGTCGTCCGCAGCGTCCAATCCGACATCTGCCTCTTCAGGCGAATCGACCGCGACATCCTCTGCCGCATCAGCCTCTGGCTCTTCAGCCGCATCCACCGGTGCATCGACGCTCGCCTCTTCGGCCGCATCAACCTCCGCTTCATCGGCGGAATCTTCTGCAGCCTCGAGCAACGCATCGTTCGCCGCGTCGACATCTTCACCGGATTCAGAGGAAGCCTCGACCTTCTGTTCGTCTCCAGTCTCAACCGCAGCCTCTCCGCTGTCCGGTGAACTGTCGAGTCCGGGCTGCGCGTCGGCCTGCTCAGATGAGCCGACCGTGAATTCCTCACCGAAACATGCTGCCAGCGACAAGCTGGCAACCACCGCCAGCAATAGCTTCTTCATCATCGCAATCCTCCCAGATGCTATGGCGCCCCCGGCCGTGTTTCCACGACGCGGGGGCGCAAGTTGAACGATCACGGAACCACGAACTGCATGTTGGCGCTCTGCGGATCGTCGTCCGCCTTGAGCACGCCTTCGTAGACGCCGTCCTTCATCGTGCCGACGACGGTCTTGCCCTTGCAGGCATAGACCTCGCCGACCGTGATGACGCTTCCGTCGACCCAGCTGAAGTAGTTGTCGTCGAAGATGGGTCCGGTCGGAGACCCGTCGTTGAGGCCAAAGATCGCACCGATCTTCATCCCCTGGAACGCCGGCCCGAAATCGCAAACCAACGTCTGCTCGCTCGAGAACTTGGCGACGCACCCCGGATAGGGATTCGTCCACTCGACGTCCGGCCGATTGGCGTACGGCGGGTAAGCAACCCATGCCGCTGCCGCCAAGAAGCCGTCGCCTCGCGGCTGTGGGGCGATGAAGTAAAGGGCAGCCATACCCTCCTCTACATCGTCGCAGAATCCCTTCTCGGGCGCGTCGCTTGCCGCCTCGACCGCTGCGTCTTCGACCGCCGCGTCCTTCTCGGGCGCCGCGTCAGCCTCTGCCTCTGCCGCCGCGTCCTTCTCGGGCGCGTCGCTTGCCGCCTCAACCGCTGCGTCTTCGACCGGCGCCTGAACTGGCGCGCCGTCGGAATTGTCGCCGCAAGCCGCGACCAGCACGGACAAACATACAAACATGACATGCTTCCGCATCGCAATCCTCCTCTGTGGAAAGAACCCGTCCCCCAAGTTGGTGAACGATACAGCTCACCATAAATTACAACAAATGTCAACCCCTGGGCTAAATTTAGATAAAAAGCAAGAGAGCCATCGCTGACTCTCTGATAAGTTAGTCTTCCCGTGGTTTTCACGCTTCAGCCTCCGCGTTTTATGTCGTCTAACCCTTTTACGAACGAAATGTTACGCCTTCTGGCTTCTTGCCTCACGCGCCGTTCCAGTTCGCGCCGATTGAGGTTCTCTGCAATACCCGAACCCAGTTCAGTGCTCATGACGAACACTTCACCACTGAAGTGCATGCTTGGACGTGTACCCAAGATGTTCGCAGCGATGTGCACGCCATCCTTGAAATACACCACAATCGTCAACTGCGCCATCCTGGCCTCCATGGAAAGTGCTGACTCAGATTTAGCTAATTATGTAGCCAAGTGTCAAGTAGCTGAAATGGCGACAGCCTTCTTCACAAACCGGGGCAGCACCACCGGCGTAAAAATCGTAGTAATGATGATCATAATCACAATTGCAGCGAAAGTCTTGTCATCCACGACACCAAGAGTTTTACCTACATTGGCAAAAATCAAACCGACCTCGCCACGCGGCGCCATACCGATACCTACCAGCTTCCAATCAGCCCCCTTGCCTGCCACAAGTCCTGCCGCGAGTTTACCGACTATCGCGACTACGGCGATACCCAAAGCGACCATAATAACTTTTACATCACCTAAGACAGCTAAATTAACCTGTAGCCCCGTGATCACAAAAAACAATGGCACGAACCATTGCCCCATGCCTTCGACCAAGTCCTCGACATGCCGATGGCGATGCTCATCGACTGCTTTAACTACGCTGGAACGGACGTCATTCTGCCTACAATCACGCATTGCGTCTTCTATGTCAGACACTAATCTGGGACTTTGAAAACGCTTAAAGTGCACGGGATCAAGCAAGAGACCGGCGGCAAAAGCGCCCACAATTGGAGCCAACCCCACCAAGGTACTAAGATATGCATATCCTAGGCAAAAAAATAATGCCATCGCCATCTTCATGCCTACACCTTCGTGGACCCTTGAGAGCCAACTGCCGATATGCGGCGCAAAAAATCTTCCAACAACAATACTGCCGGCTAAAAAAACCAATGCCTTTCCTGCGATGATTACAATCTCCCCTGCTCCGACATGGCCCGCAGAAATTATCGCCGCCACTACAGCCAAAATCAAAAGACCTAAAACATCGTCAATGACTGCCGCACCTAAAACTATTTGCGCACTCCGCGTCTGCGTAATCTTCAAATCTTTAAAAACTCGTGCCGTAATACCCACAGAAGTCGCCGTCAAAGTTGCGCCCAAGAAGAGATACGCATTGCTGGTCAGACCCGGCAAAAGCCAAGGACCGACGAAATAAGTGCCGAGCAAGAACGGACAAACGACACCGACAATAGCGACAAAAAATGCCGACAAACCGACCTTCGCCATGCGTTGCAGGTCTGATTCCAAACCGGTCTGAAAAAGCAACAAAATAACAGCGAACTCGGCAAATATGGCAACGTATGGATCAGCCTTCAAGGCTTCAAAAACATTAAGACCAAAAAGCGTCAAAGCGCCCAAAGCCATGCCAAGAACAAGCTCGCCCAACACCGAAACCTGACCAATTTTTTCAGCTAACGCGCCGGCGGCTTTAGCTAGCACGACCAATAAAGCCAACATGGCCAAAATAAAAATGGCATCACCGCCGTGCCCTTGGCCGCCCTCTGCGGCAGTGACAAACGAAGGGATAAAGACCACCAGCATGACTACAAGCAGGACTTTTCTGAAGTGTTTTGTAAACATAAAATGCGGACTAAGTTTACCGCATTTTATGAATTTGTTAAGCCCTGACTAAAAAAATCCTTCAATCCTCCGCTTCGTCGCCCTGCTTACCGGTTTTCAGCGCCAAAATCATGTCATCCATATCTCCTTCCAAAATATTCGGGATGCTGTGCCAAGAGTGCTTGATGCGATGATCGGTGATCCTATCCTGCGGATAGTTGTAGGTCCTGATTTTTTCCGAACGGTCTCCGTGCCCGATCTGTGAACGCCGTTCCGAATCCAACTCATTACGCTTCCTTTCTTCTTCCGCTTCCCACAAACGGGCGCGCAAGATAGTCATCGCACGTTCCCGATTCTGCAGCTGAGAACGCTCATCCTGGCAGCTGACCACGATGCCCGATGGCATGTGCGTGATGCGCACAGCCGAATATGTCGTATTCACCGACTGACCGCCCTTACCGCCAGCGCAAAAAGTATCGATACGCAAATCTTTTGTGTTGACCACAACCTCGGTCTCCTCGATTTCAGGCAAAACCGCGACCGTCGCTGTCGATGTATGTATACGCCCCGCTTTTTCCGTCGTCGGGATGCGTTGCACGCGATGCACACCCGATTCGTACTTGAATTGACCGTATGCGCCTTTACCCTTGATGCCGAATACGACCTCCTTGAAACCACCTTGCTCTGCCTGCGATTCGGATATCAACGCGGCCTTCCAACCCTTGCGTTCAGCATAACGCGTGTACATACGGAAAAGATCCGACGCGAACAGGGCCGCCTCTTCCCCGCCAGTACCGGCGCGGATTTCCACGATCACATCATTCTCGTCATGCGGATCAGGCGGGACCAGCGCCATTTCAAAAGCTGCACCGGCTTCTGCCAAGCGTTTTTCCGCGAGCGGCATCTCTGCCTGCGCCAGTTCTTTCAGATCAGCCTCGTCTGACGCGAGTGCGGCACGCAAATCCTGCATCGCTCTCTCGGCCGCCGCATACTCGTCAGCGATAGCCGCGACGCGCTGGATCTGGTCATAAGCACGCGAAAAATCACGAAACTTTTTCTGGTCCGCGATGACCTCGGGTCGCCCCAAGTCGTCCTCCAAACTCTTCATTTTTTCGCGCACTTCTTGTGCGGCTTTATTCAGGTCAGGCATATTTTTTCACGTACATCGTACCACGTACTTATCGCTTCCAGTATTACAAAACCGCCATCATGCAACGGCGGTTCTGTATTCGATATCTAAGCTTCTGAAAGTTGTGTCGGATTCTTCTGCGCTTTCTTGGCTTCCTTGATGGCAGCGCGTTTGACTGTCTTGGCTTTGCGGCCCGTAGCCTTGGACGATTTTACGTCCGAGACCTGCTGGCGCTCGGCGAACTTCTCGACGCGGCGTGCCGTGTCGATCAATTTCTGTTTTCCGGTATAGAAAGGATGGCACTTAGAGCACAGCTCCACGTGGATCTCTTCGATCGTCGAACCGACAATCATTTCGTTGCCGCAAGCGCAGACTATTTTCGCTTTCGGGAAGTATTTTGGATGGATTGCTGCCTTCATATTAGTGGCGAGAATATATCAAATGCTTGATATTTTGGCAAGTCTTGTCGCTCATGGCGACGAATTATTGCCCATAAACGCGCGTCATGGCAATCTACGCAGCATGAAAACCTCTGATTTCGACTATATCCTGCCGCCGGATAGCATTGCCCAAGAACCCGTCCGTCCCCGCGACAGCTCAAAACTGCTCATCTTAGATAGGCAGTCAGGCGCACTGGAACACAAGCATTTCTACGACACTATCGACTATTTACGCCCAGGGGACCTCCTCGTGGTTAATCGCAGTAAAGTCTTCAAAGCACGCCTCCTCGCCCGGCTTCCGACGGATGTAGAGGTCTTCCTGCTTCATCCAGAAGGCGACAAATGGATCGCCCTCGCCAAACCGGGACGCAAACTGAAAATCGGTTCGATCGTCGAATTCGCTGATGGCTCGACCTGCAACGTAGTAGGAAAAAAAGACGATGGTACGGTGATTTTGGATTTCCAAAAACCACCCGAAGAAGTCCTGACCCTAACCGACAAGATCGGCCAAGTACCGACCCCACCTTACGTCGAGAAAAAAGTTTCCGATGCCAGCGATTACCAGACGATTTATGCCAAAGAAATCGGTTCCGTCGCTGCACCGACTGCCGGATTCCATTTTACTCCGGAGCTGATGGAAAAACTCAAATCACAAGGCGTAAAATTCGCTGAAGTAATCCTGCATGTCGGTCTTGGTACATTCCGCCCCATGAAGACTGACACACTGGAAGAGCATGTGATGCACGAAGAATGGTTGGATATCCCGGTTGAGACCAGCGAGGCGATAAAAGCGACGAAACAAAACAACGGACGCGTCATCGCCGTCGGCACCACAACCGTACGCGCACTCGAATCTGGCATAACCCACGGCTTCACGAAACTCTTCATCACACCGGGTTACAGATTCAAAACTATCGACGGTCTTATCACGAACTTTCACCTTCCAAAATCGACCCTGATAGTGCTCGTCTCATCCTTCGTCGGTGAACATAAAAATGATCCAGACTGGGGGCGTCAGACGGTTCTGCGTGCCTATTCCGAAGCCATTTCCAAAGGCTACCGTTTCTACTCATTCGGCGACGCGATGCTGATTAAATAAAATTGGAAAGCCCCGGCGTACAGCTTGTACCCGGGGCTTCTTGGTCCGAGACTTGGACCGATGTGGAGGCGCGCGGCGCGGTGTCGTCACGTTGGTGCGTCGCGCAAGTAGCAGATGTTCGGAGGGGGTCGGCACGTTGCGTTGGTCGAAGACAACTACCCGTAGTCGATCTTCTTGGCCATGTCGGCCTCCGTGAAGTCAGCTCAGCCCTCGAGCTCGTCGATGCCCGTGAACTGGCCCTCGCGCAGCGCGTAGTCGCCGGCGCCGGTGAGGATCATGGTTGTCGTTGTACAGCTGTTGATGCCGGGCCGCGTCGTCGTCCTTCTCGTCGGATAACTTATGATCGTCGAGAAGCTGACGCTACCCATAGTCGCTCTTCTCCTTCGACATGACGTTTCTCTCCTTGTTCTCTGCGTTTTTTCGTTCCCGCCACACGTGTGACGGTGCCCTCTGCAGGGCGGCGCGCTTGATACTCGCTATTCAAGCACGCTTCGCCGTTTTTGTCAAGGCTCGTTGGGGAACTTCGAGTCCCTCTTTCCCGACACTTTGGAGATCACAGCAACGAACCAGAAGATGAACAGGATCAGGACGGCTGAACCGAAACCGTAAAGCACGAACATCTTAACGCCAACCCATGTGCGCGTAGAGCTCGTTGTTCCCTCGGGCGGCCACCAGCTGGTCAAGGAATCCCTTGATTTCACCCGAGGTCTTTGACGCCTCGTCATGAGAACAGACCCACGTTTTCAGCCGAAATAGGCCGTTCAACACATCGGCCTGGTTGGCCGGCATACCGACGTAACGCGGGAGCACATGCCAACAGACGTGTCCCATCACTTCGCCTGACAGAAACACGTAGACGTGTTCCGGACGGGTCGCCCGCGCCACGGCCTCTGCGACATCGTGCAACAGCAGACCGAGGTTGAGCAACTCCTCGTCCGTCAACAGATAGAAATGCTCGACGTGCCTACGACACCTGACCGCCATATGGCCCTTCAGCGATACAAGCGCGACCGGCGCAGTGCTGACGACGCCATGCTCCACGACCCAGTGGTCATCGCTGTAGATTTCTCCGCCGGGGACAACCACTTCGCCTGCATCAATACGGCAGGCCAAACATTTTTCACCCATGGATCCAACCTCCGTAAAAGACCTAGAGGCAAATAACCACAAAATCCTCGGAGCGTCAAAGGATACCCTCAATGAATCTGAAGTTCGGCGGCTGATCGGGCTGCATCAGTATCGCCAAAGCATGCACCTGAAAATCAGCCCCTTCGATTCCTTTACTGCGCAAATACATCTCGATGGCGCGCGCCAGATGCTTGAGCTTCGTCGGCGTTATCGCCTCTTCAGGATAACCGAATTCCAAAGACCGTCGCGTCTTTATCTCGACGAAATGCAGCTTACCGTCCTTCTCGAGGATCAGATCGATTTCCCCTAAGCGGCAATTCCAATTACGCTCGACGACTTCATAACCTTGCAAGATAAAAAAGGACGCGGCTAAATCTTCGCCGCGATTCCCGAAAACTCTGCGTTTATCCATGACACGGTCACCTCACTTTTTCTTCGGCAGCCACTTGTTGATGCTCTCGTCCGCCTGTCGTTTCTGCATGATCTTCGGTATCTCGACCGTCCAATAACGATAAATCGTCCAAGCCCAAAATGCAGTCCCGACCAACCAGACCAGATACAAAACCCTCATCGATAAGATATTGATGCGCTCGTAACTGAAGAACTGCAGCGACAGCCCGACTAGAGACATGGTGATGAGCAAGTTACCCAAACGACCGATGGCCCGTTTCACTAGCTTATCTTGTTTGGACTTTGCTTTCACGAAAAAAGCCGCGACGCCAGAGACGAACAACAGACCGAAGACGACCCACAGGGCGATATCGACCCAAAACATGAAAGGCGTCGGGCTGATCGCGAACCAGTAACGTAACGAAAGCGGTGGAGGTAACTGCATATATTTGCACCAAATCCTGCCAGAAAATCAGATGAAAGGCAAGCCGTCCTCTTCCATTATCCCAGGCTTACCTCGGAATCAAATCCTGAACCTATACCTCGGAGGACGGAACGGAATCTCCTAACTGTTTATTGGTACGATAGTAAATCAAGCCGTAATGGTAGGGTCCTGCCTCAAAACTATCGTGGTATTCGATCAATGGCGATTCAAGCACCTTCTTCGCCTCTTCGGCATCGATGCGCTGGTCGGGTGCGGGGCCGAGCGGACTTGATGTCGTCTTCCATTCCACTACCACGATGCGGCTACCCGGTCGCGCCAAACGCGCCATCTCACGCACAAGCTGTGGCTTGTTCTGGGAAAGATAAAGGTTATTCACGAGCAAGGTCAGATCCAACGATCCCTCATCGATCCGCGTCGCGCCATACACATCGATATCCGACCAGACGGGAAAGACGTTCCAAAATTGCTGATCCTTGGCACGTCTCTCGATCTGGTCGAGTACGCTCCTTTGGATATCTACGGCGTACACCGCACCCGGTGCTCCGACCAACTGGGCGGCGGGAAAAACAAAATGCCCCAGTGAACCGCAACCCAAATCCGCCACACGGTCCCCTTGCCTGATCCCGACTCGTTCCAATAGCTTGAATGGATTTATCAGCTCCGTGCCGCTTTGGTACTTCATATTATTTCTGCTGCGGGAATAATGCCGCGCCGAGCGTCGCTTCCAAAAATGCAGTCCACATGTTCGTCGCCCACAAGAAACCGACCAGGATCAAAATCAAGCCGATCGTCTTATACATGATGTTGGTACCCCCGCCCCCAAGCTTGGCGTCCGCCCAAGAGATAGAACCGAATGTCTCGATGAATTTTCTCGTTTTCCAGACGAATACGAAACCGATAGCCACAAGGACCAAGCCGATGATGATACGGGTAATCATAATGCACGCATTATAACAAATTTACTTGAACTCCGCCCTCTCCCCGTCCTGCGCCACTGTGGTATCGCCGAAATAGCCGGAAGCCCTAACTTCCGACAGCATGACCTGCGGTTCATCCAAGCCCATGTAGTGCACCAACCACAACTTTTTGGCGCCGCTCTTCAGTGCGATATCCCCGCACTGCCTCGGCCCCATGTGTCCGTATCCGCCGGTATATTCCTGACCGACCCTGACCTGGCAATCTGCGATCAACAGATCCGCGCTCTGCGCCAAGATGCGCGCTCCTTCGCAGACGCCTGCATCGCCCGTATATGCGACGATGCCGTACGGTGTCTCCAGCCTGAATCCCATCGCAGGATGTTTTCCGTAGCCATGATAGACGTTAAATGCCTTAAACTTGATCCCCGGCCTCAATTCTTCCTCGAAACCGTTCTCCATCGGCACGAATTCCGGTGCGAATTCATTCCAGTAGCCTCCATCATTCTCTGGCTGATGCCAATTCCAGACTTGAGGGAAATCTCGCGCCAAAGTCTTCTGCAGATAAATCTTGAGTTCCGATGTACGTGGATCATGCTGACCCCAAAGATGCCTACCTAGCTTCGCCTGGATGAATTGCGGCAGGCAGGCATGATCCGGATGTGCATGTGTCACCGCTACATGCGTAATCAAGCCGTAATCGATCCCGGCAGCCTGTAACCTGAACCGTATCCCCTCACTGCAATCGAAGAGCATATTGAGCCCATCAACTTCAATCAAATAAGCGGGAGGCTGACGATCCGGGACATGGCGCACCCCGTTCACGCAGATGCCCGTGCCTAAAGCCAATACTCTCAATGACATATACCTACATGATACGCGACGCGCTGCCTACGACCAAATTTCCTTCAGCACTTCCGGAACTTCGATCTCGCCTTGTTCATCACCCAAATGTCTAAGATGCAAAATCTGTAACTGCGCACCCAATCGTTCAGCCAACCATTTCCCCTCTTCAAGCGGCACGATCTCGTCATCATCCGAATGGAACACACGCCACTCCGCCGCGCGACGTCTGACATCCTCAAACGGTATTTCAGCGTCGAACCACGCGACGAATTTATTTTTCAGATGGTCGATGACTGGGCTCGAATACTCTCGCGCGAATCCTGCGACCAACAACACTTTCCGCATTTTCGCCCGTGATTCTCCAAGCACCTTCAGCAGCGCATATGCCCCGAGCGAATGCGCGACCACGACGTCCGGAGAAGCCCCCAACGCACCGCGTAAACCCTCTCTCCAAACTTCCCAAACAAATTCTTTTCCTGGCGCGACGACAGCGACTTCAGCGCCGCGCGCAATCAAATCATCGCGCAGCCTTTTTAGCCATCCCGCGTCAGCCTGGCTTTTATAACCATGGATCAATAAAACCCGCATACGACATCAAGATACCACAAACCCCGCGATTAAGCGGGGCTTGGTTTATTTTTATTTTTCTCCTCTCATCCCATCTGAATAATTTCAGACAGGAAGTTAAGGGGAGGATCGAGAACCGATTCTCCTTATCAGGCTGCGCTACGCATCGTAAGCGTGGCGAGCACAGCCTCGGCGACTTCCCGCGAAGCTGTCCAGAACTCCTGGATTCCTCCAAAGAGACTAAACCATCGCCCCGTCCGACCGAGCTGCACATCTCCAAAAACCGTGAAGACCCCATTGCCGCGAACGATTCGTTCGACGGCTCCGAGACCGACGTGGTTCTGGGTCTGTGCCTTGTAGTGGACGCCGTCGTCAGTCTTGAACGAAACGAGACGAGCACTGCCTGGCGACAACGTCACTGAATACATCGTCCTCACGACGACCTCCAAGGTTCAAAGCTTCTTCCTTTCGCGCTTCCGGGATATTCCACCCGTCAGTCGCTTGAGGATCCATAGCCTTCGGCTGCGTCGTCAATAATATCAACAACGCGGCTGAAGGGAGGATAGAAGGACTCTATCCTCGACCTAATATTAGAAGGAGCAGGAGGTCGCGGCTACATCATGTAGTAGTCACGATAATGGTGGGTCGCCGGCGAGAGCGTCTTTCCGAGCTTGACCGAGGCGACGACGGCATTAGCGATGCTCTCGTCGGTCGTCCAAAACTCATGGACGCCGTTGCAGAGCAACCACTCACCGACGCGACCTTGCCTTTCACCACTGACTGCACAGACGTCGCCACTCTTGAGGACACGACGATGATCCCCTGCGCCAGACCAGTCCGCGTAGCCGACCTCATCCCCGTTCTCGTTCTTCATCGCCTTCATTGGAATCGCGTAATTCGTTCCGTCCTCGGACACGAATTCGACCATGCTGACGGAACGGCTGTCGGCGACGACGCAATACGACTTGTACATCATGACGCACTCCTTCGAAGGTTCAAGACGCCAGACACAAGCAGCCGCGGGGATTCCTCCCGTTGTACTTACTTGAAATCCAGCTGTCCGAGCCAACCCCATGTAAACCAGGGAGCAGGCTCGGAAAGCCAGCTTTAACATGACAAGTTAACATATTCTGATACTTTTGTCAAGTAAAATACTTACAGATTTTACAACTAAATTTAGACATGTCATTTTATCTTATTTAAGGCAAAAATTAATATAAAACCATACTAACTCAACAAGACACCAGGCTGGACAATCTAAACCAACTTCTATACCATTAGCCAACAATTATGGACGCCTAGCTCAGTTGGTTAGAGCGTCTCGTTTACACCGAGAAGGTCAGGGGTTCAAATCCCTTGGCGTCCACCATACAAAAAACCCGCCAAACGGGCTTTTTGTTTTTACTCAAAAATAATCCCTATCTTTTCCTGGAAGCCATCTCCTTGTATTTCTCACACGTAGTTTTTACGTTCTCCAACTCTTCCAAAAACTTCGCCCGGAAAGAAACGTAATATCCAGCATCCAGTTTAGTCCAAATATCTTTCGATTCGAAAGGAATCAGCTTGGTTTCTGCTTCTTTTAGCTTCTTCCACAGCCTCTCCAGCACCGATTGGACATTCTTATCAGAGAATTCTTCGACCGTCTTTTCGACCTCTAGCATATCTTTTCTGCGTTGATCAACCAAAACGCCGAGCTCATCTCTTCCCTCCCCGATCATCATCAGGACTTCGTACTCGGCATTGCCGCGCAAAAGCACTGCTTTCAAATCCTCTGGGGCTACCGCATTCCGTAATTCTTGAGTATCAGCCTTGCCCACCAAACCGATGATGTATTCCGCCGCCCCGACCAAGCGCTGTTCTCTTTCTTTCTCCCAACCGGCGACTATCTTCGCGTCATTAGCGAAGGGTTTATCTTTTAATGACGCGAGCCGAGCGTTGGCCGCTGCCAACATACGTTGATAATGGTCACTCGGGCTTTGGACAGACATCTCTGGTTTAAACATATATTTGATACATCTTATCTAACGCGCATAACCTTGACAAAAACGCTAAAAACATATATCTTGCATCGTCCTTCGCGCCAAGAAAACGGTCTTGGACGACGAGGGCTGAACAAGGAGAATATTCATGAGCCGCAGAACATTCGAGCATGATGGACTCATTTGGACCGTAGGATGGGATTCGCCGCTACAGAGCTTCTACGCGCAAGTCGAGGGCAAGCTGCGCGATGTCGCGCAGCAAAAGAAGCTCCAACCCTTCAGGCAACTAGGCTACGGATCGTTGCCCGAAGAGCGTCTGGACACCGTCGAGGATCTCGTTGACCTTCTTCTCGACAAGGCCGACGTAGAAATCCCTGAAGACATCCAAATCGCCCTCTGCGACGATCAACGCGCTGCCAGTCCACCCACCCCGCTCCAGCTCGCCTTCCAGCGCATCTTCGCCTCCTGACTCGACCCACCTCACCGACCACGTCTCTCGACGTGGTCTTCGTTTCTCTAAAAAAATGTCTTTCTATTTACCGCTCAATAACCGCCTGGTAGAAACGCCCAAATAACCGGTCCCTTTTAATAAGCCTAATGGCTTCAACACTTCTGTCGCATTAGCTTCTTGGAACCTCGCCAAAGCATCGCGGGTAGCCAAGCCAAAATACGTCGTTTCATGTCCCTTGCTGCCCGGGCCGGTCATGGCCACCAAAAAACCCTTAGCATTAAGAATCTTTTGCAATTTCAGGACATCTTCACCGCGGCTGCCTAGCTTCAAATCTCGCGAAAACGCATAAATCGCACCAGAAGAATCTTTTGGTTTTTCGAGACTGGCCAAGGCCGGAACATCACGATAATCGATCGAAGCTTTAATCACAGGAGATGGACGACCCCATTTAGTGTAAAACTTCACATACACCGCGTGTTCCCCTTTAGGGCAATCTATTGGTACGATCTCTCCTCCCGACTCCGCGCATAAATCCCACGCAAGACGCTGTCCAGTCAGCTCGTCCAGACTTATGATGGATGCTGTTTTGAAATCTGGATCGTTGGAAATCGAAAATTTTGTAGCACGCGGCTCGACAGACGCAACGGCCTTAAGTATGACCCCGATTTTTCGCTCCGTCGTTTTTCCATCTCCTCCGTTAAGGACAACCTTGAATCCATCCTGTGGCTCAGCGGGCGGCAGATATGCTTCCGCGGGGAGACCCGCACCCTTGTTGCGTGCACCCGAGCTAAGCACCGTAAAAGTCGCGCCAGCGGAAAGCTTGAGGGTGGTCGGGTTATACACTTTGAAAGTCTTGGTCGTCACGATTCTAGTCTCATATGTTGGCAAAAGCAAAGTCAATCGCGAAGAACTCACGAAAGAAGTCGTCCTGTCGTTATCGTCAATCCTGATCACGGAATTCGGAGAAAAACCGCTCCCGTCAACAGTCACTGTCAATCCGGTAGTATTTGCCGTGGTGCTAGTCGGACTTAACGCATCGATTTCCGGGGCGGAGCTTTCCAAAAAAATCCTTAAATCATCATCGCTGCCGTCAGCCACCGCTACATCCGCTTTGCCGTCTTGATTGAAGTCATAAGCAGATATCGACATAGGACTCACGCCTGTCGCCGTCGTCGAGGCGCTCCCGAAGGTGCCATCACCGACGCCCAAAAGATACGCAAAGGTATGACTGCCAGAATTTGCCACCACCAAATCCTTTATGCCGTCACCATCAAGATCAGCAACAGCTACGTCTGAAGGATTCGATCCCGTTGCGTAATCCACATTCGCCAACAAATCTCCCGTGCTGTCTGCTTTATTCATCAAAACCCCCGCGCTATTCCCATAGCGTCTTGCGATTGCGACATCCAGCCAACCGTCACTATCAAGATCTTTTAAGACGACCGCCACCGAACCCTTTGCCGTATAAGTAGTCCCGGCCGGAAAGGAACCATCGCCGACACCCAACATGACCCTGACGTTTCCGCCGTTATATGGGACAAAACAACCAGAGCAGGAATTGACGACAGCTAAGTCCAAGACCCCGTCGTGATCCAAGTCACCTGTCGCGACATCCGTCGGGTACAATCCCGAAGCGTAATCGACTGCCGCCGCGAAAGTGCCGTCACCACCACCAAGCAGTATCGAAACCGTCCCGTCATCCATGTTCGCTACGGCCAAATCAAGATTGGCATCACCATCAAAATCCCCATACGTCAGTCCACGCGGGCTATTGCCCACCGCATAATCGACCGCAGCTTGAAAAGTGCCGTCACCATCGCCCTCGAGATAGCTGACTCTTCGCGCACCGCCATCAGAAACCGCCAAATCCAAATCCCCGTCCTCATCGAAATCCGCAGCTACTAAAGCATATGGGTCGGTATTCACAGCATAACTAACAGCCGAAGAAAAAGTCCCATAACCGCTGCTCAAAAGAATCGAAACAGTAGCCGATCCGACATTTGTCGTGGCGATATCGACTCTCCCGTCTCCATTAAAATCAGCTACCTCGGTAGCTGCTGGCAACCTATCGACAGGATACGAGGCGCTTGAATCAAAAAAAGCGGCGTACGACAGATTCGGGACACACAAGATGAAGGCAACAATAACGAATAAATGATGGCTGATTTTTCTCATACGTCGAGATTGTATCACTTTTTCCGTCAGTTGTGAGCCAAAAGAAATCTCAGCACATCTTTGCCCCCGACCCGACCACGTCCTTCGACGTGGTCTTCGCTTATAAATCATAATCCTTCAAAAAAGGAGAAGCGCCGTGATTACCACGGCGCCGAGAGTGGGACTCGAATATCAACGCACCGTAACTTCAACGAGCAGGCCATCTTCAAAAAATGCTATCCCGCTCGGGTATACCAACAAGTTGGTGCTCCCGCTGTCCTCGTAACCAGGATAGGCCCGAATAAAATCCTCATAACTCGACCCTATGGCCATGCCGGTACTCGTTTTTCCTGCCCACCCTTGTGAAAGGTGAACTGACCAGAACTCGTTGAACGCCCACTCAAGGACCACACCCTCATCGCACGAAACAATCTCCAGGGTTGCACCAGTACCACCCCTGTGCCCTTCGTAGATACTCCAATCAGGGCACGTTTCGAGGATTTGCCAAGCGTAGGAGTCGTCCTTCCCGCTCTTCATGCTCAACTCGCCATAAGAGCTGCGTGCGCTTCCAGCAGTATCCCACGACATGACTTCGGCGCAGGTTGGACAATGAACGGGTTCGTCTTCAGGAACACACGCGATACCGCCCCCAACAAGAGAGACGGTCACAAATCCGAGAAAAAAGAACGACGATTTTCGGTTCATCTTCACGACCTCCTTCAACGAACTGAACCAAACGTAGCAGAGGCCTGGTTGACCGTCAAACCCGATCATTGTCCGCTTACAAAACAAAAAAACGACGTTTGACGTCGCCTTCTGCATGATCCCTCGAAGTTCCCGTCGGGGAACGAAATGGGATGGTGCGCAGGAGAGGATTTGAACCTCCATGGGGTTGCCCCCGCTAGCCCCTCAAGCTAGTGCGTATACCAATTCCGCCACCTGCGCCTGCTTTTCTAGATGCCCGTCAGGTTAGCATCGTGCCGGACTTTTTGCAATCCCTCACCTTCGGGGCTGATACGCCTGTTCCGACCCGTCACGAAACGTAATTTTTTCGGCTCAACCCCGATCGAAAACTGCATTCCGTTGGCCGTATAGTAGTCTGCCTTGATTTCAACCGGCTGATCGCTGACGATGCTGCCGGAACTCAAGAACAGCTTAGTCACAGGCGCTTCCGACTTACGGAATAACCCCACGCCACCTTTTTCCTCCACCGGCTTGATCAAGACCTCCAACAACCCGTCTTTCGCGTTCGCCCATTCCGGTTTCGTTTCAGTCAGGCTCCCCAAATTACGGATGAATATGGATCCTCCTTTATACGGCGAAATCCTGTACCTTCCCTCCACTTCAATCGCCGCATTAGTGTTCAAAAGAGAAATCTCGGATAAAAAATATCGGTCATCCAACCGACCGACATCCAGCCACTCGATCAATCTCGCGCTTAGCACGTCACACGCCCCGGCACCGATAGGGATACCTAAAAGGCTGGCGACATTCGTCGGTGGACCGACTGGGATATACGCCATTGTGACTTGCATGTCCGGTAAAAACCACAACACCTTATCCAACGTCCGATCGTTCCCCACCACGACGACAGTGGTATCGCCATCCTGGACAAGACTCTGCACGATATCCCTCGCGTTGCGGAACAAAGTCAATCGACCGACACGACCCGTCAGATCCAACGATGCCAGCTTTGCATCGACCTCTGACAGCACACGCTCAAACTTACGATCGTTGAGAAAATCGTCGTAAATGAAGGCGTAATTGCCGTGGCGCATATGCTTGCACCTTTGCGCTGGGCGCTAACTTTCTTTGGAAGCGTTCTTCGCTTCGTTCTGGCGCGTCGTTGAAGGCGTCTTCACCTGTCCGACCATGAACTTGCCGTTCAACGCCGCCCCCGCTTCTACTATTGCCGTCTCGCACGTCACGTCGCCCTGTATCTTAGCCGTTGATTTCAATTCCAACCTTCCCGACACATTCACCGTTCCCTCCAGATCACCGGCTATCACGGCGTTCGCTGCGCTGACGTCCGCTTTCAGACGCGCTTCATTGCCGACCGTCAACAGACCGTTAGTGCTGACGTGCCCGTTGACTTGACCTTCGATCATGACATCACCCTGGCTGTCGAAGTCGCCCTCGACCTTTACTCCTTTGGCTATGACGGTCATCCCGTTAGATACTCCGTTTTGCATAAAATTCTGATTTTCCGGCCTTTCTGGCCGTTTTGATGATGAAAACATACGTGCATAAAGTACCAAAAAACGCCTGAAACGCAAAATCAAATTGTCAAAGGTTCGGCTCACACCAAACCGCAAGGCAATTTGACCGTGAATACGCTCCCGCCGCGCTGCTTGTCGCACACCACGCCTATCGATCCACCCACCGCTTCGATGAGCTGTTTTACGATATAAAGACCTAAACCGGTACCGTCTGTCTGATGGCTTCGACCGACCTTCCCACGATGGAATTTCTTGAACAGATCATTACACTCCGCATCCGTCAAACCCGGGCCGCTATCCGCTATCACCAGCTTCAGGTTCCGACCCTCCAAGGTAGCCGCTACCTTTATGCCTCCATGGTCAGTATATTTGACCGCGTTATCCAAAAGGTTGAACAATACATTCTCCAACACTTCTTTATCCATGTCCAAAACCTGCGGTACGACGTCGCTGACCTCGACCTCAAGCTTCAGATCCTTGGCGGCGACCACAGTATCCATCTCTGTCGTGATGTTATGCAGCTCTTGCCTGACATCTGTCGGCACCCGTACGCTCTGATATTTACCCATCTCAAGGCGCGATGCGTTCAAGAAAGTCTCGGAAAGGGATAATAACCTGGAGACCGTATCCTGCATCTGTCCCACCATTTTCCTTGCTTTTTCTGGCAGCTCGCCCAAATCACCGTTGGTGAGCATCGCTGATGCCGCCCGAACACCGCCGAGCGGTCCACGCAACTGATGGGCGACCATATCGATGAAGTCGGATTTAGCTTCTTCCAGCATCCTCAATTGACGATTCGAGTCCTCAAGAAGTCTCCTCTTTGTCTTCTCCCCTTTCACCGTTCGTATCGAGATCAAACCGAAGACGCCTACGATCAACGAGCCGAGCAAAGCGACAATCGCCTCTTCTCGTGTGTCGGAGCGCAACACGATAACCAGCGCATATGCCGCCAAAAAAAGAAAAAACGCCTCAAGGTTACCGAGCTCCACATCCAAAAATGACGTTCTGACGAACGACATGAGGGAAAACACCAAAAACACTATGGCGATGAAAGGCATCATCAACCCCGTCGGGACTGGGCCGATTATCATCTGCAACACGCCCGCTATCATGAATACCGTAAGTATCACTAAACCGTAAATCGCACGACGTTTCTCTAATGTAGTCGCTATCTTGGATACAGCTTGCGGATATAGCTGGAATGCTACGTGAAAAGTAGCTAACGCATACAGGATGATCACCAAAAGCGCAGCCCCCTGCAAGCAGGCTTGTTGCGGCAACCAAGCAAACTTGATTTCCCGCGCTAAAATCGCTGAATACAACAGTAAGGTCGCGATGGATGAAGATAGATAGAACAGGCCTGCGCCATATTTACCTCCGCGCGACGCGAGACGGGAAGTCGCATGCATCACGATAGCCGGGCCGAAACATACGGAAAAATAAAAATAGAACTTCCAACCCAGCACTTGCCAATGATCGAGCGGAGCCTCAAGACTCACGAACCAATCGGCTAAAGTCCACATGGCCAAAGAAAACGCCATCAGCGCATACAAGACGTTCCCCGTACCCCACTTATTCTTCCACCAGGCGATGAAACCCACAATCAAAGCAGCGGCACCGGCGCCGACAGTCAAAGATAATTCAAGCGGGACAAGATGCATGTTGGAAAACAAGACGATTTTATCCTGTTTTCATCATTAAGACCACCTGACGTGGTTTTCCTCCGAAGCCTACATCTCCTCTGGCACCGGTATGCCCAAAAGGTCCAATCCTAATATCATCACCGATGCGACAGACGCCGCAAGACGCAGACGGGCCTCTTTTATTTCGGCCTCGGCCGTCAAAACCGGCACATCGCGGTAAAAATCATTCACTGCTTGGGCGGTATCGAAACACCAACGCGCGATCGCAGTCGGTTTGAGATCAATCGCAGCGCGCCTGCACACTGCAGGGAAAGCAGCCATCTTAAGCGCCAAAATCTTCTCTTGCGGTTCTTTGAGTCTGCCCGTGTCTTCCGTCGCACCGTTTTTCCCTGGCTCCCAACCGGCCTTCTTGAGTATCGAATTGAGCCGCGTTACCGCATATTGGATGTACGGACCCGTATCTCCATCGAACGCCAGCGACTTTTCGAGATCGAACACGATGACCTTGTCGCTGTCTTGCTTCAACATCCCGTATTTCAACCCTCCCATGGCGATACACCAAGCGACGTGTTCGATTTTCCCGTCCGGCCAGTCTTCGTGCCGTGCCGCGGTTTCTTTGCGTGCATATGCCAGCAGCTCATCGCGGAACGACTGGTACGTGACGATATTGCCCTCGCGGCTCGACATGGCGCCTGACTTCAAGGTCAAAAATTCATACCCCACGAACTCCAAGGTTTTTTTCATGCCCATCATCCCGAGCGCGCGTGAAAGCTGCTTGAAATACAAGCTCTGCCGGTTATCGATAAGATGTAGACTCCGTTCAAGTTTCGGATATTCCTCGAACTTCAGCTGTGCCAAGGCCAAATCCTTGGTCGAATATAAAGCCGTCCCGTCAGTCCGGCGTATGACGAACACACCCAGCTTCTCCGCTTCCAGATCCACGATTATCGCACCCTGACTTTCTTTGGCTATACCCGCCTTAAGCAAGACGTCCACTTGCTTCTGTCCCTGATCCACGACCTCACTTTCGAAATACGGCCTGTCGATCAGCACCCCCAGCTCCTGAAAAATCGTCTGCATCTCGATGACGGACCAACGCCGCGTCTCTTGCCACAATTTGTTCCAAGCTACATCTTTAGCCTCCAGCTTTTGCTGCACGAGCGACACCTGTTTTTTCCATTCTTCGTTCTCTTCCAGCAACTTGGTCGATTCGGAATATATCTGTCCCAAGTAATTCCCGGTGCGTTTGTCTTTTTCTATGCTATGGAGGACCTGATCAGCCATCTCCACCGAAAAACCTTCTATCACATGATCCGCCCAAGCATCCGCAGGCATATCCGCGGGAGGTGTTTGGCCTTTTTTCAGTTTAGGCTTAGGTTGCACGATCTTATCCGAATGCTGACGCACCAAAAGCCACAAGCATTTCGAGACGTGTGCACCTACGTCCCCGTGATAGCTTGCGGAAATCACCTTCCAACCATCCAACAGCAACAGCCTGGCTAAACTCGAACCAAGCACCAGATTGCGCAGATGACCCACGTGCATCTCTTTATGTGTGTTCGGCTGCGCATATTCGAGCATCAGTTGTCTATCTCGGCCTTCTTCGGTAAAGCCATATTTTTTAGCCATACGCTCCACGTCTTGGATGACACGCAACGCCAAATCAGAGGTCTTAAGCACGATATTCACATACGGACCGGCCGCCTCGACCTTCTCGATCGAATGGTCGTTCACCTTCGACATCTTCGCCGCCAGCTCTTTTGCCGCTTCCGCCGGGTTCGTCGCCTTCGCCTTGGCTATCTTGAAACAACCGAAAGCTAAATCACCCATCTCCGACTTGGGCGGCAAGACCAACTCATCAGCCTTTACTTCGATCTCCGCCGCTTCGCCGACTCTCCTGGCTACGTGGCTCAATATCGCATCCCAGGAATAATTCATACGAGTTTGACGAAGAATCTCTTACCTTTCTGGATGACCGAACCGGCTGTGACCTCGCCATTCACGTCCGTCGCGACCTGGTCATCGACCTTCACGGCACCTTGTTCGATCTGTCTTCGTGCTTCCGTCTTCGAAGCGACCAGCCCTGACTCGACCAACACGTCCACGAGTTTACTGTTCGGATTTTTCAATTTGAATTCCGGGATCTGCTCCGGCATCTCGTGTTTTTGATGCACCGTCGTGAAATGCTCTTCAGCTTTCGCCGCTGCGTCATCCGAGATGAATGACCGCACGATCTCTTTCGCGAGACGACGCTTGTGCGTCATAGGATTTTCTCCCTCTTCCATGGAAGATTGGATCTCCTTGATTTCTGCGTCAGACAGATCAGTACACAACTCGAATCCCGGCACGATCATCCCGTCAGTCCAGCTCATGACTTTGCCGTACATATCCTCCGGAGCATCGTTGAGCGTGATCATATTGCCTTCGCTCTTGCCCATCTTCTTGCCCGTCGGATCGGTCAGGAGCTTACAGGTCAACACGTACTTCTCTTTGCCCTTCATCTCCCGCAGCAACGTCCGGCCTGCCAACATGTTGAAAGTCTGGTCATTCCCGCCGATCTCCAAATCCACGTCCATCGCGACCGAGTCATAACCCTGCATCAACGGATACAGGAACTCGTGCAGATAGACCGGTCGCGGCGAATGCACCTCGCCAGCCGTTTCCGGCGCGTATTCCTTACGGCATTTCTTGCATTTCCATTTGCGGTTGTCGTCGTAAGTCGAGACTAGAATGTGATTGCCCTTATCGTCGACCGAAGTTTCCTGCGATTCCGAAGGCATGTAGTTTTCGTTACCGCAAAACGGACAATCGGAGCGCCAGCTCATGCGACGCCTGAACATATCGCGCTCCGCCATCTGTTGCACCGTAAAATGCGAAGCTAATTCGACGACGTCAGAAAACGACATCTTGCCCAACCAGTCATTATTGAATTTCAGCTCGACCGGATTCTCTCCGCCGAAATCAAGTATCTTGGAAGCCTGTTCTTTGTAGCTCTTGCAGTTCTCTAAGACCTGCTCACGCGAAAGTTTCACGCGCGTCGCGCTTTTGTCCGTCGGATCTCCAATCATCGCCGTGAAATCCCCGATTAACAGGATGCAACGATGACCCATCTTCTGCAGCTCGGCCAGTTTGCGCATCGCTATGGCATGACCGATATGCAAAGACGGCCCCGAGGGATCCACCCCCAAATACACCGTCAGACGACGTCCGGATGCGAGTTCTTTGCCCAAAGCTTCTGGCGTCGGATACACATTCTCACGCGCTCTATCCAAAAAATGCTCGATTGCTGGCTTTTCGGTCGATACTTGTTGTGGCATACAGCGTAAGACTATCGAAAAAGGCGGAATATGGCAATAAAACTTCAATTTACCAGAAACCGCCCGCGAGTCATGCGGACGGTCCTATAGCGGGCGGATCAGATCCGACCCAAGACTTTCAGGTGCTGATAGAGGAGGTATGCCGTCCATGCCATCATATTCGATGATTCGTGCGGCAGGTCGCCGATCGGCACGATGCGTACCTTCAGGTGCTCACCTTCATGCGCCAGTCCTGTCGCCTTGCCCTGTAAGGCTTCGAGTTCTTCGCGTTCGACTTCCCTGCGGAACAAAAAGAAACGCACCGCCTCATCGCACGCCCCAGGCGAAGGAAAAAGACCCGAGCGCTTGATCTTGGCCATACGTTCAGTCATATCGACCAGCTCTTCCGGCCTCACCTGGATGCCCAATTCTTCCTGCAGTTCACGCGCCGCGACGGTCGGATAATCCGAACCTTTGTCGCACATGCCACCCACGACTTCCTTGCACTCTACATCGCCTTCGGCTTCGCGCGGCTGCACAATCAAAGCGACAAATTCTCGGCCTTCGCAGATGAACACAGCCAGGAGCGCGACAGAATTGCCGCGCAGGAACAGGAACCTGACCAGGTCACCGCCTTTCGGATCCAGAACGTTAAGGCGCAGATGGATGAAAGCGATGCGACCACCGAACGTGTCCGCCGCCTTCACATGCACGTGCCTGACGACCATGCCCGAATCCAGACGCTCCGCCCACTGCTTGAAACGCGGCGAAGAAATGACTTCGACCAAATCGATCCCCCGTTCAGCGCTCGAGGAAACCATGCGACCATGGACTTCGATCATCCGGTCCTCCTTTCAAAGAACGCGGGATTAACCGTAGCAATCCAAAACACCGGCGTCAATCGCCGGTGTTTTATCTAGATTCGTGTCCTTGTTTACTCTAGCGCCTTCAGTTTCGCCTCCGCTTCCGCCAGCTTATCCTTCATGCTCTGCACCACCTTCTCCGGCGCCTTGGAGATGAAATCCTGGTTAGCTAATTTGGCGCGCGTCGATTCTATATATGGCTTAAGCTCTGCAATCTCCTTTTCCGCTTTGGCTTTTTCTTTCTCCTTATCGACCGTGCCTGCTACATCGATGCCGAGCGTCATCGTACCTGAAACCGCCGTAGCCCAACCTTCGGGGACAGTCTCAACCGACTTCAAGTCTGATAAACGCGCCAACTGTTTGATGATCATTTCGCTCTCTCGCACAAGCGAATGATCATCCGCCCCTACCAGACACACATCCACGAACTTCGCCGGCTCGACACCCTGCTCCGCGCGCAACCGACGGACGTCGGTGATTAGCGTCCTGACGGTTTCGAACTCCGATGCGCTCTGGATTCCAGCCTCCACTGGAATGACAGCAGACGGCCATTCCGCCACAATCAAATCCTTATTCCCCATCAATCCCCAGATGTATTCAGTCACGAACGGCATAAACGGATGCCACAGTTTGATTATAGTCTCGAGAACATGACGCAGAATCGCCTCTTTGCCTTTTTCGACCTTTGCGATCTCTAAATACCAATCCGCCAAATCGCTCCAAGTGAAGTCACGCAACAACTCACCAGCTTGGGAGAATTGATAGTCCTGGATGAGTTTAGTAACGCGCCCCTGGACTTCAGCTAACCGTTCCAAAATCCACCGATCCGCCAGTGTAAGCGACTGCGATCCCTCCTCTCCTCCCCTTACTGTAAGGGGAGGTTGGGTGGGGTTATTTTCGATCTGCATCAGGATGAACCGCGAGATGTTCCACAACTTATTCGTGAAATTCCTAAAGTCTTTTATCTTCTCTTCGGATAATTTCTGGTCCATCCCAGGTGACGATCCCATGACCAACGAAAGCCGCACCGCATCTGTTCCGTATTTGGGGATCATCTCTAAAGGTTCGATGGAATTACCCAACGACTTACTCATCTTGCGACCCTGTTCATCCAAAATCAGGCCGTGCAGATACGTATCCTTAAACGGCACTTCGCCGAGCGCATACGTCGTCATCAGGATCATACGCGCCACCCACATGAAGATGATGTCGCGTCCCGTCTCCAATACCGAGGTCGGATGATATTCGCCCAACTCGCCCGATTTCACCACATTACCCGCAGCGTCAATCGAAGCAGCGTCAGGCCAACCCAAGGTCGAAAAAGTCCACATGCCAGACGAGAACCACGTGTCCAAAGTATCCGGATCGCGTTCCCAACCTTCACCCGGAAAATCATTCCCGATTTTCATGTCTTCTCCTTTATACCAAACCGGAACCTGATGCCCGAACCAAATCTGCCGCGAAATACACCAATCGCGCAGATTATCTATCCAGTGGAAATAAATCTTCTCGAAATTATCCGGCAACATCCGCGTCTGGCCGGAATCGACGGCGTGCCGCATCAATTCTTTCAGCGTGGCCTCCTCACCCTTCTTCCATTTCCCGAGCGTATTCTGACGTAGTTTGAACTTCTTATTCACCCTGACCCACCACTGCAACATGGGTATGGATTCAACCGGCGCACCGCCGCGTTCGGCGATGGGCAGATTCTGTTTGATCTTTTCGGATTTGATCAGACAGCCGTTCTCGGTCAACAATTTCTCGATCTTTTCTCGCGCCTCCACTGTCGTCAAACCGGCGAAATCCGCACCAGCCTCGACCGTCATGTGCGCATCCTGATCTATTACCTGGACCAGCGGTAAATCATGGCGCAACGCCATCTCGAAGTCGATCATGGAATGCGCCGGGGTAACACCTAGTGCGCCAGTACCGAATTCCGGGTCAACTTCATGGTCTGCAATCACCTTGATCTTGATTTCCTTGCCGCAGAAATTCGCCGTATAAGTCTTCCCGACGTACTGTCTGTAGCGTTCATCATCCGGGTGCACGGCCACCGCCGTGTCTCCGAACTTCGTCTCCGGACGCGTCGTGGAGATGGCAATCGGAAAATCCTTATCGTATGTGAAGGTGATGAAAGTCGCCTCGACCTCTTTATACAGCACCTCATCGTCGGACAGCGTCGTCTTGAATTGCGGATCCCAATTCACCACGCGATTCCCCCGTTCGATCAACCCATCCTCGTACATCAGCTTGAAAACCGTGTTCACCGCTTTGTTACGTTCCGTATCCAAGGTGTACTTCTCCCGTTTCCAGTCCATCGAACCGCCCATGGCTTTGCACTGGCTCACGATATTATCACGCGACCCTTGGGCGAACTCGCGCACTTTCTCCAAAAACTTCTCGCGACCCAACTCGACCCGCGGATGTTTCATCCCCTGTTTGATCAGGATCTGCTCGACCTTCACTTGCGTCGATATGGCGGCATGATCAGTTCCCGGCACCCAATACGTCTTACGCCCAAGCATCCTATGGAAACGGATGAGGATATCTTCGATAGCTACGGTCTTAGCGTGACCAAGATGCATATTGCCTGTCCGGTTCGGCGGAGGAAAAACGATACAGTAAGGCTCGCCTTTCAGATTGCGCTCCGGCAATTTATCCGGGTCAAAGTAGCCATTATCTTCCCAGGCTTTAAAGATCCCCTCCTCAACCGAGGATGGATCATAGGCTTTTGGCAATTTGTCTATTTCTTGCATATCAATTTATCGATATTACTGGCTAATTTAGAATATCGCAACCCGATTATTCACCGTATTGACCCAATAATTATGTAAAGTTAAATATTAACAAAAAACCCTTATTTTACGCCGAAAAACCCTTGACCTTATTCCGGACAAAATGTAAGCTAGCCAATCATCTAATCTATCTGAACATGGGTTTTGAAGTAAAAAGACAAGTGATTGAGGCGATTTCCCGCTCTAAACGGACCCTCATCATCACCCAAGAACCTTGGACGACAGACAGTCTGTCCGCAGCAGCCGCTTTAGGCCTATTTTTGACCAAACTCAACAAGCAAAACGAAACCGTAATCAAAGGCTTGAACACCGACAATAAGCCGCATTTCTTGCCGGGACTGGAAAAAATCAAAGCAGCCATGGGTGCGGTACGAGCTTTCGAGATCTCATTAGATGTCTCACACAACCCGCTCGCAGAACTGCACTATGACGTGAAAGATGGCCAGCTCACTGTCACGTTGATTCCGCAGGCCGGAGAATGGTCGCCGCGCGACGTAAGTTTCCGCCATGGCGAAGACCGCTTTGATCTGATCGTAGCGCTCGACTGCCCCGACATCCACTCGCTCGGTGACCTGTTCCGCGATCACGCCGATTTCGTCTATCGCTTGCCGATCGTCAATATCGACTGCAACCCTTCGAACGAACACTGGGGCCAAATCAACCTAATCGACCTGAACGCATCATCCAGTACGGAAATCCTTTTCGATCTCTTCAAGGAATGGAACAAGAACCTGCTTGACGAGGACATCGCCACGGCGCTTTTGAGCGGCATGATCTACCGCACCCAATCCTTCCGCTCGTCCAACGTCACTCCGCTGACTTTGAACAAGGCATCAGAACTTATGGCCATCGGAGCCCGTCGCGAAGAGATCGTGCATGGCATTTGGAGAACGCGAACGGTCCCCACCCTGAAACTCTGGGGCAAAGCTCTGTCGCGCATGGAACATGATCGCAACCTCGGTCTGGTCTGGAGCGTCTTGACCAACCAGGATGCCATCGAGTCAGGCACGGGACTCGACAACTTGAACGGCGTAGTCAAAGAACTCATCGCTTATGCTCCAGAAGCGAAAGTCATCGTCCTGATCTCCGAATCAGGCAAGGCCATGATCCACGCCAACGGACTCCTTTCGGCCGCTGAACTAGCTCGGCCCTTCGGCGCCACCGGCACGCGCGAATATGCTGAACTCAACTTCTCTCCTGGCACAGATATCGTTGAATCCAGCCGACAGATAATCGATAAATTGAAACAGACGATCACCTCACTCAAAAACTCCCGTGAATGACCAAAAACTTCCCCAGACGGGGAAGTTTTTGATTCATTGATTCGTCGAAATCCTATTTGCAGGAAGCGCGGCAGACCCTATCCGTAGTCAGACAGTCCTGTCTGGACGGGACGTCATCTCCTGCCGCATCGAAACAGGCGAGGGTGGCATCGGAGCAGCTGACTAAGCACGACTCATCGACTACCGGTGCGGGTGCAGGGACATCTTCCTTGGCCATCAGCGTCTGCAAAGTTTCCTCCATGCGATCCAACCTTTGGTTCACGAGACGGAACTGACCATTCATATCAGTAATCGCCGGTTGGTTGTAATCGGCGCCGAGTGCCGTATATGCAATGGCACCGGTCAGCACGACGGCCAAGCCGGCTACAATCGCAGCCGTCCAGACGTTTGATGCGCCCTTCGCAGCATGGACGATATGATGATCTCGGATATGGGTAGTCGGACCGACATACCGCACATTGCACGTGCCGCCGCCGCAACCAGAATGACCACACACGCTCGGTACATCTTCCATGGAGCCACCCGTCGGTCCGCAAGGGATTGGAGAACTCGTCTCCTTAGCTGCCTTTCTGACGGTGCGTTTTTGTTTTGATCTTTTGGCCTCCATAAATGAGGATGATTAGGAAATAATTTAAGTCCGTTTGATTATATCACACGACAGCACAATTATCACACGCTGCCGTCTTGAGGCATTATGCGTTCCGTTTGACATCTTCCGTCTTTTCGGCTAAATTTGCACCGCATTTTACATCCTCAAAAAGGACGAAAAGAACGGACGGCTAGCTCAGTTGGTTAGAGCGTCACATTGACATTGTGAAGGTCAGAGGTTCGACTCCTCTGCCGTCCACCATACAAAACAACCCCGACGGGGTTGTTTTGTTACGCTTTATCTACGAAAATTTTCGCTATTTCTTGCCGCCAGGTTTCAGCCGGTACAGCCATCACGTCAGGCTCGACCATCCTTTCCGGGACTTCCGCGATCAACGCCAAAGCATTAATGAAACGCAAGGTATTCAGACCATTCATCGCCACGTATCTTTGTTGCAACGTCAAAGACCTCCCGGACTTTAATTTTGCCGTTATTCCCCTTAAGCTTTCCATGCTGACGCCCTTCATGGGCAAAGCATCGAACAGTTTGACTTGCCACCCCGCCTTCTCCTTCAGGAGAACCAAATTTTCAGCTCCAGCCAATTCCATCAGTTCACCTGTTTCTTGCGTATAAGCGATAAGTTTCTTGACGACTTGTTGTAATTCTTTCTTGAAGACCGGATCGCCTATCTTTGCCTGCCACAACGGAAGCAGCTCCGGATATTCCAACAATACCCACTTCTCCTGCGACGCTTGATCCAGCTCACTCAACGGACCGCCGAACAATACATCATGTGCCGCGTCATAAGTCTCGATATCCTCCCTACTCCATGACCTGCCAAACTTCACTTTGCTTTCCGGATAATATCCATTCAAAGAGTAGGTCTGTCCTTCAGGTTTTTTGATTTTACGTTGCACGCAGGTCCAAACCGGCAACTCTTTAGGTAAATCCATCCCTTGCACCAGACGCTCCGCTTTCAGAGCCATAATCAACGAATCCGTCACCGGCAATTTCTTGATCACAAAGCGCTGTGGCGGTACGGCGTTGAATCCGAAATAATCCCGCATCTGATTGAGCTTCGCTGTGCGCTGATCCATCTCCTCACGCATCAGATCCAATTTTCGCTCCATCGCATCCTCACCTTCATACCAGGCGGTCAGCAGCGGCAGGCTCTCGAAATAATTCACTTTATAGACGATACCCTGCAACCGCGGATCGTCGAACGAAAAAACCAGATGCTCCCCTCCTTTCGCCGCAAGATACGGCCAATGTTTCTGCCCCGCCAATACAGTGTCCACGGCAGCCGACATCGCAGGCTCAATCGGAGAAAAACCTCGCTTTGCCCGGTTGATGTTCGCTTTCGCTGTGACCACGAAATCTCTTTTCGCTTTTTCGAATCGACCTATCGCCATCCGATCCATGATATCCGACCGTCCGGAAAAACAAAAACAGCCGCTTGCGCGGATGTCTTGTTTCGACATTCAGAAAAGTGACTATGACCAAACCGGGGTGACTCTCCGATGAACATCGGAGTAATCGACCTGGGAATCTAATCCCGAATAAATTCGAGACAATTATTCTCCCTAGAAAGGAGGTGATCCATCCGCAGCTTCCGCTACGGATGCCTTGTTACGACTTCGTCCCTATCGCTGACTCCGCCTTAGTCCCCTCATCAGGGCCTTCGGGCGTTTCCAACTCTCTTGACGTGACGGGCGGTGAGTACAAGACCCGAGAACGTATTCACGGCGGCGTAGCTGATCCGCCGTTACTAGCAAATCCGGCTTCATGAGGGCGAATTTCAGCCCTCAATCCGAACTGGGGCGTGGTTTGATGGGATTAGCTCCGCCTTGCGGCTTGGCAACCCTTTGTCCACGCCATTGTAACACGTGTGTAGCCCCAGGTGTAAGAGCCATGCTGATTTGACGTCATCCCCACCTTCCTCCCCGTTATCCGAGGCGGTATCCCGTGAACATTCAACACGGGAAAGGGGTTGCGCTCGTTACCCGACTTAACGGTACATCTCACGACACGAGCTGACGGCAACCATGCAGCACCTGTGCAGCACCCTCGAAGGCGGCCACTGTTTCTAGCGGCTTGCAGCTGCATGTCAAACCTGGGTGAGGTTCTTCGCTTACCGACGAATTAAACCACATGTTCCTCTGCTTGTGCGGGTCCCCGTCTATTCCTTTGAGTTTTAGCCTTGCGGCCGTACTCCCCAGGCGGGATGCTTAATGCGTTAGCTTTTTTCACCGACACTGGGAGGGTCGATACTCCCAATATCTAGCATCCATAGTTTAGGGCGTGGACTACAGGGGTATCTAATCCCTTTCGCTCCCCACGCTTTCGTCCCTTAGCGTCAGGCACGTTCTAGCGAGCTGTCTTCACATTTGGCGTTCTTACCGATATCAACGCATATTACTACTACACCGGTAATTCCGCTCGCCTCTCCCGGCCTCTAGCCACACCGTTTCGTGAGCGGTCCCCGAGTTGAGCCCGAGGATTTAACCCACGACGCGTGCGACCGCCTACGGACCCTTTACGCCCAATAAATCCGGATAATGCTTGAGGTCTCTGTATCACCGCTGCTGCTGGCACAGAGTTAGCAACCTCTTATTCTTCAGGTACCGTCAAAATTCTTCCCTGATAAAAGCAGTTTACGAGCCGAAGCCCTTCGTCCTGCACGCGGCGTCGCTCCTTCAGGCTTTCGCCCATTGAGGAATATTCTCGACTGCAGCCACCCGTAGGTGTCTGGGCAGTGTCTCAGTCCCAGTGAGGGGGATCATGCTCTCACATCCCCTACCCGTCATAGCCTTGGTGGGCTTTTACCCCGCCAACAAGCTGATAGGCCATAGGCCCCTCTCGAAGCGCGTTTTGCGCTTTACATGGGAATGACATTTGTCCCCCCATGCCCATCGTGGAATTAGCTCCGCTTTCGCGGAGTTGTGCCCGACTTCGAGG
Source organism: Patescibacteria group bacterium (assembly GCA_031082005.1). GTDB lineage: Bacteria > Patescibacteriota > Patescibacteriia > 2-12-FULL-60-25 > 2-12-FULL-60-25 > CAIKNB01. The sequence continues at coordinate 1,113,465 of JAVHLR010000001.1, forward strand.
CAGGTTACCAATGTGTTACGCACCCGTTTGCCGCTAGTCAGCACCAGTATTGCTACCGGTACTGATCCGCGCGACTTGCATGCCTTAGACACGCCGCCAGCATTCATCCTGAGCCAGGATCAAACTCTCAGTAATATCCACTCCAATCCTGGTAGGTTGGAGGGATCAATCATGTTTTCATCTACGAAGCCGAAGCTTCGTCTAATTACTTACGTAGAACCCGATATGGTCATTAGTCACTCTTCTGTTGTCGAAGATCATTTTACGTCCGGGAAGATATCGAAACCACGCTTGTGGCGTGGGGTTATCTCCTTTTTGAAGCTCCCTCTTCAGGGACTGTAGGACGTGCGGGCAGATTACCCAATTCTGCGATACCTGTCAAGAGGCCAAAAATGAAGCAAGAACATCAAGCTTTTACCTGATTTTACGAGTAAAAAATAATTCCCGGACATAACATCATATCTTCCCGAAATCCCTCCCCATTGCTATGCTCCCGGCATATGAAAAAAGCCATACTCTTCGCCACATTGGCAGCTTCACTGTGTGTCACAGGCACAGCCTTAGCAGCCCCCACCCCCATCATTCCTTCAAAGACGGTGCCACAGGTCACGATTACTCCAGACCTTGCAGCTGACCCGATAATCAAACCCTATACCCCGCCTAAATACGTCATCGACCCAAGCTTATTGCCTTCTTTGACGACATCATCCGACAGCGGAGTACAGACAATCGATCCTGATTTGCTAAAAAACCTTAAGCCGATTCCGTTGCCGTCCATCACTATCCCCCCGGAACTCATCAAGGGACCCCAGATATCGGATATCGAATTCGCGACCGACGGAACTTTACTTAAGATCAGCTGGACCACGGATAAGACTGCCACCAGCAAAGTCGAATATGGAACGACAGATTCCTACGGCAAGACACTCGAAGACAAGACCCTGACGACCGATCACCAGCTCATCATTCCGGTGACTCCAGGCGATCTTCATCTCAAACTTTATTCAAGCAACGCCCTGAAACAGACGACTGCTTCCGAAGATATCGCCATCGCCATCCCAACAGTGGCAACCGAAGAAGCTAAAACAGATGCAACCACAGACACGACAGAAGAAGAAAAGGCTACCGAACCAGAAGCTCCAGCCTTGACCCAACCAGTCAGCCCGCCTGCACCAGAAACCCAAACATCTACCCCGACGTCAAGCAGCATCACTCTCACCAACGCGCTCTTGGGAGGCGCTGTATTATTGCTTGTCGGCCTAATGGCTGGTTTTGCACTGCGCGGAAAAAAGAAAGCACACGACGATTCAGTCGCCTAAATCCACACATAAACAAAAAATGCCAGGTCTAATCCTGGTATTTTTTTATACTTAACAAAAAAATTTTCTTAAACCGCTACTTTCTAGAATTCTTTGTCAATCTAACGCTTGACAAAACACCATTTTTTTGGTATAAAAACTCGTTCCTTGATAAGGCGATATTTCGCCAGCATTGCCATTTTTGACAGCCCGATGGTTCGGTCTGTCGTCGTTCGACTACAGGGCTGCGGCCCAAAAGGAGTTTCTGATGATCAAGTTCGATAGTTCCCAGCATCAGTGCGTCTTGGCCGCCGCCCAGGCGGTCAAGACAGCCCGCGAAGCGGGCAAGGTGACCAGCGACACGCTGGTTGCCGTCGGCGCGGCTGTCAGTCTCGGTATCGAGCCGCCTCACGCCTTCGCAGGCAAGCGCGCGCTCGTCATCGAGGGCGTGTGCGCCCCGGCGGGAAGCTGGCCTCACTACCTCGCCGCGCTCGTCCGAGCCGAAGAAAAATCGGTCGACTTCAAAGCGCTCGAGGAAATGGCCAAGACCGCGGCAAACCCGGCGAAGAAAGAGGCCGCGCGTCGCGCCGTCGGCTTCTACGCCCAGGTCTTCGGTGGCACCATCGCCGGTTTCATGAACGCGGCTCGCGCCATGGAGCGCATCCGCGATCGCGAGGTCGCCGAAGCCAAGTGTCGCGCCTCGCAGGCTGAAGAAGTCGCTCGTCGCGCCTCGCAGGTCGAGGCGAACAGGCAAGCCGAGGCAGCCCGCAAGGCGGCCGAAGCAGCCGAAGAGGAGCGCCGTGCCGCCGTTCGCCGCTCAACCCTCGAGGCCGCCGAATTCAACGCCCAGGCACCGCGCGTCATCGGCGCCAACGGCAAACCGACCGACCGCCGCCCCGGGGATCACCCCCGCCTCTCCTCCGAACGCATCCGCGAGCTTCTCTCGAAGGAAACCACGAAGCGCGAGAAGGATGGCATGGAACCGGAGCAGGCGCGCCTCGCCGCAGCCCGTTTCGTCTTCCGCATCGTGTTCCTTGAGAGCACGGACGCCAATAACGACTACACCGATGACGAAATTGAGGTCTTCCGATCCGAAATCAAGTCAGCGGTGGTAGCAGTTCACGTCCGCGGCGGAGCCGACATCAGTGAGGCCGAGCGCGAAGCCGAAGCCTGGCTCAACCGAGCAATCGCGTTCGAAAGACGCGCCCTAGCCGGCCAGCAAGCCGCCACCAGCAACTCACCTCAAGCAGCTCCCCGACGCGACAAGACACGCGGTCAGGGTCAACGGCAGAAGAAAGTCGGCAGCTTCGGCGAGCTACTCGTCGCCGCCGGCCACGTCGCCGACCCCAAGAAGGCGGCGAACGGCGACTGACACCACTCAACAAGCGTCCAGATGCAAGACACGACTCGTGTCCTCTGCACCTGGCGCTTTTCAATTTACGAAAATAATTCTCGTGTCAATCTCGCCCAATCCTCTGGCGACAGATCTTCAGCGCGTGCTTTCTCATTTATCCCTAACTCGCATAAATACGATTCGACATCCACTCCTGCTTGAGCCAAATTCGATTTCAACAATTTGCGTGGATGGGCAAAACCTCTTTTCGCCGTTTCCATGATTTTTTCCGGGTTAATACCCCACTTCTTTTCACGCTCCGCCCACGGCATCGGCGTTACCTGTAAAATGACTGATTCGACCTTCGGTGGAGGGAAAAAACATCCGGCAGATACACGTCTCACGATGCGAGAAGATTCCGCCGACAACGCGACCATCAAAGACAGAAGAGATGTCTTCTTTTTCTTATTTTTACTGTCCGCGACTTCCGTAGCCCTCTCCCCGACCTCACGCTGCACCAACACGACGAGATTCTCCGGCGGCTTCGGTGCCCACAAAGCTTTACGCAAAGCGAACGAAGTAATCGAATATGGCAGATTGGATACGAACTTCCAATTCCCCTCGCCAATCAGCTCATGCCAGTGCACGTCCGCCGCATCACCCTGGACTATTCTGACAGAGGACTTCGGTCTTAGAACTTCGGACCCAGCGAGATATTCCGCAAACCTCCTGTCCCGCTCGATCGCTACGACTTCCGCGCCCTTATCCAAAAGCTCTCGCGTCAAAACACCTAAACCTGGACCAACTTCCAAAACTAAATCACCCGGTTTGATGGCAGCCGTCTCGACGATAATCTCTAACGTCTTCTGATCAATCAAAAAATTCTGCCCCAAACCCTTGTTCGGACGCGCGCCTAAACTCGCTAAAACCGCTTTTATCTCCGTTGGACTCATATCCGAATCGCACCCTGCCTTACGATCTTCGCGTCATTACCCTCGAATTTCACGATAGTGGAAGGCTCCGACGGTTCGAGTTCCCCACCATCGACAATCAAATCAGGTCTACCTTCAGACTCGCGATGCATGAATGAACCCATTACCTGCGCCGCCGAAAGGCAAGCCGGATCTCCACTTATATTCGCCGAGGTCGCGACTATCGGAAAACCGAAAACGCAAGCCAGCTCGCTGGCGAACTGATTGGAAGAAACCCGTACCGCCGTCAAACCGTCCTTAAACACCGGCATGAACTTACGCAGCGACATATCAGCCGGTTCAAGCAGCAAAGTCAAAGGCCCAGGCCAATATTCTTCGGCCAGCTCTTTGGCTTTTGGCGTCAATTTAAATAACTTCTCGACTTGCTCCATCGAACAAGCGATGAGCGGTAATGCTTTCCCGTTGTCCCTTTCTTTAAGTCTATAGATCCTATCTAACGCCGCATGATTCCTCGGATCGCAACCTAAACCATACGTCGTCTCCGTCGGATAGGCGATCACGCCGCCCGACTTCAAGACTTCAATCGCTTTTTCAAGTACCCGCTGATAATCAACGTTATTTATTGAAACGACCTGCATTTTATTCCTTGTTCAATTCCTCCCTAAAATCACCCGGTTTGATACCTTGACGCAATTCAGCTTCGACGAAACCATCCAAATCCCCGTCCAAAACCGCATCCGTGTCTGCCGTCTCGAATCCCGTACGTAGATCTTTGACCATGTGATAAGGATGCAAGACATACGAACGGATCTGGCTCCCCCACTCTGCACTATGGAATTCGCCGCGCAATTCCTTCTTCTCTTTCTGCAGTTCCTCCTCCTTAAGTTGCATCAACCGCGACTTCAAGATCTTCATCGCTGTTTCCTTGTTCTGCGTCTGCGAACGTTCGTTCTGGCACGACACGGTTATTTTCGTAGGCAGATGCACGATGCGCACCGCCGAATATGTCGTGTTCACCGACTGGCCACCTTTGCCGCCGGAAGTGAATGTATCGATACGCAGATCGTCCGGTTTGATGTCGACGCTCACGTCTTCGTTAATCTCCGGAATTACTTCAACTAAAGCGAAAGAAGTCTGTCGTAAGCTATCGGCATTGAACGGCGAAAGACGCACCAGACGGTGCACCCCTGCTTCACCCTTAAGATAACCGTAGGCGTAACGTCCTTCGACGAAAAAAGTGGCTGACTTTATGCCGGCTTCAGTCCCGCGGCTTTCATCCACCAAACGGACTTTCCATCCTTTGCGTTCGGCGTAACGGAAATACATGCGCATCAGGATCTCCGCCCAGTCTTGCGCATCCGTTCCTCCGGCTCCGGCGTGTACCGAAAGCACGCAACTCGATTCATCATGCAGACCGCCCAACAACATCTGGAATTCCTGCTTCTCATATCGCGTCTCAAGTTCGATGAGCTTCTTTTCGATTTCCGGTTCCAAAGAAATCTCTTTTTCCGTTTCCGCCAACGCCGCCATCTCGGCCAAATCCAACAGCTCTCCCCGCAAACGCGACCACTTGTCGAAATCCTTCCTCAAATCAGCCAGCTTCTGCGATTCCCGTTTGGCCCGTTCCGGCTCGCTCCAAAAATCCGGCGCGCTCGCCTCTGCCTCTAACGCCGCGACGGCTTCGCGCACCGCGTCCAAATCCAAAATCCTCCAAGCTTCATCCAGCTTGGTCCGCAATGTGGCTATGCGATCTGATAACTCTTGGATCATTTCGGTTACAACAGCACCCCGATGTTACCTCGGGGTGCCGCTTTATGGCAACGTCTCATGTCGTCCCAGGCATAGCCGCCTACCGGCAAGACAGGCCCGGGACTAGATACCGGCTCATAGGCCGGTATGACAAAAAACTAAAAGTTTACTTTGGAACGGAACTTGCCCAACAACGGCACTTCCCAGAACTCACCCTGCAAAGCTTTGACCAAGCCCACGATGGAAACGATGGTCAAAACGATGAAGCCCAATGGCCAGATAATGAACCAACCGATGACCGGTATCATGCCCAAAATCCAAATCGCGACCCAGGCCAAAAACAGGACAAAGCCCTGCTTGCCGTGTTCCTGCGCGAACTTAGATTCCTTCTTGGCCAAAAGAGGGATAAGGCACAAGATGCCAATGTAACCAACAGCGGCTAATGCTTTGTTATCTTCGATGTCTTTCTTGTCGAAAGTCGGGACGGCGGTCGCTTTTAAATCTTCTGACATATGAATATTAGTTAATAATTCTGCCAAGATAATAGCATGTACCCACGTTTTTGTCACGCAAAAGGGCGAGCCTCTCGACCCACCCCTTTCACGTACGTTGTACGAAGTACGCAGTACGTTGACTTTAGTAACCCATGCCCATGCCGCCCATATCAGGTGCATGCTCATGCGGTTCTTCTTTCTTCGGTTTCTCGGTGATGACGCATTCAGTCGTCAGAAACATCGCAGCCACGGAAGCGGCATTCTGCAGTGCGAAACGCGTAACCTTGGTCGGATCCACGATTCCCGCTTTAAGCAAGTCTTCGTACACGTCGGTCTGCGCATTATAACCTTCAGAACCCTGACGCTTCTTGACCTCTTCAGTCACTACCGAACCTTCCTTGCCAGCGTTCTCTGCGATGGCGCGGATCGGTTCCTCGATAGCCTTCTTAAGGATAGCTATGCCTATCGCCTCTTCTCCCTTCGCATCAACAGCATCCAAAGCTTTCTGCGTACGCAACAAGGCAACTCCCCCTCCAGGTACGATACCTTCTTCGACCGCAGCCTTAGTGGCAGCCACAGCATCCTCGATGCGATGTTTCTTTTCTTTCATCTCGACTTCGGTGGCAGCACCGACTTTGATGACACAGACTCCGCCGGCGAGTTTCGCCAAGCGTTCCTGCAATTTCTCGCGGTCAAACTCTGAATCCGTCGATTCTATGGTCTTCTTGATTTGCGCCACGCGGTTCTGGATATCGACTTCCTTGCCGTTTCCGCCGACGAAAGTCGTATATTCTTTGGTCGCGATCACTTTATGCGCCGTACCCAAGTCAGCTATGTCGACGGCATCCAATTTCCGTCCCAAATCCTCGGTGATGACCGTGCCGCCTGTGACGACAGCGACGTCCTGCAGCATCTCCTTGCGACGATCGCCGAAGCCCGGAGCTTTGACCGCCAGAGCATGGAAAGTACCGCGGAGCTTGTTCAATACGAGAGTCGTCAAAGCTTCGCCCTCTATATCGTCACATACGATGACGATTTCTTTCTTACCGGACTGCACGACTTTCTCGAGTGTCGGAAGAATCTCTTGGATCGAGCTGATCTTCTTGTCGGTGATCAGGATATAAGGTTCGGAGTATTCAGCCTCCATGCGTTCCGAGTTGGTGACCATGTAGGGCGAAGAATAGCCCTTGTCGATACGCATGCCTTTGACCACTTCGGTTTCGATGCCGAAGGTCTGGCCTTCCTCTACCGTGATTACGCCATCCGAACCGATCTCTTTCATCGCATCAGCGATCTTCTTGCCGATTTCAGGGTCGTTCGCCGAGATTGACGCGACCTGTTCGATCTCATTGCCCTGCACCTGTTTAGAGATTTTTTTGAGTTCGGCTACGATCGCCTCTACGCCTTTCTCGATGCCGCGTTTGACGGCCAAAGGATTGGCACCGGCCGTGATGTTCTTCAGGCCTTCTGCAATCATTGCCTGGGCCAACACGGTCGCAGTCGTCGTACCGTCGCCAGCTACATCATTCGTCTTGGAAGCGACTTCCTTCACTAGCTCCGCACCGATGTTCTCGAATTTATCTTCCAGCTCGACTTCCTTAGCCACGGTCACGCCATCTTTGGTGATGGTAGGTGCGCCGTAGCCCCTGTCAATGACCACGTTGCGGCCTTTCGGGCCGAGCGTGACTTTGACCGCATCAGCCAACTGATCTACGCCGCGCTTCATCGCTTGGCGTGCCTTTTCGTCGAAAATAATCTGTTTTGCCATATGTTTGGTTTATTCGATCACCGCCATCACGTCGGATTCGGAGATGACGAGATATTCGATATCTTCGATCTTCACCTCATCCGGTGAATATTTCTTGAACACTATCTTGTCGCCGACTTTAAGCGACAATGCAGCGCGGGAACCGTTATCCAAAAGACGGCCCGGACCGACTGCGATGATTTCGCCCTGTTCCGGACGTTCCTTGCCCGCAGTATCAGGCAAGAGGATTCCCGCCTTGCTCATTTCTTCTTTCGCGGCCGGTTTTACGATGACCCGGTCGCCTAAGGGACGTAGCTGCATAGAAATAATAAATTATGATTTATTTGTTAGATTTATTATGTTTTTTGATGCCCATTTAGCATTCTACATATGAGAGTGCTAAATGAGTTTGGCCTTAAATATGCAATCGTTGGCGAAACGTGTCAAGACTCTACCAATTTCTATGCAATTTTAAAACAGGCTTCCGTCAAACCTCTATATCAGCATTTTCTAAGCCGATTTTTTTCCCGCACAAAGAAACACCCCCAACGCCATCAATGACAAACCTGACCAATACGAAATGCCATAATGATCAAACCACAAAACAACGACCAAGCAAGCCAAAAAGGGCAAATCAGCCAATTCTATTTTTCGATAAAACAACAGAACCGACAATCCTGCAATGAGCAGACTCCCCACGATGCCGAAATCCACCAGCAACAACAGGAATGCATTGTGGGGTGATTCAATGGGCTCACGCAATCGAAGCTCGGTGTATTTTTTGCCTTGTCCTGCAGCTAGCACTATTGCGACATCGATCTGTTCCGCATTCGCACCCGAACCGAACAGCAGATGGCGCTTCAAGACAGAAAAACCTTGTTCCAAGCTCTCCCCTCTTTGCGACAAGCTTTTTTCCTCCAAACGGCCTTGTTCTTGCGTTCGAGATAAAATCGCTTCGCGTTGAGAAAAACTTACGACGCCAGCGACCAGCACCGCCAGACACAAGGCCAGCATGCCGAATTGGAACGCCGTCGCATCAAATTTTCGTCGTGCGAAAAAAACACCCGCCATCAATCCAGTCCCGATTGCCGCAGACAAATAAGCCGCACGACTGAAGGTAAGGACCAAAACACCTGCGATCAAGGCAGATGAAACTGCCCAAAATAAAGCCGCTTTTTTTCCGGCTGAAATGAAGGCTGAATACGCTGCGGCCAAAATCCCGAACGCCAACCAGCCCCCCCATATATTCGGATGCGGCATGCTCCCATAAATCCTCAACAACCGAAATTCTCCGAACTCGACCACGGATACCCCCAACTCACGCGGATCATGCAACGCGATGCCGAGCCACTTGGAACCAACGACTTTCTGCATCAAAAACTGGACGTACGATAACCCCACGACAGGCAACAAAGATATGACGAACCAACCCAAAACCTTCTCGCCCACCACCCTAACCCCCCAGAGCGTGAAGAAAAACCCCGACAAGATGATTGCCTCGAACCACCATTGCGTCGCGGCAATGGCCTTGAGACGCACAGCACCATCATCCGCACCAGACGCAACGCCAAAAACGTTCACCACGAAAAGTAACACCAGCACGGCCATAAGCGCCCGCTTCTTCCTCCTGCTTACCTTTCTTTCATGAAACCGCCGACCCAAAAATATCGCAGCTATCATCGGCAACCAGGCGAGATAAAAACTCCACCTCCCCTGCTCCCATGGCCACCCCGCCAAACCCTGTTCATGAAACCATCGCGTCTGCCAGGGCAAAACCAAAAAAGCAAACCGCCACGCCAATTCGAACCAAGTCCTTCTTTCGCGCAGTTTAGACAGACTTACCTGCACGAAATTCATGGTGCTACCCCGTATTTGCGGCATAACGATTCATATTCAACGCGATATTTCTCACGCCTATCCGTAACATGCATTTTCAAGACATCCTCACCGACCATGACGCGTGTATCGCGATTCATCAGCTCCTTGAGTCTCGACGGAAACCATCTTATCTGGAACCTTCGCGCCACGCTTTCGGCGAATGTCGGCAAGGGCAGACGCACGGCAGGAGACAGGACGAAATCCGAAGGCGCAATCCATCGCTTTACCGCAGCGTGGCGCGCTAACAAAATCCTGTTGGCCGCCCATAAATGCTCGCCTATGCCGTCATCGAACAAAGGCAGCAGAGACATGAACCAGTATCTGAAGTACGGATCGTCTCCAGGCAGCATGTGAGACGACAGATCTAACGACCTATCCGTGATGAAATACGACAGGCACACGGTATCGCGAGTATGCTCATCGCTTGGCAACATGCCGAGCAACTTGAAAACCCCGCCCAAAAAAAGCCGCGTCGACCACAACGAACCGTGGCGGACGACAACGAAAAAATCCAAGTCGCCTTCATCTCGCGCATCTCCCAAGGCCGTGGTGTTCGCTAAAGCCACGAATCTCACCGCGCGCCAACGGGAAAGCCAAGCCGCTACCCTTCTTGCTTGTCGTCTTTTTCTGGGCTGGAATCGTTCACACTCTCTAGCCGCCTCCGCCGTGGCGACAAAAAACTCCGCCAAGCCGATCCGACCGTCGCGTTCGACGGCGATCCCTTCCGTCGACAAGCCATCCACTGCGGCCGAGATATCACTTTCGCGATATTCTGCACCCAAGCTGTCCAAGGTAGACAGAAGTTCGACCCGTGTCGGCAAATGCCGCCAGACCGCATGGAAACATAATGTGCGTATGACGGCGTTCCTGACCTCGTCAATATTCATGTGCGATATGAAGTGACGATCGGACGCGTGCCGCTCAACAAGGCGAACCACTTTCGGACTTTCGCTGCACCCTGCTCCGCAAAATCATCAGCCACCACGATCTCATCTTCACCCATGGAAATGACCTGCACCCAAGCGATGATCAGCTCATCATCCAACAAGCCCGGTACCGGACCCCTGACTTTCACGTGCAATGCATTGAGTTTTCCGGTTTCGGCATCAAAGTCCATGCTTTTCAGTCGTCCCAATAACAAACCAGCCTTCGTCCTGACCGGAACCCCGATCATATCTCGCGTATTTACGACCATATACCCTAAGATTAGCGCGATAATGGACAATAGCAAAGGGCGGAATGAATCCGCCCCTTATCCGCTATTTGCTTAATTGTGCCTCCATCTTTGGAGGCGTAGGTTTCTTGAGGAAAATCGCCTGCTGGATTACGGTCAACAAGCTCATCACTAGCCAGTACAGGGTCAAACCGCCAGGCAAAGAGATGCCGATGATCACGGTCACTACCGGCATGATGTACATCATCTGTTTGTTCATCATGGCAGCCATGGATTCGTCCTTCGCACCCTCGGCCCCCTGCACCTCGACAGGCGGAGGCGTCGCCGGACTTGGCTTCTGGAATATCTGCTTGGATTGCCAGAACTGGATCAGACCAGACAGCACAGCCAAGACATAATTCGGACGACTCAAATCGACAAACCCCAGAAACATGTTATTGATCGTCCCAGGATTTTCGACGAAAGGATAAAGCAGATTCAGACTATGTGAAGAAAGCCCGCTGCGCAACGCCTCGAACAGGCCGATGAAAATCGGCATCTGTATAAGCAACGGCAGACATGAAGACGCCGGGTTGACCTTCTCCCTTTTATAAAGATCCATCAGCTCCTTTGCCTGGGCTTCTTTATCGTCTTTCAGACGGCTCCGTATCTCGTCTATCTTGGGTTGCAGTTCCTGCAAGGCACGCTGCTGCTTGATCTGCTGCACCGTCAACGGATATAGGATCAACTTCACGATGATGGTCAGCGCGATGATGGCGAAACCGATGTCATTGCCCGGTAAGACATTGTACAGCCAGATCAACAGGTTCAGGATGGGCTGGAAAATCACTGTATTGAAGAGTGCGATCATAATTGATTTTTATGGAAGGGTTCGTGTTCATAGACCTGCCGACAGGCAGATGATAGCACGCAATCCGTCCGAAGATTTATTCCTTGGACGACTCGGCACCCACAGTCAGCTCTTCGCCGTTGACTTGCGTCCCTTCAAGCGGTTCCTGGGCGGCTTCTGCTTTTTCATTCTTGCTTTCGGCCTCCTGCACGGTCTCTGGCGTTTCATCGACTGCGACAGGCTGTTCTTCCGGCGACTTCCCGGCCGTTTCGTCCGCTACGGCGGCTTTGGCTTCACCTGCGAATTCACCCACCTCGGAATCCGCGACTGTCTTGCCGCTTTCTTCCGCGATATTGATTTTCCAGTTGGTCAATTTAGCCGCCAGACGTACGTTCTGCCCGCCCTTACCGATAGCCAACGAAAGCTGATCCGAAGGGACGCGGACTATGGCCAGATGCTCACCGCGATTCAAATCTACCTTGATGGCTTTTGCCGGCTGTAAAGATGCTGCGATGTATTCTCCCTCATCTTCCGACCAAGGGATAACATCGATCTTCTCTCCGCCTAATTCGCGGATGATGGTCTGCACGCGCGTCCCACGTTGGCCGATACATGAACCGATCGGATCGATCGCATCGTCGTGCGCAGTGACTGCGACCTTAGTTCGCGAACCCGCCTCGCGGGCGATATTCTTGATTTCTACGGTGCCATTCGCGACTTCCGGGATCTCTTGGGCAAAGATGGCAGCCACCAAGCCAGGACTCGATCGCGACAAACGGATTTCCGGACCCCGCGGAGTCATAGCCACCTCACGCAAGAGAGCCTTAATGCGGTTGCCTGCGAAATAACGTTCGTTCTCTATCTGGTCTTCCGGCAAAAGTACACCCGTAGCGCGGCCAAGATCGATCAACACCAATCTGCCCTCGCGGCGCTGGATCGTGACGTTCATCAACTCACCTTCGCGATCCTTGAAGTCGGAATAGATGACCGTGCGCTCCGCTTCACGCAGCTTCTGCATGATGACCTGCTTGGCGGTCTGGGCAGCCATTCGTCCGAACGCAGCCGGAACGGTCAATTCGACCCGGATCTCGTCGCCTTCCTGTGCGTCGGGCTTAAGGTCACGCGCATCAGAAAGCATGATCATCGTCTTCTGGTTGAACTTGAACTCATCTTCCACCTCACCTTCAGCCGTCACCGCAGCTCCTGTAGCCTTGCCTTCTCCTTCATCCGGTCTGGGGCGACGTATTTCCGCTTGCATGCCCGCTTTCACTTCCTGTTTCTTCAACGCAAACGCCTCTTCGAATCTCTCGAAATAATCATCCGGTAACTCCATGTCAGGCACAACCGTCTTCACGTCAAAAACGCGGATGCCCATGGTACCGCCATCATAAGTCTCCGGGTCGAACTCTACCTTGATGTTCTGGTTTTTGTTGCCGAAGTCCTTACGGAAAGCAGCAGCCAACGCGGATTCTACGGTTTCGAGAACTGATTCGTACGTCAGGTTCTTCTCATCGCACACCTGACGGATAGCTTGGGAAATCGGTGAGGCCATATGTTTCTGGATTCGTTTTTCTGCAGTCGATAACCGGTGACTGGACGTAACCGGCTATCATCTGATAAGCGATTAAGTAATAAAGAAACTCGTTCATCAGAACGAGTATGCGTATACGATACGCTACTCCAGCGATACTGTCAAATCAACGACCGAGTCCCGCAGCAAAGGAACCCACCCTATACCTCCGAAAGCGAACCGGAATGCTTGGGCTCTTAACCGAGGACCTACCCGCCCCGCCGCTCGCGAGCAGCGGGGTAAAAGATAAACTAGACAAGCCCCGCTCAATCATCTTTCCTCTCACAGGACTGCAACTAATGGGTTCCTGAAGCGAGGACTGTTTGAGGCCGTCATAAAATAAACAACCGCCAAGTTCCGCAGCAAAGGAACTCACCATACACCTTCCCTCCCCAAAGCGAACCGGAATGCTTGGGTTCTTAACCGAGGACCTGTTCGAGATAGACTTGACGAGCCCCGCAGGTAAGAACCCAAGCATTCCGGTTCGCGCCCCAATCTCCTTGACCAATCCCTAAATTCCTGATACATTCGCGCGGCCCCTTTTTCATCGGAGTAAGCGCGAATGAACGTAAAAGTCCCCCCTTCTCACAAGCCGCGTGAACCGTTCCCGGTCGTCATGCGATCCACCGCCATCCGAAGGTTCTTCAACTCCGCGTTGGATGCGATTCGCCAAAGGCACGTCCTGCTTCTGGGAGTCAGGCAGGCCGACCGTCTGGAGCTCAAATCCTTCTTTCGCGCTTTGGCGCAAGAGACTTCCAAGCAAGCCCCCCAACGCATCTGCAACGATGCCAATTTCGATCCAATCGTCTTGGACGAGGAAGATGATACGTGCTTCCTCTTTCTTCATGGAGAGGAAATGCGCGGCAGTCTGCAACACAACATCTGCCTCAACTATCGCCACCTGCCGCTCGTCGCCGTAGCTATCGAGCCGCACGCCGAGGGACAAATGCCGTCGCGCTGGGACAGGCGCTTCATCCAAACCCTAAGTCCGATGCTCAACTGGCCAGCCTGGTCAGAACGAGACGAAGACAAGGCAGAAATCTGCGAGATCGTACGCTCACGCATCTTGCTTCCCAGCGGTCTTCCGACTCCGATCTTCGATCCGGACGCACTCCGCTTCCTGCTCGAAAAGGATTTCGACGGTCCTGTGGCCGTCCAAGATACGATTCGCCGCGCCATGCAGGCATATCGCCGCGACAGTTGCACCGGACCCCTCACGCTTGATGCTTTTCTGCCGAAGCGTTCGAGCCGACCCGGCAACCAACCCTCCATCTCTCCCTCAAGCCCGCCCATGGGCTGACACACCACCTCGACCTCCGTGCTTCCAGCCGGAGGTCTTCGCTTTTTTTACAGGAAAGAGGCGCGGTAACCGCGCCCCTACACCTGACCCTAAATGCTATCTACTAGATGCCTGACACCCCTACGGCGCCACACCCAACTGCAACGCCCCCTTAAATACGACCCACGGTCTGTAGAACGAACCACCGTTTTCAGGATCGCACATATTATTCTTATTTTGTGATTGGGCGACGTTCAAAGACAACGTCGGATCGGAATTCCAATATACTCCGCTCGCGTCATAACATCCGCCATTGGGCAGCAGAATGTTATTTCTGGCGACGCCTCCGCCATCTTTGAAACCAGGGCCGAGCTTACCGCCGCCCAAATCTTGGACACGGCATTCACCCGTACACCAACCCCAGTTATCTTTCACCAGGACGCGAGGCGTATAGCGGCAGGCGGCATTCGTATCGTCGAAGCATCCACCAGGTTCGGCAGTATTCGGGACGCACGTATCACCCTTTGCGCATGACGTGGACGAGGAACATTCTCGCGTATTATCACGCGAACAATGTCCGGTGACGTTAGCGCACTTGTAATCCGCATCTATCTGTTGCGACTTGTCACAGGTATAGACATGCGTAAACTCGAAGTAGTTCTGTTCACAGGCCGCATCGCTGGAGCCGAACCCTACGCGGACATTACACGTATCGTCGCCCACGGACCCCGCCCGACAATCCTGATCCGTATGGCACGATACTTCCGGCTTGCGGTTACAGCTTCCCGTGTCAGTACACCGACCTGCGGCAGGCGGACAATCGTTATCCGAACTGCAAGTCAAACCGGGTACGAATTCGCACTCTTTACTCACGCCGCAGAACGGTTTCTTGTTCTTCATCCTGACGTCGTCCAGTTTCTGCTGCGTCCCGTCACCCCAATCGATCGTCATTTCCTTCAAGCCCATCTGGTTATCCGCCGCCCAAGCATAGAATCGCATGGTCACGATGGCTTGTCCGCCCACGTAAGCGACCTTGCCCTCCGTCAGGCCTTCCAAGCTGAACGCGTCCACCGTGGAAATCGGACATTGGCCAGCTGATGCGCATTGTCGGTTGGTATCAGGTGCAGCAAGGCGCGGCGGCTTCGGCGCATAATATGAGATGTAGGTGAAATCAGTGGCGTAGTCAGTTTTCGAAAAGCCATTCTGTTCTGCTATATACGTCGGCAAATGCAGACCGCCCGTCACGTCAGTCGGCGGCAGTCGTTTTTTCGCATCGAACGAGGCGATATAGCTTCCGCTGGTCGCGCTATCGCGTTGCGATACTCCGGTCAGACACTCCGGTCGCTTCGGATCAAGACCGCACAAGTCAACGCGCGGTCGATATCCAGCCTTATGTGTACAGGAGTTATTATCCCTATCCAAATCAGTCGTATTAGCATCACCGTCCGGATCTTCACAGTCGAATGATGTGCCGTATACCGTGCCTTTACTCGGTACGTTCCCGACCATAGTCACAGGCTGGCAATAGAATTGAGAATTCCACTGCTGATCATCGGTCGCCCAAGATGGCTTACAATCTTTTTCGTCCTGGCAGAAACTTCCTTCCTTCGCGCCAAGTTCGCAGATACCCGGACTCGAACTGGAACCACGCCAACGGGTCAAACCAGTACCTGTAATTTTGAAATACGGCACGTCAGGCGGATAGGCCTGCGCAGTACAATCAGCTTCGCCTCCTGGAAAATTTCCCAGCGCGAATTCCTTACACCTTGTAGCATCAACCGCCAGCTTCTCGCAATGTCCAGGGATGAAGATATCCGCAGCCTCTGGGGTACCGCCCTGTTTATTCACGACTTTCAGATTATTCACAGTCTCTAGCGTGAAAGCACCCGGGAACCTGAACAAATCCAAACCAGTACCCTGTGATCCATGGAGTAGATATCTCAAATTATTGAATTCCTTCCCTGCCAAATCCTTACTCGGCGATTGGCCGTCAGTTCCCTTCCACAGCTCATAATCCTTACTCGGCGATTGGCCGTCAGTTCCCTTCCACAGCTCATATCCGCCGCTTGTCCAGTTATCCATCCAATACAGGTTACCCAAGTTACCTAAGCCGGCCCAATCTGCAGTATTGTTCAATACTGCGCCGTTGAGCGGATAATTCGTATTGACCGTTCCTGGCGAACTTACTGTATTGCTATAGAATATCCCCACAAAAGCCGTACCCAAATCATCACTCGGTATCACCGCATGCCTCGTCGGATATGGCATCGGCTTATCAGGCATACCCGCTGGTTTGGACATATCGTTGTACCACCAATTGGCCCAAGTGAATGAACAACCTGAACCCTCGTTACAGCGCACATGCTCATAACCTGGCGTAGAGCAGAAACCAGTCGAATAATTACAACTGCCGAATACCTCCACCGGACAATCCGTCGATGGCTTACCTCCGCTCGGCTTACGGCACCACGACTGCTTGCCGTCCGGGAAATGTACGGCGTCATCCGCGCACCAGAAAGCCCCGGCTTTTGCAGCGCTTGTCCTCACCAGATTTTTACAGTCTCCGTTCTGACCATCAGCCACGCAGTCAGCTTTGATAGCGGCGATCTCTGTCTGACAAGCAGTCAGATCCGCTCCAGATATGCCGGAGCATGGGTCTGCTTTAAGGGAATAGAGGCTTGAATTCGTCATCTGCTCCCAATAATCGCTCATGCCACAAGACGTAAACTGCGGAGCCAGCTTACCGTTCACGTTCTTTACCGGTCCTCCGTGACACACATCATACTGACCGATATCGATTCCTCCGCCTGGACCGCAAGCCAAACCGGCATTCACTCCAGAAAGCGAATTACAGAAAGCCAAACTCGGATCTTTCAGATCAATCAAATCAGGATTACAGTCTCCCTGATATCCACAATACTTTGCCGAAGAAGTAGCGCCCTCGTCCCATACGGCATAACCGGAGCAAGTCTTATCCAACAAAGGATTACATGCGGTAGCCCCGCCGGAATCCGTGCCCGTGTAATACTTTGACAAATCCGGACAGCGTTCGCCCTGTCGAGGACCCGACATGCAAGTCCAGCTCGACTTGGTCACCGGCTGTTCATTCCATCGATATATCTTATAGATTTTCGCGAAGATATTGCTCAACCAACCCCAGTTACCTGTCGGGGCTTCACCTAAACGGAAATATTCCGCACCCGATAACAAGAAAGTTGGCTTATTAGCTCCGGACTTGTACTGCGTCTTATCCAGCGCACCAGACATGATAAGGGGTTCCTCACCGATTTTCTTGGTGTGTTTCGCCGCACCGAACGGATTATTCGTCGTACCGACATTGAATCCTAGACTTGGTATGGCGTACGACCCCTGATCCCACACGCGATCCGTGTATGCCGCCGTATCCCCCGCACTCTCCGAAGCTACGCTACCTACTTCCTTACAGATGTCTGCATGCCCGACATCCATATACATGTAGATATACCGCTCGTTCGTCAATCCAGGGAAACTCGCCGTGACCCACCAACCAACGAACTTGAACGGGCCAGCCAACTGGCTTCCTGAAGGATCAGATTGGTCTTCCGCGACGGCGTTATCTTCCGGCACCGTGTCTTCGAACATGGCACGTATGGCGAAATACGGCTTGCCGCCTTCGCTCTCGGCGTAGAACACATCCTCTCCCTTCAGCTCGCGCGGTCCGCCAATCGATTCATTGAATCTGCGGAACTTGGATTGTCCATCAGCTCGGAATCCCATTTCCCAATACTTGTAATAGCAATAGTTGTCGCCTTCAGGGCCCGAATGTGCTTTATCCTTACACGGTAATCGGATTAAACGCGTACCATCCTCGTTCGTGAGATAACCCGATCCTTGGGGAGTCAGTCTCTTGATCTCCGCCATTTCGCGTTTGACTATTTCGTTACCGGCCTTGTCCCATCCTGCCGTTCCGGCCTCTGTCGGGAATTGGTCGACCCACCAGCCGGATTGGCCGCAAGCCCACGTTCCACCCGCACCAGTCTTATACATCGGCTTGAAATCGAAATACGTGAAGTTAGTTTCAAGCGACGCCTTCTCTATCTCTTCGGCTGTCGGCGCGGTCTTGTTTATCAACCATTCGGTCCAAGCCTTATCATTGAACTCGACGAAATATTCAGCATAGTTCCTGTTCTTACCGCGACCCGTGGTTATCCAACGTCCGGCAAGAGTATCTTCAGCATATGCTTGCGCGCCAAAAGCATTACGCCCCTGCCCACAAGCCGCTCCGCTATCCGTACCGCGGACAGACAGACCGTCTATCGTCGAACCCCAACCGCAGTTGTTCTCATACCAATTCTTATAATCGCCCGATCCGCCAATCCAACCATTCCAGGTCATGTTATAGGGCATCGGTACGGCCCAATCGGAAATCGCTCCGGGATCCTGGACAAAACACTCGTTATACCAGAAATAGCTCATCTTGCCCGGTGCCTTAGCGATCAAATAACCAGGCTTATCCAATGAGACAGCCGGAGCCACAGGTGCGGATATCTTGATACCTCCACCAGCTGCTCCCGGGGAACCAGGAGAAAAATCCCACTCCGTCAATACATTCGGCATCTGCGCCTTCAACACCCTTGGCTCCTTGGCGCTGGACAAGCAATAATATTCCCCGGAATTCATCGGCGGCAGATAACCGGCCGTGGGCTGATAGTGATACACGTCTTGTTTGCCCTGCAATACCGGAGTCGGACTCCAGACCAAGCATGGATGAAGGTCCTGCGTATTTCCCAGCGTCCTCGAATAATCATATTGCAGACAATTTCCGAAGATACCACGTATCAACGAGCTTGATTGCAACTCGCTGCAGGCACCTCCCGATCCGCAATCGCGACCATCAAAATCGGCATTCCCGGCGGTCGTACTGGCACTTGAAGCTTGATTCTGCAAAGCCGCACCCGGAGTACAAGACTGCCCATTGCGCGCTCCCCCGATACACACGCCCGATGGCGATGTGCCGCTATACGGCGCGTAATATTTATACATTCCGCCGTAAGACAGACGACGATAACTGCAATCGCAATCTTCGCCATACTCGCACAAAGACACTCCATCGAAACCCGGCTGATATTTGATCGGTTGCGGCGGGTCCTTCACGTAATCCCATTCGATCACGAACTTGTTCGGATACGGGGCAGCTGAATCCGGATATGCACGGCAAGTAGAACCGGGGAAAGCTTGAGCCAACGTGGCGTTGTCTTTCACCTTTTCATCCTGCGTGAAGGCCACGGAAGCATTCTGTACGTTCCTCTCATTGATGCTGGCGATGATCAGCTGGGAATAGGCTTTATCGATCGCTGTATAGCAGTAATCCGGCGTGCCCGCTGCTTTTTCGATATAATAACCGATTGCGCCAGTCTGTTTGATTTTGCACAACTTCAAATAGTTGAATTTGAGATCCGAATACGTCTCGGCCTGGCTCCACGGTACTGCTGCGACTGCACGATATTCGTTAGTCAAACCAGGCTGCAGATCCCCCAACCTAGTTGACATCAACTCGTATGCCATCCTACGCGTCTGGATATCGGGTATCTGATAATGATTGGGCAGCGTATAACCCGAATAATCCCAGTCCGTGAACGTTACTTCCCTATCGGCGTATGTATCATGGTCAAGAAAGCTACCCTGCCACAAAACAGCCTGTGTCGTCGTCGATTTACGATCGATGTAATGATTACAGAATTGGCTTTCTGTCGTACCCGATAACTGATCGCAGAGCGACAAAGCCGTACATAAATCCACGTACTTACCTTGCGCCGGATCAAATACGGTCTCTTGCGTTGAGCACCCGAGCCAAGCCTGACAATCGCGATCCAACTTGACCTTCATCACGATATTCGAGTCGTTCAACGAGCACCGCCCCGTCGCGACAAAACCATAAGAGTGGTCGTCAGACGTATCGTTCGAACAATCGGCATCCGTCGAACATGAAGCGTTCTGCGTCTGGCTAAGCCAAGAAGATACGTATGGGTCCGTCACGCAATCATAACCGCCGGGTGTGCCTCCAGGATTCCCAGCGCAATTGACGACTTTGATGTCAACGCATGACCCGGCGTTTTTGCAGAACTCGCTATCCGGATCGCTGACGCAATTGACCGGGTTTGTCGCCACATCGCCTTCCGCGTGTGACTTGGCATAAGATGCCTTAGTGCTGAAATTCAGACGACTGTCATTCATGTCACGGAACAACACGCATCCCGAAAGAGGATCTATCTTGCCGTTACAGGTCGATTTATCCAATAATTGATTATTGATGAAATAGTACGGTTTGCCTTGCAGATGAGACTGGTCGGAATGATCGTTAGTGTCACGGAATTCAGTACATTCTGATTGGTCGGCAGGACAAGCCGATGTCGTACCGCGGTAGTTCGGCGAGCCTGAAAACTCTCCGAGGAAAGTATGTCCTCCACCGAGCTTTTCGGGATAGCATGGTTGCGGCGGCGAAGAATCCTTCACGAACCAGCCTGAATATTCCCCCTTCGGATATGTCGGGTTGCTTGATGCTTCGAGCTCCACCTTGTCGTGCCATTCGCAGATATGTTCCAAGGGAGCACGGAAGTAAGACGTAACCGGGCCGCTCACGAACTTATCGCATAACAGCTCGCTCGGACGGCACAGCATCTGCGGTTCGTTGCCGCTATCTACATATTTAGTGATGTCGTCCTTCAGATACACGGTCTCTATCGTCGATGTCGGTATTCCCAAGTTATCGAATTTCTGTTTGCCGAAAGCGCGACATGACATCTGACTTTGGTCGCAACGGAACGCCGGATCATCGACGACATAGATGAATCTATCAGCCGACTTGTTCACCGTCACCGTACCTGCATACAGACTGTCCCAAGGCTTCGCGTCCTGCGGCACTGGCAGCCCTTCCAGGAAGTACTGCTGACCGTATGGATCGTCGCTATTTTGGGTATCCACGAAAGCCGTACAACCGATCAGATCATAACGGCACAATCGCGAGAACTGCCTGACTGTCACATAGCCGCCGTTCCTATCCTTATATTCACGGCAACCCAACATCGCCTGTGCCTGCGGTACGCCTTCAGGCGTCATGTCGCATTCCGTAGGTATGACCCATGAACCCTTGATGACATATGATACGTCCTGCAGCCTTTGGATACTGATTTCATCCAAGTAAGAGACGTTGGGCATACCAACCCAGCTCAATGTCACCTTACCCGCCTGCGTCGTCTTGAATGGTCCGATCTCAAATCGTTTCCAATCGCTGGATGCCTTGAACGCTCCCACGGTAGTCGGACCTAAATTGACGTTTACCGTCTTAGCCGTGGCGACCGTCGACTTATACCAGAAACTGACCGTGTACAAAGTCCCGGTAGCCGCATCGAAATCGACGTTGATCGTTGTCGCCTGGCTGGTGTTGCTGTTCTGGATCTGTAAAGAATAATCCCCCACCAACAAAGCTTCAGTCGAGACTTTCAACGTAACCGTCGATTGCGCGGTGTACACCGGAACATTCCCCGCCGCATCCTTGAATGCCTCGTAGAAGACATTCGCCGTATTGCGGCCACGTGATCCCAGATAAGCGCGACAACCGGCATTCGCCATAGCACACTCATTGCTCTCGCTGGCGAGAATGTGATAGACACAGTCATTGGTCGTCTGGCGGTAATCCCCGCCGGTCTTTATGCAATCGTCGGCGTTCTGGTTATTCTTGCGATAGTCCACACAAGACGCGCTGGAGACGATAGTCTGCGAAAAATACCGATAGTAAGCTTGGCCGTTCTCATCGTAAATCTGACGGCAATCCAAATCAGCGCCGTCTTTCCAGTTCTGTTCGTCGCAACCGCTTGGATCCTTAAGTACCCCATCAGGGCCGGCTTTACGCAGGATCTGCGGCCCTCCTGCCGTCTCTTTGATCAAGCTCCAGGTACGCAGCTGGTAGCCCGTCGCTTCAGAGCCCTCCCATGTGAAATACGTAGTGGATTTATCATTCGGTTTTTGGCAGGCGCGGGCGTATGTCAGATATATCGTCTCTTCACCGCCACCAGCCGCTGCCTCCAAGTTAGTGAAGGCCTCGCAACCGACCTGGTCGGCGCTACACTGTTCGGCATTCTTCGGCACGAAATTTGCCGTCGTGTCATCGTTCGGATCGGTCAAAGGATCAGTCGCGGGATTCGCCGCACCGGTCTTCACCAAATCGAAAGCCGAGGGCATCTTCAAGTATTCGGCATAACCGACACAGCTATTAGGACAATAATCACCCGTCGACAGTATAGCCGGAATTTCAGTCGGATCAGCGCCCGATGCATCAGTATAGCCTTGGCACCCGGCGTCCAACTGTGAGCACATCCGCGCAAAATCGCTGCATTCTGTCCGGTCGCTCTTATCGTCGCCCGTGCATTTGAATTCATCCGGCGGCAATTTCAGATATTGCGTCTTAAGATCGCCAGCCAGCATCTCGACGTATTCAGTCGATTTATCCCCTTCCTCAAGTTGTACGTCCTCGATAGCTGCGTTCACTCCGCCGACGAAAATCCTTCCGGCGGTCGCATCCGCATTCGACACGAACTCACATGTGAACCTTTGCCATTCTTCGGTCAACTGACTGGTTCCCGCGCTGACCGTGTTGTTCGAATTGATGAATGACGGCAGGCTCACGGCCAGATTCGCGCTATTGGTGATACATGCTCCGCTCCTGAAATACGTCTGGCCGACCACCGTACTCACGACCGTCGATTGTTGCAGCGACGGCGAAATGGTCTTCGACAAGACCAAGCTCACCGAAGCCTTATGGGTTCCCGAGGTGTTATTCGCCCGTGCATAGAAAGACAAGGCGTAATTCCTTAACGGCGCGACCAAAACCGCCTGATAAGGCCCAGCCTGATAATCTGGAGACGTCTTGATCTCTATACTGCGTGAACCGGAACGACTCGAATCTCCGGAATCAGCGACGAATACCGTCGGCACATAGGGAGATTTATCCTGAAATATCTTCCAGCCGTCAAGCTTGCCCGGAGCCGAAGCATCGTCGTATTCGAACGAACTGTTTTTCACCAAATTCAATGAAGGCTTACCTTGATTGACCTTAAGCACCTTAGTGCAACCGTCCCCCGACGCATCACACTTTTCGACAGTGGAATCGAAATAAACCCTTGATGTTTCCAGGAATATATTCTTGACGACCCCGTTGACCTTAGTGGTGAAGCCATGATCCACCCATTTACCGGTTGTTGTCGTACTTACATCATGTTTTGTCATGTAGTACATACAACCGATATTGTCCTGGTTACATGAGCCGTAATCGATGGTATTGCGGATTAGCGAAAGGGCGTCGCCGCCATGCGGACCGCTATCGCGGGAAGTATAAGTACGGCAACTGACGTATTTTTCGTCACACTGGTCGCCACCAAAGCGCCAAACCGTCTTTTCCGCCATGCAGTATCCGTAAGCCCCGGTACAGTTTCCCTTATCATCGCGTTGCAGACATGAGACCAAATCAGTGCATTCCTGTAGACGTGCGTTCGTACTTGGAGCAATCAAGGACTCGCCAAAGCCGTTCAGTTGGCACTTAAAAGGAGGTGCTGTCAAAACCCATGTAGGACTGATGAGATGACACCAAGGATGGGTCGCGTCAGCCAAACCCTCATCATTACAATCGCTGAAGCCTCTGACTACAGCCTCCAGAGTCACATATTTACCGTTGACTTTCTTGTTATACGGCGAATTTGCAGCCAACTCCCAGCCTATCGGGATAATGCGTGCAAAACGAAGTTTCGCCAGGTTTGAAGCACAATAAGCGCGCTGGAAACAACCAGGATCCTGGTTATCTTTGTTTTCCGTCACCGGAATGAGCTCCCAATCCTTGTGCAGTACTGCCTGGAGCCCCTCATCGTTCGCGACAATCCCTGCCGCTTTCAACACCGTCAAGCCACCTGCCGTGCTCCCCTGCTGTAACGCATTAGCCAAACCTTCATCCAACGTACAGTTCCAATAACTACGTGAATCGGAACAGACCGACATCTCGGTCAAGAAATTTATTTCGTCCGAACCGCGCAGATTCGGCGTTATTATGTCAGTAAAAATCTTCTTCGGCCCGCTGCCCGTTCGTGGCTCGGCGCTCGTCTGTGCATACGGATTCGTCAAATCGACCTGATAGACGTTCGACTCCGCCTCGCTCGTATCAGTGAACCACCAGTTGATGAGTTTATTCAAAGCACCTTCCGCCAAGGTCGTCAGGAACGTCATACCAGCGATCACCGGCAATTGTTTGACGCCGGCCCACATTGCGCTCATGGCCAAGGTGTTCATCTCGGAGAACGTGACCTCGTTCATCGATTTCACCGCGTTCGATTCCGCCAAAGTCTGTTCGATGATCAACGCCGGTGTCTTGATGCTGGTGCTCAAAGGACCGACGGTCGCCGTCTGCATGCCGCGGTTCTCTTGACGTTGCAGTTCGGCCGACTTCTTGGCCTCCTCACGCCCGATGACCGCCATGCTGTTGATGCGCAGCTGCAGCTCCATCGGATTGTTCGCCCCACGATCTATGCCGCTCAACAGATTACTCACGACTTCACGCGGTTGGAGCTGTTTGTAGACCGCAGAAAAATTCTGGTAGATTTTCTGATAAGTACAATCTGGCTCCGGCGGTTCGGGCAATCTCGCAAAAGGAATGCGCAATTTGAAATCCAGATTGATCGGTTGGCACAACCCCAAACCCCACTCCTTATCCACGCCATCGATGAAGCGATTAGTGAAATCCTGCGCCACATCACCCAAAAAGTCCTTGAATGATTGCCTGAAGAATGACGGCTTGCCGTGCATGCCTTCGAGCACCCACTCCGCCATGCTCTGCGACATGCGCATCACATACTTATTCAAAGTGTTCAACATGGCTCGCACCACGATGAACTGCAACATGCCCTTACCTTCAGCGATACGCATCTTGAAGATATTGGCGTATTGACAGTCGTTTGAAGAGGCCATCCCTACTCCATAGGGTGCATTCAGCATCATCTGACAAGCCTGGATGTTCCAATGCGCCGCATATGCCGCCGGGAGATAAGCCGGGTCTTCTTCTACCGTGATGGCCTGCGCCGGTCGCGGCGACCAACCCACCGACAACACCAGCATCAACGCTCCGGCTACGCCCATCCCTGCCTTGGCGATATGACGGTAAAAATCCCTCGTGGCTTTCATAATTTATTGGTTGTTTGTTTGTGTCGCCGCATTCGTAGCGTCTGCTTGCTGCTGTTTTAATTCAGCGATAGCGGCATCGTAATATTGCAGCAATTGCTCATCCGTCAGGGAGTCCAATTCTTCATCCGTAATCTGTCCCTTGAGGATCTGGCGGATCATCACCGGATTGCGCGGTAAAGTCGAAGCTTCATCCGTGCTGTCGTCAGTCATGGTTGAACCGCTGGTCGCGAGCTGTGCCAAAAATTCAAGATCCTGGTTGTCGTTAGTCGCAGACTTGTCTGGCGACATGACGCTGAACGTATCGCTGGCATAATTCAACGCCGAAAAATCCAGATTCCCCGCTTGTCCGCAGACCAGGTTCTTCCCGCTGATGACACGCACGTTGTCCGGTAACCCGTCGCCGCAAGAATCGCGCGAATTGGGGTTCGTGTTATACACGTTCTCTTCATCCCAGTCGGATAGCCCGTCGCCATCAGTATCCAAGCGCTTCTGTTTGGCGATTTCTTCAGCCTGAGTCAGGCCGATGATTTTCTTGGCCTCATAAATCTCTTGCGTGTCGATCAAAAAAGGCGCCCTGATGGAATAACTGATGCGATACAACGAAAGACCGAAAGTCAACGCTCCGGCAAATGAAAAAATCACCAACAAGATCTGCTGCCCTTTGGCTAAGGATTGCCAACGCAGAACGATAGAATTCCACATCGTGTTTATGCGCTAAGTATAGCACAATGACAATAAAAAAAGGACTTACATGTTCGGCAGATACCCACATCTTTCGCCAAACGCGCAAGCCTTCTTACTTACCTCCCTCCCCCTGAATTCTGAAAGCTGAATTCTGAATGCCCTAACGCCCTCATTCCTCCCAATCTATCTTGACTTTCTTGCCTTTTTCCCTGATCGGGATGCGCACTTCCAAGACACCGTTCTTCAAAGAGGCACTCGTCAAATCCGTCGCCACTTCGTAGGGCAAAACTAAGCTACGGCTGAATGCACCCCAAAAACACTCGCGATAATACCAATCTTCTTCAGACACTTCTTTCGCTGATTCACGCTTGCCGCGGATAGTCAAAAGATCCCCGTGGATATTTATGTCCAAATCCTCTGGCTTGACTCCGGCTACGGTAGATCTGACGACCAACTCATCGCCATCACGAAAGACATCCACCGAAAGCTGCCCTTCACTCGAACCCGCTTGCCATTCAGGCACTGCATAATCCTGCATATGGCGACATGATAGCAAATCGGCCGTTCTCACGAAAGAGAAACATCACCCATTATCCTTCCACGGGTCAACTAGGGGATGACAAAAAGATAGTGCAGCTATCCTCCTGTCGTACTTGTCGCCGTCTCTGTCCCTAACTTCTCGACACCGATCAGACAAACCGCTTGCCAAGGTCGATAGTGGCTACGGAACACCTGTGTGAGCACCTGACCATCAGGCATCTTCACCGTATATGTAAAATCCGCATCCGCGCCCCAATGCGCAATCTCTGAACACTTCTTCTTACCCGGCGCCAAATCAAGCGTTTCGACCAACTTCGTCGGGGGTGGCGCGGTGATATTGTAGATATGCGGGTCAGTCCGCTGGGCAATCCGACCATCCCGCGTACCCCAAAACTCGAAAATTAAGATGTCGCCTTTGACATACGCATTGATCAGAATCTTATTGCCCGTATCATTCTTGAATTTCAAATCAGGGTGCGGTCCATAGATCGTCGCGTCGGTTCCAGCCGGTTCATAATAGCGCACGCGATATGAGTGGTTCTGTCGTTCCACTATCGGCAAGCCGGAATCCATAGCTCCACGGAAAGCCGTCGTACCGATCTGGCACAATCCACCACCGTACTCTGGCAGCGTCTTATCGCCCTTGATAACCATCTCTGGATACCAGCCATTCGGCCCGTCGATTTCCCCCATCGTATCGACCAACGAAAATACCTGATCAGGTTCGACAATCGTACCGTTAAGCAACTGGACGCCCCGCGCAATGTTCTTGCGACGATTGACCGGCGAACCGGAAAAATCCGAAGTACCGACACCGATAAGTTCCCTTATCCCGATTTTCTCCGGATCCTCTCCGACTAAAGTCGCCGGTATCTTTTCTGTCGTCAAAGCGAAGGTCGATGTCGGAGGCCAATCAGCCAGAACTTGGCGCAATAACTCATCGGTCTTTATCCTGATGCCTTCCGTCCCCGCAACGAAAGACTCTATCTTTCCGTCCTTCACGACCAAGCTACCGTTCTTGCCCTCCACCTCAACCGCTTTCGCGATGGCACGGACACCCTCGCTGAATTTCAAAGCATCCAAAGTCAGACCAAACTCCCCCGACGTACTGGTCACCGTGACCCATGAGGCTAAAGTCGAGGTAGGCACTTCGAATCTAGATTTTCCGTAAGTGAAGACCAAGTTCGGACGATACAGCATCTCGGTCGCTTTGGGCTCCAAGCCTTCCAGGTCAGAATATTTTATCGTGGGCTCGATACTGCGCTCGCTCAACTCGATAGGCTTGAAGGACAGCTCGGCAGCTTGGGCATTCAACTCTTTTATGGCTGCATCAGAGACCAGGACGCTTCCGGTTTTTTCCGCTTCGATCTTGGTCACGACTTTTCCATCCTCAAAACTTACGGCCAGCATCGCATCCTGCACCGGATCCAGGTCCTTGGCCACGGCAGCATCCAAAGCCAAAGCAATTCCCGCCTCATCGATATTCACTTGAGCCGTAAAATTCTTAGGTACCACCCGGACACGCACCTGCTCGCTGATATCCTGCCGCCAACCGCTATCACGGCCATACATGAACGCATCTTCGACAGCTTGTTCCGTTCCGAATCTGATTAGATCTCGCGCAGCATCAGGGTCAGTCGCGACCGTCATCGCATCTAACGATAGATCCCGACCGCGGAATCTGAACCGCAGACCGCCACGCAATGCGCCATCGATGGAATCCTGCACGGCCTGTCGCGCCTCGCTTTTCGTCAGACCATCGACACGTACGCCGAAAACCCGTACGCCGGGGAACAGCCTATCCTCATACAGACGCCCATAAGCCACCAGCGACCCGACCACCATCAAAACAGCCAACGCCGTTACGGCGACGGTCACATTAGCCCAAGTCAACAAAAGTTTAAGCGACTGGATTTTCAATTTATTGTTTTCGGTCATAACGCATATTCTACCCTTTCAACAGCTCATTGAGGAGATGCCTCGCCAACTCCTGCCTGCCGGCATCTTCGCCTCCCAATGCAACGACAATCACCGCGACGTCCTGCCCTTCATTGGCCCGTCCTTCGAGCGAACCAGTCTTGATATTCAAAGACTGTCCGTCTTCAGTCTGGACAATGGCGCTGTCGCCGCTTAAAGAAATGATTTTACCTTTCAACATAGGATGAGTCATCCTATATTTAAACGGAAATATTGTAAACACATGACAACCCACGAAAAAGCCCTTTTTAGGGGGTAAAAAAAATACATATAACAAAACAAGATCCCGGGTAATCCGCACCCAAGAAATTTATTTATAGGAGAGAACAAGTCCGAAGACCGGTTGCATCCTACAAAATAAATTCCATGCTTGTCGTGGACGCGGATTACCTGGAATCTCGTATTTTCTTGAAAAGTGAATGTAGCTTTTTATCACGTCTAGCCCATCCTGTCAAGGGCTGCGGCTGTTTAGAGACGAAAAAACGGTCTTTTCGATAGGCCGCTTCAAAGATCTGTTAAGATTAAACCAAAATAGCTTTAACCTGTCAAGCCTTCAAAAATTCATCTAAATTTAAGCTAATTTTGACCTCAACCCACCGTTTTAAAGGTTATTTTGCATTTTTTGTCGCCTCTCGACCTTCCAAATTGACCGATAACAACTGCGAAACCCCATCATCCCCCATCGTAACACCATACAGCACATCAGCTTTATCCATGGTTGCACGATTATGGGTCACCACGATGAATTGCGTATTACCCGACAATGAGTCGACGATCTCCGCGAATTTCCTCGAATTCGACTCATCCAAAGCGGCGTCCACCTCATCCAGCACCACAAAAGGCGAAGGATTGATCGCCATTATCGCACAAATCAAAGCAATCGAGGTTAAAGCGCGCTCCCCGCCCGAAAGCAACGCAATAGCCTTCAATCTCTTGCCCGGTGGCGTGGCGTGGATTTCTATCCCCGATGTTTCACGCTTCGCATCAGCCCGTTCCTGCTCTGCGACCTCTCCGTCTTCACCCGACCCTTCGCCTTCGGCAACATCCTCCGGCTCGACTTTTATCAATTCTGCATCCCCGCCATTGAAGAGCTTCTTGAAATACACCCCGAACTCGTGGTTCAGCTGACGAAAAGCCACATCGCCTTTTTCCTTAATCGTCTTATCCAGCTCTTCCAGCACGGTCTGCAAAGACTTCATCGCTTCACGCAAATCGATCGATTGTGTGCTTAACGTATCGAAGCGCAGTTTAGTCGTCTCATATTCTTTGATGGTTTCCGGGTCTATCCCACCGATGAATTCGAGCTGCGAACGCAAGCGCTGGATACGCGACCGCATGACTTCAAGTTCGCCATCGTTCTTACGGGCATTGATAGTGTCTGCCAGTCTCTCCACATCCCCTTCCAAACCAGGCGCCTGCTGACGCAGTTCAGCGAGATATGCGTCCCGCCGCGTCTCATGCCGCGCCAAAGCCACGTTCGCCGCAGACAGCTTCTGCTCTTCGCGCTGCACGTCATGCCGCTTGGCCGTCAAGGCGCGCTGTAGCTCGAAGAGATGCGACCGCGCTTTATCTTCTTTGGCGTTCAGTTCCTGAAGCTGTCTCTCGGCCGCCAAAATCTTTTCCGAAACTGCAGACACGTCCTTCAATAGACTCGTCATCTCCTTCTCCAGCTCCGGATCCTGTGGCGTTTCCTTCACTTCCGGTGCAGGCTGCTGGAGTTGGGAAAGCAAAGACTCGTGCGCTGATTTCAGTTCCGCCGCCAACTTCTTAAGTAGCGCCATGTCAGGCGTTTCTTTCCCCAATTCTTTCAGCAACTCGTCATGGCTGACGTTCAGCTTCTCTATCCTGTCGATGATTTTGGAAAGCGGCAACGGCGACCAAGGCTTAGCCGACTGGACTTTCGCGACTTCACGTCGTGACTCCAGACGGATCTGACGTTCACGCAATTTCGCGCGCTCTTCTTTTAAGGCGTCGATGCCCTGTCTGACTTCCCGTAATTCGCTCGAAACAGGCGTAGCCTTCTCCAGCGCAGCCAATTCCTGTTCGATCTTCTCTGCCTCCGCATTACGCTCCCCGAAAATCCTCTTGGCTTCCGCGGCTTCCGCCTGCCCGTTCTTCAGGCGTTCTCTGATTTCAGCCCAGGCACCGCCAAAGTACTCCTTCTCCAGTCCGCGCAGCTCCTCCTCTATCGCCTCACGCTGTTTCAATCTTTTGACCTGCCGCTCCAAAGATGACAAGCGCGGTTCGATTTCACGCAGCAACAATTCGGCTTGGCGCAGGTTCTCATGCGTCGCATCGAGCTTCAGGACCGCTGACTGGCGCTTCAGCTGGAACGGCTTCAACCCAGACGCTTCATCAAAGAATTCCTTGCGTTCGCCCGGACTGGCGGATAACACCGCGTCCACCATACCTTGTCCGATGACGCTATATGTCCGCTGTCCGACTCCGCATTGCGCCAACAGCATGACCACGTCAGACATGCGGACTGCCTTCTTATTTATCTCGTATTCCGACTGGCCGTCCCGATATAGACGACGTGTAATGACGATTTCCGGCAGATCTATCTCGTCATTTCCGTCATTCACCATGGTCAGACTGACCTCCGCGAAACCAGCCCGTGGTTTCTTGGCCGAACCGGAAAAAATCACATCCTCTGATTTCTTGCTGCGCAACAAACGCATGCTCTGCTCACCCATCACCCAACGCAATGAATCGGCGATGTTCGACTTGCCTGAACCGTTCGGACCGACCACCCCAGTCACGCCACGCCGCCCTTGCTCTTCACTCAAAAATTCCAATGCAGTCTTCTGGGCGAATGTCTTGAAGCCTTGCAGTTCGAGCCTTTTTAGATACATACGATGTTGGATAGGTTACTAAAAATACACTCTTTCGGGAAGAGGCGCGACTATTCTTTCTGCTTCTTCAACTGATGCAGTTTAAACGATGACTCGATTTCTTGACCGAGGACCTGTTCGAGATAGATTGAAACGAGCCCCGCAGGTAAAAAATCGAGTCATCCTCGGGCACCCTACCCTATTGACATTCCCCCCTTATTCTGATTACATGACTGATTCCTGAACCGCCCCCTGGCGGGGGCAAGGAGCTGTTTCAAAATGGATAGCGAACAAGCGTTCATCGCAGTGCCGCCGGACTTTCTCGCCCGCAAGCGGCTGGTCGTCTGCGGCCTGCTCATCGATAGATCAGGCTCGATGTTCAAGTTCGCCGACGCTCCTCGGACGGCGATCAACGAACATCTCGCATCGATCAAAACGAGCGAACGCGCAGCGGACACGATGGTGTTCGTGGCTACGTTCGCCGATGACGTGACCTTCGATGTGCCGCCGCAACCCCTATCCGGAATCTCGGGTCTCGGGCATTATGCCACGCACGGCAACACGCTCCTCTATGGCAGCGTCCTGATGATCCTGGAAGGGATGCTGGAGCTCAAAGCACAAGCGGAAACGCTTGGCATCGAAGTCACGCTCAAGCTCGACGTGCTCACTGACGGCGTAGATGAGCCGCCGGACAGTCAGAAGCACATCGACTTCAAGACGCCGCTTCAACGCCTCACCTCCCATGCGCTGGAGGCAGGCGCCGAACTAAACCTCTTCGGCATCGGATTTGCCTGCCAGGCCATCGCGGTCGACATCGGATTCCCGCCGCAGAACGCCATCCAAGTGCCGGCAACCGAAGCCGGCATCAACCAGACCATGCGCGGCGTCACCGCACGCACGCATATCACGATGATGTGCGGCAAAATGCCGCCCCCCAGCTCCTCGCGTTGAGCCCTCTCAAGAGCCCGGTGGTCACTCGACCCCGGGCTCTCGCTATTCATCAGACCCGAACCGAACATAGACATATCTCTTACTTATTGCTAACTTCTGACTATCGAACATCTTATGCCCCGACGACTTGAACAAAGCATGGAGCACCTCCGCGAAGCCATCGCCGAGATCTTGCGCGAAAGCGTGGAATTCCCGCCCGGCATTTTCGTTACCGTCATTGAGGCCAAGATCACCCGCGACTCGCTCCACGCCAAAGCCGTGTTGTCCGTCATGCCGGCCGGATGCGAAAAAGAAGTGGTTGAGACGCTGAAAGACTACCAGCGCGAAATCAAAGACGGACTGGCGCACAAGCTCCGCATGCGCCGCGTACCGACCATGTTCTGGGATTTCGACACCACCGAAGCCGAAGCTTCCGTAATCGAAAATACCATCAACGAGTTGGAAAGACGCGGCGATCTCGGCCCGCCCATCGAGAAACCCTCCGGCTTGACCGAATAGCCTAATTGCCATAAGCTGATCCATCACGCATGGAATCAGTCGACTACATTTTTGGCCGTACCCACGAAGCGATTAAACGAGCGGATCGCGTTCTTCTGGTTGCCCACAAACGCCCTGACGGCGACACCCTCGGAGCCAGTTCCAGCGTATTTAGATGGCTCAAACGAGAGGATAAAGACGTCACGCTCTTCTGTCAGGATCTCCCTTCAAAGCAACACCGTTACCTCGAACACCACGGCGACTACACCGATGACCCGAGCGTTTTCGAAAAAAACTACGATCTAGTCATCATCTTTGATTCAGGCGATCTGCGCTATGCCGGTATCCACGAGCATATGAACCGGCTATCGGCAGGTTTCCGGATAATCAACATCGACCACCATATAACCAACGAACGCTACGGCCATCTGAACATCGTGTTGCCCCAAGCGACCTCGACTTCAGAGATAATGTATCGCTTCTTCGAAGCCAACGGCATAAACATCGATGCAGCCATGGCGACGGCGCTCCTGACTGGCGTCTTTTTCGACACCTCTAACCTGACGAATACCGCCACCACTCCGGAAAGCATCGCAGTCTGCAGCAAGCTTATGGATGCCGGGGCGCGCTACCAAGAGATAATCCGCCACACCATTCACGATAAATCCATCGACCTGCTCCAAGTATGGGGGACCTTCCTCTCTCGTCTGCGCTTCAATGGAACATACGGCGTCGTATCTACTTACGTACTGAATTCTGATTTCGTCGGCGTTCCGGCGGAGGCTGTTGATGGTGCCGCTAATTTTCTGAACGCCGTAGTCGGCGATGGCGACACTGTCCTGATCCTCAAGGAAACTCCAAACGGCATGATCAAGGGATCATTCCGCAGCATCGGACGCGACGTCTCCAAGGTCGCCAAGCTGATGGGTGGAGGAGGCCACAAAAAAGCAGCCGGTTTCGTCGTCACTGGTCGGATCGAAGTGACGCCGGAAGGACCGGTCATCATCAGGGCTTGAACGATTATCTTGCCCCGCCATTTACCATCCAAAAACCGGGGTGTTATCATTGCTCCACTATGCCAAAAGAATCAATGCCACCCTTCGCCGCGCCAGAGACTCCCAAGCGACCCTCAAAGCTTGGCAAATTAGCCAAGGCAGCCGCCCTAGCGGGTGCTCTCGCCTTGCCCGCTCAAGAAGCCGCCTGCGCCCCGGTTCAGCTCACCCCGTTAGCCGAAGATGCCGGAAAAACCCAAGCCGAAGTCAGGGAACGCCGTGCCGCGTGCGATCGCGGCATCCAAGAAGCGCGTGCCATCAAAAACAGCTCCAGACCGGTTGCCGCCGGCCTCGCCGACCAAGCAGAATTCAAATTCAGTTCCTGTTATGTCTCGTCAGGCATGGGCGTATGGGACGAAAAAGGTTTCCAAGAAGCTCAAGCTCTCCTCAAGCAAGCCAAAGAAACCAAAAACTGAACGGCAGGGATTATCATGCCCGCACGACCCGGCTGGAGACAGCCGGGCTTCGTTACCTGCAAAACTGACATTTAGCACTCCCACCTTTTGACTGCTAAACAACCTTTATGCTACCGTAAAATCTACCAGACAATCAAAGACTAACAAAAAACTCAATCTATGAATCCCTACGAAATAAAATCGCAAATCTCCAGTTCCTGGCTCGTACCGACCGTCATCGAAAAAACAGCCTACGGCGAACGCGCTTACGACATCTACTCACGCCTGCTCAAGGACCGCATCATCATGCTCGGTTCGGCCATTGATGATGCGGTCGCCAATACCATAATCGCCCAAATCCTTTTCCTCGAAAGCCAGGATAAGACCAAGGACATCAAGCTTTACATCAACTCTCCGGGCGGCAGCGTCACATCCGGACTCGCCATCTACGACACCATACAGCATGTCTCATGCGACGTACAGACCATCTGCGTCGGTATGGCCGCTTCTATGGCAGCCGTGCTTTTGGCCGGAGGTACCGCGAAAAAGCGCTTTGCCCTGCCCAACTCCGAAATCATGATCCACCAACCGCTCGGCGGCGTCGAAGGTCAGGCGACCGACATAAAGATCCGCGCTGAACGCATCCTGAAAGTCAAAGATCAGCTGAATAAGATACTCGCCAAACACAGTGGACAGATCTTCAAGAAGATAGAGACAGACACTGATCGCGATAACTTCATGGATCCGAAACAAGCCCTGGAATACGGTCTGATCGATAAGATCATCGGAAAATAATCACGGTGAACAACGACCACGACAAAAAATCCTCCCGTTCGCGGGAGGATTTTTTATTCTTTGTTCGCTACATACATCCTCGCGCTGTCATAATCCCCTGGTCCATAATCATCCGTATAGACCAAAGCGTCGCTGGCATCAAAGTCGAATGGTTGTGCCGTCGGGATATCGTATTTCTCCCTGATGCTGCGAGCCAAGGCCTCTGCATCGGGTTTATCTCCATGCCCCGCGAAAAGCATGACATTCGCGATTCTTCCCGTACCTTTTGTCACATTACCCATCGAAATCGGCACGACCCAACCGAAAACGCTGCGCATGGTCGCCAGACTGCGTCGAGTAAAGACAGACTCACTCGCTTCAGGGTTAGTCGCCATGATTACGTTAGCCGTCAAAACTCCATCGACCGATAACTTCTCATCCAAATCCATAAGCGCCTCACGTGTGATCAGATGCCACGGCACGCTCAAGTCGCCACCGTAAGCGTCGACCACAATCGTGTCATATTTTCCGTCGAGCCGTCTCACGACCGTACGGGCATCGCCAAAATGGATATTCAGCCCCGCCTCATCACCCGTCCCGAAAGTCTCCTTCGCCGCTTCGTACACCGCAGGATCTATCTCTATGACATCCGCTATCGCTCCCGGGTGACGTTCCAGGAATCCATGCGCGATATGCATACCCCCTCCTCCCACTAGCAACAGACTTTTCGGATCAGACGTCAGCCCTTCTACCGCTTGAGCGGCTTTAGCATACGAAAAAACCGTATGTTCGGGATCTTCAAGCGTAGCGCCGGAATGAAAACCCTTATTGATGATGAGCATCTCGGAATCCTGCCCTTGCCAGGGCATCCGGATGACCGAGACGTGGGAATAAGCCGAAGGGAAAAACTTGCCCGGCGTCAGTTGCCCCTGCACGCTGTCCACCAGAGAACCGAGCATCACGATGGAAAAACAAGAACCTAGGATCGGATACATCTTCACCTTCTCGGTAAGCAACAAGGCATAGACTATCATCACCCCTGAAAGCATGACCAAGAGAGACTCGACGCCGAACCTAGGCAACAGCACATACCCCGTCAGGTATGTACCGACTAAACTGCCGATAGTGCCTAAAGCAGAAAGCAAACCCGCTTCGTGTCCGCTCTGCTCGACGTTCTTGACCATCATGCGCCACAAAACAGGTGGCACCGCGCCCAGCAACAAAGAAGGCGGCGCGAACAAAATCAGTGAAGCCAGAGGTGTCGCGACCTGTTGAGATAGCACAGTGAAGGAAAGCAGGATTTCCCGCCCCAAAACCGACATCCCAAGCGACCAGATTCCAGCTCCGAACAAGGCCGCGGCTGCCCAACGGATATCTGGGCGCCTATCCACTACGACTCCGCCCAACCATGCTCCAAGGGCCAGTGCCGCCAAGATCACGCCGATGATATTCGTCCAGACCAGGACTGAAGAACCGAAATACGGGGCGGCCAATCGAGCCTCGAGAAGTTCCAGACTCATCACGGCAAAGCCGCCTACAAAGGCGGCTCCGACCATAGTCCGGCGTGGAAGTCTTGCGTTCGCTTGCTCGGACATCTTATTTGTTCCTATTCTTCGACCTCTCCTCCAAGGATCGTCGCATTAGACAGCATGTCGCCTTCTTCCTTGAACCGCATGATACGCACTCCCTGGGTATCGCGTCCGAGGTTCGGTACGCTCTTGAACGGCAAACGGATGACGATGCCCTTCTTCGAGACGCAGAGCAGATCGCGCGTTTCATCTGTCGCGGTTACATATGCCGCGACTACTCCTCCGGTCTTGGCCGTGATCTTCATGGTACGGATTCCGGAGCCTCCGCGATTCTGGACTTTGTACTCCGTAAGGTTCGTACGCTTACCTAAGCCATTTTCGGCGATGGTGAAGATCTCCAGATGTCCTTTTTTCACCAAAGACGGCAGCACTACATCCATCCCGACCACGGCGTCGTTCTGTTTCTTGAGGTTTATGCCGCGTACGCCAGAAGCGGTGCGCCCCATGGGACGTACATCTGTCTCTTTGAACCTGATCGATTGCCCCTGTTGGGTGACAAGTACCACGTCGTCCGAACCCGATGAAGGCTTGACCCAGCGCAGATCATCACCCTCGCGGAGGTTGATGGCGATGAGTCCAGAGCGTCTGACGTTATCGAACTCCCCGAGCGGTGTCTTTTTGATCGTACCCTTATCCGTGACCATGACGAGATGCTTAGCGCCCTCCATATCGCCCATCGGCAAGACGGTCGCCACCTTTTCGCCTGGACCCAGTTGCAGGAAGTTGACTATAGCCTGTCCCTTGGACGTACGGCTGCCTTGCGGCACGTCGTACGCCTTCAGCCGGAATACGCGCCCTCGCGTAGTGAAGAACATCACGTCGGCATGGGTGTTGGTCGAGAAGACGTGCTCCACACGATCTTCTTCTTTGGTCGTGAGGCCGGTTACGCCCTTACCGCCGCGTCCCTGCGTACGGAAAGTGTCTGGCGGCACGCGTTTGATGTAGCCGTCAGCCGTCATCATGACTACAGTGGATTCGTTCGGTATCAGATCCTCCACCGAGAATTCCCCCACCGGCGACTTGATCACCTGCGTGCGCCGCTCGTCGCCGTATTTCTCGGCCAGCTCCTCGACCTCCTGCTTGATGATGGCGAGCATCTTCTTGGCGGATTTCAGGATTGACTCAAGTTCAGCGATCAAATCCATCTTTTCCTTGTACTCCTGCTCAATCTTGAGACGTTCCAGGTTAGCCAATTGCTGCAATCTCATCTCGAGGATGGCGCCGGCCTGAATCTCCGACAGCTTGAATTTCTTGATCAAGTTGACCTTCGCTTCATCCTTGTCTTTCGATTTCTTGATGGTGGCGATCACCTCGTCGATCTTGATCAAAGCGATACGCAGACCCTCAAGGATATGCGCACGCTCCTTGGCGCGCGCCAAATCGTATTCCGTACGTCGTCTGACGACGTTTTGGCGATGCTTGAGGTATTCGTCAAGGATATTCTTGAGCGTCAGGACGCGTGGCAGAATCCCATCGACCAAAGCCAAGGTATTTACATGGAACGTCTCCTGCAGCTGCGACATCTTGAACAGCTGGTTCAGGACTTTGCGCGGATAGGCGTCCTTCTTGAGCTCGATCACGATGCGTATGCCGTCCTTGTTCGACTCGTCACGCAAATCCTTGATGCCTTCGATCTTCTTCTCTTGCACCAAATCTGCGATGCGCTCTATCAGGGTGGCTTTATTCACCTGATACGGTATCTCGCTCACCAGGATCTTGAACTGACCCGCCTTATCCTCAACGATCTCGGTCCTGGCGCGCATCACGATGCCGCCTTTACCCGTGGCATATGCCTGTTTGATTTCGTTGATGTCGTAGATGATGCCTCCAGTCGGGAAATCCGGTCCGGTTATATGCTCCATCAGACCTTCTACCGTGATATCAGGATCTTCGATCAAAGCCCCGATAGCCCCGCAAATCTCCTTCAAGTTGTGCGGCGGGATGTTCGTCGCCATGCCTACGGCGATGCCGAGCGTACCGTTCAACAACAAGTTAGGCAGCTTAGCCGGCAAGACCGAGGGCTCACGTTTTGATCCATCATAATTGGGACGGAAATCGACAGTATCCTTCTCGATATCGAACAACAACTCTTCCGCGATCATCCCCAACTTTGACTCCGTATAACGATAGGCAGCCGGACTATCTCCATCGATCGAACCGAAGTTGCCTTGGCCGCGGATAAGCGGATAGCGCATGGAAAAATCCTGCGCCATGCGTACCAACGAATCATAGACCGCAAGGTCGCCGTGCGGATGATAGTTTCCCAGCACGTCTCCGACCACGGTGGCGCACTTCTTGAACTTAGCGGTGGAACGCAGACCGTTCTGCCACATCGAATACAGGATGCGCCTGTGCACCGGCTTCAGGCCATCCCGGACATCCGGCAATGCGCGATCCACGATCACGCTCATGGCATAGTCCAAAAAGGAGGTGCGCATCTCCTGGACGATATCCTGCTCATTGACCGTACCTATGTACTGCAAAGGTGATTGTTTATTCTCTTCCATACCAGTCTATATCTATTGTTTATTCGTGTTGTTGTTTTCGCCGTTTGCCTGCTGCGTGGCATCCGATCCTATCGGCTTATTGAAGATATCCCTCTTCGTCCCGTCCTGCGTTCCCGAAACTGCATTCTCCTGCATCAATTGCTGCAAGGTATCGACGACCGGTGTCCCGGTGCTTGATGCTACGCCTGAATCAGCCGTCGCATCTTTGATTTTCCAAGTCTCGCTCAATACCTCTTGGGCTTCTTTCATCTGGCTCGTGACATTCTTCAGAGAAGAACCCAGATCAGAGACTGCGGGACGTAACTCATTCTTGTAGGTTTTTGCGATCTCCGGCTTCACTGCCCACCACCAACCGAAAAGAACCATAAGCGCCGTCGCCGTTACCCCAGCCCACATGCTGACTATCTGCACCGGGTCATGGGTTTCACGCATCGCGGCATGCGCCAAGATTATCCTGCGCTTCTCATCGCTGCTCAAACCCTTTCCGGAAACGAACACATCCGGCGCAACAGGCTGCTCGGCTACGCGTTTCACCGTCCGTTTCTGGACAGGCTTCGTCGATGCCCTCTTAGGCGGCGCACGACGCGTTTTCTTTTCTTTTGGATCAAGGGTTTTCATACATTTGGACAAATGAACGAATATCGATAAAAAGGACTAGGCGCGTTCCAAGACAGTGATCACCATATCCTCACTCGGCAGATCTTTCTTCGTGATCTTAAGCTTATTCGCATCCTGCCGTTGGCACACGCCGAGTGATTTGCAGAAATCATTTACGCTCCCCAGTTTAGTTTTGATGCCCGGCAGATCATAGTGCATCGGCACCACGATACGCGGTTCGACGATCGAGATTATTTCGCTCGCCAGCTTGGAATCCATCACCTCTCCTCCGCCCACCGGCAAAAACAAAATTTGGATATCTCCGAGCTCCTCTACCTCCGAATCCGTCAGTTTCCTTCGGTGTTGCCCCAAGAAAGCCATCGCGATATCTTCCGCGACAATCCGATAAATGACGGAACGATGCTTGTCTTCCGGTTCGCAAGACGGATCCTGGATGCCTTGGACGAACACGTTCTTCACCTCATATTCACCCGGATTCGAGATGATGAACGGTGACCCCTGCACGCCCTCCAAATTGAAACGCGACTTGTCCTGATGCGACAGCAGAAGGATGTCCGGTTCGACCGTCCGTGGCAAGCGCAAACTAGCCTCATTCTGGAAAGGATCCGTCAGTACAGTCGCCTCCTTATCGGCAATTTTTGCCTCTATCCTGATGGTCGAATATCCATGCCAATAAATCTGCATAATTTACTATAGAAATACAGGTATTTTTACCCCAAAATACTATCATGCTGGATATGTAAAAACAAGGGTTTTGTACCCTAACAAGCTGCTCGTCTATATTCCTCGGCTGCCGTCTCTGCCGCGACCGGATTCACCACTATTCCCCCGTCCAGTTCGAACCCACCCCAGCGATTCATCCGCGGCGTGAAATTGATCTCAAAAAGCTCATCTTCCTCGCCGACTACGTCATGAAAAAAAATATTGTACGCGCATTTGAGCTGCTTCATGAGCGGCAAAAGCGCATATATCGCCTGTGCTAATGATTTACGCTCTGCCGGGTCGGTCTCGGTGATATTGTCGATCTGGCGTTTCAGGATTATCCGTGCCCCATAAGCAAAACGAGATGCCGGATCAGCATAAGCGACGACATGTTTATCCGAAAATATGGTCAAAGCGGGCTTCGCTTCCTTCAACGCCGATTGGGTCATGTTTTGGCCGCTCTGTCTTGCCGAAGTTTGGCGCTTACGGATGATCTGCTTCACCCTGCTCGGCACGAAATTCAATGCGAAAATCTGCGAATGCGCGTGCGGCTGCGACGCCCCTGCCTCCAGCCCATCGTTCTTGAAGATTAAGATATATTTCACGCCTTTCCGTCGCCGCATCTCAAGCGCCCGAGACGCATAAGCCTCCAGCAACGTCTCCAACGCGTTCAGATCACAAGAAGAAAAAGGCTTACACCCTTCGCCTTCGACCAAAATCTCTTGGAAGCCGGAAAACTCACCGCTCGTCGGGAATACCGGATACTTATTCTCTATCGCCCATACACGGCCCTTGCCCTTACCGAATTGCGCCAAAATGTTCTCCTTCTTCAGATTTTTGGGCGAAAATGGGTCGACAACCTTCTTCTTCAAGCCATTCGGACGTTTATGCCGATATGGAGCCAAAATTATGCACTCACCCGTGATATCGTCACAGATGTATTTCAGTGCGGGTTTGATCTGCTTTTTTTTCTGCGGCATATGTCACTCGGTCAACTTTTGGCTCGGTCGTTGCGTCTGTCCAGCCGAGGTGGTCTGCTCTGGTGCACGAAGACCGGCCGTGCCCCCGACACCTTCAACGATTATTTTCCCGCTCTGGCCGCTCACCACAACACCGCTATCTTCCTGCGCAGCGACACACCCTGCTCCCAGCAAAACGAGCGCAAACAAAAGGAATGTAATTTTGTTCATCATGCCTCAAAAATTAAACACCTGGCGTACAGGCCTTAGTATGCTTGAAAAGCGAACCTCCGACAATCGCCATAGCGAGGGCGTCTGCTGCGTCATCCGGCTTTGGTATCTCCTGCAATAACAACACCCTCTGCACCATCTGTTGGATTTGTTTCTTGTCAGCGCCGCCCCAACCGGTGAGCCCCAATTTGACCTGCGCAGGCGTCACATCCACAATCGGCACTCCCGCATCAGCCGCAGCCAAAACCATGACTCCACGCGCCATCCCCACTTTTATCGCTGTCTTGGCGTTATTTTGAAAAAATAGCTGTTCTATCGCCACGCATGACGGTCTGTGCTCAAGGATTATCCCACGCAGCCCATCGCGTAATTGCTGCAACCTTAACGTAAACTCATCTTTCGCGCTTGTCTGGATACAACCATGACCTAGATAAAGCATCTTGGATCCTGCGTGATCGACGATACCGAAACCCATCCGGTCAAAACCTGGGTCAATACCGAGTACACGAAGGTTATTCATCCGCAGTTATGCCAAATTAGAATACACCTGACTCACATCATCCAATTCATCCAGACTATCGATCAAATCCGAGACCTTTAGCCCTGTCTCTTCATCCGTCTCAACCAGATTCTTGGGCAACCATTCGAATTCTACCGAATCCGCCGTCAGCCCCAACGCATGCACAGCGTCCGCGACTTTAGCCAGATCAACCGGTGCGCATTTGATCTCAGTGCCTTCATCATATTCAGAGATATCTTCCGCCCCCGCATCGATCAAAGCCAATTCAACTTCATCGCGCCTGTCTGCGGGTAATCCCCCAGGCACCCTGACGACGCCCTTCCTATCGAACAAATAAGTCACCGATCCCTGCGCCGCCAAAGTCGCCTCTCCTTTGGATAGAAGATGCTTAACGTCATTCGCCGAACGATTACGATTGTCGGTCAAACATTCGATTATCAGTGCCGTACCGCCGGGAGCGTACGCCTCATAAGTCAACGACTCGATGATCGCTGCGTCCGTCCCCTTGCCCGTACCGCGTTGCACAGCACGTTCCACTGCATCCTTGGGCATAGATGCTTTACGTGCCCGATCCATTGCGACACGCAACCTCACGTTCATATTCGGGTCGCCACCTTTTTCACGCGCCGCCACCGTGATTTCCCGCGCTAACTTGGTGAATGAAGCGGAACGCTTGGCATCTACCGCGCCCTTGAATTGTTTGACTTTGGACCATTTGGAATGTCGTGACATAGCCTCGTAATTTGACCCTACATTAGCCGAACCGTGAGATATTGACAAAAAACCTGAATAAGGCTATTTTCCTTTAGCTCTTTTACCTTGGAGGTCACCTGATGCTGTGTATTTTTTGCGGCCGTCCCAACATCGATTCAGCAGCCCGCTTCTGCGATAGCTGCCTGCATCTGCTCGTCATCCAACGAGCCATCGAACGCGGCCGTTTCCATGGCGTGAAAATCATGCATCTGCTTCAGACGGCGAAACGCCTACCATGTCTTGCCTGCGCCCACAAACCTTGTACCTGCCTCTGCGTCGTCTGCCATCTGACCAGCGACAAGTGCACCTGTCGGGCTGAAGCGATTCTCGCATATTACGGCATCCAGGGATATGAAGACGTAGCCCCACAAGCGGCTATTCCTGCCCCTTGATGAACCCTGTACGGGTCATCGAATGAGGTTAACCCTTTAAGACCTTAGTCCTGATAGTTCTTCCGTCGCGTTGCATCGGGACATGAAGGCCGAGGCTGGCGATCCTCGCAAACACTCTCTCATGATCTTCACCTCTCAAGGAGGTGAAGCCAGCTCCCCCGTCGTGCCAGCGGCAGGGGAGTTTTTTTAATTCACAAAAGCAAAAAGAGGCTCAACACCTCTTTTTGCTTTTCTACAGATTGTTTCTTTTATGCCACAGCTTCTTCAGCAGCGGTATCACCTTCAGGCTCACGCCCTTCGATAAGTTCCCCATCTTCGCCGTACGCTTGGAAACCGGTACCTGCCGGAATCAAACGGCCGATGATGACATTCTCCTTCAAGCCTTCCAAGTGGTCGATCTTTCCGGTCACGGCCGCGTTGATCAAAACGCGTGCCGTCTCCTGGAAAGAGGCCGCTGAAAGGAAAGACTCGGTGGAAAGGGAAACCTTGGTCACACCCAGGAACAAATCCTCGAGTTCGGCTAGCTTAGTG
This sequence comes from Patescibacteria group bacterium, assembly GCA_031082005.1. GTDB lineage: Bacteria > Patescibacteriota > Patescibacteriia > 2-12-FULL-60-25 > 2-12-FULL-60-25 > CAIKNB01. The sequence continues at coordinate 1,157,433 of JAVHLR010000001.1, forward strand.
CCGTTGACTTCGGCTGATTTGTTCTCTGCTTCGGCGCGCGTGCGTTCCACGACCTCGCCCGGCAAAAGGTCCGTATCACCGGAATCGCGAACATAAACACGCGAGAACATCTGACGGATCATGACCTCGATGTGTTTGGCGTTGATCTTCTGGCCCTGCGAGGCATAGATCGCAAGCACCTCGCGCAGCATGTAAAGCATGACTGCATCACGGCCCTTGAGGCGGAAGAGTTGGAGCAAGTCCATATGCCCTTCCGTCAGCTGATCTCCTGCCGTCACTTCCTGGCCATCCTTCACCAACACCTGATATCCCATCGGTACCTGGTATTCGATCACCGCAGGGCTTTCGTAGATTACGATTACGCGATCTTCGGTCACTTTTGCCGTACCGTCATTCTCCGCCAATACTTCCTTGCTGTTCTTGCCCGTCGTCACGATGACATCTCCCGCCTTTATCTTGGCGCCGTCCTTAGCTTTAGCTTTGTCGTTCGCGCCCAAGACATGCACCTCTTCCTGCACGGCGGTGTGCTCGATACTGATGACTTTGCCTCCAGCAGCCACGTCCACCACCTTCTCGCCGCTAGGCGTCTCGATGATACGACGTTCGCCCTGCGACACCTTGGCCTTGCCGGCGACTTCCGCGATGACCGCACGATACTTCGGCGGACGCGCTTCGAACAGTTCCTCAACACGCGGCAGACCTTGCGTGATGTCAGCACCTGCGACGCCTCCCATGTGGAAGGTACGCATGGTCAGCTGCGTGCCAGGTTCACCGATCGACTGCGCGGCGATGATGCCTACCGCCGTTCCCTTCTGGACCATACGGCTATATGCCAGGTCAAAGCCATAGCACTGCTGGCACAGACCGCGACGCATCTTACAGGTCAGCACCGAACGTACGTGCGCCTCCTGCAACGGCTCCTTGAACAGCTTGATCTTCTTGATGTCGTCTTCGGTCGCCACGGCGCCCTTCTTGACCACGACCTTCTTGGTCTCCGGATCCTTGATGTCCTTCATGACGATGCGACCCAACAAGCGAGTCAGCAACGGTTCACCGATCTGCTCGCACTCCTGGTGTGTGATGATCACGCCATCCGTGTCGCCGCAATCGTCATCGGTGATGACCACATCCTGCGCCACATCCACCAGACGGCGTGTCAGGTAACCGGCGTTAGCCGTCTTCAAAGCCGTATCAGTCAGACCTTTACGCGTACCGTGTGAAGAGATGAAATATTCCAGCACACCCAAGCCCTCGCGGAAGGATGACTTGATCGGCAGCTCGATGATCTCGCCGCGCGGGTTAGCCACCGGGCCTTTCATGCCGATGACCTGTGACAGCTGTCCGACGGAACCGCGGGCTCCGGATTGGATCATGGCTGCGACCGAGCTTTGTGCCACCAAAGATTCGCTGCACATCTTCTGGATTCGGTCACGCACGTCCGTCCAGACTTTGACGATCAACGCGTAGCGTTCCTTCTTGGTCAACAGACCTTCCTTGTACTGCTCTTCGATCTGCGCGACCTTCTCGTCACCTTCGTCGATCAACGCCTGCTTGCCTTTGACTTCAGGCAACTCGCCGATTCCGTAGGAGAAACCGGATTTGCTTACATAGTAGAAACCCATGTCCTTGACCTTATCGAGGAAGACGGCGGCCGGTTCGAAACCCTGCCGTTCCATGATGACACGGGTGATCTCCGCCAACTGCTTGACCCCCATAGCCTCATTACGGTAACCGATTTCCGTGGGGAACAGCCTGTTCACGATGATGCGTCCCACGTTAGTCTCGAAAATCGGACCACCCAGCGTCAGACGCGTCTTTATCTTTTCGCGGATATTCAGCTTACCCAACTTATATACATACACCGCCTCTTCCGGTGAGGAAAAAGCCCTGACCTTCTCGTTCTTGGGTTCGACTAAGGTCGTCATGTAGAAAATACCCCAAGCGATGTCTTTATCCGGTTTCATAACCGGCTGTCCGGTGGCAGGTTTAAGCAAGTTGCGCGTCGAAAGCATCAGGTTGCGCGCTTCTTCCCTGGCCTCTTCGGTCAGCGGTACGTGCACGGCCATTTGGTCGCCGTCGAAGTCGGCGTTGAACGCCGGACACACCATCGGATGGATCTGGATCGCCTTGCCTTCGATGAGCTTCGGATAGAAACCCTGGATGCCCAAACGGTGCAAAGTCGGAGCACGGTTCAAGAGCACCACCGAATTGGTCGCGATGTTCTCCAAGATGTCCCACACCTCCGGATTATCAGCCTCGATGAAACGGTTAGCCGAACGGATATTATGCACGATCTCGCGCTTGATGAGTTCCGCGATGATGAACGGTTTGAAGAGTTCCAAAGCCATGATCTTCGGCAGACCGCACTGATCCAAACGGAGGTTCGGACCGATGACGATGACCGAACGCCCGGAATAGTCCACGCGTTTGCCCAGCAAGTTCTGACGGAAACGTCCTTGTTTACCCTTCAGGCCGTCAGCCAAAGATTTCAGCTGGCGTTTCTTACCTGTCGCGGCCAAGACCGTCTTGGAGTGACGTGCGCTGTTGTCTATCAATGAATCGACCGCTTCCTGCAACATGCGTTTTTCGTTGCGCGTGATGACCTCCGGCGCGTTCAGCTCCAACAGACGCTTGAGGCGGTTGTTGCGGTTGATCACGCGGCGATACAGGTCGTTCAGGTCGGAAGTCGCGAAACGTCCGCCGTCGAGCGCCACCATCGGACGCATGTCCGGCGGAGTTATCGGCACGACTTTCAAGATCGCCCAATGCGGTTCGATCTTCTGCAATTGGAATGACTTCAGAAGCTTCAGGCGGCGCATGATGCGGTCGCGTTTGACTTCAGAGGCGCCTTCGATATCTTGCTGCAAAGCCTCGATCGTAGCGGCCACGTCGATCTTCGTCAGCAGTTCATTGACTGCCTCGGCACCGATCTTGGCTTCGAATACATGGCCGAACTTGAGCGACATCTCGTGATATTCGTTCTCGCTCAACACCTTCAAGGGCTTGAGGTCCTTGAGTTCTTTTTCGACACCGGAAAAATCGCCGTCCAACTCCTTGAGCTTCCGCTCCTTGTTGCCGTGCGCCTTATCCAGCTCATCCGTGACCTTGGCCGGTTCGAGCTTCTTGGCGTCAGCATTCTCGTTGATGCGCTTGACCTCGCGTTCGTATTCCGACTCGATGGATTTGCGTTTGCCCTTGTACTCCGTGCGGATCTGCTCGATGGTCTGCGTCTTCAGCTCCTCGTTCACGTCGGTCACGATGAACGCCGCGAAGTAGATGATTTTCTCCAGCGCCTGCACCGACATGTCCAGCACCGTACCGATCTTGGACGGCACGCTGCGCAAGAACCAGATGTGCGAAACGGGAGCGGCCAATTCGATATGTCCCATGCGCTCGCGGCGCACCAAGGAATGCGTGACTTCCACGCCGCACTTGTCGCAGATTATCCCTTTATAACGGATCTTCTTATATTTTCCGCAATAGCATTCCCAGTCCTTCGATGGTCCAAAAATCTCTTCGGCGAACAAGCCGGATTTTTCCGGTTTCTGGGTGCGGTAGTTGATGGTCTCGGGCTTGGATACTTCGCCATACGACCAACTGCGGATGGTTTCCGGCGACGCCAGCTTGAGGCGGATCGCATCGAAGTCCGTGGTTTTGATGTTTTCTGATTGGAAGAAAGACATATATATTGGTCGTTATTCTTTCGCGAATGAACCCCAGTCCGCTTCAGCGGCTGACTGGCTTGGCTCCGGAGCCGGACGGAATTCGGATGCACGAGGCGTATTCTCCTCGAGCCTCTGTCCGCCCTTCATGAGTTCGACGTCGAGACACAGACCCTTCAGCTCACGTACCAAGACGTTGAACGATTCAGGTACGTTGACTTTACGGATCGGCTCTCCCTTGATGATCGCCTCGTAAGCTTTTGAGCGTCCCGGCACGTCGTCGGACTTGATGGTCAGCACCTCCTGCAGGGTATGTGCTGCGCCATAGGCCTCGAGGGCCCACACTTCCATTTCTCCGAAACGCTGTCCTCCGGACTGCGCCTTGCCGCCCAACGGTTGCTGGGTGATGAGCGAGTACGGTCCGATGGAGCGCTGGTGAATCTTATCTTCCACCATGTGGTTCAGCTTAAGCATGTAGATGTAGCCCACGGTCGGATCGTTCTCATATCGTTCACCGGTACGTCCGTCATACAACGGAATCTTACCGTCCTCCGGGAAGCCGGCCTTCTTTAGTTCCTCACGCAATAGTTCTTCCGGTACTCCATCGAACACAGGGGTCGCAGCGCGATAACCTAATGCGTTTGCCGCCAATCCCAAATGCGTCTCGAGAATCTGTCCCAAGTTCATACGGGAAACGACACCAAGAGGAGAAAGGATGACGTCCACTGGGGTTCCATCAGCCAAGAACGGCATGTCAGCTACCGGCACCACCTTGGAGATGACACCCTTGTTGCCGTGACGGCCAGCCAGCTTGTCGCCGACCTGGACTTTACGCAGGTCAGCCACGGAAATTACGATCTGCTTGATCACGCCAGGCTGCAATTTATCCCCTTCTTCGCGCGAGAAGACGGTCACGCCCACGACCTTGCCGTGTTCGCCGTGCTCCAGGTACAAAGACGTGTCGCGCACATCGCGAGCTTTCTCGCCAAAGATGGCACGCAAGAGTTTTTCTTCCGCCGAAAGGTCAGTCTCGCCTTTTGGCGTGATTTTTCCGACCAAGATATCACCGGATTTGACCTCGGCACCGACGCGAACTACGCCGTTCTCATCCAGGTTCTTCAGCTTCTCTTCCGAGACGTTCGGGATATCGGATGTCACGACCTCGGCACCCAACTTGGTGTCGCGGACATCGATGGCATGATGCTCGATATGGATGGACGTGAAACGGTCATGATGCACCAATCTTTCCGACAAGATGATGGCGTCCTCATAGTTATAACCGTCCCATGACAAGAACGTGCACAACAGGTTCTGGCCCAAAGCCATTTCGCCGCGATCGCAGGAAGGGCCATCCGCCAGCACTTCACCGGCATAGACCTTCTGCCCCTTATCGACGCGCGGACGCTGATTGATGCACGTTGAAGCGTTGGAGCGTTGGAACTTGGTCAATTCATAGCGGTGGACTTCACCGTCCTCCGCTTTCAATTCTATGTAGTTCGCGGAAACCGAAGTGATCTCGCCGTCATCCGGCGCCATGATCACATGTCCGGAGTCGATGGCTGCACGGCGTTCCACGCCAGTACCCACGATCGGCGCATCCGGCTTGATGCAGGGCACAGCCTGACGTTGCATGTTCGTTCCCATCAAAGCGCGCTGACCGTCATCGTGTTCGACGAACGGGATAAGCGAGGTCGCGATAGACAAAATCTGTTTGGACGACACGTCGACATAATCGATTTCGTGCGCGTCCACGATCATAGGTTCGCCGTTCTTACGGGCAGAGATGCGCTCTTCGGAGAAACGGCCGTCGCGCCCGATCGGCGTAGTGGCCGGAGCGGATGTTCCGCGCTCTTCGGCGAATGCGTTCAGATATACGATCTCACCCGTGACACGCGGGACGATGGGCAATTTGTCGATCGGCAATTTCATCAGCTTCTTGGCCAGCTTCTCATCCACCTCATCGCCGCCTTTGGCCACGGTGTCACCCGTCCCTTCACGGACGTCGACACGCAGAGTCTCACCTACAGCGTCCTTGCCGTCGTTCTTCGCCCAATTCTTCACCTTGCGGTAAGGCGTTTCGATGAAACCATAATCATTGATGCGACCGTAACACGCCAGATGGCCAACCAGACCGATGTTCGGACCTTCGGATGAGGCGATGGGACAGATACGTCCATAGTGCGTACGATGCACGTCGCGGACGTCGAAGCCTGCACGCTCACGCGACAGACCGCCAGGACCCATGGCCGACAGACGACGGCGATGTTCCAGCTCGGAGAGTGGATTCGTCTGATCCATGAACTGCGAAAGCTGCGAACTCATGAAGAATTCGCGCACCGCACCGATGACCGGGCGCGCGTTGATGAGCTTAGCCGGGGAAATCAAAGTGATGTCCTGCGTGGACATGCGGTCTTTGACGATGCGCTCCATGCGGGCCAAACCGATACGGAAACGACCCTTCACCAATTCACCGATGGCACGGACGCGACGATTACCCAAATGGTCCACATCGTCCGGTTCTTCCTGCATGTTGTTGAGGCGGATGATTTCCTTCAGGATCAAGACCAAATCTTCCTTGGTCAAGATACGGTTCTCTTCCTTGGCCACATCCTCAACCACAACCGGCAAACCGAAACGCTGATTGAATTTGTAACGGCCGACAGCGCCCAAATCGTAGCGCTCGAACTTGAAGAACATGGCGTGGATCAACGACTTCGCGTTATCAGCCGTCGCCATATCGCCCGGACGGATACGCTTATAGACCTCGATATGTCCCTCGTCTTCGTTGCTCGCAGCGTCCTTGCCGATCGTCGCCTCGATATAATGGTTGAGCGGATGGATGTCGGCATCTTTGAACAACTCCAATATCTCTTCGTTGGTGCTGTAACCGAAAGCACGCAAAAGCGATGTAGCCGCCACTTTGCGTTTGCGATCGATCTTCACCCAAATGACGTTGTTCTGGTCAGTCTCGAATTCGAGCCAAGCACCACGATCCGGGATGACTTTGGCTCCATAGTAACGGCGGTTGCGGTAAAGCTCGGCGGTGAAGAACGCACCAGCCGAACGCACCAACTGCGAAACCACGCAACGCTCGATGCCGTTGACGATGAAAGTACCGCGGTCAGTCATGACCGGGATGTCGCCCAGATATACTTCCTGCTCTTTCGATTCGCCCGAGCGCTTGTTCACGAGCCGCGTCTTGACGCGCAACGGAGCATCGAAGGTGATGTTCTTGGCGCGCGACGTCTTTTCGTCGAACTTCGGTTCGTCCAAAAAGTAATCCACGAACGAAAGTTCCAGGTCGCGACCGATAAAATCCTTGATCGGCGAGATCTCTTTGAGCAGATCGCGGATTCCTGTCTCTAAGAACCAACGATAGCTCTGCTTTTGGATCTCGATGAGATCCGGCAAGGCCATAGCGTCTCGTGACGCCGTAAAGTATCGACGTTCAAGCTCCTTGGGGGCTTGGCGCCGGAAGACTGAATTTGGCATGCAAATATTTTGCTACAGACGTATACAACCATCCCGTTCGGGCCGTGATCCGTTTGGGACCGTGCCGTCGGTGTGGATCAGGCGCCTACAAGATAAGCTGTACGCTGTTAGTTAATAATTTGGGGAAAAGTGCGATATCGACGCAGCCACAGACGCAAAAATTACGGATGTCAAATCCGTTACATTCTTACGTTATTTTAGCGACGTAACCATTCAAGATTGAAGTGGGTTACGACCGGTCAGGTGAGAATTCTGCAGTTTTACTCTCATCTGGCAAGCCGCATCTCGTGCGCGGATTATGTCAAATAATCAAAGGTTAGTCAAGAGGGAAATCGGCTAGCTTATTATTCAATGTACAATTTAATGTCATAATTAACATAAAAATTTGATTCTAAACAATATTTATCTAAAATAAGCCAAATATTTGATTACCATTCTGTTGCCATACCTCTTGACAAAATCGTCAAAAGGTGTTATAGTGTTTCGTTAACTAATGGAACGCTCTGTCGGTTAACATGCAAATTTAAAAGCGAACCAGTCTCGAAAGGAGAGCGAGGCCAATCGCCAATCAGACCCAAGCTTAACGGCTTTTGTTTGATGCCCTTCGAGACGCCCATATGCGTCTATTTTTTGTCGCCCATGACGACGCGGAGGAGAGAGATCTTACGGCAGTACCTCACGGTGTCTGCCGTAGAGGGTCAGAGAACCCAGACCAGCCGGTTGCGGCGCAAGCCGATTTACTGGCGACTCTGGCAGTAACTGACTAAGGATGTGAAAGGCTTCTCGCCTCTTCACATCCCCTTCGTGTCGTCCTGGGTGAAACTAGCACCCTAACAAATCAAATTTCGTCGTTCCGAGCGCAATCGAGGAATCTTTACACAAAGATCTTTCGACAAGCTCAAGATGACAGACAAAAAACACATTTTCTCCATACAGACGTGGAGGAGGAAAAACCCATCTTAAGTCCGAACCCGGATCCTGAGATGGTCGGAACAGATCAGATACCGCCGGCTTAGGCTGACGAACTCTGAACACACGTTCCGCGGATGTGTCGCCGACTTTATGTCAACGACTATCCCCTCTACATCTGTCGGGAGAAATTCTGACAAAATTTTTGGCAGCGCCCTCTAGATAAGGGACTCAAACCGAGGGTGCCCTACCCATGGGCCAAAACTCCCTAAACAGGAGAAACAGTGGGACCGCCCCAACCCACCGCTGCCGAGACTCCTCCTCGCTGGAACGATTCTGTTCCAGCGCTGGCTCAAGAACACGAAAATTTCGCTGATTTGAGCCAGCCGTAGTCGATCCTGAACCGATTACCTTCGCAAGGAGAACGGAAGATGACGTACGACTCGCAGACTGAAAACGTTCGCGTCACGCACTACGACCCCGACGCGCCCTGGCCGACCCGCAAGCCGCATGCAGTGACGAACGCGATGGTTGTCAATGCTGTCGAGACGCGCGGTTCCGAGATCCTTTCGTACCGACGTGACACGCGCCGCTCCCCTTCCTGCGGCATCCTCGCGTCGTCCAGCGTCTCGCATCGCTCGCACCGCCGCAGCAAGAGCCACTAGCACCTTCCCACCTAAAACCCCTTTGCCGAACCCCTAATTCGGCAATCCCCCCGAGTTTGTGACGCCAGTCGCAGATTCAGGCAGGAACGTTCGTCATTCCGAGCGCAGTCGAGGAATCTTTATATAAAGATCCTTCGACAAGCTCAGGATGACAAAGGGAGTAATCCCTAGGCCGTGACTGTCATGTAGCCTTCGCTCAGGACGACAAAAATCATTCTCACGATAGACGTGGAGGAGAGAACACGGAGAGGAAAATTATGTGAACCGGCTCTTCGAGTTTAACTCGATGACGCTGGTTCTCCATGAAAGTACTGATCCATCGGACAAGACGCGCTTCGGCGTAGTCGAGTCCCCTCTGCGTCCATCAGGAGAATATCGAGCGATTATTCTGTCATTTCGAGCAAAGTCGAGAAATCTTCCAGCTGGAAGATCCCTCCACGTTGGTCGAGATGACATTTTTTTATTCCATCACCGACGATCTTGTTAATACCCCGCCTGTCTTAAACACCTCAAAAAGCGTTGAATTCAGACAGAAATCAATAATAAACGCTTAATTTAAATAAAAACTGTCTTTCTTATCTTTTGCTTTCATTTTGTTCAATTGCCCTTGACATTTGCTGCAATTTCTGCTAGATTATCGTATTGTTCTTAAACATCCACGTATTCATTCGGAAAGACATGGAGGTTTGAATCATGGCCAACACGACTTCTCCGGCTTTCGCTGGACAGGTCCGGGCCTCTCTCCTCATTCGCGTCAGGCCTTTGTGCCAAAACGTGAATATAAACCAATTCGGCCTGCAAAGGTTATTGCCGATGCGGGCCGCCTCCAGCTCTTTCCGAATGACTTACGGAGGCGTTCCTTCCATGAAAAAAGTTGCGTCATCGTCTGTCGCTGTCTGCCTCTTCCTTATCATCGCCTATCTCTGGCTTGACGTGGACGTGTCATCGCTCCTCGTCACGCTAGTCGTCTTGGGTCTTGCGACCCTGCTTGTCTTGAAATCAGGCGGCCACGAACCCACCCATCTCGGCACGTTGCAGAATGGGATGGAGGAGTGGCGAAAAATCCGGGAATGGGAAAAATCCCGGAGATAAAGGAGAGTTGAAGTGGCAGTTGAAACAGAGAGCAGATTCGATTCATTGTATCCAGGCGTAGATCCGGAAGAATATCCGGGTCAGGACCCCATCGACTGGAGTTCGGAAGCCGAGACTGATCGTTTCCTTGCCTGCGAAGACGAGCTTGAATTCCTTCGGACTTCCGCAGCATCGTTCGCCTCGCACGACGAAGTAGCGCTACTCATCTTCCTCGCCCCCGAGGAACCGAACTAACGCAACGGAGCCAACGCTCCACCCACCTCTTGGGCGAACCACACTGCGTTCGCTCTCCCACAAGAGTATCGAAACCGATTCGATCCTGCTGCGGGAGATGACATAACTCATCACCCACCTTCCCACAACCTGTAAGGGTCTTGCACCGCCCAGCGCGGTCGGATAACCCTTAAGTCACCCCTGTGGGGAAACAACGAGCCAAAGGATCCGTATCCTGAAGGCTCGAACAACCTCGAACAGGCCTGATGCGAAATGCTTCGGCACGACGCATCGGACCTATGCACCTCGACAACTGAACAACTATCTTCCGTGTAACCGCACTGGCGGCAATGCACGGAACTCAAACGGTTAAGAGACAAACTGAACGCAGGAACAATGGCGGGTAATCCCCGTCCACCAAGGAGTTCATCATGAGCCGAAAGACCAAGGAAGAGAAGTTGGCCGAGAACAAGCGTCTTTACCAAGCCCTCGAGCAGCAGACCTGCCCCGCTGACAACGGGGTGCGGCAGGTATTCACCACGGGTCTGAGCAATCTGATCCCTGGAATCACCCCTCCGCCCGGAATGCGGCTGGTTGTCAGCAACATCCCGAGGGTCAGCAACGGATTCCCTGTCTTGGTTTCCAACCGCGAGCTGTGCGTCATGCAGCTCAACCAGGACCCCGAGCTCATCGCTCCGGAACAGCTTGCGGCACTCGACGCAGCTACCCGACAGAGGTTCGAACACTACCAAGAGCTACCGCTCATGGAGTACGAACGTTACCTCGACCTCGAGTACGGAAGGTTCGATCAAGTCGCCCCGGAAGACGCCCTGAAGTTGCCCGCCATTCGTGGTAGCGGCGGACAGATCAAGGACGCACTGAAGGACGGCGTGATGGACGTCGTGGTGATCAAACCCGACACCCATCAGTTGATTGAACGCACCGACAGGGACGGCAAGAAGTACCAGGTGAGTGTGCCCATCAAGCGCGGACAGTCGTACAGAATCAACTTGTACGATCTCAGCCGAGCTATGAGTCGCCCCGTGGGCGAAACCTTCAAGATCTTCGGTCGCAAGGGTGGACCCATGAAGTTCGTCCGGCTGGCCGGCCACGTCGAAAACGACAGCCGAGGGCAAAGAACCGTCGCGACCCACGTGATCGTTGGCTGCATGCCGAGCAGAGATGCACGACGTGCGAACACTGATCGTCCGATCTCTGTCGGCGCAGCAGGACGCGACGGACGCGGCATCATCTTCATTATCGAGCTGCCTCTGGTGAAGGTCGCCATCTGGACCTACCAGACCCTCATCCTTCCCGGATTCGACTACAGCAAGCCGGAACCGGAGATCGAGGGGCTGAGCCTCATGGTCAGCTGGCTCTCGCTTTGCCCCAGCCCCAAGGAAAGCGTAGCTTTCATGGATAAGCTCCTTGAGGGAACCGCCGAGGCCATCACCTCCGACAAGGACAACGAGGGAATCGAGAAGATCAATCTCGACGACCTGCTCGCGGGTACGACCAACGAAACTTCAACCTCATCCGCCGACGCCGTCGCAGTCAACGGCGACGCAACGGATGCTTCGGAAGACGCGACGACCCAATCCGCACAAGCGGAGGAAGGCGCAGGCGATGCAACCGAAGAAGGCTCCGAGGATGACGCCCCCAAGGCGATCGCCTCGGACGACGACACCCCCGACAGCAACCCCGCCACCGAAACCGCTGCCGAAGCCACCGCGGCTGACGCAGCTCCTGCCACCGATACTCACGTCGAAATCAAGCCGGCGACCGCCGACTTGCTCGACTGACCCCCACGTCTCTCAACCGTTCCGCAAAGCTCAATCTCTCGGCTTTGCGGGATCCCTTAAATCTTCCATAGGTGCATACCTTGCCAAAAGGGCAACATCATGCTATGAAGGACTTAAGGGATCTTTTCATTTCCAACGTCCTGGAGCAGTCATGAAAAGCGGAAGTGCCAGTCGGAAATCACGTACCAGCCAATCAGACGGCGTCCTCATCGACGCCTCTGAACGCTTCCTGCGCAAAAGCAGGCCGCCCGCTTCGTCATTCGACGAGGCTGATGAGGAAAACGGCATCGCTCTGCCCCAAGCAGAGCGCATCTCAAGCCCGGCTGTCCGCGGCAATTCCAACTTGCGTCCGCTCATCAAGACGATAGAGCTGCACCCCACCGTGGTGTTCATCCTGTATCGTCCGCGCGACATCCTGTCGCCAACGTCGTGGCACGATTTCCGCGCCTGGGCTCACTTCATGCTCGCCTTCATGCTCGCCTTCATCTTGCGTCGCCCGGAGATGCGGCATGACCGCGAAATCATCACGCTTATTCCGGCGCCGTTCTACAAGCATGACGACGAGGCGTACTTGCGCCCGTACTTCCTGCGCGGCTGGTCGCCGCTCTTCAAACGGATTGATGATTCCGGACTTCCCGCAGGCTTCGCCCGCAGCGCCACCACCGAAGACACTCTGCGCAAAGCGCACGCCTCTTGCGACGACATGCGGATTTCCGTCGACAAGCTACTGCGCTTCGTCGAAGCCTCCGACCCGCTCCAGTACTAGGACGACTCATCCGACCGGGCTCCCCTTCCCGGTCGGACACCCTCTCCGTTTCACCGCACAGCGGCTAATCGAAGAAGGATGAAAAAATTTTCTTGACAAAGCATGTTGCGCCACCTACCGTATGCGGATTCCCGGCCCGGGAGCTGCGAAGTGTTGCACGTCGCTAATGGTAATATCCGTGGTTTCCCTCTTCAATGAGGGATTCTCTCTCCTCACATGGGTACGGCCATTTACTTGGCGTGGCAGCTCTTTGCAGCTTCCGGTCCGGGAATAAGTCACCCTGATGATTCATCGCAAGATAAATCCATTAGGGTGATTTTTTAATTAATTTTTCCTTCCGCGTACAGCAAGGGTTGATTTTTCATGCAGTGAGGACTGTTTGAGCGAGCGAAGCGAGCGAGTTCCGGAACAAATGAAAAAACAACCCTTGCTGTACCCCCCCCTCTCTACTCACTCTCCGTCGAAGTGACCACTTCCGCATCTTCCGTCGATGTCGCTTGCACCTCTTTTCGGGTAAATAAAATATGGCGCTCTATCACCACAGGCGGGCTGTATCTTCGTTGAGCCTGCACCTTGATGGTCGAGACTCCTTCTGGGATATCTAAAAGCATCTTGAACACGCCATCGTCACCCACCACAGCCTGGCGTCCATTGACTTCGACTTTCGCCGTCACATCAGCCTCGCCCTCAACTTGAACTTCAGCCACGTCGACCCGCAATCCTTCGACTGGATTCAGCAAAGCCAAATCAGGCGGAGCTGTCATCTGCTTGACTTGCCATACCACATAGCTGGCCAAGATGCCGACGATCGCCAAAGTCAAAGCCACGACAAGAATTTTAGACGTGACCCAAAAATCCGTCTTTCTGGTGCATGGATTCAAATTGAACGACCCTTCTTCTTTTACGCCTTGTGCCTTAAGCAGTCGATCGTATTTCTCCAACAGGAAAAACTCACTCGCCTCCAAGGCAGAAGCCAATAGCTTGACGTGCCGCTTCGCATAATACGGATCCTTGAAATCCTTGAGGCGCTCTTCCTCCAAAGACTGGATGATCGCCGGATGGATACCGCAAATCTTAGCCAATGTCTGCCGCGTATAGCCGCGCAATTCCCTCAACTCTTTAAGGTCTTCGCCGAAACCACGGTTGCCGTTCAAGACCCGCTTACGTAAAAACGGCATAATTTTATTCTTCCTCTATATCAGGGATCTCACGGTTTACCTGCTCCAAAGCCGGGTGGCTCGGAAGCTCTTGTTGGTTCGTGAAATCCGCCTTCAGGATATCGCGAGGCTTGGCTCCATCGGATGGACCGATGAATCCCTCTTCTTCCAGTAAATCTAAAATCCTGGCTGCTCTGGCATAGCCCACTTTCAACCTGCGCTGCAGCAACGAAGCCGAAGCTTTACCGGCGCGTAAGATTTCTTCCTTGGCTTCTGCCAATAGGGCATCGCCGTCCGCTCCGCTGCTGTTTATGTCGCCACCGTTGAAGACAGCATTCCCACGATACGATTCGACGACCGAAGGATCATATTCCGCTGGATCGTATTTTGATTTCAGATACTCGACCACGCGCTTGATCTCGTCATCCGCCACGAACGCTCCCTGGATACGTCGCGGGCTCGCCATTTCAGCCGTCTGATACAGCATGTCTCCACGGCCGATGAGTTTTTCCGCCCCCATCTGATCCAAAATCGTACGCGAATCAGTCGATGATGCGACAGCGAACGCGATACGAGCTGGAATATTTGCCTTAATCAAACCCGTCAGGACATCCACCGAAGGACGCTGCGTAGCCAACACCAAATGGATACCGACGGCGCGCGCCATCTGGGCTAGACGCACGATCGGACCCTCGACTTCTTGCATCGCAGTCACCATCAGATCAGCCAGCTCATCGACGATGACCACCAGAAACGGCAGCTTCTCTTCGGCTGCCGCATTGTAGGAATATATGTCGCGCGAACCGAACTTCGAAAGGATATCGAAGCGCCTATCCATCTCGCGCAACGCCCATTTCAGTGCGTTCACCGTCTTCTCTACGTCTGTGATGACCGGTGTGACCAGGTGCGGTATGCCGTTATAGACCTGCAGCTCGACGCGCTTTGGATCGACCATTATCAGCTTCAACTCATCCGGTCCATTAGCATAAAGCAACGACATGATGAGCGTATTCAGACAGACCGACTTGCCCGATCCGGTTGCGCCAGCGACCAAAAGATGCGGCATGCGTCCAAGGTTAGTTACCCACGGCTTACCCGAAACATCGCGCCCCAACACGAAATGGATATTATCCCGACGCTCGCGCCACTCTTTGGACTCGAACATCTCGCGTAAACCGACAGTAGCGACGCTCTGGTTAGGCACCTCCAAACCGACCAAAGATTTACCGGGGATCGGCGCCTCGATACGGATCGGGTGCGCCGCCAAAGCCAAAGCTAGGTCATTATGCAAAGCCGTGATCCTCGACAGCTTCACTCCCTCCGAAGGCTTCAGCGTAAATTGCGTCACCGTCGGACCCACCGAGACTTCAGCCATCTCGACGGGAATACCGAACGTCTCAAGCGTCCTCTGTATGACGTACTGATTGCGCTGGATATCTCCCGAAGTCGGCTTCTGATCACGTCGTATCAAGAGCTCCAAGGGTATCTCCACTTTCGGCTGCCTTCGCTTAGGCTTCGCCGGCTTGGCGTCGACTTCATCCTCATCCTCGTCCGCGTCATCATCCTCTTCATCTTGTGCCGTCGGTTGGCTTACCTTTGCCGCAGGCACCACGGGCTGCACCTTTTCAGGTGCGGCATATTGTTGGCGGATGCGTTCTTCCGCTTGGATGCTTTTTCGACTCACCAGCCATTTGAACGGAGCCAACACGGCCAGGACTAGTCGTTTCAGATATCCCAAAAGCAACGCTAGAATGGCGACCGCCCGCTTGAGCGAGGTGTTGAAAATCAACAATAATGAAATCACGAAAATCGCTAAAAACAATGTCGTCGCGCCAAAACGCCCAAGTAAACCCACGAACGGCTCTGACAATAAGCTGCCCAATCTGCCTCCCCAGCTGCCAATTTTTTCCGGAACCATCTGACCATCAACCGCATTCACCGTATGGATGAACGGATTAAAAGCCAGAAAAAACACGACAAATCCGATATAATTCGTACCCCTTAATGGAAAACGATCAGGCGTCAAACGGTTGATGCCAATGGCGAAAAAAAAGAACGGCAGCACTATCCGATCCCAACCGAAAATCTGCATCAATGCACCATCAAGACTCTTGCCCAGACTCCCAGCCAAATCGAACATGGACAAAAAAATGAGTGCACCGATCGCAAATACAGCTACCGTCAAAATACCATGCGCGGTCTCTGGATCGAGCGACAAGTCAGGGAATTTGAAACCTTTACGTCTTCGTGACATGAAATCAATGATATCCTAGCTGAAAATCCGACGAAAGTCACGCCTGACTCGTCGCTCAAAATCGCTCCGTTATTCAACAATCTCCGCAGGAGGGAGCTCATCATCCAAGTCTCCTGCTGGCGGTTGTTTAGTCAAAGCGTTGTCGCTATCTTCACGACGACGCCACTCTTCTATCACTAAATCACGGATTTCTTTATGGAATTGAGGGCGCTCGCGCAATCCCATTTTGGCGTTCTCGCGACCTAAACCGATCTTTTCATCCTTATACATGTATGAATTTCCCGACTTTTTGATTACACCGTACTCTACGCCGAGATCCAACAGGTCGCCGACCAACGAGATACCCTCGTTATACATGATATCGAACTCGCATGTCCGGAAAGGCGCCGCGACTTTGTTCTTCACTACCTTGACCTTCACGCGGTTGCCCAAAATCTTCTCTCCCATCTTGATTTGCGCCGATCGACGCACTTCGACACGGACGGAAGAATAGAACTTCAAGGCCACACCGCCTGTCGTCGTCTCCGGGTTACCGAATACCACGCCGATCTTCTGACGGATCTGATTGATGAAAACCAACGAAGTCTTAGTCTTGGAGATGACGCCGGTCAATTTACGCAACGCTTGGCTCATGAGGCGCGCCTGCAGACCCATATGCGATTCACCCATTTCGCCCTCGATTTCGGCCTTTGGCGTAAGTGCGGCCACGGAATCGACCACGATGACGTCCACCGCATTCGATCTGACCAAGGTCTCGACTATATCCAACGCCTGCTCACCGGTATCAGGTTGGGAAATCAAGAGCTCGTCTACATTCACGCCTATCTTTCGCGCATAATCCGGATCCAAGGCATGCTCCGCATCGACGAAAGCAGCGATACCTCCCAACTTCTGGACTTCGGCGATGATATGTTGCGCCAATGTAGTCTTACCTGATGATTCAGGACCATAAATCTCTGCTATACGACCACGCGGTACACCCAACACGCCCAAAGCCAAATCCAATGACAAACACCCGGTTGGTATC
This sequence comes from Patescibacteria group bacterium, assembly GCA_031082005.1. Taxonomy (GTDB): domain Bacteria; phylum Patescibacteriota; class Patescibacteriia; order 2-12-FULL-60-25; family 2-12-FULL-60-25; genus CAIKNB01. The sequence goes on from JAVHLR010000001.1 coordinate 1,174,472, forward strand.
GCATCCACCGCCATTTTCTTAGCTTCACCTAAGCGCATGATGCTCCCCTCTCCAAAACGCTCCTTTATCTGGTCTATAGCCTCTTGTGCCGCCAAGCGGCGCTCATCCCTTTCATCAACGACTTTTTTCGCCATATATTTTTGTATATAAATTTTCTTGTTCTAGTTTTGTTCTATTTTGAACCATTAAACCTTACCACGCAAGTACCCATTTGTGGATAAGGGAATGACGCCTCGTTTTATCGAGACGTCAAGAGGAAGCATGTTCACGGAATCTGGTCGATGTGACCGTTATTGTATGGCTCGCCTTGAGTGTTATTCGGCACGAGCGTGACGCTCAACTCCCCCGCCGAACCATATACTCTAGCTGTCCCGATGGTCGAACCGCAGCCTCCTTGCTGGCCACAAGATTCGTCACCCCAATAACTTCCGTCTGGCAGGTTCACCTGAAACTCCAGCGGTCCGGTACCGGATGGCACCGAGAAAATACAGTCGAGCATGCCGTCACCCGACTCGTCATCCGAACAATCAGTCACTTCACCCCACGTACGAGGTTCGACATTCGGCGGCTGCCACCAAGCCATGAGCTTGATTTCACCCGACATGAGCGGACCGACATAGACGAACCTAACTTGGCCCAAAGAGAGCGTCTGTAGACCGGCATCAGCCAGCGGCTGACACTCCTGATCCCCTGTGCAGGTTTCATCTGCGCAATCGATCGATCCGTCGCAATCGTCATCGATCGTATTACTGCAATCTTCGGAATAGCTATGGCACTCTCCCCAGCTGCAGGACGGAGCCGTACACATCAGATATCCGGCGCTGTTGCAGGAAGTCACGCACGCGCCGCCGATCGCCCCGAGGCGACACATGAATACCTCGTCGATCTGGCCGTTGCCGTCGTCATCCGAACCGTTACAGGTTTCACTTGTCGAAGACGCTTCAGCCGATGCACCGGCGTCTTGACCGCCGGATGATTCTTCGGCATCAGCGCCGTAATCCTCCGGATCATCACCGCCACCGCATGTCCCGTCCGAAGGACAAGGCGCAGGCAAGGCACAGTTGAAGATGGAATCGTAGTCCACGATGTTGGACTCGCGTACTCCGGCCACGACGTCGATGACATCATACGGCACGGACATGATTCGATCCCACGAATATCCGAGTTTCTCATAAATCTCGCCCGTGCCGATGGGCCGCCGCGTCTGCCACGGCGTGACGATCGAGACCTCACTCTCTTCGTCTGCTTTGATGAGCGTACCCGGACGCAACTGACGGAATCCACGCGGCGTATAGCCGACTTCGCGCGACTGGATCTTGGAGGAATCGGTCGTCAACGCTTGGAAGTTGTAGCCCCAGGAATACAGCGCTTCCTGGCGAATCACATCGTAGCGCTCCTGCCGGTCGTCGTACGCCATGACGACCGTATGCGTACCAGGTCTCTGGTAGAACGTGACTTTTCCGAGCGACTTGATCTCCGCCCCGCGCGCGTAGCACTCAAGCTCGTCCTGCGATGCGCGAGCGGCAAGCGAAACATCATAGCGATCTGACGCCAAGACGGTGTTCGGCACCCTAGAGATCTCCGTCTCTCCGGTCACCAACCAAAAGGCCCCCTGCTCGTCCTCGAGCATCGACCCTGGCGGGTGATGACGCACTCCGACATCCGGCGTAAGTGCGGGGTCGCCGTACTTCTTGACCGTATCGATCGGGTCGAACCATTGCGGATGGACGAGTTTCCCCGTCTGCGGGTCCTTGCTGAATTCGCTCCGCGCGGCGTAACCGCGGACCCAGTTGCCCACACCGGAACGCGTGTAGGCGGTCGCCGTGAATGCACCCTTGCGGTTGCCCCAGTGGATATGGTGCCAGTCCGTAGTCTTTCCCGAACCGTACCAATAGTGGCCGATGTGCCCCAAGTACTGCCCACGTCTCACGATCGTGCTGCGTGTCGGGTTACCCGTACGCGCCGCTGGATCGTAGACAACCGTCGACTCGCACTGGACGTGTCCGAGCAATGTGGTGAAAGGGCTTCCGTCAGGAAGCTCGTGCTCGAGCACGATTACGCAACCGTAGTAGTCGCTGTTGCCGCTGCTCGTCGATCCATAGCCCCTAAAGGTCAGGTCAGTCGTTATACGGACAATGCCGTCGGCTGGCGCCACGACCTCCTTGCCATACGACGTACGTCCGACGAGCGAATCGTGCGCCAGATGATAGCCGTACGCGAGGCACTGCCCGTCCTTGTCGCGGCTCATGCAGATGAGGTCGTTCATGCTGCCGAAACCAAACCCGAAATCCGATGCGTTGAAATCCTGGATCGGGTACTGGTACGTGCTCGCATACGGCACGCCCGTCTGCTGATCGATCTGCAGAGGTTCTTGTGCCTCCTCCGACCGACCATCGTCCGGATTGTACTGCGAGCCGCAATTGATGGCTGTGAGCAAACCGAAGACTGCGAATAGGCTTCTCTTTGGCATGACACTGACTCCTGTTGTGCCCCTGTGGCTTGTCTAAAGGACGTATTTCCCGGATTCCGCCCGCTATGCATCCCGAGCGGAAGAAGGAACGTTAGGGCACATTGACTGACGATATATAAATTTGCACTTCAGGATGTAGTTCATCTGGCCAAAAAGCCGCATTAGCATCCTGGAGTATCAGAACCGTTGAAGTCCCTGCGATCAATAAAGCATTACCGCCTTCCAGACCGCCCATAGGCACCAGGTACGCTTCTCGATCTCCGACTTTGACCTGTTTGTTTTCTGGCTTGGCCAGTGCCTGTCTCATCATCTTTCCATCGACAATCCTTGATTCCTCGATTATAAGACCAATCTTCTCGTCCTCTATCAGCCGGACCACTGATTCACGCGTGGGCGCCGTACCAGAGAAGTAAGACATGCTCAGCATCATCTGATCCTGCTGGCGCACAAAAGACCAATTCGGCCCCAAGCTCTGCAACGGCTCACCGTCTTGAAAATGGGCGGACGTAGGCGCCGGCAATCCTTCGGGGACTTCATTGCTCACATCCGCAGAAGAACTGGCAGCCGATTCCGTGGAATCCGGCACAGCAAAATCGGATTCCGAGAACTTAGCGGAAAGCGAGATATTCCGCATCAACACGGCTGCGGCCAAAATAACCACACCTGCACCCAAAAGTGACAATTGGACGGTAGAAACTTTGATTTTTTTCATAGAAATATCATTTTACCTGTTTAGGACAACATCGCGAAGAGGCCCGGGACATACCCGCAGTCCGGTCGGCCAGCCTTTTGGGCCAACCTCGTTGCTGCTGCCTGCGTGCGACCGGGCTTCTATGATCCCCGTCATGGGGAGTTCTGCTTGGTCGCTCGGGGGATATCTGTCCGGCATACACTTCCCTTGGAGCTGACATCATTCCGACGCAGTTGCCGTACCGCATCCGGGGCACAGAACAGGGCCGCTTTATCTCCCTGCCCACGCCTTTCCTTACGAACTCCTCGAGCCTCTTCGTATGTTATTGGTGCAGGATCATGTGATCCATGATTCCAGCTTAAGCCCCATTGCATGGAGGGTCAAAGATTCTGTTTGTCAGCGCTGACAAACAATTCGCACCTTCTTTTTCCCCGCGACAAACAATCGAATCATCCGCCAAAAAGCTGTCAGCGCGTCCTGACAATCTATTTTTCACCGACAGCTTTTTCCACAAGGCTCAACGCAGAATCAGACTGCTTGGACAGTAGCCGCGCCATTTGGAGAAGGCAGAGATACGTCGCCGCCATCAGATAAAAATCCAAATTTTCGACTTTAAGATCCAGCCAAGGCAACAATCGGCTATAATCCGAAATTTTTATGATGAACCCCGCCATACCCTGCGCTGGCGCGACGATAAACGCATATCCCGGGAGGCTCCCATACGATGCCGCGATAGCTCCGAACAGCATCAACCAAGGCACAAACGGCAAGACAATCGCGTTCGTGATTATTCCCAACAACGTCATCCGACCGAAAGCCCAAGCCAGGTACGGCAGAGTCATGATCGTCGCACCCAAAGTGACCGCCACGCTTTCGCGCAAACCCAATACTTCCGGTATCCAGTGCAAGCGCTTTTCCAAAAGAGGCGACCAAACCATCAAACCCAAAGTCGCCAAGAACGATAAGGCGAACCCCGCGTCAAAACACAGCAACCACGGATTGAGCAGATTGAGTGCGCAAGCAGCGACCAACAATATTCTCCAGACAGAAGGCAGCCGTCCACACGCTCGTGCCGATATCACCAACCAACCCATCAAGGCAGCACGTAAGACAGAAGCCGAAAAACCCACGAACACCACAAAAGCTGCTATGCCCACAGTCACGAACCAAAACGCTCGTCGACGATCCACTCCGAGCGATAATACGACTGCCATGATTACGCTGACCACGATAGTGACATTGGAACCGGAGACGGCGATGATATGCATCAAGCCAGCGCTGCGAAAATTCTCCAACCGTTCCGCCGAAAACGACTGTTCGCCATACAGCACGCCAGCGGTCAGTGCAGCCTCATCTCGTCCCATGGTCGAGTTTATCCGTGCAGTCAGCATCTGACGCCAGACGCCGAACATCATCTGGATATATCGCCGCTTGTCCGTACCTATGCGCTGTAAATCCCAAACATCAGAGCATTGGGCAAACACGCCCTTCCGCGCTTCGTAAACGCGTTGATCGATGTTCGACGGAAAAGTAGCCACGGGACGTAATCTACAGCCGAACTCCAACATCTCTCCGACCCGAAATCCCGCCCTGCCTTTCAGATGCAGCCTGGAACCTTGTCCCCGCACATCTCTTTCGGCAACCCGCCGTACATCCACGATCAGATCCCCTTGATTGACCGCCACTACCGTCCCTGTAACCGCAACCTCTTGTCCCATCCAATACACCAATCCGTGCTTGTCGTCAGGCAAACTCACATCAAAACGCCAAAACCCGATAAAAAATGCCGATACAAACAAAAACACCAACCGAATCTTTCCTCGGCTCAAAGCCGCCATCAGTATGACCGTCAACGCGACAAAAACCGACCAAGCGAACTTTTCAAACGCAAATCCGGAGTGCACAGCCACGCCAAGCAAGAACGAACTCAACAATAGGCCGCTTAAACGATTGCGCTCAAAAAAATGTGATAGCCCCATATTCCAGAGCTACCACATCTACGTTTTTTATTTAACTCCCCAGCCAATCATCCTCTCCCGATCCTCAAATACCTGAATCCACAACCTTCAGCCGCCGCTTGGTCAAGCAGATTACGCGCATCCATGATCAGATTGCCCGCCATGGATTGCTTAAGTCTCTCCAAATCCAAAGTCCTGAATTCTTCCCATTCCGTAGCGATCACGATTGCAAGCGCTCCTTCTGCCGCCTCGAATATCGACGCAGCGTGCGGTACATCAAACCCATGAGACGATAACACCACTCTCGCTTCCGGATCATAGACCGTGACATCAGCACCCCGTTCCACGCAATGACGGATGATGTCTATCGCCGGAGATTCACGCGTATCGTCCGTATTACCCTTGAACGCAACACCGAATATGCCTATTTTCTTGCCTCGTAAATCTCCCAGTTCCGTCTCCAGACGCGAGACTACCCGCGACCGAGCCAATTTATTCATCGCCAAGGCAGCGTTGACTACCGGCATAGGATGCCCTTTTTCTTCACCCAGCTTCAAAAAGGCTTTGACATCTTTGGGGAAGCAACTTCCGCCCCAACCGGGGCCTGCCTTCAAAAACTCTTTCCCGATCCGAGGGTCGCTCCCCATCCCGGTCGCCACAGCATCCACATCCGCTCCAACAGCCTCACACAGATGCGCGACTTCGTTGATGAAACTGATTTTAGTGGCCAAAAATGCGTTCGAGGCGTATTTGGTCAGCTCTGCGCTGCGTTCGTCCATCACGATCTTCGGACAATCGATGTGTGCGTACAGCCTCCGCATCACATCCGCTGCCCGCTCCGAACCCGTGCCGATGACTATCCTCGCGGGCTTCAAAAAATCGAACACCGCGTGACCCTCGCGCAAAAATTCAGGGTTGGATACCACGTCAAAATCCGTATCCGTGACTTGACGCATCAACTCCGCGACGCGTTCTGATGTACCGACCGGGACCGTGCTTTTGTCGGCTATCACTGCATATCCGGATAGGTGTTCTCCGATCATCCTGGCGGCTGCATCTACATAGCTCATGTCCACGGAGCCATCAGGCGCCGAAGGCGTACCGACCGCGATGGAAATCACTTCAGCCCCCGGAACCCCGACAGAAAAAGAAGTCGTGAACTTCAACCTTCCGGCTTGGTAATTGCGTTTCACCAGCTCCTCAAGACCAGGCTCGTAAATCGGCATCACGCCGTTCTCAAGCTTGGAGATCTTCTCGGCATCCGTATCGATACACACTACTTCGTGCCCCAAGTCGGCCAGGCAAGCGCCTGACACTAACCCGACATATCCCGTTCCGATGATTGCGACTTTCATAGTTCAACGTTGGTTCTTTCTGCTGATTTTCACGGCCGCCAAAAAAAATTCGCGCATGACTTCCGGGGTAAAATGACGCGTCCTGGGCGGAATGCCGGAAGCGATGGACTCTTCCACTTCAGCCAGCTCCTGCATGTATGCAGGCACTTCATTTTTCTTCAGCTTTGGGAACTTTTCTTTTATAAATCCTGCGTTCGAGATGCGATACGCCTTCTTTTCGAACGGAGCTTCGCACGTCCGCATATCTTGACACAGGCTACGTAGCTCGCTCAATTCCGCTTCAGCCCAAACGACTTCACCCGGTCCTTCATCCTCTTCATCCTCGATCCCGCTGGCAAAGCCGATATTAATCTCCTCCGGCACGACATCGACCGCTTTCTTCTTTCCTGCTTTTGGCATTTCACCAGACATTCCGAACATATTTTTTAGACCGAGATGCTCACCAACCTACCTTTTACATATACAATCTTCTGCGGCTCCTTGCCCACAAGGAAAGCCTGCACCTTTTCAGAAGCCAAGGCGATAGCTTTCGCCTCCTCTTCCGAGATATCCGCCGACACTTCCATCTTATCGCGCACCTTTCCGTTCACCTGCACCACCATCTCGAACGTCGCAGACATGCATTTGGCTGGATCGTATTGCGGCCACGGTTCTCGATGGATCGAAGTCGTGTGACCCAATTTATGCCACAGCTCATCAGACAGATGCGGAGCGAAGGGCGCGAAAATTTTCAAGAACCCTTCAGACATTTCTTTTGGCATAAAATCCGCCGTTGTTCCGAACTTCTCGAATGCCTTATTGGACAAAATCATCAACGCGGAAACAGCTGTATTGAATTTCATCCCTTCGATGTCGTTTGAGACCTTCTTTACCGTTTGGTTATACAAGACCACCAAGTCTTCATCTGTCTTTTCCGGGGAGATGAAATAGTTTTTCTCAATAGCTGAATCATACGAAACAAAAATCTTCTCCAAAAACCGCTTCACTCCCTCAATCCCATGCGTATCCCAAGGCGCATCCTGGTCGAAAGGCCCAATGAACATCTGATAGACGCGGAACACGTCCGCGCCGTATTCTTTGACCACGTCATCCGGATTCACGACATTACCTTTAGATTTGGACATTTTAATGCCGCCTTCACCCAAAATTAGCGCATGCGAGCGACGTTTAGCATATGGTTCTGAACTGCATTCGTGAGGTACAAGACCCAAATCCCACATGAACTTATACCAAAAGCGTGAATACAAAAGATGCAGAGTAGTATGCTCCATACCTCCGTTATACAGATCCACGGGCATCCAGAATTTCAATTTCTCCGGATCCGCGAAAGCCTTATCGTTATGCGGATCGCAATAGCGCATGAAATACCACGATGAGCCCGCCCAGTTCGGCATCGTATCCGTCTCGCGTTCCGCCGAGCCGCCGCACTGCGGACAGGTCGTCTCGACCCAATCGCGAATCGCAGCCAACGGAGATTCTCCGGTATCCGACGGTTCATATTTTTCCACGTCCGGCAAAGTCACAGGCAGTTGGTCTTCTGGAATCGGCACCCAGCCGCACTTCTGGCACTTCACCAACGGGATCGGTTCGCCCCAATAACGCTGACGCGAAAACACCCAATCCCGCAATTTGTAGGTTATAGCTCCGCGTCCACAACCGTTCTGCGCCAACCACTCGATCATCTTAGCCTTCGCCTCATCTGTCGCTAAACCGTTCAAGATCCCCGAATTGAAAGCTACCCCTAGACTCGTAAAAGGCAAACCACGTGTCTCATCTCCTTCTGCCGCCGCGACTACCTGGACGATAGGCAAACCGAACTTCTGCGCGAACTCGAAATCGCGTTCATCGTGCGCCGGTACGGCCATGATCGCCCCTGTCCCATATCCGGCCAAGACATAATCCGCGATCCATACCGGGATCTTCTCGTTATTCGCCGGATTGATCGCCATCAAGCCCTTCAGGGCGACACCTGTCTTCTCTTTATTCTCCTGACGCTGCAGTTCGCTCATCCCTCTGGCTTGGGTCTTATACGTCTCGACCTCTGTCACGTTCTCGATCAAACCGCCCTCAATCCATCGCGCCACCATCTCGTGTTCCGGCGCCAACACCATGTATGTCGCTCCGAACAATGTATCAGGGCGAGTAGTAAAGACCGCTAGCTTGTCAGGCAACAGACCTGAACCTGCCGTTACGTCAAAATCCACATACGCCCCCTCGCTCCGACCGATCCAATTGATCTGCTGGGCTTTTATCTTTTCCAGGTAATCCACTCCAACCAAATCGTCCAGCAGACGTTGCGCATAGGCGGTGATGCGTATCATCCACTGCTCCTTAGTCCGCTGTTCCACGGTCGTGCCGCATCTTTCGCACACTCCGCCGATCGCCTCTTCATTCGCTAACCCTATTTTGCAGCTCGGACACCAGTTGATTTTCGTCGCAGTCTTGAAAGCCATGCGCTTTTCATCGCGAAATCGTTTCGTAGCCTCTTCTCCCTGCTCCGCGACAGACTGTGGGATAGCCAACAGGTCTATCGGCTTCGCACGGCCCTCCACGGCATCAAAATATGAACCGTAAAATTTGAGGAACATCCACTGTGTCCACTTATAATATTCCGGATCAGTCGTATTTATCTCGCGCGACCAATCAAAACCGATACCGAGAGACTTTATTTGACGCGTAAAGTTCGCCACGTTCTTGGCCGTCGCATCAGCCGGTCTAATCTTGTGTTTGATCGCAAAATTCTCGGTCGGCAAACCAAAAGCATCCCAACCGATCGGGTACAGCACATCCTTTCCCTCCATCCGCTTCTTCCGCGTCATCAGATCAATAGCGATATATGAGCGAGGATGCCCTACATGCAATCCTTCGCCAGACGGATACGGGAACTCGATCAGGCCATAAAACTTTTTCGATTTTTCCGCCGCAGGCAAATCTTCCGCCCGATACGTCCCCTCTTTGTCCCAATGCTCCTGCCACTTTTTCTCTATCTCTTGGAATGGATATATTGATGCCATAGCGCTAACTACGCTATCAATTCGGGGGGAAATATTCAAATCGAAAAACCGCACTCCAATGTATCCCAATGCTCGAAGCTCGAACTGCGGTCAAAATAGTATTCAACCCAGCCGCTACTGCTGACTGGAGACAACCGCTTCGCGGTATTAACGAACAAGACCGTGCATATCAACTCCAGAGATGGAGACGAGATGCACGGTCATGCCCTTACTGCGATAAGGGTTAATGAAAAGGGTTAAGTAAGAAGGAACGAGAAGTTGAGTGACAAGGACTGTCACTCTGGGAGGACGAAGGAAGCAGACCCGTAGCCGGAGGTCGGAGCAGTCGGCGAGACGCTGTCGAACTTCGGTCTGTCGTCGTTCCAGTTGAAGCACGGGGCGCCATGGAAATCCCCGCCAGCCCTCGGAGCCCGAGCCCGCTCTGTTCCGAGGCAGCCCATAGCGAGAGTCCCCTTAGCGATACGACCGGGATTGCCGACGATCAGGCACGCTGCCATGAAACACGGCATTCCGAACTCACGTGGGCGAGCGCCGATGTGGCCTCGGGCGGCACGGACGCTATATCCAGCGTAGAGTGCGCCGGACTGCACAGGGAGGACATGAAAATCGCCAGGCGTCCTAGCTGCGTCCTCCGCAAGGGCACAAGCCGTCGCATAGAAGAGCCGGTGACGCTCCGGTCCGACGCGTCCATGGGTCCAGTCGTAAAAGTCGGGGACGACCTCCTTGAGTACTCCGAGGAGGTACAACATCGCTTTGTTGATGTCACCCCAACCTCTCTTGCCGGAGACAAGGCTCGCGAGTCGGTCGAGCTTGGGGAAGGTCAGGAGTCCCTCCATGCCCTCGGGCAAAAGGATGCGAGAATTGTTTCTCGGCGCGGCGCGATAGCCGCCCTCGTGTTCGGCCGAACGGTCGGCCACCAGGTAGCGATCGAGGAGCGACTCGACATGCGATGCATCGAGGCCTTTGAAGTGAGGCGTAAGGAGCAGCAACTGGGCGAGCACGCCGTTGCGCTTCCAGCCCGGCGGGTACTGCCAGTACGGCGCCTTGGCACGCTCGTCCCAAAAGTCACCGCGGTACTGCGATGGCGGCTGTATCGCGAGCTCAATGGCAGCTCTCTCGACCTCCTCGACACCACGTTGCTCACGTATGTACGCAATCAGGCGCTTGGCGTTTTCGCCCTTGCGCACCCAGGCTGCGTCCTCGTCGGTGCCACCCGCATGGGAAATGGCGGCATTCGTCGATCCCAACACATCACCGTCAATCTTCTTCCAAGGCTTGGCCATAATGGCTCGACCTCCAGCTGCCGTTAACGTGAACTGCTTGAGCGGACCATCCGCCTCGACATTTCTCGCTGGTTGAAAACGGCATCGCTACCTCGATGGCCATCGGGGCAATAAAGCCGTTTTCAACGATTCCTAGCTTATCAAAGAACAGATAAACATAGCGATTTTTGACAAAAAAGTCAATAACTCGCCTACCCCCACAGCCGCCTAGCTCACAAGGGCTTATTCAAGCTTTCTTCTAACTACACAATAATTTCCCTCAAGGCCCGGCTCACCGGCTCCAACTCCCGCATTTCATCCTCCTCTATCGCCTCCGCCGCATATTTTCCGGTTATTTTCGAATAATACAGGCTGCGCAACGGCATAAAATCATCGACCTCACCATGCACTTCAGCCGTAAGTACAACCGGTCTAATCGACTCTGCAGTTTTCTCCGTCCCGTCCGGCAAAACCAGCACAAAAACATCTTTCCAATACGCCTCAACCTGTCCGCCGTGATTTCTTGCAATATTCTGATAATAAACCAACATCCTCTGGCCAATCTCATGCTGCGAAAACTCACTTTCCATTCGGCCATCTAGGGCGTTCCTTTTAACCAAAGCCGGGTCAAGCTCTTCGCCATCAACAAAAAATCCCGCATCCATCCCGACAATCGGCAAACCGGTCTTGCCGAGATAAGCCCGCGTCTTGGCCCGAGCATTATCCAGCAAATTGTTTCCCTCCTCCACCTCTATTACCTCCAAACCTAGGTCAGTCGGGACATCAACCTTCACTTCGGACCTTGAAACTTTGAGCAACTTACGTATACGTTCGATTTTCGCCTTATTAGTCGTAGCCAATAGAATCGCGGCCATATCGATGGTTCAGAATTTGAATTCTATCTTTTCTTGATCAGCCCTTATCGTCCCGCCGACCGGCAAGGGAAGATACTGGTCGATCTCATGGCCGAACAGCTCAGTCTTCAGAACGGGGAAGCTATAAGGCTCAAGGTAATCCAGCACTGCCTGCAGCGGTTCATATTCCTTTTCAGCGAACTTGCCGTCGATCTGGTCCAACCTTCCGATGATCATTCCCGCGAGCTTCTCCAAGACACCGGCGTTCTTGAAATGCGCCAGGGCACGTAAGAGAGCCGGCAATTTCTCCTCCGTCTCCTCCCAAAACAAGACTTTACCGACCCCATCGGACGCGTACGGCGTACCGAGCAAAGATTCGAGCGAGACCAGATTGCCGCCCATACCTATACCCTCCATGGAAGAACCACGCAAAAACTTCCCGAACGTCTCGAGCGGCAATACGTAATGCTTATCATTGATGGCTCTCATGAAACTGTCGATGGTCAGCGGGTCGTTTTCCTGGAACCCCCACGTCACCATCGGCCCTTGGATTTGGACGCGCCCGGTCTTGGCATACACGGCATTCAGCAGCACGGTGATGTCTGAAAAACCCACCAGGACTTTAGGGTTCCGCTTAACTATTTCCCAGTCGATACCCGCCAAGATATCTCCCGCATTCCACCCTCCGTTTGCCGTCATGACCACGTCAACCATCGGATCCCGATAGGCATCCATGAAATCCGCGAGTCGATTGGCTGCCGTATCGGATACGAAGCTCAACGCGTTCGCTGCATGGGGCATGACCACGCACTCCAGGCCGTGCGCCTTCATGTTCTCCAGACCCTTGATGTACTGCGACCTCCTCTCCTCGGAAAAGGTGGAAGGCGCTGACGGCGAGATTATGGCAACTTTCATACGCCGCAATATTGACACGTTTTCATATATCCAGTCTACTGGAGCCATATGAAATTTCCCATCAAGACAGCCATCGCGGCATTCGCGATTATCTTTATCCTGCTTATCGCCTGGCCTTTTGGCACCATCGGCGCCGGTGAACGCGGAGTACTGCTCCGCTGGAACGCCGTAACCGGCCACGTCTATGGCGAAGGTCTCTTTGTCCGCATCCCAGTCTCTGACCGCGTCATCGTCATGGACGTAAAAGTACAAAAAGAGCAAATCGAGGCAACCGCCGCCTCGAAAGACCTGCAAAGCGTCAGCAGTATCGTCGCTCTGAACTTCCACATCAGCCCGGACAAGGTAGCCAACATTTACCAGGATGTCGGCGTGGAATATAAGACCCGCTTGATCGATCCGGCGTTACAGGAATCGGTCAAAGCATCGACCGCCAAATATACGGCCGAAGAGCTCATTACTAAACGCGAACAAGTGCGCGAAGAGATCCGCAACCACGTCAAAGACAAACTGGCGTCACGCGGCATCGAAGTCGATGACTTCAACATCGTAGACTTCAGCTTCTCCCGTTCGTTCAACGAGGCCATCGAAGCCAAGGTGACTGCCGAACAGTCGGCACTCGCAGCCAAGAACAAACTCGAACAGATAAAATTCGAAGCTGACCAGAAAATCGCCGAAGCGCGCGGCAAAGCAGAAGCCATGCGCATCGAATCCGATGCCCTACGCTCCAATCCGCAAGTCCTAGAACTTCGTGCCATCGAAAAATGGGACGGCAAATTGCCGACCGTAACCGGAGGCGCGACCCCATTCCTGAATCTGCAAGGGATAACTAATCGATGAACTTATCCAAAAATCGCAAAAGCCCCGGTGCTTCCGGGGTTTTTCAGTTACCTTTCACGATTTTTAACCGCTTATCTCAAGGAAACGGCCTGAAAGACAGCACATCGCGTGTTTCCGCCGCAGTCAACAACTTTTTCTCACCCATCAGACTGACTAAACGGTTCACCTTTTGGTCTTCTTTCCGCAATATCGTCACGATGTCACCCTTAACGTCAGCCAATTTATCATCCAGATAGCTCTTGGTGACCATGGTAGCCTCAATTTTATTGAATCTCTGGTCGATTTTATCAAACCTCTGATCGATGCTCTCAAACCTCTGATCGATATTTACAAACCTCTTATCGATGCTCTCAAATTTCTGATCGACTTGTTCGGCGAATGCACCTATGGCTTCCAGTATTTCTTGTTTTGATGTGTCCTCCATACATACCATTGCTACCACGTTTATTCAAACATCAGCAAGTGCTGTTGGTTGACGGACGAATTGACGATATCAACACCCTCCGTTTTCCTGAATCCTATCCGATCCGGTGCCTCGTCGCCCAAACCCAACATGTTGCCAAAAACAATCGCCTCATCGCCATAGCGATCGCGGACTAAGTCGGCGGCATGCGAGACTAAACGTTGGCGATCCCGTTCATCATTCCAGCATTTTCCACCCATGTCATCCCGAGCAAAGACCCGGGATCTAGCTTCTGGATCCCGGATCAAATCCGGAACGACAGCGGCGCCGGAAGACAATTTTTCTTGTCGCGAAGGCGCTGCCAAATTAGTCAAAGTCACAGCCAAAAAATTCACGCGCTCACCATGCCATAGCTCGCGCAAAAGACCCGTCGCCGCACCGACTAAAGTGAATGAATCAGATGCGGGTTCATCCAATAACGTATATAAAGTACCGCCTTCACCCGCACCTGGACGCCAAAAAGCATTTTGTTGAACACCATCTTGATCCCTATAACCCCGACGAAAACCGATTGACACATAGACCGAACTCGCAACCAAACCCAACGCCCGCAAGCGACGCCCCGCCCGCTCCGTCAATTTGACCAGCGTCGCCAAAACCTTCCCTTCTTTGTTCACCCTGTCCGGGACGCAGTACGAATGCCCTACCGACTTCGGCGACGGTGTCGCGTTCGACGGGGTTACACGTTCTATCTCAAAACCATTGACCTTGCTCCATAAATAAAACCCATTCTTACCGAAAGCTCGCATCAGGTTACCTACCGGATGATGCTTCAGATCGAGCAGCGTCTCGATGCCCAAACGCTTCAGTCGCCTGCCGATACGCGGTCCGATTCCGCACACATCCTGTAACTCCAGACCGGCAAGAATCTCGTCCAGATTGTCGTAATCGATCACCACCAATCCATTCGGCTTCTCCAAATCGGATGCCGTCTTAGCCAAAAACCTGGTCGGCGCGATGCCGATAGAACAACGCAACCAATCCCCCACTTCATCACGAATCCGCCGTCTCACCCGTGTCATCACCCAAGCCGCCTCCGCCGCGTCACGGTACCAACCAGTCAGATCAAGAAAAGCTTCATCGATGGAATAATGTTCCATGCAATCTGTCAGCTCGTGCAGAATACCGAATACGCGCGATGTCACGGCACGGTATTTAGGCGGATCGTTCTGCACAAATACGGCTCCCGGCACCTTCATCTTCGCTTCCTCCACTGACATCCCTACCTTCATGCCCAACCGCTTAGCCTCAATCGACGCCGCGATAACGCAGCCTTTCTTATGCAAATAAGCGCACACACCCAAAGGCCGCCCACGCAGAGTCGGGTTCGCCTGTTGCTCCACCGACGCGAAGTATGAATTCATGTCGAGGTGGACAATGAGGGAAGATGAGATACGTAGCGACATATGGATTAATTGTCATTTCGAGTACAGTCGAGAAATCTTCCTAGTGGAAACCGTCCGACAAATCATTCCAAAACGGATTCAATGTAGCTATCAACCATTCTTTCTTGCTTCTACTCCATTTTTTCAGCTGTTTTTCTCTTTCAATAGCAGCCGATATATCCGTAGTCTCCTCATAATAAATCAAACGGTTAATCTGATATTTATCCGTAAAACCATGAACCAGGTGACTTTTATGCTCATACAATCTCCTTTCCAAATCATTCGTTACACCGATATATAAGACGCTACGGACGCAGTTCGTAAGGATATAAACCCAGTAGCTCCTACCCATTACTTACCGCTGCCATGATTCTGGAAATTTTTCAAGGAACGCTCACCCAAGCACATTCCATCTTGAAGATCTCTCCGCGCTGGTCGAGATGACGGCATGTCCTAATATGTCATTTCGAGCACGGTCGAGAAATCTTCCTGATGGAAAACATCTAATGAATCATTCCATCTAGAAGATCTCTCCACTCCGGCCGTCGGATGTCCTCCGGTCGAGATGACATTTTTAGATAGACGCCATTTCCCCTAACTTCCAGGTGAGACTATCTGTCGAAAACTCCAGCCGATACGCATTCGCCTCGTCAGACACCGAGAAGATGACTACTTTTTCCCGCCCTCGACGTTCGCTGTGCACCAAGTTCACCTTTTTCACCTGATAATAATGACCATCCCATTTGAAAGTCATGGGCTCTACCTGCCCTTTCCGGAAGGCCACGAGGACATCGACATTTTGGGATGGTTTTGAGTACATATGCGTAAAAGGTCATTTCGAGCTTGTCGAGAAACCTTCAATTTGTAAACCTAAATCCAGTCCTTCAATTTGAAAATCTCTCCGTTTCAGTTGAGATGATGGTTTAACTTAACTTCAATCTTAGCCTACCGAAATTCAAACTTCCTGATCACCGCCCTGACTACTCCCTGAATCAACGGATCGTAACAATATATCGGCTTCATGGTTGAATTCGCCGGCTGCAGACGGATACGATCGCGTTCGCGGTAAAAACGCTTGAGCGTGGCATATTCGTTATCCAATAAAGCCACGACAGTATCTCCATTCTTGGGACTAGGACAACGCTCCACCACCACATAATCCCCATCAAATATCCCATCCTCGATCATGGAGTCCCCTTTGACCCGCAACACATACGAATTTGCCGAGTCCGGCGCCAACTCCACCGGCACAGCGAAAGACTCACGTTCTTCTACAGCCTCAATCGGCGAACCGGCGGCAATCAGACCCTTCAGCGGCAACAGCACACTCTTGCCCCATTGTACGGCTTTATTCGTCGGCTCAAGATTCCGCGCACCCGGTGTTCCCCCACCGTTACCTTTGAGGAAACCACGCTCCTTAAGCGCCTGGATATGCACATGCACGGTCGAAGGCGAAGCCAAATCCAATCCGACGGCGATTTCACGGAACGATGGCGGATAACCGCGCTCATTGATGAAATTGACGATGAAGTCCAGGACTTCTTTCTGCTTTGGAGTTAAAGGAGGCATATGTTTGTTATTTGTTCGTTAGAACAAAAATAGAACACTATCATAAACCTGTCAAATCGCCACATTCACTTGGCTTTCAGCCATATATCCACAAATGATACACCTGCCTGACTATGGCCAATCGATATTCGTCCTATATTGCCCAGCTCAAACGCATCTGCCGCGATAAAAAATTCATATTGGAAACAATTGGTCACACCGGAGAAAACAACGATGTTCCCTTGTTCAAGGTCACGCTGAACCAACAATCACGATCGATGAAGTCCGTTTGTTTTATCGGCGCTGTACACGGCAACGAGACATCCGGCCCAGTCGCACCGCTCACCTTTCTGAAACGATATTTACCAAAACCAGGCAATCCAAAAATCACCCTAATCCCCGTCGCCAACCCCACCGGATACGCTGCGGATACATATCGAGATTTCAAGCGCCGCAACTACAATCGACTCTTCGGCAAAAACAAGACGATAGACGAAACAAGAGCACTGCTCGACGCGGCACTTGTAGACAAGCCACACATTTTCATGAGCATCCACGAAGATGATGTCAAATCCAATTGTTATCTCTATGGATACAACGCTGCTTCAAAATCGACCGAACTTTATCGCGATATCCTGTCCGCCATGGAAAAACACTGCCCCATAAACCACCGACCGAAGATATACAAAAACAAAGCCCAAGACGGTCTCATCCTGGATCCTCCATCCGACGGCTCATTCGAGGACCGCATACACCAAGAAAAAATTCCTTACTCCATCTGCCTGGAAATACCGGACAAAATATCCCCTAAACGTCGTATAGACACAATACTGGCGGCAATGACGACGATTATCGATACCGCAAGATAAACGGTTCTTTGCCCTCACCTGCCGAAAATGGTATTTTTTCAGCTGAATATATTATGCTCACTTACATTCTATTCGCCATCGGTTTCGTTTTACTCATCAAGGGCGCTGACCTCTTAGTCGATGGCTCCGCCTCAATCGCCAAGAGACTCAAAATCTCCAGCATCGTCATCGGCCTTACCATTGTAGCGTTCGGGACATCCGCCCCAGAATTCATCGTCAACATCTTCGCGAGCGCCCAGGGCCAAAGCGACATCGCCGTGGGCAACATCCTGGGCAGCAATATCGCCAACATCCTGCTGATCCTGGGCATTTCAGCCATCATCTATCCCCTGACCGCCAAAAGTAACACCGTCTTGAAAGAAATCCCGTTAAGCCTCCTCGCTATCATTATATTGGGGTTGATGGCCAACGACAAATTAATAGATGGCGCCTCCTTGTCCAGCATAACGCGGATAGATGGCTTGGTGCTTATAGGTTTTTTCATCATTTTCCTTTACTACACTTTCGGTATCCGCAAGTCAGGCAAAGAGTCCATCGAGCTCGATAAAATCGAAACCCATAGCTATCCCAAGTCTATATCCTTCATCATCTTTGGCCTCATTGGCCTGGTGGTTGGAGGAAAATGGATCGTCGACGGAGCCGTCAGTATCGCCGAGTTTTTCCATATCAGCCAATCACTCATCGGTTTGACGGTCGTAGCCATCGGCACCTCACTGCCCGAACTAGCCACCTCGGCAGTCGCCGCATACAAAAAGCATTCCGACATCGCAATCGGAAACGTCGTAGGCTCGAATATCTTCAATATTTTTTGGATCTTAGGTGTAAGCGCGATCATCCGGCCGCTACCTTTCAGCCCGTCCTCCAATAAAGACGTGATGATGACCGTATTCGCCAGCATCCTGCTCTTTGCCGTCATGTTCATCGGGAAAAGACACGTCATAGAAAAATGGCAGGGTGCATGCATGATAGTGACCTATTGCGGGTATATCGGGCTGCTCGTTTGGATGGGCTGACTCTAACATCACGACAAACCCATGGAATCAGACAGCACAATCCGCAGAAACATCAGACCCGGCCTGGTCGTAGTCATTGTCAAGAAAGAAGACCAAAAGACCGGCAAGATGACCCAAGGCATCGTCCGGGACATCTTGACGAACATCGCCGTCCACCCCCGTGGCATAAAAGTCCGCCTAGCTTCCGGGGAGGTCGGAAGGGTGCAATACATCCAATCTCAATAACTACATGCCGTCTAAACTTGATCGCTTCATCCTCTGGACTCCCCGCATTCTGTCCATCCTCTTTTTGCTTTTCCTGGCCACGTTCTCGCTTGACGTATTCGAAGAAGGACTAGACTTTTGGGGTACCCTGCTCGGACTCTTCATGCACAACATCCCCGTATTCGTCTTGGCCATCGTCTTGACCATCGCCTGGAAACGCAAGCTTATCGGCGCAATCTTCTACACTCTCGCCGGCTTTGCCTACATAGGACTTTTGACCGCAAACGCCGTCCGCGGAAATTTCGAATTCTACATGATTTCCTGGTCCATCATCATCGCCGGACCAGCCTTTGTTATTGCAGTGCTTTTCTATGCCGGATGGCGAAAGAAACTGACGTGACTATGCGCAAGAAGATCGTCATTAACGACCTGATGCAGCATAACTACACCTATCACCTGACCGAACCTATCGGCAAGAATTTCGATCCCGGATTCAGACCCGACTTGACACCCAAAGAAATGCTCGAACTGGGCGTCTTCGGCGGTAAGTACATGACCGACTGCCAGGACGAATTTCCCAAGGCCTGGTTCAAGAAGGCAAAGCTTTGTCACGAAAAACACGACGCCAAGCTCAACTATTTCAAGGTCAATGCCAGTCAATCGCTGAAAGAATGGGAAATGAAAGGCTGGATACACCCTGACGATCCGCGTGGCTGGTTTCAATGGTACTGCCGCTATTACATGGGTCGTCGCTTGCCGGAAGAAGACGGACGGCAAATCAAGCGCTGGAAAGCCATCCGCCGACACGCTGCTCAAATCAAAATAAATTGCCGCAAAGGCGAACTCGATTGCCATCGCAAACAACGGCAGGCGTTGCTCCACTGGGCCTACGACAGCCGGAATATGTGATACACGAAGAGCGGCCGAGGGGCCGCTCTGAAGATGCTAGGGTGACTCAAAGACGCTCCGCACAGCGCTAAAGCGTACTCCTGCGGTACGTCTAGCCATCTGCCTGTACTCCTCGATGATCTCCAGGAGTTCGGGCCAGGTGTACAACGTCGTATTTTGCGCGACGGTTTCGAGCTGCAACAGGATGCGCTCGATGACGAAGAGTCTCTCTTCTCGCATGAAACGATCCGGCTGCTTTTCCCAGCCCTTGATCTGCTCCTGTTTGTCCCGAAGCTGCCTGATGGCCTCCCGCGCGTGTTCAGGATTGGCCATAATCTCTGCCACGTCACGTTTACAACGCTCTCGCTCCTCTCTCCTAAGCAAGTGCTTCTCTAGCGAGGCCACATCTCCCTTCCAGCTCCAAGCCGGTTCATCCAACCGCCTAAAAGGGAAGCGCGGTGTCGACTTAGCCTTTTCTCTTCTTGGCAATTTCAGCCTCCTGTCGCGGTCTTATTGCGCACGAAAGTGACAGAGAAGTGGCCGTTGCCGGCGTGATGTTCCTGCACGACCGTTATCGGAGAGCCTGCCTTTTCCGCTATCATCCGAACAATGTACTGGTTGATGACCGCCTGTTCTTCGGCATTCTCACCGAAGCTGACTCCGAGGTGGTCGTAATACGTTGCCAGCCCCTCTTCACGGATGTCAAAGCAATCCGGCGGTAGCTCTTCCTGCAACTTCTGAAGCAGTTCATCTCTCATGGCTGCCCTTCCTTGCCTCGTCTTTCACGAGATAGATGTACATCCACCAACATCCCTCCTTTGGCGCGCATACATCCGACAGCATCTCATCCAAAGAAATGAATTCATGTTCGTCGGATGGATGAATGCCGCCTTTTTGCATACGGCACTCTACAAGCCTTGAGCCGAAACCGAGCAGCCCGACACGTACGATGGGAGGATCGTACAGATGAAGTTCGCCCATGCTGCCAAAACCCACTCCGTCCTCAGCCCTTAAGCTATACATCAAGATCCTTGCACCGGCCTTGATGTCATCCGCCCTCACAGGACGAAGGCCGGCAAGAATCGGCAGATTCCGCCGCACCAGCTCCTTTACGCTGAATAGCATGAACCACCTCCAATCCGAAAGAACGACCCACAATTATCATACTAAGCTTTCGACAGTCAACCCGAGCTGGCTATTTAGACTTCCTAGAAAGCAAATACGAATACACAATCGGTAAAACGACCGTCGCGGCTATAGCCGCAAAGAATACGGGCATGACAGCGAACCAAATAGCGCCTTCGATCATGAACGCCAACCCCACCAGCACGAATACCCATCCGCCGAAACGCTGACTCTTCTGCCACACCTCCGGATCGTTCAAGGTCCACGGCGTCTTCAACCCCACGAAATAGTTCTGCCTGACTTTTCCCATGACGTTGCCCATCAACACGAACAAGATGCCGATACCGAATACCACGAACCGTCCGACCATGTCGTTGTACTCCGGATAAAAAGTCACATACATCGTCACGGCGTACATGTAAGCCATAAAGACGATGAACGAAGTCTGGATGAAGCTCCACGGTCTCTTGAACGACTCATAATTCGCTTTTCTGGGATCGATCTTGGCCAGCAGCGGCATCAGCACCAAAAACCCCAACGACATCAGCGGGACAATCCACGCCCCCCAAGTCTTTGGCCCCCAAGCATCCGGTTGCCCCTCAAAGCCCCAATGCGTCGGTATCGAATCCGGCAGATACGGATACATAAACGCACCGACCGCAAACATGGCTACGACGATGGACGCACGCACTATCAGCATCTTATCGATGATTCTATTTTCGTTTGTCATATTTGAAATAGTTTAAGACTGAATTAGCCATCTCCTCGAACACGGAGATGTTCAAGGAATAGATGATGAACTGCCCACGCCTTTCCGTGACCACCAAATCAGCTCGTTTAAGGACATCCAGATGATGCGACAATGATGCCTGCGTGAAATCGAAATATTCCTGCAAGTCGGTCACCGACATGTCTTTCTTTTTGAGCAAATCCAAGATCCTACGTCGATTTGGATCAGCTAAGGCTTTAAATACAGTATCCATAGATATTCATCTATATATTAATGCAATCAACTGACTCCGTCAATACCCGAAGATATACACGCACAACACTTGACATGACCGCCGTTATTTGGCAGCGGTATAAGTAGAGAGAATTTAATTAACCAAACACTATGCCCCAAAAAAACGCGTCACGTTTGCGCCTTATTTCGTGCACCCTCTTGTGTCTCACGGCCATTTTCAATCCCCTCTCTGCGCTGACCGCCTTAGCTGCAGAGATGCCGCCTGAAATAATGATCGGTGAAATCTCCTGGGCTGGATCATCGCTTTCCATCTCGGATGAATGGGTCGAGCTTTGGAATCTGTCGGATCAGGATATCGCTCTCGACGGTTGGCAACTTAGCGGCATGGGGGAAAGCGGAAAAAAGATAATCCTACCCGCCGACTCTACGATCGCAGCATACGGTGCTTTCGTCATCGCTAATTACGGCAGCGATGACGCCAAGAGTGCGAATGTTTTTCCTCCTCAAATCGTTACTACGACAGTCAGCATCAGCAACTCACAATTGCTGATCGAACTCTTTGACGAAACAGGTAACCCCATCGATACCGCCGGTGATGGAGGCACCCCACCCGCCGGAGCATCGCTCCCGCAAAAGGCGTCCATGATCCGCAGTTCAAGCGTCAGCGATGGTCTTGCGGCAACAAGCTGGACATCGGCAGATCAAGCGAAGAATCTGAAATCCGAAGTCAGCGACCTCGGTACGCCAGGCATCTGCGATCTATGCGTTGTCCCGACCGAGGACGCGGCCAACCCTCCCATGGAGACTACCTCGACCGATGCTATCCCACCCGACCTTGTTCAACCCGCAACTTCAACGACCCCGAATACGGATGACAATACCGAGGCCGCAACTTCAACTTCGTCGATTGAGATTCCCGTCGCTTCGACCGTAACCTCAACCGCAACAGAAATGTCTGATACCGAAGAAACACTAGATAACCAGTCGCCTCCACCGGCCGCTGCGGCTTCTTCAACCGATACAACAGCCGACATGACGGCCACAGCGACGGCATCATCGACAGAAACACTGATCCAAACATCCTCATCCGTGATCACAACCGACGTCTCGACTGTTTCTGCCGCCGTCTCGACAGCTGCCTCACAGGCATCATCCGAAGAAGCGCTTAAACCGAACTACAATGTCCTCCGTCTGAATGAAATCATGGCTTATCCGAGCAGCGGCAAAGAATGGATCGAGATCCTGACTCTTGATGCTGGCCGACCGATCAATCTCAAGAACTGCCAGCTGTTCGACGGCACAGGGCGGATCTACACCATAACCGACCTGATCCTCGACCCAGCCGTTTCGCGTTACGCCGTCATCGAACTATCCTCTTCTAGGCTGAACAACGATGGCGATGGTGTTGCCCTTTATTCCCCGGACGGACAACTGTTGGACGTCATGCGCTTCGGCAAAACCTCCAAAGACAAAAGCTGGATCAGATTCCCCGAAATCACCGGGAACTGGCAATCAACCCTCACGCCTACCAAAAGCTCGGGCAACCGATTGACCCAAGAAGAAAACACAACAAATACCTTGACGACAGTCGCTGACGACGCCGCTGCTACCACGGCATCTTCAACTTCTGGTACCGCATCAACCGACGCGGCCCAGACATCCAATACCGCAGATGTTTCAGAGACAGCCGCCCAAGACACCAATGCTCCTCTCGACACTTTCCAAAAAATCGAATGGCCGGAGGAAGCGACACAACCCGTAGCGACAAAAAGCACGATCGCGAAAACGACCGCAAAACCGAAAACGACAAAAACCGCAACAACAAAAACGACTGCCACGAAAAAAACCAGCGCCGAAAAACAGAGTGCAATCCCCTTTGAGATAAACAACCTCTTTTCTATGGCCAATAACAGCATACGCGTCCGGCTTGAAGGTGTTGTCGGCAGTTTCCCCGGCAGCATCGCCAACCATTCGTTCATCCTACTGTCCCCCCAGGGTCGCGGGCTGCTGGTCAAAGCTCCCACGAACCACGCCCTGCCGACACAAGACACTCGTCTAGCCATAACCGGCACGCTTTCGACTAACGACAAGAACGTCATCTCCCTCAAGATGGCCACAACGGATTCGCTCATGCAGCTCGGCAACGCGTCATCCAGCGAAATCACACCACAGATCGTCGATCTCTTTGCCCCGGACGCCGAAGACGCCTGGAGCCTAGTGGAGATCATCGGCGTAGTGAATAAAGTCAGCGGACAGAATGTGTTCCTCGACGTGGACGGTATCGATATGACGGCCGTCATAAAACCGGACATCAAATATCGGGCAAAACGTCTTTTAGCCGGAGATACGGTCCAAATCCGCGGCATCCTCGATATCAGTAAGTCACCCCTGCGTCTCCTGCCGATGCATGAAAGCGATATCCAAATAATCGCTCATACCACGCCTGCAGCAGCAATCACCCACAACAAATCACCGATCAATCTGCCTCCCTGGATGCCTCTTGGAGCCGCGGCAGGCGCAATAGCCGTCACCGAGGGTGCGCGTCGCTTCAATCGACGCCGTAAACAGAAAAAACTGGAAGAAAAACTGGCCGAAATCACTGAAATCCAGACTCAAATATAGTCCACCAAAATCATGCTATGCAGTACCTCAAAGATGCTGACATCGAAATGGAACCGACACTGAAAGATTCGTATGCCTTGATGAGAGAGCTATACGACCGAGTCACCGAAATCTCCGACATTATCCAAGAAATCTTCACCGAACTTGAATCCCGTTTCGACAAACTTGAGAACCATCTGAACCAAGAAAACTAAAACCATGTCCCAGATAGGACTTCCGTGTCACGGTCAACGGGTCGAACGCGGAAGTCCGATCAAATCTCGATTTTCGAAAATAAATAACTACCGACCGCCAACAAAATCGCCGTCGCTGCCGTCAAAATCGCAAGATCCTGCCCAAGACCGAAATGCGTCACACCAATCAAGGCGAAACGCAGACCGTCTATTCCGTATGACAATGGGTCGAATCGTGCGACGAGCATGATGATGGGCGGCAAACCATCCAATGGGAATAGTGCGCCCGACAAAAAGAACACCGGCATGATGACGAAATTCATTATCAACTGAAAGCCCTGCATGTCATCCAGCATCGAGGCGATCGCCGTACCCAACGCAGTGAACAACAATGCCGTCAGGAACATCACCACAATGGCCGGCAATAACCCGACCCAAGAGATAGGCCTGAAACCGGCTACCAAGGAAAGCAGGAACACGACGACGCCCTGCAGTGTCGCGACCGTAGCTCCACCCAAGGTTCGACCCAACATGATCTTCAGCCGCGACACTGGAGCAACCATGGTCTCTTTAAGAAATCCAAACTGTCTATCCCAAATTATCTCGATACCCGAAAACACTGCGGTGAACAATACGCTCATACCGATGATGCCTGGCGCCAAAAACTGTATGTAGTTACCGCCACCGGCCTTCTGGTATATGGGGCCAAAGCCGAAACCCAAAGCCACCAGGAACAACAACGGCTGCGCCAAAGAACCGATAATCCGCGCCCTAGAGCGCAAATAGCGCTTGAGTTGCCGCAGCCAAAGTATATAGATGGTTTGCATATGGTTATTTATGCCACATCCGGCGGTTCATCCTCATATGGTCAGCGCCGGTGGCATGTTCCTCACGGATATCCTTACCCGTCAGCGACAAAAACGCTGCCTCCAAAGAATCCGTACCAGTCTGTTGTCTTAATTCGTTGGCGGTGCCGCGCGCCACGATCTTGCCATGGTCGATGATGGCGATACGATCCGCGTTCTTCTCCGCCTCTTCCATGTAATGAGTGGTGAAAAAAATCGTCGTACCCTCGTCCTTCCTTAGGTTGTTGATGTACTCCCACATATGGTTGCGCGTCTGCGGATCCAAGCCGAGCGTAGGCTCATCCAAAAAGAATATCTTTGGGTGATGCAACAAACCGCGCGCTATCTCCAATCGCCGCTTCATGCCGCCGGAAAAAGTCTTTACCAAGTCATCCTTGCGCTCCCATAACTCGACGAATTTCATAAGCTGCTCGATACGCGAACGGCGCAAGTCCTTTTGCACGCCATACAACACACCGTGGAATTCCATATTCTCCCAAGCGGTCAGCTCGTCATCCAAACTCTGATCCTGGAACACGATACCGAACGACTTACGCGCGTCATCTGGAGATTCGAGCGGGTTGAACCCGTTCAATTGAACCGTACCTGAAGTCGGTTTAGTCAACGTCGTCAACATCTTGATGGTTGTGGTCTTACCTGCACCGTTCGGCCCAAGGAAAGCGAATATCTCACCTTTCTCGACCTCAAAATCGATGCCGTCCACAGCCATAAAATCGCCGTATTTCTTAGTCAGATTTTCCACCTTGATCATATGAATAGATAGATTACCGCCAGGTATATCCTTAAACAAGACTTTGTATCACATCGTTTATTTTGTTACCGTATGTATGTTTACCGCTCCTTCCTAACGAGGTCCACCATGGAACCGGACGAAGAGACGAAAAAGAAAATCCAAGCCGAATTCGATCGGATCCGTGCCGAACTCGACACGCCCGAAGGCCAAGAACGAGCCGAGGCCGAAACCCGGCGACAAATCCGCAAAGCCGCAGAGGAACACCGAGCCTTTCTCGCCCGCTCCAAGGCCAGGGCCCACACCCGCAAGGTTTACCGCTGAACGGAGGTTGACGCTATGCCGGACGACAAACCTCTGATCCCCAAAATCGACTGGACGCCGAGTCCGGTCGCACGCATCGAATCCGATCCGCCCAGGCCACGTCACTACGGCGAATCCACGATGTCGGACGAGGACTATACCAAGGCACAGGAACGTGCCCGTGCCGGGCTCGCCCAGCCAGGTATTCTGCGTGACTGGAGTGACCCAGATGCGGGAGAAATACCTGTTCCCGCACAATCCAGCGAGACAACCTTCGTGCCGCACGTCCTCGTCCTCTCGGAACAGGAAAAGCGTGACGGCTGGACTATCGAACGCCGTGGCCGGTCATGGGCCAAAGTCCTGCGCGACGAGAAGCTCAAAAGCATCATGACCAAGTGGTGACGGACTACGTACTCACCGAGAATCCGCCGATAGCCACAACGGTACTCCAAAGTACGGTCATGTCGATGAGTCACTGGCCGTCGAGGAACATCACCCGGCGTTGATTCGTCTGGCCCTACCCTGTTGCCCTACACACCGAATCGCGCACCGTCCGCGCGAATTCACTCAACCCCACCGCCAAGCGTTCCTTGGCGGCTTCACTTTTTTATCAGAAAACCGACCATCTAGGTCGGCTTTCTTATGGAGCGGGTAGCGGGAATTGAACCCGCCTCTCGTCCTTGGCAAGGACGCATAATAGCCACTATACGATACCCGCTTGAATTGTGCGGAGAGATTACCAAAGGTTTACGCGATGCGCAAGGGGTCAATAAAACACGAACGCCCCGCACCAGGACGGTACGGGGCTATGAGTTGCTGCTGTCATCATCTTCGGATTCGGCAGCAAATCCTTGCGCGATCAGCTCATGGCCCAGCCTTTCGCTTGCGCCGACGCTTGGAACCGCCTTTCACCCGAAAGGGCTTGGGTTCGAACCTCGCTGCTGGAGCCGTCGAGGCGGATACGGTCGAGACCTCCCTCGGAGCTTGATCCGCGGTTCCTGTATCTGCCAAAGCTTCAACCTCCTCCGTCTTGTCGGGCTTCCGCTTCTTGGGCTCTTCTGGAAAAAACGCGAAAAGCGGGAATCCTATGCTCATCTCTCACCTCCTACATCTCTACTCCAAAGGACCGTCTCCAGCTTAGCATCCTGCATTTACGCGTCAATCGATTGCGCTTGACCACGGACCAAAAACTCCCTAACCTCCAACCAGCCAATCAACCGGAGGGATAGGACATGCCCAATGCACCTTCAGACCGCCCAACCCCCTACATCTCCCCCTTGACTCCGGAGGAGTACGCCAAGCTCGGAGAATCTGAGCGCGAACGCGTCCACCGTCTCGCCTTCCGCCTGAACAAGCCACTTGCCGACCAAGCTTTCGCAGACCCGGACGTCGCCTGGATCCTCGTCGCCGATTCGCCTGGCAAAATCGTAGCGCAAGGCAAACGCAACGAACGCATGAGCGATACTCGAATCTCCGAGATCGAACAGCAAACCAGCAAGGTCTGCTACTTCTACTCCCGACCCGACGAACTCGTCGAGGAGATCCCGCGCGAAAAACCACGCTTCCCTTGGGCATCACCGCGTCACAAACCCGGCAGCATCGGCCCTTTCGTGGATTCAAAGCAAGTCGTGCGACAGCGCGGCGAAATGCCGTTCCGCTATGACTTCCCAGGCGACGAAATCAGCTGGCCGCCACCCTATCGCCTTCATCGACTGGATAGGAACCGTTAGCCTGCATCGCATACCATCTCTCTTCGCCCAACCCGCCTCCTCGATGGCGGGTTGAACTTTTTATAAAATGATGAACCCCGGGGGAGAAACCCTCGGGGCTAGTCGTGACGTCGCTTGACGTCTTGTCATTCAGCTTCTCGCCGAGTCGGGCGGGACATATCTTCAATCGGCTGATTAGCTGCTTGTTCCCGCAAGTGTTCGAGCAGGCGCCGTGCGTTCTCGGCAATGAGCTCCTGGCTAGCGGCTATACGCGCGACTCTCTTCGTGGACTTCTCGTCGCACACCACGAAGGGATCATACTTCCGCGCTCTCGGTTTGCGTGACCTGGGCTCACCCATCGCGCACCTCCTCAATCCTTGTCTCGCGACACGTCAAGCGGTCGTACTCTTCACCGAAGAATTGTCCAAGCGTCTGGCCCTGATCCAGCGCATCGAAATCGCTCTCCGCGATTTCGTCTGCGCCCACGCCCTGCTCCGAGAACACCTCCGCGACCGAATAGTGCAGCCTCCAAACCGGCCTTTGTCCGTGGCCAGTCCTCTCCTCCAACGGCACTCCGTCTTTCCTATTCGTAGGCATCTCGTACCCCCTACTTACGAAATAATGCGACTTCGATTGCACATGGATTTAGATCAATCTCACTGGCTTATGCGCCATCAGTGTCAAATGATCATCTGCCAAGTCAACAGACCAACCGTCAGCACGCAACTCTTCAGCACGTTTGACGATATCCTCGGCCGTCACTGGCTTGGACGACGTCACCACTGCCCTCGACTCCGACCGATTGGTTGCTCTGCGTCTTTCTGCCTCCTCACTACTCGACTCACGCAAGAGGCTAAAGCCGTTATACAGGCCATAAGCTAATAGGCAAAACAAAATCACCGCGAGAACCAGATACTCCAACGTACGCCTCCTTTCAAAGTACCACCTAAAGATTATTCCCTTTCTGGATCCAGGGTCAAGCCCGGGATGACAAAAAAGTAAGGAAAAAAGAACGTAAAAATGATACCATACCCCCATGACCAAATACGAGGAACTCGCCAAAATTTTGTTCGAATTCAGCTATCGCGAAGCCATGCTGGACACACCCTTCAAACCTCGTGCTTACGAGCTCGCCTCCGAATCCGTCAGCGCACTCAAAGATGACATCGAAACAGCCTGGCGCAAGGGCGGCATCAAAGCCCTCAAAGACCTCCCCGGCATCGGCCAAAGCATCGCCGAAAAGATCGACGAATTCTTCCGTACGGGAAAAATCAAAGAGTACGAAAAGATGCACAAGGATTTTCCCGTCGATATCTGGGGGCTTTCACGCATCGAAGGCCTGGGACCAAAACATATCGCCGATCTATACAAATATCTCAAGGTCAAGAACCTAGAAGGCCTCGAATGGGCGTTAGAACAACACAAAATCCGCTCCATCCCGCGCTGGGGAGAAAAAAGCGAATCCAAACTCGCCCGCGGACTGAAGCTGATGCAACACTCTTCCGGCCGACGTCTGCTGGGCGAGATACTTCCGTTCGCCGAGAAAATCGTCGCTAAACTGGAAGCGGTCAAAGGCGTGAAACGCGTCACCGTTGCCGGATCCATCCGGCGCCGCCAAGAGACCGTCGGCGATATCGACCTACTCGCCACGACGGCTGATCCAAAAAAAGTCATGGACGCTTTCGTCAGCCTCCCCTTCGTCGAGTCGGTCCATGAGCGCGGAAAAACGCGCTCTTCCGTGCGCCTAAAGATCGGCATCGATTGTGACCTACGCGTCGTTCCTGACCAAGTCTATGGCGCGACGCTCCAATATTTCACAGGCGACAAACGTCACAACGTCTTGCTACGTGAATACGCACTATCGAAAGGCTTCACCTTAAGCGAATACGGCCTATTCAAACGCTCGCACGGAGCGCGCAGCGCCAAACCCAAACTCATCGTCTGCAAAACCGAAGAAGAAATCTACACAAGGCTCGGTATGAATACTCCCCCTCCGGAAATCCGCGTAGGTGCAGACGAAATAGAAGCTGCACAAAAACACAAACTCCCCGATTTAATCCCCTACGGCTCTGTCCGTGGCGATCTTCAGGTCCAAACGAATTGGACAGACGGAAATTCCACGATCGAAGACATGGCCAAAGCCGCCCAAGCCGCCGGACTTTCATATATGGCCGTGACAGATCACACAAAATCGCTCGCATTCATCAATGGTCTGGACGAGAAGCGTCTTGCCAAGCAAGGCAAAGAGATAGACGCGCTGAACAAAAGCCTAAAAGGCTTTACCGTCCTAAAAGGCACGGAATGCGACATACACAAAGACGGCAAACTGGATTTGTCCAACGAAGCTTTAGCGAAGTTGGATTGGGTCGGGGTCTCCATCCATTCAAGTTTCAGTCTCTCGCGCGCCGAGCAGACCAAACGCATCATCAAAGCACTCTCCAACCCCAACGTTGACTGCTTCTTCCATCCGACTTGTCGTCTCATCGGCAAACGCGAACCAATCGATTACGATTTCGACGAAGTACTTGCAGCGGCCAAAAAATTTCGTGTCGTACTTGAGATAGACTGCTATCCCGATCGCTCCGACCTGAACGACAGTCACGTCCGCGCTGCCGTAAAAGCAGGAGTCATGCTCGCCATAGATACGGACGCGCACGCGCCGGAGCATTTCCGCTTCATCCCGTTAGGCGAAGCGATCGCTCGCCGCGGATGGGCAACTAAAAAAGATATCTTGAATACGAAAAGCGCCAAACAACTTCTCGCCTTTCTGGCTAAAAAACGGCAAAGATGATTCCATAGGGTTTCCTTATGTCTTTTCTCGGCGTTCTCTTCGCTTTCGGCGCACTCTTCGGCTGGGCAACCGGTGATTTTTTTATCCAGCGCACCACTCGCGCGGTCGGCATCACCAAAAGCCTTTTCTACATCGGACTCGTCGGAGCAGTAGCTCTCTTGCCTTTCGTCTATTCGGAGGTCATCCCCTCGTTAAGCGACCGTAGCCAATGGCCGCTCCTTATTTCGGTCTGCGTCATCGTAGTCCTTGCCGCCTTTTCGAATTTCCAAGGCCTCAAGAAAGGTAAACTCTCCGTCGTCTTGCCACTGACCGGGCTAGAATTGCCGGTGACCATAGCTCTGACCACTTTCCTGGGGCATGAAATCCTCTCGCCCCATATCTACCTTTTAATGGGTGCGACTGCAATCGGCATTTTCCTGACCACCATCGTGAGCTTGCGCGATTTCCGAGGCTTAAGGTTCGAAAGCGGCACGCTCTTCGCCCTCGGTGGAGCGATAGGCCTCGGCGTCACCAACTATCTGGTCGGCCAAGCCAGTCGTGCTTACTCGCCTCTTTTCACCCTTTGGCTTACGCATACCGTAGCGTGCTTGGTTGCAGCTGCTCTCCTATACAAAACGGGTATTTTGAAACCTTCTTTGCTGCTCGCTGATCTAAAAAAACATACCCTCATCATCACGCTGCAAAGCCTCCTCGATAACTTCGCCTGGCTAAGTTACGCCTATGCGACGACGCTGATACCTATCGGCATAGCAGCCACCATCAGCGAAAGCTTCATCGTGGTCGGCACGCTTTTCGGTGTCATCTTCAATAAAGAAAAATTGAAAACTCACCAGATCATCGGTATCACCATCGCGCTCGCTGGCGTCTTGGCCCTTGCAGCCATGGCGGAATGAAAAAGCCCCGGGCATCCGGGACTTTTTTCTAGGCTATCTCCTCGAACCAAATCTTCTTCTCGTGTTCCGCCTCTTCTATGTGCGCTAACCAGAGTTTCACGGACAGTTCGGGCCATTTGGCTTTCACGATCTCACGCGCTTCCTTCAGATCACCGGTCATCTTATTGTATTCGACTTCGGCCGTCTCAAAAGACTTGCTTCCGCCATAAGCCCCGCAGTTCGTATGGGCGACCAGGACCACTTCTTTCATCTCGTGCAGCGTCTTCGATATCTCGATCTGTCTCAAGGCGAATGATTGCGTCTCCGGATTGACGATATTCTTGGCCGAACCTGCGATGGAGACCAGATCCGCGTCATCCATCATCCCATGTTCATCCATGAAACCCTTCATGGCCTTACCGAAGCGAAAATCCATGCAATGCATTAAGAGCGATTTACAGACATGAGACATACGTATATCAAATTTAATGAATTTTGTTCGGGTCAAAGACTAACACACCGTAAGCTTTTCCTCCAGAGAACGAAAAACTGGTCCCGAAGTCTAAACGAGGTGTGAATTCGGGATCTCAAAGGTTCGCACACTTAGTGTAGACATTACATAAAATAACGCCCTTATTTAAGCGTTATTTTTATTTGGTGGGCCCGGTGGGAGTCGAACCCACATACCTTGCGGTGACGGATTTTAAGTCCGTTGCGTATACCAATTCCGCCACGGGCCCTTAAAATTTCAATTCAATTCCTCCGGCGCTAATGCCTCCAACGCCTTATCCCCCTGCGCTGCAGCTATCTCCTCATCCAGGGTCTCCTGGAGTTTACGTAGCCTAACCAAAAGCACATCCCCTTCCGCGATCATGGACATCCAATGGTTGCGCAACACGCTGTAACTCAAGGTCCTGTCATCTTGTATCACGTCGTCATGCGGGACTTTCTCATCCAATGTCTGGACATTCCCCGCCCAAACAGCCTGCTTCTCTGCGACTTCATTCAGACGTTCCTCGTTCCTCCGCTTCATCTCAACCAGCAATTTCATTTCATCCTGCGGCGACATCTCTTTTCCGCTCGTCGGCATCTGTTCTTTCATATCAGTTCAATTGTGAATTGAGCCAGGCTAAACGTGACGAGACATCATCCGGCATATCGTCCAAAAGTTTCCGCGCCTTCTCTCCCTGCACCTTCAGATATTCGATGCGTGAATCGATGGCATGGGCCTTCTGCGATATCGCCTGAAGGGTTTGCGCCCGATGAGTCAGATGGGTGTGCGTCAATTTCCTGACTTGCAGGTTTGCGTTAGGAAGCATAATCCGACCATAGCCTATCTCACCGGAAAAAAAATAACAACTTACGAAGAAGCTCCGATCTCTTGGACGAGACCGGAGCCGGAGCCTCACGCTTTGAGGATATTCCGCCACTGGGGAGGGCGGAGCTTAAAGGGTCGACGATCCAAAGTCGGCGCGGCGCCCATCTTACAGTCCGGGCACTCGCTGGCCAAAAAATCATTCCCTCGAAAGACCAACACAGCGTTCGTGCCGTTACATGATGAGCACAGCTGTGCTTCGAAGACGATGATGGGTGAGAATCCAGACAACTCCCCTCGCCTTAGCTCATCGATGTCCAAAGAGGACTGATAGACCGGGTTGCATTTCCGGTTAGTACAGTAACCATCGATCATCTTGGGATCATTTTCGACCCAAAAGACTAACCGACGGAACGTATTCTGCCCGCACTCGTGGCACAAAGTATCGTCCACAAGCCAAAGGCATATTCCTCTATGCATCCTCCTTCTCCTTGAAAGGACTACGCCTACTTAAGCATAAGACGCGTTTTCCTTCAACCCTGTCACCCCAAAGCGCAAAGGATGATAAAATGAAGCCACCATGAAGAATGACGAAAAAGACGCAAAAGGAAAAATCTGGGATAAGCTCGGGCCGGGATTCATTACCGGGGCATCGGATGACGACCCATCCGGCATCGCCACCTACACCCAAGTCGGTGCACAGTTCGGGTTAGCGCAGCTCTGGACCACGCTCATGCACCTACCCCTCATGATCGCGATCCAAGAGATGGTCGGGCGTATCGGTATGGTCGCCGGCGAGGGACTGGTGAGTCTGCTGCGCAAACACTACGGTAGACCGCTCGTCTGGTTGGTCGTATTCTTGGTTTTCATCGCCAACACCATCAACATCGGTTCAGACCTCGGCGCCATGGCTGACGCCACCCGCCTCTTGATCCCCGCCGTTCCGTTCAGTCTGTTCCTGATCGGTTACACAGTACTTATTCTGATTCTGGAGATCTTCTTAAGCTACAAAACCTACGCCTCTGTACTGAAGTGGCTCGCCTTAAGCCTTCTTGGTTATTTACTGACCGCATTCATCGTAACCACCGACTGGAGACAGGTCTTATTGGCCGCCGTTTCTCCGACTTTCTCGTTCGAACGCGACTTCGTCATCGGCATCGTCGCTTTACTCGGCACCACCATCTCGCCCTATCTCTTCATCTGGCAGGCGAACGAAGAAATCGAAGAAGAAATCGCCGCCGGGCGTACGACCATCAGACAGCGCAAAGGTGCTTCCAAGCAAGAAATCTCGACGATGCGCCGCGACACGGCCGTTGGCATGGGCTTTTCCCAGACCATTACCTTCTTCATCATCGTCACCGCAACGAATACTTTTTTTGTCCACGGACTCCACGACATACAGACTACGGCCCAGGCAGCCGAGGCTCTTGAACCGCTTGCCGGAAGTTTCGCTTCATATATTTTCGCGCTCGGCATCGTCGGCACCGGAATGCTTGCTGTCCCCGTCCTTTCGGCTTCCGCGTCATATGCCTTATCCGAAGCGCTCAAATGGCATAGCGGGCTATACAAAAAACTCAAACAGGCCCACGGCTTCTATGGCGCCATCACCATTGCGACGCTGATCGGCCTACTCATCAACTTCTCCGGGCTTAACCCGATCAAAGCCCTATACTGGGCAGCCGTCTTCAACGGCATCATCACCCCACCTCTCGTGCTCATCATCCTCATGGTGGCTAACAACAAAAAAATCATGGGCAAATGGGCAAATGGGCGCTGGTCAAACGTCTTCGGCGGCCTCACTTTTCTCGCCACCTCCGCAGCCGTCATCCTCATGTTCATGCTATGAACGACGCGCAAGATTTCTTGAGCAAGACGATTGACGTGAAAGTCGAACGCCCCATCGGTTCCAAGCACCCGAAACTTGGATACATCTACCCCGTGAACTACGGCTTCATCCCGGGCACCATCTCCCCTGACGGTGAAGAATTGGACGCCTATATCCTCGGCGTCGATGCTCCCCTCGAAACATTCACCGGAGATTGCATCGCCTTCATCCATCGCTTCGATGATGACGACGACAAGCTCATCATGGTCCCCGAAGGCACCGACCTTTCCGACGACGAAATCCGCCAAGCGACGGATTTCCAGGAAAAATTCTTCAAGTCAATCATCATCCGCCCGGCGGACAATGTGGAATAATCATATCGAGGCAATCATCTCGGATTGGCATCTCAATCATTTCGTATCTTCGTCGTCCTGAGCTTGTCGAAGGATCTTCGCTATTCTCAAAATACATATTTAAGGCCTATATCGGATAAATCAGGGTTAACACGCTTGATTAACTCCAGCTTCTTATCTCGCCTCCAACCCTTCAATTGTTTCTCCCTTGCAATCGCTGAATAAGCGTCTTCAAAAAATTCGATATAAACCAAGTCTGTCAGATTATATTGCGACGTAAAACCAAAAACAGTCTTAGCCCTATGCTGTTCATAACGTTTCGAAATGTCACTCGTAAACCCGACGTAATAAACGGTACGAAAACGATTAGAGAGGACGTAAATACAAAACTTCTTTTTCTCCATACTCATATAGCTGCCACAATTTAATTTGTCTGGCAATACAATCGAATAATTCTTTCGAAAGGTCCTTCGACAAGCTCAGGACGACGAGGTCAAACGTCTTCCGCATCATGGCTATACAATGGTTGGAATTAAAGCTTATACTGGCCATTTTTCCCCCAAACCATTAAGCTCTGTCTATATGGAAGAGGAAACGCGCCTCATCTCGCCCGAAACCCAACCGACAGAACTAGGTTTTGACGTTTCACTACGCCCGAAAACGCTTGGCGAATTCATCGGCCAACCGAAAATCAAAGAAAACCTCTCGATTTTCCTGGAGGCTGCCAAAGGCCGTAACGAACCGTGCGAACACGTCATGCTTTACGGTCCTCCAGGACTCGGCAAGACGACCCTAGCCCACGTCATCGCCAACGAGATGGGAGCCACCATCAAAGTCACGAGCGGCCCCGCTCTGGAGCGCGTCGGCGACCTGGCCGCCATCCTCACCAATCTGGAAGACGGCGACGTACTTTTTATCGACGAGATCCACCGCATGAACCGCAGCATCGAAGAGGTGCTGTATCCAGCCATGGAGGATTTCGCGCTCGACATCGTCATCGGCAAGGGTCCGACTGCGCGCACTTTACGCCTCGACCTCAAACGCTTCACGCTCATCGGCGCCACAACCAAATTCAGCCTCATCTCCGGACCGTTGCGCGACCGCTTCGGTTCCGTCTTTCACCTGGATTTCTACGGCCATGACGAGATGTCCCAGATCATCCGCCGCACCGCCCGTATACTCGATGTACCCATCGAAGAAGATCCGGCTCGGCTCATCGCCAGCCGTGCACGCCGCACGCCGCGTATCGCCAATCGTCTGCTCAAACGGGTCCGCGATTTCGCCCAAGTCCGCAGCTCCGGCATCCTCGATCTCGAAACCGTCGATCGCGCCTTGATCGGTCTCGAGATCGATCCTTTAGGCTTGGACGAGACGGATCGCCGCGTCCTCCTGGCATTGATCAACAAATTCAACGGGGGTCCTGTCGGACTCACCACACTAGCCGCCAGCCTCAACGAAGAAGTCGCGACCCTCGAAGACGTGATTGAACCGTTCTTATTGCAGGAAGGCCTGCTTAACCGCACACCCCGCGGACGGACGGCTACTGAATTGGCCTATACACATCTTGGCGTCAAACCGCCGGAAGGCGACAAACAGCCCGGACTAGAGATATAATGCATCAGAACTTCCGCCAATTATGATTCTCCTACAATATTTCCTCATGGCCTGGCTAGCGTTCCTGCTTATTTTCATGGTCATGTCACTGCTTACCGTCATGCAGATGGTACGCTTCGGCATCTCCGGCATGGGCACTTATGCCTCGACCTTCCTTTTCCTGATCTTATCCATCGGGACGATACTTGCTTGCAGTACATACTTCCTGACCGTCGATTGGTCGATGTCAGTCGATCTGTTCGGCGGCCTGCAGGACTCGATCTATTTCAACCCATAATACATCCTCTCTTCACACATTTTTTTGGTCATGACGAGTCGCTAGATGAATAGCTTTGTGCAGCGAGGACTGTCTGAGCGAGGCATGATTAAAAAAATCATCACGAGTTCCGCAGCAAACAAAACCATTCACCTGGCGACACAAAAAAACCTCCTATCAATAAAATATGCTAGATATCCATCATCTCCCCGGCTCCGACCTGCATGAACTGAAAGTCCTGCTGTTCCGTCGCCATCCCATAACTCTTATCCCGCTGATACTCATTTCTTTGCTCATTGTGGCGATTCCGATCGGTATTTATATCGGGGTTCAAGTCGTACAACCAGAATTCCTTGCCCAACCCGGATACTTCACCCTCTACATCCTGGGAGCCAGCGTTTTCTTCATGTTCGGCTGTCTATTCGCGTTTCAGATGTTCGTCGAATACTGGCTAGACGTATTCATCGTCACCGATAAACGCATCCTGGACATCGACCAACACGGACTCTTCAGCCGCACGGTTTCTGAACTTAGGCTGTATCGTACGCAAGACGTGACCGCCGAGGTAAAAGGCATCCTACACACCCTGCTGGATTACGGCGATGTCTATGTGCAGACTGCCGGTGAGATGGAACGTTTCAGATTCGAAGAAGTCCCCCACCCCAACCACGTCGCCAAGCTTATCCTGGAGCTGGCCGAAGCCGATCGACGCGAGCATCTGGAAGAAACCGTCGAAGAATTCGGCATGCCTGACGACAACGATAAAAAAGACAAAATCGCTCGCCGACTTGAACCCTGACAACTCTGTCTTATTTCTCGCTTGCAACGCTGATATTTTCACTGGCAAGTATAGCGAGTATCTTTTCTCGCAACATATTCATCCGCAAGCGTGCCGCCGTCTGATTTATTTCGCTTCTACGTCGCCTTTCGCGTTCAGCCAAAAAATCCAAATCCCGATCAGCGTGTCCTTGAATCGTGGCTGGATCGCCTTCTGAAATCGCTTTTCTTAAATTCGCGATTTTGTCATGATCCGCCCTCTTCTGCCTGGCTTCCGCGATACTCCCCAGACCGCTTCCGCTTTCACCCGAACCGGAGATGCGCACGGCCTCCATCGCGTCTAATGTTTCCTCGGCACCCCGTTCGCGTAAATGCAATCTGCCGAATCTCTCACGTATCTCTTCATCCCACTCTTCAGTATTATATTCGCTATCTAGCCTGCCCTTGACCGCATCCATCAACTCGACCATCTCTTTGCCCAAAATCTTGGACAACAGCTCAATTTTCTTCGCTTTTATCTCTCGGTAAAGGTTCTCCCTTTCCGGACTGGGGAGAGGACCGACAGTCAGGCCCGACTTGCTCCGAGCTGCTTCTCCGATCGCCGCAACTTGCAAATAATTATTCAAAGCGGCTTTTGCTCGTTCCTTCAGATCAAAAACCTGACTAACCGCGTCGAGGACTATTTTTTCCACGACTGGTTCCGTTACCGTGCGTATTTTGTCATATTTCAACCCATCCAAATCCCGCTCACCCCCTTGACCAACCTTCAACACGCTCTCCTCATCCAAGGAACCCAGATACTCGCGCAATTCCTCGACTAATCCCTTTTCTTCAGCTGCCTCTTCCGCTTTCACCGCTAACTCCTCATCCGGCACTTGCTGACCAGTCCTGAATTCAAAAACCTTTCCCATATTTTATTTATAAATCCTCATCAACTCTATCCCGGTGTAGAAGTGCTTGAGTATCTTGTCATACGTCCAACCGTCGGCCGCCATGCCCAACGCACCTGTCGCCGACATGCCTACGCCATGACCCCACAAGGTCTTGCCGTT
Source organism: Patescibacteria group bacterium (assembly GCA_031082005.1). Taxonomy (GTDB): domain Bacteria; phylum Patescibacteriota; class Patescibacteriia; order 2-12-FULL-60-25; family 2-12-FULL-60-25; genus CAIKNB01. Next base: position 1,213,545 of record JAVHLR010000001.1, read on the forward strand.
ATCCCAAGGCACCGGCACTCCGACCAACCACGCATACGGCCCACCGCCCCAGACTTCGGTCCAAGAGCGTGTCCTGCCGTCAGATCGCGAGTAATACGGCGTGATAGCCAACTTACCCTGGTAAGTCACGATTTGACCGCGCGTAGAATCAATTGCCGCGACCACGTTAGAGTCACGGATCTCCGCGCCATACCCCCGATATACTTGATCGTATTTGGCATCCACCGTGAAATATTCAGCCGCGTGCTTCGTGCCGCGTTGCACATGATACATCGCATATGTTCTGGCTGCCGTGAGCAAAGCACGCTGATATTCCTGCGGACTCGAATTCGAGGTTTCGGCTATCCCCTTCAGGTACCACTCGACCGGCAATTCATTGATGACCCACACCAAATCGCTGGATGGCGTATAGCGCAGTTCCAATTTCCCACGAAACTTATTGTCGTTTGCCCCCGGCAACCAAGACACGGGGCGACTGACGTCAGTCATCTCGAGCGGTGCCAGGTTATCCGGTGCGGCCGCCACATAATAGGTTGACGATTGCGTCGTGCAGCGCGGTCCGGTTGCCTTATACACTTTAGCCGCACGATCGTAAGTGACCCTCACTTCCTCGTTCGCATTGAATGAACAAACCGCTGAACCATTCTGTTGCAGGCTGAAACCACCGGATACTGCACGTACCACCATCGTATCATCGTCAGTTTGATATAGACCGACGCGGATTATGGGTTCATTGGGCAGACTGGAATAATCCCCTCCCAAGGGCACGACATTAGTCGTCGGATTGGAACTTGGCGCGGAAGGCTGTGCCGTCGCTGTCGGCTCCGGTTCGATGTATCCGTCTGCCGTGACGGTTATCGGGATATCGATAAGAGCGCCATCCACCTTATTGTCATCGGCATACAAAGCGAAATGAGCCGTATAGGTCCCTTTCTTCGCCGGCGCTTTAATCGTAAAACCCACGAACCCAACGCGACCCGGCTCTGTGACGCTATTCGTCCTGACCGCTTCATTTCCCGCATACCAAGATTCATCACGCACGCTGATCAGGGTGTTTTCCGACGACGCTAAACTCACCCCAGTCGTCTTGATCGACAAAGTGCTCCATGTCGCCAAACCCGTATTCTTAAAACCGTATGTCAACGCAAGACGGCCATTCCCCAATAGGGTTGCTGACCTGGCAGAACTCAAAAGCAATAACCCGGAATATTTACCGCTCGTATTTCCCGCAGTACTTAAATCCGTAATCGTATTTATGATTGCCGAAGCAGAAGCGACTTTGATTGGCAGATCAACCGTCCCCCCAGGAATCCAGGCCGCATCTTCTGCTGCCAGCTGATAAGATTCGGTGTATTTTCCCGTAGTCGCCGGTGCTTTGAGCTTGAATGTGAAATGCCCGACCTCGCCTGGTTTTATCATGCTCTCCTTCATCACCGACGGCTGATACCGACTCTTCCATGAACCGTCCTGGAATGGGCTATTCCGATCCGTCTTACCCGTATATATGGACACATAGTTACTTCCCGAGTTGTACCAAATTTTTGTCCCCGTGTTCTTGAACGCTAAATTGACCGTCGCATATCCGGAAGGCTCTATCTGCCACTCGATGCCGCCCTTATCCACCAATAATGCTGCATACCCGGAGACTGACTGACTAATCGGTGCCGACACGGGCGAGACCGTAGCCGAAGGCTGCGTAGCTACCGGGTTCGAAGTCGCTGCGACCACATTGAATTCAACCGCAGCAACCGATCCTTTGACCCACTTATTGATTCCATACGACAAAAGGAATCTTTCATTGTATGTGCCTGGGGTTTTCGGTGCCTGGACCCAAAAAGTCGCTGTCGCGTTCTGTCCCGGCTTGACCGAACTTTGCGCAATCAACCCCGGAAGATCATTCGTTAACCAAGTCGCATTGCCGAAAATGGATGAATCACCATACAGATACAAAGCCGTTTTATCGCGCGCGCCGTACCACGTGTTGTTTCCGATGTTCTTGAAACTCAAAGTAATCTGTTTCTTCTCCCCTGCGTTCAGGATGACCCGAAGGTTATTCGTCTGCGCATAATAATCGTAAGTCGCTGCCCGAGAAGCTTGAGGCACGGGAAGCACCGTGGTGGCCAACAACACGGAAAGTACGAGTCTTGCGGCTGATCGTAGAATATTTTTTTTCATATCGTTCATCGGGCTTTCCGACCCTCATTTCCAAATCACACGGACGTTAAATCATGAGGATTCCCTGCCTTAAAACCATTATAGAGCATACGGACGTGAATTGTTACCCTGAAATGTTGATAGGCCAAAAATTACGCTAAGTTAAGTGAAATAATTGATGTTTAGCTTGTTTCGTGCCAATATTATCGATGAATATGGAGTTCATATATGAGTGAGGCACGAATCCTAGCCTGGAACACCGGAATCCAAATCACTGGCAAAGCCATTTCGACTGCGATTGGCGTGATCGTCATCGGTCTCATGGCACGCTATCTCGGCCAAGACGGTTTTGGCATCTATACCACCGCCAATTCATTCCTCCAGGTGTTCGCCCTGATTCTTGATCTGGGAATCAACGTGATGCTCGTCCAAATGTTGGGCGAACGCGCCGGCGACAAAGAATTCGAAAAACGCGCGACCAGCGCCGTCTTTACTTTTCGACTGGTCACGGCGCTCATCCTCCTGACTCTGGCACCGATCATCGGTCTGTTCCTGGATTATCCCTGGGAACTCAAACTCGCCTTCTTCGCCATCTGGGGCTCGTATTTCTCCAGCGTCGTGAACCAGATCGTCATCGGTACGGAACAACGCCACTTCAAGATGCATTATGCCGCACTGGGTGAAGTCGTCGGACGCCTGGTGACGCTCGCCGGATTACTCATCGGCATCAGCAGTGGGCTGGGCGTAGTTGGTCTGACGCTAATCGTCAGCATAGGCAGCACCGCGAACTTCGTGCTCAACCTGCTGCTCGCCAGACGCCATGCTTCATTCGCCTGGAACTGGGATCCAGCCTTCTGGCGCACCCTGCTCGGTCGTTCGTGGCCCATCGGTCTTTCGATTTTATTCAATCTGATCTATTTCCGTGCCGACACACTCATCCTCTCCTACGTCCGTCCATTGAATGAAGTCGGAATCTACGGCGCCGCCTATCGCGTCCTGGAGATCCTGATAACCCTGCCTTTCATGTATTGCGGCGTCCTGCTCCCCCTTATCGCCAGAGCCTGGGCCGACAAGGACAAAGAACGCTTCAATCGACTGTATCGTAACGCCTTATCGACCATGGCCTTGCTTGCCGCGCCCATGGTCGCCGGAGTTTTCGTCATGGGCGATCGCATCATGCTCGCCATCGCCGGCGATGCCTTCGTCGAATCCGGAATGATCCTCAAAATACTCATCCTGGCCGCTGCCGTCATCTTCCTCGGAACCGTCTCATCCCACGCCATCGTAGCCCTTGATGCGCAGAAAAAATCCATGCCGCTTTATATCGCCATCGCTATCGTGACGTTGATCGGCTACATCATCTTCATCCCGCGTTATGGCATGTATGCCGCAGCCTGGCTCACCGTATTCTCCGAAGGAGCGGTCGCCATCGGCACCACCATCATCTCCTTCTATATCGCCAAAAGCGGTTTCGCCACTATCGCCATCGCAAAAGCCTCTGCCTGTGCCGCAGCCATGGCTCTAGCGATCCTTCCGCTCCAAGACATGTGGTTGCCCATCCCGATCGCAGCCGGAGCAATCATTTACGGACTGTTAGTGGTTGTTACCGGCACGATTTCACGTCAGACCATGAAGGACATCCTCTCTTTCCGACGCGGCACGCCTTCGACCGGGATGGATGTGTAAGAAGATATCAGACAGCTAGGCTGTAGCACTTTTCTGTGTGAGGACTGTCTGAGCGGTGCTATATAACTTCACCGCGAGTTCCGCAACACAGAAAAGTGCTACAGCCTAGCGAAACTCAAACTTAAAGCCTGGATTCCCGCTTCCGCGGGAATGACAAAATCATGTCCCCTATCCTAATCACACTCGCCGTCCTCTACGGCTTCTTCGCCTGGAAATATCCCCGATACGCGGTTTTGACGTTCCCGCTCTTGCTCCCCTCTTATCTCTTGCGCGCTAAACTCGGACCGCTACCCACGACCCTTTTGGAGCTCGGCCTACTCTCATTGTTCATCGCCGTCACAGTGCAGACCGGAAAAACCCGCTGGCTCGCGGGGATCGAATCCCTTAAACCTTGGCGCTACGCCCTGCTCTTGTGGACCCTTGCCACCGCCGTCGCTGTCGTCGTCGCGCCGGACAAAATCTCTGCCCTCGGGCTTTGGCGTGCCTACATCCTCGAACCGATCGTCTATCTAATCCTTTTGAAAGGATTCCTGATCGACGAATCTGACCGCTGGCTAGTCATCGAATCCTTCATCGTCACGACCGTCTTCATAGCTCTCTGGAGCGTCTTCCAATTCACGACCAATATCGGGATACCTCCTCCTTGGAACGTAGGCCTAGCACTGCGACGTGCAACCGGCCCTTTCCCCTTCCCTAACGCCGTCGCGCTCTACTGCGCGCCCCTCGCCGCTCTCTTCTTCGGTCTGGCCACATTCACCGAAGTACGAAGTACGAAGTACGCTAGACATCTTCTCTGGCTCGGTTTCCTCTCCGCCTCTCTAGCCACTCTTCTCGCCAAAAGTGTCGGCGGCTCTCTTGCAATTTTTTCCTGCGTCACACTCACCTTACTCTGGAACAAAAAAACCCGCCTGCCGATCATCGGCGCGATCATTCTCGGCGCCGCAATCTTATTTTCTGTTCCGCAACTCCGCGAACCGACGATCAAAACTCTGTCTTTCCAGAACTGGTCTGGCCGAGTGCGTGTCTGGATGTGGCAAGAAACGGCAGACATGCTGAAAGATCGCCCAATCTTCGGCGCTGGTTTAGGCGCTTATCCGACCGTCTTCGCGCCCTACCATAAAAAAACCTTTATCGAGATCTTCCAGTATCCGCACAACATCCTGCTCAATCTTTGGAGCGAAACCGGCCTCCCCGGCATCCTCGCCTTCATCTGGATCATCGTCACTTGGATAATAACAGCACTACGAAACGAAGTACGAAGTACGAGGTACAAGCCCTCAATCGTCTATCTCCTCCCTCTCATCGCCCTCCTTATCCACGGCTTGGTTGATGTCCCATATTTCAAAAACGACCTGGCATTCCAATTCTGGATACTGGCAGGCCTTGCGTCTCTTCCCGTTGTAAAACCAAAAACCCCAATCGAACGCTAGGCTTCAGGCGCAACTGGGTTTTCCTCGTCCCAAAAATGGCTTTCCCTCAACGTCTGTTCGGCTAGATCCTCGGCCTCATCGATATCCAACCCTTCATCCAAAATCAGGTGATTGATAATCACTGCCCGGCATTCATTCTTCTCTTTTGGTTGTCCTTTTTCGTCCAGGCAGAGCTGGCGTAGTGCTTCTTTTGTCGCCATATGCTGATAGGTTAGAAGATACGCTAAAAAAACACAATGCATCCTTGACCTAAAAGGTAAAATCATCTAATCTTTGCGGCAGCAACGAACCAAAAAAATCACAAGGAGAGGTGTCAGAGTGGTCGAATGAGCCAGACTCGAAATCTGGTGTAGCCGCAAGGTTACCGTGGGTTCGAATCCCACCCTCTCCGCCATGAAGAATACGATGGATTTACGCCTCGTATTTTTCTTTTTCACGCAAATCCAAAGCAGATCATCTTGCAGATGACACAGCTATCAATCCTTGCTATGCTGGATATTGCACGCTATGGCAAACAAAAAAAGCATATACACGAATCTCTCGATCGTTATCGCATCCTGCCTCGCGATCGGTATAGGTAGCGCTCTTCCAGTATCCGCATTCGCCGCTGCAGCACCCGCCGAACCGACGGTGAGCAAATGCATCACAACCGAAACCAAAAACCTGCACGCCACATACACGGCGCGTATGGCAAAAGACATCGCCCCTTATTCCGAAAACGAAAAAATGGTCAAAGCTATCGCCGCTTACAGGGCAGGGCTCGACGTCGCCTGGGAAGCCATGAACGAAGTCCATTGCGGTTACGGCTATCCCGGCTATGCTTCATCCAAGAAATCCTACACCAAGACGATCGAGCGCACCCGCACCGCTTTCCTGACGGCCGCAAAAGGCCAACTTAAGAACACCAAGGTCGCTGCAGTTGCTGTTGATGCAAAAAAAGCGGAAACGACGAAGACTGTAGCCAAGACAGAAGCAGCGCAAAAAAAAGCCACAAGCTCAATCAAGCGCCTTATCCCTCGCGGTTTACATAAAGGCATGCGCTCCGCTGACGTGCTCGAACTGCAAAAAACGCTCCTCACCTATTTCAGACAAAACATCGATACGACGGATAACGCGACTGGTTACTTTGGCCCGATGACACACGAACTGGTCATCAGATTCCAACTCGAAAAAAAATTAATCGCCACGCGCAATTCCCCCGGAGCTGGCCTGGTAGGTCCCAAGACCTCATCCGCCATCAACGACCTGGATGAATGAAAAAGATTCCTCGGCTTTCATGCCGAGGCTTCTTTTTTATCGAGTTATCCACCGTTTGGACTTGACGCAAAGTCAGCGGCATGAGAAGAATTAGACATCAAAAAACTTCGTCGTGCTACGGACGTGATCAAAATAATCACATCCGCGGCACGGTGAGCAGGATCGTTTGATATCATCAACCATCCTTCATCATCATTCTAGATGACTCCCTGCCGATAGACGCACGTGTCGCCGTACCCATGCTTGGCGGTGACGCAGCGTCACCAGGAGGAAACGCTCTGACTTTAGTCGGAGCGTTTTCGATATTACGATTTCCTAACAAAATATATATGTCTTTGCGAGGAAAGAGGCACGAATGACGAAGCAAACTTACATTAAGGTAAGATTGCCGCGTCGCCCTACAGTTTTGGATATGCTCCTCGCAATGACAAACGAAAATATCTTTGCGAGCACAGCGAAGCAAGCTAACAAATCACTGAAACTGAAAAGCGCTGATGTCGAGAATGACACCAGCGCTTCGAGACGAACCGCACAGACGTGCGTGTCTCAAGATATAGGAAGAAGGACTCTCCCTACTGACGGAACTGCCACGCACCCAGAGCCTGGGTCCAGCCACGACCATCATGCCTGGGTACCTGGTACCCATCCACCGGATCGGGCATCCAGCCGACCTGCGGAGCGCCGACGTTCGCCGGCAGGTCCATGAAAGCGTTGTAGATCAATCTTACGCGGCCCAAACCACCGTTCAGTGGCAGGAACACATACCTGGCCGTGGTATTCGCTGGGACGACCCACACCATCACTTGCTGGCCACCCTTGCGGATGACCGCACGCTGGACGAGGGTGTTCACCGCGTCGCATCCAAGCGGAGCGACGTAGGGCGAACGAACCTCAACCAGGTAGTTGGTGTTGTTCTGGATCGTGAGGATCAACTCCTGATTCGTCGTACAAACCGGACCCGACGCGCCGGGGATGAACACGCTGCCCTGCGTCTGCTGAGGAGGCATCGCAACCGGCACCGGACCGACTCCAGGCTGGGGAAGCATCGGCGGCTGTTGTGGAACCGGCTGGGGAGGTGCGCTGGTCGGAGGAGTCGAGGGGCTCTTGTTCGAGCCAGGCATCGCTGCCTTGGTCTCGTTCAGAATCCGCTGTTGCTCCTCGAGACAGGCGTAGTAGTCCGCCGCGGTCGCACCTTGCTGATTCTTGTCACAACGTGCCTCGCCGCTCACGTACGCCCGCCGCCAATCCGCGTTGGAGGCACCAGAGGTATTCGCCCCAGACTGAACCGATGCGCTGCAGGCCGAAACGAGAACCGACGCAAGCACGAGAACCAAGCCAACCAGCATCTCAATCTTCTTCATCGGAAATCTCCATCGAGCGGCCCGGGTTCACCGAACCGCTCATCGTTGCGTTGCTGTTCTCCTCCCCTTACCGTAAGGGGAGGTTGGGAGGGGTTACGAAGCCGAGAACATCCCGACTCCGTCACCGTACCACCCTCACTTCTTGGCGTTACATGCCGGACAGCAGATCGGATCGTCCGGCTTGATCCTGCATATAGCCGCTTGCTGCGCGGCTGCCGATCGCCCGAGATCTCGGACATCCTGATCACTGGCACTACCCGTTGCAGGCGCGCCACCCGGAGCCGGGAGCATGTATCCACCCGATGCGTTGTTCTGGGTGTTGATCACGCCGATCGGGGTTGGATCAGGGAGGAAGATCGGTGCTGACGCCGGGTAGCCAGGGAAATGTCCGCCGCCACCCATGACGACACCACCGGTCCCTGGCATTGCACCAGGTGCGACGACCGGCCGCGCGCCGCCGAGCTGGTTGCCCGACGTCACGTTGCGGCAGTAGCTGTCCGCGTACGAATTGCCCATCTGCGGGGTGTGCATCGCCATACAGTCTCGAAACTGCTTCTCGGTATCAACCGTGCAGTCGAGACCTGCTGCGGTCTGCGTGCACTGCGAATGGCCATTGGCCGTGTTCACCGTCGTCGAGTTCCTCTTCGGCATACATCCCATCGCCGCCAACATTGCCACCAGAACCACGAGAACCAATCCGATGAACCTGCTATGCATGATCGAATCCTCCTCTGCCTATGGCAGAATTCAGTGAGTTGTCTGTTCCGTCTAAACCGTCATCAACCTGATCCAAGAAACCAGTATCCCTTGTCGTCCTGAACGAAGCGTAGCGCAGTGAAGGATCTTTAGTGTAAAGATTGCCACGTCGCTCGTACCTCGCTCCTCGCAATGACACCAATAGGTCTTGTTTTCCTCAATCAGGCTGATGACAGAGTTGTCCAAAGAACAAACAAATATAACATAAAATGACCTTTTTGTCAAGTGTAAGGTTGGCAATAATATTGGCTAAAATAAGACAAAAATAAAGAAAAAATTCGTCATTGCGAGAAGACCTGTTCAACAGGTCGACGTGGCAATCTTTTTACTAAAAACATCCATTTTTAGATAAAACTACACGATAAGCATGAGCCTGGATTCCCGTCTACACGGGAATGACGAAAAGATAAGACGGCCGTATTTCAGACCGTCTTGGTGGAGGGAGGCGCGATTATCGCGCCGTTAATAGCAGTACACGCCCGTCGCCGTCTGCACCCGACGCGGGCAGGCCGACATTCCGATGGCTCCGTACCCGTACCAGTAGTACTTGGGCATCTGGCCGGGCCGCCGAGCGTTGATCCAGTCGGTGCAGTACTGTTCAGCGCCAGGCATGCCCCGGTTCTCCTGGAGACACGCCTCGTAGTCAGACTGGACCGTCTTGGCGTGGCTCTGCACCGACTGACCGAATGGGTGCTTGGTCAGATCGTTGGAGTATGCCTTGGTAGGGGTAGTGTCTGTGTACGTATTCGTGCCGCAGCCGACCGCCGCAAGCACGACCGCCGCGATGCAAAGGACGAGAAATCTCATGAAAAACCTTCCTTTCCGTAGGTTCAACAGGATTAAGCTTTATACACTTTTCCTGGCTTTTTGTCAATCATCCTTTCCTCTCCGTCAGTTCTCCCTCTTAGGATAAGAGGGAGCTGGAGGGAGTTACGATTAGACGAATATGACTCCATCAGGGGGTGTCAGTTTTGTCAGACTCATAACTCCTCCTCACCGCCTCTTACCTAAAGAGGAGGGATGGCTCGAAAAACCACAAGAATCCCAATCGAAAAAGCGGCCATGCGAGGAATTGCATGACCGCTTTCAGGAGTTTTGGCACTCGATTGAGTGCCGGGAGCAAACATTGCATCTGCCCCCTAAGGAACACGGCTAGCGGCAGTCTTCGGGGTGACGCTGGCAGAATGCCGTCAACCCTGGGTTGCCCTTGCCGAGACAGCTGCCCGAACAAGTCGTCGCCGGCTTGCTGCCTCCAGTCGTCGGAGGCTTCGGGGTAGGAGCGGGAACGGGGGCTGCAACCGCCGGAATCAAGACGCTGGTCTCGGTGCTGACGACATCTCTGCCACCAGCGCCCGCACCCAGAGCAATGATCCGGTAGAAGTACTTCGACCCGCGGACCACGTTGGCCTTGTCCTCGTACTCCGTGGTGCCCTTCACGAACACACGCGGAGCAGAGGGAGTACCAGGGGTCCACACGCCCTCGACCGAACCGTTCTCGTTCAGCGTCGAATACGCCGGCTCGTGCAGCTCACGCCGCTCGATGACGTACCCGTTCGCGCCCGGAACAGACGGCCAATGCAGGCGCACTCCCGGAGTCGCGGTCGCAGAGGCGATGGGGATGAACTTCGAGAGCACGCTCGCCGAAGCCTCCACCACTGAACCCTGCACCAGCACCCAGACAAACCCGGCCACACAGGCCAGGAGAATCAACGCGAACGGAGCTGCGATGAGCTTGCGCATCCGAGGAAACGCAGGCTCGCTCGCCGGGAAGGTAATAGCCGTGCCGTTTTCGTCGTGCACGACCTGCTCCCCACTCCGTCGCGGCCACAACACGTAGAGGACGATCGAGGTGAGCACGATGCCCACCAAGTACGCCATCCCCGTGAGGATACTTCCAGTCATTGCATCCGTGCTGTTGTTGAGCAACAGCGCGAACGCCTCGCGGAGAGCCTGGAAGCGCTCATCCGCACCGGGGACCAAAGTCACGATCGACGTCATCAACGCCAGGGCAGCGACCAGAGCGTAGTACAAGTACAGGCTCCGCTCTTTGGTCGACGCGATGAAGAGACGGACACGGTTCTTGTTCTCCTGATAGAAGAACGTCTCCGTGTTGTACGCCCACTTCATGACGTACCGGGCAGCGCTCGTCAGGGTCTGGATCACGACGGCCGCGAGGAACCAGCTCCAGGTCGGGACGAGAAGGCAGAGGCTATAGACGAACACCAGAGTAGCCACGGTCTCATAGACCGCGCGCTGCCTGTTCTTCTCCCACGCTTCCTGGTTGACGTAGCTGACGGCTTGAGTCGTGCTGTCAGTCGGCTTGAAGATCTCCTCGACCTTCGACCAATTCCTCGTAAATAGAGCCGCGATGAGGCGAATCCCGAGCTTCGACAGGTTGATGACGCCGTTCGGGCCAGCTTCGACCGCATCCGCCGTCCAGGCCGCAAGCTTCACTGCCAGCTGCCAGGCACGGAACACGATCGCAAGTGCCATCACGACGAAGGGAACCGACGCCAGGACGAACAGCCGTGACTCGAAAGTCATGCCGACCACGAAGTACGTGGCACCAAGCGCGAGCAAGGCACCCACGGTGGTCAGGCCGACGTTCACGACCGGCGAATGGTCCGGCCGCTCGCGAACCATCCAGTTGAAGGTCGCGGGAGCAGGCAGGGCTGCCGGAATCTCGAGCGTAAAGTCCTGGTCCGTTACGTCCAGCACCGTGAAATCCTGTGCGACGTCGTACGGCTGGACTGCGATGACCGGCGGCTGCCCGATCATGTTGAACGGAACTACCACCTGGGTTGCGCCAGCCGGAATCGTCACCTTGCCGGTCTGCTCGGGCTGCGGACGGGCGAAGAACCAAACCGCGAACGCTCCGAGAGATGCTACGAGCACGATGATGATTGCCGCCCACCACGAGACTTCCGTGGCAGGAATGAGTCCGGTACGCGCACTGGCCGACATGACCAGCTGCTGACCGACAAAGAAGAACGAGACCAATCCGCCGAGAGCAAGAACTGCGATGACGGCCAGGCGCAATCTCTGGAAGAAGGGAATCACGTCCCCATACCAGAAGCGGCTGACCGCGGACGAAAGGAACTGGCCGGCGGTGGCAAACATCTGCCAACCTGCCGCCAGTCGTGCACCCTGTCCCGCGTGAAACGCGTACAAGATGCCGCTGATTGCGACGAGCGAAACGATAGCCAACGCGAGCACGAACATCATTGGAGAATCTCCCGACCCGCTTGCGCAGGTCTGTTTGAACTGTGACTTGGGCTTTGCGCGACGTCATACTGACCGCCGCGCTCTACCCGCCTGGTACTACTGACCCCGCTTGCGGCGGAGCCTGTTCGTGAAGGCATCCAGCGCGTCGACGACCGGATCGGGTCCGGTAGCCGGCGGCTTGATTGCACCCACGACCGCGTCATCTGCCTCTTTGAGCAGGCCGAAAGCCTTGCTCATGAGACTCCCCTCCTTCTTGGCCGGTTTGATGTCGCCGTACACGAGTCGGAGGTGTTCGAGCCAGCTCGCGGCAGGGATCGCGAGCAACGTCTGGAGAAGATTTCTCAACTCCCAACGCGTACCTGCGATTTTTGCCCTGTACGCCTCGAACGACTTCTTGTCGTCATCCGAGAGCGTTGCGAGGCGGTTGCGGAACGCGACCTGTTCAGCCGGCGTCAGCGCGAGCAGTGCTGCGCCGAACGCGACTTGTCGGTCGAGCGTCCCTTCGAGCTTGGACTTCGCTTCGCTCAAGGCCTTGGCATAGTCACCCTCGGTGATCTTGCCGCGGCCCGTGTGGGCATGCGCCAAACCGTGAACAAAAGAGTCAATAGCCTCATCAAGGAGGCCCACGTACTCTTCCGGAACGCCCATATTCGCCAGAGCGCTCTTCACCATCCTGGGATTCTGGATCAAGGCAGCCACGCCAGCCGAAGCCAAGCGCAATCCGCTATCACCAATCACCCCTTCGATGGCATTCAGGGCAGGCGTCATCCACGCCGTACTCGCCATCCGCGAACCGAGCGCACCAGCGCCAATCTGGATGATGTTGGAAAACAGTCGAACCATGAAGCGAGGGTCACTCGCCAGATCCCGTCCTCCACCGCCATCACCACCACGTCCATCTCTTCTTCCTCTGGGCTCTGCCATTCTACTTCTCCTGCCCTGCGAAGGGCCGTGATCGTCGTCATCACTCGTGTCGTCATCGTCATCCGACGAATCAGACGTGTTACTGTCCTCGTCATCATCGTCGAAATCGTCTTCGTCATCATCTGCCATTGTCGTTCTCCTCGTCATCCTCGGCCTCAAGGGCCTGTTTTTGTCAGGTCCTCGGTTTAGCCGAGGCGACAGGTTGAAAACTCACTATCCCCGTCTTTTACGGGGGTTTATTCAATTGCCAAAGTTGCTTGTTCCGCCCAGGCACACTGCCAGTTCAGAACAAACAAGAATAACACATTTCAACCATTTTGTCAAGCCACAGCCTAACATAATTTTGGCTAAAATGAGCCATTTTTATAGCATTTTATTTAGCTAAATTAAGCCAAAACTTAACCCACACTTTCCTTTCAGCCCTCCCTCTTAGGATAAGAGGGAGCTGAAGGGAGTTACAACCAAACAAAAATCACTCCATTAAGGCATTGTAGACTCATAACTCCTCCTAACCTCCTCTTACCTCAAGAGGAGGGATGACACGGACGATATTGCCTCAATGTAAGTTTACTCCGTCATTCTTACCTCATTCCTCGCAAAGACGGATTTATTTATTCCGTCATTGCGAGGAGCAAAGACAAAACCGTAGGGCGACGCGGCAATCTTGCCTATCTCATCACCTCAAAAACCACGCTTTCCTCATCCTCCGCCAACTGGACATACCTCTCATCAGACTTGATCAAATCAATAAAAAATCGATGGTTTTCTTTGCTCGCGAAGACAAACGATGAACCCGTCTTTTTACTCACCAAGTCCCAAACTTGCTCTTTGGTCGAGCTGACGGTCGCGAAATCCCAAGTCACGTTCTTCACGTCATCCGATAAAGTCGTTGACGCGACGTAAAGGAACGTCGGATCCAACCCAGAGACGTATTTCAGACGATCATCCAAGGCAAACAGCATGGGAAATTCATCCCAACTCGTATGGAACACCCGATCACCAGGCAGCGCCCTTTCCGAAATCGTCTGCATAGTCTCCGCATAGATATCGTCAGGGTATGTCACAGGATGAAAATCCCTCCATAGGGTCAAAACATTCTTACTGACCAAAGCCAGTAGGCTCACAACAGCAATCGACAAGATTACGCGCGAATAAATCCTACCGAACATCTGCGTACTTGCGACCGTATCTCGAAAAAACTTACGCATATCCGCCAAATCCCAAATCGCTGCTGCCCACAATGCCGTCACCGGGACCAAAAACTCCAAGTTTCGCCTACTCTTCAAAGTCAGGGCCACGAGCACTGCCACAATCAACCCAACAGATATCACAAAAGCAGCCTTCTCTTTCTCGACTGGTTTACGCGGAGCAAGCAGCAGCGCACCGAAACCAATCAACAAAACCGCAATCCAAATCCCCAAAGACGCAACAAGCTTGGATGGTTCGGACGGCAGCCACTCGCTCCCCATAACGACGTGTTGCCATGGCGTCCCGATCCCGATGGTGAATATCTGCGTCCAAGCAAACTGAAAAACTTCGGGAAAATTCGGATGAAGAAAGAGCCCAACCAACCCGCCGACATAAGCCAAGACCGCCTCTTTCCACAAAAATTGCCTCATCGCTTCCCTCCACGCCAATCCCAAAACAATACGGTTGAACAGGATATCACCGACAGCTAACAAGGTCACCGACCCTGCCAAATATAACCAGCCGCCGTGTGACAGAGCGTAAATCGCCGTCAACAAAAACACGATCCAGAACTTCCTTTTCCACGCCGCGACCAAACCGACGATGAACAAAAAAAGTGCCAATGGCGTCGCCTTGCCGAGCAACATCCTGAACACCAACGGATGCGTCACAGCCAATAAAACAGCCCACAACCATACATATCTAATCCCCAACCAACGTAATGAATACGCAAACGAAAAAACGAATATAGTCGACAAAAAAACCATCATGATACGTAATCCGTCGAACATACCGAACAAAGCAGTCAGAGGAGCTGTGATGGCATGCAATGAAAAATGCAGATCAGCATAGTGGCTTCCCAATAGCGTCAGATCCAACCACGGAAACGCCTCTATCGGACCATTCTGCCAAATTAAGTTTGCTGCCTTGGCATGATAAAAAGCATCTGGATCAGCGAAACCCGTCCAAGGAATAAGCACAGCGAACCACAACGCAAAACCAACAAAAATCAGTAAATTCAATAGCACTGCTTTTAATCTCATATTTAGATCACATTGTGTCATTACGAGCACATTTTGTCATTGCGAGGAGAGTAAACAAAAACCGTAGGGCGACGCGGCAATCTTACCTATTCTCCGTCATTGCGAGCGCATAGATCAATAGCGCGTGGCAATCTTACCTATAACCTACCAGCTAAATCGTACCATCGCGGATTCAAAGAATTGATTAATTCAACCTTCTTCTGCCTTGACCCAGCTTTAATCTGTTTCTCACGGGTAATGGCACTTAAAATATCATCAAAAATTTCATAATAGACTAATTTACTAACTCTATATCGCGAAGTAAATGCATCAACCGTTTTCGTTTTATGCTGATCGACGCGTCGAAACAAATCGTTGGTCACGCCGGTATAAATGACCGTATTATTCGAATTGGCCATCATGTAAATAAAATATTGCTGAAATCGCATATAGGCAAGTTTGCTTCGTCATTCGCTTCGCTCTTTCCTCGCAAAGACCGATTAATTCGTCATTGCGAGAAGCGTATAAAAAACCGCATGGCGACGTGGCAATCTTACAAATCTGTAAGTTTGCTTCGTCGTTCGTGCCTCACTCCTCGCAAAGACAGTTTATTGATATTTCGTCATTGCATGGGGAATGCGACAATCTCTCCCCATATAACACAGCTACCATACATCGAATATATAGAAAAGAAGTGCTTCAGAGCACTCCTTTTCTTGTTCGTTGCGCAACGAACTACTATTGCGTCGCGTTCAAGAGCGAGCCAAGCACGAAGTTGGAGATGGCATAAGCTGCCACCACCACGATCAAACCGATGATGGCTTGCGTGATGACCTCGCGTGCTTTCTTGACCTTGCCTTCGTCGCCTTGTGCGGTCATCCAGGAAAAACCTGCGTAAAGCATGAGTACCAAAAAAACGATACCCAAGAAACCCAGGAAGATGTTGATGAGCTTACCGATGATATCGGTCAACCCGCCTCCACCCGAAATTCCGGCTTGGCTTCCGACGTTGTTGACCAACGTCTGACCCTGCTGGAACGGATTCGTGGCTGCCAAAGCGATGAACGGTGTGGCCAAAGCCGCACTGACGCTCGCTGCGATTGTCTTAAGATGCTTCATAAGCTGATTTACCTTGTCATTTCTTAGATAACTATTATGTACCAGGTGTCGGGGTTGGTGTGGAGCCTGCTCCGCTCGTTACTTGCTGCAGGCTTTGCAACACGAAATTCGTGATGGAATAAGCCGCCACAATGATGACTAGACCGATGATGGCGTTTCGGATGAGAGCAGTCGCCTCCTTGATTTTCGTTGCGTCTCCTCCGGCAGTCATCCACTTGAAACCCGCATAGATGAACAAACCGAGAAGCAATATGCCGACGATGCCCAAGCCTGCGTTGATTACCCCTCCAACCAAACTTTCGATCGGTTGTGGATTCGTCCCGTAAGCACCCTGTGCTGCTGCATTCAATCCAGCACCGATTTTCCCGGTGACCTGGGCCGAAACCGGCAGAGCCACAATTTGCATCACGGAAACCGCCAAGACGCCCGCTATAGTTATTTTTTTGATTAAATCCATAAACATTTTAGTTGCGCCCTGACCGATACTATTGGTCCTGTGTGGCGGTGACCAAACGCGAAATGACAAAGCTTGTGATTGCCCAAGCTGAAAGGATGATTGCGAGACCGATGATACCTGAAACGATAAGTTTCTTGGCTTCGTTCGTCTTTTCATCGTTTCCGCCGGCGATCATCCATTTGAAACCTCCCAACAGAACGATCACCACTGCGATGATACCGAGGAAACCGAGGGCCACGTTGATGATACGGGCTGCAGTCTGTCTGATGTCTCCGGAACCTAATTTGATCGTCGATTGGATGGCGTTAACCCCCAAATCGTTGGCGTTCAAATCATCTGCCGCCAAAGCTATGGAAGGCAACGCGATGGCCGATGCCACGCTAAGCGTAGCGGCGAAAGCCATTACTTTTTTTATACCTTGCTTCATGTCATGTCACCTCCTTCCATAGGTAGAATAACGCAATTGCGTCGTGCATAGGATAGCAAATTCTGCCTAAATAGTCGAGAAAAAAACAAGTCCTGACGGTAAGGATGAACTAATGACTGGTAATCATGTAGGGGTACCTTCAATGACGGCGCCTAACTTGACGATGACTTCGTTGACCAGGATATACGCCAAGACCACTATAGCCATGCCGATAGCCGCATTAACCAGAGTCTGTGTCGCCTTCTTCACTTTCTCCCCGCTACCGCCGGCAGTCATCCATAAGACTCCGCCGTAGATGAACATGATCAGGAACAAAGCCCCCACAGCAGGCAAAACTTGCTGTATTACCCTTCCGACGATTTGCTGCACTGTCTTGCCGCCCATCGGATCCTCCAATTTATATTTCTGTTGGATCGCCGTCACCTCATCCGGTTTCGTGACACCTGCTAAAGCGAAAGACGGCACGCTCAAAGCGGATATCATCACCAACAGGGCAAAATATCTGAAAAATCTGGTTTTCATATCATTGCGGGGTTTGCGGCAAAGTCACCGGCTTCTGGGTTTTATTTGCGTTCACTGGATCAGTCGTCAAAGCTTGGAAGAAAAAATTAGTCACGATATACGCCATCATGATTATCATTATGCCTAATACCGCATATTTCATGGCATCCGTCGCTTTCTTCACCCGATCGCTCGATCCAGCCGTCATGTAGGTGACGCCCGCATAAACAAAAACCAGCAGCGAGACTGCACCGATGACACCAAGAAAAGAAATGATTAACCGATTCAAGATGCCGTAAAGGCCAATACCTTTTAATGGATCAGATAATGTTATAGGCGAACCCGGACTCGCTGTTCCGCCCGAACTGCTGGTTGGTGCGGTTGGGCTTACCACGCCCGTCCCACCGCTGCTCGATTGCGCACTTCCGCCCGGCGGCAATACCCCCTTGCTGCAGCACGTCACCTCCCAAAGGTTGTCAGTACATACCCCTATCTCCTGCTCGCCGTCATTACACGATCCTATCCTACACGTACCCTTATTGGCCGGGCTTTCGCACTCCGCCTCGGTCAAAGCAAGCACCGGCGCCCCATAAATCAAACCGACCGAAAGGACGACCAGCGCCGAAGCGATACGCACCATGTCTTTAATTCTATTTTTCATACTCATGATCCTTTGATGGAAGACGCCAAGAACCTCACGATAGTCCAAGCCGACATCACGATAAGCATGCCGATCGCTCCGCCTTTCATAGCATCGGTTCCTTTTTTCACCCAATCTGATTTGCCGAACGAAAAGACATACATCGCCCCTCCGTAGATGAACGTGGCGAAAAACAAGGCCGCCGAAAGCTCGATCAAAACATTTGCAAAAGCCGACCCGGTCAGCACGATGTCATCCAGGCTACAGTTACCGTCTGACATACACCCTGGACTAACCCCGGTTCCAACAATGCCTTTTTCCTTATTTCCAACCATTTGGTCGTACAGCGATTGGGCATTTACCATAACAGGAAACAACCAAGCCCCAAGTGCCACTATCCAATTCAGCTTTCTTAAGTATTTCATAAGTAGTTGTTGCGCAGCTAGATGCCCCCGTACGGAATCGTTTGGGAAATCTTATCGACTGCGATATTCACCGCCTGCGGATATTTTTCCGTATCAAGTCCGATAGCCGTATCAATAAGTTCCACGAACGCATCATCTGCTGCTTTAGGGTCATCCCCCCGATACCATGATTTGGCGGTCAGCACCTGTGAAGCAAAAACGCCGATGTCCTCATTCTCAAGTTGCGCACCCAGCTGTGAACGCAATGCCGCTGGTCTTTTCGCTGCGTCCAAAAATATTTTTGACTCATCAGGCGTGCGCATGAAATTTATCAGGTTCCACGCGATATCCACGCTCTTGGTTTTTTTCGATACGGTCCATGCCCAATAGTTGGCGAAATTGACGACCGGGTTATTCTGTATCTGCGGTAGAGTGGAGATGCCAAGATTCAGCTTTGGTGCACGTGCCCGAATAGTCGGCAAATGATACGAATAGCCGAAGAAAAATGCTGACTTGCCTTGTATAAAGGCATCCAGCGAAGCAGGCATCTTAGCATTCCAGGTATAGACTTCCTTGTTTTGATTGGCGAAATCAGTGTAGAAAGACAACGCTTGGTATGCCGGCGGCTCTTCGCGCTGGCCGCTCAAAGCCGCAGGAATCAAGCCAAAGGTCGGGCTTCCGTCTTCTGCGCTCATCTCTGCACCATTCTGCATCATTAATGCCGCCAAGATATCCGGCGAGCGTTCGATATTGATTCCAGTCCCGATAGACGCACCAGCCTGCGTAATCTCTCCATTCTCATCGAATTTAACCAGTTTCTTGACCGCTGCCTGAAAATCATCCCAGGTTTGGGGGATGGTCGCGATACCGGCTGCGTTCAACAAATCTTTATTCGCGTATAGAGCCAAAGTATCGACCGACAGCGGGATAGCGACTACGCGCTGCTGTAAATCCTTCTTATCAGCCACCGTCGAAACATTGACCACGCGAATCAAATCTTGGGCCACCACATCCGGGTAGTCCTGCTTGTACTGTTTGATCGTCACCGACTGGTCAGTATTCAATTGATACACCACCTCTTTCTTGAGCGTCCCTTGTATCACTTGGATGGCCACCTTTGTCGACGGAGGCATGACCTGGATTTTCGGCATATATTTGCCGACCCAGGTATTGTGGATCAAGAACACATCCGGTCCGCGATCTTCCGCCAAGGCGTTCAATAATTCGTTTTCGTACTCCTCCAGACGGAACCTCCGATACTGCAGATCGACGTACGGATGCAATTTGTGATAATCACTCAATATCTTCTGGTACACGTCGACGTCATCCACCACTCCCCAGACCGTCAACGAGACTTTCTTGGTCGCCGCGACCGTTGCCGCATCAGGACCCTTGGTGCATCCCGCACCGACTGCAGAGACCAAAACCAAGATGGCCACCGCGCGCTTGATGAAAGACGTTCTTTTCATGCTGTCGAAAAACATATCGACCCTATTTTACCTTGTTGTCAGCTTTTTAACGAGTGCCTTGGTTTCCTTGGCCATATCCGGCCTAGCCAAGGCCAACTCCAGGTTGGCGCGCAGCCATCCGATTTTGGAACCAGTGTCGAAATATTTTCCCTCCACCCTCTTGGCGTACACAGGGCGTTTCTTCATCAATGAGTGTATCGCGTCCAGCAATATCAACTCGCCGCCGTGGCCCCGCTTGAGTCTTGCGATATGCTCGAAAATGTCCGGCGTCAAGATATATCCCCCCACCGAACCGAGACGCGAAGGCGCTTTCTCGGGACCCGGCTTCTCTATCACGTCCTTCAATTGAAAAATATCCCGTTCGACCTCCGAAGCCGGATCGATGATCCCATACTTCTTGGTCCCTTCATCATCCACCGGAATCGTACACAAAACCGGATCGCCATATTTCTCGTATACCTCAATCAGCTGCTTTAACCTTGGTTTTTTACCCACAAAGAACTCGTCTCCCCATAACACAGCAAAAGGTTCATCACCCACAATGCTCTTGGCATTCATGACAGGAGTAGCCGTGCCGTATGGTCCTTTTTGGCGGACATATACGAAATTCGCCAATCGCCCTATCGCCCGAACTTCCTCCAGTTGATTCTTCTTGCCCGACGCTTTAAGCCAGGACTCGAGGTTCGGGTTGTCGTCAAAATGATCCTCCACGGCACGTTTTGACTGGTTAGTCACGATGATGATATCCGTAATCCCCGAAGCGACCGCTTCCTCCACTACATATTGGATGACCGGTTTGTCGATGATGGGCAGCATCTCCTTGGGGCTGGCCTTGGTCGCAGGTAAGAACCGTGTACCGAAACCCGCCACCGGAATGATTGCTTTGCGTACTTTTTGTGTCATACCCGTGCATTATAGCGCAAAGCAAAAAGAACGCGATTCACCGCGTTCTCCCCACCCACAAATGCTACCAATTAAATACTAAATGCCTAATACACGAATCATCACGCTCCAACCCTGAAAAAGCACGTATCCCCGTCCCTCATCACATAATCTTTGCCCTCAATACGCGTCAATCCCTTTTCCCGACACCCGACTTCTCCCCCGTTATCCAACAAATCCTTCCAGTTCGTGATCTCGGCACGAATGAACGTCTTTTCGAAATCCGTATGGATGACGCCAGCAGCTTGCGGCGCCTTGGCGCCTTTTTTTACCGTCCACGCACGCGTTTCCATCTCCCCGGTCGTCAAGAAAGTGATCAGACCCAGCACGTCATAAGCCTCTTTTATCACCCGATCCAAACCCGATTCGGTCTGACCCATGGATTCAAGATATTCTTTCTTTTCTTCCTGGTTCATGGACGACAATTCCGCCTCCATCTTCACGCATACCGGGATAATGCGGCATGTCGATGTTTCCGCCAGCTTACCCATCCTCCCTTTCCACGACCCATCCTGCAGTTGCGACTCGCTCACGTTCACCACATAAAGCATGGGTTTCAGAGTCAGTAGTTGCAGTTGTCTCAATTCCTTCATCTCATCTTCAGTCCATTCCAGATCACGCAGCTGCGTACCTTTCTCCAGCTCTTCCTTGGCCTTAACCAACGCAGTCTGCAACGCTTCAAGCTCCTTCGTCTTTCCGGCCTTCATCTGCTTTGCCGCGCTATCCGTCCTTTTTGCCACGGTTTCCAGATCCGCCAACGCCAGCTCGATACCGATCGTCTCCGCGTCTCTTTCTGGGTTGATCGTACCATCGACGTGGATGACGTTCTCGTCCTCAAAAGCCCGCAACACCTGTGCGACGGCGTCGCACTCGCGTATGTTGGCCAAAAACTTATTCCCCAAACCCTGGCCCTCCGAAGCACCTTTCACCAACCCAGCGATATCCACGAACTCGATGACCGTCGGCACGATACGTCCTGATTTGGACATTTTGGCCAGCGGCTCAAGCCTCTCGTCCGGCACCTCTACCACACCCACGTTCGGATCAATGGTGCAAAACGGAAAATTCGCGCAATCCACCGCCTTTTTGGTGATGGCCTGGAACAAGGTCGATTTACCCACATTCGGGAGACCGACAATACCGATTTGTAGAGGCATAAGTGTCCCCAGACTACCGTCTATAGCACTAAGCGTCAACGGCTTCCGCTCCAGGCAAACGTCATTGACGGTCTTTTTTTAATATGGCAATCTACTGCCACAAGTTAAGGGCCTTTAGCTCAGTTGGCTAGAGCGCTTCCATGGCATGGAAGAGGTCAAGGGTTCAAATCCCTTAAGGTCCACCACAAAAACACCATCGCGCGATGGTGTTTTTGTTTATCAGGCTCGATCTTAGATTTCACTCATCCTCGGCGCCAAATCCAATCGATACCGTACCACGCCCTTTTCCTTATCCATCTTCTTCAATTTCGCATTGAGATCTTTCAGTTGGTGTACCTGCAATAACGCATCTTCGTTGTGCAGATAAGCTGGTACGGCATGCCAACGATTCGTTTCGCGCGCCGCTTCGCGCGCCGCAGCCAACACATGCTCCGTCTCCGGCAGGATCCGTGGCGCCGTTAGCGACTTGCTCAACCCTGACTCGACATCCGTCTGCTTCGTTCTTTGTCGAACCACGACCTTCACCGGTCCCGTTTCGACCGGTTCGATTTGAGACGCCGTCTGTTCCTGCTTCTCTTCCTGAATCACAACGGGCATGAATGGAGTCTTGCCCCTGACAAGCAACTCGGATCGGATGATCTCCAACCGTTGGACGATCTCCCTACTCGGACTCTTACGATGAGCCATGCGATCTTGCCAATGCTTCAGCTCGACCTCGAGCTGTTCCCCATTTTTCACGCTTGCCTCCAGACGTTGTAACGCTAACTTCAAATCGGATTGCGACTTCTTCACCTTGTCCAACTTCACCTGATCCTTGATTTGCCTCAACGACCTCAACTGCAGGGAAGTATCCTGCAGTCGTTGGTCATACGTCTTGAATATTTGCTCGAACTCATCAGCCAAAGCCCTCTGTTCCTTGGCCAATCCGCTGATAGCCCGATCCTCTGCCGATACACCTTCGGCTACACGCTCAACCTGTTGCTCCGCCGGATAATCGGGCACAACAAGGGGAAATAATCTTTCCCATATGGCGTGAATCCATGACATCTTTTTAAGGATTCTTCACTTCGTTCAACGGCTTGGGACCGCTGACTTCTTCTTTCACCGGTTCCGGCATCGTCGTAGCCGCTGGCTTCGCTTTCGCATCCCTAGCCTTCATCAACGAATCCAAGCGCTGTTCCACGGTCTGATTGCCTGCATTTAACTTCTGTACTTCCTGGACCTGTGCGATAGCGTCATCATACCTGCCCTCTTCTTCGTACAGGACCGAGAGGTACCAACGCGCGTTCGAGTAGTTAGGCTCCAAAGCCACGATCTGTTCGAAGATATCCCGTGCCTGGTCCTTTTGGCCATCGCGATAATACAGGATGCCAAGCTGGAAACCCACGCCTATATCCCGATTATTCGTCTTGAGCACCGCCAACATCTTATCTATGGCGTCCTTCAACCTTTCCTGACGTTCATACAATATCGCCAGGTTGTAGTGCGCTGCAGCAAAATCCGGCTTTGCTTGTACCGCCTGGTTCAACTGCTCTGCCGCTTTATCCAGCTCTGCCTTCACATTCGTCTCTGCCTCCTTACGCTTCGCCTCGTCCTTGGAAAGCAACAGCGTCTTATAGGCATCGGAACGCATGATGTAGAGCTTGCCGATTTCGTTATAGTAGACGGGATTGTTCGGCTCCAGATCCAAAGCCTTCTCGAAATTCGTGATCGCCAATTCGTCTGCGCCTGGCATGAATGAAGCCACTGCTTGATAGATGATAGCCAGATTAGCCCAGTTATCTACATTATTCGGCGAAATCTCGGTAGCTTTCAGGGCGTTATCCCGCGAATCGTTCACTAATTTAAGGATTGCCTTAGTTTGGTCCTGATCCGGTTGTTGGTTTACCTTATTCAGTTCCTCATTGACTTTGATCAGATAGGCTTGCGATAAGTTGCGATGATACGCGTCATTGAGCCGGTTCAAAGACACGGCTGTCTGCAAGCGACTTATCGAATCATCGATCGATCTGCCCTCACGATACGAAATGACCGCCTTCGAATACGCCGCGTCAGCGACTAGCCGCTGCCCTGACAACCAAAGGACCGAAACAGCGCACACGGAAACCACAATCAATACGACCGACAAAGTGGTCATCACGGCCGGCTTCTTTTGTCCGTCTAGCGTCAATTTGTTCTTCGCAACTAAAGACGCCAATAGCGCCAGCAGGAACCAGAAGACGAAATGATGGCTGAAATTATAGTTATAGAAGAAAGCAATGAACGCGCTGACCAACCATCCAGCGAAAACCGTCAGATAAGCCTGCCACTCATCATCCCCTTTTTCTTTCACTAGATGGACAGCGCTCTTGAAGATGGCCGACAACAGCAACAGCAGCCACAACGAAGTGCCGACGATACCGATGGTCGCGAGCAAGGTGTAGAAAGTCGAAAGACCACGTTCGAAACGTATCGTCCAGAACTGCGACAGATTCACGCTCGGCGCGCGGAATTTGGAATAGTCATAAATCCACGTACCTGGCCCAGTTCCGAAGAATGGCTTTTGCTGCAGCGATTGCTTGGCGATATTCCACGAATGAGTCGCCGAAGGAGAGACCTCTGCCGGTAATTCAAGCTTGATCGGGGTCGGCCAGATGAGCAAAATCGCGGAGACCACCGCCAACACCGAAGGCACGATTATCTTTACCGGGTGCTTGATCGATCGCGTGCGTGCAAAAGTGATGCCCACCAAAACCAAGGTGCCGAACAGCAGCGTGACCCAGGTCGGCCAAAAATCCACCAAAAACATGAAGACCAGGGGCAGCACCATCGTCGCCCAAACTAAAACTTTCGCTGCGACACTGCCTTTGCTGCGCTGACCCAAAATACACTTCTCGTCCTTGCAGCCCAAAATCGTCAGTGAGGCGGATAAAACCAACGGGATGGTCAAGAACATGGCCAACGAGTTTATCGTCCCGACGCTGTTGAAGCTCTTGGCCGCCGTAATCGGCCAGGCCCAGGCTAAGGGGTAAATGCCGAAGATCTGCAGTAACCCATACAGCACAACCGCCAACGAGGATCCCAAAAACGCCAGTACCAAATGGTACAACCTCGTCGTGTCCTGGATACGATTGACTGCGACCAGATAAAACACGACAAATGAAGCGATTGTCACGAACGACCACTGCATTTGGCCGAAGTTGCCGACCAGCGAAAGATATCTGTCAGCGGAGAACAGACTCGTCACAAGATACCCGACGAAAAACACAGCGACCACCAGGTGCAGCCAGGAACGCGTCAGGCTGAATTTCTTGTCCAACACCGCTTTGCCCAACCAAGCTATAAGCGCAACCATGGACAGCACGACCAACAATGTTTGCTTATTCAGCTCAAGAACGTCGAGCGTATTAGGCATGTACCACAGCGGCACAGCCACCACGGCTACATACAGACAGGCATCTACCAGTCTGCCTAACCATTTCGAAATCTTGCTTTCTGTCGGTTGCGTCGCCACAGACGTGACTGAACTTGGGTTGTTTGAAAGTTCCTCCATAAAATATCGATGTAAGATGTTATTTCTGTCGCTAAGTATAGCACACGGATTACACGAGCTGAACCATCCAAAACACCAGAAACCTACCCTATCTAGATGGATAACTCCGCTGTTGTCTTAGTCCGTGTCAACCAAACCACCCATTCCCGAAGAAACGGGGGCTATAAAAGTACTGAACACTCATTCTACTCAATGCCCAAAAATCCAAGCAAAGCGTTAACTAAACTATAAAATTCAAATGACTTTTAGAAGTTAGAAAACGTTTTTGACCTCTAAAAGAGGCTAAACTATTGACAAATCCGGGCTTTACTGCTATACAGCGATTATAGCGCGTTCTTTTCCCAAGGAGGGTTTGTCATGTTCAAGAAGATGTTCCTGATCGCTTTCGCCGTCCTCGTCGCTGCCTGTGGTGGCGACGTCGGTGACACGGGCGAGGATATCGCCCAGAACGATGAGTCGCTTGCCTACAATCAAGCCAGGCCATTCCCCAGCACCGTGGTCAACTACCGCGACATGCTGAAGGTCAAGCCCGCGGTCACCTATCCACTTACCCCGGGCTGGCAGATCGTCAGCAAGACCAACGCGCCCTCGGCGCGCGTCTACCACTCGGCTGTCTGGACGAACGCGTGGATGATCATCTGGGGCGGCGCCAACGGTTCGGTCGGCTACGTCAACGACGGCGGACTGTTCGATGTCGCTGCCGACCTCTGGGCGCCCATGACCACCATCAACGCACCGGCGCCTCGCGGATATCACACCGCTGTGTGGACCGGCAACCGCATGCTCGTCTGGGGCGGCTACGACTACTACTCCATGTTCAATTCTGGAGGGTCGTACAACCCCAACGCGAACGCCTGGAGCTCGACGAGCACCAGCGGCGCACCGTCTGGTCGTATGTACCACTCGGCCGTATGGACCGGAAGCCGCATGATCGTCTGGGGCGGACAGCCCGGCGCTGGCCTCTACGCCAACGACGGCGGGGTGTACAACCCCTCGTCGAACAGCTGGATCACGATGAGCACCGTCGGAGCGCCCAGCGCCCGCGCCTTCCACTCGGCCGTATGGACCGGAAGCCGCATGATCGTGTGGAGCGGCGGCACCAACAATGCAGGATACGGCGACGGAGCGCTCTATGACCCGGCTACGAACAGCTGGACCGCAATGAGCACCGTCGGAGCGCCCAGCGCTCGCCGTGGCCACTCCACTGTCTGGACCGGCTCGAAGATGATCGTCTGGGGCGGACAGACCGCCAACGGCATCACGCAAAGCGGCGGGGTGTACGACCCAGCCACGAACAGCTGGACCACCATGAGCACCATCGGAGCGCCCAGCGCTCGCATCAGCCACGCCACGGCGTGGACCGGAACCAAGATGGTCGTCTGGGGCGGCTACGACAACCAGTCATCCCTGGACAACGGCGGCATCTACGACCCAGCTATGGACACCTGGACGCCCACGGTCCAGACCGGCGCCCCCAGCGCCCGCATGCTCACGTCCGCAGTCTGGGCCAACGCGTTCGTCCTCCTCTGGGGCGGCCTCGGCCAGAACCAGAGCGACTACAAGCGGGACACGCTCCTCTACGTGCCCTGAACAATCCCCCACCTACACAGAAGCGTATCCCCTCGGATGCGCTTCTATCTTTTTTATTCATACTTGCTCCTGTCATCGCGAGTGAAACGAAGCAATTTACCCCCCACACGTAACATTTACTTGTTGTAAGTTTGCTTCGTCGTTTCCCTCCTCGCAAAGACAGATTCTTCTCTTTGTCATCCCGGGCATAGACCCGGGATCTAATTTTTTCGTCATTCCCGTGCAGACGGGAATCCAGGCCCAGAGTCCGTTTATTCCGTCGAAGTCGTTGAACTCGCCGTATCCTCTGAAACCGTACTCGTCGCGACTTCCTCAATCACCGTCTCCGGCAACATCGGCCCATAGATGAGTCCGGAAGTCGGGTCATACGGAGCGGATGTGTTGTCCGAGAATGACATGGTAGAGCCGTCAGAAGAGGCTTCAGCCGTCCAGGAGAAGGTGAGGTCAAAGGAAGGAGCTTCGGAGACGATGATGGTGAATCCGGAGTCAGTCACCTGTGTCACCCAATATCCAGAACCGACTGTTCCATACGGTCTCACATGCACAATCGGATAAGCGTTCAAGCTGGGGAATGTGACCTTGACCTCCTTGGAGCCAGCA
>JAVHLR010000002.1 GCA_031082005.1 Patescibacteria group bacterium
TGGAGCCGCGCTTCTTTTTATGCCCATGCATGAGCGACCGGCTTGCCTTGGATATACAACCCATCGAACATCAAAGCCAACATACCTGCGATGCTTTCATGTTGGATAATCATGACTAGGTCGATATCGGCAAATAGAAACAACACCTTATCTCCGCAAATGAGCATCAGCTCTTGAAAAGGCATGACGGAGTCGGGCACTGTACGCATATTCCAGACGCGTTTGCGCAACAGCAGTTCGTTTTCTCGTGTGAACTTTTGAGGCGTCATGCGTTGGGTGGATTCCGTGACCAGTGCCTTTGAGCCGATATTCTTGGCAATCGTCATTTTAAGGTATTCGGTCCACTCGGCTTGCGTCATTGACCCGAGTTCCAGAGCGACTGCCCGTGGACCCTCAAGCAATCGGTAGGTCGAACCCTTGGACAGGGCTGTTATGGTTTCGTAGATCTTTTTATATCCTTCTTTTGAATCAAAGATTTCGATGAGTGGAGCCTGACTTTCTTTTTTACGCAATGATCTCAGCAGTGGCAGCACGTCTTTCAGCTGGTTTACGATCTGTTCGGCATCAGCCACAACTTCTTCCGGAGATTTCGCGATAAAACGGGCGAGCTTACCTTTGCGTGACTGTTTGATGATGCCTTTTTTCAGCAAATGGTCGAGATGAAAGTAAGTAGCTGTCCGACTTTTGCCGATTTTTTTTGCGATGTCATTGACACTAGCAGAGCCCAATCCCAAAGCAGCAAGATAGATTTCAGCTTCGTGATCCGTAAGATTAAGCTGGGTCAATAAATCTTTAGGAGACGGCATGAGAGCAAGAATAGCATTTTTTTAGTGAATGTCAATAAAAGTAGTTAACAAAAATACTCGCTTAAATTAGCTATAATTGTTCTTTTTGCTCTTTTCATGAGCTATTATTATTGACAAAATTATTAAAATGGGGTATTATTTCTTGTTCAAACTTGAATGGGCACGTTAACAAGGAGACCCGTCGCAAAATAATCGACAGGGAAAAAGAATGAAAAAAATTCGACTTTCATACAGTTCGGGCTGGACGGAGCAGCAGACAGCGCTGTTCGAAAAGCTCGGAAAGGCAATCGAATCCTCTCACGAGCCAGTGAAGGGTTGGGAGATGACTCTTTGCGGACACTACGCATGCGACAACTACATAGTCGCAGTTCTGGTGGAGTCCGTCCCGTCCTGGATTGCTCTCGATCCAGATGGTCAGCAGAGAGTTCTACGATTTGCAGTTGCGTGGCAGGAAGGATGGGCATTCTCCAGGCCATGGAAGCCTGAATGGAGGGGATGGGACTACATTCCCTCGGCCACGAACGAGACCGACAAAGCAATCAACTTCGTAATAGCATGGTACCCGAAGGTGCGCCGAGAAACGTTTTCGGTCAGCAAAAATAGTCTCAGCCCCTTCATCAGATGAACAACTCTACCAGCGGCTCCACATACTCGTGGAGCCGCGCTTCTTTTTTATCCGATCATGTTCCTGATGCGTGCTATATCTTCCGGTGTCGGAGATGAAAGAATGTCTTTCGTCGGAAAGGCGTATTTAAAGTCTTTACTTGGGGCATCCCTGTCCGAAGGCGTTGCACCTTTTTTAGTCTTTGCGAAGCGAGCAAGCATGTTCTTTTTGGCCGTAAGGAATCGCGCCGTGTCACCTTTCCAGTCTTCGGGGAGAAAACCGTATACCTTCAACACATCAGAAGTGAATAACCCGACAAGATTTTCCGGTGGCCAGCCTCCGGTCTCCAGTTTCTTTTCTTCTTTCTTCTGACGGCGCTCTTCGGCTTTGCGCGTTTTCTCTGCCGCTGCGTCGGCCGCTGCCTTTTCGGCTGCTTCGCGCGCTTCACGTTCAGCTCTTTCGGCCTCGCGCGTGCCCTGTTTTACTTTAAGTCTTTCTTGCTTTGCCCTCACAGTGGCATCGCGTTCGGCTTGTGCCGCCAGAACCGCTTGCCTCTGGCGTTCCTGTTCCGCTTGTTCTTTTGCGGCAGTATCGATTGCCGCTTGTTCTGCGGCAGCTTTAGCGGCGGCTTCGGTTGCGGCTTCACGTGCGATCTCCTCTTCCCTCATCTTCTTCCTGTCCTCATCGAAGCGCTCGCGTTCTTCCTGGTTCTTCCGCAGTTCCGCCAACTCACTTTCCATGTCTGACTCGGTCAAACTGAAAAGCTTCAGTACACCGCGGCCGAATTCTTCCTCAACCATCTCGAGCAGCGGTTCAACCGCTTCTTTCTTGCTGATCCGCAGAATATCTTCTTCAGTATCTTTCTCGACAGATGACGCATATGAACGTCTGACCAAGCCGGAATCCAGTGTAATTAGCTCAGCTCCGGTTTCCTTGGCTTTCTTGGCCGCCCGATCAAGCACCATGAGCTGGATGTCCCTCGCTTCTGCACCTGCCCCTCGATTCAAGGTCTTGAGTTGAATCATAAATACTTTTCCGGCGACATCCAGTTCAATGTCAGCGTTACCCATGTCTTTGCGCAGATCGACGCGCGGTGAAGTGTGGAAGACAGAGACCAGGTGCCCCTCGTCAGCAGCATGGATCAGACGCCGCATGAGATAAATGACTTCTATCTCGAAACGCTTTCCAGTTTGTTCATCCGGAATACGAGAAATAATCTCTTTCAATTCTTCGTCTAGTCCGTGCAGGGCCTGACGGCGTGCAGCATGGTCAGCCATCCTTTCTGCCATGCGCACGCGCAGGTCGTTGACTAAAGCTTCGACGTCGCTGCGGGTAATCTCGATTTTCTCGGATGCTTTGGCGGTTTCACCTTTCTTGTCCACGCGGATGGCACTAAAAGTGTCGACAGCCAGGAGTTTGGTGTAGTTTTCCAACGCTTCTTTTTCGGCTTCGAGAAGATTCTGTCGGCGGTAGAACGCTTCAAACTCACGGGCGACTTCATCGCGGGTCAACGTCTCCGGCGGCTTGGGGGGCATAGGTCGTTGAGCTATCTGACGGAGCAACGCAGCCTGCCAAGCACCGCCAAAAATCAGATCCGCACGCTCCTGCGCCTCGATACCTCTTAGCAAAAAGTGTAGGGATTCCAGACCGCGGTTTTCTTTTTCGATGGGCTGCAATATTTGAGTGTGTTGCTTGGCACCGATAGTCCGCGCGATGTCTGCAGCATCCAATTTCCCTACATTGTAGATATAGTGTTGCGCCAGAGCCGCGACAGACTCGCGATATCTTGCCTGTTGTTCGACAGCGGCTTCATGGCTGCTGAATGGGTTGGACGGAAGACTGCGAAAAGCGTTCGACTCGTACATATATATGAGGACAGTGTATTGAAGTTGGACGATGAGAGCAATGACGCTTAATGATCATCCAGCTTTACTCATACGAGAGCAGAGGTATAAGATGAATCGGATATGAAAATAACGCAGACGAAACTTGAGGGAGTATTACTCATCGAACCAAGCAAGTTCACAGATGACCGCGGTTATTTTTTTGAAGCCTTCAAGAAAAATGTCTTGGCCGAGGGCGGAGTCGCTTGCGATTTCGTACAAGATAACCAATCAACCTCAAAATTAGGAGTCATCCGCGGTCTTCACTACCAGCGGAATCCGCATGCCCAAGCTAAGCTCGTCAGGGTACTCAAGGGAAAAGTGCGTGATGTGGTGGTGGATTTACGCCATGGCTCCCCTACCTATAAACAATGGATTGGCGTCGAGTTGTCCGACGAGAATCTGTTGCAGGTCTTCATCCCGCGCGGCTTTGCCCATGGTTTCTGCGCTTTAACTGATGACGCCGTACTGATGTACAAGTGCGACGATTACTACGCACCAGAAACAGAGGGCGGAATCAGATATGACGATCCTGAATTGAACATAGACTGGGGCGTGCCGAGCGATAAGGCGATAGTTTCGCCTAAGGATCTGGAACTACCGTTTTTGAAAAATGCCCCGCAGGATTTCTGATATGAAAATACTGATTACTGGAGCAAAAGGACAATTGGGTACAGAGCTAGCAAAAAATGCGGATGGGTCGAAACACGAACTTATCCTGACTGACATGGAGGAATTCGATCTGACTGATAGATTATCAACAGAATCGTTTTTGAATCTAACTAAACCAGAGGTCATCATCAATTGCGCCGCCTACACGCAGGTCGATGCGGCAGAGATGAATGCGGAAATCGCGCGTAAAGTGAACGCGGACGCGCCGGCTGCATTAGCTGCGTGGTGCGCGAAGAACGGCGCGAGGTTCATCCATATCTCGACGGACTACGTTTTTTCGGGCGAACATTTCGTACCGTACGCGGAGAGTGACGAACCGGATCCACGGAGCGTATACGGACGCACGAAACTCGAGGGCGAACAGAGGGTCATGATGGCCGACAACAAAGCGATAATCATCAGGACAGCCTGGCTGTATTCACCACATGGGAAGAATTTCGTGAAGACGATGTTAAAATTAATGACAGAAAAGGAAGAGCTCAAAGTGATAGCTGACCAAATCGGCTCGCCGACCTCGGCCGCTGACTTGGCGCGAGCTATACTGTCGCTTCTGGAGAAAGACGATGTGAAGGGAATATTCCATTTTACGAATGAAGGCGTCGCGAGTTGGTATGACTTCGCGTATGCGATCGCAAGGGCATCAGGCAACAAGTGCCGCGTTCTTCCGATAAAGACCGAGGAATATCCGTTACCCGCGAAGCGACCGGCGTATAGCGTCTTGGATAAAAGCAAAATCAAAAACCTGATCGGACCGAT
Organism: Patescibacteria group bacterium; assembly: GCA_031082005.1. Classification (GTDB taxonomy): domain Bacteria; phylum Patescibacteriota; class Patescibacteriia; order 2-12-FULL-60-25; family 2-12-FULL-60-25; genus CAIKNB01. Next base: position 4,722 of record JAVHLR010000002.1, read on the forward strand.
CAGGCATTGGCGCGAAGCACTTGAGGAGTGTCTGGAAGAAATCAATAAATAGTTTTTTGTTCGGCATCGTCGAGTAGACAGTGTCGTCGTCAGAGGCTCGCTGGCCCAAGCCGCCTGCGCGGGAATGACGCATCCTGAAAAAAACTACTCTTCTTCTTTCCTTCTTCTCGCGTGGAAAGCCTGATGGACTTCTTTGAGTTGCTGGTTTGTGACGTGCGTATAAATCTGCGTCGTGGTGATGGAGGAGTGGCCAAGCATGGATTGCACGCTGCGCAGGTCCGCGCCGTTCATCAAGAGATCTGTGGCGAATGAGTGACGCAGTGTATGCGGTGAAACTTTTTTGGGGATACCAGCTGCGGCCGCGTATTTCTTCACCAGACGTTCGATTGAACGCGGCGTCAACGAGCCGACCTCCTCGGCGCCTGATTTGGCACGGTCATGACGCACGAACATGAACGGACACTCATCTTTACGGTACTTAAAATATTCGTATAAAAAATGACGCGACTGGTTAGAGAGGAAAACCACGCGCGTCTTGTCGCCTTTACCACGGACGGTGAACTCTTCACGATCGAGGTTTATCTGATCCTTTTTGAGAGTCGCCAGTTCGGAGACGCGCATACCGGTCGAGAAGAACAGTTCCAAGATGGCGCGATCGCGTGCCTTGATGACGTCGCTTGCGTCCGTTTTCTCGGGTGCGGCCAATAGCCTTTCCAGATCAGTGGCGTCCAAGAAAGAGACATCGCGGCTCCCTTGCTTGGCCAGCTCAATCTTTTCCGGCGACATGGTCTGGATATCGTGACGCGCCAAATATTTCAGGAACGAACGCAGAGCTATCAGATGATAATTCTGCGTCGTTTTTTTCAGCGTACCGCGCCTGGGGTCTTCGAGACGGTTCAAGTAAAGACGGTATTGCCGGATTTTTTCGTAATCGATCTCATCCGTCTTCGGATCTTTCGACCATTCGATGAATCGTTGGAGGTAGAAATCATAATTCCGCACGGTCAAAGGCGAACGGCCTTTTTCGATCTCGAGATATTCGAGGAACTTGCGAAGATGGTGGGAGATGGGGAGGGACACAGGGGTTGGCATTTAGGAATTATAGTGGATGCGTCGGAAAACAGACAATGACGTCTGCCATGTGGAGCAGGTACAGTTGACAATCCGCGGGTAATGGGTCTAGCATTCCCCCGTCAAGTTGGGGGGTCAACATGGCGAAACAGCTCAAGATCACCGTACATTCACCCAATGGGAGCGAACGGGAATATGGACCGCTCGAACAAGGCACGATCACCATCGGTAATATCCGAGGGTGCACCATCTTCGCCTCGTCTGCGGGGCCGTTCTGCTTCACCCTTTTCAGCAGGGACAGCAGACGGGATCTGCTCCTGCTCTTCCTGACTGATGCCGTGAAAGGAGAGTTTTTCGCCAACGGGGAAACGCGATCATTCAAATCATCCATCCGTGATGGATCGGCGACTGGGGTTGAGGCGCTTGGCATCTGGTGCCTTCCGCTACCGGTCCCTTGCTCCGGGTATCTGACGATAGCCGGATTAGTCATCAGCTTTGAGGTTGAGGCTGGTGAAGGTAGGACGTCAGATTTCCATGAAATCCTGGAGCGCCCGGAACAGGGAATATCAACTGCGAAAAACCGTACGCGTAGGTTTTTTCGTCAACCTGCCATGAGGCGAGGATGATCCACGAGCACTTTGACTGCACTTTCTACCTGGTCCGACATCCGCGATGCGAGACCAACGACAACAGACAGCTCATCGGCGGCTTGAACCGGTTTACGCGCGTGACCGAGCTTGGGCGACGTCAGCAGGAAGCCGTGATCAAGCGCTTGGTCGCCATGGAGCTGCAGTTCGACTCCATGCTCTGTTCGCAGACTGTGCGCACCAAGACTATGACCGCGGCTGTCGCGCAGAACGTCGGATTCGATCCGAAGAAGATCAAGTCCAGCAAGGATCTAAACGAGCGCGGCCAGGGCGAGTGGGAGGATCGCGTCAGGTCAGAAGTCTGGACGCCGGAGGTGATCAATAAGATGAATCTCCGGACCATCGACTTCCAACCGCCTGGCGGAGAATCTCTGCGCCACGTGGGACGAAGGCAGCTCCAGTTCCTGGAGAAAGCCGTGCTCTTCAACCCTGAGATGCTGGAGCTGGCGCGTGACCACGCGCTCAAGGTGTTCGTCGGAACACACGGGCTGGCGTTGCAGGCGCTGCTGCGCGAGACGTTGAATTTCGACTCGAGCCTCGTGTGGCGCTGGCCGATCGAGAACTGCTCCTTGACCATCTTGCGCTTCGCGCGCGACGGATGGTTCCCAGGGTGCATCAATGACACGGGGCATCTGGTGGGGATCGAATAGAGAATCGTACCTCGTGCTACGTACCTCGTACGAACAAAAAAAGACCCGACGGGTTCACCGTGCGGGTCTTCTTCTTTTCCCAAGAGTTTCCGGCAGAGCGTGTGCGATAGCGAGAGAGTGCTTTCACATGCGCCATACCAGACTTCTTCGTGGAATGATGAGCTTGATTGCTCATTCGGCCAGCCGAATCAATTCATCGCGGTGAACGCGATTTCAGCTCTCCGAACGAGCAGAGGAGACGAAAGTCATCCATCTCCTCGAGAACCCACCGTCGCCGCGTGACGGCTATGGTGGATGAAGTTTCCCTGTAACGCCGGGGCAGCGGATCCCGTTGAACGTGGGATCAGGACGAGCTTGCTTCGCCCGCAGTGGGGGCGGCTTCGATTCCATCAGCACACAGCCCGTCGTTGTCCTGATCGTCGTCGCAACAGTCGCCTAGTCCTTGAAACTTGATTTCCCTACCCACGAGCGTAGAGAACTCGCCGTACGTACAGATGTCCTTGACGTGACCGAGGCCGGGAACGTCGTAGACCTGCTCGAAGGAGACAGTGGCAAAAACTCTCATCGCACCTTGGCGATGAGGCTTTGCCAGCTCGGCCTTTTCTATCATCTTCTGGACTCTTCTTGGGAGCACCTTCCTGTGCGGATGGGACTCCCACTCCTCCGAGTAGTCCATATCCACACATACCGTTCTATCTGTCAGGCGGCCATTGGTGTACCCGCAGATATCCGTTACCCCGCGAATTGGACTTTTCGAGTAACGACAGGCGATGTGCTTCTGGAAGACGACGGTCGTTTGCAGACTTATCGTGCCAGACCGATGCTCTGCTGACCCCTCAAGCCTTGCAATGAGCTCTGCAACTTCTTTCGGATATTCCATGTTTCACTCCTCCTCAACACCATTGCTCCTGCGGAATTGCAGGTTTGCGATAGTGTCCGACCTGAATAGACGAAAATAGCTTTCATCAACTCGGGTCGTATTAAGTTGTCAAAGTTTCGAGAGGATTTACCTCTTTGCTGATTTTTATGTCAGTTGACACAAAAAGCGGCTAGGTGCGTGGGCACTCAAAGAGAGACCACACACCAAACCGCCTAATTTACTTATCCGATGCCTGCTCTCTCCTTCAGACATGGGATGTCTTTAGTTTTCAAGCACGATTCTCCATTACATCGTTAACAAAAGCACTATAACACGTTTTGATGGTTTTGTCAAGGGTATTGTTTACAAATTATTCGAATAAGGCTATTTTTAGCTGTTTTTTGCGTAAGTACGTTGACTTAGAGAAGTCTAACATAGACTTTTCTGGATTCCAGCCTGCGCTGGGATGACAAAAGGCGTGAAAAACGAAAGATCCCGGGTCTGTGCCCGGATGACAGAGGGATTCGTCCCTTGCTTTTTCTACCTATATCTGGTAATTTTTCAGCACTAAATAACTTACGCAGGTGCGGCGCCCCGACACTTCGGTCGGGACTCGGCTGTGCCTTGCGCGAATCCGGGCTTACTCGTCTACTGTACAATTCACCTGGATTCCAGCCTGCGCTGGAATGACAAAGGGTGGATTGTCAGCAAGCGATTGAGGCCGACAGAGACATGTTGGATCCCAACAAGAAGAAGCGAGTCATAGAAAAATTCAAGACGCACGCGACCGATACTGGTTCGCCGCAAGTCCAGATTGCTTTGCTCACCGAGGAAATCAAGCAATTGACCGAGCACTTGCGCACGCACAAGAAAGACTTCTCCTCGCGTCGCGGTCTGATCAAGATGGTCGGCGATCGCCGTCGTCTGATGAAGTATCTGAAGCGTGAAGACTCGAAGGCTTACGACGAGTTGATGGCGAAACTGAAGATTTAAGGGATGGACCGCCTCGGATAACCGGGGCGGTTTTTGATTATGGTTGGTTTTGCCGCGAAAGCTCCAAATGATTGACAAAAATAGGGAAATGCTGTATTTTTACTGTGTTAATTTTTTATAATCGTTATCCGTTTTAAACTACAATTATGACCAATCTGGACCAACGCGTGGCTGTGCTTATCGACACGCAAAACATGTACCACTCGGCCAAGCACATCCACAATGCGCGTTTGGCATTCGCGAAAATCGTTGACGCCCTGACAGGAGGCCGGCCGCTCATCCGCGTGTTCGCGTATGTGGCTAAATCCAAGACCGGCGAAGAGCAAGCGTTCTTTGGAGCACTGCAGGAGGCCGGCATCGAGCTTAAAGTCAAAGATATCCAGGAGTTCGCCAGCGGCGAGAAAAAGGCTGACTGGGACGTGGGCATGACGGTCGATGCCATCCGCTTGGCGCCGAAAGTCGATACTATCATCCTCATGACAGGAGACGGCGACTTCGTGCCGCTTGTACATTTCCTCCAACAGCAAGGTGTGCGCGTCGAGGTAGCAGCTTTCGGTGAATCGACGAATGCGCAGCTCAAAGCGTCAGCCGACAAGTTCTACGACATCTCGACTGAAGGCCGTTCATTCCTCATGACTTCAAAAGGCTCCCGCACGCGTCACTCCGATGCGTACGACGAAGCGTTCGATGAAGAACCGAGACCCATGGCGCAGAGGAGGGGCGACGATAAGGATAAGATGCAGCCGGGCAAGAAGGTTAGAGTCACTTTTTAGATGACAAGTGGCGATTCGACGGACTGGAACAGTCGAGTCGCCTTCCCTTGATCCGCGATGATTTTCGTCGCGGGCCAAGGGGAGTAATCCCCTGCTTAATAATTCAAAGACTTGTCTCGAGACATCGATCTGCAAAAGCAGATTCAGTTTCGAGACAAGCGAATCGACCTTCGTGTTTAGCGTATCACTGCGCCAAATATCGAGGTCAACCACATCACAAAGGTTATGCAAAACCAGAAAGAGTTTTCCATCGAATGGGGTGGCCGTACGCTGACTATCGGCGTCGGACGCCTGGCTCAACAAGCCAACGGCTCGTGCACCGTACGCTACGGCGACACCGTCGCCCTTTGCACAGCAACTATGGGAGAGTTGCGTGAAGGCATCGACTTCTTCCCGCTCCAGGTGGATTTCGAAGAACGCATGTATGCAGCAGGCCGCATCAAAGGCTCGCGCTTCATCAAGCGTGAAGGAAGGCCGACCGACGAAGCGATTTTGTCCGGACGGTTGATCGATCGCGCCATACGCCCGTTGTTCGACGATCGAATGCGTAATGAAATCGCGGTCGTAAGCACCGTCTTTTCACACGACCAAGAGAATGACGCCGATATCCCGGGATTGATCGGCGCAGCGTGCGCACTCACCATCTCCGACATACCTTGGCACGGTCCGATGGTCGCTTTGCGCGTCGGACGTGTCGATGGCCAATGGATCCTCAATCCGACATACGCCCAGACAGAAGCCGGCGATTTGGACTTAGTCGTTGCCGGAGGAAACGGCAAGACCGTCATGCTCGAAGCAGGCGCCAAGCAAGTCTCGGAAGATGATGCATACGCAGCCGTTGCCTGGGCGCTCGAACAGATGCAACCGGTCATCGACCTGATCAACCAAGTCAAACAAGAAGTAGGCAAGACAAAGCTTGATCCATTCACCCCAAAGACGGAGGAAGACAAGGCGGCTCGTGTCGAACTCGACAAGTTGCTCGAAGTTTCACGCCAATTCCTTGCGACACGCAAGAGCGAAAGCCTTTTCGCGACTCCGCTGAAAACGAAAGCTGACCGCAAAGCCGCAGTCTATCGCCTGAAGGCAGAGCTAGACGCACATCTCATGGAAACACAGACGCCGAAGGAAATGCGCAAGAAGGCATTGGACATCGTGGATGAATTCGTGGATAACGAAATCACCCGCCTCATCTTGGACGATGGACGCCGCGCAGACGGTCGCGCCTTAGACGAAATTCGTCAGCTCACGGCTGAAGTAGAAATCGTGCCACGTACCCATGGTTCCGGCTTGTTCCAGCGCGGTGCGACGCAGGTGCTCTCATCCGTCACACTCGGCTCACCGGGCATGGAGCAGACGTTGGACACCATGGAGTACCAGGTGAAGAAGCGCTATTTCCATCACTATAACTTCCCCAGCTATTCAGTCGGCGAGACGAAAGGCAACCGCGGCCCGGGTCGCAGAGAGATCGGTCACGGCGCACTCGCAGAGCGAGCCATCATGCCGGTACTGCCTACGCGTGAGGCTTTCCCCTACACGGTCCGCGTGGTTTCGGAAGTCTTGGGATCGAACGGTTCAAGTTCCATGGGCGCGACCTGCGGGTCGACTTTGGCTTTGATGGACGCAGGCGTGCCGATCAGCGCTCCAGTCGCAGGTATCGCCATGGGCGTGGCCAGCGATGAGAAGACAGGGAGGTTCCGCGTATTCACGGATCTGCAAGACCTGGAAGACGGTGAAGGCGGCATGGACTTCAAGGTCGCCGGCACGCGCACCGGCATAACCGCCATACAGATGGACACCAAGACGCACGGCATACCTCTCGAGACAGTCAAAGAGACTTTGAGGATGGCTCGCGACGCACGCTTCAAGATACTCGACGTGATCGAAGCGACAATCCCCGCGCCGCGCAGCGAACTCTCCAAGTGGGCGCCGCGCATCGAATCGTTCCACATCAATCCGGACAGGATCCGCGACGTCATCGGACCGGGCGGAAAGATCATCAACGAGATCATCGCACAGTGTACGGTGCAGATAGATATCGAAGACGATGGCTTGGTCATGATCACGGCCAACGATCCAGTAGGCATGAAGAAGGCCGTGGATTGGGTCAAACAATTGACACGCGAGATCGTGGTCGGTGAAATATTCACCGGTCCTGTCACACGTCTCATGGACTTCGGCGCGTTCGTTGAGATAGCACCAAAGCAGGAGGGCTTGGTGCACATCAGTGAAATGGCGCCGCATCGCGTGGAGAAGGTCAGCGATGTGGTGAAGGTCGGCGACATGGTGACAGTGAAGGTGTACGAAATCGATTCCATGGGTCGCGTCAATCTTTCCATCAAACGCGCCTCACCAGACTACAAAGAGAGCGACCGCGACTGCCAACCTTTGCGCAGCAATGGACCGCGCAGGGAAGGCAACGGAGGACGCGGATTCGATCGCGGGCCAAGGCGCGATGGGTTCGATAGAGGACCACGTCGAGACGGCAACGGACCGCACAGGAGCAACGGATTCGATGCCCCGAAAAAAGATGTCGAACCGCCAAAACCACCGGCAGACCCATCGATATTAGGCTTCTAAAATAGAAGGATGGATAGTCAGCTACCAAACAATTTAGCGCAAGGAACGGCGATATTGGGATACGGCGAAAAAAAACGCAGCTACGTGAAATACGTGGCTGCGTTTTTCGCCGCTATCGGTGCAGCGCTTTTGATGGCGATCATCTTTTGGGCGCTGCTTTCACCCGTAAGCGTTCCGACCGGGGTACTTGCGACAATCTCAATACCAGGAAAAATCCAGCTGCCTGATTACGCTCCAGAGGTTTGGCGAAAAGCGACACAGCCTGGTCTGCCGGTAATGCTTGGAGTGAGCCGAAATGGCGAAGGCTTGAGGTACTTCGCCGTCACTCTGCGCTGGGTAGATTCGGGAGACTCGAAAACTTTAAGTTCCGGAGCACTGAAAACTTTTTTTGAAAACGGCACCTCTGATTCGACGGAAGATTTCAGCGCTACGTCTTTTTTTTCGCAAGTCCTGCTCAAGACAAGAGGGAAGGACGCATACATGTCACTTTGGACAGGGGCAGCTACGAGTGAGAAAATTTCCGGGAGCATCAAGGGATCCAAATGGGAAACGGATTTTAAGTTGGGGGACGCTAATGACGCTCTCTCGATCGACAACGATAACTTCGTAAACCTGAAAGCGCTTCCCAAGGCGTGGGAGATGATCAGCCGGTCACTCGCGGAGCGCTTTTCGCTAGACCTGCAGGAGATGCCAAGCGCGGTCGGCTGGGAGAACATAGACGAGCAAGACTTCAAACTGAAATTCATCTTCAACGAACAGATGACCGACAGGACTCTGCACGCTCTTTATGCGGCAGCCGGCCAAAGCAGGACGGCGAGCTATCGGTTGGCAGACGGAAGCTTAGCTTCTGAATTACTTATACCAGACGCCACTGCGGATATAGAAAGAGTCGCTGCCATCGGTCTGCCGCTCGAGGTGACCCTAACCAGGTCCAATCTAGTCATGAATAAGTACCAACCAGCGACAAAAGGACCAATTTGCGGTGAGAGGCAGATCGCAGTCGTCGACATAAGCACCATCCCGGGAATGGCGGCTGGCTCACCGAAAGCGGGCATTGAATCGAGCAAATTGATTTTTTCTGCTGATAAAGGCAATCTTACGATTTGTTATCAAGTTATCAACAGGTAATCAACATTTCATTAAATCGAAAGCAAATTCAAAATCTCTGCACCTTATTTAGCTTATTTTAGGCCCGTTGATAGTTTGCATAAAAAGGAATATTATATATTTGTACGGTCACCGCGACTGTATTATCCACAACCGTGTGGAAAAGCTCTTTCTCTGCAGAAATCGCGTAAATCGCGAAAAACAATCTCAATGGAGCCTTCGGGCGACAACCTCAAGCACTTTTTGTCTGCAATAGACTGATTACCACGCCTGTTACTTGGTGATCGATCTCATGCCCTAACTCGTTCCGCTCCCTAGGGAGCACCGATACCAAAAAACAAAAGTAAAATTCCTATACTTAGGCACCCTCACCAACCGAGCCTGCGGGCTCAACCGAGGTAATGCCGGGATCGGGTCGAGGCAGCAGCACCTTTTCTGAGACCAGGACGCTTAAATGTGTTCGCAACGTCTGCGCTAAGGCGCAACCCAGAAACCAACGGGAAGACGTTCTCGAATCATACGCACACACCGCAAGGTGTACTGCCGCGCCCAGGTCTGAAACCGCGCGGCCACTTATTCAAACAAGGGCCCTCCGCGGTTTCTTCTTTTTTTACAAAATTTCAGGTTGCTGCTAAGCGTGGGTAAGCGCGTGGTTTACTAGATTCAAGGATTTTTAATCTTTCTATCCGTGAACGCATAAATCCAATGTTAACAAAAACGGTCTTGCCAGTAGTTCAAAATCCATGCAAACTGTAATTACACGTCAGATGTTTACGATTGACGTAATTTTTTTACCAGCCTATACTTGGTTATCCTAAAAAAATATATGACCCCTGAAAAAATCGCTTATTTCAAGGATCGCTTGCTCCAAGAGTTGCAGCGCTTGAACCAACAGATCCAGGACCTAGGAGAGGAAAACCCGAACCAGCCGGGACGTTTTAACGTACGCTACCCAGAATCAGGCAGTAATTCCGAAGACGATAACGCCGCGGAAATAACAGAATACACTGACGAACAGTCGATCATGGCTCGTGCAGCAGACGAACTGAAAGACGTCGAAGATGCAATTAAGGCAGTAGAAAACGGCAACTACGGCGTCTGTAAGTATTGCAAATCGGAGATCGACGAGAAGAGACTTGAAGCAAGGCCCGCTTCTTCGAGCTGCATCAAGTGCAAGAAGTTGTTCACCCAGGAACTGTGAACGGGTCGACGGGTAAGCATCATCTTATCATCGCGCTAGTCCTGGCAGGACTTGATACTGCGTCAAAGTATTTCATCAGCCAGATGAATCCCAAGCCTCGGCTCATACCCGGGGTTTTTGATTTGACTGACCATCGCAATTTCGGCTTAGTCGCAAATATTGAAGTACCTCGAATCGTAATTCTCCTTTTCACCTGCGTTCTGATCGCCGTCATGTCGTATGCGCTCATACAAAAAGCGGAACGGATGACGCTCGCCCAGGCTGCGGCGTTATGTCTGATCGTTGGTGGTGCATTAGGCAATTTTATGGATCGCCTGCTTAATGGCTTCGTATATGACTGGATCCTGCTTTTCAATACATCAATCATCAACCTCGCGGATATCTTGATAGGCGCGGGAATCGCAATCTTATTGTTTGAGAACCTTCGACAGAACAGACGCGAGACGATTGACACGAACGACAGCGAGGCGTAGCTGTATTAGTAGGTGCAGGGTTGATCCAAAAAATTTATGGCATCAACCGTAGCGACAGCGTCGATTTTCGGAATCGACGCTCATTCAGTCGAACTTGAAGCAGACGTCTCACCCGGCTTGAGCGCATTCCTGGTCGTAGGGCTGCCTGACACTGCAGTACAGGAAGCCAGGGAAAGAGTAAAAAGCGCAATGAAGCATTCCGAGCTTCCTTTCCCAAGAACAAAAATTACCATCAATCTCGCGCCCGCAGATTTACGAAAAGCCGGGACAGGTTTTGATTTGCCGATGGCGATTGCGATACTGATAACGAGCGGGAATCTCCCTGCACTTGATCCAAATGGCTCGATGTTAGCCGGCGAGCTATCGCTTGAGGGTAGGCTAAGGCCAATCGCAGGAGCGCTTTCCATTGCGTTACTTGCAGCAAAGAGAGGCTACAGAGAAATCATCTTGCCAGAAGCGAACGCGAGCGAAGCGGCGTTGGTTCCGGGCTTAGTAGTCCGTGCCGCATCTTCGCTCAAGCAGGTCGTAGAGCACCTTGAGAAAAAAACTATTTTGCGAGCCGTAGAAACGAGAATACTGGACATTCGATCGGGAGATACGATGGGATTCGACATGACGAATATCCGAGGACAAGAACAGTCAAAACGCGCGCTCGAGATAGCGGCTGCAGGTGGACACAATATCTTGCTGCAGGGTCCGCCGGGATCAGGCAAGACATTGCTCGCCAGGACGCTGCCCAGCATACTGCCAAGCCTTACAACCGAGGAATCACTCGAAGCGACGCGCATCCATTCGGTGATGGGTCTGCTGCCGACGGGCGGATACCTGACTACACGCCCCTTCCGCACGCCCCATCACAGCGCGTCAGCAATCGCCCTAGTCGGAGGAGGTTCGATCCCGAAACCCGGAGAGATATCACTAGCTCATCGCGGAGTGCTGTTCCTGGACGAGTTCCCCGAATTCCCCAGAGCTGTCCTCGAGAACCTGCGACAACCGTTGGAGGATGGCACGGTCACGATATCCAGAGCACAAGGTACAATCCACCTCCCCGCGCGTTTCCTCATGGTAGCCGCGATGAACCCTTGCCCCTGCGGGTATGCAACCGATCAAGATCGCCACTGCACGTGCACGCCGCTCCAAATCGATCGTTACCGTAAGAAACTTTCGGGGCCATTGCTCGACAGGATCGACCTGACGATCGAGGTACCGAAGGTCCAGATCGATAAGCTGACTGACCTTGAACCTAGTGAGAGCTCGACGGCAATAAGACATAGGGTCCAGGCGGCACGCGATCTTCAGGTGGCGCGATTCGGCAAGACCAATTCCGAACTTAGTGGAGAAGAGACGCGACGCAACATATTGCCTGAAGAAGAAGCCAGACAGCTCTTGAGACAAGCCGTGGAACGCTTCAAGCTCTCCGCGCGCGCCTACTTCAGAACGCTAAAAGTCAGCCGTACCATCGCAGACATCGAGCAATCGGAAAGCGTCAGGGTCCAACATATTGCGGAAGCATTACAGTATCGCCAAGTCACTTAATTTTCGCTAAATCTACGCACGTTTCTGGGTTATACCCTTGACCGATTTTGTTAAAAATGGTATGGTTTCCGAACCAAAAGATAGTAATCGGATGAGCAAGAGAGAGCTTAAGACCCAATCCGGACATGTCGAAGCACCCTATTGTAGTTCCATTTCCTTCGACGCCCGTGGTTGATCAGAGGTACATATACCTAACTACATAAAACTCACTACAACCAAGATCGCCATCGCCCTCTTCAGGGCGATACGTTATGTGAAACGCGGGCTGCAAGGCGTCCTGCGCGAACTGGGTAAGGGCATAGCCCCGGTCACCAACTTTGGAGTTAAGTTATTCATCCTTCCGGTCTACGGACTGGTGGTCAGCCTAAAACTCAAGATCCAGCGACTTGCCCTGCCAGCCAGAGGGATGGTTCTTTTCATTTTGACGAATCGTTATCTGTTCCATGGGATCATCGCGATCCTGGCTTTGACGACTGCCCTAAGCAACGTAAAGTGGCATCAGGCATATGCGCAGGACGTGGGACAGAATACTCTTCTTTTTTCATTGGCGACCAACCAAAGAAATGAGATTGTAGAGGAGTTTGCGAATCCGGAATCGGTCGCGAAAAACACCAATTATCTGGGATCGGATACGGTCATCAACATACCCCACATCGACTTTGATTATGCAGATGAGGCGACAACCAGCCCCACGCCGCTGCCTGCCACGATAGCCGCAAGACCGACAGCTGAAGACGAGGAAAGTACGGCTCCGCGGACAAAAACAGAATATTATACGGTGCGCGAGAACGATACGATCAGCACGATAGCCAATCGCTTTGGAGTCAATGTCGGAACAATCTTGTGGAACAACAATCTGCAAGAGAAGCAGTACATCAGACCGGGCGACGTCCTGAAGATACCGCCGGTATCGGGTATGCTGGCGACCATCAAAAAAGGCGATACCGTCGGCAAACTAGCGAAATACTATACGGCTACTGCGGATGAAATCTACACATTCAATAATCTGTCGCCGGATGACACTTTGGCTCTGGGGACGGAAATCATCATCCCGAACGGTAAACCGCCAAAGATAGTACAAACGACCACACAGATCGCCAGCAGAGCCAGAAGCGGCGAAACTGCTGCCGTAGTCTCATCCAGCAATACGAAGCGCCCCCCCGACGCCGACACGAAGAGCGCGACGAAGACGAAGCTGTTGTGGCCTACGCCTGGACGCGTCATCACTCAATACTTCGGATGGAAACATATCGGTCTGGATATCGATGGCGACTTCACTTCGCCGCTATATGCATCTGAAGATGGCGTAATCGAAACCTCTGGCTGGAGCAACGCGGGCTATGGGCTCATGGTGCTGATCAATCACGGAGGCGGCACGAAGACGCGCTACGCTCATGCCTCGAAGCTGTTCGTCAAAGCCGGAGATACGGTGAAACGAGGACAAGTCATCGCCATGATGGGAACCACCGGAAGATCGACAGGAACACACATCCATTACGAGGTAATCATCAATGGTACACGGGTCAATCCGCTGGGATACATAAGATAAATAAGCCTCCGCCAAAAGCGGAGGTTTTGCTTAACCCTACCTCGCAGGCATTGACTTAAGGCTATATTTAGCTTATTGTCTGACGACACAAATTTATGGAAAACAACGACCTAAACATAAAATATCTTCCGAATTCAGCCGTCGAGATGAAGTTCGTCGTCTCTCCCGAAGAGGCTAAACCGTATATCGACCAAGCGGTGGCCGAGATCTCCACACACAAACCGCTCAAAGGATTCAGGCCGGGCAAGGCGGGTTATGCTGATGTGGCGCGTGAATACGGTGAGATGCTCATCTGGGAAACAGCGCTTGAGCGCATCGTCCGCGCCAAGTACGTGAAGACCGTCCTGGATAACAGCCTGGAGACGATAGGGTCTCCCAAGATTTCAGTCGAGAAGATAACGCCCAATCAGCCCCTTGAGTTCACGGTGGTCGCAGCGATAATGCCGAAGGTGACGGAGGTAATGGATTACTCGAAGCCGTTGGTGGAAACCAAGAAGCACGAGGTCAGCGATGAAGAACGGAATAAGGTCGTCGAAGATCTGCGCAAGATGCGGCGCAAAGAAGTCGTGACCGACCAGGCGGCGACTCTGGACGACCTGACGTTGATCGATCTGGAAATCACCAAGGAAGGCGTGGTCGTCGAAGGCGGAACATCCAAGAACTATAAGGTATATCTGAATGAACCGCATTATATTCCAGGCTTCTCGGAGCAACTCGTCGGCGCAAAAAAAGGCGACAAAAAGGAGTTCGAGCTGACTTTTCCGAGCGACCACTTCAATAAGCAACTCTCTGGCCAGATGGTAAAATTTACCGCTGACGTCAAAGACGTGTACAAACTCGAACTACCCGCTCTGGATGACGAGTTCGCGAAATCGATGGGTCTGGAGAACATCGAGAAACTGAACGAGACGATCAGGAAGAACATGCAGGAAGAAGCGGACCATAAGGCCGAAGAAGCAGCGGAGATAGAGCTTCTGGAGAAGCTGACCAAAGGATCCAAGTTCACGGAAATACCTGACATCCTGGTGAACGAAGAAGTACATCGCATGATCCACGAAATGGAATCGGCGGTGGAAGAACAGGGCATGCAGATGAGCGATTACCTCGCGAGCATAAAAAAGACGATGGATCAGTTGAAGCTGGATTTCGTGCCGCAGGCGCTGCTGCGTATCCAAACCGCCGTCATATTGAAAGAGATCGCAAGGCGCGAGAACTGCGAAGTCTCGGATGATGAAGTTGACGCCGAAATCGATCGCATCCTGCAACACGTTAAGCCGGGAGATACGGAAACTAAGGAAAGGGTGCTGACGCCGGAGTACCGCGATTATGTGGGAGCAAGACTGAAGAACCAAAAAACCTTGAAAGCGTTGAAAGACAAGGCGATAGGGAGCACGGTTTGAGTATCCGGCGCTTAAGGAGTGAAGTCGACGACAACGGAGCGGGAGCTCCGTTTTGTCTTTAACTGACTTTGGGATACGATGGAGGAATGAAATTCGGAGCACACGTTTCTATTGCAGGAGGGGTGCAGAATGCACCGTTGAATGCAGAAAAAATCGGCTGCGAGACCTTCCAGATGTTCACGCGTTCACCACAGGGAGGACCGGCGCCCAAACTAACAAATGAAACCTTGGAGGAGTTTGGGGTGAACTGCGCTGAAAACGGTTTAGTCGATTGGGTCGTGCACGCACCTTATTACATCAATTTCGCTTCAGTAGAAAAACGCATCCGTGATTCTTCGGCGCGCATCATACGAGAGGATTTGGAACGTGCCTCATTATTAAAAGCCCGCTACCTGATGTTCCACCCCGGAAGCGCAAAAGGAACGGACTTCAAAACGGGTATGAGGTGGTGCGTGGAAGGGATTAAGACGCTTTTAGACGGATATGCTGGTTCTACGGAGTTGCTGATCGAGATATCAGCTGGCGCCGGGGAAATCATCGGGGATACGTTCGAGGAAATCGCCGAGCTGTTGCAGGGCGTTGGTCATACGGGGCTTGGAGCGTGTTTCGATACGGCCCATGCATTCGCATCCGGTTATGACCTAAGGGACAAGAAAGCAGTGAGACACACATTCGATCAGTTCGATGAGATCATCGGATTAAACAGACTGAAAGCCGTGCACTGCAATGATTCCAAGATCGAACTCGGCGCGCACAAAGACAGGCACGAACATCTAGGCAAGGGATTCATCGGTATCGGGGGTTTCAAAGCAATCATCAAAGAAAAAAGATTGGGGAATACCAATCTGTATCTTGAGACTGAACCAGAAGGAGTAGAACATGATCTGGAAATCCTCAAGGGATTACGCGATAATGGTTGAATTATGCACAAACTAGACAAAGCGTTGCGTGCCGCCAAACAAGCCCTCCTCGCAGGTGAAAAAGAATTGCTGCCGCGGTTCAAAAAAGGGAATCCTGGTACTTGGCGATACAAAAAACATTCCGAGATCGTGACAGAGGCGGACGAAGCTTCAAACAGAGCCATCATACGGACTCTGACCATGGCTACACCAGAACACGGGATTCTGACCGAGGAATCGCCCAAATTGCGGGGATCTAAAAACAGCTACTGGGTCGTCGATCCTTTGGACGGAACAACGAACTATACAGCCCATCTTCCGCTTTGGGGCATCTCCATAGCGCTGGTTGAAGAGGGCGAGGTCACCGTGGCTGCGATATCATTACCTACGATGAAAGAGCGATATTTCGCGATTAAAAATCGCGGTGCCTGGGTCGTAAGCGGGACACGTAAACAAAAACTGAACGTATCCAATAAGCAAAAAATCAAAGACGCACTAGGCTTGTTTTGCTACGGGTATATGCCGGAAGAAAAGATACGTGGCATCAGGCACGTACCGCAACTGACACAACAATCGCGTTCGACGCGCAGATTGGGAGCCGCGGTCTTCGAAGCCGTTTGGGTGGCTTCTGGTAGAGCTGAATATTCCGTGTTGCACGGCATACATGATTGGGATGTAGCGGCAGGAGTCTTATTAATCCGTGAAGCTGGTGGTGAAGTCATGACCCCACAAGGTAAACAATGGAAACTTGGCGACAAAGATTTTTTAGCTGTCTGCCCGGACATCAAGAAACCGCTCTTAAAGATTTTCCGACATGACTAAAATCTCAATCCGCGTCATACCCAATGCGTCCAAGACAGAAATCGCTGGACGAGAAGGAACGACGTACAAGATTCGCGTGGCTGCACCTCCGGTTGACGGAAAAGCCAACAGTGAACTGATCGAATTCTTATCAGACGTTTTGGATATCCCTAAAAGTTCAATCGACGTCATCAAAGGCCAAAGCGGAAAACAAAAAATCATCGAAGTACCGATGACGATCAATGAGATCGAAGAGCTGTTGAGGTAACTGCTCAAGGCACAGGGTCGTGACCACCGGGCGACCACGGGTTGCACCTCAACAATCTTTTTGAAGTCAGTAAGCCCCCTTTCAAGAGACCATATTTTCCGATTGCGTCATAACCGTATTCAGAACAAGTGGGGTGGAAGCGGCAGATTTGATGACGCGAAAACTTAGACAAAATCGGACTGTGATCAAAAGACAGCGTATATTGATATCCAACGATCATCAATTGGGCGACGCGCCGTGGCAGATTGATGATCTTCATTTCTTTTCAGACTTTGGTTTAGATAACTTTGCCCTGTGTTTTAAGGCGCGTGAAGATGGCTTTGCCGGTTTTGCCAATGCCTCCGGCACACGGGCCAGCATACGCCTAACTTCAGCCACAAGGATATCCCAAGCGGCGGTACGAGATTCCGGCTTAAGGACGAACAACAGGTGCATTTCTGCTGGTATTTCCGACCAAAGCAGGCTAATCGCTTCTCGCATACGTCGTTTTGCGCGATTGCGATCGACCGCCTTCTTAAATACCTTGGTCGAGGTGATAAAAGCGACTTTTGAAGGCAAGCCTTTTGTTTGACGGACGCGCAGTGTTGCAAATGGACCAAAAACAGAGTGCCCTTGCGAGGCAAGTTTCATGAAATCCCGCTTCTTGGTCAGTCGTTTTGGTTTGGGCAGCATACTTTGGGATCAATTATCCCATTTACACTATGGGTAATCAAAGTTACCAGAAATCCCGCTATTTGCGGGATTTTTTTGGGTTTATCTAGCTTTCTTGACGACCAGACGCTTGCGTCCTGTAGCCCTCCGGCGGGATAAAACCTTGCGCCCATCGCTCGTTTTCATCCTGGAACGAAAACCGTGGACTTTCACATACCGGCGCTTTTTTGGTTGGTAAGTTCTCTTGGGCATGTATTTAGCTTTAATTACCACCGAATACTAGCATTTGTTTGGATTTTTGGCAAGATGCGTATATACTTTATCCACTTTTTATCAACAGGTTTGACAATCAATCACCCGACTGTTGAGATGAAGCCAAGAAATTCCTTTAATACGCGCGTTTTTATGGACAATAATGAAATCTGGAGAGCAGCTTTAGGAGAACTGGAATTAACGCTGTCAAAAGCCAATTTCACCACCTGGTTCAAGAGTACTTTTATCGCTGCACTAGATAACAACAAGGTGGTCATCGCGGTTCCAAACACTTTCACTAAAGCCTGGCTGGAAAAAAAGTATCATGAATCCGTAGTACGCGCCCTGCGTAATGTTACCCAAACGAATATTAGAGATGTTTCATATCGCGTAGAGGTAAGAAACACGACAATCCTGCCGCAATTCGCGGATCAAACCGAAAGGTGCGAGGAAGCTCCATCCGTATTGACGCAAAAGGCAGAAACAACCCAATCTACCCAGGCCACATCAAACGAAAGCGGCTTAAACCCGCGTTACAGATTCAACTCTTTCGTGGTCGGCAAAGCCAATGAACTTGCACATGCGGCAGCCATGGCCGTGGCAGCAAAACCCGGTGAAACCTATAATCCCTTATTCATCTATGGGGGTTCTGGATTGGGGAAAACACACCTACTTCAAGCCATTGGACACCACGTCTCAAGCAGCAATCCTGACGCAAAAGTCCTCTATGCGACCTGTGAACGCTTTACGAACGAATTTATCCAAGCTGTGCGCGGGGGTCGCGGGAAGGACTTCAAAGACTCCTACCGAACAGTCGACCTCTTACTCATCGACGACATACAGTTCATGACAGGAAAAGAAGGGACCCAGGAAGAATTCTTCCATACCTTCAACACACTACATCAGAACAACAAGCAAATCGTGATAACCTCCGACCGCTCACCTAAAGACATCCAGGGGCTAGAGAGCAGGCTGTTAACCAGATTCGAATGGGGCATGATCACCGACGTATCAAGTCCGGACTTCGAAACGCGCGTCGCTATCCTTGAGGCTAAATCAAAGGAAAAAAACATGGGTCTTTCTCCCGACATCCTGCGGTATGTCGCAGGCACAATTCAGGTGAACGTAAGGGAGTTGGAAGGCGCGCTCAATAAAATCGTGGCCTATCATCAATTCAAGAATACTTCGCCATCACTTGAATCAGTGCAATCACTTCTCCAAAGCTTCGTCCCCAATGTGCCGAAACGCAATATCACTCCCAAACGACTATTGGAAATCGTGACGATGTATTTTGATGTGAGTATGGACGAGATCCTCGGAAAAAGCCGTGAACAAAGACTTGCTTTTCCGCGTCAGGTAGCCATGTTCTTACTGCGTGAAGAGGGAAAGTGCTCATTTCCGGCCATTGGTGAACATCTGGGCGGCAGGGATCACACAACAGCCATGCACGCATGCAACAAGATCATCAACCAACTTAAAAACGACGATCAACTAAAAAGAGATGTGTCTCTCATCAGGGAGAAGCTTTATGCGGGCAGCGGATCTGGGTAAAACCTGTGCGGCGGCTGTATCAAGGCTGTTGGTGAATCAGGAGGTCGGGGCGACAGAGCAAAAAGCATCAACAGAATCCACAGCTTAAACCCACACCGGAGGTTGATAAAAAAGAAGCGAAAGACCATAAATAATAAGGGTAAAAACACAACATCAACATTCCCACACCCCCTATTACTACTATTAATTAAATATTTATCTTTTAAGACAGAAAGCTATGCATTTCGTATGTACCCAAGAAAACCTGATCCAGGGGTTGAACATGGTGGGCCATGTAGCAGGAAAGAACGTCAACCTGCCCGTATTGGGTAATGTCTTATTGAAGACAGAGAACGGCGCGCTTAAGCTCTCGTCGACGAATCTGGAGATTGCTGTGAGCTGTCTGGTGCGGGGCAAGGTAGAGGTGGAGGGCGAATACAGCGTTCCCGCAAAGTTGTTTTTGGATTATGTCTCCTTGTTGCCTTCAGGTAAGGTCGAACTTGTGCTGATCGAGGATGGGTTGGAGGTAAAGTCCGGCGATCAGGAGACTGTGTTAAAAGGGATTTCGGCTGCGGAGTTTCCGTTGTTGCCGAAGTTGGCCAAAGATGGAGGTTATAGTTTTTCTGCGCTCGACCTGAAAAGAGCGTTGTCGCAAGTCGTCTTTGCAGTTTCGACTTCACAGTCACGTCCGGAGCTGATGGGGGTCGCGTGTTTTATGGATGGCGGGGATGCTTCTCCGGCAGCTGTGTTCGTGGCCACGGATTCGTATCGTCTCGCAGAACGTAAACAACCCTTTTCGGGTAATGGCAGCGGCTCGCGATATATCGTTCCTGCTAAGGCCTTCCTGGAGATGATGCGCATCTTGGGGGCGTATAAGGACGAGTTGAGCGCTCCAGAGAACGTGACGTTGAACTTCACGGAGAATCAGTTAGTGGCGACGCTGGGGAGCGTAGATTTGATTTCGCGCCTGATTGAAGGGTTTTTCCCTGACTACAAGCAGATAATCCCGCAACAGTTCAAAACCGAAGCTGTGTTGTCGCGTGCAGAGCTTCAGAAGGCGGTAAGGGCGGCGAGTTTGTTTTCCAAACAGGGTTTGTTTGATGTGCATGTTTCTTTCGATCCGGAAGCTTCAACCTGTACAATCGAGTCTGCTGATCAGGGAACGGGAAAAACCAAGACAGTGCTGAAGGGTGAAGTGAAGGGTGTGGTGAACGAGGTGACGTTGAACTTTAGGTTCTTGGGCGACGGTCTGGCGGCAATGAGTGGAGATAAGGTCAGGATCAAGCAGATAGACTCTCTCAACCCAGTTTTGGTCACTCCAGAGGGAGATGATGGGTATAGATATATTGTGATGCCTATTCGTCAGTAGTTTTTTCTTGGGTCGTAACATAAACCCGGCTTGATGGCCGGGTTTATGTTTGTGGAATCGAAGGATTATTCGATTTTTATGTTTATCCTGTCTCCGGTGTGGGTGTTTTCTTGTTTGTCGACGATGGCCGGGAATACGATATAGTTTCCCTTTTCCGGCGCCGTTTGCCAAACGAACTGTACGAGGTTGGTGGTGGGTTGGATTTCAGAACCGATCAGGCGGGTTGAGCCGTCTGGGGTTTGGCTATACATGTCCAACTTATTGACGCTGCCCAGGTCGCTGATGCTGATGGTCAACGTCAAGGGGAAGTTGTTGGTGTTAAGAGTCTCTCCGTTCGATAGGTTGATGATCTTGATGGACAGGGGTTCCGGCTCGGCGCTTAGGTTGATGGTCAGGTTGGCGGAGCCGGTGTTGCCTACGTCATCCATAGCTTTTACGGATATCTCGTGATAACCCTTTTCGAAAGAGTTGGGGAAACTTACCTGAATGGAGCTGCCGCTGCCGGTCATGGCTCCAATCAGAACCCCCTCACTCCATGCTTCGACCTTGTTTACGGTTCTGGATGAGCTTAGGTTGAGTCCAAGGGTGCCGCCCCTGGTTTGCCAAGAGGTGTTGTTGTTGGGATAGGTTATTTGGACCTTGGGTGCGGTTTCGGGGCTGTGTACATCGTCGTATTCGGTGGGTGGTGTCGAGGTCGTATTCCAGTTGTTGCGTTTGGCCCAGTCTTGGACCGCGTTTTCCCAGTTCCAGTATTGTGGGTCTTGGGTCGGATCTTTCGGCATAGGACCGCGAGGGTCGTCCTTGTCCACGTAGTAAAGTATGTTGTGGGCTTCGTGGAAGGTTTTTTCTTCAATCAGTTCGGGTGGGGTGAACTCGGTCGCTCTTTTGCCTGTGACTTTATCGATTTTTAGTTTAATCTCCGTGCTCTTTCCCTGCAGGACGGGTTTGTCGCTACTCATCGGTTGCGGTGAACTGAATTTTTCTACCGGCGTATTGACCAACGAGCGTTTCATGAAGTTTTGCCAAATCGGTGCGGCGATGACGGAACCGTCAGCGCCCTTTTTCATCTCGCTGTTGTCGTTGTTGCCTACCCAAACGCCGGCGACTAGTGATGGCGTGTAGCCCATGGTCCAGGCGTCGTGGAAGTTGTTCGTGGTTCCAGTTTTGGCCGCCACCGGTCTATCAGATAGAACCAGCTTGTTGTTCAGCCCAAAGATGTAGGCGCGCGCGTTGTTGTCTGAAAGGATGTCGGAGATCGTATCAGCGATGTTTTCGTCCATCACCTGCTCGCCTTTGGGCGGAGTGAATTCCTCGAGCATCTTGCCGCTCGAGTCTTCTACTTTGAGGATCGCTGCAGTCGGATATTGGACGCCGCGATTCGCGAACGAGGCGTAAGCGTTGGCGTGTTCCAGGAGCCTGACCTCGCCGCCGCCGAGCACCAAAGATAAACCAAAACGACTTCGATCTTGGAAAGATGTGTAACCGAGTTGTTCCGCAAAATCCAATACGCGCCCCACGCCAACCAGGTACATCATCTTGACGGCCGGAATGTTGAGAGAGCCTTGGAGGGCTTTGCGGATGGTCAAAGGACCGTTTTCTTTGAAGTTGTAGTTTCGTGGTTCGTAGTTTTTGATTTCCGTCTTGAATACCGTGTTGACGTCCCACAGGATGGTGTTCGGTGTGTAGCCTTTGATGAATCCCGCGGCGTAGACGATCGGCTTGAATGACGAGCCGGGCTGGCGCGGGCTGATGGACACGTTGAACTGTCCGTCATTTTCGTCGTCAAAGAAGTCTTTTGAGCCGACCATCGAGAGGATCTGTCCGGTTTTAGGGTCTAATGCGACCAAAGACGCGTTGTTGAAATTATAGGTCTTGCCTCTTTCTTCGACGCCTTTGGCCACCTCTTCTTCGGCGATCTTCTGTTTTTCGTAATCCAATGTCGTGATGACCTTAAGACCCTTCCGTTCGACGGTGTTCTGGCCGTATTTGTCGATCAGCAAGGACCTGACGTACATCACGAAATGGGGCGCGTCTATGTTGCCGATTTTTTTGGGTATGAGTTTGGAGAGAGTCTCTACCTTGAGGGCTTCATCGGATTGCTCTTGTGTGATGTAACCCTGTTCGCGCATGAGGCCGATGATGTATTTTTGGCGTTGGACCAGCAGTTCCCTGTTGTCCCCTCTTGTCCCGTTGCCGTAGGGCGAGTAGCGGTCAGGGGCTTGAGGCAAAGCGGCGAGGAGCGCGGCTTCGTCGACGGTCAGATCTTTGGCGGGTTTGCCGAAGTATGACCGCGCGGCTGACTCGATGCCGTATATCGTGCTGCCGTAAGGGACCTCGTTCAGATACATCTGAAGTATCTGATCCTTGTCGAAGACGCGTTCTATCTGCAATGAGAGCAGAACCTCTTTGATTTTTCTGGTGTAACTTCTTTCGGTGGTCAGAATCGCATTTCTGACCAGCTGCTGCGTGAGAGTCGATGTACCCTTGATGGATTCGCCGCGCAGGGAGTTGACTACGACGGCGCGCACTAATCCGCGCCAACTGATCCCATGGTGTTGGTAGAACGTCTTGTCTTCGACCGAGATGGTGGCTTGCCCGACGTAAGCCGGGAGGTCTTTGATCTGGATTAAAGTACGGTTTTCGTCGCCGTGGATTTCGTACAGGAGATGTGATCCGCTGCGGTCGTAGATCTTGGTCGACAGCTGGAGCTCGCGGGTTATAAGGGAATTCGGATCAGGAAGGTCGCGAGAAATCCAAGCCATAGCCATACTTAAGAAAAGGGCTCCTGCCAGACCGAGGCAGCCGATCACCAATACCGCGCCAAAAGCGATTTTCTTCAGCTTATCTTTGCGTTTCTTTTTTTGTTCCGGGTTGGTCTCGCGCGAACCCTTGACGACTTCTGTGAGATGCTTAATTGGCATAGTTTTTTGGCTTATTTTAGCCAAATTATTGCGTAGAGCGCTTGACACTTAGGGCCAAGATGGTAATTATATGCGGTTTAGCGGCAGGATTGCCTATGAGCACTGACTGATTGTACCAAATATGGGAGTACTGACTAATGCCTTCAATCTGACGGAGAGACAGCGCAATACTGTCGTGGTTTTGATTGTTGCGCTGCTATTGACCAGCGTGCGCGTCCAGGCGGCGGAGACATCTGATGTTTTGCCCGATGTCATGCTTTGGGAAACGGGCAAATCGATCCATGATGACAACCAACAGGGCGGGATTTTTGTGGCGGAGAAGTTAGGTGGAGAACTCCATGAGGCTAAGGCTGTTCCACCAACGGATATAAGGTATGTGACGGTGACCGCTTTTTCGTCGGTGCCCTGGCAAACAGATGACTCCCCTTTCATCACAGCTGATGGTTCACGCGTCGGTGACGGCATAATCGCGGCCAACTTCCTGAAGTTCGGGACCAGGGTGCGCATTCCGGCATTGTTCGGAGATAAGGTGTTCGAGGTCCACGATCGTATGAACAAACGCTATTCGAATCGTGTCGACGTCTGGATGCCGACCGTAGCGAAGTGCCGTCAGTTCGGCGTAAAACGCAACATCAAGATAGAAATCTTGAGATGATCGACAGCTCTTCGACGGATGAAGGGGCGAGTTCTTTGCTTTCACGCTCTCGACAAATACCGACAGAATTGGTAAATTCCTGTCGCCCTGATGATGAAGGTCGATGATTTCAACCCATATTTTTCAAGGCCAGATAGCCAAGTGGTAAGGCACGGGTCTGCAAAACCTGTATTCGCGGGTTCGATTCCCGCTCTGGCCTCCATTAATAAGTGTTGAATCCGAAAAAGGTGGATGCCTTTTCATGAAGTATGATGATATTAGGTCACCGTGGGAGGCAGACGCGACAAATGTCCGAAGACACGCTTGAGTCTTTTTCTAACGCCATCGCCCATGGAGCCGATGGTGTAGAGATGGATTTGCGTTTGGCTAAAGATGGAGAGGTGGTCATCGTGCATGATCCGAATCTGCACCGCATTGCTGGTGTCGCCTTGAAGGTCGAACGCCTGACGGTAAACGAGTTGAAGGCGCTGCCTTTGAGGTACGGAGGCTGCATCCCGACGTTAAATGAGGTAACGGCGCACATACATGCCCCGAGCGTGCTTGATTTCGAGATCAAGCACAGAGGTGTGATAGAACCGCTCATAAGGAAGATGAAGACGAGCGCTAGTTTGCGCGAAAGGACCTTGATTTCGTCTTTCAACCACTCGATATTGAAATCGGTGAAGGATGAGATACCGGATGCGCGTGTGATCATATTGCAGTCGCGTTGGCATCTTCCATTGCGCAGCAAACAATGGTTCTCTAGATTGGAAAGACTTTCGCCTTTTGCGGTCGCTTTTCCGTTTCCTGTTTTAAATAAACGTAGAGTGGAGGCGCTGCAGCGAAGAGGTTTCAGGGTTGGTGCGTGGGATTATGGTCCGTATATCCCTCGAGACGCGAAGCGACTGGTGAGTTTGGGTTTGGATGTGGCTATCGTGAGGTGGATCGAGAAATTGCGCGTAGAACTTGAGGGCTAGCTTTTACCTTTTCCATAAGTGCGCTATTTTGTAGGCATGTCTGAAAAAGCACTGGTCATCGATGCTAATGCCTTATTGCATCGCGCTTGGCATGCTCTGCCGCCGTTAACGTCGCCGGACGGGGTTTTGGTCAACGCGATATACGGTTTCTCGATGGTGTTGCTTAAGGTCTTGGATACGGAAAGGCCGGATTATCTGGCTGTGTGTTGGGATACGGCGGCGCCGACATTCAGGCACACCGCAGAACCGCAATATAAGGCGCAGCGAGAAGAACAGCCGCAGGAGTTTTATGATCAGGCGCCGGAAGTGAAGAAAATCGTCACAGCCTTAGGTGGAACGAATTTGGAGTTGGATGGATACGAGGCTGATGACCTGTTGGGTACTCTTGCGGTGCGGTTTTCGTCAAAAAACGTAGAAGTGACATTGTTGACCAGCGATAAGGATGCTTGGCAGGCAATCGGGAAACGGGTAAGGGTGGTTGCCTTCAAAAAAGGCGTCACCGAGACCATGACGTATGACGAGGAGAATCTGAAGACGCTGGTGGGCTTGCGTCCTGATCAGATTGTTGATTTTAAGGCGATGCGCGGAGATGCTTCGGATAATCTGAAGGGCGTGCCCGGCATCGGAGAAGTCACGGCGACAAAGCTGCTTCAGACATATGATGATTTAGACAGGATACTTAAGGCGGCACATGATCCTAAGAGCGAAATGACCGCGTCAGTCAGGAACAAATTATTGGCGGGCGAGGCGTCGGCGAGAGCTACTCTTCCGCTGGTAAGGCTGGTGACGAATGTACCGATCGTCGATGATTTGAACGAACTGAAGCGCAGATCAGTCGACGTGGAAGAATTGAAAAATCTGTTCGTCGGTTTTGGTTTCAAGACTCTGCTGTCGCGTCTTGCCCTGAAAGACGAGACTTATGGACCAAGCCAGAGAATAAATGAGACGAATGACCGCATCGCGAAAAATAACGAAACAAAACCGGGTTCTTGTGACACTACGTCTGACATAAAGTCTTTTGCGGCAAAGATCAAAGCAGGCGACGAGATTTTTCTCCAGCAAGTTGCGTTACCGCAAGAATCGTTGTTCGGTGATGTGCCGATCTTTGCGTTAGCCTCGGATAAAGAGATATTAGCGGTGTCGCAGCACATAATCGATGACGAAGCCGGTAAGAGTGCGTTGAGGATTTTATTGGAGGACGACAGGATATTAAAGTCGGGTCATGGTCTGAAGCGGGCTGTTCACTGGTGTGCGGAAAAAGGTCTGCATTTAAGGGGTTTGGGTTTTGATACCGAGATCGCCGCCTATCTGCTTTCTGCAGGAGAGGGCGGTCATGACCTGGACGAACTGGCGAAAGACAGACTGGGTCTGATCAGGAAAGCCGATTGTCCTGATGTCGTATTTTTTGTTGACGCGATAAGAAAATTGGCTCCGGGTCTGAAGGCGGAGATCGAACAGGACGGTTTAGTCGATATACTCGATAAATATGAAATGCCATTGATACCTGTTTTGGCAGAGATGGAAGAGAACGGGATCAAGATAGACAAATTATATTTCAAGAAGTTGTCACAAGATTTCACAGCTGAAAAATCGCGGCTGGAGAAAGAGATGGTCACTTTGGCTGGTGAGGAATTCAACCCGGCATCCCCCACCCAGCTCTCACATATTTTGTTCGATGTACTAGGTGTCTCCACAAAAGGCATCAAACGCGGAAAGACCGGAATCTCTACGGCTGCGGCAGAGTTAGACAAACTGAAAGACGCACATCCGATCATCGAAAAGATCGCGGAATATCGAGAGGTCGCGAAATTGCTTTCGACATATATCGACACCTTACCGCAGCTTGCCGATGCGGACGACAGGATACATACGACGTTCAATCAGGTGGCGACGGCAACGGGTAGGCTTTCTTCGGTAAATCCAAATCTACAGAACATCCCCATCAGAACCGACCAGGGACGCCGTATCAGGCGGGGTTTCGTGGCGAGTGAGGGCTTCGTCCTACTCTCATGTGACTATTCACAGATTGAGCTGCGTGTCATAGCGGCTCTATCCAAGGATAAGATGATGCTGCAAGCTTTTGCTCAAGGTCACGACATCCATTCATCAACTGCAGCGGCTATTTGGGGCGTCTCCTTGGACGCAGTGACGAAAGAGATGAGGCGCGCGGCAAAGGCAATTAACTTCGGAATCGTTTACGGACAGGGTCCGCAAGGTTTGGCGCGATCTGCGGGTATTCCGATGGATCAGGCGAGAGTCTTTATCGACGATTATTTCCAAGTCTATTCCGGCATCAAGGAGTTTTTAGATACTACGAGGGCGAGTGCGCACGAAAAAGGCTATGTCGAGACATTATTCGGAAGACGCAGGAAGTTGAAAGACATCAATTCTTCGCGGCCCGATATACGAGCGGCCAGTGAGCGTATGGCGATCAATATGCCGGTGCAAGGCACGGCTGCGGACATGATGAAGCTCGCGATGATTAAGGTGCATGACAGATTGCCCGACATCTCAAAGAGTTCGAGGATGCTATTGCAGGTTCACGATGAATTGGTTTTTGAAGTCCCGTTTGAGGAGGTGGGCATTGTCGCGGAAAAAGTGAAAATTTTAATGGAGGAAGCCGAGCATATCGGTTGCCCTATTGTCGTCGAAGCCAAGCAGGGTGCCAATTGGGAAGAGATGAGAAAGCTTTGATTTGAACCTCCTATTCCCTTTCTTTAGATGTCAGGATAGGCTGTACGCATGTTGTTGATTTGTTCGGGTAAAGATACATTCCGCTCGAGGCAGAAGGCCCAAGAGTTGGTGGATGCATTCAAGCTGAAGTTCGATTCGAGCGGTTTTTCAATAGAAAAAATCGATGCGAAAAATATTGACGGAGTACTGAATCAGACGGGCGCGATGTCGATGTTTTCCGCCCGAAGGTTGATCAGGTGTGATGGTCTATTGGCGCAGATAAAGCCACCGCAGCTCAAGACGTTGATCAAGAGATTGAAGGAAGACGCGTCGGGATTGATCCTTGTCACCCTGGAGTCGGACGAAGTGAGCGAGAAGATGATGAAGGATCTGAAGGACGTCGAGGTACACCGGTACGAATTCGATCTGATGGGTTCAGATGAATTCAAACTGTGGTGCAAAAAATTCGCAATCAATAATGACGTGAACGAAAAGAGAGCGATGGAAGCGGCGGTCAGGTACTATCCGGATACATGGATGGCTTATCAAGAGATGATGAAACTTTCAGCTAATCCTGATGCACCAATGATCGAATTGGACACGGATGAAGGAAACGTTTTTGGCGCGGTGGGCAAGTATCTCTCGAAGGCGCAGGGATGGAGATCTTTTTTACATGATTTTTACGAAGAGCAAGTCCCCTCTTTGGTCTATGGGCAAAGTAAAAGCGGTTTAAAAGTTCAAGACGGACAGGACGTCAGGTTACCGCCTTTTGCGAAAAATATTCTGATGCGGACAAAAGCCGATAATCTCTTGCTCGGCTTGAAAAGCGGAGCCGAATGTTTATTCGTTTCTCGTACTGGTTTAGCCACCGTTGATGAAATCGAGAGTTTTTACAAATAAAAAATCGCCCCGAATTGGTCGGGGCGATTTTTTATTTACCGGCTTTAGCCAGTGATTTCATTAAAGTTGATTTTTTTCGTGACGCTTTGTTTTTCTTCACGATCCCTACCTTGACTGCTTTGTCCATGATCTGCTGAAAATGCGCAATGTGCGTTTTTGCTTCTTCAAAGTTTTTTGCATCAAGCGCTTTTTTGCTGGCGTTCGTTAAAAATTTGATATAGCTCTTGAGCTTATCGTTGTGAGCCTGGCGTTTTTTTGTTTGACGCAAGTGCTTGATGGAAGCTTGCTTGTTTGGCATAGATTGTCAGAAGAATATACGTAAACTTACAGATTCAGTCAAGAGGTTATAGGTATTGTTGACTTTAGGAGTTTAATATCTTATTCTATTTTAGCTAAAAATGAGCTAGTTGGTCGTACTTAAATATTTTACGACGCATGTCTCCATAGTTCAAGGGAAGAATAAGGGACTCCTAAGCCCTAGATGGTGGTTCGATTCCACCTGGAGACACCAGGAAAGTATTTCATCCGAATATTGTCCCGGTGTCTCCAAATTGTTTCACGTGAAACATTTGGGCCGATAGCTCAGTTGGTAGAGCGCTGCATTCGCATTGCAGAGGTCGGGGGTTCGAATCCCCCTCGGTCCACCATGAGTAAGATCGCCATACGGCGATTTTATTTTTTTTAGGAAACGATGCGTTATGATTTTTTTCAAAATTGTTTCACGTGAAACAATTTTGAAAATGAATTTTCTAGCAGATCGTGTATTTCATGCATTTGAGCTAATTGCGCTGTATGACACTTTGATGGCAACTATTTTTTAACATCGACATGTTTCAAATTGTTTCACGTGAAACAATTTGAGATTAATGTACTCGTTATCCAAATTATTTGTGCTATGAAAATCTACTTTTTAGAGATGTTGGTTCTCTTAGTTTAGATAGTATTGTTTAGTTGCTGTCGGCTTAGGAAGTTTGTCATACAATTGAAAGCTTATACAGTTGAAGCGCCATGTCTTTCAAAATTGTTTCACGTGAAACAATTTTTAAATTAAATAAGTAAATTAACGAAAATGAATTTTGTTTTTGTTTTGGAACATGATTTAACTTATTTAGTCTAAGATGTGGGTGCTTGTTTGGTTATCTCGTGCGTATCCGCGTTCATGGCTTTTATAAAAAAATAGGGAATTGTTTATCTTTAAAAAAAATGTTTCACGTGAAACAATTGCAAAACACCAAATAACTAGGTAAAACTCTCGTATGAGTGTTAAAAATTTATTTGAGACAAATTTAACACTTATTGATTGATTTGTTTATAGAACGCGCTAATGACAGATCGGGCACTGAGATACCAGATATGAATAATCATAAGAACGAGGTACAAGGGGAAAAATTGTTTCACGTGAAACAATTTGTAATTATGAATTTACTTATTGCGAAAAGGATTTGAGGGTTTGAGCGATTAGTTTGGAGTAGCGATCGAGATATTTGGATGTATTAAGAAATGAGCAAAAGGACGTTCTGCTTTCATGGTTGTTCTGTTTTAAAAAATTGCTGCGTTAATGTACATCGGTTGTTAAATTGATTGTATGGAGTGTAAAAATGTTTCACGTGAAACATTTATTATGAATTTTACGACGCATAACAGTATTCTTTAAAAAATACTAAATTTAGGCTATAATTCTAGCGCATGAGAAGCTCTGGCTTGTTGATGCGGATGAGTATTTTATTGATACTTAGTTTTTCTATTGTAAATTTACACGTTTTTGCCATGACGAGCACTAACTATCAAATAAACTGGGACTCAATTAACAGCGGTGGTGATGATATATCCACATCCACTAATTACTCACTGCATGACACGGTGGGAGAGCAGGCGACGGGTGAATCAACTAGTACTAATTACTCAATAAGCGCTGGCTATAGGGTGGGAGAGGGTGAAGAGGCACAATTGAGTTTTAATTTAGGAACTCAAGAGGATGCAACTGGATCGGCGTATACTGTTTTTAACAATGCCGGTTTGTTTGTGACTGTCAATTCAACCTCTAGTTTTTCCGTTGATGACATGATTGGTGTTGTGGAAAATATGGGATTATCCCAGATTATTGCAGTCGGAAAGATAACTTCAATCTCGGGTTTTGATGTCTATGTGGATCAATGGGACGGCTCTCCGGGGAGTTTGAGTGCATCGCCGGCGGGGGGTGATGACTTTGTCTATAGATTAAATGGGAATTCAATTGATTTCGGTACTTTGAGCGCTTCGACAGGGAAGACATCCTTGACAGCAACGAGGGTGACATCTGATGCGCAGAACGGTTATACTGTATATGTCAGCGAAAACCATGATTTGTGGTATTCGACTACTACGGCAATCCTGGATGTAGCTGATGGAACGGTCACAGTGGGTAGTGAAGAATATGGGTGGGAAGTTTTTGGTTCCGGTGCAACCAGCACGGGTTCGGATTATGCTTTTACGACGACGACACGGGCAATCCAGCAGTCGAGTGCAGTCGCGACGACGGAAGAGAGAGTCGGGTTTGTGTATAAGATATCGATAAATAATAACACCCCAGCGGGGAATTATTCGCACCTTGTTTATTACACTGTAACGGCAAATTATTGATCTTTTGATGATCGACGCTCGTGCCAAGAACAGGATGGCACGTCGTGGTTCTTCAAGAAAACGGTCGATTTCCGTAGCCTCATGCGGAAAGAAGAACTTAATAATTCGTTTTGGGGCAAACAAGTTTATATTTTCATCATCATGAGGGGGAAAAATATAAACTCGATCTACTTCGGCACTCATGAAGCCGAGGTTAAAAACAAAATATGAGAAAAATATTATCTAAGATATCACTAGTAGCGATCGTGTTAAGCACGATGTTGGTAGGTATGCCGGTTGGTGCGTCGGGTGTCGCGGTAACGCTCACGCCGAATTCAAGTTCTTCGTCACCGACTGATGTGACTATTGCCTGGACTGGATCCGCTATTATCCCTTCGGGAAATACGGTTACCATCACGGCTGCAGGAGCGGGTACGATTACCTTCTCGTCAGGTACACCGGCGACTGTCGATTTGGACGGCGACGCGACTCCTGATGGTACGTTGACCTCCACGAGCACCAATTCAGCGACTTATACGCTTTCTGCTCCGACGACGTTGCTCACCAATTCGCTTGAGTTGAGCGTAGCTTTCCCAGCAGGTGCCTATTCGTATTCGATAGCTGTATTTGTTTCCGGCATCGCTGATTTTGGAGCAGCTTTGTTCTATGCGAACGGCAGCAACCAGGTCAGTGTGACCGCGACCGTGCCAGCCACGCTGTCACTTGCGATTACTCCGGGAACGGATGTGGAGACGTTGACGAATTCATGTAATTTAGGGACTCTGACTACTGCCGCTTCATCAACTTGCAGTTATCGCTTGTTGATCGGAACGAATGCAGCTTCTGGGTTCCAGGCTACCATTGCTGCCAATGCAGACCTGAATTACAGCGGAAGCGCGACGATCACGCAGGTCGTCGATAACGCCGCTTCAAATCCAGGTAACGCAGAGCAATATGGCATAGAGGTCTATGGCGCTACGACCGGCGGTCGTGTCGCTGGAGGTGCCTACACTGGTGCGGTAACAGAGAATAATCCGACTGGATATACTTTTGGAACCGATACCTCGCCGGTACCGACGTCTACGCAGAACTTCATCAGCTATAATGATGCATTCGATAGATCGAATGCCACATTGGCCAAGTCCACTCTAGTCAAACATTTTGCGAATATCACCAGCGGTACTCCCGCAGGAAGCTATTCGCAGACAGTTACTTATTACGTAACAGCAACTTACTAGGGAGTTGGTTCTGCTTCTTGATCCCGAGCAATCGGGGTCAAGGCTGTTGAACTAATAAAACCATATTATGATGAGAAAAATATTCCAAACGATGTCTGTTGTCGTTGTATCGTTCCTTTTTGTGCCTGGTTTTGCCCATGCCTTAACCATTTCGCCCCCCTTAGTGGACAAGACGATGGATCCAGGGCAGGCTGAACAAGGCTCGGTTCTTCTGATCAACGAATCCAAGCAAGATCAGACCTTTTATGCCTCGGTACAGAAGTTTATACCTAAGGGAGAAGAAGGACAGCAGGAATATTTGGAAGAATCCGACAACGGCGGTTTACCGAGTTGGATTTTTTTAGATCAGAAATCTATAACAATAGCTGCGGGTGAGAAAAAAGAATTTAAGTGGTCGGTTAACCTGCCTAAGAATGCAGAGCCGGGGGGTCATTATGCGACGCTTTTCTTTTCTACTAACCCGGATGACGCGGGCGGAACCGCAGTCGGAGTTGGCGGAAAACTTGGTGTGTTGTTCTTGGTAAATGTCAACGGAAACATTAAGGAATCGGCGAATGTAGAATCTTTCAGTCTAGTGGCTGAAACCCTGGATCCTTCAAATCCAAAAGAAGTGTCGAGTATTAACCACTTGCCGGCATTTTTCCAGCTTAGGGTAAAGAATACGGGCAGCGTACACATAAATCCGAACGGTCAGATAGATATCTATAACATGTTCGGCACGAAAGTGACGTCGGTTCCAGTCAATCCAAAAAACAACAAAGTTTTGCCGAACAGTATAAGGAGGATCACTTCGTTTTGGGGTGATATTGGCGATGAGGTCCCGACCAGCTTCTTGGGTAATCTGAAGGCGGAGTGGAGTGGTTTCGCCGTCGGAAGATACACGGCTAAGGTGGATGCGAAATACGGGACTCAGAACCAGCCATTGAATGCGGAGGTTTCCTTTTGGGTTTTTCCTTGGAGGTTGGCTCTCGTAGCCTTGTTGTTGCTGTTGGGTCTCGCCGTCATGATAAAGGTGTATAACGCCATGGTCATCAAGTCGGCCATGAACAGAAAGACCAAGATTTGATCGAGCTACGATTTGTCCCCCCGATTTTTCGGGGGGTGTGATTGTCCCTCGAGACCCATGAAGCGCCCTTTGTTTTCATTTGTCAGTAAATTGTTTTCGGCGGTAGCGATTACCGCTTTGTTGGTATTGCCTGTTTCATCAGCCTTGGCAGCGCTGGCGACTCCTGCGTCAGATACGATCGAAACTCATACGACAGGTGCGCAGGCAAATCATCAGATTGTCTTAAAGACACCGAGCGGCATCGACGCGCCGACTGATTATATTGATGTAGCCATGCCGGATTTTGTTTTTGGTCTGGTGGGTGTGGGGGATATCGATTTGTCATATGGTCCGGTGACGGGATTCGAGAACGCTTTGACTTTAGCCGGTGCTGCGGGGGTAGGTGTTTGGGGCGTGTCGATAATCGGTACGACCATACGTTTTACCGCGCCGACAGATGCAGCACTGGGGACGGTACCCTCGAATAATTTAATCGGTATAAAAATAGGCACGAATGCAGTTGGGGGCACGAACAAGTTGACGAACCCAGGTTCTGCGATGACGGCTCAAGTGACCATCGGGGGTACGTTTGGTGATTCGAATACTCTCGGCGTGGTAATCGTCGATAATTCTTCGGTCGCCGTATCGGCAACCGTGGCGGCGACCACGACGACATCGACACCGCCTGATGGAGGTGGAGGCGGCGGCCAAAACCCTACTCCGCCGGTGGTTTATAACATCCAGGTCATAAACATTACGAGCAACTCTGTCACAGTGACTTGGTTGACGGACGTGTTGGCGAATTCGACTGTACAATTCGGTACAGATTTTTCTTATGCGAGCGGGACGGTTTCTGACGCGACATATACGCTAAGCCATAGCATAAATCTGTCCGGTTTGACCCCAAGCACCTTGTATCATTTCATCGTCAGCTCAACGGATCAGGCGTCGTTGTCGACGACGTCGGCTGACCAGACGTTCACGACCTCTGGAGATTTGACCTTGCCGGTGATATCGAATGTCCACGTCGTGAATATCACAGATACTTCGGCGATAATTGTTTGGGATACGGATGAGCCGGCGAACAGTACGGTCGATTATGGGATAACGTCAGGTTATGGCCAGGTCGAGACATTGGCTGGTTACGTGACTACGCATGCCGTACCGATATCTGGTCTTCAGGAAGGCACTTTGTATCATTTCAAAGTCACATCTTCTGATGTGGCGAATAATTCTACCTCGACCGAGGACTATACTTTCACCACGACGATAGATTCGACTGCTCCGGCGAACGTCAGTGATCTGACGGCAACGCCAGGAGATACGATTGTAACGCTGAATTGGAATGTGCCACCTGATCCGGATTTTGCAGGCACGCGCATCGTGAGGAAAGAGGGTGGATATCCGACAGGTCCGAATGACGGCATTCTGGTATATCAGGGTGCAGCGAATACCTCCCTTGATAGCGGACTGACTAACGGTGTTACGTATTACTACGCTGCTTATGCGTATGATACGCACAATAATTTTGCTTCAGGTGCCCTGGCCAGCGCAACACCGGTTGGTCCAATCGTGCTACCTCCGACGAGCACACCACCTATTCCTCCCGTACCGACTTCCACACCTCCGTTACCGCCCGTGACGACTACGACTCCGCCGATCGTGACTCCTCCGATAGTACCTCCGGTCACGACTACGACTCCGCCGATCGTGACTCCTCCGATAGTCGTTCCGACGACGACGCTTCCGGTCGAACCTGGAATCACAATTCTTGCGCAATACTATGGAGCTGATGGAAGGGTCGAGCTGGTTCCGGATGCTGCGGGCAGGATAGGAGTCTTGTCGGGATCGACTGTGACTGTCGTCGTTCCGGTGATCGGTTTAGGGGAAATCCCCATCGGCGCTACTTTATCGGTCGCTTCGCAGATCGCGGGTTATTATGCTTTGGTTTACGATTCGAGCCAGAATGCCTACACCGGTTCCTTCGTTGCGCCTGAAACGGGTATCTATGAAGCGACGGTGACGGTCATCTTCCAGAACGGCACTTCTGGAACAAGGGTAGATTTTCTGAATTCACAACAGGGCGGCGTGGTGCGTGAAGACGATCTGCTTGGAGAACAGGGGTTACCGGTCGCGGGTGCGACGGTCCGCTTGTATCAACAGTTGGGCGGAGAATGGGTGTTGTATGGCCAGGAAACTCAAACGTCAGCTGACGGCGTCTATACATACGTTGTCCCAAATGGCAGATATTACGTGAATGTAAGTAAGGACGGTTTCAGGGAAAAAACGACAGAACCGATTTTCGTAAACCAGAACGTCTTCAACCAGAATGTCGCCTTAATCAAGGTTCCGCTGGATAAGCCTCTGATTGAGGGCGCGCCTTTAGCCACGAACCTCTCGATTATCGCTGGAAATGCGATTGAAGACGTGGGTTATGGAATAAAAGTAATCAGAGCCGCATTAGATGCTCCTGTTGTGCAAACCATCAGCAGCACGGCGTCGCCTTTGCTGCTTTCCGTCTCGTTGATCAATACGGTGAGTGCGATTTCACTTTTTAACTCACTGGCTTACCTCCAATATTTTTTCACACAACCGATTTTGCTTTTCGGACGGAAGAGAAGGAAGAAGTGGGGTGTCGTGTACAATTCCTTGAGCAAACAGCCTGTTGACTTAGCGATCATGCGCTTGACTCATTTCGAGACTAAGTTGGTGATGCAGACTTCGGTCACGGACAAGGCGGGTAGATATAGGTTCTTGGTCAAACCAGGCAATTATTTGATTGAGGTGGTTAAGCCTGGCTATGTTTTTCCGACGGAGTACCTTAAGGGAAAGGCAGAAGACGTAGAATTCCTTGATCTTTATCACGGCGATAAGCTGGAGAGTCCTTCTGACGGCGTATTGGCTTTCAATGTACCGATCGACCCGATCACACGCGAAGAAACGCCGCGTAGGATTTTCTTCAAGAAGTCTTTGCAGCTCATCAGGCACGGAGTGGCTTTCATGGGTATTCCGGTGGGGATGATCATATTGATAATCACACCAAGTGTCCCGAACGCTTTACTGTTGGTTTCTCAAGTCGGTATCTATCTCTTATTTAGACGCTTGGCGCTGCCCATCAGACCGAAGAGCTGGGGTATTGTCTTAGATTCTAAGACCAAGAAGCCATTGGCTAACGTCATTATCCGAATCTTTGATAAGAAGTTCAATAAACTTTTGGAGACCCAGGTTACTGATAGGAACGGTAAGTATGGTTTCTTCGTAAAGAGGAATATCTACTATGTAACGGCGGAGAAGCCTGGCTTCAAAAAGTACGTCAGTCCGGATATCGACCTAAGCGGCAAAGAGGAGGCGATCATCGATCAGAATGTAATTTTACAGTCTGTGGATAAGTAGTTTATTGTTTCCACACTTTATTAACAATCAAAATTAACACAATAAGGCCAAATATGGCCTTATTTGTTATTAGGTAAAATATATAGAGCGTTGGTCCATCTGAAGTTATCCGAGTTTTCATGTCAGTTGTGGGTAAATTCATAGATTTATCAACGCACAAATCTGGTTAGCAGATAGCAACAATGTCCACCAAGACATCGCGTACCTTTTTCTTATCAAGCCGATATGTCATCGGGAATATTTTTGTTGCAATTTTAGCGATTTTATCGTTTTTGGTTGTTCCAGTCTCCGCTGCCTCTTCTGTTCCCCACTTCGTAAACTACCAAGGCAAACTCCTCACCTCTGCCGGAGCAGCTGTGACTGACGGGACATATGCCCTCAAGTTCTCGATCTACGACACTTCGG
>JAVHLR010000005.1 GCA_031082005.1 Patescibacteria group bacterium
CGATTTCCAAGTGATCGAAATCACTCGGGAAATTTTTTCGGCGCACGCTGCTAGTAGACCGTTTCCATTGAGCCGTCGGATCGACGGATCGCTCGCCGCCGCTCCCCCGCACTGCACATGATGTGCGGCGATTGCCCACCCACCCCGCGGCGGCTCGCTCGGTTTTCGCTTTCCATCCGGCAGCTGCCGTGTTCCATGGAGGTATGCAGAAGCGAACCATCATCAACCTCACCGTGGAAGAACGGGCAGCGCTCGAGTCTTTGCTCAAGAGCAAGGCTGCCGCGCGTAAGCGACAACGAGCGCAGATCCTGCTGAAAGCCGACGAGGGCTTGACGGATGCTGAGATCGCGGAGGAAGCGGAAGTAACCCAGCGGACGGTGGAGCGGGTGCGTGAGCGCTGCTGCATCTACGGCCTGCAGCCAGCGGTCGAGCAGAGGAAGCCTCCCCGTCCGCCCAGAGCGCCGGTGCTCGACGGCGTTGCTGAGGCGCGCCTGGTTCAGCTCGCCTGCAGCCAGCCGCCGGATGGGCGGGCCAGTTGGACGCTGTCGATGTTGGCGAGCCGGATGGTGGAGTTGAGCATCGTCGATACAGTGAGCAGAACGACGATCTGCCGGCGTCTAAAAAAAACGCGATAAAGCCTTGGCTCATCGAACGCTTCTGCATTCCCCCGTCCCACAATGCCCCCTTCGTACATGCCATGGAAGATGTCCTGGATGTGGTTCACCGGGCCTATGACCCGCTCAGACCACAGGTCTGTGTAGACGAAACCAGCAAGCAATTGCTGGATCACGTGCGGGCTCCGATTCCTGCGTCCCCCGGCGTGCCCGCACGCGTCGATGACGAGTACAGCCGCTGCGGCACGGCCAACATCTTCATGGCCGTCGAGCCGCTCACCGGCCGAGTCATGACCCAAGCCACGGAACGGCGCACCTCCGTGGACTTTGCGAAGTTTCTCCGCTGGCTGTCGGACGACCAATACCCCGCGGCAGAGCAAATCGTGCTGGTCATGGACAACCTGAGCACGCACTCGCTCGCGGCATTCTACGAAGCCTTCGAGCCGGCAGAAGCGCGAAGGCTGGCCCAGCGCTTCGAGTTGCACTTCACGCCCAAGCACGGCAGTTGGCTCAATGTCGCCGAGATCCAGCTCTCGGTGCTGTCCAGGCAAGCACTGGACCAGCGCATCGCCTCGCTGCCGCAACTGCGGACGGTCCTGAGAGCGTGGCACGCGCAGCACGACAAGGTGGTGGTCCGATGGCGCTTCAAGACAAAAGAGGCGCGCATCAAACTGCTGCATCTCTACCCGGAAATCGAAGATGCCGCCGCGGGTGGCGCTCGTCGCGGGCGTACCCCCGCCCGCAGTGCGTTGACGGCGTCGTTGACGTAATCGGCTTGGTTGACGTGGTCGTGGACGTTCGACGGCGACGACGAGGTGGACGTGGACATGGACGCGTTACCTTGACGTAAAAGATCGCGCGCGGCGAGGCGATGGAATGCGCTTCAAGTCTTGATGTCCTCAAGCTCCGAAAGCTTGTGACCGAGCAGGCGTACGACAGGGGTATTCGGCTGCTCGAAGGCGAAGTCGCCATGTTGACCAAGATGATCTGATCGTCAACGTAACGCGTCCATCCCATTTTGATCGCCACACCGCGTCAATCTTTTGTAATCAACAACTTGGACGACCATGGTAGGCACAAATGTGGAAAGTCTAGGTTTGCGGAACGGCCTTGACACGACGTAGTCGGGCCGGTATTGCTACCTCAACAGGTAGGCACAGCGCGATGCAGCTGAGAATCTCCCGCTCCACCCGCAACGGCAAGAGCTACGAGTACGCCCAATTGGTCGAGAGCTACCGGCGCGAGTCCGACGGCGTGCCCACGCACCGCGTGGTCGCCAACCTGGGCGCGCTGTCGCCTCTCGAGGTCGAAAACCTACGCACCACGCTGCAGGCTGCGCGGCTCAAAAAGCGCGTTGTCCTGGCGCGGGCCGCAAGGCCTTCGCGCACGCTACCCAAGATCCTCGCCAACCTTCGCTACCTGGATGCCGCCGTGTTGCTCGCGCTTTGGGACGAGTGGCAGCTGACAGGACTGTTCGATGAGGTGTTGCCCGAAGGCTCCTCTGACGTGGCGCCCGCAGCTGTGCTCGCCGCCTTGACCCTGCAGCGCGGCTTGGACCCGGGCTCGAAGCTGTATGCGACGCGTTGGTTTCCCAAGTCCGCCCTGCCCGAACTTCTGCATGTGTCACCCGCGGCCTTCAACAACACCCGTGTGCACCGTGTGCTCGACGAACTTGATGCCGCCCAGCCAAGGCTGATGAGCAAGCTGACGGCGCGCTACCAGGATCGTGACGGCGCCTTCGTCTCGCTGTTTCTGGATGCCACCGATACGTGGTTCGTGGGCCAGGGCCCAGAGTTGGCGGCGCGGGCCAAGACCAAGGAGGGGCGGATAGAGCGCAAGATTGGGATCGTACTTCTGTGCAATCAGCTGGGCTACCCGTTGCGCTGGGAAGTCATCCATGGTCGGGAATCCGAGGTGACGGCGATGGGCCGGATGCTCGGGCTGGTCGCCGGACTTCGCTGGGCGCAGCACGTTCCGTTGGTATGCGACCGGGCGATGGGACGCACGGCTCAAATCCGGCAGATGCTTGCTGCGGGCTTGCACTTCGTCAGTGCGCTGACAACCACCGAGTACGACGCCTATACCGATCGTGTCCCACACAAGGCGCTCGCTGCGTTCGAGCCACACCAGCACGGCCATCAGCAAGAAGATACGCAGGAAGCAACTCGCTTGATTGAAGCGGCGGGCCTGCAGCGCCTCGACGATAGTCTGTTCTTGCTCGACCTGGGCGTCGTCGAACGCCTCGCTGAGGACTGTGTTGAGCAGGCCGCCCCTGCTTGTCAGGATGATGCGATCGCCCAAGTCATGAAGCTTGCCATCTCGATCGACGAGGCTACCGCCGCCGGCCGCTTTTCGAGCCAGGCGAGCGCTGCCCGCTCGCTCGGTATCAGCAAACAGCTCGGCTCGCGCTACTGCTTGCTGCGTCGGCTACCGCAGTCCGTACAGCAGCAGATCCTGGACGGCAAAGCCGCCGGACGCTCGCTCGAAGAAGTCATCCGCATCGCTCGCCTCAAGGACCCGCAGCAGCAATGCGAAGCGTTCTCCATGTTGGTCGCCAGTCCCCGTGCGCGACGTGCCAGTGCACGTCCGCTCAGCGTGGTGCGAAGCACCGATGCGCCGAGCCCAGAGTCTGCACCCGAGCCCGTCCGCGTCCGTGCCACCTTGTACTTCAATCCGCAAATGTTCGTGAACCAGCGGCGAAAGGCGCACGAGCAGCTCGAAGCCATTGGCCTCTTCACTGACGAGCTGAATGCACGCCTGGCCAATTCCCGATCACGTATGGGGCGCGACCAGATCGCGGCCACCGTGGATCGTCGCCTGCGCAAGGACGATCTGCTCCAGGCATTCGACCTGAACATTACCGAGCAGCAGATCTCCGGACGCACCCGCCACGTGGTGAACTTGACGCTCAACGAACGCGAGTGGTCGCGCCGTCGCCGCTACGATGGCTTCAATATGGTCGTAGCCCACCCTGACACTGAGCTCACAGCACCGGAGCTGTGCCGGCTGTATCGCGCCAAGGACGCCGTCGAGAAGGACTTCCAGACCATCAAGAGCACGGTGGAACTGCGGCCGGTCAGACATCACACGGATGCCAAGGTCCGCGCGCACGTAAGCATCTGCATGCTCGCCCTGCTGCTCGAGCGCACGCTGCAGCACAAGCTCAAGGGCAAGTGCACGGCCGAAGCCGCACTGGAAGTGCTCGAGGGATGCCACTTGAACCAAATCGCAGCCGGCGCCGACGGGATGAAGGCCTACACTCTGACCGAACCGACTCCGGAGCAGGCCGCGATCCTCCGGCTCTTGCGGCTGCAGCAGCTTGGCGACCAGGAGCAAGTGGCCGATCGCATCACGCCTCGGTAGCTTCTGTGCCTACCCTCGGCCGCCAAGTGCGAGAAATATCGGTGCGTCCGCACGGGGTGGTCAAAATGGGGTCCATGTCCACGTCGTCGTCGCCGTCGAACGTCAACGGCTACGATGAGGTCCAG
>JAVHLR010000006.1 GCA_031082005.1 Patescibacteria group bacterium
TCGATTCAACAGGTGGACAGCTCTTCTCACTCCATCAGACTTCCTCTGATTCAGCCTCCGCAGCCCGTACTGCCCTCTACATCCAGACTGATGGTACTTCGAACAACAATGATTACCTGCTAAAAGCCAATAACGGTACGTCTGACGTACTGACCATCTCAAGACAAGGTAATGTCACGACTACGGGTAATCTGGCAGTACTGGGTAATACTTCAATCGGTGACAATTCATCCGATCTCCTGACCATCACTTCCAGACTGAACTCATCTTTCGTACCTTCCACCAACAGTTCCTATGACCTGGGTTCTGCTGCACTCTCTTTCCAATCCATCTACGCATCAGGTACATCCCAAATCAAATACGTCTCATCCACCTACATCACGGTGAATGACCAGGCAGTGTGTCTCGCAGACGGAACCAACTGCCAAGCCTCTGACGTACCCAACTCCGCCTACATCTGGACCGATTCCCCGACCAACAACACCATATATCCCACCACTTCCACCAGGGATGTACTCCTAGGAGGATCAACCACCAATACCGCAGCCTTCATCTTCGACCAGAACACCAATACCTCAACCGTCATCATCGGTAACCAGACAGGTAACGCCAACCTACTCGTTGGCACTACTACGTATGGAGGAGGTTTGAATTCATCATTTGTGATGAACGGAAACGACGTCATCGTGCAGGGCATGTTGGGCTCGATGGAGGGTCTGTATTCGGCAACAGGTGTCAGAGTCGGAACAGGCACTACCGTGTATGGAGACGGCAACCTGTACAAGACCACTTCAGGTGACTTTACTTTAGCTCTTAATGATTCTGGCTCGAGCTATCGCTTCCGTTCTGGAGGTCAGGAGTCGTTTACGGTAGCTTCTTCTGGTTTTGTTGGCATCGGAGTATCGACGCCATTGGAAGCGTTGGATGTGAGCGGGACGGTGCGGAATGTGTATCAAAGTGCGGGGCAGGGATTTACGGTGGTAAAAAATCAGGCAACATCGTTCAATAGCGTCAGCGTAAAAGTGCAGGGCAAATATGCCTATGTATATGGTTACGGCGCTTTTAACGGCCTAAGGACATACGACATCACCAATCCGCAAGTGCCGGTCTTGATCAGTAGTTTGGCATTATCGGGTAATGCATATGATTTAGCGGTAGATGGCGGTTATGCATATACGGTAAACGACAGCGGTAACCAGATGCAGATTATAAACATCTCCAATCCGGCGAATCCTTACATCGTAAAGAACGTAACGACCGGTACTGCCCCGAGAGGTGTTTTCGTAAAAGGAAGGTTCGCGTATGTGGCGAATACTACGGCTAACTCCTTGCAGATCATCGACATCGCGGATCCGGTCAACGCAAAAGTAATCAAGACCATCTCTTCCGTATCGACAGCTCCAAAGAGAATTTACGTTGAAGGTAGGTACATGTACTTGGTGAGCAATACCTCTAATGACTTGAAGATTTTCGATGTTTCCGATCCGTATAATCCGGTTTTGAAAT
Organism: Patescibacteria group bacterium; assembly: GCA_031082005.1. Lineage (GTDB taxonomy): Bacteria > Patescibacteriota > Patescibacteriia > 2-12-FULL-60-25 > 2-12-FULL-60-25 > CAIKNB01. The sequence goes on from JAVHLR010000006.1 coordinate 1,507, forward strand.
CTACTTTGGCTGTCGGTTCATATGCCAACGATATTCAGGTGCAGGGTCGTTATGCCTACATCGCGTGTTATACCACGGACAACATGTATGTCGTTGACGTGTCGAATCCGAGCATCCCGGTAACAGCCAAGGTTTTTGCGTTGGCTGCAACAGATGGCCCGACTGATATCGCGGTGAGCGGACGTTATGCTTTTGTTTCTGCTTACGACTCCGGCAGGTTGGCGATCATCGATGTCGCTAGCTCGACGAGTCCAGTATTGATCTCGAAACCATTAACGGGCGCTGGTATTTGGGATGTCGCTGTTTCAGGCAGATACGCTTACACGGCAAACTATGGCGCAAGTACTTTTTCCATCATCGACCTCAAAGGCACGGAAACCTCCGCCCTCCTCGCCCACTCCGCAGAGCTCGGTTCCCTCCAAGTCCTCACTAACGGAACCATCTACAACCAACTAACAGTAGGAGGAGGACTTACCGTGGGTCCTGGAGGAATACTGTCACAAGGAAGTCTTGCCATATCATCAACCAACACCACCTCAACCTTCGTCTTTGCTGTCTCTTCCAGCTATGCAGAGATAT
>JAVHLR010000007.1 GCA_031082005.1 Patescibacteria group bacterium
CCCTTCGTGCTAATATAGAGTGAGACACATGTCCCCTCAGTAATTAAGCTAGAGGTATGTAGAAGGAGAGAGGCAGTGAGAGGCGGAAGGAGGGCGTAGCCCGACTGGAGACTCTCACTGCCGGCCGCCTGCGAATACTCCTGCGGTTTATGCGGCTCTCAAAGCAGATAAAACGAGGGAACAACTTGGAGAATTCATGACTCAGAAAAAGGGCGGGGAAAGGAATATAAGATGCTGGCCAAAGAAATGAATGAGGGAGAAAATTTCCTCAAATTACCCGGCAGTTATCGCATAAGCTTTGGGAATAACCTGCCGGATCCGGAGGTGCTTGAGAAGCCGATGCGCCGTCAATTTTCCGTGGAGTATAAACTAAAGATCCTTAAGGAAAGCGATTCGCTGCAACCAGGTGAGATATCTGCTCTTCTTCGACGTGAGGGCCTTTATTGGGCAACCTTTGCACGCTGGAGGCGGGCGCGTGACGCAGGACAGCTCCTGATGCTCAAACCGAAGAAACGTGGGAGAAAGCACAGCAATGCTCACCCCTGGGCCAACAAGGTTACGCAACTGGAGCGAGAGAAGGCACAACTCCAGCGAAAGCTTGAGAAAGCAGAAAAAATCATCGAGGTGCAAAAAAAAATCTCAGAGCTTATGAACCTTCACCAGGATCAAGAGCTTCCTGGAGGTCTACAATGATGGAGACGGCGCATATGCTTGCTCACGATGTGGGTCTCGTGGCAAGTTGCCAGGCATTGGGAATTGCAAGAGCTACCTATTACAGGTTCAAGTCTCCTAAAGCTTCCGTACCCAGAGAACCTCGACCATCACCTGAGCGTGCATTGAGCCTACCTGAACGACAGGCCGTCTTAGAGACCCTTCACAGCGAGAGGTTCATCGACCAGGCACCAGCTGAAGTTTACCATACGCTCCTGGAGGAGGGAGTGTACCTATGCTCGATCAGAACGATGTACAATATTCTGAGTGACCATGGCGAGGTAAGGGAGCGTCGCGACCAACTCCGCCATCCCAACTACAAGAAACCGGAACTGCTCGCGACACAACCCAATCAGATATGGTCCTGGGATATCAGCAAGCTGCTGGGGCCGCAGAAGTGGACATATTTTTATCTCTATGTCATCATGGACATTTTCAGCCGTTGTGTGGTGGGCTGGCTCGTTGCCAGCAGAGAAAGTGCCGAGCTCGCCAAGCGCCTTATCGACGAGTGCTGTGCTAAACAGGGTATTGACAAGGGCCAATTGATCATCCACTCTGACAGGGGACCATCAATGCAATCAAAGACTGTCGCCCAACTTCTGGCCGATCTCGGCATTGTCAAATCACTCAGTCGGCCTCATGTCAGCAACGACAATCCCTTTTCAGAGAGTCATTTCAAGACTCTGAAATACCACCCTGAATTCCCGAAACGATTCTCCTGTCAAGAAGAAGCCACGAGTTACTGCAGAGATTTCTTCTCCTGGTACAACAATGACCACCATCACTCCGGCATCGCCTACCTCACACCAGCAATCGTTCACACAGGACAGGCCGCAAAGATACTCTCCACACGCTATGCTTGCTTATGTGCAGCATACAATGAGCATCCGGAACGCTTTGTCAAAGGGATGCCACAAGAGCAGAAACTCTCTCCAGCAGTCTGGATCAATCCGCCGGAAAGGAGGGCCACTTTCAATATATCTCAAACCTAATTTCTTTCAAGAAAGTGTCTCAAATCTATTGACATGTTCCG